>NZ_STGG01000041.1 GCF_005222695.1 Massilia sp. HP4 | reverse complement strand
GTTGGCGGCTCCGCCGCCGACGCGTCGATCGCTATCGG
Source organism: Massilia sp. HP4 (assembly GCF_005222695.1). GTDB lineage: Bacteria > Pseudomonadota > Gammaproteobacteria > Burkholderiales > Burkholderiaceae_D > Telluria. Next base: position 512,942 of record NZ_STGG01000041.1, on the reverse strand, counting down.
CGCCGATGTCGTGCCGGATGATCTCGCTGCCAACCATCACCGCGTCGGCGGCGTAGCCGCCAACCCTACGGCGATATAGCGTCGGCGCGCCAGTCGCGGTCACCGCACCCGCTTGTACCAGGCCCCATCCTCGAACAAGGGCTGGTAATCGCCCGCCGCCGCATCTCCCACCACCAGTTCGCGGTCGATCCCCAGCACCCCGAACAGGGCCAGGCTGTCCCGGAACAGCCGCAGCACGCGCTGGCGCAGCACTGGCCCGAAGTCGGGCAGGGCGCGGCAGCAGACGATCGCGTGGAATTCATTGAACGAGCCGTCGGTCACCAGGCAGTACTGCAGCCAGGTGATGCGCTCGAGCAGCCGCGGCAGCAGGCGCGCGCGGCCATCGCTGACCTCGAAGTAGTCGGCCAGGCGCCCGGTGCCGCCACTCGCCTCGTAGCCGCACTGGGCGTCAAGCAGATGGGCCGCCGGCAGCGTGGCTTCGCGGGCCTCGAACAGCAATTCGTCGCTGGCCAGGGTCGCGAATACCTCGGTGCGTCCATACAGCTTTTCTTCGGCCAGCAGCACCGCCAGGGTCCAGGCCTCGCCCACGCCGGCTGCTTCCGGCAGCCAGACCTTGGGTAGCGCCGTCGGCCGCAGGCTATCGGCCAGTGCCCTGCGCTGGCGCCGCACCCAGTCGGGACGGTCGAACAGGGCAGCCGGCGGCACTGCCAGCGCGCGTACCACCTCGAGCGCGGCGCCGGGCGCATGCAGCACCTGCTCCTGCAGGCGCGACAGGTTCGGCAGCGCGCGCCGGCGCGCCAGCCCCTGCAGCCGGCGCCGCAGGATGGCGCGCTCGTGGCTGCGGTAGTCGAAGCCGAAGCGCTGGTACAGCGCTTCGAGCAGCAGCTCGATCTCGAGCTCCGCCAGGCCGGTATCGACCGGCAATCCCGTCAAGGCATTCACCGCGGCCTCAGTGCAGCCAGACCCGCATCATCGACAGCAGCTGCGCCACGTCGACCGGCTTGGTGATGTAGTCCGAGGCGCCAGCCGCGATGCATTTGTCGCGGTCGCCCTTCATTGCCTTCGCGGTCAGGGTGATGATCGGCAGCGAACGGAATTTGGGGATGCGGCGGATCGCCCGCATCGTGTCGTAGCCGTCCATCTCGGGCATCATGATGTCCATCAGGACGATCTCGATGCCGGGATCCTTTTCCAGCACCTCGATGCCGTCGCGGCCATTCTCGGCGAACAGCACCTGCATCTGCTGGCGTTCCAGCAGGGTCGAGAGGGCGAAGATGTTACGCAGGTCGTCGTCGACGATCAGCACCTTGCGCCCGGCCAGGCCCGAATCGAGGGCGTGGATCTCTTCCAGCATGCGCCGTTGCGTCTCGGGCAGGCTGGCCTGCGAGCGGTGAAGGAACAACGCGGTCTCGTCCACCAGGCGCTCGGGCGAGCGCGCATCCTTGATCACGATCGTCTTGGCATAGCGCTTGAGCTTTGTCACTTCCTTGCGATTGAGTTCCTGGGCCGTATAGATCACGATCGGCAGGTCGCGCAGGCGCTCGTTGCGGCCGATCTGGTCGAGCAAGTCGAAGCCGGAAATGTCGGGCAGGGTCAGGTCCAGCACCATGCAGTCGAAATGCGACGATTGCAGGGCCTCGAGCGCGGCGGCGCCATGGTCGACCGTGACGATATGGATGTCGTTATTGCCGATCAGCGAGACGATCGACTCGCGCTGGGCCGGATCGTCCTCGACCACCAGCAGGCTGCGCTTGCCGCCCATCAGGAATTTCTGGATGCGCTTGAATTCTTCTTTCAGCGCGTCGCGCTCGACCGGCTTGTTGATGTACGAGATCGCGCCCTGGCGCAGCGCGCGCTCGCGTTCGCGCAGCGACGACATGACATGCACCGGGATATGGCGCGTGCTCGGGTCGCGCTTCAAGCGGTCGAGCACCGTGAAGCCGTCGATGTCGGGCAGGTCGATGTCGAGCAGGATGGCCGACGGCAGGTAGTCGCGCGCCAGCGACAGCGCCGAATCGCCGCGGTGGGTGACAATCGCCTTGAAGTTCTTCTCCCGCGCGAATTCGAGCACTACCTTCGCAAAGCGCTCATCGTCCTCGACGATCAGCACCGAAGGGTCGCCCGGCGTCACCAGGCCGCGGTCGTCCAGCACGCTCGCATACTCGACCACGGCGCCGCTCGGATCGAGCAGGTCCGACGTCAGGTCGAGGGTCGAGACTTCGCTATTCTCCTGCAGCACCGGCACCAGCGGGGCGGGGAGGTTCAAGGGCGGCGCCAGGCGTGCCGGCTGCGGTTGGCGCGCCTGTTCGTAGTTGATGAAGCCTGCGCGGTTGTAGGGCAGGTACAGCGTGAACACCGAACCGACATTGACGGTCGACTCGACCCGGATTTCGCCGCCCAGCAGACGCGCCAGTTCGCGCGAGATCGACAGGCCCAGGCCGGTGCCGCCGTATTTGCGGGCGGTCGAGCCGTCGGCCTGCTGGAAGGCTTCGAAGATCAGTTGCAGCTTGTCGGCCGGGATGCCCACGCCGGTGTCGTAGACCGAGAACGCCAGCACCGCGTCGGCATGCTCCAGGTTCGGATGGTCGGAGGTCCAGCCGCTGGTCACCAGGCTGATGCCCAGCGACACCTGGCCGTGGCTGGTGAACTTGAAGGCATTCGACAGCAGGTTCTTGAGCACCTGCTGCAGGCGCGTGGTATCGGTCATCACCGCCGTCGGCAGGTTCTCGGCCAGGTCGACCTGGAAGCCCAGGTGCTTGGCCTCGGCCATGTGCCTGAAGGTGCGGTCGACGTAGTTGCGCAGGTTTGAGAAGCGGTATTCCGACACGTCCAGCGTGACGGTGCCCGACTCGATCTTCGACAGGTCGAGGATGTCGTTGATCAGGGTGAGCAAGTCCGAGCCCGAGCCGTAGATGGTCTTGGCGAATTCGACCTGCTTGCCCGACAGGTTGCCTTCCGGGTTGTCGGACAGTTGCTGGGCCAGGATCAGCAGCGAATTCAATGGCGTGCGCAGTTCGTGCGACATATTGGCCAGGAATTCGGATTTGTATTTCGACGACAGCGCCAGCTGGGTCGCCTTTTCTTCCAGCGCCAGCTTGGCCTGCTCGACCTCGCGGTTCTTGCGCTCGACCTCGATATTCTGCTCGGACAGCAGGCGCGCCTTCTCGGCCAGTTCCTGGTTGGTTTGCTGCAGCTCTTGCGCCAGCGACTGCGACTGCGTCAGGAGCGACTCGGTGCGGCTATTGGCCTCGATCGTGTTCAAGACCACGCCGATCGACTCCATCAGCTGGTCCATGAACGACAGGTGGGTTTCGGTGAAGCGGTCGAGCGAGGCAATCTCGATGACGGCCTTGACCTGCTGCTCGAACAGGATCGGCAGCACCACGATATTGTTCGGCGGCGCCGAGCCCAGGCCCGACGACACCACGATATAGTCGCGCGGCACGTCGGTAAGCCAGATGCGGGTCTTCTCCAGCGCGCACTGGCCCACCAGGCCTTCGCCCGGCAAGAAGGAAGTCGGCAGCTTGCGGCTCGAGCGGTAGCCGTAGCTGGCGATCATGCGCAGGCGCGCATCGATCTCTTGCGAGTCCATCATGTAGAACACGCCGTGGTGGGCCGAGACCAGCGGCGCCAGTTCCGACAGGATGAGCTTGGTCACCGCCTGCAGGTCGCGCTGGCCCTGCAGCAGGCGCGTGAAGCGCGCCAGGTTGGTCTTGAGCCAATCCTGCTGCGCGTTCTTCTGCGTCGTTTCCTTCAGGTTGCGGATCATCTCGTTGATATTGTCCTTCAGGTAGGAGACCTCGCCGCGTGCCTCCACTTGAATGGAACGCGACAGGTCGCCGCGGGTCACCGCCGTCGCCACTTCACCGATCGCACGCATCTGGTTGGTGAGGTTGGCTGCCAGCTGGTTGACGTTTTCCGTCAAGTCCTTCCAGGTACCGGCCACGCCCGAGACGTTCGCCTGGCCGCCCAATTTGCCTTCGGTGCCGACCTCGCGCGCCACCCGGGTCACTTCGGACGCAAACGACGACAGCTGGTCCACCATCACGTTGATGGTATCCTTCAGTTCGAGAATCTCGCCCTTGACGTCCACCGTGATCTTCTTGGACAGGTCGCCGCGCGCCACGGCGGTGGTCACCGCCGCGATATTGCGCACCTGGCCGGTCAGGTTCGAGGCCATGAAGTTGACGTTATCGGTCAAGTCCTTCCAGGTGCCGCCCACGCCCGGCACATAGGCCTGGCCGCCAAGCTTGCCCTCGGTGCCGACCTCGCGCGCCACCCGCGTCACTTCGGACGCGAACGACGACAGCTGGTCGACCATCACGTTGATGGTGTTCTTCAGTTCAAGGATCTCGCCCTTCACGTCGACCGTGATCTTCTTGGACAGGTCGCCGTTGGCCACCGCGGTGGTCACCTCCGCGATATTACGTACCTGGGCGGTCAGGTTGCCCGCCATCGAGTTCACGCCGTCGGTCAAGTCCTTCCAGGTGCCGGCCACGCCCGGCACGTTCGCCTGGCCGCCGAGCTTGCCCTCGGTGCCGACCTCGCGCGCCACCCGCGTCACTTCGGACGCGAAGGAGTTCAGCTGGTCGACCATCACGTTGATGGTGTTCTTCAGCTCGAGGATTTCACCTTTCACGTCGACCGTGATCTTCTTGGACAAATCTCCGTTCGCCACCGCGGTCGTCACGTCCGCGATGTTACGCACCTGGCCAGTCAGGTTGCCCGCCATCGAGTTGACCGAGTCGGTCAAGTCCTTCCAGGTGCCGGCCACGCCTTTCACCATCGCCTGGCCGCCGAGCTTGCCTTCGGTGCCGACCTCGCGCGCCACCCGCGTCACCTCCGAGGCGAACGACGACAGCTGGTCGACCATCACGTTGATGGTGTTCTTCAGTTCGAGAATCTCGCCTTTCACGTCGACCGTGATCTTCTTGGACAGGTCGCCGTTCGCCACCGCGGTCGTCACCGCCGCGATATTCCTCACCTGGCCGGTCAGGTTGGACGCCATGAAATTGACGTTGTCGGTCAAGTCCTTCCAGGTGCCGGCCACGCCGGGCACATACGCCTGGCCGCCGAGCCTGCCCTCGGTGCCGACCTCGCGCGCCACCCGCGTGACTTCCGACGCAAAGGAGCGCAGCTGGTCGACCATCACGTTGATGGTGTCCTTCAATTGCAGGATCTCGCCGCGCACGTCGACCGTGATCTTCTTGGACAGGTCGCCGTTGGCCACCGCGGTGGTCACCTCGGCGATATTACGGACCTGCGAGGTCAGGTTGCCGGCCATCGAGTTGACCGAGTCGGTCAAGTCCTTCCAGGTGCCGGCCACGCCCTTGACTTGCGCCTGGCCGCCGAGTTTACCTTCGGTGCCGACCTCGCGCGCCACGCGCGTGACTTCGGACGAGAACGAGGACAGCTGCTCCACCATGGTGTTGGCGGTCATCGCCGCGCGCAGGTACTGGCCCTTGAGCGGATGGCCGTCGACTTCGAGGGCCATGGTCTGGGACAGATCGCCCTTGGCCACGGCGCCGATCACGCGCGCCATCTCGGTCGTGGGGCGCACCAGGTCGTCGATCAGGGTATTGACCGAGCTGATCATGGTGCTCCAGCCGCCGACCACGCCCGGCAGGTCGGCGCGCTGGGTCAGGTGGCCCTCGCGGCCCACGACCCGGGAGACTTCCGTCACCGTCTCCACCATCTTCTGTTTGGTCTCGATGATGTCGTTCAGGGTGTCGGCGATCTTGCCGGACACGCCGGTCCAGTCGTCAGGCATGCGTACCGAGAAATCGCCTTTTTTCAAGGCCATCAATGTGGTGAGCAGCAGCTTGACGTCCAACTGTTCGCCCATATCGGTCATGGTGTTCATCGCCTGGATCCTTGTCCTGAAGGGAAGTCTGTATCGGCCGGCCTGTACCGGGCGATAGTGTCGTTTTTATACATAGCACGATACCGCTCTATAGATCTAAGTCAAGGTGCGCAGCGCGATATCTGGGCTAGCAAATACTTGCAAATCTGAAATTTATTACAGGTAATTCGGCGGAGGGTAGCGGATTCCCTCTAAAACGGGCGCACGATTGCAGTTAGTTGTTGTTTATGCACTGCTACATGCAAAATAAATAGAAGCAAACCATAGGATTGTTAATTTCTGTGAATTTGTGAACGGGGTGAACCATCTAGCATAGCGGGGTTACATCAACATCTGCCCCCATGATCGACACCGCCTTATTACTTGAGCTGATGCAGGCCAAGGACGCCTCCCACTGGAGCGCGTCGCTGTTCACCATTGCGCGGGGGCTGGGTTTCGACAACGTGCTGTTCGGCGTCGTCAATTCGCGCCATACCCGCTTCGAGTCGGCCTTCTTGCGCAGTAATTACGCCGAGAACTGGCGCGATCGCTATGATCGCAATGGTTTCGCCTACGTCGACCCCACCGTCTCGCACTGCATGGCGAGCACGATGCCGATCGTGTGGCAGCCCGGCACCTTCGCCTCCAGCCCGCGGCAGGCCGGGCTCTACGAAGAAGCCAGCGCCCACGGCATCCGCAGCGGCGCGACCCTGCCGATCCACGGGCCGCAAGGCGAATTCGGGGTGATCAGCTTCGCTTCCGATGCGCGGCCCGATGCCGCCGCCGAGCGCGCCATGAACGAGGTGCTGCCGATGCTGTCGCTGGTGCGGGACTATGCCTTCGCTTCTTCCAGCCGCTTTCGCGGCGAGGAGGTGCGGCTGGATGAGGCGCCGCGCCTGACGCGGCGCGAGCTGGAAGTATTGCAGTGGGTGATGGCGGGCAAGTCGTCATGGGAGATTGCCCGCATCACGAATTGCTCCGAAGCGACCGTGAACTTTCACCTGGCGAATGTGCGTCAAAAATTCGACGTCAACACTCGCCAGCAGGCGGTGGTCAAGGCCATCGCCCTGGGGCTGATCACCCCTGAAGATCACCATCGCTGAGCTTGCCATTCATGTACATGCGCAACAGGATTGACACCGGGGCAGGGATCGCGAGACCGGTCTCGAAGCGGCTGCCACTGGATTGGGTCACGCCGAAGCGGCCCCAGAATTTTTCCTGGCTTTCGCGCTTGGTGATGCGCAGCCGGCGCAGTTCGTGCGGGGCCAGGCGGGCGGCGCCGGCGGCGTGGACCAGCTGGTTGGCCTGCAGTTCGGCGGCCAGCGCTTCGCACATCAGATCGTTTGCCATGGTGAATCCTTTCGGGGTGATGGAGCAACAAGTTGGAACAATGCGTCGTTTCCAAAAGTATTGCACTGCCGATATTGCTCGCCACCTATCAATGCTGATAGTACCCAAGTTACCCAAGTTGCATGACTCTTCCATGCGTAGTGCATATTTCTTGCACCGATTTTCTCAACGAGGAGGGGGTTGGCAATGAGCATGCAAATCAGGATCGCGCCACGTCGCGCATTCGCATCGAAAGAGCTGTGGGAAATGCATACCCTGCGCGCGAAAGTGTTTCGCGGGCGGCTGGGATGGGAAGTGCCGGTGCTGTCCGGCATGGAGATCGACGGCTATGACGCCCTCGAGCCGCGCTATATGCTGATGCGCGACGGCGAGACCCTGCGCGGCTGCTGGCGCCTGCTGCCAACCGAAGGACCGTATATGCTCAAGGACTCCTTCCCCCAACTGCTCGACGGCCAGGAAGCCCCAAGCGACCCGCATATCTGGGAGCTGTCGCGCTTCGCGATCGAGACCGAGGGCGCCGGCAGCTACGGCTTCTCGGAGATGACGATGGAATCGATCGAGGCCATCATCCGCCACGCCCACGAGCGCGGCCTGTCGCGCTACGTGACCGTCACCACCACCGCGATCGAGCGCATGCTGCGCCGGGCCGGCGTGGTCACCACCCGCATCGGCGCGCCGCAGGCGGTCGGGATCGAGACCGCGGTCGCGCTCTACGTCGAGATCGAGCCGACCTGGGAAGCGCTGTTCGCCCGCCGGTTGGCGTCCTGACGGGGCGCTACGCCGAGTGCGCGCCCAACGTTCGCAGCAGGAAGGTATAGGTCAGCGCCTGCATGCGCGCGATCTGCGCGTTGTCCGCGGCGCCGGCATGGCCGCCCTCGGTGTTTTCCCAGTACAGCACGTCGTGTCCCTGGTCCAGCATGCGCGCCGCCATCTTGCGCGCATGCGCCGGGTGGACGCGATCGTCGCGGGTCGAGCTGGTAAACAGCACGCGCGGGTAGCGCTGGCCCGGCCGCACATTGTGGTAGGGCGAATAGCGCGCAAGCCAGGTCCATTCCTCGGGCTGGTCCGGGTCGCCATACTCTCCCATCCACGAAGCGCCGGCCAGCAGCAGGTGGTAGCGCTGCATGTCGAGCAGCGGCACCTGGCACACCACGGCGCCGAACAGCTCGGGGCGCTGGGTCAGCGCCGCGCCCACCAGCAGGCCGCCATTGCTGCCCCCCATGATGCCCAGCTGCTGCGGCGTGGTGAGGCCGCGCCCGACCAGGTCTTGCGCCACCGCGTAGAAGTCGTCGAAGGCGCGCTGGCGGTGCTGGCGCAGGGCGGCCTGGTGCCAGCGCGGGCCGAACTCGCCGCCGCCGCGGATATTGGCCAGCACATAGGCGCCACCTTGTTCGAGCCAGGCGGCGCCGGTCATGCCGCTGTAGAAGGGCTTGAGCGAGACTTCGAAGCCGCCGTAGCCGTACAGCAGGGCCGGCGCGGGGGCGTTGTTTGCACCCTTGCCGGTGACGACGAAGTAGGGCACGGGCGTGCCGTCGCCCGACGTTGCCGTGTGCTGGGCCACGTCGTAGGGCGCGGACTCGAAGAAGGCCGGCATTGCCTTGAGCGGTTCGCGCTCGTCGCTGCCGGCGCGCATCAGGTACAGGGTGGTCGGATGCAGGAAGTCGGTCACCGTCAGGAAGTAGTCGTCCGAGTTGTCCGAGTCGAGGGCCGACACGCCCAGCGAACCTATGCCGGGGACGGCGACTTCGCGCCGGATCCAGCGCTTGCCATCGCGCCGCAATTCGGTGATCCGGTTCTTGACGTTGTCGAGCACCGTCAGCAGCAGGCTGGTCCTGGTTGCCGCCACGCCGTCCAGCGAGGTGGTCGGGGTGGGCGCGAACAGCACCTCGACAGCACGCCTGCCGGCCAGGAAATCGTCGAAGCCGGTCGCCAGCAGCGCGCCTTGCGGATAGGTGACGCCATCGATGGTCCAGTCCGAACGCAGCTCGACGATGAGCTGGTCGCGCAGGGCGAAGGCATTGGCGTCGAGCGGCTTGTCGATCCTCTGCAGTTGGTTCCCGCGGCGCCAGAACAGTTCGCTCGTATAGAAATCGATCTGGCGCAGCACGAAGGCGCGTTCCCAGCCGGGACTGTTGTCCTGGTAACCGGAGGCCGCCATATCGCCAGGAGCCGCCTCGTACACGGTGGTGGCCGCCGCCAGCGGCGCGCCGCGCTTCCACTCCTTGACGATGCGCGGGTAGCCCGATTCGCCCAGGCTGCCCGGACCGAAGTCGGTGCCGACGAACAGGGTGTCGCGGTCGATCCACGACACGTCGCTCTTCGCTTCGGGCAAGCTGAAACCGTCGGGCACGAAGGCGAGGGTAGCAAGGTCGAATTCGCGCACCACGCGGGCGTCTCCGCCGCCGCGCGACAGCGACACCAGGCAGCGATCGGCCTGCGGCTCGAGCCAGGACACGCCGGCCCAGACCCAGTTCTCGTTCTCGGCGCGCGCCAGCGCATCGAGGTCGAGCACCGTTTCCCAGGCTGGCGCCGGCTTGCGGTATTCGTCCAGGGTGGTGCGGCGCCACATGCCGCGCACGTGGATGGCGTCGCGCCAGAAGTTGTAGCACCATCCGCCGTGCACGCCGACGTAGGGAATCTTGTCGCTCGAATCGAGGATGCCCTTCAGGCGCTCGCGCAGCGGCGCGAAGCGCGGGTCGCTTTCCAGCTCGGCCTCGGTCGCGGCATTGCGCGCGTGGACCCAGGCGCGGGCCGGTTCGCCGTCGACCGCTTCCAGCCACAGCCAGGGATCGTCGTGTTCGTCGCGGCTTTCGTGTTGCATGCTTACCTCATCAGTATCACGCCGGCGCGGCGCGCCGATATACTAACAATTTTGCGGGGCAGGCATCGCCGGCCAGGGGAAGCATGAAGCGAGCGTTTTTGCCAGCCAATTTGCCAGACAACTTGCCAGGAGCGGGCGCCATCGATGCCGCCGCGGCGCGCCTTGGGCGGCCGTTCGTGTTGTGGGGCGGCGGCATCGCGCTGTCGCTGGCAATCGGCCTGCTGTTGCATGCGGTGGTGAGCGCCGCCATCGAAGACGATGCCCGCGGCCGCTTCGAACACCTGGCCGAGGGCACGCGCGAGCGGCTCGACGGCGCCCTGGTTTCCTACGGGCGCGCGGTGCGGGCGCTGGCGGCGCTGCACGCGGCCGGCGGCGGCGAGCGCGTGCCCGACCGCGCCGCCTTCCACCGCTACGTGGCGGCGCTCGACCTGCCGGCCAACTATCCGGCGATCGAAGGCTTGACCTATGCCGCTCATGTCAGGGAAGGGGAGCGCGACGAATTCATCGCCACCATGCGCGCCGACCGCAGCGTGGACGTGCGCGGCTATCCCGACTTTACGGTGTTCCCGGCCGGGCGCCGGCCCTGGTACGAAGTGATCGCCTACCAGTACCCGGTCGACCAGCCCAGCCGCCGCCTCGGCTTCGACATGGCGGCCAGGCCGGCCGTGGCCCGCGCGCTCGAGCAGGCGCGCGACAGCGGCGGCATCAGCGCTTCGGGCCAGCCGATCCTGGTGAACGGGCCGTTTCCCCACTATGTCCTCGGCATGCGCATGCCGGTCTATCGCGGCGGCGTGCTGCCGCTCGGGATCGAGGAGCGGCGCGCCGCCTACCTCGGCTCCTTCGGCATCGCCTTCGCGGTGCACGAGCTGGTCGAGCAAGCCGTGGGCGGCTACGACTGGATCCCGCGTTCGGTCAGCGTGTATGGCGCCGGCATCCTCCTGCATGGCCCCGACGCGCGCTCCACGCCGCACGACCCGCAGCATAATTTTACGACGGTGCTGGACGTGGATTTCGCCGGCAGCCCCTGGAAAGTGCATTTCGCGGTGCCCAAGGCGGCGATGCTGGCCGGGACCGACCCCTGGCTGCCGATGGGGGCGCTCGTCGCCGGTTTCCTCGGCACCCTGCTGGTGTACGGCTTGTTCCTGGCCCAGTACCGCTCGCGGCGCGCCGCCGACGAACAGCGCCTGCTGCTCGACACGGTGCTCGACAACCTGGACGCCGAGGTCTACCTGAAGGACGCCGGGCGCCGCATCCGCTATCTCAATGCCAAGGGCGCCTCCAGCATCGGGCGTCCGGCCGCGGAGCTGATCGGCAGCCGCGATGTCGACGTGATCGAGCGCGCCCAGGCCGATGCCGCCTGGGAGCTCGACCGCGCCGTGCTGCACGAAGGGCGGCGCAGCAGCGCCCAGGTCGGGCAATCGAGCCCGGGCGCCGCGCCACGCCAGCTGTGGACGGTGCGGGTGCCGATGCAGGTCGACGAAGAGCCGGCGGTGCTGTGCGTGGCGACCGACGTCAGCGAGCTGCACCGCCTCAAGGCGCGCGCCGATGCGGCCAGCAAGGCCAAGAGCGACTTCTTGTCGAACATGAGCCACGAGATCCGCACGCCAATGAACAGCATCATCGGCATGACCCACCTGGCGCTGCAGGCCGCGCCCGATCCGCGCCAGCGCGACTACCTGGAAAAGATCTATCACTCGGGCCAGCACCTGCTGGGCATCATCAACGACATCCTCGACTTTTCCAAGATCGAGGCCGGCATGCTCGAACTGTCGCGGGTGTGCTTCATGCTCGACGCCCTGATGCGCAATGTCGAGGCCCAGCTCGGGACCGCGGCCGCGGCCAAGGGACTGGGCTTCGACATCGAGATCGATCCAGCGCTGATGCGCCCCCTGTGCGGCGATTCGCTGCGGCTGGAGCAGGTGCTGCTCAACTTCGCCAGCAATGCGGTCAAGTTCTCCGAACGCGGCCGGATCACGATGCGCGCCCGCCTGGCGCATGCCTTCGGTCCCGAGGTGCTGGTGCGCTTCGAGGTCGAGGACCGCGGCATCGGCATCGACGAACAGGACCAGCCCCACCTGTTCACGCCGTTCCAGCAGGCCGACCAGTCGGCCACGCGGCGCCACGGCGGCACCGGCCTGGGCCTGGCCATCAGCCGCCAGCTGGCCGAACTGATGGGCGGCGAGGTCGGGGTGCGCAGCACGCCCGGCGTCGGCAGCACCTTCTGGTTTACGGCGCGGCTGGCGCTGGACGACGCCGCCGGCGGGCGCTCCGGCGCGGTGCAAGGCGCCGGCCTGGGCGCCGCGCCGGCGCCGGCTGGAGCACGGCTGGATGGCTGCGCGGTGCTGCTGGTCGAGGACAATGCCTTCAACCAGCAGGTCGCGCGCGAGCTGCTGGAGCTGTCCGGTGCGACGGTGGACGTCGCGAACAATGGCGAGGAAGCCTTGGCGGCGATGGGGCGGCGCGGCTTCGACTGCGTGCTGATGGACGTGCAGATGCCGGTGATGGATGGGCTGGAGGCGACCCGCCGCATCCGCAGCGATCCCGCACTGCGCGACACCCTGGTGGTGGCGATGACGGCCAATGCCGGGGTCGACGACCGCGCGCGCTGCCTGGCCGCCGGCATGAACGAATTCCTCGCCAAGCCGGTGGTGCCCGAACTGCTGGCCGCCACCATTGCGCGCTGCCTGGGGCGCACCACGGCGCCGGTGCCCGATGTCGCGATCGGGCGCACGGCGCGTTCGCCGGCCGATGCGCTGGCGGCGTCGCTGGCGGGAGCGTCCGCGAGCCAGGCGCTGCACGGCGAGGTGCTCGACCTGTCCAGCCTGGCCGATACGGCAGGCGGCGACCCGGAGCGCATGCGTAGATATGCCTTCCTGTTCCTCGACACCGCGCGCGAGAACCTGGCCGGCATCGATGCCGCGCTGGCCGGCGGCGACCTGACGCACACGGCGAGCCTGGCGCACCAGCTCAAGTCGGCGGCGCGCGCGATCGGCGCCGCCAGCTTCGGCGCCATCTGCGAAGACCTGGAAGCGCAGCCGAGGCGCGAGCTGCGCCTGGGCGCCGCCGGCACCGCCCAGGCCCGGGCGCTGGCGGCGCGCCTGCGCGCATTGTTGATCCGCATTGAACGCGAAGTGTCGACCCAGTTCGGCTGCCGCGACGGCGAGGCGCGCTGAGGGCGAAATAAGTCGTTTCGGCCCTACCGCCGGCGCACCAAACGGGGTATTCTGTTGGCCCGACTGTTCGAGCCACACGCATGCCTCCGATCACCCCCGCCACGATCACTCCCGGCCTCCTCATCCTCCACGGTAACCAGATGGAGCTGCTGCGCAGCGCCGTGTTCGACTGGCTGGGCAAGCACCCGCTCGGCCCCCTCGAAGAAGAGATCTTCCTGGTGCAATCGAATGGCGTGGCCGAATGGCTCAAGATCGCGCTGGCCGAAGAACTCGGCGTATGCGCCGCCACCCGCGTGGCGCTGCCGGCGCGCTTCATGTGGGAAGCCTACCGCGGCATGCTGGGGCGCGAACGGGTGCCCACCCGCGCGCCGTTCGACAAGGACCCATTGACCTGGCGCCTGATGCGCCTGTTGCCGACCCTGCTGCAAGAAGATGGCTACGAGCCGCTGGCGCGCTTCCTGGCCGACGGCGACGCCGAGCGCCGCCTGCAACTGGCCGAGCGCGTGGCCGACCTGTACGACCAGTACCAGGTCTACCGCGCCGACTGGCTGGCCGACTGGGCCGCCGGTCGCGACCAGTTGCGTCGCGCCGCGGGCTCATTGGGCAATGAAGCGGTGCCGCTGGCGCCCGAGCAGCGCTGGCAAGCCTGCCTGTGGCGCGCGGTGCACGAGAGCCTCGACCCGGCGCAGCGCGCCAGCGGGCGCGCCACCATCCACCAGCAGTTCCTGGATGCGATCGAGGCCGGCGCGACGCCCGCCAGCCGCCTGCCGCGGCGGGTGGTGCTGTTCGGGATGTCGACCCTGCCTTACCAGACCCTGCAGGCGATCGCCGCGCTGGCGCGCCATACCCAGGTACTGTTCGCGGTGCCGAACCCGTGCCAGTTCTACTGGGGCGACATCATCGACGGCCGCGACCTGCTCAAGGCCGCGCGCCGCCGCCAGCCGCAGCGCAATGGCATCGACCTCGGCGCCTACCCGCTCGAGGAACTGCACGCCCACAGCCATCCGTTGCTGGCGAGCTGGGGCCGCCAGGGCCGCGACTTCGTGCGCATGCTGGATGAATTCGACAACCAGGACCACGCCGAAGGTGCTACTACACCACTGAAGGTCGACCTGTTCGGCGATGACGATGGCGCGACCCTGCTGGGCCAGGTCCAGGCCGCGGTGCGCGACCTGCTGCCACTGTCCGAGCATCCGAAGGTGCCGCCGATGCCGGATGACCGCTCGATCGAGTTCCACGTGACGCACAGCGTGCAGCGCGAAGTCGAGGTGTTGCACGACCAGTTGCTGTCGTGGTTCGCCGGGGACCCGAGCCTGCGTCCGCGCGACGTGGTGGTGATGGTGCCCGACATCGACACCTTCTCGCCGGCGATCCACGCCGTGTTCGACCAGCACCGCGGCAAGGACCAGCGCCGCATCCCGTTCGAGATCGGCGACGTGCGCGACCGCAGCGTCAATCCGCTGCTGGTCTCGCTCGAATGGCTGCTGCGCCTGCCGCAGCAGCGCTGCCGCCAGAGCGAGGTGCGCGACCTGCTGGACGTGCCGGCCGTGGCGCGCCGCTTCGGCCTGGGCGACGAAGACCTGGCCATCCTCGGCCGCTGGATCGAAGGCGCCGGCGTGCGCTGGGGCCTCGATCACGACCACCGCGCCGGCCTGGGGCTGGGCATGGCGGGCGAGCAGAATGCCTGGATCTTCGGCGTGCGGCGCATGTTGCTCGGCTACGCCAGCGGTGCCGGCGCCAGCTTTGCCGACATCGAGCCGTATGCCGAAGTCGGCGGGCTCGATGCGGCGCTGGCCGGCGCGCTGGCCCAGCTGGTCGATTGCCTGCTGACCTGGCGCGCGCAGCTCGACACGCCGCGCACCCCGGCCGCCTGGGGCGAGGCCGCGCGCGAGATGCTGTCCTGCTTCTACGCCGCCAGCGACGAGGCCGACCGCCTGACCCTGTCGAACCTGGGCGAGGGCCTGCAATGCTGGCTCGAGACCTGCGACGCGGCCGGCTTCGACGAGCCGGTACCGTTGGCGGTGCTGCGCGAAGCCTGGCTGAATGAACTCGACCAGCCGACCCTGAATCACCAGTTCGTCTCCGGCGGCGTGACCTTCTGCACCCTGATGCCGATGCGCGCGGTGCCGTTCCGCGTGGTGTGCCTGCTCGGCATGAACGATGGCGACTTCCCGCGCCGCGCGCGCCAGTCCGACTTCGACCTGCTGGCCTTGCCCGGCATGGCGCGGCCCGGCGACCGCTCGCGCCGCGACGACGACCGCTACCTGATGCTCGAGGCCCTGCTGGCGGCGCGCGACAAGTTCTATGTGAGCTGGGTCGGGCGCAATGTGCGCGACAACAGCGAACAACCGCCGTCGGTGCTGGTGTCGCAGCTGCGCGACTACCTGGCCGATGGCTGGAAGCTCGACCTCGGGCACCTGACGGTCGAACACGCGCTGCAGCCTTTCAGCCGCGTTTACTTCCAGCAGGGCGGCCTGCTGACCTATGCCGGCGAATGGCGCTCGGCCCACGGCGCGCAGCAGCTGGAGGCGGGCGACACCTTGCCGGCTTACGAGCTGGAGCCGGATTTCGTGCTCAAGCTGGGCGAACTGGCCAGCTTCCTGCGCCAGCCGGCGCGTTATTTCTTCCGCCGGCGCCTGGGTGTGGTGTTCGCCGACGCCGCCCAGGTGGGCGAAGACGAGGAGCCGTTCGCGCTCGATGCGCTTGAACGCTACCAGATCGAGGATCACCTGCTGGACGACAGCGGCGAGCCGGAAGCGCTGCACGAGGTGCGCGCTGCGCTGGCCACGCGCGCCGGACGGCTGGCGCGCGAGGGCGTGCTGCCGATCGGCCTGATGGGCCGCATGTGGCAGGAGCAGCTGGTCGAGAGCCTGGCGCCGGTGCGCACCGAGTGGCTGCGCCTGCGGGCGCGCTTCCCCGAGTCCGCGCCCAAGCAGGCGCTCGGCCTCGACCTGGCGCTGGGCCCAGACCGCGACGAGATTCGGCTCGACGACTGGATCGACCGCCTGCGCAGCAATGGCGAAGCGTCGGCCTGGCTGATGCAGCTGTCCTCGAAGGTGCTGGACCGCGAAGGCCGCCCACGCGGCGACAAGCTGATCGCCCCCTGGCTGCGCCAACTGGCCAGCGCCGCGGCCGGCCATCCGGTCGCCGGCTACCTGGTCGCGCGCGACGCGGTGCTCGAGATGGCGCCTCTCGGCCAGGAAGAATCGCTGCAGGCGCTGCACGACCTGGCGCGCCTGTGGCGGGCCAACCTGGACGCGCCGCTGCCGGTGGCCTGCCGCACCTCGCTGGCCCACCTGGCCGAAGCCGATCCGCGCGCGACCTACGACGGCGGCTTCGAGATGAGCGGCGAAGTCGACGACCTGTGCCTGGCGCGCCTGTGGCCCGATTTCGCGGCGCTGCGCGCCGCCGGCGGTTGGCCCGACCTTGCCGAAGAATTGTATGGACCGCTGGCGCGCTGGATGAATGGCGCCGTCACGATCAAGCCCTTGCAGGAGTTGCAACAATGAGCAGTAATCAACTCGACGCGCTCCGGTTCCCGCTGCATGGATCGCGCCTGATCGAAGCGTCGGCCGGCACCGGCAAGACCTGGACCATCGCCGCGCTGTATGTGCGCCTGGTGCTCGGCCACGGTGGCGACGACGGTTTCATGCGGCCGCTGCTGCCGTCCGAGATCCTGGTGATGACCTTCACCCGCGCCGCCACCCGCGAACTGTCGAACCGCGTGCGCGAGCGGCTGGTGCAGGCGGCCGCCTACTTCCGCGGCGAGTCCGAGGCCGAAGACCCCTACCTGGAGCAGCTGGCCGAGGCCTATGCGCCAGGCAGCGAACGCAGCGTCGCCGCCCACCGCCTGATGCTGGCCGCCGAAACCATGGACGAGGCGGCGATCTTCACCATCGACGCCTGGTGCCAGCGCATGCTGCGCGAGCACGCCTTCGATAGCGGCAGCCTGTTCGACGAAGAACTGGTGAGCGACGAGCGCATGCTGTTCGAGGACGCCGCCCACGACTACTGGCGCCAGCATGTCTATCCGCTCGGCGCCGACAGCCTGGCGGCGGTGCTGGACACCTGGAGCGACGTCGATGCGCTCAAGCGCAGCGTGCAGGACCTGGTGCACCGCGCAGCGCTGCTGGGCGAGGTCGAGCGCGCGCCGCTGGGCGCCTTGATCGCGCGGCTGTCGCAAGAGCAGCGTGCCGAACTGGGGCGCCTGAAACAGGGCTGGAGCGAACGCGCCGACGAGATGGAGCGCTGGATCGCCGGCCATCGCGAGCGCGCGCCCAAATGCTTCAACGGCAACAAGATGCGCGCCGATTCGCTGCGCAAGTGGTTCGAGGCGCTGCGTGCCTGGGCCGTCGACCCGGCACTGCACATGCCGGAGCTGAACGACACCGCCTGGCGCCGCCTGACCCCCGACGGCATCGCCGATGCATTCAGCAAGGACTTCAGCGCCGCAGTGCCGGCCTGTTTCGACGGCACCGCCGACTTGCAGCAAGCCCTGGCCGCGATCGATCCGATCGCCCATGCGCTGCTGCGCCACGCCGCCGCCCACATCGGTGCGCGCATGCAGGAGCTCAAGCGCCGCAACCGCCAGTTCGGCTTTGCCGACATGCTCGAGCGCCTGAAGCTCGCGCTCGAAGGCGAGAACGGCGCGGCGCTGCGCGAACGCATCGTGCAGCAGTATCCGCTGGCCATGGTCGACGAATTCCAGGACACGTCGCGCGACCAGTACCGCATCTTCGACCTGCTGTACCGGGTCGAGGCCAACGACCCCGGCCAGGGCCTGTTCCTGATTGGCGACCCCAAGCAGTCGATCTATGGCTTTCGCGGCGCCGACATCCAGAGCTACCTGGACGCGCGCTGCGCCACCGCCGGCCGCCATTACCAGCTCGACACCAACTACCGTTCAACGGGGGCGCTGGTGGGCGCGGTCAATGCGCTGTTCCTGCACGCCGAAGGCGGCGACGGCAAGACCGGCCATGCGGCGGCGGCATTCCGTTTCAAGCGCGGCCAAGACAATCCCTTGCCGTTCGAGGCGGTCAAGGCGCGCGGCCACAGCAAGCGGCTGGTCGGTGTCGAAGGAGGCGGCGAGATCGAGGCGCTGTCGGTATGCACCACCTGCCGCGACGACCTGAAGGCCGACGACTACCGCGAGTTCTTCGCCCACCACTGCGCCGAGCACATCGTGCGCCTGCTGAACGACGAGCGGGTGGGTTTCCGGGACGACGAAGACGGCAGTTTCCGGCGCCTGATGCCGGCCGATATCGCGATCCTGGTGCGCGACCGGCGCGAGGCGGCCGCCGTGCGCCAGGCGCTGGTGCGGCGCAAGGTGGCCAGCGTCTACCTGTCCGACAAGGATTCGGTGGTCGAGAGCGAAGAGGCGGCCGACGTGCTGCGCTGGCTGCATGCGGTCGCCAATCCGCTCGATGGGGCCCTGGCGCGCGCCGCCTTCGCGACCCGCACCGCCGGCCTGGCGATCGGCGAGCTGGCCCGGCTCTCGAGCGACGAGCTGGCCTGGGAACAGCGGGTGGAACAACTGAAAGCCCTGCACGTCGCCTGGCAGCGCCGCGGCGTGCTGGCGATGCTGCGCACCTTCATCCATGAACTCGGGCTGCCGGCGCGCCTGCTGGCCGAGCCGGGCGGCGAACGGCGCCTGACCAACCTGCTGCACCTGGCCGAACTGCTGCAGGAAGCCAGCGCCCAGCTCGAGGGCGAGCAGGCCCTGATCCGCTGGTTCGCCGAGCAGATCGAGGGCCTGGGCGCCGGCGGCGACGAGCGCGTGCTGCGCCTGGAAAGCGACGCCGAGCTGGTCAAGGTGGTGACGGTGCACAAGTCGAAGGGCCTGGAGTATCCGCTGGTCTACCTGCCGTTCGCGGTGACCGCGCGCGCGACCAGCCGCCGCAACCGTGCCTTCTTCGACTACGTCGACGACGCCGGCAAGCGCCACCTCGACCTGGCCCTGTCCGACGAGGCCTTGGCCGCGGTCGACCGCGCGCGCATCGAGGAAGACCTGCGCCTGCTGTATGTGGCGCTGACCCGGGCGCGCCACTTCCTGTGGCTGGGCGCGGCGGCGGTGGCTGGCGCGCGCAAGGGCGAGAACCGGCTGCACGAGTCTGCGCTCGGCTACCTGCTGGCCGGCGGCGACGCGATTGCGGCGGGCGACCTGCGCGCGCGCTTCGAGGACGTGGCGGGCACGGTGCAGGGCATCGCGCTACGCGAGCTCGAACCGGACGAGGGCGTCACCATGCTGGCGCGCCACGATGCCCGGCCCGAGCTGCTCGAGGCGCCGGTGTACCGCGCCGATTTCGAGCGCGACTGGTCGGTCGGCTCGTTCACTTCGCTGACCCGGCATGCGGTGGCGGCGCCGACGCCGATGCGGGCCCAGGAACAGACCCTGCTCGAAGAGGCGCCGCAGGTGCACACGCCGCCGCGCATCGAGGACGTGGCGTGGCACCGCTTCCCGCGCGGTTCGGTGCCCGGCAACTTCATGCACGAGCAGCTCGAGTGGCTGGCGCGCGAGGGTTTCGACTGCCTCGACCAGCCGGGTTGCGAGACACGCCTGCGGCAGCGCATCGAACGCGCGGGCTGGGGAAACAGGCTGGACGACGCACTGGCCTGGCTGCGCGCGATCGTCGACACGCCACTGCCGCCGCTCGGCGCTTCCCTGCGCGACCTGCGCGGCGTGCTGCCCGAGATGGAATTCTGGTTCCCGAGCGAACGCCTCGACCTGGAAGACCTCGATGCGCTGTGCCGCGCCCACCTGTTGAACGGCATCGAGCGTCCGGTCCTGCCAGAGCGCGCGCTGCACGGCATGCTCAAGGGCTTTGCCGACCTGGTGTTCGAACACGAGGGGCGCTACTGGGTGCTCGACTACAAGACCAATGCGCTGGGGACGGGCGACGCGGCCTACAGCCAGCCGGCGATGGAAGCCGGCATGGCCGAGCACCGCTACGAGATCCAGGGCAGCATCTACCTGCTGGCACTGCACCGCCTGCTGCGCGCGCGCCTGGGCGCGGCCTACGAGCCCGAGTACCAGCTGGGGGGGGCGATCTTCATGTTCCTGCGCGGGATCGCCAATGAGGACACGCGCGGCTGCTGCATGCTGGCGCCCGACCTCGAACTGCTGGATGGACTGGAACGATTGCTGGACAAGGAACACCATGGGCAAGACTGAATCCGACATCGACGCCCTGTGGCGCGAGATCGGCAAGCTGACCGATGCGGGCGAACTGCGCCGCCTGTCGAGCGCGTTCGCGCGCTTCATCGCGCAACTGGGCGGCGCGCCGCCACCGCTGGTGCTGGCGGCGGCCATCCTGTCCGAGCTCGAAGGCCATGGCCACAGCTGCGTGCAGCTGGCTGACCTGGCCGCTGGGCCGGCCGAGTTGCTGGGCTGGAGCGACGAGCAATGGGCGCAGCTGGCGGCCACCGCCGCGCCGCTGCCCAAGGGCGTGGCCGGCTGGAGCACGCTGCTGGCGCGCTGCGAGCAGGTCTGGGTACGCGGGCAATTCGACCACGACCAGCCGCTGGTGCTCGATGGCGAGCGCCTGTACTTGCGCCGCTACTGGCGCGACGAGACCCAGGTCGCGGCCGCCGTGCGCGAGCGCGCCGAGTCTACCCATCCGGTCGACACGGCCCTGGTGCGCGCCTGGCTCGACAAGTTGTTCGTGGCGTCTCCCGACGTCGCGCGTCCGGACTGGCAGAAGCTGGCCTGCGCGGTGGCCGTGCGTGGCAAGGTTGCGATCATCACCGGCGGCCCCGGCACCGGCAAGACGTATACCGTGGCGCGCCTGCTGGCGCTGTTGTTCGCGACCGCGCCCGACGCCGATCGCAAGCGCGTGGCGCTGGCCGCGCCGACCGGCAAGGCCGCCGCGCGCCTGAAGCAGTCGATCGACAAGGCGCTGGGCGAACTGGCCGACCGCGTCGGCGACGAGCTGCCGCTGCGTACGCTGACCGGCCGCATGGGCGCCGCGCGTACCTTGCACAGCCTGCTCGGCGCGCGGCCCGATACCCGCGCCTTCGCCCACCACCGCGGCAACCAGCTCGATGTCGACGTCCTGATCGTCGACGAAGCTTCGATGGTGCACCTGGAAATGATGGCCAGCCTGCTCGAGGCGCTACCGCCCGAGGCGACCCTGATCCTGCTGGGCGACAAGGATCAATTGGCGTCGGTGGAGGCGGGTGCGGTGCTGGGCGACCTGTGCCACGACGCCCAGTCCGGCAACTATGACGAAGACACGATCCGCTATGTGGATCAGGCCAGCGGCGAGGCGATCCCCGCCCAGTATGCGGGCGAGGGCGGGGCGCTGGCCCAGCAGACCGTGATGCTGCGCCACAGCCGCCGCTTCGGCGGCCCGATCGGCCAATTGGCGCTGGCGGTCAACGCCGGCGAGACGGCGCGCGCCGAGGAAGTGCTGCGCGCCGGCGACAGCGTGCGCTGGATCGAGCACGCCCAGCAGGCCCAGTTGCTGAAACTGGCCTGGACCGGCTACGCCCCCTATCTCGAACTGCTGCAACAGGGGAAGGGGGGCGATGACGCCTGGATCCGCCAGGTGCTGCAGTCCTTCGAGACCTTCCGCATCCTGTGCGCGGTGCGCGACGGGGAATGGGGCGTGTCGGGGCTGAACGAAGCGATCGAGAAGCGCCTGGAGGCCGGCGGCCTGCTGCGCCGCGGCGCCGAATGGTATGTCGGCCGCCCGGTGATGGTCACCCGCAACGACTACTCGACCGGCGTGTTCAACGGCGACATCGGCGTGACCCTGGCCGACCCCGCGCGCCCGGGCGCCCAGCGGGTGTACTTCCTGGAAGGCGACACGGTGCGCAGCGTACTGGCGACGCGCCTGCGCAATGTGGAGACGGCGTTCGCGATGACGGTGCATAAATCGCAGGGCTCGGAGTTCCGACACACGGTGCTGGCGCTGCCGCGCGAGGCCAGCGCCGTTC
Source organism: Massilia sp. HP4 (assembly GCF_005222695.1). Lineage (GTDB taxonomy): Bacteria > Pseudomonadota > Gammaproteobacteria > Burkholderiales > Burkholderiaceae_D > Telluria. Next base: position 490,819 of record NZ_STGG01000041.1, on the reverse strand, counting down.
TCACGCGCGAGCTGGTCTACACCGGCATCACGCGCGCCAGCAATGAGTTCACGCTGGTGACGCCGAGCGGCGACGTGCTGCGCGACGCGATCGCCAGCCGCACGCACCGTACCAGCGGCTTGCGGGCGCTGGTGGCGTAGGGTGCGCCGCACGCCATGACAAAGGGGCCTCGCGGCCCCTTTGTCATGGTGCACCGTCGCGGATCAGTCGCGGCGCTTGCGCGCGGTCTTGACCTTGGCGGTGGTGCGCTTCTTGGTGGCCTTGGCCTTGGAAGACTTCGACTTGGCGCGCGCCTTGGCTTTCGAGCCGCCGGCGCTGGCCTTGATGCGCGGGCCGCCGCTGGCGGCGCGCGCCACCCGGCTCACCGGCTCGTCGCCCGTGATGAAGCGGCGGATATTGAGCGCGTCCATCACGCGCGCCGACGAGGCGCTGGCATTGAGCAGCACCAGCGTCGCCTTCTTGCCGGCGGCGGTGATGTTCATGATCAGGCAGCGGCCGGCTTCGTTGGTGAAGCCTGTCTTGGACAGGCCCACGTCCCAGCCCTTGGCGCCGACCAGGCGGTTGGTGTTGCGGTATTCGACGCCGCGGCCGTTGATGTCGATGATTTCCTTGGTCTCGGTGGTCATGCGCACGATCTCGGGATAGCCGCTCGAGGCGGACGCCATCTTGACCAGGTCGGCGGCATTCGAGCGGTTGTGCGGCGACAGGCCGGTCGGCTCTTCGATCTCGGTCTGGGTCATGCCCAGCGCACGGATCTTGCGGCGCACGGCGGCCTTGAAGCCCTCCTTGCCGCCCGGGAAGGTGCGGGCGAGGGCGGCGGCGGCGCGGTTGTCCGAAGACATCAGGGCCAGGTGCAGTACGTCGCGGCGCGAGATGCTGGCGCCGACCGGCACCCGCGAACTGCTGAACTTGACGCGATCGACGTCTTCCCGGTCGATCTCGATCTGCTCGTCCATGTCGAGCTTGGCATCGAGCACGACCATTGCGGTCATGAGCTTGGTGAGCGATGCGATCGGCATCACGGTATCGGCGTTTTTTTCGAGCAGGATCTTTCCGGTCTCATCTTCGACGACGAGCACCGACTGCGACCCAAACGGCACGGCGAATGCCGCAGCCGAAATAGTCATCAGGACCGTTGCTAACAGTTTCTTGATCATTCTTTGTCTGGAATCTGGGTTGAGGTTGAACGTCGGGGCGCCTGGCGGCGCAAGATCAACATCTATCTCTAGAGCAACTAGAGTAAGGACAATATCATCCATCCCAGCTGCATGTCTATGGCGCACGAGCAAATTCCCCTATGGGAAGCCATTTTTTGACGGAAATGTGACGACTTGAGTGAATAAAATTAACAACCCATGTCACATAGAAATGTCGAGTGATCAATTTCTATGCAACTCATGCAAAACAGCCCTGCACGCGGCAGGGCTGTCTCGATGCATCGGGCCGGCTTACTTGGCCTGGTAGATCTTGTCGAACTCGCCGCCATCGTTGAAGTGGCGTTTCTGGGCCGCGGTCCAGCCGCCGAATACCTCGTCCACGGTGAACAGGCTGACGGGCTTGTAGTTGGCAGCGTATTTCTTCATGACTGATTCCGAACGCACACGCATGAAGTGCTTGGCGCCGATTTCCTGGCCGGCCGGCGAGTACAGGAAGTTCAGGTAGGCGGTGGCCGGCTGGCGTACCTTGAGGCGATCGACGACCTTGTCGACCACGGCCACCGGCGACTCGGCCAGGATCGAGCTGCTCGGGTAGATGACTTCGAAATCGTTGCCGAATTCCTGGCGTACCATGCTCACTTCGTTTTCGAAGGTCACCAGCACGTCGCCAATCTGGCGCTGGGTAAAGGTGGTGGTGGCCGCGCGGCCGCCGCCGTCCAGGATCGGCACGTTCTTGAAGATCTTGCCGACCAGGTCGCGCGCCTGCGCTTCGGTGCCGCCTTTCTTGATCACCGCACCCCAGGCCGCCAGGTAGGTGTAGCGGCCATTGCCCGAGGTCTTGGGATTCGGGATGATGCTGGCCACGCCCGGACGCGCCAGGTCGGCCCAGTCGCGCACCTGCTTCGGATTACCCTTGCGTACCAGGAACACCATGGTCGAGTAGTACGGGGTGGCGTTGTTCGGGAATTTCTTGGCCCAATCCTTGGCCACCAGGCCACGGTCGACCAGCAAGTCGATGTCATTGGCCTGGTTCATGGTCACCACGGATGCCTCGAGGCCATCGGCCACGGCGCGCGCCTGCTTGCTCGAGCCGCCGTGCGACTGCTTGATGGTCAGGGTCTGGCCGGTCTGCTGTTTATACGAGGCGATGAAGGCCGGGTTGACCTCTTTATACAGCTCGCGCGCCACGTCGTAGGACACGTTCAGCAATTCGGCATCGGCCGCGCTCGCGTGCAGCGGCAGCGCACCGCCGGCGGCGAGGACCAGTGCCAGGAGGGAGCGGCGTAGCGTGTTCGGGGTGGTGTCGCGCATTGTTTTTTCTCGCTTCGAAAGTTGTAGTGACAGAGTGCATGTTCCCTAATCCATGCCGCAAACGGAACGATAGTTTCGTCATATCTTTATAAGCGGAACGCGTTTGACCGTGTCGCCAGCAGGGTCTCTACCTTTCGGTGTATAGTCGAGGCCGTGCGATGCCCTGTCATCGTTCGTTCATGTCCGTTTCCAAGTAGATGATTGATGTCCACGCGTATTGAAATCCGCAGGGCTGTCCCTGGCGATGCAACGGCTGCCTGCACTCTGCTGCGCCGTTCGATCGAGGAGGGCTGCCGCGCCGACCACCAGGGCCAGCCAGGCGTGCTCGACGCATGGCTCGGCAACAAGACGCCGGCCAACGTCGTCACCTGGTTTTCCGCGCCCACCAATTATGTGGTGGTCGCCGAAAGCGAAGGCGAGCTGATCGGCCTAACGCTGTTGACGCAGGCCGGCAAGCTGGCCTTGTGCTACGTGCTGCCGGACGCCTTGCGCTGCGGCGTCGGCCGTGCCCTGCTGGATGCGGTGGAGCAGCAGGCGCGTGCCTGGAATATCAGTAAATTGCACCTGCACAGCCCATCTGGGGCCAGCCAGTTCTTCGAGCGCCACGGCTATATCAATGCCGGCAAAGAAAGAGCTTGTTATGGGCTCGAGTGCGACCTGCTGTGGAAGCGCCTCGACGGCGCCTGCGATCCAGCGAACAAGCGTTTCTGCAACTGCAGCGAGTAAAGTCCGGCCCAGGTCGCCTAATTGCAACAAAGCGATAACATTTGCACGCTTCGTGAACACTTCTGCATGCTTGTCGGATACGCTATAGTATGCGTCATCGCAATTGTCGAGTACCGGATCCGCACCCATGGCTTCACGTAGAGACTTTCTTCATCACAGTGCGCGCCTGGCCGCGCTGGGCGCCCTCGGGGCGCCGCTGGCCGCTGCCGCCACCGACCTCCAACCGCCGCCCGACCTGTTCGATTCGCAAGCCCTCGACCTCGATTTCTGGGTCAAGCCGCGCACCCTGTCCGTGACCCGTCCGGCCAGTGGCGAACGCGCGAGCGTGCTGTACTGGAAGGACGGCGAAGTCATCGACTCGGCCTACGAGCAGTTGTGCCACCTGCTGCGCGACGTCAACGGCAAGGCCACCGCCAGGATCGATCCCAAGCTGCTCGAGATGCTGTGGAGCACCCAGGCCTTCATCGCCCGCTACGGCCTGCTGCAGCCGCTCGAGATCCTGTCCGGCTACCGCTCGCCGGCATCGAATGCGCGCCTGCGCGAAGCCGGCATTCCGGCCGCGCGCCAGTCGCTGCACATGGTGGGCAAGGCGGCCGACATCCGCATCGCCGGCCTGAACGAGGAAGTGCTCGGCGGGCTGATCAAGAGCTTCCGCGGCGGCGGGGTCGGCTACTACTACCGCTCGGGCCCGCGCGGCGGCTGGATCCACGCCGATACCGGCCTCGAACGCAGCTGGAAGGGGTGATTCGCCATCCCGCCGATGCGTGCGAGCGTGTCCGGTAACTTGGGATAGTATGGTTGTCAAGCGCCGGGGCAGGACGCCCCGGCTGTCCCACGTCTTTCCAAGGAGGCTGTGATGGCAACAATCAATGCACCAACCATGGATCGCCGGTCGATGCCCGATCGTCGCGTCAACGTTCACGCGCGCGAGCGTGCGGCCATGTCCGCCATCGACTATATCGCGATGGCGCTCCTGATCATCGGTGGCCTCAACTGGGCCATGGTCGGCCTGTTCGGGGTCGACATGGTCGCCACGCTATTCGGTCCCGATACCGCGCTGACCCGCATCGTCTACGTGGTGGTGGGCCTGGCCGCGCTGTACTCGATCTATACCACGGCCAAGATGGCCAGCAGCAAGCGGCACTGAGTGCCGGCGCCCGTGCGGATCGGCCTCATTTCCGACACGCACGGGCTGCTGCGCCCGCAGGCGCTGGATTTCTTGCGGGGCAGCGACCACATCCTCCACGCGGGCGATATCGTCGGCGCGGACATCCTCGCGCAGCTCGCCGAACTGGCGCCATTGACCGCCGTGCGCGGCAATAACGACCACGGCGCCTGGGCACGCGATCTCCCCGAGACGGTCACCCTGACCGTGGGTGGCGTCGTCATCCACATGCTGCATGACCTCAAGGAACTCGCCATCGATGTGGCCGCCAGCGGCGTGCGCGTGGTGGTCACCGGTCACTCGCACAAGCCCGCCTGCGCGGAACGCGGCGGCGTGCTGTATGTGAATCCTGGCGCCGCGGGACGGCGGCGCTTCAAGCTGCCGGTGTCGGTCGGAGAATTGCTGGTCGAGGATAGCCGCGTGGACGTGCGGCTGGTGACGCTCGACGTGATATAGCAGGGCGCTGCGCACGAAAATCCCGTAAGATACTCGCCGTTTCCTTCACCGCGCAGCAGATGACTCTTCCGTCCGACCAACCCCGCTTCAAACCCCGCCCCTGGACGCCGCTCGAGACGCCGCAGGACGTCGAACTCTGGATCGACGAACACAATCGCGCCATGCAAGAGCTGATCCGCCCCCAGGAAACCGGCGTCGGCATCTGCTTCATGCTGGCCGAGGGCGGCACCGTCCACATGCAGACCACGGAAGATGCGATCGTGCTCGACGTCGACCAGGATGCCTCCTGGATCGCGCCGCTGATCATGGCCGCCACCCAGGCCGAGCAGCCGCCCGGCCAGTTCTGGGTACTGCCCGACGACAAGCTGGTGCAGCTGATCCTGGGCCTGTCGATGCTGGTGCAGAGCACCACGCTGGTGACCGGCCACAATTTCGGATCGGCCGGCCGCCGCGCCTGGTAATACTCAATAGGGCAGGCCGGTCACGTCCAGCCGCACCTGCCACACAGCGCCGGCGCCCGTGATGTACAGCGTCTTGCCATCGGCGCCGCCGAAGGCGACGTTGGTGACATTGGCGTCCGTGCGGATCGTAGCCAGCTCGCGGCCCTGGGGCGTGAACACGCGCACCCGTCTCGGTCCGTGTTCGGTCACGTACAGGTTGCCGTGGCAGTCGAGCGTCATGCCGTCGCCGTTCTCGATGCCCTTGATCACATCTTTTCCTGGCTGCGGCACGCCGTCCTTGATCGGATAGGCGCGCACCGCGCCGTCGCTCGCGTTCACGTACAGGGTGTCGCCGTTCAGCGAGAGCGCGATCCCGTTCGGATTCTTGCGCGTGCCGTCCACCAGGGTGACGGTGCCGTCGGTGGCGATCCGGTAGATGCCGGTCACCGGCTGGCCGCCTGGCGCCGCGGCCTTCTGGTAGTCCGGGTCGGTGAAATAGATCGCACCGTCGGCCGCGATCGCGATATCGTTCGGCGAATTGAAGACTTGCCCCTGGAAGCGCGTGGCGGCGTCGGTGCGCCGGCCGCTGGCGAGGTCGTAGCGCGACATGGCCTTGTACTTGTGGGTCGCGGCGACCAGCGCGCCATCGGCGTCGATCGCCAGGCCATTGCTGCCGGCATCCTCGATCGCGGTGCTCACCGTGCCATCGGGCGAGAACTTGCGCACGCGCGAAGGAAAGCCTTCGCTGAAGCTGAAGTCCGAGAAGTACAGCGCATCCCTGATCCACACCGGCCCCTCGTACAGCCCCGGCTCGCTGCGCGATGGCTTGATCGCGGCGATCCGCTCGGCCTTGAGTTCGCCCGATGGCGGCTTGCCACTGCAGCTGGCGGCCAGCGCGCCGGCGGGCAGGGCGGCTGCGATGCCTGCGGCGAGCAGGGTGCGAACGGCGGTGGCGAAGCGGGTAGGGCGGGTACGGGTCATCGATGGTCTCCTCATGAATATCGGGGCGATCAACCCCATGTTAACGCTACCATTTCAATCGAATCGATTGTATCCTTGGTAACGAGGCAATTGTATCCCGCCGTGCCGCTCGATCGGCACGGTATTTGAACGACAATCCTGCGAGGAGACCTGAATGATCGATCTGAATCGGCGCGGCCTGGTACTGGCTGCGGGTGGCGTGCTGGCGGCGGGCGCCGTAGGTGTACCGGCCTGGGCCAATCCCGAACGCAAGCTGGGCTATGCGGTCGTCGGCCTGGGCGGCTATGGACTGGGACGGATCATCCCCCAGTTCAAGGAGTGCCAGCACAGCCGCCTGGTGGCGCTGGTCAGCGGCGACCCGGCCAAGGCGAAGAAGGTGGCGGCGGAATATGGCGTGCCCGAGCGCGGCATCTACAACTACGAGAACTACGACAGCATCCGCGACAACCCCGACATCGACATCGTCTACATCTGCCTGCCGGTCTTCATGCATGCCGAATATACGGTCCGCGCGGCATCGGCCGGCAAGCACGTGATGTGCGAGAAGCCGATGGCGGTCAGCGTGGCCGAGTGCGAGCAGATGATCGCCGCCTGCCGCAAGGCCGGCAAGAAGCTGATGCTCGGCTACCGCTCGCGCTTCGAGCCGCACAATGTCGAGGCGATTCGCCTCGCGCGCAGCGGGGCCATCGGCAAGCTGCGCTATTTCCGTTCCGAGCATGGCTTTGTCGCGCGCGACCCGAATACCTGGCGCATGAAGAAGGCGCAGTCGGGCGGCGGCTCGCTGATGGACATCGGCATCTATGCACTGCAGGCCGCACGCTACATGACGGGGGAGGAACCCGTCGCCGTGTTCGCCAAGGAAACCACCGACCGCAGCGACCCGCGTTTCCGCGAGGTGGAAGACATGATCGACTTCCAGCTCGAGTTCCGGTCAGGCGTCATCGCATCCTGCATGTCGATGTACAGCGCCAACCGGAACCAGTTCGTGCTGATGGGCGACAAGGGGCGGATCGAGCTGGAGCCCGCCACCGCCTACAGCGGCCAGCGCATGTGGGTCGGCGGCGAACGCAGCGACAAGACCCTGGTCACGCCGCCGCCCGGACCGTACGCGAACCAGTGGGTCGGCCAGCTCGACCATATGGCGCTATGCGTGAAGGATAATCGCGAGACCATCGTGCCGGGCGAAGAGGGCTTGCGCGACATCCGCATCATCGAGGCCGTTTACCGTTCGGCGCGCGAACAGAAACGAATCGGCTTGCGTAGCTAGTCACCGGCGCTGTTTTTCGGTTATAAAGTGTCTTTGACCGAGGTGCGGGGTAACAGTTGATGGTTGAGGCGGCAAGCTTGGCGGGATGGCGCCTGGTCCGGGCCCTGGCGGTGACGATGGGAATGACGGTCGTGCTGCCCCAGCCTTTGCACGCTGCGGACCTGATGAGCGAGACCAGGGCGCGCGGTGCGCTGCGCATCGCTGTCGAGGGCACGTATCCCCCCTTTAATTTCAAGGACCCGAAGACCGGTCACCTGACCGGCTACGATATCGAGGTCGCGCGCCTGGTGGCCACCCGGCTCAAGCTCAGGCCGCAGTTCGTGCCGACCGAATGGAGCGCCATCCTGCCGGCTGTTTCTTCGGGCAAGGTCGACGCCGCCATCAGCCAGGTGATCATCACGCCCGAGCGCGAACAGGCCTACGATTTTTCGATTCCCTACACGTATTCGAGCTTCCAGCTCATCGTGCGCAAGAACGAGCGCGCCAACTACCGCAGCCTGGCCGACCTCAAGGGGCGCAAGCTCGGCGTGCGCGAGGGCAGCGTGTTCGAACAGCAGGCGAAAGCAGTGCCAGGCATCGAGGTCAGGAGCTATCCGGCCGTGCCCGAGAACCTGCAAGACCTCGCCTTCGGCCGCATCGACGCCTCGCTCGACGACAGCCTGATGGTCAACTACCTGTTGAAGAATTCGGAACTGCCGATCAAGGCCGGGCCGCGGGTGGGCCAGCTCGCGCGCATCGGGGTGGCGTTCGGCAAGGGCAATCCGCGGTTCAAGGCGGCGGTCGACAAGGTCTTGACCGATGCGCGCGCCGACGGCACCTTGCGCCGCTTGTCACTCAAATGGTTCGGCATCGACGCCAGCAGCGCCACACGCTAGCGGATGCGACTAAAAGGCGCGGCTCGCACTGCGGGCCGCGCCATGCGTGGTCGATGCCACGTCAACGGTTCTTGTCCTGCTTGCCGTCCCAGTCGCTCGTCTGGTCCATTTGCCGGGACGCGTTGCCCAGCGACCCACGGTGACGACTGTCGAGGTCGGCGTTCAGGTCGTCCAGTGCGGGCGTGCCGCCCGATGCGTGCTGGCCGCCTTGTTGCCGGTTCTGCCGTTGTCCGCCAGCGCTTTGCTGATTGCCGGCGTCTTGCTGCTGGATCGTGCTGTCTTGTTGCTGGATGCTGCCTTGCTGCTGGTTTCCGGCATTCTGCTGATTGCCGGTGCTCTGCTGATTACCGGCACTTTGGCCGGCTCGACTTGCGGCCGATCCCATCTCATCGAGTTCGGGATAGTTCGGCGCTTTATCGCCATGTCCTTTGTTTTCACCCATGTATGACTCCTGGCACTGGTGTCTGGATCTCCGATGCTACGCCGATGCCGCGCCCCGCCAATCAGCGGATTGGCGGAGGCTGCGTAGGATTTTTCGGACAAAGTCAGCAGTAACCCAGGAAGCCGGGCTGGCGTTCAGCGCGGCGCCGCAATGACGCCATGCTGGCGCAGGAAGGCCTGGACCTCGCTGAAGATGGCGACCTGCTGTTCAGCGCTGAATCCGCCATGGCCGCCACCCTTGACGGTGTGCAGCACATTGCTCACGCCCGCCTTGTCGAGCGCGCTTTTCAGGCGCACGCCATGGGCATAAGGCACCAGCGTGTCGGCGTCGCCGTGGATGGTGAACACGGCCGGTCCGCCGGCGCGCACGTGGCTCAGCGGCGACAATTCCTTCGCCAGCGCGGTGCGGCCCGGCAGGCTGCCGAACCAGGCCACCGCATACGAGCGGATGTTCGGGCCCTGCAGCATGTCGGCCACGTCGGTAATGCCATACCAGTTGACGACGGCCTTCACCTTCGGCGCAACGTTCTGGTACGGACCGCTCCAGGTCGGCTCGGTCGACGCGCACTGATTGGCAAGCGGAGCGTCGCCGGGAATCATCGCCGTGGCCAGCGCCAGGTGGCCGCCGGCCGAATCGCCGGTGGTCACGACCCGGTCCAGGTCGAAACGGTAGCGCTCGGCATTGCGGCCGACCCATTGCAGCGCACACAAGGTGTCTTCGACCGCGGCCGGGGCCAGCGCCACGTTCGCCAGCCGGTACTGCACATTGATGACGGCAAAGCCCATCTGCAGATAGGGCAGGGCGGCCAGCGCGCGGCTTTCGCGGTTGCCCGCCACCCAGCCGCCGCCGTGGAAGTTCAGCACCACCGGCAGGCGCGCCGTGCCGTCGCCGCGCGGGCGGTAGACATCGAGCTTGAGGTCCTGGCCGCTCGCGCGCAGGTAGGTAATGTTCGGCTCGACCGCCATCCCGTGGCCGAGCAGGACAGCGGTGCGCAATGGATCGTATGCCGCGCCGTCCTGGGCCTGGCTGGCAGTGGACGTGAAGGCCGCTGCCAGCAGGCAGGCGGCCGCCACGGCGCGCAATGGTGTGTGCAGCGTGCTGGTCGCCATGGGCGGCTCCTTACATATTGGGGTAGTTGGGGCCGCCGCCGCCTTCCGGCGTGACCCAGACGATGTTCTGGGTCGGATCCTTGATATCGCAGGTTTTACAGTGCACGCAGTTCTGGGCGTTGATCTGCAGCCGGTCGCCGCCATCCTCGCGCTTGACGAACTCGTAGACCCCGGCCGGACAGTAACGCTGTTCCGGGCCGGCATACTTGGCCAGGTTGACGTCGACCGGCACGTTCGGGTTCTTGAGCGTCAGGTGGACCGGCTCGTCTTCGCGGTGGTTGGTGTTCGAGATGAACACCGACGACAGCTTGTCGAAGGTCAGCTTGCCGTCCGGCTTCGGATAGGCGATCGGCTTGTAGTGCGAGGCCGGCTTCAGGCATTCGTGGTCGGCGTGCTGGTGGTGCAAGGTCCATGGCGCCTTGCCGCGGAACACGATCTGGTCGATGCCGGTCATGATCGTGCCCAGGATCAGGCCCTTGCTCATCCACGGCTTGAAGTTGCGCGCGATGTGCAGCTCTTCATGCAGCCACGATTTCTCGAAGGCGGCAGGGAAGGCGGCCAGTTCGTCGGCCGAGCGGCCTTCGCCCAGGGCGGCAAACGCGGCTTCGGCGGCCAGCATGCCGGTCTTGATCGCGGCGTGGCTGCCCTTGATGCGGCTGGTGTTCAGGAAGCCGGCATCGCAGCCGATCAGGGCGCCGCCCGGGAACACGGTCTTGGGCAAGGACTGCAACCCCCCCGCGGTGATGGCGCGCGCGCCATACGAGATGCGCTTGCCGCCCTCGAAGAAGCCGCGGATGTCCGGGTGAGTTTTATAGCGCTGGAATTCCTCGTACGGCGACAGATAGGGGTTCTGGTAGGACAGGCCCACCACGTAGCCGACCGCGACCAGGTTGTTTTCGAGGTGGTACAGGAACGATCCACCATAGGTGTCGTTCGGCAGCGGCCAGCCGGCCGTGTGGATCACCAGGCCAGGCTGGTGCTTGGCCGGATCGATTTCCCACAATTCCTTGATGCCGATGCCGTAGGTCTGCGGATCCTTGCCCTTGGTCAGGTCATATTTCGCCATCAGCTGGCGGCCCAGGTGGCCACGCGAGCCTTCGGCAAAGAAGGTGTATTTGGCGTGCAATTCCATGCCGAGCTGGAAGTCGGCGCCGGGCTCGCCTTCGCGATTGACACCCATATTGCCGGTGGCCACGCCCTTGACCGAACCGTCCTCGTTATACAGGATTTCGGCAGCCGGGAAGCCGGGGAAGATTTCCACGCCCAGGCTTTCCGCCTGCTGGCCCAGCCAGCGCACGACATTGGCCAGCGAGACGATGTAGTTGCCGTGGTTTTTCAGGGCCGGCGGAATGGCGAATACCGGGGTCGAGATCGATTTGGTCTCGGTCAGGAACATGACCCGGTCTTCGGTGACGACCGTGTTCAACGGTGCGCCTTTTTCCTTCCAGTCAGGGATCAGTTCATTGAGCGCGCGCGGATCCATTACCGCGCCGGACAGGATGTGAGCGCCGAGCTCGCCGCCTTTTTCCAGGACGCAGACCGATACTTCCTGGCCTTTCTCCCCTGCGAGCTGCTTGAGCCGGATCGCCGCGGACAGGCCGGCTGGGCCACCGCCGACGATCACGACGTCGTATTCCATGGCTTCGCGCGGTCCGTATTGTTCGAGAAGATTGTTTGTCTCTGTCATGGTTTTTTGTAAGCCCTCGGTGAGGCCATCTAGAAAATAGCACGAGTGTGCGGGTTTTTACTGTCGAATGCAACTTGCGCGCCATTGTAAAGGCAATATTAGATGAGGCAATCTAATACCCGTCATTTGTGGGATCATTATGCTTTCGCAACTAGCTGGCGCGACAGCACCTGGGGAGCCGACGTGGGAATTGAAGTCAATTTCGAAGGAAAGATTGCGATGGTTACCGGTGCGTCGAGCGGGCTCGGTGCGCGTTTCGCGAAAGCGCTGGCCGGGGCCGGGGCCCAGGTCGTGCTGGCCTCGCGCCGGGTCGAGCGGCTCAAGGAATTACGGGCCGAGATCGAGGCCGACGGCGGCGCGGCCCATGTGGTGCGCCTCGACGTCACCGACCTGGGCAGCATCAAGGCGGCCATCGCGCATGCCGAGACCGAGGCCGGGCCGATCGATATCCTGGTGAACAATTCCGGCGTCTCGACCACCCAGCGCCTGCTGGACGTGGGCGAGGACGACTATGGCTACATCATGGACACCAATCTGCGCGGCGCCTTCTTCATGGCCCAGCAGACCGCCAAGCGCATGATCGCGCGCGCCAAGGGCGACCCGCGCAAGCAGCACCGCATCGTCAATATCGCCTCGGTGGCCGGCTTGCGCGTCTTGCCGCAGATCGGCGTGTATTGCATGAGCAAGGCCGGCGTGGTGCAGATGACCAAGGCGATGGCGGTGGAGTGGGGCAAGTACGGGATCAACGTCAATGCGATTTGCCCCGGCTATATCGCCACCGATTCGAACGAGGATTATTTCGACACCGAACCGGGCCGCAAGCTGATCGAGATGCTGCCGCGCAAGCGTCCGGGAAAGCCGGAAGACCTCGATGGGCTGCTCTTGCTGCTGGCGGCGGAAGAAGCCCATTTCATCAATGGCGCCATCATCACGGCCGATGACGGGATGACGGCGCAGTAATCATTTGGAAGCAGAGACAGTAATGAGTAGCAAGAAGCTGGTGCACACCCTGCGCATGCCGATCCGCTGGGGCGATATGGACGCCATGGGGCATGTCAACAATACGAATTATTTCCGTTACATCGAATCGGCCCGCATCGCCTGGCTGGAGCAGGTCGGCGGCCTGCCGGATGCGCGCGGCGAAGGGCCGGTGATCGTCAATGCCTCGATGAATTTCATCAAGCAGTTGACCTATCCGGGCGAGATCGAGGTGACGACCTTCGTATCGCCGCCGGGACGCTCGAGCGTCGAGGTGTCGCACGAGATCCGGCTGGTGAACGGGCTGGGCGAGGCGGGGGATCTGCACGCCGAGGGCATGGCCAAGGTGGTGTGGGTCGATTTCAGGCTGGGCAAGTCGGCGCCCTTGCCCGACGTGTTGCGGGCCCAATTGCCAGAAGCCTGATCTGGTCGCGCCCTGCGGCGTGATATTTCGAGAGTTTTACACCTCGTTCCTTATGGCAAAATCAGGTTCTTCCCGGAACTACATTTCGTGACAAAAACAGTACACACTGTTGCAAAACGAGCTTGTAGCCATGTCAGACAGTTCCTACGCAGAAACTGAACGATTATAATCGGGCTCAGTTTCTGCGCGCTTCGTTGCGCGCGTCCATTCCCCACTGTTGGCAGTTTATGTTCGAGAATGAGGTCGTTTTCTCCATCGCGCGGCACGCGGCATGGGCTCCAGGCATGGCGACACGCACGCAGTGGGCAGACTGGGCGCGCGAGCCATGGCCATTGATGGCCGGCCCCGAACCGAAAGTGGCGGCAATGCCTGCCATGCTGCGGCGCCGCGCCGGCTTCCTGGGCCGTATGGCGCTCGAGGTTGCCTACGAGTGCATCGGCCAGGACGCCGATGTGCCGACTGTCTTTTGCTCGCGGCACGGCGAGGTGGAGCGTTCGATCGCATTGCTGCGCGACCTGGCGCGCGGCGAGCCCCTGTCCCCGACCGCCTTCGGCCTGGCCGTGCATAACGCCAGCGCCGGCCTGTTCTCGATCGCACGCGCCGACCGCGCCAACCATGTGGCCCTGGCCGCAGGCGGCGCGACGCTCGAACATGCCGTGATCGAAGCCTGCGGCCAGCTTGCCGACGGCGCGCCGATGGTCTTGCTGGTGGCCTGCGACATGCCGCTGCCGGCTCCGTACGAAGCATTCGAGGATTGCGCCGAGCAGCCGTTCGCCTTCGCCTGGGCGATGGTCCCGGCCGCTGCGCAGCCGATGCGACTTTCCTGGCAAGCCGGGGTTGACGCCATGCCGGCGCCCATGCCGGGAGGGCTCGAGGTATTGCGCTTCCAGCTCGGCGCCGACGCCGCGCTGGTGCGCGACGCGCTGGGCAAGCGCTGGACCTGGAGCCGCGATGCTGACTAGGGCAGGGCGCGTCTGGCGCGTGTTCGCCACCGGCCTCTGCTTCGCATTGTTCGGCATCGGTGGATTGGTCTTGCGGGTCGTGGTGTTTCCGCTGCTGTCGCTATGCGTGCGCGCTCCCGCTGCGCGCCAGCGTGCGGCGCGCAGCGCGGTGCGCCTGAGTTTCCGGGCTTTCGTGGGCGTCATGCACTTGCTGGGCGTGCTGCGCTACGAAGTGCGCGGCCTGGACAAGCTCGAACGCCAGGGCCAGCTGATCCTGGCCAACCATCCGACCCTGATCGACACCGTGTTCCTGATCGCCTTCGTGCGCAATGCCGATTGCATCGTCAAGAGTGCGCTGTCGGGCAACCCGTTCATGCGCGGACCGATCCGCGCCGCCGGCTACATCTGCAACGACCGCGGCCCCGAGCTGGTCGAGGATTGCATCGCCTCGCTGCGGGCCGGCGGCAACCTGATCGTGTTCCCCGAAGGCACGCGCACCCCGCCCGGCGGCGCCGCGACGCTCAAGCGCGGCGCGGCCAATATCGCGGTGCGCGGCATGCGCGCGGTGACGCCGGTCGTGATCCGGTGCGATCCGCCCACCTTGGGCAAGGGCGACAAGTGGTGGCATGTGCCGCCGCGCCAGGCCCGGTTTCGCATCGACGTCAAGGACGATATCGCGGTGGAGGTATTCCGCCACGACGATGTGCCCGAGGTGGTGGCGGCACGCCGCCTCACCGCATACCTCCAACAGTTTTTTGTGAAAGAAGGCCAGCAACATGCTTGAACAGGAAGTGAAAGCACTGATCGTCGACGTCCTCCAGCTCGAGGACATCGCGCCCGAGGATATCGACAGCGAGGCGCCGCTGTTCGTCGAAGGCCTGGGCCTCGATTCGATCGATGCGCTGGAAATCGGCGTGGCGCTGCAGAAGCGCTACGGCATCACCCTGTCGGCCGAGTCGCAAGAGACGCGCCGTCATTTCGCTTCGGTGCGCGCGCTGGCATCGATGATCGAAGCCAACCGCAAGAAGTAGGAGAACCCCATGGTACGCATTGAAGACATGAACCGCGATGAACTGTTCACCTGGGTCGCCGACCTGCTCGCCGAGATGTTCGAACTGGAACGCGCTTCGCTCACGCCAGCCTCGAACCTGTACGCCGACCTGGACATCGACAGCATCGACGCGGTCGACCTGGCGGTCAAGCTCAAGCAGATGACCGGCAAGCGCCTGCAGCCCGAGGTGTTCAAGACCATCCGCACCATCGAGGACGTGGTCAATGCGCTGGTCGCGCTGGGCGAATCGAAGTCCGACCAGCAGGCCGAAGCGCAGGCGCAAGCGGCTTGAACGCATGATCTGGAATGTCCTGGCGGCCGCGCTGACGCTGGTCTATCCGCTGGCGATCTGGTTCGGCCACGACCGCATCGAGCCGCGCTGGCTGGCGGCGCTGCTGTTGCTGACGGTCGCCACGCGCCTGCCCACGCTCAGGCTGAACCAGGCCGCGCGCTGGAGCGCGGCCGGGGCGCTGCTGCTGGTGGCCGTCGCCATCGCGTCGAACGCGGTGCTGCCGCTCAAGCTGTATCCGGTGCTGGTCAACGCGGCCATGCTGGCCGCATTCGGCGCGACGCTGGTGTCGGGACCGTCCATGATCGAACGGCTGGCGCGCCTGCGCGAGCCGGCGCTGCCGCCGGCCGCGGTGCGCTATACGCGGCGCGTGACCCAGGCCTGGTGCCTGTTCTTCATCGTCAACGGCGCAATTGCGCTCGGCACCGCCTTGTTCGCCTCCGAGGCCGTCTGGTCCCTGTATAACGGCGTGATCGCCTATCTCCTGATGGGAGCGATGTTCGGCGGGGAATACCTGCTGCGCATGCGCTTCAAGCGCCTGCACCATGCGTGATTTGTTCGATCGACTTGCCACCCGCCCGGCGGGAGAGGTGGCCGGCTGGCGCGACGGCGCGCCAGTCACCCATGCCGAATTTCTCGCGCGCGCCGGCGCCTGGGCGGCCTGCGGCCGGCGCAGCCCGGCCACGCAGGTGGCGCTGTTCATCGAGGACAGCCTCGAATTTTCCGCCGCCCTGCTTGGCGCCTGGGCGAGCCGCAAGACGGTCTGGCTGGTGGCCGACACCTTGCCGGCCAGTTGCGCGGCGCTTGCCGGCAGGGTCGACGCCTTCTGGGGCGAGTTCCCGGCGCAGCATGCACCAGGCGCGCCGCTGCCGGGCGAGGCGTGGGATGGCGTTTGGCGCGCGCCGGCCGACGACTTCGCAGCCATGGTGGTGTACACCTCGGGCAGCACCGGCGTGCCGACGCCGATCCCCAAACGGCTGTCGCAGCTTACCAGCGAAGTCGCGGCGCTCGAGACGCAGTTCGGCGCGGTGCTCGGCGATGCGGACGTGATCGCCACCGTCTCGCACCAGCACATCTACGGTTTGCTGTTCCGTATCCTGTGGCCGCTGGCTGCGGGGCGTCCGATCCACGCGGCGCGCCACGAGTTTCCGGAAGCGCTGGCGCCAGCGCTGGCGGCGCGTCCCTGCATTTTGCTGGCCAGCCCGGCCCACCTGAAGCGCTTGCCCGCGCACCTCGACTGGAGCGGCGCCGCGCGCATGCTGCGCACTGTGTTTTCGTCGGGCGGCATGCTCGAGCAGGCCGCGTCCAGGCATGCGGCCGACCTGCTCGGCAAGGCGCCGGTCGAAGTCTACGGCAGCTCGGAAAGCGGCGGCGTGGCCTGGCGCCGGCGTGATGCAGGCGAGGAGTGGACCCCGTTGCCCGGCGTGCGCTGGCGTCTCGACGGATCGGGCGCGCTCGAAGTGGCGTCGCCGTTTGCCGCCCCGGATGGCTGGCTCGCGCTTGCCGATCGCGTCGAACCGCGAGCCGATGATCGCTTCGTATTGCGCGGCCGCGCCGACCGGATCGTGAAGATCGAGGAAAAGCGCGTCTCGCTCGATGCCATCGAAGCGGCCTTGTCGAACACCGGTCTGGTGCGCGAAGCCCGGGTGCTGTGCGTGCCGGACGGCGCGCGCCAGTCGCTGGCGGCCTTCGTGCTGCCGAGCGAAGAGGGGAATGCGTTGCTGGAACAGGGCGGCAAGCCGGCGCTGAACGCGCGCCTGCGCGCAGCATTGGCGCCGGTGGTCGAAGCGGTGGCGCTGCCGCGTCGCTGGCGCTACCTGGACGCCTGGCCGGTCAATGCCCAGGGCAAGACGCCGCAGTCGCAGTTGCTGGCATTGCTGGAAGCGCCGCGCGCTGGACGTCCGCGTTTCCCGGCGCTGCGCGTGCTCGACACGGCAGCGGGCCGGGCGCTGCTCGAACTCGTGGTGCCGGCCGACCTGCTGTATTTCGACGGTCACTTTTCGGTGGCGCCGGTGCTGCCGGGCGTGGTGCAGGTGGACTGGGCCATCCATTACGGACGCCATTACCTCGGCCTGGCGGGCGCCTTCAAGGGCATCAACGCGCTCAAGTTCCAGCAGATGATCCGCCCGGGCCACCCGGTGCAGCTCGAGCTGCTGCACGACGCGGCCAAGGGCAGCCTGAATTTCCGTTATTTCTCGGACGCCGGCGCCCATGCCAGCGGCCGCATCCTGTTGGAAAGCTGAACCCGCATGTTGAACAAAAAATTCTCGCCAGAGGGCCAGCGCGCCTTCGACGCCCGCTTCGAAGCGCAAAAGATCGCGTATGGCCCGGTCGTGTTCCAGTGCGTACGCTATGCATGGAAGCGCGGCATGCTGCAGGCGATCGCCGACGCCGGCGATACCGGCCTGTCGGTCGAGGAGCTGGCGGCGAGCGGCGGCTGGACGCCGTACGTGCTCAAGGTAGTGTTGGAAACCTGCCTGTCGGCCGGCGTGGTGCTGATCGACGACGGCCGCTATGCGCTCGACAAGGCCGGCTTCGTGGTGCTGACCGACCCGATTACCCAGGTCAACATCGATTTCAACCATGACGTCTGCTACCAGGCGATGTTCGACCTCGAGCACGCGCTCGATGCCGAGAAGCCGCTGGGCCTGAAGGTGTTCGGCGATTGGCCGACCCTGTACCAGGGCCTGTCGCAGTTGCCGGAACCGGCGCGCAGCAGCTGGCTAGCCTTCGACCACTATTACTCGGATACCTCGTTCCCCGAGATCATGCCCGATGTGTTCGCGACCGCGCCGCGGCGCCTGATGGACATCGGCGCCAACACCGGCAAGTTCACGCTGGCCGCCCTGGCCCACGACAAGTCGGTGGCGCTGCACCTGGTCGACCTGCCGGGGCAGCTGGCCGTGGCCGACACCAGGCTGGTCGAGGCCGGCCTGCGCGAACGCGCGTCGCTGCATCCGACCGACCTGCTGGACGACGCGTTGGCGCTGCCGGGCGACATGGACCTGATCTGGATGAGCCAATTCCTGAGCTGCTTCTCCGAAGGCGCGATCGGCAGCATCTTCCGGCGCGTAGCCGCTGCGCTTGGCCCACGCGGCCAGGTGCTGGTGCTCGACACCTTCTGGGACCGCCAGCGCTACGATATCGCCTCCTACTGCCTGATCAATACCTCGCCTTACTTCAATGTCCTGGCCAGCGGCAACAGCAAGGTCTACGAGAGCGAGGACTACATCCGGCTGGCGCGCGAGGCCGGCCTGACCCTCCTGACGGCGCGCGACGGCATCGGCTACTGCCACACGCTGCTGCGTTTCGCCAGGGCGGAGTAAAGCCGATGTTCGATCCCTGCGTCGTCATCCCGGTGTACAACCACGAGCACGCGATCGGCAAGGTCGTGGCGCAGGTGGCGCAGCACGGCCTGCCATGCATCCTGGTCGACGACGGCAGTTCGCCGTCCTGCGCCGCCGTGCTCGACGCGCTGGTGGCGGACTATCCGGGCCAGGTGGTGCTGGAGCGCCATGCCGTCAACCAGGGCAAGGGAGGGGCAGTGCTGACCGGCTTCGCACGCGCGGGCCGCGACGGCTACAGCCACGTGCTGCAGGTCGATGCCGACGGCCAGCACAGCGTCGGCGACATCCCGCGCTTTCTCGACGCGGCGCGCGCGGCGCCGCAGGCAGTGATCGCGGGTTGCCCGGTGTACGACGAATCGGTGCCGGCGCTGCGCCTGTACGCGCGTTATCTGACCCATGTCTGGGTCTGGATCAACACGCTGTCGCTGGCGATCCGCGATTCGATGTGCGGCTTCCGGGTCTATCCCCTGGCGCCGGTGGCGGCGCTGGCGGCGCGCCGCAGGCTCGGCCTGCGCATGAATTTCGATATCGAAATCCTGGTGCGCCTGTACTGGGACGGCCTGGCGGTGGTGAACCTGCCGACCCGGGTCGGCTATCCCGACGACGGCGTCTCGCACTTCAAGGCCTGGGCCGACAACGTCCTGATCACCCGCCTGCACGTGGCGCTGTTCTTCGGCATGCTGCCGCGTATTCCTCGCCTGCTGGCTCGCTCATGGCGCAACTGAAGCACGCCGCCGAGACGCGCCACTGGGCCGCCATCAACGAAGCCAGCTTCGTGGGCGGCATGCGCCTGCTGTTCTGGATCTGCCGCGTGTTCGGGCGCTGGCCTTTCCGGCTGGCGCTGTATCCGGTGCTGCTGTGGTACGTCGCGACCCAGGGCCGCGCGCGCCGCGCCTCCAGCGCCTACCTGGCGCGGGTCGGCGCGCCGCACGGCTTGGCCGGCGTGCTGCGCCACTTCGGCGCTTTCGCCGAGGCTATCCTCGACAAGATGCTGCTGTGGGGCGGCCTGTTCGACTTTTCCAGGGTGTCGCTGCACGGCGCCGAACCGCTGCTGGAGATGATCGAGACGCGCCGCGGGGCGCTGCTGGTATGCGCCCACCTGGGCAACCTCGACCTGTGCCGGGCGCTGTCGCTGCGCACGCCGGGGCTGAAGGTGACGGTACTGGTGCACACGCGCCATGCCCAGGCCTTCAACGCCATGCTGGCCAGGCTCGATCCGCGCAGCCAGCTGAACCTGATGCAGGTGACCGAGATGACGCCGGCGATGGCGATGCAGCTGTCCGAGCGCATCGAAGGCGGCGAGTTCGTGGTGATCGCGGGCGACCGGGTGCCGGTGTCGGCCGCGCCGCGCGTGGCGATGGCGCCTTTCCTGGGCCGGCAAGCGGCTTTCCCGATCGGCCCCTACGTGATGGCCTCGGTACTCGGCTGTCCTATCTACACCATGTTCGCGGTGCGCCAGGGCGCGCGCCACGAGCTGCATTTCGAATGCCTGCGCGAGCGCGTGAACCTGCCGCGCGCGGCGCGCGAACGGGCGCTGGGCGAGCTGGCCGCCGATTACGCGGCGCGGCTCGAACGCCATGTGCGGCGCGCCCCCCTCGAGTGGTTCAACTTCTACGACTTTTGGCAACAACCCGGATCGGAACGTCCTGATGCATCTGAATGACCTCAACGTGCCTGCGCGCACCGTGCGCTTCGATCGCGAGCGCCTGACGCTGGATGACGTGACGGCGATCGCGCGCGGCGCGGCGCGGCCTGTCTTGTCGGACGATCCGGCATTTCGCGCGGCGATCGCCCGTGGCGCCGATTTCCTCGACCGCCTGCTGCGCGAGGATGGCACCATCTATGGCGTGACCACCGGCTATGGCGACTCGTGCACGGTGCCGGTGCCGCTGTCGCTGGTAGCCGAGCTGCCGCACCATTTGTATACCTACCACGGCTGCGGACTGGGCAGTTTTCTCACGCCGGCGCAGACCCGCGCCGTGATGGCGGCCCGGCTGGCGTCGCTGTCGAAGGGCTATTCGGGCGTGAGCGTCGGCCTGCTGGAGCAGGTCGTGCGCCTGTTCGATGCCGGCCTGCTGCCCCTGATCCCGAGCGAAGGCTCGGTCGGCGCCAGCGGCGACCTGACGCCGCTGTCCTACCTCGCGGCGGTGCTGTGCGGCGAGCGCGAAGTGCTGCGCGACGGCGTCCAGCTTCCGGCCGCGCAGGCGCTGCACGACGCCGGGATCGAACCGCTGCGCCTGCGGCCGAAGGAAGGGCTGGCGATCATGAACGGCACCGCCGTCATGACGGGCCTGGCCTGCCTGGCCTTCGAGCGCGCCGAGTACCTGACGCGCCTGACGACGCGCATCACGGCCATGGCCTCGTTCGCGCTGGACGGCAACGACCATCACTTCGACGAGACCCTGTTCTCGGTCAAGCCGCATGCCGGCATGCAGGGCGTGGCGGCCTGGCTGCGCCAGGACCTGGAGTACGCCGGCCAGCGCGAACGCAACGGCAAGCGCCTGCAAGACCGGTATTCGATCCGCTGCGCGCCGCACGTGATCGGGGTGCTGGCCGACGCCTTGCCGTTCTTCCGCAGCGCGATCGAGAACGAGCTCAATAGCGCGAACGACAATCCGATCATCGACGCCGAGGGCGAGCGCGTGCTGCATGGCGGCCACTTCTACGGCGGCCATATCGCCTTCGCGATGGACGGCATGAAGAACGCGGTGGCCAACCTGGCCGACCTGCTGGACCGCCAGATGGCCTTGCTGGTCGACGCCCGCTACAACGCCGGCCTGCCGGCCAACCTGTCGGGCATGCAGGGCGAGCGCGCCGCCATCAGCCACGGCCTCAAGGCCTTGCAGATCAGCGCCTCGGCCTGGACCGCCGAAGCGCTCAAGCTGACCATGCCGGCCTCGGTGTTTTCGCGCTCGACCGAATGCCATAACCAGGACAAGGTCAGCATGGGCACGATCGCCGCGCGCGACTGCCTGCGCGTGCTGGAACTGACCGAACAGGTCGCGGCGGCGCTCTTGATCACCGTGCGCCAGGGCGCCTGGCTGCGCCAGCGCCTCGACCCGGCGCGTGTCTTGCCGGCGCCGCTGGCGCGCATGCTCGAGCTGCTGGGCGAGGACGTGGCGCCGGTGCTGGAAGACCGCCGCCTCGATCCCGACCTGCACGTGCTGCTGGAGCGCATTCGCGGCCAGGCCTGGAGCCTGTATGCGTAAGGCGAAGGCGGCGGCGCGCTGGTGGGCCGAAGTCGAGGTGCAGGTACAGTTCTTCGACCTGGATCCGATGCAGATCGTCTGGCACGGCAACTACGTCAAATATCTCGAGGTGGCGCGCTGCGCGCTGTTCGACAAGATCGGCTACAACTACGAGCAGATGCGCGACTCGGGCTATATGTGGCCGATCATCGAGATGAACCTGCGCTATGCCGGCCCGGCCGTGTTCGGCCAGCGCCTGCTGCTGCGTGCCGAGATCGTGGAATGGGAGAACCGGCTGCGCATCGATTACCTGGTCCAGGACGCGGCCAGCGGCAAGCGCCTGAACCGCGCCACCACCACCCAGGTCGCGGTCGACATCAAGAGCGGCGAGATGTGCTTCGCGTCGCCCGCCATCCTTTTCGAGAAGTTGGGAGTAGCAGCACCATGAAACACATCCTCGCCATCGCCGCCCTCCTGTTTGGCGCGGCCAGCGCCCACGCCGCCGCGCCGGTCGCGCAGATCCAGGCCATGCTGGCCAAGCCCGACCAGCTGTGCGGCCGCTTCGACCAGGTCAAGCGCCTGGCCGGCATGAAGAAGCCGCTCGCCTCCCAGGGCAGGTTCTGCGTGGTGGCCGGCAAGGGCGTGCTGTGGCGCACCCTCAAGCCGTTCCCGAACACGCTGCGCCTGAAGCGCGACGAGATCGTCCACCTGCAGGGCGACCGCGTCGCGATGCGGCTGGAAGCGAGCCAGGAGCCCACCGTGCGCATGATCAACGGCGTGCTGTTCTCGCTGCTGGCCGGCGACCTCGGGCAGCTCGACAGCCTGTTCGAGGTCGACGGCAGCGTCGACGGCGAGCGCTGGAAGGTCGCGCTCAAGGCGAAGAGTGCGGCGCTGGCGCGCGCGGTCGGGGCGATCTCGCTCGAAGGCGGCGCCTATGTGCGCAGCATCCAGATGGTCGAGGAGAGTGGCGACCGCACCGAGATCGTGTTCTCGGATATCAAGACCGGCCCCGGCGCGGTCTTGCCTGAAGAGGCGGCCCAGCTTTGACCGTCCAACGCCGCCTGGCGCTGGCCTGGGCTTTCGTCGTCTGCCTCCTGGTCGGGTATAACGCCTGGCTGTGGCTGGACCAGCGCATCGCGCCCGATACCGACATCCTGGCCTTGCTCCCGCTCGAAAAGCGCGACCCGGTGCTGGAGCAGTCGTTCACCCATATGGTCGACAGCGCGCAGCAGCGGGTGGTGGCGCTGGTCGGGGCCAGCGAGTGGAGCACGGCCGGGCAGGCGGCCGACGCCTATCGTGCGGTGCTGGCGCCGCACGCCGGCCTGATCGCGTTCGACGCGATGGGCGACGACACCCAGGCTGGCTGGCTCGCCAGCCTGCAGCCGCATGCCACGCTGCTGGTCGGCGCCGCCCAGCAACGCCAGCTGCGCGAGGAGCCGGCGCGGTTCTGGGCCGACGCGGCGCTGGCGCGCCTGTACAACGCTTTCTCGGGACCGAAGCTGGGGGCTTTCCGCGACGATCCGTTCGGCCTGTTCGCGGGCTGGGCCCAGGAGCGCGCCGGCGAAACGCCGGTGCGTCCGCGCGATGGCCGCCTGTTCGTGGCCGAAGAGGGGGGAGAGGGGCGCGAGTACGTGCTGCTCACCTATACCTTGAAACAGTCGGCGTTCTCGCTCGGCGCCCAGGACGCCGTAGTGCCGCTGCTGGAACAGGCCAGGGCCGCCGCGCGAGGAGCAGCGCCCGACGCCGAGGTCATCACCGCCGGCGTGGTGCTGCATGCCGCCGCCGCCGGCCGCCAGGCCAGCCGCGAGATCCACACCATCGGCGTCGGTTCGCTGGTGGGTATCGTCCTGCTTACCTGGCTTACCTTCCGCTCGCTCAGGCCGATCGGCCTGACCCTGCTGGCGATCGGCGTCGGCTTCCTCGGGGCGCTGTCGGTGTGCTGGTTGCTGTTCGGGCAAATCCACCTGTTGACGCTGGTGTTCGGGGCCAGCCTGATCGGCGTGGCCCAGGACTACGGCATCTATTTCCTGTGCCATCGCCTGCGCGCCGACCCTGGCCTCGACTCGCCGGCGCTATTGCGGCGCCTGTTGCCCGGCCTGGGCCTGACCCTGCTGGCGGCGGTGATCGGCTACCTGGGCCTGGCGCTCACGCCGTTCCCGGGCCTGCGCCATATGGCGGTGTTCTCGGCGCTGGGCCTGGTGTTTGCGTGGTTGACCGTGGTGTGCTGGTTCCCTGGGCTGATTTCCAGCAGTACGCTGAAGGCCGGCTGGCTGGCGCAGCGCTATCGCGGCCTGGTGAGAAACTGGCCGCGTTTGACGCGCACGCCGGCCGCCATTGCCCTGGTGCTGGCGCTGGCCGTGGTCGCCGCCGGCGGCTGGTCGCAGCTGACCACCAACGACGACATCCGCTCGCTGCAATCGTCGCCGCCCGCGCTGATCCAGGACCAGATCAAGCTGGGCAAACTGCTCGACGCGCCGAGCCCGGTCCAGTACTTCCTGGTGCGGGGTGACTCGGGCGAGCAGGTGCTGCAGCGCGAGGAGGCGCTCAAGCGCCGGCTCGACCCCTTGATCGCGCAAGGCCATATCGCTGGCTACCAGGCCTTGTCGAACTGGGTGCCGTCGGCCCGCGCCCAGGCCGAACGCCTGGCGCTGGTAGAGGACAAGCTGCTGCGCGCGGACGGGCCGCTGGCGCTGCTGGCAAGCGAGATCGACGAAGACCGGCAGTGGGTCGCGGACAGCGCAGCCCACCTGCGCGCGCAGGCGCGGCCGATGCTGGTCGACGACTTCATGCGCACACCCGCGGCCGAGCCGTGGCGCCACCTGTGGCTGGGAGGCATCGACGACCGCGGCCGCACGGTGCACGCCAGCATCGTGGCCCTGCGCGGCCTGCAGTATGCGTCGCTGCCGGTGCTGGCCATCGCCGCCGACGGCCTCGATGGCGTGCAGTGGGTCGACAAGGTCGGCGGCATCTCGGCGGTGCTGGGCAGCTACCGCGCCACCATGGGCTGGGTGGTGCTGGGCGCCTACGCGGTGGTGTTCGCGGTGCTGTTCCCTCGCTACCGCGGCCGCACCTGGCGGGTCCTGGCGCCGACTGCCGTGGCCAGCGTACTGGCCGTGGCGCTGCTCGGCTTCAGCGGCCAGCACCTGCAGCTGTTCCACGTGCTGGCGCTGATGCTGCTGCTCGGCGTGGGCGTCGACTACGGCATCTTCATGCAAGAAGACACCGAGGGCGACGACGCCCCCTGGCTCGCAGTCGGGCTGTCGGCCGCCAGCACCATCCTGTCATTCGGCCTGCTGGCCCTGAGCGGCACCCCGGCGCTGCGGGCCTTTGGCCTGACCATGCTGGCCGGGGCCGCCCTGGTCTGGCTGCTGGCCCCCTGTTTTGCGATTACCAAGGAAGCGAACCATGCGCCGCCTCACTGAGTCTCTTACTGCGCGCCTGGCGCCCTGCATGTGCGCCTTGCTGCTGGCGGCCTGCGCCACCCAGCCGCCAGCCCCGGCCCGCCTGGGCCTGCGCCTGGCGCCCGACGCGCTGGGCGAGACCATCAGCGTGCAGCAGCAATTGACGGTCGAACGTGGCGGCAGCACCAACGACCTGGTGGCGGCGCTCGAGGTCGACCCGCAGCGCGTGAGCCTGGTCGGCCTGGCCCTGGGCCTGCGCGTGCTGAGCCTGGAATTCGACGGCAAGGAGCTGACCGAATGGCGCCATCCGATGCTGCCGTCCCAGGTGCGCGCTGCCGACGTGCTGGAAGACCTGCAACTGACCTTGTGGCCGCTGGCCGAGATCGCGCGCGCCTTGCCGCCTGGCTGGACGATCGAGGACCAGGGGCTGCGTCGGACGCTGCGCCGCGAAGGTGAACTGGTCGCGACCATCGACTACAGCGGCATGCCGCGCTGGACGGGAACCGCGGTGCTGGATAATGTGCGTTATAAATACCGGCTGACCGTGGTGTCGGCTCCCGAATGAACGAGGCCATGGGCAAACCGACTGTGTATCTCAATGAATGCGCGATCCTGTGCGCACTCGGCGCCGACCGCGCAACGGTCGCGCGCCGCCTGCTGCATGTCGCGGCCAGCGGCCTGACGCTGTCCGATCAATTTTCGCCGGGGCGCATGCTGCCGGTGGGCCAGGTGGGCGCGGGACTGCCCGACCTGTCGCACCTGCCGCTGCGGCTGCGCAGCCGCAATAACGCGCTGGCGCTGGCCGCGCTGGCGCAGATCCGTCCCGCCGTCGACGCGGCCATCGCGCGCCATGGCGCGGCCCGGGTCGGCATCGTCATCGGCACCAGCACCTCTGGAGTGGGCGAGGCGGAGGCAGCGCTGGCCCCGGAGCAGGGCAGTGGCGAACTGCCGGCCGGCTTCCATTACGGCCAGCAGGAAATGGGCTCGTGCGCCGAGGCGCTGGCGCTCGAACTGGGCGTGGGCGGCCCCGCCTACGTGCATTCGAGCGCCTGCTCGTCGAGCGCCAAGGCCATGGCCAGCGCCGCGCGCCTGATTCGCATGGGCTTGTGCGACGCGGTCGTCACCGGCGGCGTCGATACCCTGTGCGGTTTCACGGTGGCCGGTTTCTCGGCGCTGGAGTCGGTCAGCAGCGCGCGCTGCAACCCGCTCAGCGCGCGCCGCAACGGCATCAACCTGGGCGAAGCGGCGGCGCTGTTCCTGATGAGCCATGTACCGGCGCCGGTGGCGCTGTGCGGCTGGGGCGAATCGTCCGATGGCCACCATATCTCGGCGCCCGACCCGGAGGGCGGCGGCGCGCGCATCGCGATGCGCGAAGCTTTGCTGCGCGCCGGCCTGGATGCCGCGCAGGTCGACTACATCAACCTGCACGGCACCGCCACCGTCCAGAACGACGCGATGGAGTCGCGCGCGGTGGAGGCGCTGTTCGGGACGCAGGTGACGGTAAGTTCGACCAAGCCCCTGACCGGCCATACGCTGGGCGCCGCCGGCGCCCTCGAAGCGGCGTTCTGCTGGCTCGCCATGCAGGACGATAATCCCGAGGGCCGGCTGCCGCCGCACCTGTGGGATGGCGAGCAGGATCCGGCGCTGCCGGTCCTGAACGTGGCGGCGATCGGGGCCCGGCTCGGTCGCCCGATCCGCTATGCGCTGAGCAACTCGTTCGCCTTCGGCGGATCGAACGCGGCGCTGGTGTTCGGGAGGACGGCATGACCGCGCCCGACATCCGCGAACTGGTGCCGCACAGCGGCGCGATGTCGCTGCTCGGCCGGCTGCTGGCCGCCGCCGACGACAACCTCTGCGCCGAAGTGGCCATCACGGCGGACAGCATGTTCTGCGTGGACGGCGCGGTCGGCGCCTGGGTTGGCGTGGAATACATGGCGCAGGCCGTGGCCGCGCATGCCGGGCATGCGGCGCGACAGCTTGACCGGCCGGTGCGGGTCGGCTTCTTGCTGGGCACGCGGCGCTATGCCTGCACGGTGCCAGCATTCGCGGTAGGCAGCCTGCTGCACATCCACGTGCAGCGCGTGCTGCAGGGCGAGAACGGCCTGGGGGCCTTCGAGTGCCGCATCGTGGATGGCGCCGGCGGCGGCGAGCTGGCCACGGCGACCATTACCGTGTTCCAGCCTGATAATGTAGAAGAGTTTTTGCAACGGAGTTCCGAATGAGCAGTACCAAGAAAACTGTGCTGGTGACGGGTTCGTCGCGCGGCATCGGCAAGGCAATCGCGCAGCGCTTAGCGCGCGACGGCTTCGATGTGGTCGTGCATTGCCGCGACCGGCGTGCCGACGCCGATGCGGTGCTGGCCGGGATCGTGGCGCAAGGTGGCGCCGGACGCGTGCTGCAGTTCGACATCGCCCAGCGCGAGGCGACGGCCGCGATCCTGCTGGACGACATCGAACGGCATGGCTGCTACTACGGCGTGGTCGCCAACGCCGGCGTGGCGCGCGACACCGCGTTTCCGGCCATGAGCGGCGACGAGTGGGACCTGGTGCTGGACACCAACCTGGATGGCTTCTTCAATGTGCTCAACCCGCTGGTAATGCCGATGGTCCAGCGCAGGAAGCCCGGCCGCATCGTCACCATGGCATCGGTCTCGGGCCTGGTCGGCAACCGCGGCCAGGTCAATTACAGCGCGGCCAAGGCCGGCATCATCGGCGCCACCAAGGCGCTGGCGCTGGAACTGGCCAAGCGCGAGATCACCGTCAATTGCGTGGCGCCGGGCCTGATCGAGACCGACATGATCGCCGAGGTGCCGCTGGACGAGGCCCTGAAGCTGGTGCCTGCGCGCCGTGTCGGCCGGCCCGAAGAAGTGGCGGCGGCGGTGAGTTATCTGATGTCGGAAGACGCGGGCTATGTGACGCGCCAGGTGCTGTCGGTGAACGGGGGGCTGGCATGAACCGCCGCGTCGTCGTCACCGGCATGGCCGGTATCAGCCCGCTCGGCAACGATTGGCCGACGATCCGCGCGCGACTTGGCGAATACCGGAATGCGATCGTGCGCATGGAAGACTGGGCCGGCTACGAAGGGCTCAACACGCAGTTGGGCGCGCCCGCGGCGCCGTTCGAACTGTCCAAGCGCTACGACCGCAAGGCCACCCGCAGCATGGGCCGGGTGGCGCTGCTGGCCACGCGCGCCAGCGAACTGGCCTTGCAGGACGCCGGCCTGCTCGATCATCCATTGCTCACCAGTGGCCAGATGGGTGTGTCGTTCGGATCCTCGGCCGGCACCCCGAGCGCGATCGGCGACTTCGGCCGCATGATGGAAGAGCGCACCACGCGCGGCATCAACGCCACCACCTACATCAAGATGATGGCGCACACGGCGCCGGTGAATATCGGCGTGTTCTTCGGCGTGACCGGGCGCGTGTTTACCACCTCGTCGGCCTGCACCTCGGGCAGCCAGGGCATCGGCTATGCCTATGAGGCGATCAAGAGCGGGCGCCAGCTGGCCATGATCGCCGGCGGCGCCGAGGAACTCGACGCGACCGAGGCGGCGGTGTTCGACACCCTGTTCGCGACCAGCACCCGCAACGACGCACCGCACACCAGCCCGCGCCCGTTCGACCGCGCGCGCGACGGCCTGGTGATCGGGGAGGGGGCCGGCTGCCTGATCCTGGAAGAGCGCGAGCATGCCATGGCGCGCGGCGCGACCATCCACGCCGAGCTGGTGGGATTCGGCACCAACAGCGATGGCACCCACGTCACCCAGCCGAATGCCGCGACCATGAAGATCGCGATGGAGCTGAGCTTGCGCGACGCCGGCCTGGCGCCGGACGCCATCGGCTACGTCAATGCGCACGGCACCGCCACCGCGCATGGCGACCTGGCCGAAAGCCAGGCCACGGCGGCGCTGTTCGGCAAGCGGCTGCCGATCAGCTCCCTCAAGAGCTATATGGGGCATACGCTCGGCGCCTGCGGCGCCCTGGAAGCGTGGATGAGCATCGAGATGATGCGTGAAGGCTGGTTCGCTCCGACGGTCAACCTGGATGAAGTCGATCCTGAATGCGGTGAACTCGACTACATCCGCGGCGAGGGACGCAAGCTCGACTGCGATTATGTGATGTCCAATAATTTTGCGTTCGGCGGCATTAACACGTCGCTGATTTTCAAACGGTAGTGTTTATTAATCCATTAGAAAAAGGAGTATGCATTTGAATAAGCTCATCCTGACCGGCGCCATGGCCGCCATGCTGACCGCCGCGCTCCCTGCCGCGGCCCGCGATACCGTGCACTTCCTGCCGATCGAGGCAGCCCTGGACGCCAACGATGCGCGCAACCGTCTCGGCGACAACATCAAGTTCTATTTCGGCGACCAGAAAACGCCAGCCATCGGCTCGCGTCTCGGCTCGGACAAGACCAGCCAGAAAACGAATTCCTTCGGCAAGGATGCCGTCACCGCCTGCAACTGGGCCTTCTTGTCCGCAATGTTGCGCCTGCAGGCAAGGGCCCAGGAGCTGGGTGCGAATGCGGTGATCAATATCGTCAGCAACTACAAGAATATCGAGCGTTCAAGCACGACCGAGTTCGAATGCCATGACGGCGCCATCATGACCGGCGTCGCTCTCAAGGCCGACTTCGTGAAGACGAAATAAGGTCCGTGGGCAGTCTGCCGTCGCCCGTTGCCACGGTGGTGTGGCTGCTGGATAGCCATGACGTCGCACCCGATGCCCTGGCATCGTATGCAGCCTGGCTCGGGCCGTCCGAGCGTGCCCGCTGCGCGCGTTTCGTGAGGGCCGAACGGCGCCGCCAGTTCGTGCTCGGCCGCGCGCTGCTGCGGGTGGCGCTGGGCAGGCTGCTGCAGCGCCAGCCGGATACCATCGTGCTGGACGAGCGCCCGGGGCAGGCCCCGGTGCTGGTGGGAGAGCCGGATGCAGGTTTCAGCATCTCGCACAGCGGGCGCTGGGTTGCTTGCGCAGCGGGGAGGGGCATGCGACTTGGGTTGGACATCGAGCGGCTCGATATGGCGCGCGATGTGATGGCGCTGGCGGGGCAGGCCTTCGGCGCGGCAGAGGTGGCGGTCTTGCAAGCCCTGGACCCGCAGGCGCGCCGCACTGCTTTCTACCGTATGTGGTGCGCCCACGAAGCACGTTTCAAGCTGGGGTGTCCCAGTGCGATCGAGTATCCGCTGGAGACTTGCGAGCTGCTTGGCGTGCTCGCCGTTTCCAGCCCGCTGGCGCAGGCGCCGGATTTGACTCCGGTGCGCCTGCGCGGATTGTAGAGCGGCCGGTGGCCCTGACGTATCAGTCGACGCCGAAGTCGAAATAGCTGTTTGCGGCCTGTGTGAAGAATCCAGAGGTACGCATTTCACCCGTGTACAAGACCAGCGCATATTCTCCCTGAGCCATCGGAGTAACTGGCGTGATTTTATGCAGGACGAATCCCTCGCGCGCAGCAGACTGATCTGCCAATGGTTCGGTGGTAATCGGCACGACACGGCTCTTGTTGATGCCGCTCGAATAACTCATATAACCGCCGCCGGTCATGACTTCACGGGTTCCATTTTTACGGACGGCGAAATTGGCGAGCGTCAGGTAATTGTTTGCCTGCGCATTGCGCGGTACCGAAACAATAAATTCCGGATTGCCGGCGATGCGGCGCTGTGCCTTTTCCCCGCTGAGTGTCGCATACGTCGCCATGCCGCCAAACCCGAGTGCGCGGGCGGCGGTGCGGGTTTGGGGAATAATATATTGCAGGGTACTCGATTGACCGTCGAGGACGAGCGTGATTTCTTCGGGATTGTAGGAGGACGAAGACGAGGCCTTGGCATTGGTCGTGGGCGAGGCCTTCTGGCCCGGCGTACCGGCTGCGAGAATGGCCTTGAGGATGTTTGGCGTGGCGCCTTTTGCCTTCAGGGCGATCAGTGCATTGGCCGAGGTATCGAACTTGCCGTTCCCCGATTCGATGGCCTGTAATACCACTTCTTCCGGCATTCCTGCACCGAGCAATTTAATGACATCAGCATTGCCGATTTGCGCGGCCAGTGCGGCTTGGGCAAAAAACGCTGTCGATAAAACTGCCGCCAGCAGGCGACTGATCTTTTTCATGAGGACATCCCGATCTTTGTGATTATTTGGTCACGAAAGTGTATCAGGGAGTATTGTCTGCGGGCAAGTTTATAAGCTGCAGCGGTTCACGCATAAACAACAGGGATATTATCGTCGACCGCGTTCACCCAGCAATCGTCGCGATTATGCGTAATGGGTCGAATGGAAATGGTAGTCGCGACGCTGCCTATCGCGCGACCCCGATCAATTTGTGCACCAATTCCACCGACGTCGACGCCGCGAATTTGCGCATCAAACTGGCCCGATGCATCTCCACCGTGCGCGGACTGAGGTCGGTCTCGCGCGCAATCACCTTGCTGGTCTTTCCCTCAACCAACAACGCCGCGATTTCGCGTTCGCGCGGCGTCAGCTCGGCCGTGACCGGACGCTTCTCGCTCACGTCCTCGAAGGTCCACACGCCGGCGCCGAGCGGCTCCAGCGGATCGAGCGCGCGCCCGGTCACGTGGCACCAGAACAGCTCGCCATTGGCGCGGCGCATGATGCGCTCATCCGAATAGCGTCCCTTGGCGTTCATGATGGGAATGATGCGATCTCCCGTGCGCAGGAACTCGTCCATCGTTGGATAGAGGACGCTGAACGACTGCCCCTGCAATTGCCCCTCAGCATAGCCGAACATCGCAGCCAGGGCCCCATTGCAGGTCTGGATCACGCGGTCGACCGACACGCACATGCCGACCGGCGCGTGCTGGAAGATCATCTCGTAATCGATGGCGCAAGGCAGGTTCATCTGAGGTAGATCGACAGCTGTGTTCATTCGCGGTGGTAAGTGTGGAAGATGGCCGTAGTTCTACGGTATTGTGCTTCGGTGTCGCCTATTCTATGCTGAGAGTCTACTCAGTAGTACAGAAGAGCTTTGGCTTAACCTATAAAAGGGACGGGTATGAATAAAGTTTATCCTGACGCGCGCTCGGCTCTGGCCGGCATCGTCCAAGACGGCCAGACCATTGCCGTGGGGGGCTTCGGCCTGTGCGGCATTCCAGAGGCCCTGATCGCCGCGCTGCGCGATTCCGGCACCAGGGAACTGACCGCCATTTCCAACAACGCCGGCGTCGACGGCTTCGGCCTCGGCCAGCTGCTGGAAACGCGCCAGATCAAGAAGATGATTTCGTCCTATGTGGGCGAGAACAAGGAATTCGCGCGCCAGTTCCTGGCCGGCGAACTCGAGCTCGAGTTCACGCCGCAGGGCACCCTGGCCGAGAAGCTGCGCGCCGGCGGCGCCGGCATCCCGGCCTTCTTCACCAAGACCGGCTACGGCACCATCGTGGCTGAGGGTAAAGAAACCCGCGAATTCAACGGCGAGCACTATGTGATGGAACACGCGCTGTTCCCCGATGTGTCGCTGGTCAAGGCCTATATGGCAGACCGCGCCGGCAACCTCGTGTTCCGCAAGACCGCGCGCAACTTCAATCCGAACGTCGCCATGGCAGGCAAGGTCTGCATCGTGGAAGTCGAAAAACTGGTCGAGATCGGCGAGATCGATCCCGATCACGTGCACCTGCCGAGCATCTTCGTGCACCGCATCGTCCACAATCCGACGCCCGAGAAGCGCATCGAACAGCGCACCGTGCGCACCTGACCCAACGAATTCGGAGACAAGAACATGGCATGGACTCGTGATGAAATGGCCGCGCGCGCGGCCCTGGAGCTGCAGGACGGCTTCTATGTGAACCTGGGCATTGGGTTACCGACCCTGGTCGCCAACTATGTACCCAAGGATATCGAGGTCTTCCTGCAGTCCGAGAACGGCCTGCTCGGCATCGGCCCGTTCCCGCTTGATGCTGAGGTCGACGCCGACCTGATCAACGCCGGCAAGCAGACCGTGACGGCGCTGCCGGGTTCCGCCTACTTCAGCTCGGCCGATTCCTTCGGCATGATCCGCGGCGGCAAGATTAACCTGGCGATCCTGGGCGCGATGCAGGTGTCGGAACACGGCGACCTGGCCAACTGGATGATCCCGGGCAAGATGGTGAAGGGCATGGGCGGCGCGATGGACCTCGTCGCCGGCGTCAAGCGCGTGGTGGTCGTGATGGAACACGTCGCCACCGCCAAGGACGGCAGTACCAGCCACAAGATCCTGAAAAAATGCGACCTGCCGCTGACCGGCGTGGGCGTGGTCGATCGCATCATCACCGACCTCGGTGTGATCGACCTGACCGATACCGGCCTCAAGGTCATCGAACTGGCGCCGGGCGTGAGCCGTGACGAGATCGTGGCGGCAACCGGCTGCGAGCTGGACGTGTCCGCGGTCTGAAAGACGCCTCCGCTCGTAAAAAGGCGCTGGGATTCTGTTCAGAATCGCAGCGCCTTTTTCATATCGGGAACGACGATCGTGGCGGCGTCAAGTCGCCTCGATCTTCCAGGTGTGATCCGACTCGGTCCATTGCTCCTTCGGCGCGCCGTTCACGGTGCCCGGCTGGAACCTGCACTTCGCAAGTGCCGCGCGCGCGGTTTCATCCAGCGTGGCGTTGCCGCTGGTCTTGCGCACGACCGCTTCGCGCACCGTGCCATCCGCTTTCACCAGGAAGGCGAGCTTGACCGTGCCTTCGACCTTGGCGGCCAGGGCGCTTTCGGGATAGACCGGCTGGCGACAGGATTTGACGTTCATGACCGGGGACGTGGTGTCGTTGTCGGGCATGTCGGCGAACGGATTCACCGGCGCCGTTTGCGCGCAGCCGGCGAGCAGCGCGAGCGCAAGTATCGGCAGGGCGGCTTTCCAGTGCGGTGCACGGTGGCCGGGGAGTGGGGTGTTGCGTGACATTCCTTCTCCTTCGTTGGCCGCCTTGATCGGAAAGTGGTGGCGGCAGGGCATCCGGGCTGCCGGGCGTCCCCGGCGGCTCGTTCATCCCATTAGTGTAACTGCCAGACGTAGGATACCTTGGTCCATGCCTGGACCGGCTTGCCGTTGGCGAGCGCCGGCTTGAAGCTGCACGTCACCAGCACGCTGCGCGCCGCCTCGTCCAGCCCCGGATGGCCGCTGGACTTGGTGACCTTGTTTTCCTTGATCTTGCCATCGGCGCCGACCAGGAAGCCCAGGTCGACGGTGCCCTGGTGACGGGCTTTGAGGTCGGCTTCCGGATACTTGGGTCGCGGGCAGCTCTTGAAATCGACCAGTGCCTCCTGGTCGACTTCCTGCGCCGTCGCCCGTGCCGGCTGGGCATTGGCGAAGACGGCGGTGCAGAAGACGGCCAGGCCGATGACCGGGACGGCTGCTTTCCAGCTCGGGGCTTGCGTATCGGGACGAATCAATCGTTTGATGCGGTGCATGAGATTTCCTCCGTTGGCCGCTTGGGCCAGGTGGTGGGTTGAGAACTGGAGTTTGTCCAGTTCGGAAAGGGCCAGGGCCAGGCGCCGCGGTTCGCCTAGCTGCCTTGCCGCGATATCGTCGGCAATGTGTTCGCGTTCGGCGCGGATGCGCCCCGACATCCACCACACCGCCGGATGATAGAAGAGCAGCGTCTCGACCACGTTCTGGGCCAGGTTGACCAGGTAGTCGTGACGCCGGATGTGCGCCACTTCGTGCGCCAGCAGCGCCTCCAGCAGGTGGGCCGGCATGCCGGTCACCAGGGATGCCGGCACCAGCACCACCGGCCGCCACCAGCCGGCGGTCACCGGGCTGGCCAATCCTGCGACCAGCCGCAGGCGCACCGGCCGCTTGACACCGCACTGCGCGGCCAGCCGGTCGAGCCGGGCCTGCCAGGCGGCGTTGCCGGTCTGGCTCGCCGCGGCGCGCTGTATCCACGCCAGGCCCAGGGCCATGCGCAGCGCCAGCGCCAGCGCGCAGGCGGCCCAGCACGCCACGATCCAGATGATGTGTTCGCGCATCAGGGCGTCCCAGAACAGGCCTTGCGCCAGGATCGGGTCCGCGGCCGCTGCGCCGAAGACGGCGCCAGGCTGGCTGCTGCCGGCATCCTGCAGGCGCAGCACCAGGCCAGCCGCCGGCAGCGCCAGGCACAGGAACAGTCCGGTGCAGGCCACGGTGTAGCGGTGTTCGGCGCGCGCCTTGCGCAAGACGAACAGGGCAAGGGCCACGGCGCAGCCGATCAATGCGCCTTGCCAGAGAAAGTGGATCAGGGTCCAGCCGATGCTGGCGACGAGATGGGTGCTATTCATTCCTTGTCTCCGCCTTTCAGCAACTGCTCGATCTCCTCCCTTTCCTTCTTCGAGATACCGCTCTTGAGCGCGGCCAGCACCAGCGCCTTGGCCGAGCCGGAAAAGGCGCGCTGCACCAGGTCTTGCAGCAGATTGGTCTGCAGGGCGTCGCGTGCGTGCAGCGGGGCGTAGACGTGCGAGCGTTCGCTTTCGTCGCGGCTGAGCAGGCCCTTGCCGTGCATGACCTGCATCAGGCGCAGTACGGTGGCATAGGTGACGTCGGGACGTTGCGGCAGCATCGCCTCGTGCACCTGCTTGGCGGTGGCCGCGCCGAGCGGCCAGAGTACCTGCAACAGGTCGAGTTCGGCGGGCGTGGGCTTGGGGGCGTCGGGTGTGCGCGGCATTGCAGGACCTCGTTTGTTCGATGTGAATCTAGATTAGCTTGTCTAGATTGAGATGTCTACATTAATTCGTGCATGCATGCGGCGTGCATGAAATGCGTGTCTGCGTCAGGTCAGTCGGGCGCCAGGATCACGAAAGCGCCGCCGGTAGTCGAGCGGCGACACGCCCAGCCGGCGCGTGAAGGCGCGGCGCAGGGTACTGGTGTCGCCGAAGCCGCTGCGCGCGGCGATACGCTTGAGCGGGACCTCGCTGTCCTCGAGCAGGCGGCGCGCGGCATCCACACGCGCCAGGTCGACGAAGTCCCCCGGCGTCTGCGCCGTTTCCTGCTTGAAGATGCGGGCGAAGTGACGGGTGCTCATGCCGGCCTCGCGCGCCAGTTGCTCGATCGTCAGGGCCTGGTCGAGATGGTCCAGTACCCACGACTGGATGCCCCGGATCGCATCCTTTTCAGCGCTCTGGGCCGCCAGGTGGGTGCTGAACTGCGACTGGCCCCCGGGCCGCTTGAGGAACATGACGAACTCGCGCGCCACGCGCATGGCGATGTCGCGCCCGAAGTCTTCCTCGACCAGGGCGAGCGCCAGGTCCATGCCGGCGGTGATGCCGGCCGAGGTGTAGACGGCGCCGTCGCGCACATAGATGCGGTCGGGCTCGACGGCGATGCCGGGAAATCCGTGGGCCAGCCTGGCCGAGCAATTCCAGTGAGTGGTGGCGCGCTTGCCGTCCAGGATGCCCGCATGGGCGAGCAGGAAGGCGCCCGAGCAGACCGAACCGATGCGGCGCACCTGGCCGGCTTGCGCGCGCAGCCAGTCCAGCAACGCGGGCGCCACGTGCGGATCGATGTCCGGCCCGCCCGCCACCAGCAGCGTATCGATTCCCGGCGCTACGCTGTCGAAGGTCGCGTCGGGTACGAAGCGCATGCCGTTCGAGGCCCGGATCGGGCCGGCTACGGTGCCCAGCACCTCGATCCGGCAGGCGGAGGGCAGGCCGGACTGGCGCATCGCTTCGCTGAAGACGTCGGCCGGGCCGGCCACGTCGAGCATCTGTACTCCCGGGAAGGCGAGGATCGCAATTCTATTCATCGCTGCGGTATCCCTTGCAAGGTCGTGGATTCATCCACCCAGCAGTGTGCCATTGAACAGGATGTGCAGGGTGCGCACCGTGAGCACGGCGATCGCGATCGTCAGCAAGGCCAGCATGGCGACGGCGATCGCGCTGACGAAGGCGACCTGCACCGCTGCCAAATAGACCAGCGCGGCACTGGCCAGCGCGGCGAGCGGAAAGCTGATGGCCCACCAGCCGGTGCTGAACGGTACCGAAGGTCGGAACACGCGCACTGCCGTCACGGCGAAGATGAACAGCGCGAAGTAGAAAAGGAGTCCGGCGAAGCGGTCGACGCCGTTGAAGCTGGCATAGGCCAGGAAGCCCACTGCGAACGGCGCCACCAGCACCATCAGCGAGGGCGTCGCCGCCAGCGGAAGTGGCGCGCGCAGCACCAGGCGCGCCACGATCAGCGTGTAGAACAGCAACGCCACCACGGCGCCGATGGCGGCGCCGGCCAGGTTGACCTCGTGCGCCCAGGGCATCGGCAAGGTGGCGCCGGTCACGGCGATGTCGAGGGTGGCGACGCCGGGGATCAGCCATGGTGGCGCCACGTCCGCGTCCACGACATTGCCTTTCAGGACGCGGGCCACGACGATATAGCCGATCGCGAAGGTCAGCACGGCGCCGACGGTCCACAGCAGTTGTTGCAGCGGCGCGCTGTAGCGGCCGGCAATGCTGGATACCAGCAGGGTGGCGATTGCGATCGAGCCGAAGAAATTGCCAGAAACGGGATGGCGGAATTCGGCCAGCACCGCGTCGGGATGGCGCGCGGCCTTGCACAGGTAGCCGGCCAGCAGCGCGACGAAGACGGCCAGGGCCAGGATGCCGGATGCCTGGGCCACGAGGGCCCCGGCGCCGAACACCTTGTGTGCGGCTTGCCAGGCCATCGACAGGCCGGCGATGCCCATGATGGATGCGAACAGGTTGACGGGGAGGTGCCGGATCGATGTCGATGTCGGAAGCGCCGCGCTGGCGCCGGCTGGCTGGTGCATGATGATTCCTCGGTTGTGATGGTGGGTGCCATCATTATCGGCAGGGTGTGTCCTGGCCGGAAGTGCGTCGAGGAGGCGATCTCGGCCAACAATGGCCCAGTTTGCGCCACGTGTAGCGGTGGCAGCGCCAAAAAAAAGCCGCGTCCCTTGGGACGCGGCTTCGTGGCGGGCGGACAGCGGAGTTACGCCGCTTCGCGCACCGCCTTCATGCTGTTCTGGTCTTCCACATGCACACGGCCGTTCAGGACATCGTCCATGCGCGCCGTATCCAATTCCTTTTCCCACTTCGACACCACGACCGTCGCCACGCCGTTGCCGATGAAGTTGGTCAGCGCGCGCGCTTCGCTCATGAAGCGGTCGATGCCGAGGATCAGCGCCATGCCGGCCACCGGGATGGTCGGCACCACGGCCAGGGTCGCGGCCAGGGTGATGAAGCCGGCGCCGGTGATGCCCGATGCGCCTTTCGAGGTCAGCATCGCCACCAGCAGGATGGTCAGTTCCTGGGTCAGGGTCAGGTCGGTATTGGTCGCTTGCGCCACGAACAGGGCCGCCATCGTCATGTAGATATTGGTGCCGTCCAGGTTGAACGAGTAGCCGGTCGGGACCACCAGGCCAACCACTGGCTTCGAGCAGCCCAGTTTTTCGAGTTTACGCATCAGGTTCGGCAGGGCGCTTTCCGACGACGAGGTGCCCAGCACGATCAGCAGTTCTTCCTTGATGTACTTGATGAACTTGAAGATCGAGAATCCGGTGAACTTGGCGATGATGCCCAGCACGATGAACACGAACAGCGCGCAGGTCAGGTAGAACGAACCCATCAGCTTGGCCAGCGGCAGCAGCGAGGCGATGCCGTATTTGCCGATGGTGAAGGCCATCGCGCCGAAGGCGCCGAGCGGGGCGACTTTCATGACGATATTGACGATGCCGAAGATGACGTGCGAGATGTCGTCGATGAACTTGGTGACCGGACGGCCACGCTCTCCCATCATCGACAGCGCGAAGCCGAACAGGATCGCCACCAGCAGGACTTGCAGGATGTTACCGGTTGCAAACGCATCCACGAATGTGGTCGGGATGATGTGCATGATGAATTCGGTCGTCGTCTGGGCGTGCGCATTGGTGGTGTACTGCGCGATCGAGCTCGAGTCCAGGTGGGCCGGGTCGACGTTGAAGCCGGCGCCTGGCTTGGCGACGTTGGCGACGATCAGGCCGATGGCCAGGGCGAAGGTCGACACCACTTCGAAATAGATCAGCGCCTTGCCGCCGACGCGGCCGATCTTCTTCATGTCCTGCATCCCGGCGATGCCGGCAACGACGGTACAGAAGATCACGGGGGCGATGATCATCTTGATCAGCTTGATGAAGCCGTCTCCCAAAGGCTTCATCGCGGTGCCCAGTTCGGGGTAGAACACCCCCAGCATCACGCCAAGAACGATGGCGATCAGCACCTGGACATACAGTACTTTATAAAATGGCTTCTTCATGGCAACTCTTCAACGAGGTTGGTGGTTGTTCCATGTTGGAGCAATCGTTCCATGCGGGCTATTGTGGAAATCCGCATGCTGCACTGCATCAGAGCGTGCTGGAAATCCACGCACCTTGCCGGTGCACGAGCGGCAAGGGGGCAATGGCGAAAGCGTCATGCCACCTATGGCAAAGGCCAGCGTTAGCGCGATGCCGCCATGGCCGCGCGGCGCCAGGCGCCCGGACCCACGCCATGGCTGCGCTTGAACACGCGGTTGAAGGCGGCTTCGGATCGATAGCCGACCGCCTCGCCGATCGCCGCCACCGAGCGCGTATCGCGCGCCAGCCAATGCGCGGCCTGGGCCATGCGCAACTGCACCATGGCGGCGAGCGGCGTCGTCCCCGCCAGTTGGCGGAACAAGCGCGCAAAGGTGGCGCGCGACATGAAACAGGCCGCCGCCAGTTCCTCGACCAGCCAGGGCCGCTCGGGCTGGGCCAGCATCGCGCGCAGCGCGGGCCCCAGGCGGCGGTCGGCCAGCACCGCCAGCAGGCCGGGCGTGGTCGGATTGCCGTCGAGCCAGGCCCGCAGCAGCAGGGTGAACAGTGCGCCGGACAGCTGCGCCACCACGGCCGCGGCGCCGGGCCGCGCGCTGTCGGCTTCGCTGCGCAGCATCGTCACCAGCGCCAGCAGGCCCGCGAAATCGGGGCGCGACGTGGCGCGCACCACGATCGTCTCGGGCAGCGCGGGCTGCAATACGCGGCGCGCGCCGTCGTCGAACACGAACTGGCCGCACAGGATGCCGGTCGGCGCACCCGCACCGTCATTGGCGACCCAGCGCAGCGGCGCGGGGCCGGGCACGTCCACCAGGGGCTGGGCTTGTTCCGGCGGCCCCGCATGCAGCCGGTGCGCGCCGCCTTGCGGAAAGACCACGATGTCACCCGCCTGCAGCCCGATGCGTTCGCCGGTGGGCGTGTCGACTGCGGCTTCGCCCTCGACGATCAGGTGATAGGGCGCCACGCCGGCCGTGGCGGCCGATTGCTCGAGCACCCACGGCGCGGCCAGCGCGCAGCGGATGTCGAGCGAGGTGCGCAGGGTGAACAGCGACAGCAGGCGGCTGAGCGCGTCGATGCCATGTGCGCCGTCGCTGCTGTCGCCGGCGGCCACGCCGGGCTTATTGCGCAGCCCAGCCTCCGTCTATATTCCAGGCCACGCCGCGCACCTGGTCGGCCGCCGGGCTGCAGAAGAACACGGCCAGTGCGCCCAGTTCTTCGGGCGTGACGAATTCGCCGGACGGCTGTTTTTCAAGCAGCAGCGCCTTGCGGGCGGCGTCGTTGTCGAGCCCATCGCGCGCGGCGCGGTCGTCGACCTGCTTTTGCACCAGTGGGGTCAGCACGAACCCCGGGCAGATCGCATTGGCCGTCACCCCGGTCTGCGCGGCTTCGAGCGCGGTCACCTTGGTCAAGCCGATCAGGCCGTGCTTGGCGGCGACATAGGCCGATTTCTGTACCGAGCCCACCAGGCCGTGCACCGAGGCCAGGTTGATGATGCGGCCCCAGTTTTTCTGCTTCATGCCGGGCAGCGCCAGGCGCGTGGTGTGGAAGGCCGAACTCAGGTTGATGGCGATGATGGCGTCCCATTTTTCGGTGGGGAAGTCCTCGACCGGGGCCACGAACTGGATGCCGGCATTGTTGACCAGGACGTCGACGCCGCCGAACTTGTCCTGGGCGTACTGCATCATGGCCGCGATCTCGTCGGGCCTGGACATGTCGGCATTGTGGTAGGCCGTCTGCACGCCGAATTCGGCGCCGATGTCGGTGTACAGCTTCTCGATCTGCTGGGCGTCGCCGAAGCCGTTGAACACGATATTGGCGCCCTGTTCGGCCAGCGAACGGGCGATTCCGAGCCCGATGCCCGAGGTCGAACCGGTGACGAGAGCCGTTTTACCGCTTAGCATATTGGATTTCATTGTGTCCTCTATATGAAGGTGATCGGGGGAACTTCCTCAGAATTGGTAGAATTCTAATCTCAATGCGATTGTCATGGTGGTGGCCGTTGGCCGCCGACCATATTCCCACGACGGAGTCACGATGTCTGAACCCAGATTAAACAGCGTCCAGTGCAGCTCGCCGGCCGGGCTGCACCGCGTCGCCTACAAGGAATGGGGCGACGCGGACAACCCGAAGGTGCTGGTTTGCGTGCATGGCGTCACCCGCGTCGGCGACGATTTCGACCACCTGGCGCGCGCCCTGTGCCACGACTATCGCGTGGTGTGTCCGGACATCGTGGGGCGCGGCCGCTCCGGCCGCCTGCGCGACCCGGCCTATTACACGGTGCCGCAGTACGTGGCCGATATGGTGACCCTGGTGGCGCGCGTCACTGCGCGCGCCGATAACGAAGACGTGGCCTGGTTCGGCACCTCGATGGGCGGCCTGATCGGCATGGCGCTGGCCTCGCTCGAGGACAGTCCGGTCAAGAAGCTGGTGCTCAACGATATCGGCCCGGTGCTCGATGGCGCGGCGCTGCAGCGCATCGGCGACTACATCGGCCAGGACGTGCGCTTCCCGAGTTTCGCCGCGGGCGCCGACTTCGTGAAGGCGGTGTCGGCATCGTTCGGGCCGCACTCGGACGACGAATGGCGCAAGCTGGCCGCCGACGTCCTGCGCCAGGGCGGCGATGGCCAGTGGGAGCGCCACTACGACCTGAACCTGGCGCAGCCGTTCCGGGCCATCACCCCGGAACGCGCCGCCCAGGACGAGGCCGCACTGTGGGCGGCCTGGGATGCCATCCGCTGCCCGACCTTGCTGGTGCGCGGCGAGCATTCCGACCTGCTGTCGCGCGAGACCGCGCAGCAGATGACGCAGCGCGGACCGCGTCCGCGCCTGGTCGAGATTGCCGGGGTGGGCCATGCGCCGACCTTCGTGCACGACGACCAGATCGCGATCGCGCGCACATTTTTAATCGGCTGAACCCCATGCGGTTCGCCTAAACCTAGAAGAAAGAGATCATGGAAATCAAACGACTGCACGTAGGCAAACGACTGTCCGAAGTCGCCATTCACAACGAAACCATCTACCTGGCCGGCCAGATCGCCGAAGACACCAGCCAGGGCATCGAGGAACAGATGCGCGAAGTGCTGGGCCACGTCGACCGCCTGCTGGGCGAAGCCGGCAGCGACAAGACCTGCATCCTCTCCTGCCAGATCTTCATCTCGAGCATGGACAACTTCGCGGGCATGAACGCGGTCTGGGACGAATGGGTCGCCCAGGGCCACACCCCGCCGCGCGCGACCGTCGAGGCGAAGCTGGCCAACCCTGCCTGCCTGGTAGAGGTCTGCGTCGTCGCCGCCCTGCGTTAAGCCATGGTATCGACCGCCCTGCTGGGCGACGTCAACAGTGGCCTGGTCCAGGGGCTGAACCCGGAGGACTGTGTGCGCGTGCATGCGGCGCTCGACTACGCGGCCGCAGGCTACGGCGAGCGGCTGTCCGCCTCAGGCCAGGGCGCTTTCGAGTTTTCGCTGGGCGCGGCCGGCACGCTGGCCTACCTGAACACCGATGCCGAGACCCGCATCGCCGGCCTGCTGTTCGAGCTGGCGCTGATGGAGCCGTCCACGTTTGGGGGCATCGAGGAGCGTTTCGGCCCCGAGGTGGCGGCGCTGGTGCAGGGCGTGCACCAGCTGATCCGCCTGCGCGACCTGACCGCCGGCCAGGCGCCGGTGGGCAGCGGCAAGAACGCGGCCCAGCAGGCCGCGGCCCAGAACGAGACCCTGCGCAAGATGCTGCTGGCGATGGCCACCGACATGCGCGTGGTGCTGATGCGCCTGGCCTCGTGCGCCGCCACCTTGCGCTATTTCGCCGAACATAAACGCTTCGACGAAGTCACGCGCGCCTATGGCCGCGAGGTGCTGGACTTCTATGCGCCGCTGGCGAACCGCCTCGGTATCTGGCAACTGAAATGGGAGCTCGAAGACCTGGCCTTCCGCTTCATCGAACCGGACACCTATAAACGCATCGCCAGGATGCTCGAAGAAAAGCGCATGTCGCGCGAGAGCTTCGTGGCCTCGTCGATCGAGCGCCTGCAAAGCGAGCTGGCCGCGGCCGGCATCAAGGCCGACGTGTCGGGACGGCCCAAGCACATCTACAGCATCTGGAGCAAGATGCGCGGCAAGGAGCTCGATTTCACCGAGCTGTACGACGTGCGCGCCTTCCGCGTGATCGTGGCCGACATCAAGACCTGCTACACGGTGCTGGGCGTGATCCACAATATCTGGACCCCGGTGCCGAAGGAATTCGACGACTACATCTCGCGCCCCAAGCCGAACGGCTACCGCTCGCTGCACACGGTGGTGACGGCCGACGACGGACGTCCGCTCGAAGTGCAGATCCGCACGCAAGAGATGCACAACTTCGCCGAATACGGGATCGCCGCCCACTGGCGCTATAAAGAAGAAGGCGGATCGAACTTCAAGAGCCAGCAGTACGACGAGAAGATCGCCTGGCTGCGCCAGCTGCTGGCCTGGAAGACCGACGTCACCGATGCGGTGGCCGGCCAGGAAGACCTGCAGAAGGAATGGGTCGAGAAGCTCAAGGCCACCAGCCTGGACGACCGCATCTTCGTGCTCACGCCCCAGGCGCGGGTGCTGGAACTGCCGGTCGGCGCGACGCCGATCGATTTTGCGTACCACTTGCACAGCGATGTCGGCCACCGCTGCCGCGGCGCCAAGATCGACGGCACGATGGTGCCGCTGAACACCCAGCTCAAGAACGGCCAGACCTGCGAAATCATCACCGCCAAGGGCGGCAGCGCCGGCCAGGGGCCGTCACGCGACTGGCTCAGTCCGGGCTATGCGGCCAGCAGCCGCACCCGGTCCAAGATCCGCGCCTGGTTCCATGCGCTGGACCAGGCCGAGACCCTGGCCCAGGGCCGGGCCGCCGTCGAAAAATC
The DNA here is from genome assembly GCF_005222695.1 of Massilia sp. HP4. Lineage (GTDB taxonomy): Bacteria > Pseudomonadota > Gammaproteobacteria > Burkholderiales > Burkholderiaceae_D > Telluria. Next base: position 446,473 of record NZ_STGG01000041.1, on the reverse strand, counting down.
GCTGCAACGCGAAGGCAAGACCGCGGTCAACCTCGAGCTTCTGGCCCAGAAGCTCGGCTTTGCCAAGGTGGACGAATTGTTCATCGAGGTCGGCAAGGACAAGTTCAGCCTGCGCCATGTCGAGGCGGCGCTGCACGAGGGCGCCGAGCCGGCGCCCGTCGAAGACGCGGCAGTGGTCAACAAGAGCCGCGCCTCGAGCGTGGAGCAGGGCGCCAAGTCGGGCGTGCTGGTGGTGGGCACCGATGGGCTGATGACGATGCTGGCCAAATGCTGCAAGCCGGCGCCGCCGGACCCGATCGTCGGCTTCGTCACGCGCGGCAAGGGCGTCTCGATCCACCGCCTCAGTTGCAAGAACTTCGCCGAGATGCAGGCCAAGTCGCCCGAGCGGGTGATCCATGTCGAATGGGGCACGGCCGGCTTCGAGACCGTCTATCCAGTCGACCTGTTCATCCTGGCGCAGGACCGCCAGGGGCTGCTGCGCGATATCTCCGAGGTGTTCTCGCGCGAGAAGATCAATGTGATCGGTGTGAACACGCAAAGCGCCAAGGGCCAGGCGCGCATGGTGTTCACGGCGGAGATCGGGTCGACGGCGCAGGCGCAGAAGGCGCTGGCGGCGATCATGGAAGTGTCGGGAGTGATGGAGGCGCGCAGGCAGTAGGTTTGGGTGCGGGCTTGGGTTTCGCCTTCGCGGAAACGACGTGTCTGGGAAGTGTCCGGAGACGTTAGACCACTACGCAGCTCCGGGGTCCACGGTAGCTTGACACTGTCTGGTTTGACATGCACTATTTGACGATAGGAGACAGTCCATGCCCCTGCTGCTGAACACCGATTCCGTGCCACCTCAGGAACGCCTGGCGTACTGGACCGACCTGATCTGCAACACGTACGTAGGGCTCGAGTGCGACGCACTTCAATGCGATCGATTCGCGGGGTCCATCGAAAGCCAGGGCATGCCGGGACTCGATCTTTCCGTGGTCGTTTCGGGCGCGCAGAAGGTCGTGCGCACGCCCCGGCAGATTGCCCGGGCCAACGACGACTATTTCCTTGTCAATATTCAGATGCAGGGCGCGGGAATCGTGCGCCAGGACGGCCGCGATGCGCTTTTGAACCCTGGCGACTTCACGCTGTACGACAGCACGCGCGTGTACGAGCTGCAGTTCGACGGCGACTTCCGGCAGATCGTGCTGAAGTTGCCTGGCGAGCAGCTACGCAGCGCTGTGCGGGATACGCAAAAGCTCACCGCAACAACGATTTCTGGATGTACAACGGCGGGACGCCTCATGATCAGTATGATCAAGACCCTCTGGAATGGCATCGGGACGCTCGAGCCGGTATCGGCAGTGTCGGTGGCAGGCGGGGTTCTCAACATCCTGGTGGCCGGGCTGCAGACTTTGCCCGCAAGTAAGTGTCGAAGCGTTTCCTCCTTGGCTAGCTACCATATCGCACGCATCAAGGGCGAATTCGATTCCAGCTTGCGCAATCCCGCGCTGTCGGTCAGCGATGTGGCACGCGACCTTGGGATGTCGGTTGGGCATATCCATCGGCTTTTCCGGCAAGAGGCCATTACACCGGCGCAATACATCCGGTCGCGCCGACTCGAGATGTGTAGTCGCGAGCTCCTGGATCCGCGCCGTGCCGGACACTCGATCAGCGAAGTCGCCTACAGCTGGGGATTCAACGATACTGCGCACTTCAGCCGTGTGTTCCGGAACCGGTTCGGCGTCCCGCCCCGCGAATGGCGACACCTCCGCGCGCCAATCTGATGACCGCACTGCGCAGCCTCGCCCGCGAATCCCCCCTTGTTATTTGGTACACTTATCCACAGCTGCAAGCTTCAAACGCAGCCCCCGCCCTGGGACAAAACCCAGTCAACAGGGTGGGGCGGTTTTCAATCAACGCCAACAGTCAGGCAAGCGGATCGCCTGTTTCGACCATCTCCCCCCACTGATCCATGGTAAGCAAGCCACCTACTGTGTCGGCTTTGTTTTGATCGCGCTTGGGCAGCACATCCTGAATTGCATCGATACGCTTCCAACCTGGAATTGGCTGCTCGCCGTTCGTCGTGTCGGGGACATATCGAGAGCCGTCAAGACGTTGCATTCGGGGGATATAGCGCGGGCAGTTGGTGATCAGGGCGGTGATATCCACTTTGACAGCGAACTGCGCGCCTGGCCAAAGACCCACAATCGCCGGATCGTCTGTTAGGTGAGCGTCGCCTTGCACACGCAGACGGCTCGGTGTGACGAAGTCCATGAACAACAGACCAACCTGCGAAGTCGACGCAATATTCCCCATCGAGAAGAACATGCCGTTGCCGTCGAAGCAGGGAAACAGGAGCGTTGTGTCATCCGGCATCCTGACGAACCCTTTCGCCCCTCCTTTGAAGCTGACCGTTGGCGACCCTTCTGGATCTACCGATGCCAGCCAAAACATCTCTGCCGCGGCAATGAATGCGCGATCATTTGGCGAAAGGCTGTCGTGAACGATTAATTGAAGCTCGGCGGCGGCGAGCGCCTCCGTATCGAAGCGCTGTTGAAGTTCAAGCGCCTTCTGGGTGTAAGCGAAGCTCGTCATTTCATGGCCCCTGTAAGTTGATGATCTCGGTGTTTATTATGGAAAATGACACGACAAACATCGGATCCGGGGCGGTTCGCCTCTGGCGCTCGCCTCGGATCGATGCGTCGCCGGCTTGCTACATTGGCTTGTCCGGGAATGGACTGGCTGCGCGCTCGACTTCATTCGCTTCGCCATCGGCGTCGCCATCCAGGAATTCAACCGGATGCAATCCCTTCCGGTTAACGATCATTCGCGTGGCGTCAGGGCGAGCGTAATGCCCTGCCGGGTCGGCGACAGCTTTTGAATAGGTAATGGCCTCCAGGTCGATATCCGCAACAACCAGCCCTTCTTCCGTTGGTTCTATATGCTCGGTCAGTTGACGCCCGTCTGGCCCAAATATGGCGGCGTAACCTCCCCCCACCTTCAACAGTTCTTGTCTCTCCGGCGTGTCGCAAAGCAGATCCACCATGGCGCTACTCACTGTTGCAACTGATGCGATGACGTAGCATTGCCCTTCCACGGCATAACTACGACTTTGCCCAAGATTGACTACCGGACCGAGAGCGTAGGCCATCTGTTCATACAGACAAAAGCTTGGCCAGGATGACACGTGCACCTGTTCATTTTGAGCGTACATGGCGTAGCGGTTCAATGGCTGCAAGTGCTCCCAGCAGCACAAAGCGCCGACATTTCCTATTTCTAGTTCGTTTACCGCAAGGTCGCTGCCCTGGCCCTCGCCGAACAGGGTGCGCTCGACATGGGTGGGCTTGAGTTTTCTTCTTGAGTGCACCAACCGTCCATCCGAGTTAATCGTGCATTGCGCGATGTACAGGCTACCGGTGGCGCCCATCTCGCTATAGCCCATGACCACGACGATATTATTTTTGCGCGCAGCATTCTTCAATCGCTCAAACTGTGGCGATCGTATCTGGAGCGAGTTGTCGACGTATTTTTTAAGAAAACGCATGCCCCATGCAGGGGAACCAAGCCAAAGCCACCAGGGATAGCCTGGCAACCAAGTTTCTGGAAATCCGATTAGCTTGCAACCTTGTTCAGCGGCCTTGGCAATCAGCATTTCCGCTTTTTCAATTCCGGCGTCGAGATCCAGGAACTCTGGTGCTGCCTGTACTGCCGCTACTTTGTACTGACTAAATGTTCGCTTCATTGTCTACTCCATGTTGTTATTACTGCCTTTTACTTCGTCAAGCATCGCCGGCAGCGTTGTCATTTTCATGATTACGCTGACGATGAAATGGCTTCCATACGCCGACGGCTCGTACCTTGAGGGGAAGATGAATACATAATGTCTAATTTTTGTGAAACAGTAAGACGCAAGCGAGATTAGAGTGGGAATACCGCCTTCAGCCAGAACGCCTTTCCCTGCGTGCGGTTGCGAACGCCGCTCTCGGACTGGTATTTCGCCGTGACGAACCAGCCCTCCTGGCTGGCGTATTTGAGCGACGGTCCGATGGCGACTGCACGGCCCTCGCTTCCCGGCACCGTCGCACCGTTCTGCTTGTCGATGCTCACTTGTTTGTAGAGGTAGCCACCCACGCCCACCGTGAGTCCATTACCGATACGCCAGCCGAGCGCGTAGTCGACGATGATCTCTTGGCCCGAGCGGTAATCCGTATCCTTGTTCTCGCCATTGAAAGTCCACATGAACTTGAGGTCGCCGTTGAATCCAGCCGGGTCGATGTAGCTGACACCCGCCAGCGGTTGCACCGCCCAGTAGTTACGTCCGATGTTGGCGAGGTCAGTCTTGCGATAGCTGCCCGTGGGTGCATAAATATCCACCGCCGCCAAGGTGTGCAGTTTCGGGCTGTGATGCCAGCCGAGGGCTGGGCCGAGGACAAGGTCTCCCGGCCCGGATTTGCGCTGACCCACCCCGGGGGCGACATGCACGTCGAGGTTGACCACTGGCAGAATCGCATGCATCGCCAAAGAGGCTCCCGCGACTTGCTGCGGCAATACCCATACCAGCCGCGACACGACCGTCCTGGCGCGTACCTTGAACGTGGGCGGCGTGACCACTTGCCCGGCATCGCCGCGAATACTGTCGGCTCGATAGTGCTGGCCGTATAACATGCCGTACAGGCCGGATGGCGGCAGGGCGCAGCACACGAAATTTTCGACCCCCGGCTGGTAGACGGAGCCGCCACCTTCTGTTGCATTTGCAGGCTGCGCTGCTGTCGAACCCAGGATGGCTGCAAGCGTCGCGCCGGACACAGTTCTGATGTTTTTTGCTTTTTTCACGAAGTCTCCTCTCTCTCTCTTGGTTAACCTGATGAATGGAATCGTTGTGGAATTCCGAACGGGTAGGAGATGGCTGATATTCCATCGTGTTGCGAATTCCGTCTTGTCCAGGATTGACACGCTTGTTGTCCAGGCTTCTCCCGACGGTACTGCCGACTTGGTGAAACTGAGAAGCGTCATGCCGTCCGTGTCCTGAAGAAGAACTTCCAATGAACGGCATCACGCGAACGCGTCCGCTTTTTCGTTATCACGATGTGGCATACTTCGATCGCTGCCGTGCAGACCACCCCGCCGACCAAGTATCATTCAGCCCATGCCGCGAACGATTCCTCCCATCGCCCAACCCAATCTGTGGCTCGCCTACCTGGCGCGCTACCTGCGCAGCTGGTGGTACATGATCCACCTGGGCGCGATCGCCGTCGTCACGGCGTTCTCGCCCTCCACCTGGCGCCGCGCCAGCTTCCATGCCACCGCGCGCCACATCCACGCCAGCACCTGGCAGGTGCTGCCCTGGTTCACCCTGGCCTCGGCCCTGGTCAGCCTGGTCATCATCCGCATCGTGCTGGTCACGGCAAAGAGCTACGGCTTGTCGGGCTTCGCGCTCGAGATGGTGGTGCGGGTGCTGGTGCTCGAACTCATTCCGCTGTCCGCGGCGCTGTTCGTGGCGCTGCGCGCCAGCATGGCCTTCGACGCCTCGGCCCTCGGCCTGGCGCGCACCAAGCTGTCGATCCGCGCCGCCAGCGACGAGGCCTTGCGCCGGGTGCGGCGCGACCTGGTGCCGCAGCTGATCGCGAACGCGGTCGCGGTGCTCTCGCTGGCGATGGTCACCTCGGCCGTCGTGCTGCTGCTGGCCTACCTGAACGTGTACGGCCTGTCGCCCTGGGGGATTCCCGACTACACGCGCACCGTGGGCCGCATCTTCGCGCCGGTGGTGACGGCCGGCTTCGTGCTCAAGACGGTGCTGTTCGGCTTGGCCGTGGCACTGATCCCGACCGCCGCCGTGCTCGAGCTGCAGCGCTATCCGCGCGCGCTGGCCACCTCCGTCCAGCCGGGCGCCCTGCGCCTGCTGTTCGTGCTGATCGTGATCGAGGCCGGTTCGCTGGCCCTGAAATACATCTGAACCCTGGAACGAGAACTTCATGCCGGACCTGACTCCTGATCCAATCATCCAAGACGAACCGACGAACGTCGAAGCCAAGGCGGTGATCCTGCTGGTGCTGCTGGGCCTGTTGATCGCCAGCTTTGTGCTGTACGTGATGTATGCGCGCGGCGTGTTCGAGCCGACCCAGCGCCTGACCCTGGTGGCCGAGGATTCGTCCGGCGTGATCCCCGGCATGGACATGACCTTCGCAGGCTTCCCGATCGGGCGCGTGCGGCAAGTCGACCTGGGCGACGACGGCAAGGTGCAGATCACGGTCGACGTCCAGAGCAAGGACGCCAAATGGCTGCGCGCATCGAGCGTGTTCACGCTGGAGTCGAGCATCGTCGGCGAGACCCGCTTGCGGGCCTACACCGGCGTGCTGACCGATGCGCCGCTGCCACCCGATTCGACCCGCACCGTGCTGCGCGGCGACGCCACCGCCGAGATTCCGCGCATCGTCGCCACCGCCCGCGCGCTGCTGGAAAACCTGGAAACCATGACCGCATCGGGCTCGGACGTGAATGCCAGCCTGGCCAACCTGTCGGCGGTGACCGGCCGCATGTCGGGCCGCTACGGCGTCCTGGGCGGCGCCCTGGGCGGCGACGAAGAGGCGCGCAAACTGATGGAGGCCCTGGACCGGGTCAACGCCATTCTCGCCAAGGCCGACCAGCGGGTGTTCGGCAAGGCCGGCGTGATGGACGACACGCAGGCCGCGATCCGCCAGCTGGACGTGGTGCTGCAGGACGCCAGCACCACGCTCAAGAAGGTCGACGCGGTGCTGGTCGAGGCCCAGGCGGTGGGCGCCAACACGCGCGCAGCCACCGAAGACCTGGGCGCCCTGCGCGGCGAGGTCGACGCCAGCCTGCGCAAGGTCAACCGCCTGGTCGAGGAAATCAACCGTAAATGGCCATTTGCCCGCAGCAGCCAGGAGATCAAGCTTCCATGAAGACCGTTTATGTGGTGATCGCGGCGCTGCTGGCCGGCTGCGCCAGCAAACCATTGCCGCCGGACTGGCAGGCCAATGCCAAGGGGGCGCTCGACGCTTCGGTCGACGATTACCTGAAGGGGCACACGGCCGCTTCCGCCGCCGAATTTCGCGGGGCGCGCGCCGAGACGGCGGCCACCGGGCGGCTCGATCACGTCGCCCAGGTCGAGCTGGTGCGCTGCGCGGCGCAGGCGGCCAGCCTGGTGTTCGAGGATTGCCCGGGGTACGCGGCGCTGGCGGCGGACGCCACGCCGGCCCAGCGCGCCTACGCCGCCTACCTGGCGGGGCAGTGGGATGGCCTGGACGTGGCGCTGCTGCCCGAGCAGCATCGCGCCGTGGTCGCGGGCGGCGCGCTGGACAAGATCGAAGACCCGCTGTCGCGCATGGTCGCGGCCGGGGCGCTGTTCAAGGCTGGGCGCATGACGCCGGACGGAATCGCGCTTGCGGTCGATACGGCCTCGAACCAGGGCTGGCGGCGGCCATTGCTGGCCTGGCTCGGGGTGCAGGAGGAGCGCGCCAAGTTGTCCGGCGACACGGCGGCGGCGGAGCAGATCCGGCGCCGGATGGCGCTCGTAACCGGACCATGAGGAAAGGAAAAGCTTGAGCACCATCCTGAACGTCACACTTGAGCCGGTCACGATCGATAATTTCGAGACGCTGCTCGAAATGGCGCTGCCGCCGGAACAGGATCGCTGGATCGCCAATAACGCCTGTTCGATCGCGCAGGCGAGCTTCTATGCAGATTGGCGCACGCGCGCCATCTACCACGACGGCGAACCGGCCGGCTTCCTGCTGTACGACATCGCCTCGCGCGACGAGGAGGGTCATTACGGCATCTACCGCTTCATGGTGGATCATGCGAAGCAGGGCCGCGGGATCGGGCGCCGCGCCTTGCAGCTGCTGCTCGAGGAACTGCGCGCCCAGCCGGATGCGCAGCGCATCACGATCTGCTACAAGCCCGAGAACGTCGCGGCGCGCGCGCTCTATCTGTCCTGCGGCTTCGTCGAGGTGGGCGTGGACGAGCTGGGCGAAATGATCGCCGAGATCAGGATTGCCTTATTCCTCGACCTTGCTACGTAGCGCCCACGGCAAGGTGTTATGAATGGACGTCGCCGCAATCGCCGCCTGGCCGGCCGCCACGGCGATCTGGTTCAAGCCGCGCGTGACGTCGCCGATGGCGAACAAGCCCGGCACCGAGGTGCGGCAATGGTCGTCCACCAGCAGCTTGTCGCATTCGACGGTCTCGGCGCCGAGCGCCGCCGCCAATCCCGAACGGGCTGACTCACCCAGCATCGGATAGAACACGTCGCATGCGTACTCCTGGCCGTCGCGCGTGTGCAGCACCGGCCGCAGGTCGTCGGTCAGGGTGACGCCCAGCAGGGGAGACGTGATGTGGTGCACGTTCGCCGCTCCCAGCTTGCGCCGCTCCTCGTCATTGACTGCGGATTCGTCGGCCCGCTCGAACAGCCACACGTCGGCGCTGAAGCTGCGCATGAACAGCGCGTGGCCGACCGGATTGACTTCAGAGGTCGCGACCGCGATGCGCTTGTCGATCACGTCGAAGCCGTCGCACACCGGGCACAGGCGCACGGCGCCGGCCGCCACGGCTTCTTCCCAGCGCTCGACCGGCATCCCGGCATCGGCCACGCCGGTTGCCAGCAGCACGGTATGCGCGCGCAAGACCGTCAGGTCGCCCTCGGGGCTGCAGCAATCGGCCACGAACAGGCCATCCTCGATGCGCAGGTCGACGACTTCGCCCGGGATCACGTGCCCGCCATAATTGCCGAGCTGGCAGCGCAGCTGTTCCAGCAGCAGCTTGCCATTGATCCCGTCGGGAAAGCCGGGATAGTTGTGCGAGACGGGGATCCAGCCCAGCCGGCTATTGCCCTTGTCGACCAGGGCGACGTTGCGGGTGAAGCGTTGCAGGTAGATGGCGGCGGTCAGCCCGCCAGGGCCGCCACCGACGACCAGCGTGTCGAAGACATTCGATGTGAGTTCCATGCCCCAATTATCGCGGGCCGCGCACGGCGGGGCTATCGGCGCGCGCCTGCATGCCGGGTCGGCATCGGCTTACACAGGTTGGCTCAGAGTGACTTGCCTCCCGCCGCCTCTGGCTGCAGGGTCACGTGATCGATCCCATGGCGTTCGCGCAGCATGGCGCGCACGGCCTCGAGCACCGGCGGCCACTCTTCCAGGCTGCGGATCTCGATGTGGCCGATCAGGGCGGGGTGGCCGGGCGACATATCCCATACATGCATATCGTGCACGGCCAGGACGCCGTCGACGGCGGCCATGTCGGCGCCGACCTGCACGTAGTCGATCGCATGCGGCACGCCCTCCATCAGGAAGTGGTAGGACTCGCGCAGGATGCCGCTGGTCGAGCGCAGGATCAATAGCGCCACGAAGATCGACAGGATCGGGTCGGCCTGGACCCAGCCGGTGACATAGATGATGGCGCCGGAAGCGATCGCCGCCAGCGAGCCGAGCAGGTCGCCCATGACATTGACCAGGGCGGCGCGGGTATTGATGCTGTCGTTATTGCGCGAAAGAATCCAGGCCACCAGCAGGTTGATCGAGGCGCCCAGCGCCGCGACCACCAGCACGATGCCGCCTTGCACGTGCTCCGGATGGAGCAGGCGCTGGATCGCTTCGTAGCCGATCCATGCCACCAGCCCCAGCATCGCCAGGCAGTTGACGAAGGCGGCCAGCGCCTCGGCGCGCACGAAGCCGAAGGAATGGCGGGCCGATGGCGGCCGCTTGGCGATCAGCTGGGCCAGCAGGGCCAGGCCGAGGGCGGCGGCGTCGGTGACCATGTGGCCGGCGTCCGAGATCAGCGCCAGCGAGTTGGAAATGAAGCCGGTGATGACCTCGACCACGGCGAACAACAGGGTCAGGCCGAGGGCCACCGCCAGCGCCTTCTGGCTGCGCGCTTCGATCGAATGCGAATGGCGCGCGTCGCCGTCCAGGTGCGCGTGCAGGTGGGAAGGGTCGAGCGGCTTGTAATTCATCGTGTTCACGGTAAACATAAGTGCAATGCCGAAGTGTAAAGCATCCGGCACGAGAGAGCAGTGGGCGGGCCCTACGGCAACTATTTCCGTGCGAGGGTTGCGGTTCCGTCACGCGGTCCCTATAATGGCGGCATCGGGCGGTTAGTTCAGCTGGTTAGAATACTTGGTCGACATCCAAGGGGTCGCAGATTCGAATTCTGCACCGCCCACCAGTACATAGGTAAGAGCGAGAAAGGCACTCACGGTTATGACACCGCGAACTACAACCTGGTTGTGGGGGAATCGCTAGACGCGAAGGGGTGTGCTTTTGCTCAACACAACGAAAAACGCGGCTAGTGCCGCGTTTTTTTTCGTCTTTTAAATCTTTATTGTCTTTTTGTTTATTTTCACCGGCGCGAGCGCCAATGGAGAGCAGCATGCTGAACGTTCGACTTCCCGATGGCTCCAGCCGTCAATTCGACGGCCCCGTGACGGTGGCCCAGGTAGCGCAGAGTATTGCCCCGAGCCTGGCCAAGGCGGCCCTGGCCGGCAAGGTCAATGGCAAGGTGGTCGATACCTCGCATCTGATCGAGAGCGATGCGGACCTGGCGATCGTGACCGACCGCGACCCCGAAGGCCTGGACGTGATCCGTCACTCGGCCGCCCACTTGCTCGCCTATGCGGTCAAGGAATTGTTCCCGGAAGCCCAGGTCACCATCGGCCCGGTCATCGAGAATGGTTTCTACTATGACTTCTCGTACAAGCGCCCGTTCACCCCGGACGACCTGGCCGCGATCGAAAAGAAAATGACCGAGCTGGCCAAGAAGGACGAGCCGGTCACCCGCAAGGTACTGCCGCGCGACGAAGCCGTGGAATACTTCAAGTCGATCGGCGAAGCGTACAAGGCAGAGATCATCGCCTCGATCCCGGCCAATGAAGACGTCTCGCTGTACAGCGAAGGCAAATTCACCGACCTGTGCCGCGGCCCGCACGTGCCGTCGACCGGCAAGATCAAGGTCTTCAAGCTGATGAAGCTGGCCGGCGCCTACTGGCGCGGCGACTCGAAGAACGAGATGCTGCAGCGTGTCTACGGCACTGCCTGGACCAAGAAAGAAGATCAGGAGCAATACCTGCACATGCTGGAAGAAGCCGAGAAGCGCGATCACCGCAAACTCGGCAAGCAACTCGACCTGTTCCACTTCCAGGAGGAAGCGCCGGGCCTGGTGTTCTGGCATCCGAAGGGCTGGACCGTCTGGCAGCAGGTGGAGCAGTATATGCGCCACAAGTACCAGGTCGCCGGCTACAGCGAAGTCAAGGCGCCGCAGATCCTGGATCGCACCCTGTGGGAAAAGACCGGTCACTGGGAAAACTACCGTGACAATATGTTCACGACCGAATCGGAAAACCGTTCGTATGCGCTGAAACCGATGAACTGCCCGGGCCACGTGCAGATCTATAACTCGGGCATGCGTTCCTACCGCGAGCTGCCACTGCGCTTCGGCGAATTCGGCCAGTGCCACCGCAACGAGCCTTCCGGCGCGCTGCACGGCCTGATGCGCGTGCGCGGCTTCACCCAGGACGATGGCCACATCTTCTGTACCGAAGAGCAGGTCGAGCGCGAAGTGACGCAGTTCCACGCCCAGGCGATGGGCGTGTACGACGATTTCGGCTTCACCAATATCGACGTCAAGCTGGCCCTGCGTCCGGATAGCCGTATCGGTTCCGACGACGTCTGGGACCAGGCCGAGGAGTCGCTGCGTTCGGCGCTGCGCGCCTGCGGCGTGGAGTGGACCGAGCTGCCGGGCGAGGGCGCCTTCTATGGCCCGAAGATCGAGTACCACCTGAAGGATAGCCTCGGCCGTCCATGGCAGGTGGGCACGGTGCAGGTCGACTTCTCGATGCCGGGCCGCCTCGGTTCCGAATATGTCGCAGAAGACAATACCCGCAAAGTGCCGGTGATGCTGCACCGTGCGATCGTGGGCTCGATGGAGCGCTTCATCGGCATCCTGATCGAGAACTACGCCGGCGCACTGCCCCTTTGGCTTGCGCCAGTGCAAGTTGCAGTCTTGAATATTTCGGATGCACAGGCCGATTACGTCAAGCAGGTAGAGGCAAAGCTGCGCGCTGCGGGCCTGCGCGTTCACGCTGATTTGCGGAACGAGAAGATCACCTATAAAATACGCGAACATTCCGTCCAAAAGCTGCCTTATATCCTCGTTGTTGGGGATAAGGAAAAGGACGCGAACACAGTGGCTGTGCGAGCCCGCGGCAATGTCGATCTGGGTGTGATGCCCGTCGATGCGCTCGTGGAGCGTCTGGTTGGTGAAGTTGCCGCCAAGACGAAATAATCCCGGCCAATACCAATACATTCAAAGGAATAGACATAGCTACTGACAAGCAGAATCGCATCAATGGCGAGATCACCCATCCGGAAATGCGTTTGAACGGTGTGGACAACGAGCCGCTGGGCATCGTGACCCTGGCCGAAGCGTTCCGTCTGGCCGAAGAAAAGAACGTCGACCTGGTTGAGATCGCGCCAAATGCGGTCCCTCCGGTTTGCCGCTTGATGGACTACGGCAAGTTCAAGTATTCCGAGCAGAAGAAGGCCCACGAGGCCAAGCTCAAGCAGAAGATCATCCAGGTCAAGGAAGTCAAGTTCCGTCCGGGCACCGATGAAGGCGACTACAGCATCAAGCTGCGCAATCTCATCAAGTTCCTGGAAGAGGGCGACAAGACCAAGATCACACTGCGCTTCCGTGGCCGCGAAATGGCGCACCAGGATATCGGCCTGCGCATGCTCGAGCGTCTGCGCGGGGACCTCGAAGCCGTTGGCGTGGTCGAGCAGTTCCCCAAGCTCGAAGGCCGCCAGATGGTGATGGTCGTCGGACCCAAGAAGAAGAAGTAATTCCTCGCGCGAGCGGGGTACGCGGCCGGGTCCGTGGAGAGGGCGAAAGCGCTTTCTGCGGCCCGGCTTTCGCGCGTCCATGCCTCGCGGCCGGTGTGCTGCCGGATGAGTTGCCGGCGACCATCCTATTCCGCCAAAACCTGTGCTACAATCTGCGATTCCTGTTTTTAGAGACAGGTTGTAGCAGACTCGCTTCTGCTGCAAGACAAGTGAAAGTAGGCATCCAAGAGCAGCGTTGCTGCCACCTGCAATCCTGTCCCATATGAGGCTGTCCGCGAGGACAGATGACTATGCCAAAAATGAAAACCAAGAGCTCCGCGAAGAAACGTTTTCGCGTGCGTCCGGGCGGTACCGTCAAATCGGGCATGGCCTTCAAGCGTCACATCCTGACCAAGAAGACCACCAAGAACAAGCGCCAGCTGCGCGGCACCCGTAACATCAATGCGTCGGACGTGACCAGCGTCTACCGCATGATGCCATCTGCTGTTTAATCTCACACTAAGGAGCGAATATGCCTCGAGTAAAACGTGGGGTTACTGCACGTGCCCGTCACAAGAAAGTTCTTGACCTTGCCAAAGGCTACCGTGGTCGCCGCAGCAAGGTATACCGTGTTGCCAAGCAAGCAGTCATGCGCGCTGGCCAGTATGCCTACCGCGATCGCCGCAACAAGAAGCGCGTCTTCCGTGCACTGTGGATCACCCGTATCAACGCGGCTTCGCGTTCGCACGGCATGACCTACAGCGCCTTCATGAACGGCCTGAAAAAGTCCGCGATTGAACTGGACCGTAAAGTCCTGGCCGACATGGCTGTGCATGACAAGCCGGCATTCGCCGCAATCGTCAGCGCCGTCAAGGCCAAGCTGGCTGCTTAATTTCAGTCTGCTAGCAAGTCAGTGCCATGCTAGTAGTAGCATGGCGCACTAGAAGCGGGGCAAGGTTCACACCTGTGCCCCGTTTTTGATTCTGGCGTCTCCCGCCAACGAAAAACAGGAAAAGAACAAGCATGAACTTGGAACAACTCGTCGTCGCGGCCAGGGCCGACTTCGCGGCCAGCATGGATGCCGCCGCGCTCGAAAATGCGAAAGCCAAGTACCTGGGCAAGACCGGCCAGGTGACCGACCTCATGAAGGGGCTCGGCAAGCTCGACCCAGAGCAGCGCAAGGCGCAGGGCGCCCTGATCAATGCCGCCAAAGAACAAATCGAACAGGCCTTGACCGCCCGCCGCGATGCGCTGGCCGACGCACAGCTGATGCTGCGCCTGTCCGCCGAGAGCATCGACGTGACCCTGCCGGGCCGCGGCCGCTCGAAAGGCGGCATCCACCCGGTGATGCGCACCTGGGAACGGGTTGAAGAGATCTTCCGCTCGATCGGTTTCGACGTGGCCGACGGCCCGGAGATCGAGACCGACTGGACCAACTTCACCGCACTGAACAGCCCCGAGAACCATCCCGCGCGTTCGATGCAAGACACGTTCTATATCGAGGGCAATGACAGCACCGGCAAGCCGCTGCTGCTGCGCACCCATACCAGCCCGATGCAGGTGCGCTATGCGCGCACGCATACGCCGCCGATCAAGGTGATCGCGCCGGGCCGCACCTACCGCGTCGACAGCGACGCCACCCACTCGCCGATGTTCCACCAGGTCGAGGGCCTGTGGATCGGCGAAGACATCAGTTTTGCCGACCTCAAGGGCGTGTACCTGAACTTCGTCAAGGCCTTCTTCGAGACCGACGACCTGCAAGTCAGGTTCCGTCCTTCGTATTTCCCGTTCACCGAGCCGTCGGCCGAGATCGATATCGCCTTCGGCAGCGGACCACTGAAGGGCCGCTGGCTCGAGGTGTCGGGCGCCGGCCAGGTGCATCCGACGGTGGTACGCAACTTTGGGCTGGATCCGGAAAAGTTCATCGGCTTCGCGTTCGGCTCCGGCCTCGAGCGCCTGACGATGCTGCGTTATGGAATCAACGACTTGCGCCTGTTCTATGAAGGCGACCTGCGTTTCCTGAAGCAGTTCAACTAAAAGATACCGACGCGAAGGCAAAAGAATATGCAATTTTCAGAAAACTGGCTCCGTTCCATCGTCGATCCGAAGATGAGCTCGGATGAGCTGTCCCATCTGCTGACCATGTCCGGCCTCGAAGTGGAAGAGGTCGAGGCTGTCGCGCCACCATTTTCGAACGTGGTGGTCGCGCACGTCGTCGAAGTGGCGAAACACCCGAACGCCGACCGCCTGAACGTGTGCCAGGTCGATGCCGGCACCGGCACCTTGCTCAACATCGTGTGCGGCGCCCCGAATGTGCGCGCCGGCATGAAGGCGATCTGCGCCAAGGCCGGCGCGCTGCTGCCGCCGGGCGCCGACGGCAAGCCGTTCGAGATCAAGGTCGGCAAGCTGCGCGGCGTCGAGTCGCAGGGCATGATGTGCTCGGCCAGGGAATTGGGTATCTCGGAAGAGACCAGCGGCCTGATGGAATTGCCTCAAGACGCCCCGGTCGGCCAGAATATCCGCGATTACCTGGGCCTGAACGACCTGAAATTCACCATCAAGCTGACCCCGAACAAGGCCGATTGCCTGTCGGTGCTGGGCGTGGCGCGTGAGGTGTCCGCGCTCACCGGTTCGCCGCTGACCCTCGCCCCGACCCGCGCGGTGCCAGTTACCAGCGACGAGATCCTGGCGGTCAAGGTGTCGGCGCCCGACCTGTGCGGCCGTTTCGCCGGCCGCGTGATCCGCGGCCTGAACGCGCGCGCCGCCACGCCGGAGTGGATGAAGCGCCGCCTGGAACGCAGCGGCCAGCGCTCGGTGTCGGCCCTGGTCGACATCTCCAACTATGTGATGCTCGAAGTCGGCCGTCCATCGCATGTGTTCGACCTGGCCAGGATCCACGGTTCGCTCGACGTGCGTTGGGGCAAGAAGGGTGAGTCCCTCAAGCTCTTGAACGGCAATACCGTCGAGATCGATGAGTGGGTCGGCGTCATCGCCGACGAGAAAGACATCGAATCGCTGGCCGGTATCATGGGCGGCGACTCGACCGCCGTGTCGCTGGACACGACCGATATCTACCTGGAAGCGGCGTTCTGGTGGCCGAACGCGATCCAGGGCCGTGCCCGTCGCTATAACTTCTCGACCGATGCGGCGCACCGCTTCGAGCGCGGCGTCGACTATGCGACCATTCCCGACCATATCGAGCGCATCACCGCGCTGATCGTCGAGATCTGCGGCACCGGCGACACCCTCGTGGGCCCGGTCGACGACCAGGTCGTCAACCTGCCGCAACGCAAGCCAGTGCAATTGCGCACCGCGCGCGCCCAGAAAGTCATCGGCGTGCCGTTGAACGATGACGTCATCGCCGACATCTTCACCCGCCTGCAGCTCGAATTCGTGCGTGAGGATTCTCAAGGGGAATCCGGCAAGTTCCTGGTCACGGCGCCGTCGTACCGCTTCGACATCGAGATCGAGGAAGACCTGATCGAGGAAGTCGCGCGCGTGTATGGCTTCGAGAACATCCCGGCCAATCCGCCGGTGGCGGCCAGCAGCATGCTGATCGCGCCGGAAGACACCCGCTCGCTGTTCGCGATCCGCCATCAGCTGGCCGACCTGGGTTACCAGGAAGTGGTCAATATGAGCTTCGTCGAAAGCGCCTGGGAGCAGGATTTCGCTGGCAATGATGCTCCGATCCGCCTGCAGAATCCGATCGCCAGCCAGCTCTCCGTGATGCGTTCATCGCTGATCGGCAGCCTGGTCGCCAATGTGCGCTACAACATCAATCGCAAGGCGGGCCGCGTGCGTGCCTTCGAAGTCGGCGCCGTGTTCATGCGTAATGCCGCCGTCCAGGATGGCCCGTTGGCCGTGGCCGGCTACGAACAGCCGAAGCGCGTGGCCGCGATCGCCTACGGTCCGGCGGCGGACGAGCAGTGGGGCCAGCCCACCCGCGCCGTCGATTTCTTCGACGTCAAGGCCGACCTCGAAGCGCTGTTCGCGCCACGCCAGCTACGTTTCACCAAGGCCGAACACCCGGCGCTGCACCCGGGCCGTTGCGCCACGGTGGAGCTGGACGGCAAGCAGATCGGCCTGATCGGCGAACTGCATCCGCGCTGGCTGCAAAAGTATGATCTGCCGCAAGCACCGGTGCTATTCGAAGTCGATGCCGAAGCCTTGCGCGAGCGTCAAGTACCGTCCTACACCGAGATTTCGAAGTTCCCGGGCGCTACGCGCGACCTGGCGCTGGTGGTGAAACAGGACGTGCCGGCCCAGCTGGTGATCGATGCGTTCCACGCCGAAATCGCCGTAAATCCGGCAGGCAAGATCGTGCAAGCCGTTGTTTTGTTTGATGAATATCGCGGCAAGGGCCTGGAGACGGATGAAAAAAGTCTTGCTTTCCGCTTTAGCTTGCAAGATACTCAATCGACGCTGCAAGACGAAGCGGTCGATGCCATCATGGCAGCGGTGCTTGACTCGGCTGCGACAAAACTGAGCGCGCGCCTGCGCGCGTAAGGACCGGGCGAACAGGTGCGAGCTTGTTCGCTGTCCATTTCCGAAACATCGTTTGACTTGAAGGCAGGGCTTCAAAATTAACAACAACGACGTTGATTCCGCCGTCTTCCAAGAGGCGCTGGCCGCCGACCTGGATCGCGCCATGCACGTGGCGCGGGTACGCAAGGAAGCTGAACAGTCATTGCCGACCTTGACCAAGGCCGAGCTGGCCGAGCTGTTGTTCGAGCAGGTCGGCCTGAACAAGCGCGAAGCCAAGGACATGGTCGAAACCTTTTTCGACGAAATCCGCAATGCGCTCGAGCGCGGCGAGGCGGTCAAGCTGTCCGGCTTCGGCAATTTCCAGTTGCGCGACAAGCCCCAGCGGCCCGGCCGCAATCCGAAAACGGGGGAAGAAATCCCCATCACGGCGCGCCGCGTCGTGACCTTCCACGCCAGCCAGAAACTCAAGGGAATGGTCGAAGAGACCACGCCCGGCAGTTCGCCTGCGGGTTCCCTGGCGCGTGCAGCCTGAGGACACCCGATAAGCGATGAATGACCGACTGAACAAGATCGAACCGAACGTGCTGCCGCCGATTCCGGCCAAGCGTTATTTCACGATCGGCGAAGTCAGTGAATTGTGCGGGGTCAAACCTCACGTCCTGCGCTACTGGGAGCAGGAATTTACTCAGCTTAAGCCGGTCAAACGTCGTGGAAACCGCCGATACTATCAGCACCACGAAGTACTGCTGATCCGGCGCATCCGCGAGCTGCTGTACGAGCAGGGCTTCACCATCAGCGGCGCACGCAACCGCCTCGATCACCGCGCCGCCAGCGCGACGATCGCGCATGGCGAGCCAGACCTGCCCGACAGTACGCCAGCGATCGACGGCGACAAACTGCGCGCCGATCTGCTCGACATTCTCGACCTGCTCAAGAACGGATCGCGGCCGGCGTAAGCCTTACGCCTGGTCTTGCCGTCCGTCGCCAACAGGGCCTGGCGTGAGCGTATACTGTTGCGCGCCGAGGCCTGGATTCTTGCCTCGGCGGGTCGTCTCCGGTTCAGTTGCCGTCATCGGCTGCCAACGATTACTCAAGCATTCGTGCACCCTGTTGAACGCGGGCCCCGGAGTGTTAAAATGTCACCCGCGCATATGCTGAATCTAACGCATGTAAACCGGGCAGCACAGACCCGGCACTTTCCTGCGCAAGGAAAATTTAAGGGAAGACAATGATACGCGTTGCCATTTGTGACGATCACCAGATAGTTAGAGCAGGATTCAAGCAGATTTTCTCGTCCTCGGGCGATTTCGAAGTCGTTGCCGAAGGCGCCACCGGCCGCGAGGCCCTCGATATCGCGCGCCGCGAGATCTGCGACGTGTTGCTGCTGGATATCGCGATGCCCGACCAGAGCGGCATCGACATCCTGCGCACCATCCGCCAGGGCCAGCCCAATCTGCCGGTGCTGATCCTGTCCGGCTACCCGGCGCAGCAATATGCGCTCAACCTGTTCAAGATGGGCGCCAACGGCTACCTGAACAAGGAGTGCGAGGCCGACGAACTCAAAACCGCCGTGCGCACCGTCTACCAGGGGCGCCGCTATGTGAGCTCGACAGTGGGCGAATTGCTGGCCCAGAGTTTCGACCGCGACCCGAACACGGCGTT
Organism: Massilia sp. HP4; assembly: GCF_005222695.1. GTDB lineage: Bacteria > Pseudomonadota > Gammaproteobacteria > Burkholderiales > Burkholderiaceae_D > Telluria. The sequence goes on along the minus strand of NZ_STGG01000041.1, from coordinate 427,517 downwards.
GCACACCGAACTGTCCGACCGCGAGTTCCAGGTCTTCCTGCGCCTGGCAAAAGGGGCCACCGTGTCCGACATCGGCAATGCCCTGTCGCTGTCGATCAAGACGGTATCTACCTACCGCACCCGCATCATGGAAAAAATGGGCCTGCAGTCGAATTCCGACCTGACCTATTACGCCATGAAGAACAATCTGCTCGACTAAGCCTTGCACTGATTTTTCGACAGGATTATTCTGACAACGCGCCCGAAGAGGGTGCGTTTTCACATCGGCAAGCGATGTTGGCTCGGCCCAACTCCAAATGCAACAAATAGTTACGTCCGGGCATTTCGCGGTGCAACATTGCGTCTGTACGCCTATAATGAAGGGCCACATTCCTTGCGCGAAAGGAAGCCTGGATGTACTTTTCAACCGCTGCGGACGAGAAATCGATCCGTAGTCTCCCCCTCCACAAGACGCTGCTGTGCCTGGTGTGCGTGGTGCTGCTGGTCGTCAACGGAATATTCCTGGTGCGTAACCTGGACGATTTGCGCGCGGCGAATACGCTGCAGGCGCAAACGGCCCTGGTCTCCGACGAGTTGCAATACCTGAACTTGCTCGTCACCGATGCCGAGAGCAGCTTGCGCGGCTATTTCCTGTCGGGCGATGAGGTCTACCTCGGACCCTTGCGCGGCGCGCCACAGCAGATCGACAAGCAACTGCATGCGCTGGGCGCCTTGCTGGACGACAGCCCGTCGCAGACCAAGAACCTGCAGCAGCTGCGTACGCTCGTGGAAAAGAAACTCGGCTTGCTGCACCAGTCGCTCGAGGTCTATCGCCAGGGAGGGCTGAACGATATCGTCGCGATCGCCGCCTCGCCCGACGATCGCGCCCAAATGGACGAGATCCGCCTGCAGGTCGTGATCATGACGCGTGAGCAGAACGAGTTGCTGACCACCCGCACCGCGGCGTTCTACCAGCAATACCGCCATGCGGCGCTGTTTGGCGTGGGCATCAATGCCGCCGCCATCATTGTCTTGCTGTTGTTCTACAAACTGATCAAGCGCGCCTTCCGTTCGCGCCTGCTGGCCGAGCGCGCCTTGCAGCGCACCAACGACGGGCTCGAGGAAATCGTGGCCGAGCGCACGGCGCAGTTGTCGGTGCTGTCGCGCCACCTGATCCGTGTGTCGGAAGAAGAGAAATCGCGCCTGGCGCGTGAGCTGCACGACGAGATGGGCGCCAACCTGACGGCAATCGGCATGGATATGTCCACCGTCACCGAACACCTGCGCGCGAGCCACCCGGAGCTTGCCTCCAAGTTGGTGCGCGCACGGCGGACCCTGGTCGATACGGTACAACTGAAACGCCGCATCATCGAAAACCTGCGACCCAGCCTGCTCGACAATATGGGCTTGTCGGCCGCGCTGCAAAGCTATTGCGCCGACTATGCCCGGGTCACGGCCCTCGACTGCGATGCGCTGATCGATGCCAAGGCCGATGCCGCCGGCCCGATGCAGGCGATCGCGCTATTCCGCATCACGCAAGAGGCGTTGAACAATATCGCCAAATATGCCAAGGCGCGTACCGTGATCGTCAACCTCACGCGCGAGCCCGACGGTTGGGGCCTGGAAATCACGGACGATGGCATCGGCATTCCCGACGACGCCATGGCGCGCTCGAAATCGCACGGTTTATTAGGCATGCGCGAACGCGCCTTGCTGCTGGGCGGAACACTGGTGGTGGAGCGGGGAGTGAATGGGGTAGGAACTTGCGTGCGCGCCATGATCCCGGCGGCGGCCCCAGGGGGCAATGAAGAAGCGCCAGCACAGGCGCCGGCGCTGTCACGTGCCAGCCAGGCGCCGGCACTGCAAGATCCGCCTGGCCTGCTGGAGGCCAGGGCAGATCCGGTGCGTCATCTTAACGCGCCACATCCATGAGCAGGCGGTCGTATTCCGACTTGGCGACCTTGTAGCATTCGCCCGCGTACTCTTCGAGGCCGGCGCGGTCCAGCACCGTGATATTGCCGCGGCGGTACTGGATCAGGCCTTCGTCCTGCAGCTTGCCGGCGGCGGCGGTGATGCTTTCGCGGCGCACGCCGAGCATGATCGAGATCAGCTCTTGCGTCACTTTCAGTTCGTTGCTGGCCGAGCGGTCGAGGCGGTCGAGCAGCCAGCGGCACAGTTTCTGTTCGATCGAGCTGTGGCGGCCGCCGACGGCGTTCTGGGCCATCTGGGCGAACAGCGCATTGGTGTAGCGCATCAGGAGCTGGGGCAGGGCGCCGCCGCGGTTGAAGGCGTCGCGCAGGTACTGGGTCTTGAGGCGGTAGCCGTAGCCGGCGCTCTGCACCACGGCGCTGCAGGTAGCGCGCTCGCCCATGAACAGCGACACGCCGACCGCGCCTTCATGGCCGACCACCGCGATCTCGGTGGTGGCGCCATCTTCCATCACGTACAGCAGCGACACGATTGCAGTCGTTGGAAAATACACGTATTCCAGTTTGCTGCCATACTCGAACAATTCTTTACCGAACGGCATCGGGACCAGTTCAAGGTGGTCGAACATGTCTTCCAGGTCGGTGCGCGGCAGGGCTGCCAGCAATTCGTTCTGCTGGGTGCCGCTGTAGCTCACGATCGGTTTCGACGCGGACTTCGTTGCCTCACTCGTGGCAGGGATCTGGTTCTTGGCTTTTTGGGTGAGACCACCAAACTGAGTGTTGTTCATCTTATGTCCTCTTATGTCTATCATGCGTCGGGGGCGATCTGGGAGGCTTGTCATTCTTGCCTCATCGCGATGTGTGTACTTTAAAGCTACCGTCTGTTGCCGCACATAAGACGAGTCTCCGCCCCTATGTAGGTTCCAAGCATGATGTCGTGTCAGCCCAGTCCTACTAGAGAAGACAGTGCGCTGGCGCACCTTCCACCGCAAAGTTTCGTTGAAGAACGCCGAGATGCCGCATAATTCGCTGGCGCGACCATGAGGCGCGCGTCATCACGCTGGGGCGAAAGAACGGATATGGGGCTGCGGGTATTGCTGGTGGAAGACGATGCGGTGCTGGCCGACGGCCTGCTGCGCGCCCTGCAGGCGCAGGACATGACAGTCACTCAGGCAGCCGACGGGCTGGCGGCCGACGCCGCCCTGCAAGTGCCCGGGATCGAGGTCGCGGTGCTCGACATCGGCCTGCCCGGCATCGACGGCTTCGAGGTGGTGCGCCGCCTGCGCGGGCGCGGCGCGGCCACGCCGGTCTTGCTGCTGACAGCGCGCGATGCGGTCGAGGACCGGGTGCGCGGCCTGGAAACCGGCGCCGACGACTACCTGGTCAAGCCCTTTGCCACCGCCGAACTCGTGGCCCGCATCCGGGCCCTGGCGCGGCGCCATGCGCCGCCGTCGACCAGCCTGACGCTCGCCGGCCTGAGCCTGGACCGGGATACCCGCCGCGCCCGTGTCGCCGGCAGTCCCATCGAGTTGTCGGTACGCGAGTGGGGCGTGCTCGAATACCTGCTGCAGCAAGCCGGGCGGGTGGTGTCCAAGCAGCAGATCATCGATGCCATCCTGCCCTGGGGCGAGGACGTTACCCAGAACGCGGTCGAGGTGTATGTGTCGCGCCTGCGCCTGAAACTGGACGGCTCGGGCGTGGCGATCCGCACCATCCGCGGCTTCGGCTACCTGCTGGAAGCGGCCACATGATGCCCGCTGCATGAGCAGCATCCGGCTGCGCCTGCTCAAGTGGCTGCTGGGGCCGATCCTGCTGGTCAACCTGGTGCTGGCCGCCCTGGTGGTGGCCCTGGCCTGGACGCCGGCCCAGGTCGCCTTCGACGGCAGCCTGGGCGAGACCGCCAACAGCCTGGCCGGCCGCCTCGTCGGCGGCGCCATGCCGCAGCTGCCGCCGGCGGCGCCTGCTGCGCCGGTCGCCGGCGCAGACCGCAGCTGGTTCGTGGTGCGCGATGTACGCGGCCAGCACCTGGCTGGCGCCGCCGGCTTTCCCGCACTGCGCTTGGGCGGTGCGCCGTATGACGCCGACATCGACGGCGAGCCGGTAAGGGTGGTGGCGCTGGCCGTCAACACGCCCGAGGGCGTGCGTCACCTGGGCGTGGCGCGCACCGTGCGCCAGCGGCTCGAAGTGCGTTCGGCCATCGTGCGTTCGCTGGTGGTGCTGGTGGCGCTGGTCACCTTGACCCTGGTCGGCGTGGTCTGGCTCTCGGTCGGCAATGGCTTGCGGCCGCTGGCGCGCATCCGCGCCGAGCTGGCGGCGCGCGAACCGGGCGACCTGGCGCCGATTCCGCAGGCCAGCGTGCCGTACGAGATCGCGCCGGTGGTGGCAGGCTTCAATGAATTGCTCGACAAGGTCGAGGCCGGCGCCCGGGCCCAGCGTGATTTTCTCGCCGATATGGCCCATCAGCTGCGCACCCCCCTGGCCGGCATGCAGCTGCAGCTCGAATGGCTGCGCGCGCGCCATGCCGGCGACCTGGAGACCGGGCGTGCGCTCGGCATGATGGAGCTCGCCAACGAGCGCATGATCCGCCAGGTCAACCAGCTGCTGGCGCTGGCGCGCGCCAGGGAAGGACGGCAGCTTGCGCAGCACGCGCCGCTCGACCTGGCGCAACTGGTTGCCGGGACGATCCAGCTGTTCGTCGAACAAGCGGCGGCGAAGGACATCGACCTCGGCTTCGAGCTGGCGCCGGCGCCGGTCGATGGCGACGCGTTCCAGCTGCGCGACCTGGTCGACAACCTGGTCGACAATGCGCTGCGCTATACGCCGCCCGGGGGGAGGGTGACGGTCGGCTGCGCTCACGATGGCGATAACGTGCTGTTCACGGTCGAGGATTCCGGCGCGGGCATTCCGCCCGCGCGGCGCGCGGCCGTGTTCGAGCGCTTCGTGCGGCTGGACGACAAGACGACGGGCAGCGGCCTGGGCCTGGCGATCGTGCGAGATATCGCGCTGGCGCATGGCGCCACGGTGGTGTTGGACGACGCCAACGGCGGCGGCACCCGGGTCACGGTGCGTTTCCCTGCCATCCTGGCCAGATCCGACGCCGCCTAGCGTCGTATTTGCGTCGCTGTCAGGACTTTGTCAGCATTCCCTCAGGGAAATGACAGGTTCTTGGGATATCATTCCTCGAGGCAACATTATCGGCGGAGTCCGCCACTCGGGAGAATCCATGCAGCAGCGCCAGTCCGGCTTCACGCTCGTCGAGCTCATGATCGTAGTAGCGATCGTCGGCATCCTCAGCGCGATCGCCGTGCCTTCCTACAATAGCTATGTGATGCGCGCGCGCCTGGTCGAGGCGCACGGCGTGCTGGCTTCGACCCAGAACAAGCTGGAACAGTTCTGGACCAACCATCGCAGCTACGAGGAGTTCGACAAGGAAGGCGCCAGCCTGATGCCCGATTCCGGCCACAATTTCGACTATAGCCTGGACGAGCCGACCGTTTCGACCTATACCCTGGTCGCCACCGGCAAGGACGCCGCCGCCGGCTTCGTGTACACGATCGACCAGGCCGGCAAGCGGGCCACGACCGAGGCGCCGGACGGCTGGGAGACCAGCGACGAATGCTGGGTCGACCGCAAGGACGGCTCATGCACCCAGTAGGCGCATCCAGCCAGCGCGGCTTCACGGCGCTCGAGGCGATGGTCGTGGTGGCAATCCTCGGCATCATGCTGGCGGTCGGCATCCCGAGCATGCGCGGCTGGCTGGGCGCCACCACGGCCACTGGCGCGGCCGAGTTCTACGCCGAGGGCTTCAGGACAGCGCGTGCCCAGGCGCTGGCCAACAACAGCCGCAGCCGCCTGGTATTCACCGAGAACGAAGAGAGCGGCCAGCTGGACTGGCAGGTCGATGTCTGCTTCCCGGTGCCGGACGATGGCTGCGCGGCCGGCAGCGAGCGCTGGTCGACGGTCGATGAACCGGCCGAGAAGCCGGCCGACGGCGACGTCGAGACCAGCTCGGTATTTCGCAGCGCCGTGGCGCTGCCGCGCGCCTCGGCCCTGAGCGTCACGCCCGACGACGAGGCCAGGTCGGTGTATTTCACCGAGCTCGGTTGGGTCGACGGCGCCAAGCCCGCGCTGATGCGCCTGGACCTCGGTCCCGGCAGCGCCGACGCCGAGGGCGCGTTCACCCCGACCGCCGTGGTGCTGACACTGGCCGGCGCGGTAGTGACCTGCAATCCCGATGCGGGCGCAGCCGACTCGCGCAGGTGCCCATGATGATCCGACGATTCTCTCCCATCCGCCAGGCCCAGCGCGGCGTCGCGATGCTGGAGGCCCTGATTGCTGTCGTGCTGCTGGGGATCGGCCTGGTTGGCACGCTGGCCTTGCAGGTCAATTCCCAGGCCGCGCTGTCCGAGGCGGCAATGCGTTCCGAGGCGACCATCGCCGCCAACGAATTGATCGGCGTGATGAGCACCGACCTGGACAATCTTGACGACTACGCGCTGGCCGAGGACGACGAGCCCGGCGAGAGGGTCGAGGAATGGCACGCTGCGCTGGCCGACCGCCTGCCGAATGCCGCGGTCGAGATCATGGTCACGCCGGCCGCCGACACCGAGCGCACCGCCGTCGTGATCGTCATCGGCTGGCGCCGCAGCGAAGAGTCGCAGCAGAACACGCACCGCATCGTCACCTACCTGGCGAGGTCGACATGAGGATCGTGCCTACCCGGCGCGCGGCGGGTTTCTCCCTCGTCGAGCTGATGGTCAGCATCGTGATCGGCCTGCTGGCGGTGCTGTTCGCCACCCGCATCATGACCGATTCCGAAACCAGCAAGCGCGGCGCCCTGGGCGGCTCGGACTCGATGCAGAATGGGATGATGGCGATGTTCTCGATCAGCGGCGACGCCGAGCAGGCCGGCTATGGCCTGAACGATCCGATCCTGAACGGCTGCGACACCATTTTCAAGGACAGCAAGGGCTACGAACTCGCAATCGCCAAGCGCGATGACGCGGACGTGACGCCGCTGACCGGCGCCGTCATCGTACCCGGCGCGGACGGCAAGCCCGACCAGCTGACCATGTATGCCGGCAGCGCGCCGGGCGGCACCGGCACCACGCGCCTGCTCACCAACTACATTGGCGGCAACCAGCTCGTGGTCGACCGCGACCTGTACGGTTTCGCGGTCGGCGACGTGATCGTGGTCGCGCCCGAGAATGGCGAAGGCCAGTGCGCGCTGGCCCAGGTTGCGGCCCTGACGGTGCAGGGCGCCTCGCCGGCGCTGGGGATCGGCGATATCCGCCATCGCTACAACACGGGCGCCATGGGACGCAATTTCGATGGCAGCGCGAGCCGCATCTTCAACCTCGGGCGCGAGTCGGGCCTGTCGTTCCACACCTGGCTGGTCGAGAGCGGAGTGCTGCGCCTGCGCGCCACCAACCTGGGCGCCAATGGCGGGGCCGCGCACGCGGTGGCCGACAACATCGTGTCGCTCAAGGCGCAGTATGGCTTCGACATGCGCGGCGCCGCCGACTTCGATCCGGAACGCGGCATGCAGGTCGGCGGATGGTCGTCCGCGATGGTCGACGCCGATGGCGACGGCATCGAGGGCGGTGCGGGCGACTACCAGCGCATCGCCGCGCTGCGCATCGCCGTGGTGGCGCGCGCGAAGACGCCCGAGCGTCCCGGCACCGACGGTGTGTGCACCGCGCAGCCGGCCGTCATCAAGGTATTCGGCAGCGAGCAGCCGCAGGGCGTCGACCCGGTCGAGGTGGAACTCGACGTGCGGGTCAAGGACGACCCGGTCGACTGGCGCTGCTATCGCTACCGCACGTTCGAAACCATCGTCCCGATGCGTAACACCGGCTGGAGGCCCACCGCATGATCCATCCACGTCCATCGCGCCGCCGGCAGGGCGGGTCTGCCTTGCCCGTCATGCTGATCATGCTGCTGGTGATGCTGGTGACCAGTATCTATCTGCTCCGGTCCAGCAATTCGGCGACCCTGGCGGCTTCGAACCTCGCCTATGACGCCACCCTGAGCCGGGCGGTCGACTTCGGCCTGCATACGGGCTTCCAGTGGCTGAGCGACACGGCGTCCACCGCCAAGGGCAGCCTGAATGCGGATGACGCCGGCCAGGGCTATCACGCCAACTTCGATACCACGCTGACGCCGAACGACGAGAATTTTTGGGCCGACAGCAGGTTGGTCCAGGACCCGGACGGCAACCGGATCCGCTACGTGATCCATCGCATGTGCAGCGACGCCGGCGGCTTCAGCAGCACAGGCCAGCGATGCCTGCTGACCTCCGCCAACACCGTCAAGATCGGCAACCGGGTGGCGATCGGCGAAAGCCTGGCCTCGGACGCGCCGGCCTATGCCAGCTCGCCCCAGATTCACTACGTGATCACGGCCCGCATCGACGGCGCGCGCGGCGGTAACGTGATCAACCAGATGGCTGTCCTGATCGGCGCCTGACGCCGGCTCGTATGAATGGAATGCGCATGAATCTTCCCCTCCTTGCCACGCTGGCGATGACCCTGGTCATGGCGCTGGCCCCGAGCCCGGCCAGCGCCGGCCCGACCAGTCTCGCGTCCCTGCCTCTGATGAGCATTACCGGCAGCGGCACCGTCAAGCCGAACCTGATGCTGCTGTATGATGATTCCGGCTCGATGGCCTGGAACCACACGCCCGACTACGTCGACGACAACACCACCTGCCGCGCCGGCACGACCCTGGCCGCGCGCAACCCGCGCGGATGCGTGATCGGCGACCCGCCGTATGCGGCGTCGGTGTTCAACCGCCAGTACTACGACCCGAAGGTGCGCTACCAGCCGCCGGCCAGGGCCGACCAGACCTCGTATCCGAGCCAGACGGCGCGCGAGACCGAGAACTGGACGTCCGTGACCACCGACGGCTTCGGCACCGACAAGCGCAATATGCGCAACGCAAACGAGAACACGACCAACCTCGTCACCGGCTATCCCGACCTGCAGTGGTGCGACGACGACGACGTGTGCCGCCGCAACATCGGCGGCTACGCCTATCCGACCCTGACCTACGACAGCGCCGAGCAGATCACCGGCAATCCTTATTACTACACGATCAACGTCGCTGAATACTGTACCGACGACACGCTCAAGACCTGCGTGAGCACGGCGGTCAATGCCCCGGCGCCGAAGGATAATCCGATCGCAGCGCCGGTTCGCTGGTGCAACAGCACGGCCCTGACCACGTGCCAGGCCAAGTATGTCGGCGCCTTCAAGTACCCGCGCTATGGCGATCCGAATCGCTCGGCCAACTGGTACTCGACCATCACCATCAACGACTCGGGCGCCACCCACGCCGTCAAGATAACGGGCGTGCGCGCGGTTGGCGTGTCCGGCGAGCAGACCATCACCAGGGACGCGGCCACGGCCTCGAACGGCACCAATAGCGCCGACAATCGCACCGCGCTGGCCACCGCGCTGGCGGCCTCGATCGTCAACAGGGCGGTTTCCAGCCGCCCCTTCACCGCCTGCGTCGCCACGGCCAGCGGCGTAGTACGCGCCTGCAGCGACTTCGATATCACGCTGGCGTCGAGCGAGATGCTGGCCGTGATTCCGATCAGCTGCGGCCGCAACGTCACCAACAAGAACAACTGCGTCGCGGTCAAGGAGGGTGAACGCACCGGCGACGAGATCATCGTCGATTCCGGCACCGCGGCCACCGCGCTGCTGCAGGTCGGCGGGCGCGCCGCCAACAGCAACAAGGAGAGCAGCCGCAGCCGCCTGGTCGGCCTGAGACTGGGCACTACCCTGCTGATCGATTCGCTGCGCTTCGGCCAGAACTACAGCGCATCGCAGGTGGCGTCGCAGATCGCCGGCGCGATCGGCAACCGCGGCACGATCAAGGCGTACGTGGGCCCGAACGACGTCACCCCGCAGTGTGCGACGGCCAACAGTTCGATGGTGTGCCTGGTCGCGCCGCTGAGCATGGCCGGCGCCAACCTGAGCTACACCAGGGTCGACAACCCGGCCAGCCTGAGCTGGGGCGGCGCGCCGGCGACCAGCGACGGCGCGCCGACCTCGGTCTCGGGCTTCGATACGGGCGTGTTCGTCCGCACCGACATCGTGCCGGCGCGCGACAGCTATCCGAAATCGGTCCAGCGCAGCGATTGCGAGGGCGATACCTGCACCTACGCCGAAGAGATGACCAACTTCGCCAACTGGTACGCCTACTACAAGACGCGCAACCAGATGATGAAGAGCGCCGTCGGCCTGGCGTTCCAGCCGCTCGGCGAGGCCTACAAGGTGGGCCTGGTGGGCCTGCAGGCGGCCGCCGCCGAGGGCACGATGAGCCGTCCGCAGCCGTTCACGGGCCAGGCCCGGATCGACTGGTACGCGGCGCTGTACGGCATGAACAGCTCGGGCGGCACCCCGGTGCGCCTGGCGCTGCATGCGATCGGCAAGATGTTCGCCAACCAGGCCCCCTACCGCCAGGAGGCCGGGTCGGAAGTAATCGAGTACGCCTGTCAGCAGAACTTCACCTTCGTCACCACCGACGGCTACTGGAACGGCAACAGTCCGAAAACCCAGGTGAAGCCGGCGGGCTGGAATTCGCCGGCTCAATACGCGGAAACGGTGACCAGCAACGACAATCGCGAGAATGCGGCGCGTTTCTGCACCGTCGGGAAAGGCTGCGTCGATACCCGAAACCAGACCCTGCCTTCGCTGGCCGACATCGCCCTGTACTGGTATAACGGCGGTTCGAGCACGGGCACGGTCTCGCTGCGGCCCGACATCGACGACATCTCGACGACGGGCCTCGTGCGCGGCACCGGCAATACCCACCTGCACATGCGGACCTATGCGCTGGGGCTGGGCGTGGACGGACTCATGACCTATGACCCGAACTACGACACCACGCCCAAGGCCGGCGGCGACTTCTTCAAGCTGATCAACGGCCAGACAGGCTGCCCGTGGAACAATGACGGCCCCTACATCTGGCCGGATCCGGATACCGGCACCACCGACCTGTCGACCGCGCTGCAATCGCGGGTGGACGACCTGTGGCATGCCGCCATCAATGGCGGCGGCAAGTACTTCCCGGCTTCCGATTCGCTGCAGGTCGCAGACAGCCTGAACAAGGTACTGAACGACATCCAGGTCGACACCGGGGCCGCCGCGGCAGCCGCCACCTCGACCCCGAACGTGGCCCAGGAGGACCGTGACATCTTCTCGGCCACCTTCACCACCGTGCGCTGGACGGGCAACCTGAGCAAGCGCACGATCAACACCACGACCGGCGAAGTCACCCGTGACGCCGACTGGAAGACCTCGTGGACCCTCGGCCAGCGGGTGAGCGCGGCGTCGGACAGCCGCACCATCTGGTGGCGCAACCCGTCTACCGGCGCGCGCACCAATTTCGACTACGACCTGCTGGGCGCCGACCAGGCCTGGTTCTCGGACAAATGCGGCGGCCTGCCGCAGTGCGCCCGCCTGCCGGGCGACCAGCGCGCCATCGTGAACGATGGCAGGAACATCGTCAACTGGCTGCGCGGCCAGCAGCAGCACGCCAACAACGTGCTGCTGCGCGCCTATACCACCACCGAGCCGGGCGACGATATCGGCCCGAATGGTCCGCAACTGGAAATCATGGGCGATATCGCCTCCTCCAAGCCGGCCTACCTGCGCGAGCCGCGCAAGGCTTACGGCAGCGAAGACTATGCGGCCTTCCGCGCCGACAATGCCAGCCGGGACCCGGTCGTCTTCATCGCCGCCAACGATGGCATGCTGCACGCGTTCGACGCCGCGAAGGGCGGGGAATTGTGGGGCTACGTGCCGCGCATCACGATGAAGAAGCTGTACAAGCAGGCCAGCATCAACTACGCATCGAGCCACCAGTTCAGCACTGACGGTTCGCCCGAGCTGGCCGACGTCAAGATCAACGGCGAATGGCGCACCGTGCTGGTCGCCGGCCTGAATGCGGGCGGGCGCGGCTACTATGCGCTGGACGTCACCGACCCGACCGACCCCAAGCCCCTGTGGGAAATCTGCGCCGACAGCACCGTGTGCAGCGGCGTGCACCACCAGCCCGACATGGGCTTCAGCTTCGGCAATCCGCAGTTCGGCACCATCAAGGTGGGCGACGAGGAGCGCTGGGTGGTGTTCCTGACTTCGGGCTACAACAATATCCCTGGCGCCGACGACATCCAGTCGGGCACCGGCAAGGGCTACCTGTTCGTGATCGACATCGCCACCGGCCAGGCGATCGCCAACCTCGGCAGCGGCGACGTGCTGGACAACGGCGTGCTCACCACCGGCAGCGGCGACACGGCGACGCCCTCCGGCCTGGCCAAGATCACGGCCATCACGGCCAACCCGAACACGGATCCGCTGGTCACCTATGTCTACGGCGGCGACAACCAGGGCCAGATGTGGCGCTTCGACTTCACCGGCGAGCAGGTCCGGCGCGTGCTGATGGCAAACGCCGGTCCCGACCAGCCGATCACGACGCGGCCCGACGTCGCCATGTGCCAGGTCGGCTCGAGCGGACAGGGAGGGAACGCCTCCCCGACCCGGCGCGTGGTGGCCTTCGGCACCGGGCGCATGCTCGACCTGCCCGACATCCAGAATACCAAGCTGCAGAGCGCCTACGTGCTCAAGGACGACGATACCGCCTTCGACGCCGACGCCTGGCGCAAGGATGTGAGCTACGCCAAGCGCACCCTGGTCGAGACCCGGCCCTATGACGAAGACGCGCCGGACGTGCCGCGTTCGAACCAATTCAAGGTGGCGGGCACGATCGCCGACCTCGGCCGCCAGCGCGGCTGGTTCGTCGACTTCGACCAGAACAAGGGCGAGCGGGTCAACCTGGATCCGAAGATCGTGGCTGGCACCCTGACCGTGGTGACCAACCTGCCGCAGTCCTCGACCGCGTGCACGGTTGGCGGCACCAGCTACGCTTATTTCCTGGACGTCTGCGACGGCACCGCGGTCTCGAACGACATCGCCGGCGTGCTGCTGTCGGGCGACGCGGCGGCGGTGGGCACCACCATCGTGCGCCTGCCGTCGGGTGCGCTCAAGCTGATCACCACCACCGCCAAGGGCAATACCATCACGACCGAGGTGGCCCCGGCCAAGACCCAGGATGCGCGCCGCACCGGCTGGCGCAGGGTGCGCGAATAAGGACGTGCAGACTCCAGGCCCGCCGTTAGTTCACACGGCGCGGCCTGGAAACGGTAAAATCGAGGGTTTTCCGACAAGGGCCGCCGACGGCCCGACTACAGGGCTCGATCATGGCCAACGACACCGATATTTCCAGCGACGACCTCGACGTCGCCGCCCCCCGCCAGGCCGGCGCGACCGCGCGCGAAGTCGCGCGCCGCCGTACCTTTGGCATCATTTCCCACCCCGATGCGGGTAAAACCACGCTGACCGAGAAGCTGCTGCTGTTCTCGGGCGCGATCCAGCTGGCCGGCACCGTCAAGGGCCGCAAGAGCGGCCGCCACGCGACCTCGGACTGGATGGACATCGAGAAGCAGCGCGGCATCTCGGTCGCGTCCTCGGTGATGCAGTTCGAATTCCGCGAGCACGTGATCAACCTGCTCGACACCCCGGGCCACCAGGATTTTTCCGAGGACACCTACCGCGTGCTGACCGCGGTCGACTCGGCCCTGATGGTGATCGACGCCGCCAAGGGCGTCGAAGCCCAGACCATCAAGCTGCTCGACGTCTGCCGCATGCGCGACACGCCGATCGTGACGTTCATGAACAAGATGGACCGCGAGACCCGCGATCCGCTCGAACTGCTCGATGAAGTGGAATCGGTGCTCAAGATCGAATGCGCGCCGGTGACCTGGCCGATCGGCATGGGCAAGAACTTCCGCGGGGTCTACCACCTGCTGAAGGACGAGATCATGCTGTTCAAGGCCGGCGAAGAGAAGGCCGACGGCGCCTTCGAGATCGTCAAGGGCATCGACAATCCGAAGCTGGCCCAGATGTTCCCGCTCGAGATCGAGCAACTCAAGATGGAAGTCGAGCTGGTGCACGGCGCCTCGCATGTGTTCGACCTCGAGCGCTTCCTGTCGGGCGTGCAGACCCCGGTGTTCTTCGGTTCGGCGATCAACAACTTCGGCGTGCGCGAGATCCTGTCGGCCCTGGTCGACTGGGCCCCGGCGCCGCGCGAACGCGACGCCACCGTGCGTGCGGTCGAGCCGACCGAGCCGAAGTTCTCGGGCTTCGTGTTCAAGATCCAGGCCAATATGGACCCGGCCCACCGCGACCGCATCGCTTTCCTGCGCGTATGCTCGGGACGCTTCGAGAAGGGCATGAAGGTCAAGCACCTGCGCCTTGGCCGCGAAGTCAAGCTGTCGTCGGTGGTGACCTTCATGGCCTCGAGCCGCGAGCAGGTCGAGGAAGCCTATGCCGGTGACATCATCGGCCTGCCGAACCACGGCAATATGCAGATCGGCGACAGCTTCTCGGAAGGCGAGATGCTGACCTTCACCGGCATCCCGTACTTCGCCCCGGACCTGTTCCGCACGGTGCGGATCCGCAATCCGCTGAAGGTCAAGCAGCTGCACAAGGGTTTGCAGCAGCTGGGCGAAGAGGGTGCGGTGCAGGTGTTCAAGCCGGTGCTGGGCTCCGACCTGATCCTGGGCGCGGTCGGCGTGCTGCAGTTCGAAGTCGTGGCCAGCCGCCTGCTCAACGAGTATGGCGTGGACGCGGTGTTCGAAAGCAGCAGCATCAGCAGTGCGCGCTGGATCTCGAGCGACGACAAAAAGTCGCTGGCCGACTTCGAGAACCAGCTCGGCCACCAGGTCGCCTACGATGCTGCCGGCAATATGGCCTTCCTGGCGACCTCGGGCGTCAACCTGCGCCTGACCCAGGAACGCTGGCCCAAGCTGGTGTTCCACGCGACCCGCGAACACGCGGCCAAGCTGGCCTGACGGCCAACTCGCATCAAGAGCCTATCCCGGTAGGTGGGAGTCGCTCCTGGCGCGCCTGGCTGGCGTGTGCTGCGTTGCTCGTCGTTGCATGGCTCGCCATGCGGCCTCCTCGCGCCTTGCCCACGCCCGCCATGCATCACCTACGCGCATGTCACCATGAGCTTCCCCCCACCTACCGGGATAGGCTCCGAGGCCCGGCCGCCGGCTCGATCTCGAGCGCGGCCAGGGTCTGGGTGCGCACCGCGCCGTCCGGCATGGTCAGGCGCAGCTGGACCGGCAGCCAGTCCTGGCCCGGCGCCAGCCAGATTTCCAGCCGCGGCGCCCCAGTTGGCGCCAGTTGCGCCAGGTGCAGCGCCTCCAGCGCGCCGATCCCGGTGTCCAGCGTTTCCATCCCCATCGCCTCATAACGCTCCTGGCGCGCGCCGCCGGCGGCGCCGATCCAGAACGTCAGCACGCCGCGCAACTGGTCGGGATTGGCGCGCCCCATGCCGGCCAGCTGCAGCAGCAGCGAGGCGCGGTCCTGGGCGCCGCCCGCCAGCTGGGCGCGGCGCGCGCCGAGGTGCGAGACGATCACGCCGCGCTCGCGGTCGAACTCGGTCGTGGCGCGGCCCGGGCCGGCCGGCTCGCCGGCGCGCAGCGGCGCCAGGCCGCCGTCGTCCAGGCCGCCCTCGCTGTCCAGTTGCCCCAGGATGCCGTCAACCTCGATCCGATAACTGCTGCCATCCGTAAGCCAGGCCAGGCGCGCGCTGCCGCCGTCGGCCAGGCGGTAGTCGATGCGCGCCGGCGGGGCGGGCGAAACGCGGAACTGGCCGGGCATCGCGCCCGGCAGCACGTCGCCCGGTTCGCTGGCCTGGAGCGGGGGCAGTGCCGGCGCCGGCGCCTGCGGCGCGGCCGGCTCGTCGGCCGGGGCCAGGGCCGGCGCGGGTGCGTTGTCGGTGACCGGACGCGCCGCGGGTGCGGGCATGGGGGCAGGCGCCGTGGTCCTGGCCTCGGTGCGCGCGATGCGCACCGCGAGCGGCGTGGCGTCCAATGCGGCGGCACCGGGCTGCTTGGGCAAGTCGAGCCAGGCCAGCGCCGCCAGGTGCAGCAGCAGCGACAGCAGGCCGATGCCCAGCAGGCGGGCATGGGGCGCCACGAAAACGGAAAATCTCATGGGCGCTAGTGTAGCGCGCGCCCGGGCACGGCGGGGCCGTTCAGAAGCCGAGGTTCAGGTTGGCCTTGATCCTGCTGCTCGAATTGGTGGCGTTGTCGAAGCGTTGGGCGGCGTGGCCGTGGTTTTCGAAGCCGCCGTCGATCGTGAGCCGCTCGCTTGCCTTGTAGCGTGCGCCGACGCCGGTGTAGAGGCCCGTATCGACGCCCTGGGCCAGGCCGCGGCGGTTCTGGCTGTGCGCCACGCCCAGCTTGCCGTAGGCCGACAGGCGTTCGCCGAGCGGCTGCGTGACCTTGGCGGCGACATGCATATTAAAGCCGCGCAGGCCGATCGCGCCCGTGGTGTCTTCGGGATCGCGCTCGTTCACCGGCCGGAAGCCCTGGTCGAGCAGGTTGACATAGCCGGCCTCGAAGGCCAGCGTCGGACTCACCGACACGCCCATCAGCAGCCTGGGGTCGGTCTTGAACAGGCCGCCGAACAGGCGGTCGTTGGGGTTCGCATTCAGGTTCCCGCCATACACCCGGGGGAAGGTCTGGACGCCGGGATCGCGGGGCGCCGAAAAGACGGTGCGAGGACGGGTGTCGGCCAGCTCCACCGGCGCGCCTGGCGCGGCCGGCTCGACGGGTTGCGCCGGGGCCGGCGCGCCGGCGAAAGCGATTGCCGCGAGGGCAAGGGCAGGTGGTTTCATGTCGGTACTTTCAGGATCGATCTTGAGGTTGGCCTTGCCAAGGATACCCTATATGGCGTGCGCCGCTCATGCATGGCGCATTCCCTGGTAAGCAGTTGTTACCGGTATGCATATGCTGACGGTGGTGCCGGCCGCTGTGCTGTCGATCTCGAGCTCGCCGCCGGCCAGGCGGGCCCGCTCGCGCATGCCCGGCAAGCCCCAGTGCCCCGCGCGCGCCGCTGGCCAGGATGTCCGGCGCGATGCCGTGACCGTCGTCGCTGACCGCCAGGCGCAGGCGCTCGGCGCCGTAGTCGAGGGCCAGCGTGACCCGGGTCGCCTGCGCATGGTGGAAGGCATTGGACAGCGCCTCGCGGCCGATGGTGAACAGTTCGTCCTCGGTCTCGGGATCGAGCTCGCGCGCCTTGCCCGTGAGCTGCCGTTCGAAGCGTACCGCGCCAGACCCGGCCAGGGCCAGGCCGGCTTCTTCCAGCGCCTGCAGCAGGCAGCCGTGGCGCACGCCCGGTACGCGCAGTTGACGCACCCGTTGCCGGCCTTCGTCGATGACATCCTCGGCGCGCGCCAGCACGTTCTCGGCGTCGGCCCGCACGCCGCTATCGGAGGGCAGCTTGCCCATCAGCGCGTGCATGCGCAGCACCAGCGCCTGCACGCTTTGCAGGAAGGTGTCGTGCAAGGTGCGGGCGATGCGCTGGCGTTCGAGCATGCGCACCGTCAGGTGCTCGCGCAGGCGCGCCGCCACCCGCCGCAGGCGCCAGTGGTGCAGCAGCCAGGCCGCCGCCAGCACCGCGACGGCGCAGGCCAGCCTGAACCCAACCGTCTGGGTGAAGGCGGGCTCGATGCGAAAGGCGGCGCGCGCCGGCTGCGGGCTCCAGACGCCGTCCTCGTTGGCGGCCAGCACCTCGAAGCTGTAGGCGCCTGGCGCCAGGTTCGTGTACACGGCCTGGCGCTGGGTGTCGGCGTCGCGCCAGCCCCCGTCCTGGCCGATGAGACGATAGCGGAACCGTACCCGCTCCGGCATCGACAGGGCGGTGGCGGTGTAGTCGATTTCCAGCCTGCGCTTGCCCGGCGGCAGGATGTGCTCGGTCCCCGGCAGGTAGTGGCGGCGGTCGGTCCGGAGCGCCTCGATCAGCACCGTTGGCGGCCGCCGGTTGCGCGCGATTGCGTCCGGATCGATGTGGCCGATGCTGGTCGAGGTGGCGTACCAGATGCGGCCGTCGTCGGCCTGGACCAGCGACGGCAGCGGCTGCAGCTGGGCCGCCATGCCGCGGTGGCCGTCGAGGTGGTCGAAACGCTCGGCCGCCACAGCGCCGCCTGCACCCGCCCGTTCCAGGGCGGCCGACTCGATGCGCGCCAGGCCGCCCGTGTCGTGCAGCCATAGTTCGCCGTTGGCGCGTTCCACGATGCCGGATACCCCGCGAAAGCCGGTGCCGCCCCGTTCTCGCATGGGTGGACGCGCCGGCCGTCGAACCAGGCCAGGCCGCGGTCGCCGCCCAGCCAGACGCGGTCGCGACCGGCGACGATGGACAGCGTGTTGCCGATGTCCAGGCCATCCTCGGGGCCGAGATGGCGCAGGGATCCCTGGTCCAGCAGCGCGATGCGGTTGCGGGGATAGCCCAGCCAGATGCGTCCCTGGCGATCGCTGGCGAGGACGATCGCGGTCGGCCCGGCAAGCTCGGCATCGCCGTCGCCGACGCGCCAGACGCCGTCGTCGAAGGTATGCACTCCGCTGCGAATCACCGACAGCCAGAGTTTGCCGCTGGCGTCGGTCGTCATCGATTGCACATTGTTGCCGGCGAGCGCAGGCGGCAGCGGCCAGCTGCGGGTGGCGTCATCGCGCACGCACCACAGCGTGGCGTCGACGCCGGCCGATGTCGAAAACCAGCCATTGCCTTCGCGATCGGTCAGGATATGCGAGAAGGTGGTGCTGCTAAAGCCGCTTGCTCGATCGAACTGGCGCACCAGCCTGCCCAGGGACAAAGCCGGGCGGCAGTCCTTCCTGCGCCTGGACCGGACGCCAGCAGTCCCGGTCCAGGCGGTGCAGGCCGCCGCTGCTCGTGGCCCACATCGTTCCATCGGGCATGCGCACCAGCCGTTGCGCCGATCCGGTGGGCGCATCCACGCCCGGCAGGTAGTGGCGTACCGCACCGCGATCGAACCGGCTGATGCCGCCGAACTGATAGGCGACCCAGATGGTCTCTCCATATGCCGCCACCGAAATGATGACCGGCGACTGCAGGGGGGGGCCGTATACCTGCTGGTGGCGCACGAAGCGGGCGCCGTCGAAGGTGTACAGCCCGTCGCCCGCGGCCAGCCAGAGCATTCCGTTGCCATCCTGCGCCATCTCGTAGGCGGACGAAGGAGCGCCATCATCGCGTTTCCAGGCCGAACGGAGCAGGGCGCCGCTCCATGGCGGCAGGACGCCGGTGTCGATCGCCGGCCGCTCGTTCGCCGCTGCCAGGCAGCAGCCGGCACCAGGCAGCCACGAGGCGAGGCATGCCCGATACGTGATCATGCAGTTTTTCCGTTGGGATTACCTATAGTTTTATATTGATTTTTCTCAATGATAAATAAGAATCATTAAAACGCAAGTGTTGGTCACAGGGCCGCCACCGGCTGGGCCTTGCGCCGCGACAAGTGGGAACGCCGGGGAGCGGCGTACATTGCGGAATGCACCGCAGAAATACTTGCGCTCCAGACCAGTGAGGACGCCATGCCCTGTTTCCCCTCCACGCAAGCGGGCCTGAGCATGCTGGCCCGCCTGCTGTCCCGACTGAAACTTGGTCCCAAGCTGCTGCTGGCCCCCGGCGCCGTGCTGGTCCTGCTGCTACTGCTGTCGTGGGTGGCGTATTACGCGATGGTGCGCCAGAACGCCTCGCTCGAATCGATCGTCGGCCAGCGCGCGGCCAGCATGCGCGCCGCCAGCAGCCTGGCGGCGCAGACGCAGAAGGCGCATGCCGACATCTACCGGCTGCTGAGCTGGATGGGCGGCAGCTTCCCGGTGGCGCGCACCGAGCCGCTGCGCCAGGACATCCTGCTCCAGCACCGCCGCATCGAATCCGGCCTCGAGGCCCTGGGCCAGGTGACCCTGACCGAGGCCGAGGACCGCCATGTGGAGCAGGCGATGGCGGCGCAGCGGCGCTACGCCGAGGCGGTGCGGGAAGTGATCGAGCTGGCGCCGCTGGATGGCTCGATCGGCGCCAACGCCATGCAGAAGGCCGAGGGCGCGTTCGCGCAGGTGGCGCAGCGCCTGGCCGACCTGGGAGCGCTCGAAGAAGCGCTGTCGCGCGCAGCTTCCGGCAGCGCCCAAGCCGACTTCCGGATGATCTCGGTGCTGATGCCGGCCGTGGTGCTGCTGGCGATCGCGCTGTCGCTGGCGATCACCTTTGCCGTGCGCCGCATCCTGCTGGGCGAGATCCGCGCCATCGGGCTGGCCGCCAGCGGCCTGGCCAGCGGCGACCTGACGCTGCGCCAGCATCTCGACCATGACTACGGCGGCGACGAGATCGCCGACACTTCGCGCCAGCTCGACGCCGGCATCCGCAACCTGAACGACACCCTGCGCTCGATCGTCGAATCGGCGCGCCTGATCGGCGCCGCCTCGCGCGACATCAAGCTGGGCAGCCTGAGCCTGGGCAGCCGCGCCGTGTTCCGCGCCAGCGCCCTGGCCCGCACCGAGAGTGCGCTGCGCGAGCTGGCGGCCGGCGTCAAACAGGGCGCCGAGCAGGCGCGCAGCGCCGATCGCCTGGCCGATGTCGGGCAGGCGATCGTGCAGATGGACCAGGTGACGCGCCAGAACTGTACCCTGGTCGAGGAAGCCGCGAGCGCGGCGCGTACCCTGCAGATGCAGGCGCTGACCCTGTCGCGCACGGTGGCCGGGTTCAGGCTCGAAGAAGAAGGGGAGGCGCCGCCCGCGCCGCAGGCGCAGGCGCAGGAGGCAGGCCGGAAGGAAGACGGCGGCGTACCCGGCGAACCGGCGCGCGAACGGCGCGGACAAGCCAGGGAACGCCGCCGCCAGCAGGGGTCGCACTTGCGGCTCGCCTCGAGCCGCAAATAATCAGCGCCCCCGATGCGCCAGGCGATTACTCGTAATCGCTGATCGGCGCGCAGCCGCAGAACAGGTTGCGGTCGCCGTACACATTGTCGGCGCGGCCGACCGGCGGCCAGTACTTCTTCTTGCGCAGGCCGGCGACCGGGAAGGCCGCCACTTCACGGGTGTAGCCGTGCTGCCAATCGTCGGCGGTGACCACTTCCGCGGTGTGCGGCGCGCCCTTGAGCGGGTTGTCCATGCGGTCGTACTCGCCGCGCTCGACCTTGACGATCTCGGCATGGATGGTGATCATCGCCTCGATGAAGCGGTCGATCTCGACCTTCGATTCCGACTCGGTCGGCTCGATCATCAGGGTGCCCGGCACCGGGAAGCTCATGGTCGGGGCGTGGAAGCCGAAGTCCATCAGGCGCTTGGCCACGTCTTCGTTGGAAATGCCGGTCTTGTCCTGCAGCGGACGCAGGTCGATGATGCACTCGTGGGCGACCAGGCCGTCGTGGCCGGCGTACAGCACCGGGTAGTGCGGGGCCAGGCGGCGCGCGATGTAGTTGGCGTTCAGGATCGCCACTTCGGTCGCGCTGGTGAGGCCTTCGGCGCCCATCATCGCGATATACATCCACGAGATCGGCAGGATCGAGGCCGAGCCGAAGGCGGCGGCGCTGACGGCGCCGATGCCATTCTCGTCACGCACATAGCCGGTGGAGAGCTGGTTCGGCAGGAATTTCGCCAGGTGGGCGCCGACGCCGATCGGGCCGACGCCGGGGCCGCCGCCGCCGTGCGGGATGCAGAAGGTCTTGTGCAGGTTCAGGTGGCTGACATCGCCGCCGAAGGCGCCCGGCGCGGCCAGGCCGACCAGCGCGTTCATATTGGCGCCGTCGACGTAGACCTGGCCGCCGTGCTGGTGCACGATCTCGCACAGTTCCTTGATGCCCTCTTCGAACACGCCGTGGGTCGATGGGTAGGTGACCATCACGCAGGCCAGGTCATTGCTGTACTGCTCGGCCTTGGCCTTCAGGTCGGCGAGGTCGACGTTGCCGTTGTCGTCGCAGGCGGTGACGACCACCTTCATGCCGACCATGCTGGCCGAGGCCGGGTTGGTGCCGTGGGCCGACGACGGGATCAGGCACACATTGCGGTGGCCTTCGCCGCGCGACGCGTGGTATTTCTGGATCACCAGCAGGCCCGCGTACTCGCCCTGCGAGCCGGCATTCGGCTGCAGCGAGATGGCGGCGTAGCCGGTGGCGGCGCACAGCATGGCCTCGAGCTGGGCGATCATCTCGCGGTAGCCGATGGTCTGGTCGTTCGGCGCCAGCGGATGCACGTTCGAGAACTCGGGCCAGGTGACCGGCACCATCTCGGCGGTCGCGTTCAGCTTCATGGTGCACGAGCCGAGCGGGATCATGGTGCGGTCCAGCGCCAGGTCCTTGTCGGCCAGTGCGCGCAGGTAGCGCAGCATCTCGTGCTCGGCGTGGTAGCGGTTGAAGGTCGGGTGGGTCAGGTAGGTGCTGCTACGGGCCAGCGCGGCCGGGAAGGCATCGGCGACGCCGGCGTCGAGCTGGTCGATGTCCACGGTCTTGCCATTGCCGAACACGGCGAACAGGTTCGCCAGGTCGTCGCGGGTGACGGTTTCGTCGAGCGAGACGCCGACGCTGGTGGCGTCGATCTGGCGCAGGTTCAGGCCGCGCGCGGTCGCCTGCTGGTGGATTGTCGCGGCATCCTGGACGCGCACGGTGATCGTGTCGAAGCAGGTCTGGTTGACCAGCTCGAAGCCCAGCTGCTGCAGGCCGGCGGCCAGGATCGTGGCCTGGCGGTGCACGCGGCGCGCGATGCGGGCCAGGCCTTGCGGGCCGTGGTAGACCGCGTACATGCCGGCCATCACGGCCAGCAGCACTTGCGCGGTGCAGATGTTCGAGGTCGCCTTTTCGCGGCGGATGTGCTGTTCGCGAGTCTGCAGCGCCAGGCGGTAGGCCGGGTTGCCCTGGGCATCGACGGTGACGCCGACCAGGCGGCCCGACATGCTGCGCTTGAATTCGTCGCGGGTGGCCAGGTAGCCGGCGTGCGGGCCGCCGAAACCGAGCGGCACGCCGAAGCGCTGGCTGTTGCCGACCACGACGTCGGCGCCCCATTCGCCGGGCGGGGTGAGCACGGTCAGGGCCAGCAGGTCGGCGGCCACGATCACCATCGCGCCGGCCGCGTGCAGGTGCTCGACGGCGGCGCGGTAGTCGCGCACTTCGCCGTCCACGCCCGGGTATTGCAGCAGCACGCCGAAGCAGGTCTCTTCGAGTTTTTCGATGTCGGCGGGGGCGATGGTGCGCACTTCGACGCCGATCGGTTCGGCGCGGGTCTCGATGATCTCGCGGGTCTGCGGCAGCACGTCGTCGGCCACGTAGAACACCTTCGAGGCCGACTTGCCGACGCGCTGGATCAGCGTCATCGCTTCGGCGGCAGCGGTGCCTTCGTCCAGCATCGACGAGTTGGCGATGCCCATGCCGGTCAGGTCGGTGATCGCCTGCTGGAAGTTCAGGATGGCTTCCAGGCGGCCTTGCGAAATCTCTGGCTGGTACGGTGTGTAGGCGGTGTACCAGGCCGGGTTCTCGAAGATGTTGCGCAGGATGACCTTCGGCGTGTGGGTGCCGTAGTAGCCCTGGCCGATCAGCGACTTCAGGACCTTGTTCTTCGACGCCAGGCCTTTGAGGGTCGCCAGTGCTTCTTCTTCAGTACGCGGCTCGGCGAACTGGCCCAGGTCCAGCTTGTCCTTGCGGCGGATATTGGCCGGGACCACGGCGTCGATCAGGGCGGCGCGGGTCGCGTAGCCGAGGGTCGACAGCATGGCTGCCTGTTCGGATTCGGATGGGCCGATGTGGCGCGGGATGAACGAATCGCGTGCTTCAAGTTGGGTGAGGCTGGAGCGGGTCATGATAGAGGAAGAGTCTGGGGAAGGAGTCTGGCGCCGTTGCCGGCCGGATGAAGAATGGGGTATTCGGGGAGCTGGTGCGCCACCCTGGGCGCACCATCGGGCGCGCACGAAGATGGGCGCACCTTTGGGACGATCAGTGGTCGGTGGTCTTGCCGTAGGCGTCGGCGTCGAGCAGCTTGTCGTAGGCGGCGGCGTCGCTCGGGGCCAGCTTGAACAGCCAGGCGCCATAGGCATCCTGGTTGATCGAGTCCGGCGCGTCGGCCACTGGCTGGTTGACGGCGGTGACGGTGCCTGCGACCGGGGCGTAGATGTCGCTGGCGGCCTTGACCGACTCCACCACCGCGGCATCGTCGCCTGCGGTGAATGCCTTGCCGACCTGCGGCAGCTCGACGAACACGATGTCGCCCAGCGCGTCCTGCGCGTACTCGGTGATGCCCACGGTCAGGCTGCCGTCTTCTTCGCGGCGCACCCATTCATGGGATTCGGTGTATTTCAGGTCGGTAGGGATGTTCATGGAAACTCCTGGAGAGGGTGGGGTTATCAGTATACGTGTTTGTGATGACGCAGCGGCGATCAGGCGGCCAGCACTTTGCCGTTGCGCACGAACGGCAGCTTGACGACGCTGGCGGCCAGGTGCTTGTCGCGGATGACGACCTGCACGGTGTCGCCGATGGCGACGTCCATCGGCACGCGCGCCAGGGCGATCGCCTGCTGCATGGACGGGCTGAAGGTGCCGCTGGTGATCTCGCCTTCGTTGCCGGATGCGGCGACGACGCGTTGGTGGGCGCGCAGGATGCCGCCTTTTTCGCGCAGGATCAGGCCGACGAACTGCGCCTGCTGGCCCTTGGCCCGCAGTGCGGCCTTACCGATGAAGTCGCGCTCGGACACCAGGTCGACGGTCCAGGCCAGGCCGGCGTCGAGCGGGTTGGTCGTTTCGTCCATGTCCTGGCCATACAGGTTCATGCCGGCTTCCAGGCGCAGGGTATCGCGCGCGCCGAGGCCGGCAGGCTTGACGCCGGCGGCGAGCAGGGCGTTCCACAGCGCTTCGGCCTGGGTGGCCGGCACGCCGATCTCGAAGCCGTCTTCGCCGGTGTAGCCGGTACGGGCGACCATGGCTTCGCCGAAGGCGGTGTCTGGCACGAGGGCGGCGTTGAAAGGCTTGAGCTGTTCGGTGGCGGCCTGGGTGGTCGGCAGCACCTGCCACACCTTGGCGCGGGCGTTCGGGCCCTGCACGGCGATGAGGGCGATCGGTTCGTTGCCGTCGCGGCGCTGGGTGATGGCCAGGCCGCTGCTGGTGGCGGCGTTCTGCTGGTTCATCCAGGCCACGTCCTTGTCGGCGGTGCCGGCATTGACGACGATGCGGAACCAGTCCTCGGCCAGGAAATAGACAATCAGGTCGTCGATGACGCCGCCTTCCGGATCGAGCATGCACGAATACAGGGCCTTGCCCGGCACCTGCAGCTTGTCGACGTTATTGGCGAGCAGATGACGAAGGAAAGAGCGGGTGTTGGCCCCCTTGACGTCGACGACGCACATATGGGACACGTCGAACATGCCGGCATCGCCACGCACCGCATTGTGCTCTTCGATCTGCGAGCCGTAATTGACAGGCATATCCCAGCCGCCGAAGTCGACCATCTTGGCGCCGAGTGCGCGGTGGGCGGAATTGAGCGGGGTCGCTTTGAGCGTCATGGAATCCTCAGGACAAGAATAGGGTGTAAGGCACGATCGCCGTGCACTATCGACCCCTCTGTCCTTGGTACCTGAGAGATAGCGGCTGGCGCCGCTTGCCCCTTCGGTGGGCCACAACGCGGCCGCTCTCCAGAGTTGACCGGCCGCGCCTTGCGCCGCCGTCCCTTGACCGGTCCTTTTGCCTGAGAGTTTATGGGTGAGTGCCCCTTCGGCGGCAGCCTCGCTGCGCTCTCCCGATCAAGACTGCGGAGGATATGCCACCCCGCCAACCCTGTCAACCACACAAGCCCCCTGAACATTGCCCAAAACCCCTAACCCAACAATTAAGGTCAGAGTAAAATTCTTTGACAACTTTCGGAATTGCTCATTAAATCTACACTGACCCTATTTGATTTCTAACCGTCGAGGAAACAAAAAGGGTGCATTTAAAAAACTATTTGACCCTGAGAATCAAAGTGAGATTTTGATAGCGCTAAACGGCCTAAAATTAAATAGGGTCGGAGTAGAGTTCTTTGACAACTTTGGGGAATTGCCCAATAAATCTACACTGACCCTGATTGGGGAATTGCTGGGAGCATTGCTGCGCACTATTGGGGTGGGGTATCGGGGGTATTTGCCGTGATTTGCTACACTTGTTCCACTTACTTTGTAGGCGAGAACAGACTATGAACGAAGAAAAAACGTTGCAGGAGAAAGAAGGCTGGTACACGCTGTCGGGTGATGTCAACAGCGATATGGTGCATCGGATGTTCGAGGCGGTAGTCAGCATGACGGAGGAGGGGATCGATACCGCCCACGTGCTGCTGCAGTCGAATGGCGGTTATGTCAGCGACGGGCTGTGCCTGTATAACTTCATGGCCAACTCGCCGATCAAGTTTGTGATGTATAACGCCGGGGCGGTGGCGTCGATCGCGGTCGTGCTCTACCTGTGCGGGTCGCGCCGCTATGCCAGCGAGACCGCGCGCTTCATGATCCACAAGTCGCATGCGACCGCCTCGCCCGGCTCGCGGCCGGATGCGCTGAACATCATCGTCGAAGGCCTGCGCGCCGACGATGCGCGCACCGAAGCCATCCTGCGCAAGGAGATCGAACTCGCGCCCGAGCAGTGGAGCGTGCACCAGTACGGCGACCTGCACCTGACCGCGCGCGATGCCAAGGCGGCCAAGATGATCCATGAGGTGCTCGACTTCGCGCCACCCAAAGGGGCGGTTCTGCGGAATATCTGAGCACAGGGACGGGAAACGCAGTCGCTGTCGTTCGTCCTTGCCACTCAGTCAAGATGTGTTTGGTCATTGCTGATAGGTAAGAGTGTGGCAAAATAGGGCCTTGCCTCACTTCGCCGAACCGTCATGGCCACTCCATCCGCCCAGACTTGCGCCGCGCGCAAGGCCACCGCTGCCCAGCATGCGGCGCTGGCCGAGCTGGTCGATATCGCGCGCAGCCAGGCCGAGCCTGGCCTGGCCGATATGGCGCGGCGCATGGTTTCGGCGCTGCTGGACCTGACCGCGGCCGGTCCCGAGCCCGCCGCCGTCATGCGGCGCGTCAAATCGGGCAATCTGCTCAAGGATAACGCCTACGCCTTCACCCACCTCGCCACCGGCGAGATCGAGGCGGCGCTGCGCCACGAAATCGCGCGCCTGCTCCCCCACGATGTCCCCGGCGCCGCCCCGGCCGCGCCGCTCGAACTGAGCCTGGTCCCGCTCGAGCAGATCGACCAGCAGATGGCGTTGGGCGCGGTCAGCCGTCCCTTCGACCTGCAGCATTCCGAAGGCCTGGCCACGCTCGGCGTGCGCCTCGGCCTGCTGCTCGGGCGCGACCTGGTGCGCGCCGCCCACAATCCCTTCCGTCCCGACGTCTTCCTCGCTGCCGTGCACGCGGCCTGGCGCCAGTTCGAGCCCGATCCCGAGGCCCACGGCCTGGTGGTTCCGCTGCTGCGTCCCGGCCTGATGTTCGACCTGGCGCCCTTGTACGAGGCCCTGGTCGAGGCGCTCAAGGCGCGCAAGGGCCCCGGTGGCGACACCCGTTTCAGCAAGACCGACGACCGCGCCGCGCGCCAGGCCGAACGCGCCCGGCGCGAAGCCGCGCTGGCCCAGCAGCTGCGCCACCTGTTCGACCCGGCGCTGGCGGTGCCGGACATCCCGAACCTGCCGCAAGGCAGCGGCGGCTGGCGTCCAAGTGGGGCGTCCGGCTTCGCGGTGGGGCCGCCGGACGCGACCAATCCGGCGCCAGCGTCCGCGGCCTCCAGCACGCAACCCGCCGCCGGCTTCGTCCAGCAAGGCGCAATGCCGCAGCTCGGACTTCCCGGACCGGCCTATATCGCAGGTGGCGCAGCAGCGATGCCCGCAGCACTGCCGTTGCTCGACCTGCTGGCCCGCCAGGCCGCCGCCGGTGCCGGTACAGGCGCCGGCACAAATGCGCCACCCGGCGTATTCCACCTGCCGCAGCTGCGCGCCAGCCTGCCGCAGGGCGCCCTGTCGCGCGGCGACGAAACCACGCTCGACCTGTTGTCGCGGGTGTTCGGCAGCGTGCTGCAGGACGACGGCGTCGCGCCCGAAACGCGCGAACTGATCGGCCACCTGCAGCTGCCGGTGCTGCGCACCGCGCTGCGCGACCGCAGCTTCTTCTACCAGGAGGCGCACCCGGCGCGGCGCCTGCTCGACCTGCTGTCGCAGGCCGGCTGGGAGCAGCCTCAGGGCGAGGACGACCCGGTCTACCGCGCCATGCGCAGCAGCGTCGAGCGCGTGCGCGACCAGCCCGACCCCGAATTCGGCGCCGCCCTGGCCGAACTCGAGGCCGGCCTGGCCGCGCGCGAAAGCCAGGAACAGGCCGCGCTGGCGGCGCCGATCGCCCAGGCCACGCGGCGCGAGAAGCGCGCTGCCGCCGAGCGCTCGGCCCGGCGGGCGGTGGCCTTGCGGCTGGCCGGCGAACAGGTGATCCCGGCCGTGTCGGGCTTCCTGGAGGGGCGCTGGACCGCCGCGCTGGCGCTGGCCTACACCATCGAGGACAGCCGTCCCGGCGCCGTCGACAGCGCCACCCGCACAATGGAAGACCTGATCTGGAGCGTCAAGCCAAAGGTCACCCAGGAGCAGAGAAAGGCCCTGATCGGGCGCCTGCCGGCGCTGCTGGCGAGCCTGAATAACTGGCTCGACGCCACCCGCTGGCAGGATGCCGAGCGCCTGCAGTTCTTCGCCGAGCTGGCCGAGTGCCACGCCTCGATCGTGCGCGCGCCGATCGAGCTGTCGCCCGAGCGCCAGCTCGAACTGGCGCTCGAGGCGGCCCAGCAGGATGCCCTGCGCCGGGTGGCGCAGGAACAGGAAGAAGAGCGCGAGCAGGCGCGAATCCAGGCCGAGGAGGCGCAAGCCGCCGCCCTCGATCCGTCCGCCGCCGTGCTGGCCGGCCTGGAGCGCGGCATGCGGCTCGAATTGAGCGAAGCGCAGATCGTGCGCCGGGTGCGCCTGGCCTGGGTCAGCCCGCTGCGCACGCTGTACATCTTCTCGGGCGCCGGGCGCCAGGAAGCGTTCTCGCTGCCGGCCGAGCGCCTGGCCGAGCTGCTGCGCGAAGGCGCGATCCGGATCGTCGCCCCGGAGGGCGTGGTCGGCCGCATCCTGAGCGCGGCGGTCGGGCCGGGCGCGGTCAACGACGCCACCCTGGCGGCGGACGGCGCCCGCAGCGCATGAGGCAGGGCGGGGCCGCCCCCGGCGCTTTTTCATCCCATGCCGGCAATGGTATGATGGGCGCTTTACCTCTACAGCGATAGCCGACGCACGTGCGCCTCTCTTCCATCAAATTGTCGGGATTTAAGTCGTTCGTCGATCCCACCAATTTCCAGGTGCCGGGTCAGCTGGTCGGCGTGGTCGGCCCCAACGGCTGCGGCAAATCGAATATCATCGACGCCGTGCGCTGGGTGCTGGGCGAATCGAAGGCCTCCGAGCTGCGCGGCGAGTCGATGCAGGACGTGATCTTCAACGGCTCCACCCACCGCAAACCCGCCGGGCGCTCCTCGGTCGAGCTGGTGTTCGACAACAGCGCCGGCAAGGCCGCCGGCCAGTGGGGCCAGTATGCCGAGATCGCGGTCAAGCGCACCCTCACGCGCGACGGCACCTCGACCTATTACATCAACGGCCAGCCGGTGCGCCGGCGCGACATCCAGGACATCTTCCTCGGCACCGGCCTCGGTCCGCGCGCCTACGCCATCATCGGCCAGGGCATGATCTCGCGCATTATCGAATCGCGCCCGGAAGAGCTGCGCGTCTTCCTGGAAGAAGCGGCCGGCGTCTCGAAGTACAAGGAGCGTCGCCGCGAGACCGAGAATCGCCTGTCCGACACGCGCGAAAACCTGCTGCGGGTCGAGGACATCCTGCGCGAGCTGAACGCCAACCTCGACAAGCTCGAAGCCCAGGCCGCGGTGGCGAACCGCTTCCGCCAGCTGCAGGCCGACCAGGAAGAAAAGCAGAAGCTGCTGTGGCTGATGCGCAAGAACGAGGCCAGGGCCGAGCAGGTCAAATTTTTCCGCGAGATGGAAGAAGCCCAGACCAGCCTCGAGGCGCAAACGGCCAAGCTGCGCAGCGTCGAGGTCGACCTCGAACACCTGCGCCAGGCCCACTTCGCCGCCGGCGACCGCCTGCACACGGCGCAGGGCTTTCTATACCAGATCAATTCCGAGATCGGCAGCCTGGAGGCGCAGATCAAGTTCGTGGTCGAGTCGCGTACCCGCCTGCAAAACCAGATCGCCACCCTGGCGGCGCAGCGCGATCAATGGCTGGCGCAGGAGCAGCAACATCGCGAGGGCCAGGAAGAAGCCGAGATGCAGCTCGAGGAACTGGCCGCGCGCGCCGAAGGCGCCCAGATCGCGGTCGAGGTCCACAACGAGCGCCTGCCCGAGCTCGAAGCAGCCTGGCGCGCCGGCCAGGAACAGTCGAGCGCCTCGCGCGCCCGCATCATGCAGGTCCAGCAGCGCATCGAGCTGGCCTCGGCCCATGGCCGCAACGCGGCCGGCATCCTGACCAATCTCGCAGCGCGCCGCGAGCGCCTGCAACAGGAGAGGAACGGCCTGAACCTGCCCGACAGCGCCACCCTGGACAATCTGCGCCTGCAGCTGGAAGAAAAGCAGCTGCTGCTCGAAGAACAATCCATGCTGCTCGAGGACGCGACGGGCCGCCAGGAAGAAGTCGAGACGGAGCGCAAGGATGCGCACGCGCAGGTTCAGCGCGAGAGCGCCGCCAACGCCCAGCTGGAAGCACGTCTGGCCGCGCTGCGCCAGATGCAGGATCGGGTGCAAACCCAGGGCAAGGTCCAGCCCTGGCTGGAAAAGCACGAGCTGGCCGGCCTGCCGCGCCTGTGGCAAAAGCTCGACGTCGAAGAGGGCTGGGAGACCGCCCTGGAGGCTGTGCTGCGCGAGCGCTCCGGTGCGCTCGAAGTGTCGAATATCGACTGGGCCAAGGCCTTCGTGAACGATGCGCCGCCGGCCCGCCTGGCGCTGTACGCGCCGCAGCCGGGCGCGCACCCGCCGTCGCCCGATGGACTGAAACCCTTCTCCAGCCTGCTGCGCGTGAACGATGCCGGCATCCGCGGCGTGCTCGAAGACTGGCTGCACGGCGTCTATGTCGCCGCCAACGCGGCCGAGGCCTTCGCCGAGCGCGCGCGCCTGCCGCAGGGCGCGGCCCTGGTGACGCGCGAGGGCCATTTAGTCACCCGTTCCAGTGTGCGCTTCCATGCGCCCGACGCCGAGCAGGACGGCATGCTGGCGCGCCAGCACGACATCGAGAACACGGCCAGGCAGCTCAAGGCCCAGGCCTTGCTGGCCGACGAAGCGCGCACTCGCGCCACCCGCGCCGACGCCGCCGTCACCGATCTCGCACGCCGGCTGCAGGATGCGCGCGCCAAGGTCGGCACGCTGCAGCGCGAAGTACACGCGCTGCAGATCGAGGTGCTCAAGCAAAGCGAGATCGAGGCCCGCTTCAACCAGCGCAGCAGCCAGATCGGGGCCGACCTGTCCGAGATCGCGGCCCAGGAAGCCGAGCAGCGCCAGGCCCAGGCCGAGAGCGAGCACGAATTCGAACAGCTCGACCTAAAGCTGGCAGAGCTGCAGGAAGCGCACGAGGATGGCCAGACCGCTTTCCTGGAGCGCGAACAGGCGCTGGCGCGAGCCCGCGACCACTTGCGCGAGCTGGAACGCGGCGCGCAGGAAGCCCAGTTCGCCGAGCGCGCCCAGCGCAGCCGCATCGAAGAGTTGCGCCGCACGATGGCGACCGCGGCGACGCAGGCCGAACAGGTCGGCGCCAGCCTGGCGCAGGCGCGCCTGGAGCAGGAAGCGTTGGAAAGCGGCACCGCCCACGAAGGCTTGCAAGAGCTGCTCGAACGCCGCACGATGCAAGAAGTGGCGCTGTCCGACGCCCGCCACGAGCTGGACCAGGTCGCCCAGCAGCTGCGCGCGGCCGAAGAAGCGCGCATGGGGTCCGAACGCAGCCTGCAGCCGCAGCGCGACCGCATCACCGAGATGCAGCTCAAGGAGCAGGCCGCGCGCCTGAACCAGGAGCAGTTCGCCGAGGCGCTGGCCGCCACCGGGGCCGACGAGGCGGCGCTGTCCGAAAAACTCGACCCCGAGCTCAAGCCGCAGTACCTGCAGGGCGAAGTCACCCGGCTGACCAACGCCATCAACGGCCTGGGCGCGGTCAACCTGGCGGCGGTCGACGAGCTGGCCCAGGCCACCGAGCGCAAGCGCTTCCTGGATTCGCAGAACGCCGACCTGAACGAAGCGATTACCACGCTGGAAGACGCGATCGGCCGCATCGACCGCGAGACGCGCGACCTGCTTGCCGACACCTTCGACCGCGTCAACGGCCACTTCTCGGAACTGTTCCCGATCCTGTTCGGCGGCGGCAATGCCAGGCTGGTGATGACGGGCGACGAGATCCTGGACGCCGGCGTGCAGGTCATGGCCCAGCCGCCGGGCAAGAAGAACGCCACCATCCACCTGCTGTCGGGCGGCGAGAAGGCCCTGACCGCGACCGCGCTGGTGTTCTCGATGTTCCGCCTGAACCCGGCGCCATTCTGCCTGCTCGACGAAGTCGATGCGCCGCTGGACGACGCCAACACCGAACGCTTCTGCCGGATGGTCAAGCGCATGTCGGAGCATACCCAGTTCCTGTTCATCTCGCATAACAAGATCGCGATGGAGATGGCCAGCCAGCTGATCGGCGTGACGATGCAGGAGCAGGGCGTGTCGCGGATCGTCGCGGTGGACATGGAGTCGGCCGCCGACCTGGCCGCCGCCTGAGCGGGCGCGGTCGTTCCGGAGCGCCGTGCTAAACTTGGCCAACCCGTGATCCGGCCCGCTCCGGGCATGGCCCCCAGCACCAGCTTCCTGCAATGATCGACCTTCCCCGTCCAACTCAGCCTTCGACCTTGCCCACGGCCCTGGAGCAGGGGCTGCGGCTGATCCGCGCGTCTCCCGCGCCCATGCTGATCCTGCACGGCGCTACCGGCACGGCCTGCGCCAACCCCGCGTTGGCGGCGCTGCTGGCCGACGCCTGGCCGGCCGATGCATGGGTGCCCGCCGCTGCGCTGCCGCCTGGCGCGCGCGCACTGGCTGCGCGCATCCTCGACGGCAGCCTGGCCCAGGCCAGTACCGAGGCGGCGCCGCCATCCGGCGTGGCGCTGGCCCTGTCGCCGGTATGCGAAGCCGATGGCGCGATCGTCGGCGTGCTGGGCGTGGCATCGAGCCCGGCGCCGGAGGCCGACCTGGCGACCCGCGAGCTGGGGCGGCTGGTCGAACTGAGCCCGGTCGGCGTGGTGCGGTATACCCTCGGCGGCGCCATCATCGACTGCAACGACGCCTTTCTCACGATGCTGGGCCTGGACGAAGAAGATCGCCGGCGCGGCCTTTCCTGGCGCGCGCTGACGCCGCCCGAATGGCGCGAGACCGACGACGCCGGTCTCGCGCGGCTGCGCACGCATGGCCGGATGCCGCTGATCGAGAAGGAATACCTGCACCGCGACGGCCGCCGGATCCCGGTGCTGGTCGGCGCCGGCAACCTGATGGCCGATTGCGGCCAGGGCTTCGCGGTGGTGATCGACATCTCGGCCACGCGCGCCGCCGAACGCGCGCTGGCCGAGAGCGAAGCGCGCTTTCGCGCGATTACGAACGCGATGCCGCAGATGGTGTGGTCGACCCGCGCCGACGGCTTCCACGACTACTACAACGACCAGTGGTATGCCTTCACCGGCGTGCCGGCCGGATCGACCGACGGCGAGGGCTGGAACGATATGTTCCATCCGGACGACCAGGATGCCGCCTGGGCCAGGTGGCGCCACTCGCTGGAAACGGGCGAACCCTACGAGATCGAGTACCGCTTGCGCCACCGTGACGGTGGCTACCGCTGGGTGCTCGGCCGCGCCCTCCCGGTGCGCGATGCCAATGGCGAGATCGGGCGCTGGATGGGCACCTGCACCGACATCCACGAACACAAGCTGACCGAGGACGCCTTGCGCGAGGCGGACCAGCGCAAGGACGAGTTCCTTGCCATGCTGGGCCACGAGCTGCGCAATCCGCTGGCGCCGATCCGCAGCGCGGCGTCGCTGCTGCCGCTGGCAAAACACGATCCGGACCGGGTCGAGCATATCGGACGGGTGATCGCGCGCCAGTCCACCCACATGACGGGCCTGATCGACGACCTGCTGGACGTCGCGCGGGTGACGCGCGGGCTGATCGCGCTCGAACAGGACGATATCGCGGCGCGCCAGCTGGTCGACGAGGCCATCGAACAGGCGCGCCCGCTGATCGAGGCGCGCAGCCATGCGC
This sequence comes from Massilia sp. HP4, assembly GCF_005222695.1. Lineage (GTDB taxonomy): Bacteria > Pseudomonadota > Gammaproteobacteria > Burkholderiales > Burkholderiaceae_D > Telluria. The sequence continues at coordinate 393,399 of NZ_STGG01000041.1, read as the reverse complement.
TCTCGATCGAGGATGACGCGGGCGGGGCCTGCGTGCACGGCGACCGCAAGCGCCTGGTCCAGGTGCTGGCGAACCTGCTGTCGAACGCCACCAGGTATACGCCGCCGGGCGGGCGCATCGTGCTCGGGCTGGCGCGGGTGGACGGGATGGTCGAGATCACGGTGCGCGACAACGGCATCGGGATGGCTCCGGAACTGGTCGCCAGCGTATTCGAACTGTTCCGCCAGGGGCAGCGCACGCCGGACCGCTCGCAGGGCGGCCTGGGCATCGGGCTGGCGCTGGTCAGGAAACTGGTGCTGCTGCACGGCGGCCGGGTCGGCGCGGCGAGCGCCGGGGAGGGCCTGGGCAGCGAGATCGTGGTGGCCTTGCCCGCCTGCCGCCAGCCGGCCACCCCGGAGGCGGCATGACAAACTGGAAAACAAATAAGGGGATGCAGTGCAATCCATGGCATCCGCGCGGGCGAGTTGGTATCATTGCATGAGTTTTCGTGGGGAGAGCGCCCGCACGGATGGCAACCGATCGAATTAACCATTTCGCAGGATACGAGAACCGGCCAAGCAGGTCGGCGGGTCCGGCGCGAATTTCGCTATTGAGGCACACGCAGCATGACTGATTTCCAAATGAGCCTGATCGCAGCCGGCGGCGTCTTCGTCGTCGGTGTCATCACCTACAACAAATGGCAGGAGTACAAGGCCCGCAAGAGCGTCGAACGCGCCTTTGCCTCCGACCATGACGACGTCCTGATGCGCGATGGCGAGCAGCCGCCCGCCGTGGACCGCCATGAGCCGGTGTTCGACGCCGGCCAACAAGAAGCGGCGCCAGTCGTCGCCAGGGAACCCGTGCTCGATGCGGACGCCTTCGTGCCGGCCGACGTGAAGCCGGAACCGCAGCTGGACGAGCCAGGCGCGCCGACCCCGGTCGTGGCCGCGCCGGCGCCAGTCGCCGTAGCCTCGGCTCCCTCAGTTGCCTCAGTTGCAGCCTCGGCGGCAGCGCCGGTCGCCGTCCCCGCCGGCGCACCGACGACCACCTACCGCGCCCCCGGCGCCAGCGCCGCCCAGGATGCGGTGGCCGCCTCGCTGCCCGGCACCCGTCCCGGCATGCCGCCGGCCGAGCTGGCCGAATGCCTGGTCGATCCGCTGATCGACTGCCTGATCCCGCTGTCGCTCGAGACCCCGGTCCGTGGCGACAAGATCCTGCCGACCCTGCAGAAGCTGCGCCGCGTCGGCAACAAGCCGATCCACTACATCGGCTTCGCCGTCAGCGGCGAATGGGAGCCGATCGTGCACGGCGGCGTGTACACCAAGCTGCAGGCCGGCGTGCAGATGGCGACCCGCACCACGGCCCTCAACGAACTCGAATACTCCGAACTGGTCACCCGCCTGCGCGCGGTGGCCGACGAGATCGGGGCCGAGCCGGAAGTGCCGGACATGATCGAGGTGATGAGCGAGGCACGCATCCTGCACCGCTTCGTGGCCGGCCACGACGCCCAGCTGGGCGTGAACCTGGCCGCGAATGGCGCGCCGTGGGCGATGTCGACCCTGGTCGGCGCGCTCGAGAATGCCGGCTTCGACGTGCGTCCCGACGGCCGCTTCGCGATGCCCGACGGCGAGGGCGGCGTGCTGTTCACCCTGTCGACCAACGTCACGCTGGGCGCCGACACCACGTCGCGCCTGACCCTGCTGCTCGACGTGCCTTGCGTCGCCCCTGGCCGCGACGGCTTCGGGCGCATGGTGGAGGCGGCCCGCGGCCTGACCCAGCGCCTGGACGCGACCACCGTCGACGATGGCGACCAGCCGCTGGTGGACGAGGCGCTCGACGAGATCAAGGCCCAGGTGGTCGATTTCTATCAAGAGATGGACGCGGCCGACATCCCGGCCGGCTCGACCCGCGCGCTGCGCCTGTTCAGCTGAGGAATCCGCGTGACCGAGCAACAGCATCACCTGCAGCGTATGGCATGGCTGGTCGCGGAACTGAACCGCGCCAGCTACAACTATCACGTGCTGGACGCACCGACGATCCCCGACGCCGAGTACGACAAGCTGTACCACGAGCTGCTGGCGCTCGAGACCGAGCACCCCGAGGCGCTCGACCCCGACTCGCCGACCCAGCGCGTGGGGGACGCCCCGATCCCGGAGTTCAGCCAGGTGACCCACGCGGTGCCGATGCTGTCGCTGAACAACGGCTTCACCATCGAGGACATCGACAATTTCGACCGCCGCGTGCGCGAAGGCCTGGAAACCCGCCAGGTCGCCTATAACGCCGAGCTCAAATTCGACGGCCTGGCGATCAGCCTGCGCTACGAGAATGGCCGCCTGGTGCAGGCCGCGACCCGCGGCGACGGTTATACCGGCGAAGATGTCACCGGCAACATCCGCACCGTCAACGTGATCCCGCTGCGCCTGCACGGCGCCGAGGTCCCCGAGGTGCTCGAAGTGCGCGGCGAAGTGCTGATGTTCAAGCGCGACTTCGAGGCCCTGAACGAGCGCCAGCGCGCCGGCGGCCACAAGGAATTCGCCAATCCGCGCAATGCCGCCGCCGGCAGCCTGCGCCAGCTCGACTCGCGCATCACGCGCCTGCGCAAGCTGCGCTTCTTCGCCTATGGCGTTGGCCAGCTCGAAGGCGCCGAACTGCCTGACACCCACTCGGCCACGCTCGACTGGCTCGACGCCCTCGGCCTGCCGGTGGCGAAGGAGCGCAAGGTCGTCATCGGCCAGGATGGCTTGCTCGACTTTTATCGCGACGTCGGCGAGCGCCGCAAGTCGCTGCCCTACGAGATCGACGGCGTGGTATACAAGGTCGACCGCATCGACGACCAGCGCGCGCTGGGCTTCGTGTCGCGCGCGCCGCGCTTTGCGCTGGCCCATAAATTCCCGGCCGAAGAGGCCCTGACCACGGTGCAGGCGATCGAAGTCCAGGTCGGCCGCACCGGGGCCATCACGCCTGTGGCGCGCCTGGTGCCGGTCTCGGTCGGCGGCGTGACCGTCACCAATGCCACCCTGCACAACGAAGACGAAGTACGGCGCAAGGACGTGCGGGTGGGCGATACCGTGATCGTGCGGCGCGCCGGCGACGTCATCCCCGAAGTGCTGGCGGTGGTGCTGGAGCGCCGCCCGAGCCCCGCGCCGGCGGTGTATGAATTGCCGAAGCAATGCCCGGTATGCGGTTCGCACGTGGTGCGCGAAGCGGACGAAGCGATCGCACGCTGCTCCGGCGGCCTGACCTGCGCCGCCCAGCGCAAGGAGGCGATCCGCCACTTCGCGGGCCGGCGCATGATGGATATCGAGGGCCTGGGCGACCGCTATATCGACAGCCTGGTCGAGGCGAACCTGGTCAAGGGCGTGGCCGACCTGTACGCGCTCACGCTGGACGACCTGCTCAAGATGAAACGCCTGGCCGACGAACGCGACGGCACCACGCCAGAGACGGTCAAGCAGGGCAAGGTCGCCACCAAATGGGCCGACAACCTGCTGGCGGCGATCGCGGCCAGCAGGCAGCCGCCGCTCGAGCGCCTGCTGTTCGCGCTCGGCATCCGCCACGTGGGCGAGTCGACCGCCAAGACCCTGGCCGACTGGCTCGGCAGCCTGGCCCTGGTGCGCCGCGCGCCGGCCGCGCTGCTGCGCGTGCTGCCCGACATCGGCAGCACGGTGGCCGAATCGATCGCCGAATTCTTTGCCGAGGAAAAGAACCAGATCGCGCTGGATGCCTTGCTGAAGGCCGGCGTGGGGCCGCGCGACGAGCATCCGCCAAAAGTGCAGTTGCGCGAGAAGCTGGACGAGATCAAGCTGCTGGCCGCGCTCGATATCCCGAAACTGACCGAGCCGCGTGCGCGCCAGGTGATCAACGCCGGCCAGACGCTGGAAGACATCGGCGTGCGCACCGACTTTGGCATTTTCGGTTTGCCTGCAGCGGTTGCTGCTGCCCTCGAAGAGTGGATCGCGGTGCGCGCGAACCGGGAGCTGGTGATGTCGCTGGCGGCCCTGCGCCGCTCGTTGCTCGACTCGGTGCCCGAAGCCGCTGCCGCCGCGCCCGAGGGCCCTTTGACGGGCAAGACCTTCGTCCTGACCGGCACCTTGCCGACCATGAGCCGCGATGCGGCCGGCGCGCTGATCGAGCAGGCCGGCGGCAAGGTCTCGGGTTCGGTGTCGAAGAAGACCTCGTACGTGGTGGCCGGCGCGGAGGCCGGCAGCAAGCTGGCCAAGGCCGAGGAGCTGGGCGTCGCGATCCTGGACGAGGCGGCGCTGCTGGCCCTGCTCGGACAACCATAACACCGTCACCACTGGACCCCATGAACCTGATCCGCAAAGCCGTATTCCCCGTCGCCGGCCTGGGCAGCCGCTTCCTGCCGGCGACCAAGGCGCAGCCGAAAGAGATGCTGCCGATCGTCGACAAGCCGCTGATCCAGTACGCGGTCGAAGAGGCGGTGGCCGCCGGCGTCACTGAACTGATCTTCATCACGGGCCGCAACAAGCGCGCCATCGAAGACCATTTCGACAAGGCCTACGAACTCGAGTCCGAGCTCGAGGCGGCCGGCAAGCATGCCCTGCTCGAGACCGTGCGCGGGGTGATCCCGAAGCACGTCAACTGCATCTACATCCGCCAGTCGTCGCCGCTGGGCCTCGGTCACGCGGTGCTGTGCGCGCGCCCGGTGGTCGGCGACGAGCCGTTCGCCGTGCTGCTGGCGGACGACTTCATGGACACGGCCGCGGGCCAGAAACCGGTGCTGGCGCAGATGACCGAGGTGTATGCGTACGAGCGCAGCAGCATCCTGGCGGTGCAGGACGTGCCGCGCGAGCACACCCGCCAGTACGGCATCGTGAGCAGCTCAGCCTACCGCCCCGGGCTGGAACTGGTGTCGGGCATCGTCGAGAAGCCGCAGCCGGCCGATGCGCCATCGACGCTGGCGGTGGTCGGCCGCTACGTGCTGTCGCCCTCGATCTTCGGCTACCTCGAGACCTTGGGCAAGGGCGCCGGCGGCGAGATCCAGCTGACCGACGGCATCGCCGCCCTGATGCAGGCCGAGCGCGTGCTGGCCTACCGCTACGCCGGCCAGCGCTACGACTGCGGCTCCAAGCTGGGCTATCTGCAGGCCACCGCGGCCATCGGCCTCAAGCACCCCGAGACGGCCGAGGGCTTTCGCGCCTCGCTCGCCGGTTTGCTCGAAGGGAGCCAGGCATGACGGTGCGCGAGATCCTGAAAATGGGCGATCCGCGCCTGCTGCGGGTGGCCCAACCGGTCACGCAATTCGATACGCCGGAACTGCACGCCCTGGTCGCCGACATGTTCGAGACCATGCACGCCGCCAACGGCGCCGGCCTGGCCGCGCCGCAGATCGGCGTCGACCTGCAACTGGTGATCTTCGGCTTCGGCAGCAACGCGCGCTATCCCGACGCGCCGCCGGTGCCCGAGACGGTGCTGATCAATCCCGTGCTTGCGCCTGTGTCGCAAGACATGGAAGAGGGCTTCGAAGGCTGCCTGTCGGTGCCCGGCCTGCGCGGCAGCGTGCCGCGCTACACGCGCCTGCACTACGAAGGCTTCGACCAGTTCGGCGGGCGCATCGTGGTTGATGCCGAAGGTTTCCACGCGCGCGTGGTGCAGCACGAAGTGGATCACCTGTTGGGCATCCTGTATCCGATGCGGATCCGCGATTTTTCCCGCTTCGGGTTTACCGAAGTGATGTTCCCCCACCTCGACCCCGGAGCCGACGATTGAGCCGCGCTTTATATTCCCTGTTTGTTATCGGCGCCTGCCTGGCCGCGCCCCTTGCCACCGCCGCTGATTTGTTTACCAGGATCGATTCGTCGCCGACCAGCGAACTGTGGGTCGACACCGGCTTCTACACCGCCCACTTCGACGGCGACAAGGACCTGAACGACAATAACAAGGGCCTGGCCCTCGAGTATCGCTTCAAGGGCACGATGACCGCCACCGCCGGCCGCTTCTACAACAGCGACCGTGCCTGGTCGAACTATGCGGGCGTGATCTGGCAGCCGTATGCGGTCGGCCCGGTGCGGGTCGGCCTGGCGATCGCCGCCTTCGACGGCTACCCCAAGACGCGCGATGGCGGCTGGTTCCCGGGCGCGATCCCGACCCTGACCTACGAGTACAAGCGGGTCGGCGTGAATGTCGGGATCATCCCGAACTACAAGGATCGCCTGTACGGCGGCATCTCGTTCCAGCTGAAATTCAAGCTGTTCGAGAAATGAAACAGGCCGCACGATGCGGCCCTTTTCATAAGCGACGATCAGCCCTCTTTCGGATACGGACTCGGCCCGCCATCCGCGATGAACTGGTCGATCCGCTGCTGCAACACCGGCAGCGGCACCGAGCCCACCTGCAGCACTGTGTCGTGGAAGTGGCGGATGTCGAACTTAGATCCCAGCGCCTTCTCGGCGCGGGCGCGTGCTTCCTGGATCGCCATCTGGCCCAGGTAATACGACAGCGCCTGTCCCGGCCACGAGATATAGCGGTCGACCTCGGTTTCCACTTCGTGCTTCGACAGCGCGGTATTTTGCAGCAGGTAATCCTGCGCCTGCTCGCGGGTCCAGCCCTTGGCGTGGATGCCGGTGTCCACCACCAGGCGCGAGGCGCGCCAGGCCTGGTAGCTCAGCATGCCGAATACCTCGTACGGGGTCTCGTAGATGCCCATCTCGGTGCCCAGGCGCTCGGTGTACAGCGCCCAGCCCTCGCCATAGGCCGAGATATAGGCGCGGCGGAATGGCGGCACGCCTTTCTGTTCCTGCGCCAGCGGAATCTGGAAGGCATGGCCTGGCGCCGACTCGTGCAGGGTCAGGGCCGGCAGGCTGTATAGCGGGCGCGCCGGCAGGTTATAGGTATTGACCCAATAGGTGCCTGGACCGCCGCGCCCCGCGGTCCAGAACGGCGCCTGGTCGTCCGGCACCGGGATGATCGCGAAGCGGCGGCGCGGCAGGTGGCCGAAGAACTGGTCGGCCTTGGCGTCGAACTTCTTCGATGTCCAGGCCGCGCTCTTGAGCAGCTCTTGCGGTGTCTTGGCGTAGAACTGCGGATCGGTGCGCAGGAAGTGCAGGAAGGCCTGCAGGTCGCCCTTGAACCCGACCTGCTTCATGATGTCGTGCATCTCGGCGCGGATCTTCGCCATCTCGGCCAGGCCGATCGCGTGGATCTGGTCGGCGCTCATGTCGGTCGTGGTGAACTCGACGATCTTCGACTGGTAGTATTCCTTCCCGCCCGGCATGTCCTGGGCGGCCAGCGTGGTGCGCGCCTTCGGCACATACTCGTCGCGGAAGTAGGCCAGGGCCTTGGCATAGGCCGGCTGCACCTTGCCCTGGATGATGCCGACCGCCTGCTGGCGCAGCGCTTCCTGCTCGGCGGCCGGGATCGTGGCCGGCATCTGCTTGAACGGGTTGTAGAACACCACGTCCTGCGGCGTCTTTGCATCTGCCACCGAACTCAAGGTGCCGTCGCGGCCGGCCAGGGTGACCTTGGGCGGAGTAAAGCCGCGCGCCAGGCCGGCGCGCATATTGTCCAGTTCCTGGTCGAAGTAGGCAGGCAGGCCGTCCAGCATCGCCAGGTAGTTGCGGTATTCGTCGGCCGTCTTGAGCGGGCGCCGCGCCGCATAGGCGATGTCGGACCAGAAGGCGCTGTCGGCGTTGACCGGCTGCTCGTATTCGCGGAAGCGCTGGGCGTCGTGCAGGGCCGCGACCTGGGCCCGGTAGACGGCGAAGTTGATGCGCTCCGCGGGCGACAGGGCGCCCGGGGCGATCGCATCGAGTTCCTTCAGGATGCCGGCCCAGTAGACGCGGCGCGCGTCCTGCGCCGCGGCGTCGACCCGCGCATGGCCCGGGCTCGCATTGGGCGCGCTTTCGTCGCGCGCCAGGCGCTCGGCAATGCGCCACTTCCACTCCCTGGTGTAGATGTCCTTGAACCGCGCATCGGCGCCGGCGGCCGCGCTTGCGGCCGGCGTGGCCGGCGTGGCCGAGGCGGCTGCCGGCGCGAGCGCCAGGCCCATTGCCATCAAGGCCGTCGAGACGACGGCGCCCAGCTTCTTCTTTTCCATTGATCCTCTGCTTGATAAAGAGCATGATTGCTCGGCGATACACATCTTAGCGGGGAAATGGGCACATGCCTATGGCATGTTTTGTATCGCAAATACCTGTATTGACGCATTGCGCATCGCACATTTAATCTGTGCACATCCCAAGAGGTGTACAAAGCCAAGATATAATGTTCGTTAATCTGTCGTGGACCAAGCGTCCGGCGACTCCGCACCACGGCGTGCATGGACTATTCATGATGACAACGGCTGCAATTGCTATTCACCCCAGACATGATGACGAGTAAGGGCGGCCCAGGGCGTTCCGAGGAGCACATCCAGCTGATCCAGTCCTGGCGCCGCCTGGCCGACCAGCTGGGCCCGCTCATCGGCGACAGCGGTTTTTGCGCGCTGTACGGACGGGCAAGCCGTCTTGTCGGCCCCGAATTCAAATGGCTGTCGGCGACGCAGCCCTGCAAGACCCGCGACTCCCAAATCACTGCGCTGGACGAGCTGCTCGCCAGCGTGGCACCCGACCACGCCAAAGCCGCGCACGCGGCACTGCTCCAGACGTTTACCGAGTTGCTGGCGTCACTGATCGGCCAGGCGCTTGCGAGGCGCCTGCTCGATGCCGCCGCGCGTGACGGGGAAGAGAAGAATGCACAGGAGCACAAGTAATGAGCGATAAAGTATCCCTTGGAAAGCTGAGCACGGGCGTGCAGGGGCTCGACGTGCTCCTGGGGGGAGGGCTGAGCGAATTTTCCTTCAACCTGATCGCCGGGCCGCCGGGATCGGGCAAGACCACGCTGGCCCACCAGATCATGTTTTCGCTGGCCAGCAACGAGCGCCGCGCCCTGTTCTTCACGGTGCTGGGCGAGCCGCCGCTCAAGATGCTGCGCTACCAGCAGCAGTACAGCTTCTTCGACATGGACATGGTCGGCAACTGCGTGCGCTACGTGAACCTGGCCGAGGACCTGCGCACCGGCGACTTCAGTGGCGTGCTCGAGCGCCTGATGAAAGAGGTCGAGGATTTCTCGCCGAGCCTGGTGTTCGTCGATTCCTTCCGTTCGGTGGCGCAGACCGCGCGCGCCGGCAACGAGGGCGTGGCCGACCTCCAGCATTTCATCCAGGACCTCGGTACCCGCATGACCAGCTGGCAGGCCACCACCTTCCTGATCGGCGAATACCTGCACGGCGACGCCGAGGCCAGCCCGATCATGACGGTCGCCGACGGCATGATTTCGCTGACCCCGGTCCATGACGATAATTCAGTGGTGCGCAAGATGCGCGTGGTCAAGATGCGCGGCCAGGCCCACTTGGGCGGCTCGCATACCTTCCGCATCACCGACGACGGCATCCGCGTCTACCCGCGCATCCTGCCGCCACTGGCGGCGGACCACCACCAGGGCGAGCGTGTCGAGTGCGACGCGGCGCGCATCCCGACCGGCACGCCCGACCTCGATGCGCTGCTCAACGGGGGCCTTCCGCAAGGGCATTCGCTGCTGGTGTCGGGCCCGAGCGGCTGCGGCAAGACCATCCTCGGCACCCGCTTCCTGCAACAGGGCGCGCGCCTGGGCGAGAAGGGGGTGGCGGTTTCTTTCGAGAAGGGCGCTGCGCGCTTGCGCAATGCCGAGCTGGCCGAACTGGTTGCCAGCGGCGACGTGCAGATGGTCGAAAGCCGCAAGATCGACTTGACGGTCGACGAGCTGCTCGACGAAATGAACGAAGCGATCGACCGCACCGGCGCGCGTCGGGTGGTGGTCGATTCTCTGTCCGAGCTGGCGCTGTACCTGGCCCCGGAAGGCCGCAACCAGCTGCGTTCGACCGTGTTCCAGATGCTGTCCTCGCTGGCCAAGCGCGGAGTGAGCGTGCTGGTGACGATGGGCCTGGACGACGATTTCACCCAGCTCAGGTTCAGCCAGGCCGATATCGCCTATCTCACCGACGCCATCGTCCTGATGCGCTTCGGCGAGAGCGGCGGCCAGCTGCGCCGTTTCATCTCGGTGGTCAAGGTGCGCGGCAGCGCCCACAGCACCGACCTGCGCGAATTCCATGTCGGCGACGATGGCATCCACATCGAACCCGTCTCCACCGAGTACGAAGGCGTGCTGCACGGCTTGCCCATCTCGCGTGGGATGCCCTGAATGAATCTCATGGCGGCGACACCAGGCAACGACGACGGCACCCTGGCGCTCCGCCTGGCGGCGCTGGAACTCGAGACCGCGCAGCTGCGCGGCGACCTCGCGGCCAGCCTGGCCCTGGCCGCGAGCCTGCGCGAAGCCAATGAACACTTGGTGCTGGCCGCGGTCGACGCCCAGACCTCGCGCGACGACGCAGAGGAAAACAACCGCCGCCAGAACGAATTCCTGGCCATGCTGGCGCACGAGCTGCGCAATCCCCTGGTGCCGATCAGCGTTTCGGCGAGCCTCCTCGAGCGCTCGCCGGTCAGCACCGGCACGCTCGAACGCTTGACCGGCGTGATCCAGCGCCAGGTCGGCCATATGGCGCGCCTGCTGGACGACCTGCTCGACGCCGCCCGCCTGAGCAGCGGCAAGATCACGCTCGCGATCGAGCCGTTGCGCCTGGCCGAGCTGATCGAGCATGCGGCCGAGACGGTCATGCCGCGCGTGCGTGAACGGGGCCAGGAGCTGGCCATTGTGCCGCTGGCCGACGATCTGGTGGTCGAGGGCGACCGGGTGCGCCTGACCCAGGTGTTCACCAACCTGCTCAGCAATGCTTCCAAATACACCCAGGACGGCGGACGGATCGCCGTGTCGGCTCTCGCCACCGAGGCCGATGGGGTGATGGTCACCATCGACGACAACGGTTCCGGCATGTCCGACGAGACCATCGGCCGCGCCTTCGACCTGTTCACCCAGGGCCCGCGTTCGCTGGCGCGCTCGGAGGGCGGTCTCGGGGTCGGCCTGAACGTGGTGCGCAACCTGGTCACCATGCACGGCGGCAGCGTTGGCGCGGCCAGCCCGGGGCTGGGGCAGGGCAGCACCTTCACGGTGCGCCTGCCCTTGTCGAGCGCGGCGGCGTCCAGCAGTAGCGCACCCGGCGTCACGCTCACGCCCGGCGCGGCGCGCCGCGTCCTGATCGTGGAAGACAATGCGGACGCCTCGGACGTGCTGCGCATGCTGCTCGAGGTCGAAGGCCACCAGGTCGAGATCGCGGGCGACGGCAACGCCGGGCTGGCGCTGGCGCTGGAAGGGCGCTTCGACGCGATCGTGTGCGATATCGGCCTGCCGGGCCTGGACGGGCTGGAACTGATGGCGCGCCTGCGCGCGGCGCCGTCGGGCGTGCGGCCGCTGACGATCGCGCTGTCCGGCTACGGCCAGCCGCAAGACCGCGAGCGCGCGCTGGCGGCCGGGTTCGACCGCTACCTGGTCAAGCCGGTGGCGCCGGGAGTGTTGATCGAGATGCTGGCCGGCGCGATGCAGGACTAGCCCGCCCCGAACAAACGCCGCAGGCGCGCCACCGCTTCTTCGATCCGCTCGTACCTGGTCGCATACGAAAACCGCACATGGCGCTGCGGCGCCGCCACCCCGAAATCGTCGCCCGGCACGATCGCCACGTGGGCGTCGTGCAGCACCGCCATGCTGAACGCCGCGCTGTCGGCGCGCCGTGCGTGCGCCACGCTGTCGATGTCGGCATACACATAGAAGGCCCCGTCCGGCATCACCGGCACCCCGAAGCCGAGTGCGCGCAAGGCCGGCACCAGGTAGTCGCGGCGGCGCTGGAACTCCCGCCGGCGCTGTTCGAAAATGGCCAGCGCCTCGGGCTGGAAGCAGGCCAGCGCTGCATGCTGGGCCACGGTCGGCGCGCAGATGAACAGGTTCTGGGCCAGTTTCTCGAACACCGGCACCAGGCTGTTTGGGACCACCAGCCAGCCCAGGCGCCAGCCGGTCATATTGAAATACTTCGAGAAGCTGTTCACCGTGATCACGTCCGGGTCCAGCGCCAGCGCGCTCATCGGCTGGTGGTCATACGACAGGCCCTGGTAGATCTCGTCGACGATGGCGAAACCGTCGCGTGCGCGCACCGCGGCCAGCATCTCGCGCAGCTGCCGTGGCGTCATCGAGGTGCCGGTCGGGTTGGAGGGCGACGCCACCAGCACCCCGCGCGTGCGCCCGGTCCAGCGCTCGGCCACGTGGTGGGCGCCGAGCTGGTAGCGGTCTTCGTGCGAGGACGGCACCAGCACCGGCTTGCCGCCAAAGCTGGCCACGAAATGGCGGTTGCAGGGATAGGACGGGTCGGGCATCAGCACCTCGTCGCCTTCGGACACCAGGGCAGCGCAGGCCAGCAGCAGGCCGGCCGAGGCGCCGGCGGTGATCACGATGCGGCGCGGATCGATGTCAAGGCCCTGCGTGGCAGCGTAGTGGCCCGAGATCGCCGCACGCAGTTCGAACAGGCCGAGCGACTCGGTGTACTGGGTGACGCCGCCGCGGATCGCTTCGATCGCGGCGCTGGCGACGATGTCGGGCGCGGTGAAATCGGGCTCGCCGACGCTCATGCTGATGACGTCGTGGCCGGCGCGTTTGAGTTCGGCGGCGGCCTTGACCATCTCCATGACGCGAAACGGTTCGATCGCGTGCACGCGCTGGGCGACCTGGAGCTGGGAGTGGTGGGTGGTTAAAGACATGGCGATGGCGGGATGGGAAACCCCGCCATCTTACTAGAAGGCGCTCATGCCTGCGCGTGGTGCGCGGCCGTCATGCGCCGCATCAGCGGCAGCGCCGCCAGCGCGATCAGGGTGCAGCCGATCGCGCATGGCCGGCGCAAAATCCGACGATCCTATGCCATCGGAATGAAATCCACAACCTTGACAGCGGGTGGTGGCATTGCGCTAACATGGGCCGGGATTCCAGACATCGAGGTTCGCATGAGGCGCTTGACCGCCATTTTTTGCGCCGCCATCGCAGTGGCGGCATCCGGCCCGGCCTGCGCCGCACCTGTCGCCGCCAGCGCCGTCCCCGCACGCCCGACGCCGGCCGCCGATCACCACCAGCACCTGTTCAGCCCCGCGGCGGCGGCCTGGATGTCGTCCTCGATGGCGCTGGCGCCGATCGACGCCGACGAACTGGTGGCGCAGCTGGACGCGGTCGGCATCCGGCGCGCGGCGGTGCTGTCGGCGGCCTACGCCTATGGCCTGCCGGCGCGCACCATCGACCACGAATACGCGCGGGTGCGCGCCGAGAACGACTGGATCGCGGCCCAGGCCGCGCGCCATCCGCAGCGCCTGGTGGCCTTGTGCAGCTTCAATCCGCTGAAGGACTATGCGCTGCTGGAGCTTGGGCGCTGCGCCACCAGCCCCGGTTTCGGGCGCGCCATCAAGCTCGATTTCGCCGCCTCCGACGTCCAGCTCGACCAGCCCGGCCACGTGGAGCGCCTGCGCCAGGTATTTCGCGCCGCCAATGCGCGCGGCATGGCGATCGTGATGGACATGCGTGCCTCGCGCGCGCTCGGGCGGCCGTATGGCGCCGAGCAGGCGCGCGTGCTGCTGGAACAGGTGCTGCCGTTCGCGCCCGACGTGCCGGTGCAGGTATCGCACCTGGCCGGCAACGGCCCGGGGTTTGGCGACACGCCGGCGCGCGAGGCGTTGGCGGTGCTGGCCGAAGCGGCTGCGCGCCAGGATCCGCGCATGCGCCAGGTCTGGTTCGACGTGGCGGCCGTGGTGCAGTCCGACCTGCCGGCCGACGAGGCGCGGCGCCTGGTGCGGCGCCTGCGCCAGCTGGGTCTCGACCGGGTGCTGTACGGTTCCGACGCGCCGCCCGGCGCCGGGATGGAGGCGGCAAGCGGCTGGGAAGCCTTCCTGCGCCTGCCGCTGGACGATGCCGAGACGGCGCGCGTGGCGCGCAATGTGGTGCCATACTTGCGCTGAGCTGCGCCGAACCGCCGCGTGGCCGATACTTACAGTTTCGCGACATTCTGCCGACAATAATCCCGAACATGCCGTTGTCGGCTTGCCTAGAATTTCCCTGCTCGTAAAGACCATACGCCGGCACGCGCCGGCTCATATCTCAAGACAGGGGACTTCGCATGCATCATCACATCAAATCCACCGCCATCGCCATGGGCTGCGCGCTGCTGCTGGCCGGCTGCGGCGGCTCGGACAAGGACGATCCGGCGCCGCCGCCGGGCCAGGGCACGCCGCCGCCGGTGGCCAGCACGCTCGAACTCCTGACCAGCACCGCGCGCGGCATGGAGAGCGTCGCCTACTTCGGCGGCAGTGCCTACCTGTCCCTGTCCAACAGCAAGACCGAGGGTTCGGCCGTGCTCAGGACGGCGCTGCCGGTCACCCGCGCCTCGAGCTGGACGCCAGTCAGCCTGGGCGCCTGCGCCATGGGCAAGCAGGGCGACTTCATCGTGCGCGCGCCGAAGCTCAAGATGGTGGGCCAGGACATGTGGCTGATGCAGCCGTGGGCCGACCTGCCGGAATCGAAGAATGAAAGCTCGGCCTGCACCCTGGTGGCGAGCAGCGGCAGCTTCATGCCGCGCGACCAGGACCTGCGGGTGTGCACCGGCGGTTTCTGCGAAACCCTGTCGATGCAGGATATCAAGCAGCATGGCCAGCGCCTGTACAGCAATCCGGGCGCGGGGCTGAACCTGTTCACCTCGGCCAACGGCGGCAATACCTGGTCGGTGATCCGCGGCCAGAAGGCCTCGATGGTCTGCACGCCGACCAAGTTCCACCTGCTCGGCGACCGCGTACTGGTGGGCGGCGAGTGCCCGCTCGACATGGCCTTCGTCGAAGCCTACCAGCTCAACGCCGACGGCAGCGCGCTGGCCAGCGACGCCAAGCTGGCCCTGAACCTGCCGGCGCTGGAAAACCGCAACGTCCAGTTTATCGAATCGGTGCCCGACACCAAGCGCGTGTTCATCGGCGTCGAAGGCGGCCTGCTGTGCAGCGAGGACAATGGCGTCACCTTCAAGTTCGTGATCCAGGAACCGCTCTCGGGTGGCAAGACCTACCCGTACATCCAGTCCTTCCTGCCGCTCAAGGGCAAGCCCGACACCATGGTCATCGGCGGCTTCGACAAGGCGACCCAGTTCCCCTACCTGGCCTGGTCGAAGGATGGCGGCGCGACCTGGATCGACATCTCCAGGGCGGCGCCCAACTATGGCAAGGCGCCGGTGGGCGGCGCCGTCACCACGATCACCGGCATCTTCGAGGATCCGCAGGGCCGCATCCTGGTGACGATGAACGAACTGGGCGACGCCCAGGGCAAGCTGATGCTGCTCACCCTCGGCAACTGATCGCCGGCCCGCGCCGGCAAGCCGCAGTTCGCGCCCCGTAGCCGCCATGCGGCAGCTACGGGGCGCTACATATTCAAGACATTCTGCCGACAATAATCCCCCAAACGACAGGGACGGCTTGCCTAGAATTCCACACTTCGGACCGGGCTCGGTCGCCGGCCATTCATCATATCTGGGGAAACGCATGCAACGACACATCACATTCACCGCCATGGGCGCCGCCTGCGCGCTGCTGCTGGCCGCTTGCGGCGGCTCGGGCGATGACCGCTCGGCGCCGCCGCCGCCGGCAGCGGTGACGCCACCGGTGGCCACCAAGCTCGAGCCGCTGTCCTCCACGACCCGCGTCATGGACAGCGTGGTGTTCAACGACGGCAGCGCCTACCTGTCGCTGGCCAATAGCGCAACCGAAGGTTCGGCCGTCCTGACCGCGCGGCTTCCGCTGTCGGCCAGTTCGACCTGGAGCCCGGTGGGCCTGGGCGCCTGCGCGATGGGCCCCATCGGCGACTTCATCCAGCGCTCGCCGAAACTGAAGATGGTGGGCGGCGATATGTGGCTGATGCAGCCCTGGGCCGATACGCCCGAGGCCAGCAACGGCCACTCGACCTGCACGCTGGTGGCCAACACCGCCAGCTTCATCCCACGCGACCAGGACCTGAAGACCTGCAACCCGTACTTCTGCGAGACGCTGTCGATGCAGGACCTCAAGCAGGCCGGCAACCGCCTGTACAGCAATGCCGGCGCCGGCAACAACCTGTTGACCTCGAACGACAAGGGCAATACCTGGCAGGTGATCCGCGGCTCGAAGGATTCGCAGATGTGCTATCCGACCAAGTTCCACGTGATCGGCGACCGCGTGCTGGTCGGCGGCGAGTGCCCGCTCGACTTCGCCTTCGTCGAAGCCTACCGCTTGACCAAGGACGGCGGCGCCCTGGCCAGCGAAGACAAGCTGCCGATCGCGCTGCCCGAGATGGAGAACCGCAATGTGCAGTTCATCGAATCGGTGCCGGGCACCGAGATGGTGTTCGTCGGCGTCGAGGGCGGCCTGCTGCGCAGTACCGACAATGGCAACAGCTTCAAGTTCGTGATCCACGAACCGCTCTCGGGCGGCAAGGGCTACCCCTATATCGGCGCCTTCCTGCCGCTCAAGGGCAAGCCGGGCAGCGTCGTGGTCGGCGGCTTCGACAAGATGCACGGACGTCCTTACCTGGCCTGGACCCGGGACGGGGGCAGCTCGTGGACCGATATCTCGAAGCTGGTGCCGGGCTACGACAGCAAGCAGGAAGACGAGTACAGCACGCCGTCGGTCTCGGCGCTGTCCCAGGATCCGGATGGCCGCATCATCGTGGTGACCAACGAGCGCGCCGACAGCCAGGGCCGACTGATGCAGCTCACGCTCGGCACCAACTGATTCTTCAGATTGGCTTCACGCGCCCCGCGCCTGCCTTCAGCAGGGCGGGGCGTTTAGAGCGTATCCCACCTGCCGGGATACGCTCTTAGTTTGCGTCAAGACTGTCTGATCGCGTGGAATTCTGTCATGCTCTCGCCTGCCGTCCACCACAACGATAATGAAGACATGACCAAAGCACCGATTGCCCGCCTGGCGCTCTGCCTTTCCGCCATCCCGCTCGCCAGCCCGCTGGCATCCGCCCAGAATGCCGAGCGCCAGCTGGCCGGCGTGACGCGCAACCAGGATACCCTCGAGATCGCGACCAACGACGGCCGCTACCTGATCAAGCCGTATTCGAGCACGATCGTCGAGACCACCTTCATTCCCAAGGGCGAGCGCTTCGATCCGGCCTCGCATGCGGTGATCCTGGCGCCGGTGCAGGTGGCGGCAACGCTCAAGGACGAGGGCGGCCGAATCACCTATGCGGTCGACAACGGCATCAGCGTCATCGTCGACAAGCGGCCTTTCCGCATCAGCTATGCCTACAAGGGCAAGCCGCTGGTGGCCGAGAAGCGCGGCTTCGGCCGCGCCGACGGGCATGACACGATCGAATTCGCGCTCGACGACGGCGAGGCCCTATACGGCGCCGGCGCGCGCGCGGTCGGCATGAACCGCCGCGGCCACCGCTTCCAGCTCTATAACAAGGCACACTACGGCTACGCCGAGCGCTCCGAGCTGCTCAACTTCACGATTCCGGTGGCGCTGTCGTCCAGGAAGTATGCGATCCACTTCGACAATCCGCAGATCGGCTGGCTCGATTTCGACAGCCGCAAGGACGGCACCTTGCGCTACGAGGTGATCGGCGGGCGCAAGACCTACCAGGTCGTGGCCGGCGACAGCTGGGACCACCTGATGGCCGGCTACACCGGCCTGACCGGCCGCCAGCCGCTGCCGCCGCGCTGGGCCTTCGGCAACTTCGCCAGCCGCTTCGGCTACAAGTCCGAGGCCGAGACGCGCGCCGTGGTCGACAAGTTCGCGCAAGAGAAGATCCCGCTCGACGCCGTCATCCTCGACCTGTACTGGTTCGGCAAGACGGTGCAGGGCACGATGGGCAACCTGGCCTGGGACCGCGACACCTTCCCCAACGCCGAAAAGATGATGGCCGACTTCAAGGCCAGGGGCGTCAAGACCATGGTGGTCACCGAGCCCTTCGTGCTGACCACCTCCAACCGCTGGAACGAGGCGGTGGAAAAGAAAGTGCTGGCCACGGACAAGACGGGCAAGCCCTACACCTACGACTTCTATTTCGGGAACACGGGCCTGATCGACATCTACAAGCCGGAAGGGCGCGACTGGTGGTGGAGCATCTACCGCGACCTCAAGAAGGGCGGCGTCACTGGCTGGTGGGGCGACCTGGGCGAGCCCGAGGTGCACCCTTCGAGCCTGCAGCATGCCACCGGCTCGGCCGACCAGGTCCACAATATCTACGGCCACGACTGGGCGCGCCTGATCTTCGAAGGCTACAAGAAGGAATTCCCGGCGGAGCGTCCTTTCATCCTGATGCGCGCCGGCTACTCGGGCTCGCAGCGCTTCGGCATGATCCCCTGGTCGGGCGACGTCGCCCGCAGCTGGGGCGGCCTGCAGTCGCAGATGGAGATCTCGCTGCAGATGGGCATGCAGGGCCTGGCCTATATGCACTCCGACCTCGGTGGCTTCGCCGGCGCGGTGCTGGACGACGAGCTGTATGTGCGCTGGCTGCAGTATGGCGTGTTCCAGCCGATCTTCCGCCCGCATGCGCAAGAGGCGGTGGCGTCCGAGCCGGTGTTCCGCTCCGAGCGCACGAAAGTGCTGGCGCGCGAAGCGGTGTGGCTGCGCTACGCGATGCTTCCGTATAACTACACGATCGCCTTCGACAACGAGCAGACCGGCATGCCGCTGATGCGGCCCCTGATGTTCGTCGAGCCAGACCCGGCCCAACCGGCCGAGCGCGCCACCACCTATCTGTGGGGCCCGGACTTTTTGGTGACGCCGATCGTGCAGCCGGGCGCCACCCGCGCCGAAGTCTATTTCCCGAACACGGGCAGCGTGTGGTTCGACTTCCATACCGGCCAGGCGCACAAGGGCGGCATCCTCGAGACCGTGAAGCCGGTCGAAGCCAATATCCCGGTGTATGTGCGCGCCGGCGCCTTCGTGCCGATGGCGAAGGTGGTGCAGACCACGCGCGACTACACGGGCCGCGAGATCGACCTGCACTATTACCACGACGCCTCGGTGGCCGCATCCAACGGCAAGCTGTACGACGACGACGGCGAGACCGCGGGCGCCTATGAACAGGGCAAATACGAGATCGTGCGCTTCGACAGTAAATTCGCCGGCAAGCAGCTGGAGATCGCTTTCAAGACCGAGACCGGCAAGGCGATGCAGGCCAAGGAACGGGCGTTCGCACTCAAGGTCCACAATGTGACGGCCAAGCCGCGCGCCGTGATCGTCGACGGGCGCAAGGCAGCCTTCACCTACAACGCCCAGCAGCACCTGCTCGAAGTGCAGGTCCCGGCCCGCAAGGGCCAGGCGGCGCAGGTGGCGATCTCGCTGTAATACGTCAGCGCGCCACGATCAGGCGCAATCCGAGTCCGATGAACACCGCCCCCGCGATCCGGTCCAGCCACATGCCGGCCGTGGGGGTGCGGTTCAGCCACTGGCCGATCGTTCCCGAAAAATAGCCGAGCGCGCCGAAGATCACGGCCGCCTGCAGGGTGAATACGATGCCCAGCAGGCCGATCTGCAGGTTGGCGTCGCCTCGCGTGGCGACCACGAACTGCGGCAGGAAGGACAAGAAGAACAGCACCACCTTGGGATTGATGGCCGCGGCCACCAGTCCCTTGACGAACAGCCGTCCCGCGGCTTCGTCCGATGCGCCGGCCGCGCTCACGCGCGCGCCGCCACGGCTCCTGATCGCGCCCCATCCCATCCAGATCAGGTACAGGCCGCCCGCGACCTTGAGCGCGGTGAAGGCGGTTGGCGAGGCCGCGATCAGCGCGCTGACGCCGATCACCGCCAGCAGGGTGTGGCTCAGGCAGCCCATCGCGCATCCGAGACCGAAGGCGATGCCGCGCAGGCGGCCCTTGGCGATGCCGGTGCTGAGCACCATCAGGTTGTCGGGGCCCGGCGAGAGGGTGATGAGGATGGCGGCGGCGAGAAAGCCGAAGAGTTGTTCGGGCGAGAGCATGATGGGAACGAGAACGACACGGGCGAACAGCTTAACGCATGTTCGCCCGTTGCGGCAGGGTCAGGCTTGGCTTACGACTTCTTGCAGCTCAGTTCCTTGGCATTGGCGCCCCATTTGATGGTGACCTTGCCCTGGTGTTCCTTGAACTCGTCGCCGCGGTTGCCATAGGCGATGCCGCTGGCGGTCTTCTCGCCGCGCAGCAGCGTGTGTTCCTTGTCGCGCACCGCAACCATCGAGGCCGGGGTGGTATCGAGGAAGGTGGCGCTGATCTTGCTGCGGTCGCTGCAGGTGAAGGCGACCGGGCCGGTGGTCTTGACGATCTTGTAGGCCGACTGCAGTTGCAGCATGCGGCTGCCGTAGGCGTTATTCAGGCAGCCGTTCATGTCCTTGGCTTCGGAGCACTGCTTCACGCCGTCCCACCACTTGGTGTGCTGTTCCTGCAGGTCCTTGCCGGCGCCGGCGTCGAGTTTCTCGAGCGCGGCCCGGTAGAAGGCGTAGACCAGGCCTTCGGATTCGGCCGAGCCGGGATGCTGGCAGATCTTGGCTTCGGCGCTGCCGATGCCGCGCGCGCAAAAGCCCGGCATGGAAACAGCCTGGGCGCCCAGGGGCAGGGCCAGGACGGCGGCGGCGATGAGTAGTCGTTTCATATTGTGCTCCTATGGTGGGGGTGCGGCGCGCGTCATGCGCAGCCGCGGGGAATGGTTCTCATGGCGCGAGCTTGGCCAGGTCGAGTTCGACCCAGGTCGGCGCATGGTCGCTCGGCTTTTCTCGGCCGCGCACGAATTTGTCGACCCCGGCATCCTTGAGCGCCGGCTGCAGCTTGGGGCTGAGCAGCAGGTGGTCGATGCGGATGCCGGCGTCGCGCCCGAAGGCGTTGCGGAAGTAATCCCAGAAGGTATAGATCGTCTCGTCCGGGTGGATGGCGCGCAGCGAATCGAGCCAGCCCTGGTCGATCAGGCGCTCGAAGGCGGCGCGGGTCTCGGGGCGGAACAGGGCGTCGTCGACCCAGCGCTCCGGCTTGTAGACGTCGCGCTCGGTGGGGATGACGTTGAAGTCGCCCGCCAGCACGGCCGGTATGCCTTGCGCCAGCAGCTCGAGGCCGCGCAGGCGCAGGCGTTCCATCCAGGCCAGCTTGTAGTCGAACTTGGGGCCGGGCGCCGGATTGCCGTTCGGCAGGTACAGGCCCGCGACCAGGATGCCCTTGTAGACCGCTTCGATATAGCGGCTTTGCTCATCGGTGTCGTCGCCCGGCAGGCCGCGTTGCACTTCCTGCGCCGGCTCGCGCGTGAGGATCGCGACGCCGTTCCAGCTTTTCTGGCCGTGCCACAGGGCGTGGTAGCCGGCGTCCTGGATCGCCTGCAGCGGGAACTTTTCCTGCGGCGCCTTCAGCTCCTGCAGGCAGACCACGTCGGGCTCGCGCTCGCCGAGGTACTGGACGAGGGCGTCCAGCCGGCTGTTGATGCTGTTGACATTGTAGGTTACGACGAGCATGGCTTCTCCGATCGGGTTGAGGTCATTATGACAACAAATCCTGGCGACCGTCGCACGGCAAGCGTACCGGCGGCGCATCTATATGAGTTTTTCGACATTTTCTTATGGCAAATTAGTCGTTTTTCGATATAAGCGTTTGTTCTATACTGGCTGGATCGACATCGTAGCTGGAGTTTGCATGATCAACCGCCGTCACCTCATCCTGAGCACCTTCGCCCTGAGCGCGTTTCTTTCCGCCGGCCTGGCGCATGCCGACCAGCTGGCCGACATCAAGCAGAAAGGGCAGATCGTGTTCGGCGTGCTCGGCACCGATGAACCGAACAGCTTCATCGAGCCCAAGTCGCGCCAGCTGGTGGGCTACGAGATCGACATCGCCAACGCGGTCGCGAAAAAGCTGGGCGTCAAGCCGGTATTCAAGCAGATCTCGGTCGCCGCCCGCATCCCCGAGCTGCAGCAGGGCCATGTCGACATCCTGGCCGCCTCGCTCACCCACAACAAGGAGCGCGAGTCGCAGGTCGACTTTGCGCTGACCCATTTCGTGACCGGCTCCAAGGTCATGGTGCGCGCGGCGAGCGGCATCACCGGCTTGCCCCAGCTGGCCGGCAAGAAGGTGCTGACCGTGCGCGGCGGCACCCAGGAAACCAATATCCGCAAGGCGGTCCCGAACGTCGAGGTGGTGACCTTCGAGAACACCCAGCAAGCCTTCCAGGCGCTGCGCCAGGGCAAGGGCGTCGCCTATGTCAACGACGAATCGTCGCTGCTGTCCGACTACGGCAAGCTCGGTCCGGCCGCCAAGGGTTTCACGATCCTGGCGCCGTCGATCGGCGTCGAACCGCTCGCGCTCGGCCTGCGCAAGGGAGAAAAGGGCCTGAAGGCGGTGGTCGACCAGACCCTGCGCGAGCTCGAAAGCAGCGGCGCCGCCGAGCAGCTGTTCAACAAATGGTATGGCCCCGGCACCCGCACCAACCTGGCCAAGCGCAGCTTCAAGATCCACACCGACCAGATCTGATCCATCTTGCAGTTCTTCGATCCCACCATCCTGCAGTCCGGCGAGTATCACGACTGGCTGGTGCAGGGCCTCGTGCTGTCGATCCAGCTGACCGTCGTCAGCTTCGCCTTCGCGCTGCCGTTCGGCGCGCTGGTGGCGGTGATGCGCACCTCGACCTTCGCGCCGCTGCGCGCGCTCGGCGCCACTATCGTCGAAGCGATCCGCAACGTGCCGCTGCTGGCGCACCTGCTGTTCTGGTACTTCGCCTTTCCCGAACTGCTGCCTGAAAGCCTGCGCGAAGTCCTGTACGCGAACAACCCCGAAGTGGTGTGCGCCGTCATCGCCCTGACCCTGTACGCGGGCGTGCACATGGCCGAGGATATCCGCAGCGGCATCCGCGCGGTGCCGGGCACCCAGCTCGAGGCCGCCCGTTCGCTCGGCCTGGGGCGAGTCGCCGCGGTGCGCCTGGTGCTGCTGCCGCAGGCGCTGCGCGCCTCGGTGCCGCCGCTGTTGTCGCAGACCGTCAACCTGTGGAAGGACACCAGCGTGGCCACCGTGATCGGCGCGGCCGAACTGATGTACCAGGCCGCGCGCGTGGAGACGGCGAGTTTTCGCAGCCTGGAGGCGTTCACCTTCGCCACGCTGGCCTACCTGACGGTGTCGCTCGCGATCTCGGCCGCCGCCCATCTCTACCAGCGCCGCTATCCGGTGCGTACCGCATGAGGGGCGAGCGATGCTGGAACTGATCGATACCTACTGGCTGTACTTCCTGGTCGGCCAATATCCAGAGGGCCCGCTGGGCGGCCTGGTGCTGACCATCCTGCTCTCGGGCTCCGCGCTGGTGCTGGCGATGCCGCTCGGGCTGTTGCTGGGTATTGCCCGCGTCAGCCCCTACCGCGCGATCAGCCTGCCGGTGGCCGGCCTGGTGCAGGTGGTGCGGGCCGTGCCGCTGTTGCTGGTGCTGTTCTGGGTCTACTTCTTTTTGCCGGCCGTCACCGGCGTCAAGACCTCGCAGGCGACCACGATGCTGATGGTGCTGGTGGTGTTCGACAGCATCTACCTGGCCGAGATCGTGGCCGCCGGCATCCGCGCGCTGCCGAGAGGGCAGCTCGAAAGCGCGCGCTCGCTCGGCCTGGGCTATGGCGCCGCGCTGCGCCACGTGGTGCTGCCGCAGACCTTGCGCCACGGCCTGCCGTCGATCGTCAACCAGCTGGTCTCGACCATCAAGGCGACCTCGCTCGGCTATATCATCGGCTTGTCGGAAGTGTCGTTCATCGCCACCCAGATCAACACCCTGGTGTTCACCCAGGCGGTGGAGGTCTACCTGATCCTGGCGCTGACCTATTTCATCCTGTGTTTCGGCCTGTCCCGCCTGGCCTTCCTGCTCGAGCGGCGCCTGCAACGGCGCACTGTGCAGGCCTCATGAAAGCCCATCGACGATGATCGTCCTCGATAAAGTCAACAAATACTACGGCGACTACCACGCGCTGGTGGACATCACCGAGCGCGTCGAAAAGAACGAGGTGCTGGTGGTGTGCGGCCCGTCGGGCTCCGGCAAGTCGACCCTGATCCGCACCCTGAACCGGCTCGAAGAGATCGATGGCGGCCGCATCGAGATCGGCGGCCGCGACATCCACGCCAAGGGGGCCGATGTGAACGCGCTGCGCGCCGGCATCGGCTTCGTGTTCCAGAGCTTCAACCTGTTCCCGCACCTGACGGTGCTGGAGAACTGCACGCTGGCGCCGGTCAGGCTGGGGCGGGCGACCAAGGCCGAGGCGCGCGAGCACGCCATGGCGCTGCTCGAACGCGTCGGCCTGGCGCACAAGGTCGACGCCTATCCGAATGCACTGTCGGGCGGCCAGCAGCAGCGGGTGGCGATCGCCCGCGCGCTGGCCATGCGTCCGCCGATCATGCTGTTCGACGAGCCGACCAGCGCGCTCGACCCGGAGATGGTGGGCGAGGTGCTGCAGGTGATGCGGGGGCTGGCGGGCGAGGGCATGACCATGGTCTGCGTGACCCACGAGATGGGTTTCGCGCGCGACGTCGCCGACCGGATCTGGTTCATGGCCGAAGGGAAGATTCTTGAAAAGGCGACGCCGCAGGAATTCTTTGCCGCCCCCAAGCACCCGCGCGCGCAGCAGTTCCTGGCCGACCGCCGCCGCGACTAGCGCCTGTTAAGATGGGGTCTTCGGGCTTCATCGACAGGATAGCGGCATGGCGCACCAATCCATCCTCGAATTTTCCATGGCCGGCCGCGGCACGCGCGAGATCACGCGCGACGTCGCCGCCGTGGTGGAGGCATCCGGCCTGCAATGCGGCCTGGTCCAGGTCTTCGTGCAGCACACCAGCTGCTCGCTGCTGCTGACCGAGAATGCCGACGGCGACGTGCGGCGCGACCTGGAAACCATCATCGCCCGCCTGGCGCCGGACGGCGATCCGGCCTACCGCCACGACGCCGAAGGGCCGGACGATATGTCGGCCCACGCGCGCAGCATGCTGACCGATACCGCGCTCACGATCCCGGTCGGGGGAGGGCGGATGCTGCTCGGGACCTGGCAGGGCGTCTACCTGTGGGAGCACCGCACGGCGCCGCACCGGCGGCGGGTGGTGGTGACCGTGCTGGGCGGCTGAGATATGCATGTTATGAGGTGCGCATGGAATGCGCAGCGGGCGTAGATCGATCGCGCGGCTTCTGGTAGTGTAGGGTGTTGTTGCATTCATCACGCCGCGCCGCTGTCATGCGCGTCATCCACGCCGATTCCGGGAACGACATGAACGACGCCCTTTCCAGCCGCCGCCTGGCGCTCACCCTCTTTGTGCTGGGCGCGCAACTCGGCATGCTCGCCTGGGAACACTTCCATGGCGGCGTGCGCGCCCACCACCTGCTGGCCAATCCCGACCTGCCTGCCGTCTCCAACGGGTGGGGGCTGCTCCTGCTTCCTCTCCTGACCTGGTGGACGGTTGGACGCGCGCAGCGCCGCAGTGAGCGGGCCGCACTCGCCGGCCACCCGGTCCGGCCCGCGCCGCTGACCGGTTTCCTGTGCGCGCTCGCCTACGGCGCCATGCTGGCGGCGCTGTTCGCGGCCGGCAGCCCGCTGGTCGACTACGTCTTCTTCGGCCTGCTGGCGCTGGCGCTCGTGGTGCGCTTGTGGCATGCCGAATACCTGCTGGGCTTCGTGCTGGCCATGAATTTCGTGGCGGGCCCGATCCTGCCGGCCATGTTCGGCGCGATCATCGCGCTGGCGTCCTGGCTGGTGCACACGGCGGCGCGCGCATTGTGGCGCAGGCTGCGTCCTGGCCTGGCCTGAACGTCCCACACCTATCGTCTACCGGAGGATCGTCATGCTGTACCAGGGAAGCTGTCACTGTGGCGCGGTCGCCTTCGAAGTCGAAGGCGAGATCGATGGCGCGCTGGCCTGCAACTGCTCGATGTGCCGGCGCAAGGGTTCGCTGCTGTGGTTCGTCGCGCGCGACCAGTTGCTGCTGCGAACGCCGGACGACGCGGCCGCCACCTACACCTTCAACAAGCACGTGATCAAGCACCGCTTCTGCCCGCGCTGCGGCATCCATCCGTACGGGGAGGGCGTCGACCCCAAGGGCAATGCGATGGCGGCGATCAACCTGCGCTGCGTCGATGGCGTCGATCTCGACCAGGTGCCGGTCCATCACCATAACGGCGCCGACCATTAAGGCAGGTCTGGATGACCATGGCATGGCGCTGCTGCTGCTCCTGCCTCGGCCATCCGGTGACGGGCTGGCCGCGCGAGGGCAACAAGACGGCTTTGCTGGATCTGCTGGCGCGCGGGCGGGCCCCGGCCAGCATCGAGAAATGAACCGATGAACAATCCATTCCTGCTGTTTGCGGCGATCTTCCTGCTGCTGGCCCTGGTGCTGTACGCCGCCCCCGGGCGCAAGCTGCTCAATTTCGTGCACTATCCGACGGCGCCGGGCGACGTTGCGCGGCTGAACCGCTACGCGGCTTTGCGCCTGGCCCTGCCGGCACTGGTCAACCTGGGCTGCGCCTGGGCCGCCGCCGACCGGCCGCACCTGATGGTGCCGCTGGTTTTCCTGACGCCGCTATCGGTGCTGGCCGTCGTGGTCTGGATCGCCGCCGGGGCGAGGCGTTTCGGCGCCTGACGGCGGGCGGGTCGCAATCCAAGACGCCCGGCAATATTTCCCGGACGTTCCGTGTGGCAGCATGCGATGCTTTCTTCCTATAATAAATGGCCCGCTGGCGCCTCCGCCGGCCCGTTTGGAAGACCCGGCCACCCATGACGTCCAGTATCGCCATCCTCGACGAAGAAGCGCGCCTTGCCGTCCTTGACTCCTACGGCATCCTCGACACGCCGCCCGAGCGTTCGTTCGACGACGTCGTGCGCCTGGTCAGCCAGCTGCTGGCCGCGCCGATCGCCGCGGTCAACCTGATCGCTCGCGGGCGCCAGTGGTTCAAGTCCGAGATCGGCCTGGGCACGCGCGAAATGCCGCTGGACGACTCGCTCTGCCGTTTTGCGCTACTCGAGGAGCAGCAGATGATCGTGCCCGATACGCGCGAGGATCCACGCTTTCAATGCAATCCGCTGGTCACCCGCGATGCCGGCCTGCGCTTCTATGCAGGGGCCCTGCTCAAGACGCGCGAGGGCGTCCCGCTCGGCACCCTGTGCGTGCTGGACGATAAACCGCGGCCGCAGGGCTTGAGCGAGCAGGAGCAGTTCGTGCTGGCCACGATGGCGCACCAGATCATGAGCCAGATCGAGTTGCGCAAGGCGATGGCAGAGCAAGACGCGCTGATCGCGGCCCTGCGCCAGGCCGACCAGCGCAAGGACGAATTCCTCGCCATGCTGGCCCACGAGCTGCGCAATCCGCTGGCGCCGATCGTGTCGGCCGCCACCATGCTGTCCAATTTCAACCTCGACCCCAGCATGGTGCAGCGCGCCAGCGAGATCGTGGCGCGCCAGGCCGGCCACATGACGTCGTTGATCGACGACCTGCTCGACGTCTCGCGCGTCACCCGCGGCAAGGTCGAACTCGAGCTGCGCGAGCTCGATTTCAAGGATGTCATCGCCGACGCCATCGAACAGGTGCGGCCGCTGATCGAGAAGCACCGGCATCGCCTGACGCTGGATTTGCCGCCGGCGCGCGCCATCGTCGTGGGCGACCGCAAGCGCCTGGTGCAGGTCATGACCAACCTGCTCAGCAACGCCGCCAAATACACGCTCGAGGGCGGACGCATCGAGGTGTTCCTCTCCACGCAGGGCGACGCCCTTGCGGTCGAGATCCGCGACGACGGCATCGGCATGTCGCCCGAGCTGATCGCCAGCGCCTTCGACCTGTTCGCCCAGGGCGCGCGTGGCCTGGACCGCAGCCAGGGCGGCCTGGGGATCGGGCTGGCGCTGGTGCGCAGCCTGCTCAAGCTGCATGGCGGCACGGTCGAGGCGAGCAGCGAAGGATCGGGCCGCGGCAGCACCTTCAAGGTCGGCCTGCCGCTGTCGACCCGGGCCCAGGTCGAACGCCGCGCACGCGACCGCAACGCCGACAAGGGACGCATGCCGGCGCTGCGCATCGGCGTGGTCGACGACAACGAGGATGCCGCGGTCACCCTGTCGCTGCTGCTCGAGACCCTGGGGCATACGGTGCTGGTCGCGCATTCCGCGCGCGAGGCCCTGGCCGCGCTACCGGACTTCGGCCCGGACGTCTGCCTGCTCGATATCGGCTTGCCCGAGATGAACGGCTACGAACTGGCCGCTGCGCTGCGCAAGAAGCCCGGCACGGCGCAGGCAATCCTGATCGCGGTCACCGGTTATGCGCAAGACAAAGACCGTGCCCAGGCACTGGCCGCGGGCTTTCACGACCTGTTCGCCAAGCCGGTCGACCTCGACGTGCTGGGGGCTGCGCTGGTGCAGATCGAGAGCCGGCGCGCGGCCTGAAGCAAGCCACGTCGGCCATGCTGCGCCGCAGCGCTGGCGTGCGCCGGCGTCGACGGGCGGCAGGCAGAATCTGTCCATGAGCCGTCGAGAAAGGACAGAATCATGACGCAACGCTACCAACCGATCACGCGCCTGGGCCTGGGCGGCACCGGCCTGGGCGATATGTATCACCACACCAGCGACGAGGCGGGCCAGGCCACGGTCGACGCCGCCTGGGATGCCGGCATCCGGTATTTCGACACCGCGCCGCACTACGGCGCCGGCCTGTCCGAGCACCGTTTCGGCCAAGCCCTGCGGCGCCGTCCGCGCGACGAATACACCTTGTCGACCAAGGTCGGCCGCATCCTGGTGCCGAGCGAGACGCCCGAGATTGCCGAGCCCTTCGTCGGCGGCCTGCCGTTTCGGCGTATCACCGACTACACGGCCGACGGCGCGCGCCGCTCGATCGAGGACAGCCTGCAGCGCATGGCGCTGTCGCACATCGACATCGTCTACGTGCACGACCTGTCGCCGGATCGCTTCAGCCAGGCCGAGTACGAGCACTATTATGCGATCGCGGCCGGCCGCGGCGGCGCCTTCGAGGGCCTGGCCAGGCTGCGCGACGAAGGTGTGATCAAGGGCTGGGGGCTGGGCGTGAATACGGTCGACCCCTGCCTGCGCGCGTTGCGCGATGCGGATCCCGACATCTTCCTGCTGGCTGGCCGCTACACGCTGATGGAAACCACGCCGCTCGACGAACTGTTCCCGCTGTGCGAGGGGCGCGGCGCCAGGGTGGTGCTGGGCGGGCCGTTCAATTCGGGCTTCCTGGCCGGCGGCCCGAACTACGATTACGGTCCGGCCGACGCCGACAAGATCGCCCGGCGCGAACGCCTGCGCCAGGTGGCGGCGCGCCACGGCGTCGATGTGCCGGCGGCGGCGCTGCAGTTCGGCCTGGCCCATCCGGTAGTGGCGGCCACGATTCCCGGCGCCAGCAGTGTGCCGCATTTGCAGCGCAATGCAGCCTTGATGGATATCGTGATTCCGCCGGCGTTCTGGCAAGAGTTGAAGGGCGAGGGGTTATTGGCCCAGGAAGCCCCGCTACCGTAGGGTTGGCGGCTATGCCGCCGACGCGTCGATTGCTAACGGCTCCCATGTCGCGCCGGATGGTCTCGCTGCCAATTATCACGGCTCCGCTCGCGCGCCGGATGATCTCTCCGCCAACCATCACCGCGTCGGCGGCCAAGCCGCCAACCCTACGTCAGAATTGCTCGTCCGCGGAGAGATAGCGCCACTGCCCCTCGGGCAGGTTGCCCAGCTTGACCTTGCCGATGCGCACGCGCTTGAGGCCCACGACCTTCAATCCGACCATATCGCACATGCGCCGGATCTGGCGCTTCTTGCCTTCGCGCAGGGTGAAGCTGAGCTGGTCCTCGTTCTGCCAGCGCACCTTGGCCGGCAGCAGCGGCTTGCCGTCCATCCACAGGCCGTGGTTCAGCCTTTTCAGGTCGCTGTCGGGCAGCTTGCCCGGCTTGGTGTACTGCACCCGCACCAGGTATTCCTTGTCGACGCTGGTCGTCTCGCCGATCAGGTGCTTGGCGATGCGGCCGTCCTGCGACAGCACCAGCAGGCCCACCGAATCGATGTCCAGGCGGCCGCACGGCACCAGGCTGCGCAACTGGGTCGGATGGAACTGTTCCGGCGCCGGGTCGTCCGCCCAGCGGTTCTCGGGCTTGATCAGGGCGATCGCCGGCGTATAGCCATCCTCGGCCTGGCCGCTGACATAGCCGACTGGCTTGTTGATCAGGATGGTCACGCGCTTGGACTGCTCTGCCGCGGCCTGGCGCTCGACCGTGATGCGCTGGGTCGGCAGCACCTTGCTGCCCAGTTCGGAGACGACCTTGCCGTCCACCCGCACCCAGCCGCGCGCGATCCATTCATCGGCTTCGCGGCGCGAGCACAGGCCCAGTTCGGACATACGTTTGGAGAGGCGGAGCGGTTCGGTCATCGGACAAGCTTTACTGTAAAAAGAAAAAAATCAAACCTTGAGGGCGTCGAGCAGGTCGGTCTCGAGCTGCACCTGGGTGCGTGGATTGTTCAGGGCCGGTCCGTCGATCAGGAACACGTCTTCCACGCGTTCGCCCAGGGTCATGATCTTGGCGGTGTGCAGGTTCAGCCGGTAGCGCGCCAGCACGCTGGCGATCGCATACAACAGGCCCATGCGGTCGTTGGCCGCGATCGACAGTACGTGGAACTGGCCGCGCTCGTCCGGCCGCAGTTCGACGGTCGGGGTGAGCGGGAAGGTGCGCGCCACGCGCGACAGGCGCCCGCGGGCCAAAGGCGGCAACGCCTCTTGCGACAGCAGTTGCGCGCACAATTCGTGCTCGATCAGGCTGATGATGTCGCGGTAGCTGCCAGCGAAATTCTCGTCGGCCACCAGGAAGCTGTCCAGCGCATAGCCGTGGCGCGTGGTGTGGATCTTGGCGTCGAGGATGCTGAAGTTCTTGCGGTCGAAATAGCTGCAGATGCGCGCGAACAGGTCGGGCTGGTCCTTGACGTACACCGCCACCTGCAGGCCTTCGCCGATCGGCGCCAGCCGCGCGCGCACGATAGGCTTGCCGGCATCGACCTTGTCGTGCAGGGCGCGCGTCTGCCAGGCGATGTCCGAGGCGTCGTGACGCAGGAAATACGCCACGTCGAGCTGCTTCCACAGCTGTTCGTGGATGCCGGCGTCGAGGCCGAACAGGCGCAGGGTGGCCAGCGCCTCCTTCTGGCGCATGCGCAGCTCGCGGTCGGCCGAGTGCGGCTCGCCACCCAGCACGCGCAGGGTGACCTTGTACAGGTCCTCGAGCAGCTTGGCCTTCCAGGCATTCCACACCTTGGGGCTGGTGCCGCGGATGTCGGCCACGGTCAGCAGGTAGAGCGCCGTCAGGTGGCGCTCGTCCCGGACCACGGCGGCAAACGCCGCAATCACATCCGGGTCGGACAGGTCCTGCTTCTGCGCCACGGTCGACATGGTCAGGTGCTGCTCGACCAGGAACACCACCAGTTCCGTGTCTTGCTCGTTGATGCCGTGCTCGCGGCAGAACTGGCGCGCGTCATCCATGCCGAGCTTGGAGTGGTCGCCGCCGCGGCCCTTGGCGATGTCGTGGAACAGCGCAGCCACGTACAGCAGCCAGCGGTCGTGGAAGTCGGCGATCAGCTGGCTGCAGAACGGGTATTCGTGCGCGTGTTCCTGCATCGTGAAGCGGCGCAGGTTACGCACCACCATCATGATGTGCTGGTCCACCGTGTACACGTGGAACAGGTCGTGTTGCATCTGGCCGACGATCTTGCGGAAGGCCGGCAGGTAGCGCCCCAGGATGCCGAACTCGTTCATCCGGCGCAGCGCATGCACCAGGCCGCGCGGCGCCTGCAGCACGCGCAGGAACAGCGCCTTGTTGGCCGGATCGGCGCGGAATGGCTCGTCGATCAAGGTGCGCGCATGCCACAGCGCTCGGGTCGCGCGCGCCGTCATGCCTTTCAGTTCGCGGCGCTCGGTCATCGCCACGAAGATCTCGAGGATCGCGGACGGCGTCTTCTCGAAGGTGTCGTCGGCCGCGATGTCGATCAGGCTGCCCACCTGGGTG
Organism: Massilia sp. HP4; assembly: GCF_005222695.1. Lineage (GTDB taxonomy): Bacteria > Pseudomonadota > Gammaproteobacteria > Burkholderiales > Burkholderiaceae_D > Telluria. Next base: position 361,507 of record NZ_STGG01000041.1, on the reverse strand, counting down.
AAGCGGGCGCTGATCGGGTGCGCCACCGCCGGCTGCGGGAACAGCTGGGCCTCGATGTTCTGCAGCAAAATCGTGTTCAACTGGGTCACGGTCTTCGCGGCCCAGTAGTAGCGCTGCATCAAGAATTCGCTGGCGCGGCGCGCGTTCGGGCCTTCGCCATTTGCCTGCAGCCCGAGATTGCCGGCGATCGCCGTCTGGACGTCGAATACCAGCCGGTCCTCGCGCCGTTTGGTGTGCAGGTGCAGCCGGATGCGGATGTCCTTGAAGGCGCGCTCCTTTTCCATCAGCTGGCGCGCTTCCATGCGCGTGATCAGGCCGCGCGTGGCGAGTTGGCCGAAGGTGTCGGCCAGGCCCGCGGCCTTGGCCACCCACAGGATCACCTGCAGGTCGCGCAGCGCGCCCGGGCTTTCCTTGACGTTGGGTTCCAGCGCGAAGGCGGTGTATTCGTGCTTGGCATGGCGCAGCCGCATTTCGGCGGTCTTGGCCTGGAAGAAGGCTTGCGGATCGAGGGCGTCGCGGTAGCGGCGCTGCAGTTCCTCGAACAGCGGCGTGCTGCCGGTGACCAGGCGCGCTTCGAGCAGGCTGGTTTGCACGGTGATGTCGGCACTTGATTCGACCAGGCACTCGTCGACGGTGCGGATGCTGTGGCCGATCTCCAGGCCCAGGTCCCACAATAGCTGGACCAGGCCTTCCAGGCGCGCCTGGGTAATCGCGTCGGCTGGCTGGCCCAGCAGGATCAGCAGGTCGACGTCCGAATACGGGAACAGTTCGCCGCGCCCGTAGCCGCCCACGCCCACCAGGGCGGTGTCCGCTGGCAGGCCGGCTGCCTGCCAGGCATCGAGCAGGACGCCGTCGACGATCTGGCGCAGGCCGCGCAGCAGTTTTTCGGGCTTGCCGTCTTCATGGAAGGACTGGAACGCCAACTGGCGTTCGGCCTTCAGGCGCTGGCGCAGGGTGGTGCGGGCGGTGTCGAGCAGGGCGGCCTGTCCCATGGGCCGTCCTTCAGGCCGCGGCCAGGGCCGGCACCGCGCCCGGGTTCAACAGCGGCAGCACGATGGCCGGCGGCGGCGGGCTGCCGGCCGACATGGTCAGCACCTCGACTCCGGTCTCGGTCACCAGCACCGTGTGTTCCCACTGCGCCGACAGGCTGCGGTCGCGGGTCTTGATGGTCCAGCCGTCCGGCATTTCCTTGATGTCGCGGCGGCCGGCATTGATCATCGGCTCGATGGTGAAGATCATGCCGGGCTTGAGTTCTTCGAGCGTGCCGGGGCGGCCGTAGTGCAGCACCTGCGGCTCTTCGTGGAACACGCGGCCCACGCCGTGGCCGCAGAATTCGCGTACCACGCTGTAGCCGGCCTTTTCGGCGTGCTGCTGGATCGCATGGCCGATGTCGCCCAGGTGCTTGCCCGGCTTGACGGCGGCGATGCCCAGCCACATGCATTCGAAGGTGATCTCGGACAGGCGACGGGCCATGATCGACGGTTCGCCGACCAGGAACATGCGGCTGTTGTCGCCGTGGTAGCCGTCCTTGGTGATCGGCGTGATGTCGATGTTCAGCGCGTCGCCCGCCTTGAGCACGCGGTCGCCCGGGATGCCGTGGCAGATCACGTCGTTGAGCGAGGTGCAGATCGAGCCGGGGAAGGGTGGGTAACCGGGCGGGGCGTAGTTGAGCGTGGCCGGGGTCGTGCCCTGGACATTGACCATGTACTCATAGGCCAGGCGGTCGAGCTCGCCGGTGGTGACGCCGGGCTTGACGAAAGGGGTGATGTAGTCGAGCACTTCCGAGCCGAGGCGGCAGGCGACGCGCATGCCTTCGATTTCGTCGGGAGTCTTGGGTGTGGATGCCATGGTGGATTCTTATCCTGCAATAGTCTGTGCAATAAGGGTCCATTATAGAGGAAACATTCCTTCCTCAGGGTCGGGGCGGTCGCAGGCTCCACGTGACGCTTGAATAAAACGGCAAATCCCGCTAGAATCTCGGGTTGCTCCGATTCGTATCGGGCAATGTTGTAAAAAGCATCTTAATTTATTTATTGAAATCGCGAATGTGGCCCTAAAAGGGTGCCTGACTGGTGACTGGCCACATTCAAGACCTAACCCTGGAGAATTACATGTCCGTTACTATGCGTGAAATGCTGGAAGCCGGTATCCACTTCGGCCACCAGACCCGTTTCTGGAACCCAAAGATGGCGCCGTTCATCTTCGGTCATCGCAACAAGATCCACATCATCAACCTGGAAAAAACCATGGCGATGTACCAGGATGCGATGAAAACCATCAAGCAGATCTCGGCCAACCGCGGCACCATCCTGATGGTCGGCACCAAGCGCCAGGCACGCGACATCATCGCCGCTGAAGCACAGCGCGCTGGCGTGCCTTACGTCGACCAGCGCTGGCTGGGCGGCATGCTGACCAACTTCAAGACCATCAAGACCTCGATCAAGCGCCTGAAAGACATGGAAGCGCAAGTCGAAGACGGTTCGGTCGAGAAGATGTCGAAGAAAGAAGCGCTGCTGTTCTCGCGCGAAATGGAAAAGCTGCAAAAGTCGATCGGCGGCATCAAGGACCTGGGCGGCGTGCCTGACGCGATCTTCGTCGTCGACGTCGGCTACCACAAGGGCACCATCACCGAAGCCGGCAAGCTGGGCATCCCGGTCATCGGCATCGTCGATACCAACCACTCGCCAGAAGGCGTGACCCACGTGATCCCAGGTAACGATGACTCGTCGAAAGCGATCACCCTGTACGCACGCGGCGTCGCCGATGCAATCCTGGAAGGCCGTGCCAACGCCACCAACGAAGTCGTTGAAATGGTCAAGGCTGGCGGCGACGACTTCGTCGAAGTTTCCGAGCAGGCATAAGTGACGGCAGGCTAGGTGCCTGCTGACACATCGAAGGGGGCGCCGCACACACGAGCCCCCCTTTTTTTAAGCTGAATACCCGTGGGACGCTCGATAGCGGCCTGCAACCGGATAAAACATTTAGGAGAATCAACATGGCAGCGATTACTGCAGCGATGGTAGGCGAACTGCGCGCGAAGACCGACGCGCCAATGATGGAATGCAAAAAAGCACTGACCGAAGCCGAAGGCGACATGGGTCGTGCTGAAGAGATCCTGCGCGTCAAGCTGGGCGGCAAGGCATCGAAGGCATCGGCACGCATCACCGCCGAAGGCGTCGTGGCAACCTACATCTCCGGCAACGTCGGCGCGCTGGTCGAAGTCAACAGCGAAACCGACTTCGTCGCCAAGAACGAAGAATTCCTGGCTATGGTCAACCTGGCCGCCAAGCTCGTCGCCGAGAACAACCCGGCTGACGTCGCTGCCCTGGCAGCGCTGCCGCACGACGGCAAGACCTTCGACGACGTGCGTACCGCCCTGATCGGCAAGATCGGCGAGAACATGACCGTGCGCCGCTTCCAGCGTTTCGAAACCACCGGCAAGCTGGCGTCGTACCTGCACGGCACCCGCATCGGCGTCATCGTCGACTTCGAAGGCGCGGACGAGCAAGTCGGCAAGGACCTGGCCATGCACATCGCTGCCATGAAGCCAGTCGCTCTGTCGTCGGAGCAAGTGCCTGCTGAGATGATCGAAAAAGAGCGTTCGGTCGCCGAACTGAAGGCCAAGGAAGACGCCGAGAAGGCCGTCGCCGAAGGCAAGCAGCCGCAATCGGAAGAAATCGTCGCCAAGCGTATCGACGGTTCGGTGCAGAAGTACCTGAAAGAAGTGTCGCTGCTGAACCAGGCATTCGTGAAGAACGACAAGCAGTCGATCGAGCAATACCTGAAAGCATCGAACACCAGCGTCAAGGCATTCACCATGTACGTGGTGGGCGAGGGCATCGAGAAGAAGGTCGACGACTTCGCAGCAGAAGTCGCAGCACAGATGGCTGCCAACAAGCAGTAATCGAAAAGAACGGGCCGCAAGGTCCGTTTTTTTAAGGTGGGGCGGTTTGTGTGCGTGGTTACAATGATGTTGTAGCTTGGCATGCAAACGCGGTCCAGCAGCGCGACCTGCAGCCCGCTCCCGCCGTACAATCCATCCGTCCCCGGACTGATGAGGCCCGCCCGCGAGGCGCCGGCCAGACCCGAATTCGAAACATTTATTAGGAGCCGCTTCCATGACAAAACCAGCCTACCAACGAGTCCTCCTGAAACTGTCTGGTGAAGCGCTGATGGGCGACGACCAGTTCGGCATCAACCGCGCCACCATCGAGCGCATGGTGGCCGACGTGGCGGAAGTGGCGAAGCTGGGCGTGCAGGTGGCGGTCGTGATCGGCGGCGGTAATATCTTCCGCGGCGTCGCCCCCGGCGCCCAGGGCATGGACCGCGCCACCGCCGACTACATGGGCATGCTGGCCACCGTCATGAACGCCCTGGCGCTGGCTGATGCCATGCGCCACGTCGGCATCACCGCCCGCGTCATGTCGGCGATCGGCATCGAGCAGGTTGTCGAGCCTTACGTGCGCCCGAAGGCACTGCAATACCTGGAAGAGGGTAAAGTGGTCGTGTTCGCGGCCGGCACCGGCAACCCGTTCTTCACCACCGATACCGCCGCCGCCCTGCGTGGCGCCGAGATCTCGGCCGAAATCGTCCTCAAGGCCACCAAGGTCGACGGTGTGTACAGCGCCGACCCCAAGAAAGACCCGCACGCGACCCGTTACGAGAACATCTCGTTCGACGAAGCGATCGCCAAGCACCTGCAGGTAATGGACGCCACCGCCTTCGCGCTGTGCCGCGACCAGAAACTGCCGATCAAGGTGTTCTCCATCGTCAAGCCCGGCGCGCTTACCCGCGTGATCATGGGCGAAGACGAAGGTACACTGGTACACGTTTAATATTTACTGAACAATAAGGAGAGCAGCATGTCCCTGGCTGACGTCAAAAAGAACGCGCAAGAGCGCATGGTCAAGTCCATCGAGACCCTGAAAGCCGACCTGGCCAAGGTCCGCACCGGCCGCGCCCACACCGGCATCCTCGACCACGTGATGGTCGACTACTACGGCAGCCCGACCGCGCTGCCGATGGTGGCCAACCTGACCCTGGTCGATGCGCGCACCATCGGCGTCCAGCCTTTCGAAAAGAAAATGGCTGCCACCATCGAAAAAGCCATCCGCGATGCCGACCTGGGCCTGAACCCGTCGTCGCAGGGCGATATGATCCGCGTGCCGACCCCGCCGCTGACCGAAGAGCGCCGCAAGGAGATGGTCAAGCTGACCAAGTCCGAAGGCGAAGATGCGAAGATTGCCGTGCGCAATATCCGCCGCGATGCCAACGAAGCACTCAAGAAAATGGTCAAGGACAAGACCGCTTCGGAAGACGACGAGCGCCGCGCCTCGGACGAAATCCAGAAGCTGACCGACAAGGCCGTGGCCGACATCGACAAGCTGCTGGGCGAGAAAGAGAAGGAAATCCTGACGGTGTAAGGCTCGCCGTAGGGCAAAGTCATCCGGCTTTCCTGCGGACCGGCCCCGGCGACTTGCCGCGGCCGGTCCGCCTACCTTATGATTGTCCAATTCACCATTGGCCATGTGCGCACGCGGGACGCAAGTCCGGGCGCACCCCTGCTGGATTAAAGATGTTCAAAAGTTCGACCACCGCCGTACCCGACACGCCCGCCGTGCCGCGCCATATCGCCATCATCATGGATGGCAATGGCCGCTGGGCCACCAAACGCCTGCTGCCGCGCGTGGCCGGCCACGTCAAGGGCGTGGAAGCCGTGCGCGGCATCGTCGAAGCCTGCGTGCTGCGCGGGGTCGAATACCTGACCCTGTTCGCCTTCTCGTCCGAGAACTGGCGGCGTCCGGCCGACGAGGTGTCGCTGCTGATGCGCCTGTTTGTGACGGCGCTCGAGCGCGAAGTCTCGAAGATGCATGCCAACAATATTCGCCTCAAGGTCGTGGGCGACCTGAGCCGCTTCGACCCGAAGCTGCAGGACATGATCGCCAATGCCGAGCGCCGCACCGCCGGCAACTCGCGCCTGACCGTCACCGTGTGCGCCAACTATGGCGGCCGCTGGGATATCATGCAGGCAACGGGGAAGATGGTGCAGGCCAACCCCGGCGTGACCGAATATACCGAGGAAATGCTGGCTGAGCACCTGGCGATGGCGTATGCGCCCGAACCCGACCTGTTCATCCGTACCGGCGGCGAGGAACGCATCTCGAACTTCCTGCTGTGGCAGCTGGCGTATGCCGAACTGCATTTCACAGGTACCTTCTGGCCCGATTTCACGCCCGAGGCGCTGGACGAGGCAATTGCTTCGTTCCAGCGACGCGAACGGCGATTCGGCCAGACCAGCGCCCAAGTAGCGAAGAAGACGAACTGATGCTCAAGACCCGGATCCTCACCGCGCTCGTCCTGCTGGCAGTCTTGCTGCCGGTACTGTATTCCAACAACCCTACGGCGTTCGCGGTGGTCGCCTCGGTCTTCTTCGGGGCGGCGATCTGGGAGTGTTTCCGCCTGTTCAATCCGGGCGCCAGGAGCGCGCTGGCGATCGCGGGAGCCTGGACCCTGGCCTTCGCCTATGCCTTCTTCATGCGCGAGCAGGGCGATCCGACCTTCTGGTTCGCCATCGGCGCACTGCTGTGGGCCTTGCGCTTCGCACCCACGCTCAAGCTGGGCCTGCCGCCGCTGGCCAGTACGCCCAACACCCTGCTCAGTTTGCTCTATGCGATCTCGCTGGTGGCCTGCTTCGCCGCCATCGTGATGCTGTTCCAGTACTCGGCGCTGTTCCTGCTGTCGGTGCTCGTCATCGTGTGGTCGGCCGACATCTTCGCCTATGTGTGCGGCAAGACCTTTGGCAAGAACAAGCTCGCGCCGTCGATTTCGCCCGGTAAATCGTGGGAAGGCGCCATCGGCGGCGGCATCGTGACCCTGCTGCTGGCCTCGCTCACCGTCGTGTTCGGCGGAGAGCTTCTCGCCAATACCTTCGCGGTGCGCGTGCAGGCCAGCTTCGGCTGGCTCGGCATGCTGGCCGTCATCGCCCTCATCGTCGTCGCCAGCGTGGTCGGCGACCTGTTCGAATCCCAGCTCAAGCGCCGTGCCGGCATGAAGGACAGCAGCAACCTGCTGCCCGGCCACGGTGGCGTGCTGGACCGGATCGACGCACTCGTGCCGGTCCTGCCGCTGGCGGCCCTGATCGCCACCCGGCTCTAGAAGGAAGTTTCCATGCAAGGCATTACCATCCTGGGCGCCACCGGTTCGATCGGCGCCTCGACCCTCGACGTGGTGGCGCGCCATCCCGACCGCTACCGTGTCTACGCGCTCAGCGCGCATTCGCGCGTTGAAGAACTGGCAGCCGCCTGCCGCCAGTTCCGCCCGCAGCGCGCGGTGGTCGGCAGCCCGGAGGCCGCGGCGCAGCTGGCCGCCCTGATCGCCGACCTGCCTACCAGCGTGGAATATGGCGAGCAAGCCTTGTGCGAGATTTCCGCCAGTCCCGACACCGATATCGTGATGGCCGCGATCGTCGGCGCGGCCGGCCTGGCGCCGACGCTGGCGGCGGCGCGCGCCGGCAAGAAGATCCTGCTGGCGAATAAAGAGGCGCTGGTGATGTCGGGCCAGCTGTTCATGGATGCGGTGCGCGAGCACAAGGCGACCCTGCTGCCGGTCGACAGCGAACACAATGCGATCTTCCAGTCGCTGCCGTCGTCATATGGCCGTGTGCCCGCCGCTTCGGGCGTGGCCAGGATCCTGCTGACGGCGTCCGGCGGCCCGTTCCTGAACCGCGCGGTGCACACGCTCGAGCATGTCACTCCGGACGAAGCCTGCAAGCACCCCAACTGGGTCATGGGCCGCAAGATCTCGGTCGATTCCGCCACCATGATGAACAAGGGCCTCGAGGTGATCGAGGCCCACTGGCTGTTCGGCGCGACGGCCGACCAGATCGAGGTGGTGATCCATCCGCAAAGCGTGATCCACTCGATGGTCTCGTATGTGGACGGTTCGGTGCTGGCCCAGCTGGGCAATCCCGACATGCGTACCCCGATCGCCAATGCGCTGGCCTACCCGGAGCGGATCGACTCGGGCGTGGCCCAGCTCGACCTGACGCAAATGGCCGCGCTGCAGTTCCTGCAGCCTGACCTGGAGCGCTTCCCTTGCCTGGCGCTGGCCTTCGACGCCCTGCGCGCGGGCGGCACCGCCCCGGCCCTGCTGAACGCGGCCAACGAGGTGGCGGTGCAGGCTTTCCTGGAGCGCCGCATCGGTTTCCGCGACATCGACCGCGTGATTCGCGACGCGCTGGACGTCGTGCCGCACGGCCCGGCCTCGTCGATCGAGGCGGTGCTGGCCCAGGACGCGCGTGCGCGCGCCGCCACCATCGACGCGATCGCAGGCCTGCCGCACTGACCCCCTGGACCGAACCATGACCATGCTCTACACCGTGCTGGCCTTCGTGCTGGCGCTCGGCCCCCTGATCGTGATCCACGAACTGGGCCACTACCTGGTGGCGCGTGCCTGCGGCGTCAAGGTGCTGCGCTTCTCGGTCGGCATGGGCCGCGTGGTCTGGTCGCGCCGCTTCGGCAAGGACCAGACCGAATGGGCGCTGTCCGCGCTGCCGCTGGGCGGCTACGTCAAGATGCTGGACGCGCGCGACCCCGAGACCGCGCCCACCAACGATGCCGATCTCGATCGCGAATTCACGCGCCAGAACGTCTGGAAGCGGATCGCCATCGTGGCCGCCGGCCCGCTGGCCAACTTCCTGCTGGCGATCGGCCTGATGGCCGCGCTGTATATGCATGGCGTCGACGAGCCCTCGGCGCGCCTGCGTGCGGCCCCGGCCGCGTCCGAGGCGGCCAGGGCCGGTGTGCGCGGCGGCGACACCGTGGTGGCCGTGAACGGCAACGCGGTGCGCTCGTGGACCGAGCTGCGCTGGCAGATCGTGCATGCGGCGGTGGATAAAGCCGATGCGCGCCTCGAGCTGCGCAGCGCCAACGGCGGTAGCTATGGCGCGACCCTGCCGGCCGCAGTGGTCGGCCGGCTCGACGTCGAGACCGACGTGATGGCCGAACTGGGCCTGGACCTGTGGCGCCCGCAGCCGCGCATCGAGAAGGTGATCGCGGATGGGGCAGGGCAGCGCGCCGGCCTGCAGGACGGCGACCTGGTGCTGCGCGCCGGCGGTGAGCCGGTGGTCGACGGCATCGCCTTCATCGAGGCGGTGCGGGCGTCGCCCGGCAAGCCGATGGCGCTCGAGGTGGAGCGTGCGGGTCGTCCCGTGGCCCTGACCCTGACCCCGGAGCCGGATGCGAATGGACGCGGCGTGATCAAGGCCATGGTGGCGCAGCGACCCGAGATGGTCACCGTCAGTTCCGGCCCGTTCGAGGCGATCGCGCGCGGCGCGGAACGGACCTGGGAAACCAGTGTGATGACGCTCAAGATGATCTGGAAGATGATTACCGGGGAAGCATCTTGGAAGAATGTGACCGGTCCCATTACCATCGCCGATTATGCCGGACAGACTGCGAGAATAGGTCTCGTGAGCTATTTACAGTTCATTGCCTTTATTAGTATCAGCTTAGGCGTAATGAATTTGTTACCAATTCCAGTTCTGGATGGTGGCCATTTACTGTATTATTCGCTGGAAGTTTTGACCGGGCGTCCCCTTCCTGCGCGCGTCGGCGAGTTCGCGCAGCGCGCCGGGGTCGGCCTGCTGTTCATGCTGATGGCGCTCGCCGTCTTCAATGACCTGGTGCGGCTGCTCTAGCGGCCTGCATTCGCTCCCGGCTACCAGCGCGGAAATCCCCGGCACAAAATAATATGCAATCGTTGTCCAAATGACTGACCCTTTGATCCAGCCAATGAAATCACAACCAGATCGTTTTGCCCTGCCGTTCATTCGTCGCAGCTTGATCGGCGCTGCCGTGATGGCCCTGTGCGCCAGTAATGCGCTGGCCGCCAACCCGTTCGTCGTCAAGGATATCCGGGTCGAAGGCATCCAGCGGACAGAAGCAGGCACCGTGTTCAGCTATCTGCCGGTGCGCGTGGGCGAGACCTTCGACGACGTCAAGGCCTCGAGCGCCATCAAGGCACTCTACGCCACCGGCTTCTTCAAGGACATCCGCCTGGAGGAAGAAAATGGCGTGCTGGTGGTGCTGGTCGAGGAACGTCCGGCCATTTCGTCGGTCGATTTCACCGGCACCAAGGAATTCGAGAAGGACATGCTGGTCAAGGCGCTGTCCGAGATCGGCGTGGCCCAGACCCGCATTTTCGACAAAGCCTCGGTCGACCGCGCTGAACAAGAGCTCAAGCGCCAGTACCTGTCGCACGGCCTGTACGGCGTCAAGATCACCACCACCGTGACCCCGATCGAGCGCAATCGCGTGACGGTCATGTTCAATATCGACGAGGGCGATGTCGCCAAGATCAAGGGCATCAATATCGTCGGCAACAAGGCCTTTTCCGACAAGCAGCTGCGCCAGCTGCTCGAACTGCGCCCGTCGGGCTGGTTCACCTGGTACTCGAAGGCCGACCAGTATTCCAAGCAAAAGCTGACCGGCGACCTCGAGACCATCAAGTCCTGGTACCTGAACCACGGCTACCTCGAAGCCAACGTCGAATCGACGCAGGTGTCGATCACGCCCGATAAACGCGACATCTACCTGACCCTCAACATCACCGAGGGCGAGCAGTACACCGTCTCGAGCGTCAAGCTCGAAGGCGAGATGTTCGGCCGCGAGGATGAACTCAAGCAGCTGATCATGCTCCAGCCGGGCAAGACCTACGTGGGCGACCTGCAGGAAGCGACGAACAAGCTGATCTCGGATCGCCTGGGCACCTTCGGCTATGCCTTCGCCAACGTGACGGCCAATCCGGAACTCGATCGCGAGAAGCGCGAAGTCGCGTTCACCTTCTTCGTCGATCCGGGCAAGCGCGCCTATGTGCGTCACATGAATATCTCGGGTAATACGGTCACCCGCGACGAGGTGATTCGCCGCGAATTCCGCCAGTTCGAAAGCTCGTGGTACGACGCCAACCGCGTGAAGCTCTCGCGCGACCGCGTCGACCGCCTGGGCTACTTCAAGGACGTGAAGGTCGAGACGCCGGAGTCTCCCGGCACTTCGGACCAGGTCGACGTGAACATCGCGGTCGAAGAAAAACCGACCGGTAACTTCATGATCGGCGGCGCCTTCTCGCAATCCGAGAAGTTCACCTTCACCGCGTCGATCTCGCAGGCCAACTTCGCCGGTAGCGGCAACACGGTCGGCATCGAACTCAATACCAGCAAGTACAACCGCACGATCGCGTTCTCGCAGACCAATCCGTACTTTACCGATGACGGCATCTCGCGCGCGTTCTCGCTGTACCTGCGCACCTCGCGTCCGCCGGCGCTGAACATCGGTTCGTACACCGTGCGCCAGATGGGCGGCAACCTGACCTTCGGCGTGCCGTTCTCCGAATCCGACACCGTCTTCTTCGGCGCCGGCCTGGAACGCACCGAGCTGGAAACCGACCAGACTTCGCCGACCATCTACCAGACCTTCGTGCGCCAGAATGGCGGCCCAGCCAGCGGTATCGGCAAGGCCACCACGGTGGCGATCCCGCTGACCGCGGCCTGGGGCCGCGACACCCGCGACAGCGCCGTGACCCCGACCCGCGGCCGCTACCAGCGCGCCAACCTCGAGATCGACGCCATCGGCGACGCCAAGTACTACCGCGCAGTCTATGAGCATCAATGGTGGCGTCCATTGACCCGCTGGATGACGCTGGCCCTGCGCGGCGAGCTCGATTACGGCAAGGGCATCGGCGGCAGCGCCTACCCGGTGTTCAAGAACTTCTATGCCGGCGGCATCGGCTCGGTGCGCGGCTACGAGAGCTCGTCGCTGGGCGTGGTCGATCCGCGTTACTACGATGCGATCGGCGGCTCCAAGCGGATCATCGCCAACGCCGAGCTGCAGTTCCCGTTCCCCGGCAGCGGCACCGACCGCAGCCTGCGCTGGTTCACCTTCGTGGACGGCGGCCAGGTATTCCAGGAGGATGCGAAGATCCGTTTCGACGAGTTCCGCTACTCGGCCGGTATCGGCCTGTCCTGGATTTCCCCGGTGGGCCCGCTCAAGTTGAGTTATGCTAAGCCGCTGAATTCGCTGCCGGGCGACCGCCTGGAGCGCTTCCAGTTCCAGATGGGTACCGGTTTCTAAGCGGCCCACGGTGACCTGAAGAACGATTGCGAGAGACTTATGTTGAAAAATCTGATTGACTCGCTACCCGGTAAAGTGAAGCCGACGCTGGGCGCCTCGCTGGCGCTGGCCGCCGTGTGCGCAGCGCCGCTGGCACAGGCACAGGCGCAGGCGCAGCCGACCAGCAGTCGTATCGGCTTCGTCTATACCGAGCGCCTGATGACCGACTCCAAGATGGCCAAGTCGGCCGACGCCAAGCTGGCCGCCGAGTTCTCGAAGCGCCAGAAGGCGGTCGAGGAGATGGTCGGCAAGTACAAGCAGACCTCCGAGAAGTTCGACGCCGAGGCGGCGAACCTGTCGGAACTCGACCGCACCCGCCGCGCGCGCGAGCTGTACAACATGCAGAAGGACGTCGAACGCATGCAGCGCGAGTTCCAGGAAGACCTGCAACAGCGCAAGAACGAAGAGCGCGCCGCGATCGCGCAAAAGGCCTACAAGCTGGTCGAGCAGGTCGCGGAGCAGGAAAAGCTCGATGCGGTGCTGGTCGAGGCGGCGTGGGTGAGCCCGCGCGTCGACATCACCGACAAGATCCTCAAGCTGCTCGACAAGTAAGGCAGTACCGTTTTTTGACTCACACTGGAAAGACCGAGATGGGCATTCGACTGGGCGATTTGGTCGAGCGCTTCGGCGGACAGTTGGTGGGCGACCCGGACCTCGAGGTCCAGGCCATTGCCCCCCTGGACAGCGCCGGCGCTTCGCACATCAGCTTCCTCAGCAACAGCAAGCTGCGCGCATTGGCCGCGCAGAGCCAGGCGGCGGCCCTGATCCTGTCGCCGCTGGACGATCCGACGGTGGCCGCGACCTATGAAGGCGCGCGCATCGTCACCACCAACCCCTACGCCTACTTCGCCCGCGCGGCGCAGTACTTCGTGTCGCTGACCGAGATCGCGCCCGTGCCCGGCATCCATCCGAGCGCGGTGGTCGCGCCTGGCGCGACGGTCGATCCGACCGCCCACGTCGGGCCGCACGTGACCATCGAAGAGGGCGCAGTCATCGGCGCCCACGTGGTGATCGATTCGGGCTGCTTCGTCGGCCGCGAGGCCGCGATCGGCGAATACACGCACCTGTTCGCGAACGTGACCTTCCATGCGCGCTGCCGCATCGGCAAGCGCGGCATCCTGCATTCGGGCGCCGTGGTCGGCACCGACGGCTTCGGCTTCGCGGTCGAAGCGGGCGTATACCTCAAGATCCCGCAGACCGGCCGCGTGCTGATCGGCGACGACGTCGACATCGGCGCCAACACCACGATCGACCGCGGCGCGCTGGACGACACCGTGATCGAGGATGGCGTAAAACTCGACAACCAGATCCAGATCGGCCACAACTGCCATATCGGCGCCCACACGGCGATGGCCGGCTGCGTCGGCGTGGCCGGCAGCGCCAAGATCGGCAGCCGCTGCACCTTCGGTGGCGCCGCCATGGTGCTGGGCCACCTCGAGATCGCCGACAACGTGCATATCTCTTCGGGCAGCATGGTGTCGCGCTCGGTCCTCGAACCGGGCCAGTACACCGGCTTCTACCCGCTGGCCAAGAATGCCGAATGGGAACGCAGCGCCGCGATCGTGCGCAACCTCGATTCAATGCGCGCCAAGATCCGCACGCTCGAGAAAACCATCAGAAACCTGACAGAACAAAAATGACTACTCCGGAAACCAAGACCCTCGACATCACCCAGATCAAGGAATACCTGCCGCACCGCTATCCGCTGCTGCTGGTCGACCGCGTGCTGGACGTCGAACTGGGCAAGCGCATCGTCGCGATCAAGAACGTCACCGCCAACGAAGAATTCTTCAACGGCCACTTCCCGCACAAGCCGGTGATGCCGGGCGTCCTGATGATCGAAGCGATGGCGCAGACCGCGGCCATCCTGTCGTTCATGACCATGAACGTCAAGCCCGACGAGAACTCGGTGGTGTACTTCGTCGGCATCGACAATGCGCGCTTCAAGCGTCCGGTGGAGCCGGGCGACCAGCTGCGCATGGAAGTCGAGATCCTGCGCGTGGCGCGCGGCATCTGGAAGTACAAGGCGGTGGCGACCGTCGACGGCAAGGTGGCGGTCGAGGGTGAGCTGATGTGCACCATCCGCGGCGCCGCCGAGGCGACCATGAAAGGCCCTGAAGCGGCAGCCGAGTAAGGAGCGCTAGATGAGCAAAATTCATTCGACCGCGATCGTCGACCCCAGGGCCGAGCTGGACAGCTCGGTGGAGGTCGGCCCGTATTCGATCATCGGGCCGAATGTGCGCATCGACGCCGGCACCGTGGTCGGTCCGCACGTGGTCATCGAAGGCCACACGACGATCGGCAAGGACAATAAATTCTTCCAGTTCTGCTCGATCGGCGGCGCGCCACAGGACAAGAAGTGGAACGGCGAGCCGACCCGCCTGGAAGTGGGCGACCGCAACACGGTGCGCGAGTTCGTCACCTTCAACCTGGGCACGGTCCAGGACGAGGGCGTCACGCGCGTGGGCAGCGACAACTGGATCTCGGCCTACGTCCACGTGGCGCACGACTGCCAGGTCGGCAGCAACACCATCTTTTCGAATAATGCGCAGCTGGCGGGCCATGTGCAGGTGGGCGACTGGGCGATCCTGTCGGGCTACGCCGGCGTGCACCAGTTCTGCAAGATCGGCGCCCATGCCTTCATCGGCATGTATACGAGCCTGACCCAGGACGTGCCGCCGTATGTGCTGGTGTCGGGCAATCCGGCCGGTGCGCGCGGCGTGAACCTCGAAGGCCTCAAGCGGCGCGGCTTCTCGCGCGAGCAGCTCGATGGGATCCGCAGCGCGTATAAACTGCTGTATCGCTCGAACCTGACCCTGGAGGAGGCGAAGGCCGCCCTGCAGGCGGAGGAAGAGCGCCTGCCTGCGGCCGCCGGCGATATCCGCCTGCTGCGCGAATTCCTCGGTACTGCCACCCGTGGCATCGTCCGCTGATATTTCCCTGGCCCTGGTAGCCGGCGAGGCGTCCGGTGACATGCTTGCCGCACGCCTGCTGGCGGGCTTGCGTCCGGCGCTTCCCGGCGCGCGCTTCCACGGCATCGGCGGGCCGCGCATGATCGAGCAGGGGCTCGTGAGCGATGCCCCGATGGACACGCTCACGGTGCGCGGCCTGTTCGAAGTCATTCCCCGTTATCGCGAACTGAAGGGCATCCAGAACCGCTTGCGCGATCGCCTGATCGCGGAACGGCCCAGCGCCTTCATCGGCGCCGACTACCCCGGTTTCAATCTCGGGCTGGAAGAGCAGCTGCGCTCGGCCGGCATCCCGACCGTCCACTTCATCGGGCCGCAGATCTGGGCCTGGCGCGGGGGAAGGATCAAGAAGATCCAGCGCGCGGTCTCGCATATGCTGGTTATCTTCCCATTCGAGGAAGCGATCTACCGCGAGGCGGGCGTGCCGGTGACGTATATCGGGCATCCGCTGGCCGAGACGATTCCGCTGGGGCCCGACGTGGCCGCTGCGCGCCGCTCCCTCGGCCTTGCGCTTGACGCGCGCGTGGTGACGGTGATGCCGGGCAGCCGCATGGGCGAGCTGAAATACCTGGCCGAGCCGTTCGTGCGCGCCGTGAAGCTGCTGGCGGCGCGCGACCCTGGGCTGCGCTTCGTGGTGCCGATGGTCGGCGAGCGCCAGCGCGCGTATTTCGACGAGATCGTGGTCAGGGCCGGTTTGCAGGACGTTGAACTGCAGCTGACCGATGCCGGCTCGCACACGGCGATCGCCGCCGCCGACGCGGTGCTGGTCGCTTCCGGCACCGCGACGCTGGAAGTCGCGCTGTTCAAGAAGCCGATGGTGATCGCCTATAAAGTGATGGCGGCGTCGTATATGATCATGCGCCATATGGGTTACCAGCCCTGGATCGGCCTGCCGAACATCCTGGCGCGCGAATTCCTGGTGCCCGAGCTGATCCAGCACGCGGCCACGCCCGAAGCCCTGGCCGACGCCGTATGGGCCCAGTTGCATGATGCAGCGGGCCGCGAACGGCTCGCCGCGCGCTTTCTCGAGATGCACCACAGCCTGCTGCGCGACAGCGCGCGCGAAAGCGCCGAGGCGGTATTGAAAGTGATAGGCCGCGATGCCGTTGGCGCGCGCGACATGGCATGAGCAAGAAGAAGGTCAACCTGTATCCGGGGCTGCCGACGCGCGGCCGTCCATTCACCGCGCTCGACATCGTGTGCGGCGTCGACGAGGCGGGCCGCGGTCCGCTGGCCGGCCCCGTGTTCGCGGCCGCCGTGATCCTCGATCCGCGCCGTCCGATCGAGGGCTTGCGCGACTCGAAGAAGCTGAGCGAGGCGCGGCGCGACCAATTGGCGCCCCTGATCCGCGAACATGCGCTGGCCTGGGCCATCGCCGAATGCTCGTGCGAAGAGATCGACAGTATCAACATCCTGCAGGCGACCATGCTGGCGATGCGGCGCGCGGTGGAGGCGCTGCACACGGTGCCGACCCTGGCCCTGATCGACGGCAACCGCTGCCCGCAGATGGACGTGCGCGCGCATGCGATCGTGGAGGGCGACGACAAGGTCAACGCCATCTCGGCCGCATCGATCCTGGCCAAGACGGCGCGCGACGCGGCGCTGGTCGAGCTCCATGGCCTGTATCCGCAATACGGCTTCGACCAGCACAAGGGCTATGGCACGCCGCTGCACCTGGAACGCCTGCGCGCGCACGGCCCGTCGCCTGCGCACCGCCGTTCGTTCGCGCCGGTACGCAACCTGCTGCAGGTCGACCTGTTCGGCAGCTATTTGATTGAAACAGAAGCAGCATGAAAACCATCAGCTCGCGCGACAACGCGTTCTACAAGGACCTGAAAGGTCTCGCCACCAGCTCGCAGGCGCGGCGCAAGGCCGGACAAAGCCTGCTCGACGGCGTGCACCTGTGCCAGAGCTGGCTCGACCTGCGCGGCGCGCCGCGCCACTGCGTGGTATCCGAGGGAGCGCTCGGCAACGCCGAAGTGCAGGCCATCGTCGCCCGTTGCGACGCCGTGAACGCGCCGGTGACGGCGCTTCCCGACGCGCTGTTCAACGCCATCAGCCAGGTGGAGCACGGCGTGCACCTGCTGTTCGTGATCGACTCGCCACAGCCATCGAGTGCACCGGGCCTGCATGGCCCCAGCGTGCTGCTGGACGGCGTGCAGGATCCCGGCAACGTCGGCTCGATCCTGCGCAGCGCCGCGGCGGCCGGCATCAAGCAAGTCTATTGCAGTCCCGGCACTGCCTTCTGCTGGTCGCCGAAGGTGCTGCGCGCCGCGATGGGCGCCCATTTCGTGCTGGAGATTTTCGAGCAAGTGGAGCTGGCGCAGCTGGTGCGCGAAGCATCGGTGCCGGTGCTGGCCACCAGCGGCTACGCGGCCGAGCGGCTGTATGCGATGGACTTGCGCCAGCCGGTGGCCTGGGTGCTGGGCCACGAGGGGCAGGGCGTGTCGGACGAATTATTGCGGCTTGCCACGCACCGGGTCGCGGTGCCGCATGCTGGCCAGGTGGAGTCGCTTAACGTCGCGGCCTGCGCCGCCGTATGCTTCTTCGAAGGTCTGCGCCAGCAGCAGATGTAGCCTTGGGTATGGACGGCTTCCACCGCTTCGCGTAGGCTGGCGGCTGGGAGACTGGAGCAACGATGGACATCGCGCATTTGCATTTTTTGGTGGCACAAGCCGACACGGCCCAGCGCAGTGCGCTGGTCGAGATGCTGGGCCAATTGGGCGCCAGCCGCGTCACCGACGTCGCGGACGGCCATCGCGCGCTGCAGATCCTGGAGTCCGGCGTGGCGCCCTTGGTGAACGTCGCCATCGTCGACCTGGACCTGCCTGGCATGGACGGCCTGGAACTGATTCGCAAGCTGGGCGAGATCCAGGGCCCGGCGCGCCTGGTGGTGACCGGCGCCCGCCCGGCCGACCTGTTGTTCTCGGTGGAGACCTTGGCCCAGGCCCTGGGCGTCGAGCTGCTGGGCGCGATCGCCAGGCCGGTGACCGCCGCCAGACTGAAGCCGCTGCTCGACAACTACACCCCGCTGGCGCGCCCGCCGAGAAGGCCGGGCGGCCCGCGATTCTCGTTCCAGCAGATCGGCATCGGCCTGCAGAAGCGCCAGTTCGAGCCGTTCTTCCAGCCGAAGATCGAGCTGGCGACCGGACAAGTCAAGGGCCTGGAAGCATTCGCCCGCTGGCGCCACCCCGAGCACGGCGTGCTTGGCCCTGCATCCTTCATGGAAGCGCTGGAAGAAAGCGGCCGCATCGACTTCCTGGACTGGAGCATGATCGAGCTGTCGGTCGAGCGCTGCCGCTGGCTCCAGGAGCAGGGCATCCCGGTCCCGATCTCGCTGAACATCGCGCCCGAAACCCTGGCCCATCCCGCTTTCGTGCGCCAGATCGTCGCCTCGCTCGAGCGCCACGAGGTGAGTCCGGACTACATCACGTTCGAGATCCCCGAGTCGTCGGTCCTGAACACGAACCCCGATTTCATCGAGCGCCTGGTGCGCCTGCGCATGATGGGCTTCGGCCTGGCCATCGACGACTACGGCACCGGCCGCTCGAACCTGCAGCTGCTGGCCCGCATCCCCTTCACCGAACTGAAGATCGACCGCAGCTTCGTCGACGGCGCCTCGAAGCGCCGTCCCTTGGGCACGGTCCTGCGCAGCTGCCTGAACCTGGCCCACAGCCTGGACCGGATGTCGGTCGCGGTCGGCGTCGAAACCCGCCAGGACTGGGACTTCCTCCAAAGCCTCGGCTGCACCTACGCCCAGGGCTACCACATCGCCAACCCCATGGAAGCCGCCGCCTTCCCGACCTGGCTCGCCGACTGGCGCCAATTCTTCTAACTCTCAATCAATAACCCATCAATTGGGGTCAGAGTAGAATTGTTGAGCAATTTCGCAAATTCGGCCGGCGAATAATGAGGGTCGGAGTAGAATTATTAGCCAATTGCTCGAAGGATAACTAGGGTCGGAGTCGAATTAACGACTGATCAGTAAATGTTGTCAAACAATTCGACTCCGACCCTGATTAAAATTGTCTGGTTTAGCGGTAATAAACGGGCGAGCTATTTGTCTGCGTTACTCTATTTCCTGGGTGGTCGGCCAAAGGCGCCAAACTTCAAGAAATTAATGAGGGTCGGAGTCGAATTGCCGGGCAATTCTTCAAAGTTGTCAAACAATTCGACACTGACCCCAATTAACTCGCACGAGCTTTCAAGCAAGATGGCGCCGTCTTGTTCGGAATTAATGAGTGATTAAAAATCTTTCTTATTAATTCTACTCTGACCCTAATTGGCGATTGGTCGGCGAGTTAGTATTCGCGGCGATCGGGTTTGATTTCTTGGAGGATGGTGGTGGCGATTTCTTCGATCGATTTTGTCGTCGAGGAGAGCCAGCGGATGCCTTCGCGGCGCATCAGTTGTTCGGCTTCGTTGACTTCGTAGCGGCAGTTCTCCAGCGATGCGTACTTGCTGCCGGCGCGGCGCTCGTTGCGGATTTGCGAGAGGCGTTCGGGGGTGATCGTCAGGCCGAACAGCTTAGCCTTGAATGGCGGGAGCGAGCTCGGCAGCTTGCTGCGTTCGAAGTCGTCGGGGATCAACGGATAATTGGCGGCTTTCAGGCCGTATTGCATCGCCAGGTACAGGCTCGTCGGGGTTTTGCCGGAGCGCGAAACGCCCACCAGGATCACGTCGGCCTCGGCCAGGTTCTTGTGCGATTGGCCGTCGTCGTGCGCCAGCGAGAAGTTGATGGCTTCGATCCGGTTCTTGTATTCCTCGGTGTCCACCGCATTGTGGATGCGCCCGATCGTGTGCGTCGATTTCACGTCCAGCTCCTGCTCGAGCGGCGCCACGAAGGTCTGGAACAGGTCCATGTGCATCCCGTTCGCGGCCCGGATCACGCTCGACAGGTCGTTCTTCACCAAGGTCGAGAACACGATCGGACGCTGCCCATGCAGCGCAAAACTCTCGTTGATGCGGCGTGCGGCGTCGTGCGCCTTCTCGATCGAATCCACGAACGGCAGCCGGATCTGGCGAAAACGCAGGTCGAATTGGCTCAGCACGGCGTGGCCGAAGGTCTCCGCCGTGATGCCGGTGCCGTCGGAGACGAAGAACACGGTGCGCGAGGCAGTAACTGGAGGAGGCAGGGAATCGTCGGTCATGGTGGCTGGATCGGAAGGCTTTGCTGACAAAGTTGCATCAAAAGTGCGCTGCACATCACCCTGTCGCGGGGTAAAATGCTCGGCAACGGGTTTTGCATTGTGCTGCACGCGGGCCAGAATAACAAGAACACGTCAAACACGCCCCCGCTTGCCGAGCAGTGCTCCAACGGCTTTCCATCATCAAGTAAGGGTGTTTTACCATGACTAACCTAGCTACTCCAGCATTGCAGCCCGACGGCGCCACACGGGTATACGTGGCATCGTTCGAAGACCTGCGCATGACCGACGTCGAGTCGGTCGGCGGCAAGAACGCCTCGCTCGGCGAGATGATCAGCCAGCTGGCCGGCGCCGGCGTGCGCGTGCCGACCGGCTTCGCCACCACCGCCGACGCCTTCCGCGACTTCCTCGGCCATAGCGTCGATGGCGGTGCATCCCTCGGCGAGCGCATCGCGCGCCGCCTCGATAACCTCGACGTCGACGACGTCCGCACGCTCGCAACGGTCGGCGCCGAGATCCGCGGCTGGATCGTCGAGACCCCGTTCCAGCCCCGCCTGGAGCAGGACATCCGTTCGTTCTACGAGCGCCTGGTCGCCGGCTCGGAAACCGAAGTCTCGTTCGCCGTGCGTTCCTCGGCCACCGCCGAAGACTTGCCGGATGCATCCTTCGCCGGCCAGCAGGAATCGTTCCTGAACGTGGTCGGCATCGACAACGTGTTAGAGGCGATGAAGCACGTCTTCGCTTCGCTCTACAACGACCGGGCGATCTCCTACCGCGTACACAAGGGCTTCACCCACGCCGAGGTCGCGCTGTCGGCCGGCGTGCAGCGCATGGTGCGCTCGGATACCGGCGCATCCGGCGTGATGTTCACGATCGACACCGAATCGGGCTTCAAGGACGTGGTGTTCATCACCTCGAGCTACGGCCTGGGCGAGACCGTGGTGCAGGGCGCGGTCAACCCGGACGAGTTCTACGTCCACAAGCCGATGCTCGCCCAGGGCAAGTCGGCCGTCATCCGACGCAATATCGGTTCCAAGCTGATCAAGATGGAATTCACCAGCGAGGCCAAGGCCGGCCGCTCGGTCAAGACCGTCGACGTGCCGATCGAGCTGCGCAACCGCTACTCGCTGGTCGAGGAAGAAGTCATCGAGCTGGCCAAGTACGCGATGATCATCGAGAACCACTATGGCCGTCCGATGGACATCGAGTGGGGCAAGGATGGCCGCGACGGCAAGCTGTACATCCTGCAGGCGCGTCCCGAGACCGTCAAATCGCAGCAGAAGGCCACCGACGCCCAGCAGCGCTTCCAGCTCAAGGGCACCGGCACCGTGCTGACCCACGGCCGCGCGATCGGCCAGAAGATCGGCGCCGGCCCGGTGCGCGTCATCACCGACCCGTCGGAGATGGAACGTGTGCAGCCGGGCGACGTGCTGGTCGCCGACATGACCGACCCGAACTGGGAGCCGGTCATGAAGCGCGCCTCGGCGATCGTCACCAACCGCGGCGGCCGCACTTGCCACGCGGCGATCATCGCGCGTGAGCTGGGCGTGCCGGCGGTGGTCGGCTGCGGCGACGCGACCGACGTGCTGAAAGACGGCACCCTGGTCACCGTCTCGTGCGCCGAAGGCGACGAAGGCATGATCTACGACGGCCTGCTCGAAACCGAGGTCACCGAAGTCTCGCGCGGCGAACTGCCGCCGATCAAGACCAAGATCATGCTCAACGTCGGCAACCCGCAACTGGCCTTCGACTTCCAGTCGGTGCCCAACAACGGCGTCGGCCTGGCCCGTCTCGAGTTCATCATCAACAACAATATCGGCGTGCACCCGAAGGCCATCCTCGAGTATCCGAACATCGACGCCGACCTGAAAAAGGCAGTGGAGTCGGTCGCCCGCGGCCATGCCTCGCCGCGCGCCTTCTATGTCGACAAGCTGGTCGAGGGCGTGGCGACCATCGCCGCCGCGTTCTGGCCGAAGCAGGTCATCGTGCGCCTGTCCGACTTCAAGTCGAACGAGTACAAGAAGCTGATCGGCGGTTCGCGCTACGAGCCGGACGAAGAAAACCCGATGCTGGGCTTCCGCGGCGCCGCGCGCTACCTGGCCGACGACTTCGCCGAATCGTTCGCGATGGAATGCGCGGCCATGAAGCGCGTGCGCAACGAGATGGGCCTGACCAACGTCGAGCTGATGGTGCCGTTCGTGCGTACCCTCGGCCAGGCCGAGAAAGTGGTCAACCTGCTGGCGCAGAATGGCCTCAAGCGCGGCGAAAACGGCCTGCGCCTGATCATGATGTGCGAAGTGCCGTCCAACGCCATCCTGGCCGAGCAGTTCCTGGAGTATTTCGACGGCTTCTCGATCGGTTCCAACGACCTGACCCAGCTCACCCTGGGCCTGGACCGCGACTCCGGCATGGAGCTGCTGGCCAAGGACTTCGACGAGCGCGATCCGGCCGTCAAGGCGATGCTGTCGCTGGCGATCAAGGCCTGTCTCAAGCAGGGCAAGTACGTCGGCATCTGCGGCCAGGGGCCGTCGGACCATCCCGACTTCGCCCAGTGGCTGGTGGACGAGGGCATCGAGTCGATGTCGCTCAACCCGGACTCGGTGATCGAAACCTGGCAAAAGCTGGCCAAGGCCTGAGCCCCGGCATTCCCCTTCGAGGGCCGCCGGTGCTACACTGGCAGGAATGATCGCTTTCCAAGCCCTCAAGAACGACCGCCGTGCCTCATCGTGCGGTCATGCAGAACCCTCGCTACCCGTTCCGGGTAACGGGGGTTTTTTTATTCGATAACGAAAAAGGAGACCCTGCCATGTCCGACTGGACGTACTGGCTCATCGGCGCCGGCATCCTGGTGGTGGCCGAGCTGTTCATCGGCACGTTCTACCTGTTGATGATCGCGGTCGGCCTGCTGTTCGGCGCCGGCGCCGCCTGGCTCGGCGCCAGCGGCCCGTTGCAGACGCTGGTCGCGGCGGGCGTCGGCATCGGCGCCACCATGGTCCTGCGCCGTACCCGCTACGCCCGCCCGCGGCGCGGCGAGGCCGCGAATGACCCCAGCATCAACCTCGATATCGGCCAGCGCGTCACCGTGCCGCAGTGGCAGGACCGGCGCGCGCGCGTGATGTACCGCGGCGCCCTGTGGGACGTCGAGCTGCTCGCCGACACCCTGCCGCAGCCGGGCGACTACGAGATCGTCGAAGTGCAGGGCAACCGCCTGATCGTGGCCCGGCGCCAGCCCTGACAGAACACCTTATAACAAGAAAGGATGCACATGGAACTGTCTTTCAGCGTGGTCGCGATCGTGATCTTCGCCATCGCCCTGGTCTTCGTGTTCAAGACCATCAACGTGGTCCCGCAGCAGAACGCGTGGGTGGTCGAGCGCCTGGGAAAGTACCACGCCACCCTGGCCCCGGGCCTGAACATCGTGGTGCCCTTCGTCGACCGCGTCGCCTATAAACACAGCCTGAAGGAGATCCCGCTCGACGTGCCGCCCCAGGTCTGCATCACGCGCGACAATACCCAGCTGCAGGTGGACGGCATCCTGTACTTCCAGGTCACCGACGCCATGCGCGCGTCCTACGGTTCGTCGAACTACATCCAGGCCATCACCCAGCTGGCCCAGACCACCTTGCGCTCGGTGATCGGCCGCATGGAGCTGGACAAGACCTTCGAGGAACGCGACCACATCAACACCCACATCGTCAACGCGATCGACGAGTCGGCCGCCAACTGGGGCGTCAAGGTGCTGCGCTACGAGATCAAGGACCTGACCCCGCCGGCCGAGATCCTGCATGCGATGCAGGCGCAGATCACGGCCGAGCGCGAGAAGCGGGCCCTGATCGCGGCCTCCGAGGGCCGGCGCCAGGAGCAGATCAATATCGCCAGCGGCGAGCGCGAAGCCGCCATCGCCCGCTCGGAAGGCGACAAGCAGGCCCAGATCAACCGCGCCCAGGGCGAGGCGGCCGCCATCGTGGCGCTGGCCGAGGCCAGCGCGTCGGCGCTGCGCCAGGTGGGCGACGCCATCAATTCGCCGGGCGGCATGGACGCGGTCAGCCTGCGCGTGGCCGAACACTACGTCGACGCCTTCGCCAACCTGGCCAAGACCAACAACACCCTGATCGTGCCGGCCAACCTGGGCGATATGAGCACCGTGATCGCCAGCGCGCTGCAGATCGTGAAGGCGCAAAAATGAAGCACGCGATCGTCGCCAGGGACGACCCGCGCCTGCACTGATCCGGCTTAGAACCCCACGGTCGCCGACACCACCACGCTACGCGGCGCCGCCAGCACCAGGTAGCCCGCGCCCGGATAACCGCCGGCCGAGGCCCAGTAATTCTTGTCCGTGACGTTGTCCACGCGCGCGCGCAGGGTCAGGTCGCGGTCCATGAAGCGGGTGTTGTAGGTGGCGCCCAGGTCGAGGCGCGTCCACGACGGCAGTTTTTGCAGGTTGGCGCCATCGGCGTACTGCTTCGAGGTGTACACGGTGCGGGCATTGAGCGACAAGCCGTCCACGCCAGGCACGTTCCAGTCGGCGCCGATGTTCAGCTGCGTCTGCGGCACGCCGATCGCATCCTTGCCCTGGTTCTCGCCGGCCCGGGTGATGCGCTGCTCGGCGTCGAGCAGGGTCAGGCCGCCCAGCAGTTTCAGGCCGCGCAGCGGCGTGCCGAACACGGACAGCTCGAGGCCGCGGTTGCGCTGCTCGCCAAACACGCCGAAGACATTATTCTCGACGTAGGCGCTCGGCTGGCTGGTGGTGAACACGGCAGCAGTCAAGCCGTAACGGCCACTGTCGTACTTGATCCCGGCTTCGCGCTGGCGCGAGACATAGGGGGCAAACTTGGTGCCTGAGTTGACAATGCCGACGCCCGATGCTTCAGGCCCGCGCTGCAGGCCTTCGCTGTAGTTGGCATACACCGACACGTCCTTGCGCAGCTTGTAGACGATGGCGGCGAACGGCGTGTTCTCGCTTTCCTCGTAGCCGGCGTTCTCGATGCCCGTGTCGTTGGCGTAGCCGTAATCCTTGAGGCGTTGGTGACGTACGCCGACGTTGACCAGCACCTTGTCATCCATGAACGACATGGTGTCGGCGATCGCGAGGCTCGACAGGATAGCCTTGCCGGTCACCAGCGGATTGTTCATGTCGCCACCCGACGGCCAGGCGTTGGCCGGCGGC
This sequence comes from Massilia sp. HP4, assembly GCF_005222695.1. Taxonomy (GTDB): domain Bacteria; phylum Pseudomonadota; class Gammaproteobacteria; order Burkholderiales; family Burkholderiaceae_D; genus Telluria. The sequence continues at coordinate 336,057 of NZ_STGG01000041.1, read as the reverse complement.
GGGGCCACGTCGCGCGGCGTATAGATGTTCGAGGCAAAACCCGCGAAGTCGCTCATGCCGAAGGCATTGCGCGACGTCGAATGAAAGGCCGAGGCCGACGCGCTGAGCGTATGCTTGACGGCGCCGGTGCGCAGCTGGCCGCGCACACCCACTTCACCGGTACGCACCTGGTCCTTGCGGATATTGTCGAAGCGGCTCATCGTGCCGTCGCCATTGACGGCATTGACGTCGAAGCCGGCCAGGACATTGAACTCCTGGCCGTTGCGCAGGCCGCCGGCCGCCCAGGCCACCGCGTCGGCGCCCAGGTCGATCTCGGCGCGCACGGTGCCGAAGGTATGGCGCTCGTTCGAGACGGTCCACGGCTGGGCGAAGTTGTGGTCGCCCTCCGGCGCGGCGATCATGGGCAGGCCCAGCGCCAGGTCCACGCTCGGGCGCGCATTGCTCAGCTGGTGGTCCTGGTGGCCGACGTCGGCCGACAGGCGGTAGCCGCGACCGCGGTAGTCGAAGCCCAGGGAGTACACGGACAGTTCGCGCTTCTCGCGGTCGACCGCGGTGTCGCCGTTGCGGTGCGCGATATTGACGCGCACGCCGGCGCGGCCTTGTTCGCCGAAGCGGCGGCCCAGGTCGATGGCGCCATAACCCTGGCCGCCGGTCTCGACGCCGAGCGTGACTTCGCTCAGTTCCTGGTTCGGCGCACGCTTGGGCAGGATGTTGATCGAGCCGCCGATGCTGCCGCCGGCCGGGGCCGCGCCGTTGATGAAGCTGTGCGCGCCGCGCAAGACTTCCACACGCTCCATCAGTTCGGTCGCCACGAACTGGCGCGGCAGCAGGCCGTACAGGCCGTTATAGGCCGTGTCGTCCGATCCCACGGCAAAACCGCGGATCATGTACAGCTCCTGGTAGTTGCCGAAGCCGCGCGCCACCCGCACCGACGGATCGTTCTGCACCACGTCGGCCACGCTGCGCGCCTGCTGGTCCTGGATCAGCGCATGGGTGTAGTTGGTGCTGTTGAACGGGGTGTCCATGATGTCGACATTGCCGAGCAAGCCGAGACGGCCGCCGCGCGCAACCTGGCCGCCGGCATAGGCTGCCGGCAAGCCCTGGGCCGAGGCGTCGGCCGAGGCGGTGATCACGACGGTCTGGATGGCGTCGTCATTGTTGGGTTCGGCCTGCTGGGCAAGCGCGGTCTGCGAGACGAGGAGGGCGGCGGCCAGCGCGGCCGGGGTAAAGGTGAGGCGCGGGGTAGTCATGTCTTGCTCTTTTTATGCGTTAAAAGTAATGCGCATTCTATGCCCCATGCTTGCATATGTAAATGAGAACGATTATTATTCATGGTCTGAATTTCTAGCTATATAGCCCACCCAATAACATGTCACCCGTTTCCCTGCGCCGCTGGGGCTGGATTCACAAGTGGTCCAGCCTGGTCTGCACCGTCTTCATGCTGCTGCTGTGCCTGACCGGCCTGCCGCTCATCTACCACCACGAGATCGGCCACCTGCTGGGCAACGAGGTCGAGCCGCCGGTCCTGGCCCAGCCCACGCCGCCGGGCAACGTCGACGCCGTGATCGCCTCGGCCAAGGAGCTGTACCCGACCAAGAAGCCGATGTTCATCTCGCAAGAGGCCGACGTGCCCGAGATCTGGCACGTGACCCTGGCCGACCACATGCACGACCACGACTACAAGCCGATCGCGGTCGATGCGCGCACCACCAAGGTGATCGTCGAGCCGGCCTTCGAGGGCGGCGTGTTCATGTCGACCATGCTGGCGCTGCACGTCGACCTGTTCATGGGGCTGGCCGGCAAATTGTTCCTGGGTTTCATGGCCCTGTTGCTGTTGGTGGCGATCGTCAGCGGCGCGGTCCTGTACTCGCCCTTCATGCGCAAGCTCGATTTCGGCACCGTGCGCAAGGAAAGAAGCAGCCGTCTCAAATGGCTCGACATGCACAACCTGCTGGGCATCGTCACGCTCACCTGGCTGTTCGTGGTCGGCGGTACCGGCATGATCAACACCTGGGCCGACCTGATGTACAAGTATTACCAGCACAATGAGCTGGGCCAGATCCTGGCCCAGTACAAGGACAAGGCGCCGCAGCCGCACACCGCCTCGGTGCACGATGCGATCGAGAAGGCGAAGGCGCGCCTGCCGGGCATGCGGGTCGCCTTCGTGGCCTTCCCCGGCACCGACTTCAGCAGCGCCCATCACTACGGCATCTTCATGAACGGCAATGAGCCGTTCAGCTCGCGCATGTACCAGCCGGTGCTGGTCGACGCCCATACCGGCGAGCTGACCGACGCCCCGCAACTGCCGTGGTACCTGAAGGCGCTGCTGGTGTCGCAGCCGCTGCACTTCGGCGACTACGGCGGGCAGTGGATGAAATTCCTGTGGGCGCTGCTCGACATCGCTACCATCGTGATCCTGGTCACGGGCCTCTACCTGTGGGTCAAGCGCGGCAAGACCGCCAGCGCGAGCGCCAAGGCCGCGGTGCTCGACAAGACGCCGGCCCACCGCATCGATGCGCCGGTCCTGGCGCGCGAAGGAGGCGCATCGTGAGCCGCAATGCAAGCCGTACTGCGATGCAGATCTGGGGTGCGCCGATCGTGCTCGCGATCCTCACCACCATCGGCCTGATCTCGGCCCTGCTGGGCGACGGCATCTGGGACGCGCTGTCCGCCGTCACGCTCGGCATTCCCTGCCTGGCCGGCGCCTGGTATTGCCTGCGCCGCGCGCCACAGGCCCGCCGGGACGGCTGAGCGACTCGCCGCACGCAACACCTGGCGCGCTTTTTTGCGTGCCGCATTTGGCCGTGGCCCGGCCCACGCTGTATACTTGGCACCTTCCGATCCCGTGCGCGGCGCCTGGCCGCACGCGGGATTCGTCCATCTTCGAAAGGGCCTCATGTTTGCAGCAGTCGACCTCGGGTCCAACAGCTTCCGCCTGCACATCGGCGAGCCGCTCGGCGCCCGCATGCACATCGTGCGCACGGCGCGCGACCCGATCCGCCTGGCGGCGGGACTCGACAGCGAGAACATGCTCACCGACGCCGCGATGCGCGGGGCGATCCGCTGCCTCTCCGATTTCCGCAAGATCCTCGACGAATACCACCTCGACGCCGTGCGCGTGGTGGCCACCAATACCATGCGCGTGGCGAAGAACGCCGACCAGCTGCTGCCGCAGCTCGAGGCGGCGATCGGGTATCCGATCGAGATCATCTCGGGCGAAGAAGAAGGGCGCCTGATCTATATGGGCGTGACGCGCGCCATCGAGCGCCAGGACGAGCGGCGCCTGGTGATCGACATCGGCGGCGGCTCGACCGAAGTCATCGCCGGCACCGGCGCCGAGATCCACCTGGTCGAATCGTTCGGCATCGGCACCCAGCCGCAGACGCGCGCCTATTTCGCCGACGGCCGCATCACGGCGCGCGCCTTCGATGCCGCCGTCACCGCGGCCCGCGCCCGCTTCGAGGACGCCGCTTCGCTCTACCACGCCCAGGGCTGGGATGCCGCCTACGGCTCGTCGGGTACGATGCGCGCGATCTCCGAAGTCATCGGCCGCAACGCGATCGGCGACGGCACGGTGTCGCAGGCCAGCCTGCACGCCTTGCGCGACATCCTGATCGAGCTGGGCCACGTGGATGCCTTCGCGCTGCAGGGCGTCAAGCGCGACCGGGTGCCGGTGATGGTGGGCGGGCTGACGGTGCTGATCGGCGCCATGCAAGAGCTGAAAGTCGAGCGCATGCAGGCGATCAATGCCGGGCTGCGCCTGGGCGTGCTGTCCGACCTCGAACTGCGCGCCAACCGGCGCGACCGGCGCGACGCGGCGATCCGCTCCTGCATGCAGCGCTTCCGGGTCGACACCCAGCGCGCGCTGCGCACCTGCGGCATCGCGACGCTCCTGTACGAGCGCCTGCAGCCGCAGGCCGACAGCCAGCCGCACTACCTTGCCTGGAGCGCGATGCTGCACGAGATCGGCCTGGCGATCTCGATGAGCGGCGCCCACAAGCACGGCGCCTATATCGTCGAGCATGCCGACCTGGGTGGCTTCACCACGCGCGAACAGCGCCTTCTGGCGACGCTTGTGCTGGGGCAAAAGGGCAATCTGCGCAAGGTCCGCGAGGCCTTGCAGGAGCCCGACCTGGCCAAGGCGCTGCTGGCGCTGCGCCTCGCCGTGGTGTTGATGCACGCGCGCGCCGACAACGACATCGGCGGCCTGCGTCTGCGCATGAAAGGCAGGATCGAGATCGACCTGCCGCCGGAACTGCTGGCGCGGCATCCGACCCTGGCGCCGTGGTTCGAGAAGGAAGAATCCAGCTGGAATGAGGTAGGGATAGCGTTCCAGGCGCGGTGATGCATGCTGGACGGCGCCGCCGTCCAGCGCGCTGGGTCAGCGCAGCTTGCCGATCACATCCGGCCCCGCCACCAGGCGGATATACGGCGCGCCTTCGGGTTCCTTGTGCTCGATCCAGAACACGCCCGCCTTGCGGATGCGCCAATCCTGCTTGTCCCCGCACAGCACCATCGATGCGACCTGCCCCAGCAGCGGCTGGTGGCCGACGATCAGCACCGGCTGGCGGTGCTCAGGCCAGCCGCAGGCGTCGATGATCGCTTCGGCGCTCGATTCGGTGCCCAGCGCCTCGACCACCTCGTAGCGCCGGCCCAGCGCTTCCACGGTCTGGATGCAGCGCGTGGCTGGGCTCACCAGGATGCGGCAGGCCGGCGGCAGCTTGCGGTCGAGCCAGGCGCCCATGCGCGCGGCGTGGCGTTGGCCCTTGGGCGTCAGTTCGCGCAGCGCATCCGGTTCGCCTGGCTCGGCCTCAGCGTGGCGCCACAGGATCAGTTCCATTGTCGATCTCCTTGTCGTTCGATTCTTTATTGAGGTTGGCGGCGCCCAGCGTGTCCATCAAGACCTGCTGCGCGCTGTAGCGCGGCTGCTTGCCGCGCGCCTTGCGCCGGCGGTAGCGGCCATCGGGCGCCAGCTCCCAGGCGTTGACGTTGTCCTTGAGGTAGGGCTGCAGGCCCTCGCGCATCACGCGCCGCTTGAGCGCCGGCGAGCGGATCGGGAACGCCACTTCGACCCGGCGGAACAGGTTGCGGTTCATCCAGTCCGCGCTGCTGAGCATCATGTCGTGCTTCAGGTCGTTGCGGAAGTAATAGATGCGGGTGTGCTCGAGGAAGCGGCCGACGATCGAGCGCACCTTGATGTTCTCGGACAGGCCCGGCACCCCGGGACGCAGCGCGCAGGCGCCGCGGATGATGAGGTCGACCTTGACCCCGGCCTGCGAGGCGTCGTACAGCGCCTTGATCACCGATTCGTCGGTCAGCGAATTCATCTTGCCGATGATGCGCCCCGGGCGGCCCTGACGCGCGATGTCGGCTTCCTGCCGGATCGCGCGCACGGTTTCCTTCTGCAGCGAGAACGGCGCCAGCCAGATGCTCGACAGCTGCTTGGGCCGGGTCATGCTGGTGAGGTGGATGAAGACTTCGTTGACGTCGGCGGTCAGGTCGGCATCGGCCGTCAGCAGGCCCATGTCGGTATAGAAGCGGGCCGTGGTCGGGTTGTAGTTGCCGGTGCCGAGGTGGGCATAGCGGCGCAGGCCACTGGGCTCGCGGCGCAGCACCAGCGCCATCTTGGCGTGGGTCTTGAGGCCGACCACGCCGTACACCACCTGGGCGCCGGCCTGTTCGAGCTTTTCGGCCCAGTTGATGTTGGCCTCTTCGTCGAAGCGCGCCATCAGCTCGACGATGACGGTGACTTCCTTGCCGCGCCGTGCGGCCGCGATCAGGGCGTCGACCAGTTCGGAATTGCTGCCGGCCCGATAGATGGTCTGCTTGATCGCGACCACGTTCGGATCGGCCGCCGCGCACTGAATAAAGTTAATCACCGGCTGGAACGATTCGAATGGATGGTGCAGCAGCGCGTCGTGCTTGCGCAGCGAGGCGAACAGGTCGGGGCCGGACAGCTTGCCCGGATAATGTGCCACGTAAGGCGGGAACACCAGATCCGGCCGGTCGTTGCCGTTGACGATTTCCAGCAGCCGGCTCAGGTTGACCGGACCGTCGACCGAGAACAGGCGGCTGCGGTCGATGTGGAACTGGTTGAGCAAGAAATCGGACAGGTGCTGCGGGCAGGAGCGGCTCACTTCGAGGCGCACCGCGAAGCCGTACTGGCGGCTGTGCAGCTCGCTCTGCAGGGCCTGGCGCAGGTTCTTGACCTCTTCTTCGTCGACCCACAGGTCGCTGTTGCGGGTGACACGGAACTGCGAATACGACACCACTTCGCGGCCGGTGAACAGGTCGGCCATGTGGGCCTGGATTACCGACGACAGCATGCAGTACGAGGCGCCTTTCTTGTCCGAGAGTTCGTCCGGCAGCCGGATCACCCGCGGCAGCACGCGCGGCGCCTTCATGATCGCGATGCCCGAACCGCGTCCGAAGGCGTCCTTGCCGGCCAGCTCGACGATGAAGTTCAGGCTCTTGTTGATCACGCGCGGGAAGGGGTGGGCCGGATCGAGGCCGATCGGCGTCAGGAGCGGACGCACTTCGCGGTCGAAGTATTGCTTGACCCAGGCGCGCTGGGCCGCATTGCGCTCGCTGCGGTGCAAGAGGTGGATGCCGTGTTCGGACAGTTGCGGCTGGATCTCGGTATTGAACAGGCTGTACTGGCGCGCGATCAGGTGCCGGCATTCGGCGCTGGCGCGCTCGAGTTCGGCGGCCAGGCCGTCGGGCACCGAGCCGCTTTCGCGGTCCAGCTTGTACTGGGCCAGCAGGCTGGCGACCCGTACCTCGAAGAATTCATCCAGGTTGCTCGCCACGATGCACAAGAAGCGCAGGCGCTCGAGCAGGGGGATGGTGGGGTCTTCGGCCTGGGCCAGCACGCGGCGATTGAATTCGAGCAGCGACAGTTCGCGGTTCAAATAGGCGCCGCCGTCGGAAAATTGTTTGAGCTCAGCCCCGATGGCCTTTTTCTTCATATCCATAGTCTGCGGTCGTAGTCGTCCCGCAGGTAGTGTAGATGTCAAATATGACAGCCCGGTGACACTCGCACCTTGCCGTCCGCCTGTTTGCTGCGCCTCGATGCAATTAATGAACTGCTAAGCCTGCAGGTGCGGGCTGTGGTTAAGCTGGGCGCATCCATCCACCGAGGAGTCGTCCATGAAAAACTTCGTCCGCGCCAACAAGGGCTTTTTGGTATTCGTGCTGTTGTTCGGCGTGTTTCGCAGCGCGGTGGCCGACTGGAGCCCGATCCCTAGCGGCTCGATGCGGCCAAATCTGCTGGAGGGCGACGTGGTGCTCATCAACCGCATGGCCTTCGACCTCAAGATACCACTGACCGAACACAGCGTGGCGCACCTGGGCGATCCGGCGCGCGGCGACATGGTCGTGTTCCATTCGCCGCAAGACGACATCCGGCTGATCAAGCGCGTGCTCGCGGTGCCGGGCGACCTGGTCGAGATGCGGGGCGACCGCCTGTTCGTCAACGGCGAAGGCGGCAGTTACGCGGTGCTGGGCGAGGCGCGCGAGCGCAGCCGCGGCACGCTGGTGGATGCGGTCCGCCTCGAGGAGCAGGTGGCCGGCACCCGCCAGCGGATCCAGGTGCTGCCCGGCGTCGCCGCAGCGCGCAGCTTCGCGCCGCTGCGCATCCCGGCCGGCCAGTACCTGATGTTGGGCGACAACCGCAACGACAGCGCCGATTCGCGCACGATCGGCCTGGTGCCGCGCGAGAAACTGATCGGGCGCGCGGAACGGGTGCTGGTGTCGGCCGCCTACCAGGAAGACTGGATGCCGCGCCTGGACCGCTTCGGCATGTCGCTGCGCGCGCCGTAGGCCGGCGGCCGTGAAGGTGAGGACGGGTGAAGATTGACGAGATAAAAATAGCGTACAATCCCGTCCCCCACGCTGCGCCGTGCAGTGTTGGCAATATCCCGAAAGTGCAGTACATGCAAAAACTCCTCACCGTCATCCTCGCCTGCCTGGGCATGATCGGCGCCCTGGCGATCGACACCTATTTGCCGTCGATGCCGGCGATCGGCGCCGAATTCGCGGTCGGTCCGGTGGCCGTGCAGCAGACCCTGAGCGTGTTCCTGTTCACGTTCGCCTTCATGATGCTGTTCTACGGAACCCTGTCCGACTCCTTCGGTCGCCGCCCCGTGATCCTGGCCGCACTCGCCGTCTATACGCTGGCGTCGATCGGCGCGGCCTGGGCCCCGAGCTTCGGCTGGCTGCTGGTGTTCCGCGCGCTGCAGGGCCTGTCGGCCGGCGCCGGCTCGGTGATCGGCCAGGCCATCGTGCAAGACCGTTTCTCGGGCCCGCAGGCCCAGCGCATGATGTCGCACATCATGATGGTGTTCGGCCTGGCGCCGGCGATCGCCCCGATCCTGGGCGGCTGGCTGCACGTGACCTTCGGCTGGCGTTCGTCGTTCGTGTTCCTGGCCGCGTTCGGCGCGGCGATGATCCTGCTGGTCGCGAAGATGCTGCCGGAAAGCCTGCCGGTCGAAAAACGCCAGGCCTTCCATCCTGGCACGATCGGCAGCAACTACCTGATGGTGCTGCGTAATCCGCAATTCGTGTTCCTGGCGCTGTCGGTCGGCCTGGCATTCAGCGGCCTGTCGCTGTACATCGGCTCGGCCTCGAACTTCGTGATGGAGATCCTGGGCCTGCCCGAGACCGCCTTCGCCTGGATGTTCATCCCGCTGGTGGGCGGCATGGTGGTCGGTTCGGCCTGGGGCGGCAAGCGCGCCCATGCCTCGACCCCGGCCGCCATGATGTGGACCGGCTACGCCGTGATGGCGCTGGGCGTGGCGCTCAATGTCGGTTATCACGCCTTTGCCCCGGCCAGCGTACCGTGGTCGGTGCTGCCGCTGTTCGTGTATACCTTCGGCCTGGCGGTGGCGATGCCGGCGGTGCAGCTGACCGCGATGGGGCTGTTCCCGCGCAACCGCGGCCTGGCCTCGTCGATGGTCGGCTTCATCCAGATGATGGCGTTCGCCCTGGTCTCGGGCCTGGTGGCGCCGCTGCTGTTCGAGAGCGCCCTCAGGCTGGCGCTGGGCGTGGCGGGCGGGCTGGCGCTGAGCTTCGGGGCGTGGCGGTTGTCGGTGCGCAGTGCAGCGGCGCCAACCGTGCAAGAAGCCTGAGCCGCGCTGCGCACCGTCGCTGAAGGTCAGCGCCGGTTGGTCTTCATCGCCTGGTTGACCTCGCGCTTGGCGTCGCGGTCTTTCTCGGTCGCGCGCTTGTCGTGCTGCTTCTTGCCCTTGGCCAGGCCGATCTCGCACTTCACGCGGCCTTTCTTCATATGCAGGTTGAGCGGCACCAGGGTAAAGCCGGCGCGCTCGACCTTGCCGATCAGCTTGTCGATCTCGGCACGGTGCAGCAGGAGCTTGCGCGAACGCAGCGCTTCCGGGTGGCTGAAGGTGGAAGTCGTCGTCAACGCACTGACGTGTGCGCCGAACAGGTAGAGCTCGTTATTGCGAACGAGCACATAGGCTTCCTTGATCTGCACCCGCCCTTCGCGGATGGCTTTGACTTCCCAACCCTCCAGCACCAGACCCGCTTCGTAGCGGTCTTCGATGAAGTAGTCAAAAAATGCTTTTTTATTGTCAGCGATGCTCATGAAAAGGCGAAATTTCGCGTGTCGGTTAAACTACTGCCATGGCGCCAACAGCTGGCGCCTGCAAATGACCAACATCATAACAAACGGTTGACCAATGGCAGTAGTGCACAAATCAGTATTCCTTGGCTATAGCGCAGAACAGATGTTCGACCTGGTCGCCAAGGTCGAGGATTATCCCAAGTTCCTGCCCTGGTGTGCAGGTGTCAAGATCGTCGAACAGACCGACGAGAAACTGGTCGCCAGCTTGCAGATCAATTTCCACGGCGTAAAGCAGAGCTTTACGACGGCGAACCACAACCAGCGCCCGACCCAGATGAAGATGCACCTGGTGGACGGTCCTTTCAAGATGCTGGAGGCAACGTGGAGTTTCAAGGCCCTGCGTGAAGATGCCTGCAAGATCGACTTCGACATGCAATACGAGTTCTCGAGCGTGATCCTGGCCCAGATCGTCGGCCCCGTGTTCGGCATGATCGCCAACAGCATGGTCGACTCGTTCTGCAAGCGCGCCGAGGCGCTGTATGGCTGAGATGCTGGCGGTGTCGGTGTGCTATGCCATTGACAAGCACGAATGGCTGCGCCCGATGCAGGTGGAGCAGGGCACGACCATCGGCGAGGCAATCGAGCGCAGCGGCGTGCTGGAAGCCTTCCCGGACATCAACCTGGCCACGCAGGCGGTCGGCATCTATGCCAAGAAAAAGACGCTCGACACCGTGCTGCGCGAGCGCGACCGCATCGAGATCTACCGGCCGCTGGTGGCCGATCCCAAGGATTCGCGTCGCAAGCGCGCCGCCAGGAAGGCCGTTGCGGCAGATGCGGCCGATAGCGGGGCCTGAGCCGTTCGGGGCGGGCCAGGCGGTTGAATATTGCGCAAATGCAATAATTGGATAGATTTCCGGGAGTTTCTTGGTATCATGGCGGTTCCATTGAGCCCCCATCGTGCCTTACCGGCACATCCACCAGCGTCACCCTGTCCCGATGTTGAATGCCCTGAGCCTGTTATTGGTGACCACTGCCTTGTCGGGGGTCATGTTGCTGGTCCTGTCTTCGCTTGCCAAGAGCGAGGTCGCCGGCATCCGCGAGTGGCGACAAGCGAATCTTCTGGCGGTGGCGGCGTTGTTGCTGTTTGCCGGTCGCGGATTCATTCCCGATGTCCTGAGCATCGAGGTGGCCAACGGGCTCTACCTTGGCACGATCACCCTGAGCTACGCCGGCTTCCGGCGTTTCCTGGGCCGGCGCGTGCCGTGGCCCTGGCTGGCTGGCGGTGCGCTGGCCGCCCTGTCCGGCGTCGTGTTCTTCCATTACGCGATCGAGTCGGCGGCGCTGCGCATCGTGTCGGTCTCGCTGTACCACGGCGCCGTCTGCATCGCGATCGGCGTGGCGCTGCGCGCACCGGTCGAGCCGCGCCTGCGCTACCCGTTCACCTTTACCCGCTGCGCCGCCCTGGTGCTGGGCGCGGGCCATGCCTGGCGCGCGACCTTCTATGCGATCGATGCCTATCAACCTTATTCGCTGCTGGAAGAAAGCACCTATAACCTGGTGTTCTTCGCGATCGGCACCATGGCGCTGCCGGCGCTGACCCTGGGTGCGGTGATGATGGCCAACGCGCGCCTGATCGCCGCCAGCGCCCACGCAGCCGACCACGACCACCTGACCGGCGCCGCCTCGCGCCGCGCCTTCTTCGCCTTCGCCGAGCGCGAACTGGCGCGCGCCGAGCGCCGTGGCGGCGGCCTCGGCCTGCTGCTGGTGGACGCCGACCATTTCAAGCGCATCAACGATACCTATGGCCACGGCGTCGGCGACCTGGTGCTGCGCGACCTGGTGGAGCGCACCCAGCAGGTGATCCGCAAGATCGACTACTGCGCCCGGCTGGGCGGCGAGGAGTTTGCCGTGCTGCTGCCCGACGCCGACGGCCGCACGGTGCTCGCCGTGGCCCAGCGCCTGCGCGCCGCGCTCGAGCGCACGCCGCAACTGGCGGGGGGCGCGAGCGGCGTGTCGTACACGGTCAGCATCGGGGTGGCGATGCTGAAGCCGGGAGAAAGCATCGCCGGCCTGATGGCGCGCGCCGACACGGCCCTGTACGCGGCCAAGGCGGGCGGGCGCAACCGCGTGGAGGCGGCGCCCGAGTCCGATCCGGTCAGCGGCACTCCTGCAGTGCGCGCCTGACCCGTTCGTTACGCGCGGCCTTTTCTTCGTCGGTCATGTAGGTCTTTTCGCCGTCCGGCCCGATCCTGGCGATACGGATGCCGGAGTCGAGCTGGGCCTGGGTCTCGCGCGCGGCGGCGCAATGCTCGGCCAGCCGCCGCTGGCGCGTCGCTGCTTCCTGGTCTTTCTGTTCCTGTTCCGCGCGCGCCTTGCTGCGCTCGCGGAAGGCGACTTCGCGTTCGGTCAGGGTGGGCGGGGCCTTGGCGTCCTGCGGCTTGCCGGCGCCGTCGGCCGCTGCATCGGCCGCCGGCACTTGCGGCTCGAAGGCCGGGCGGCCGGGCGCCTTGACGATCTTGCTGGCCGGCGTGCCGGGCGGCGGCGGGCGGTCGGAATACTGGCGCGTGCCGTTCGGCCCGATCCAGACATACTGGGCATGGGAGGCGGTGGCGGCGAGCAGGAGCAGGGCGCCGAGGGTAGTTCTGGACAGAAGAGGCATGGAAGATTCCTGGATGAGCACTGCGATTTCGCCATGTCTTGGTTCGGCTGTCAATTGCCCGGCGCACCGTGCAAAACAAATTTTGGCCTGCCCGGCGACGGAAATTGAGAGTTTCTGTATAATTTGCTTTTGCGCCTATAGGAAATACTATGCGTCTCCTCCAAAAAGCACTCACCTTCGATGACGTGCTGCTCGTCCCGGCCTACTCCAACGTTCTCCCGGCCCAAACCTCCCTGCGCACCAAGCTGACCCGGAACATCACGCTGAACATTCCGCTGCTGTCGGCGGCGATGGACACCGTGACCGAATCGCGCCTGGCGATCGCAATAGCGCAAGAGGGCGGCATCGGCATCATCCACAAGAACCTGAGGCCAAGCGACCAGGCGCGCGAAGTGGCGCGGGTGAAGCGTTTCGAGGCCGGCGTGCTGCGCGATCCGATCACGATCCCGCCGACCATGAAGATCCGTGAAGTGCTGGCGCTGTCCGAGCACCACGGCATCAGCGGTTTCCCGGTGGTCGAGGGCAGCCAGGTGGTGGGCATCATCACCAACCGCGACCTGCGCTTCGAAGAAGACCTGGACGCCGAGGCGCGCGCCAAGATGACGCCGCGCGACAAGCTGGTGACCGTGAAGGAGGACGCGGACACGGCCGAAGCGAAACGCCTGATGAACAAGCACCGCCTGGAGCGCGTGCTGGTGGTCAATGACGAGTTCGAACTGCGCGGCCTGATCACCGTGAAAGACATCCAGAAGTCGCACGAGCACCCACTGGCATCGAAAGACTCGCAGGGCAAGCTGCTGGTCGGCGCCGCCACCGGCGTGGGCCCTCGCGACGAGGAGCGCATCGAACTCTTGGTCGCGGCCGGCGTGGACGTGCTGGTGGTCGACACCGCCCACGGCCACTCGCAGGGCATCCTGGACCGCGTGAAATGGATCAAGGAGCGTTTCCCGCACGTGGACGTCATCGCCGGCAATATCGCCACCGCCGCCGCCGCGCTGGCGCTGGTGGAAGCGGGCGCCGACGCGGTCAAGGTCGGTATCGGCCCCGGCTCGATCTGCACCACCCGCATCGTGGCCGGCGTCGGCGTGCCGCAGATCACCGCGATCTCGAACGTGGCCAAGGCGCTCGAAGGCACCGGCGTGCCGTGCATCGCCGACGGCGGCATCCGCTTCTCGGGCGACATCTCGAAAGCGCTGGCAGCCGGCGCGCACACGGTCATGATGGGTTCGATGTTCGCCGGCACCGAAGAAGCGCCGGGCGAAGTGATCCTGTACCAGGGCCGCAGCTACAAATCGTACCGCGGCATGGGCAGCCTGGGCGCGATGGCCGACGGTTCGGCCGACCGCTACTTCCAGGAAGCCTCGGCCAAGGCCGACAAATTCGTCCCGGAAGGCATCGAAGGCCGCGTCGCCTACAAGGGCAGCGTGCTGGCGATTATCTTCCAGCTGATCGGCGGCGTGCGCCAGTCGATGGGCTACTGCGGCTGCTCGACCATCGAAGAGCTGCGCGAGAAGGCGGAGTTCGTCGAGATCACCTCGGCCGGCATGCGCGAATCGCATGTGCACGACGTGCAGATCACCAAGGAAGCGCCGAACTACCGTTCGGAGTAAGCTCCAGCGACGGCGCCGGTGAGCGCCGTTTTCGTAGGGTTGGCGGCTTTGCCGCCGACGCGTGACGCCAGCATCTTGTTGGCCCAGAATTTGTTGGGTGGACGGCAAGCCTTCCACCCTGCGCACACTACTTACTGTCTCCATGCATTCCAAAATCCTCATCCTCGATTTCGGTTCCCAGGTCACCCAGCTGATCGCGCGTCGCGTGCGCGACGCCGGCGTGTTCTCCGAAGTCTTCCCCTACGACGTCAGCGACGAGTTCGTGCGCGAATACGGCGCCTCGGGCATCATCCTGTCGGGCAGCCACAACTCGACGCTCGAAGGCGATTCGCCGCGCGCGCCGCAGGCGGTGTTCGAAGCCGGCGTGCCGGTGCTGGGCATCTGCTACGGCATGCAGACCATGGCGGCCCAACTGGGCGGCAAGGTCGAGAACGGCCTGAAGCGCGAATTCGGCTACGCCGAAGTGCGCGCCCGCAACCACACCGCACTGCTCAACGGCATCAACGACTTCGTGACCGACGAAGGCCACGGCATGCTGAAGGTCTGGATGAGCCATGGCGACAAGGTGCTGGACATGCCACAAGGCTTCAAGCTGATGGGTTCGACCGATAGCTGCCCGATCGCCGCGATGGCTGACGAAGAGCGCCGTTTCTATGCGCTGCAGTTCCATCCTGAAGTGACCCACACGACGCAAGGCGAAGCCATCATCGGCCGTTTCGTCCACGAGATCTGCGGCTGCAAGTCGGACTGGAACATGCCGGATTACATCGGCGAAGCCGTCGCCAAGATCCGCGAACAGGTGGGCACCGACGAGGTGATCCTGGGCCTGTCGGGCGGCGTCGATTCGAGCGTCGCCGCGGCGCTGATCCACCGCGCGATCGGCGACCAGCTGACCTGCGTATTCGTCGACCACGGCCTGCTGCGCAAGGACGAGGGCAAGATGGTCATGGACATGTTCTCCAAGAACCTGGGCGTGAAAGTCGTGCGCATCGATGCCGAGGCGCAGTTCATGGGCCACCTGGCCGGCGTGACCGATCCCGAGCAGAAGCGCAAGATCATCGGCCGCGAATTCGTCGAGGTGTTCCAGGTCGAGGCGGGCAAGCTGACCAATGCCAAGTGGCTGGCGCAGGGCACGATCTATCCGGACGTGATCGAGTCGGCCGGCAAGGGCAAGAAGGGCCAGACGATCAAGAGCCACCACAATGTGGGCGGGCTGCCCGAGACCCTGAACCTGAAACTGCTCGAGCCGTTGCGCGAGCTGTTCAAGGATGAGGTGCGCAAGTTGGGTGTCGCGCTGGGGCTGCCGCATGACATGGTGTATCGTCATCCGTTCCCGGGGCCGGGTCTCGGTGTGCGCATCCTGGGCGAGGTGAAGAAGGAATATGCCGATCTGCTGCGCGAGGCGGATGCGATCTTTATCGAAGAGCTGCGCAATACGCCGTTCGAAGTGCCGCAAGTGCCGGGCATCGATGCGGGCAAGGCGCCGGTGAACTGGTATGAGGCGACCAGCCAGGCGTTCGCGGTATTCTTGCCGGTGAAGTCGGTGGGGGTGATGGGCGATGGGCGGACGTATGAATACGTTGTCGCGCTGCGCGCGGTGCAGACGCTGGACTTCATGACGGCGCAATGGGCGCATTTGCCGCATTCGTTGCTGGGCAAGGTGAGCAATCGCATCATCAATGAGGTGCGTGGGCTGAATCGCGTTGTGTACGATATTTCGGGCAAGCCGCCGGCGACGATCGAGTGGGAGTAATATTTCATATTGGAAACTATACTTGTGCTGTTTAAAAGGCTCGCTTCGGCGAGCTTTTTTTAGCTTAAGTGACCTGAAGATGGTCACCTTGAGCTGGCTCGAGTCTGGCACTATACGTGGTTGACGTCAGCCGGTAGGTATCTGAGCTCAAGATTTGTGCCAGCTTCGGTATTGGAATTGGATATTAATTGCCGCCTCCGACGATGATTTTCTCAATTCCTCATTTGTCCCTCAATTTAGTTATGACCGTAAAGTTCGCACGTTTTCATAAATTTGTGGCAATGCAATAGGCTCGATCTATGCAAGCGGGGAAGATCTTTTGGAAAATCTTGCCGGATGTGGATCGACATGTCGGGCTATGAGGTTGCGGAGTGATAATAATTTTCACGAAACACCTGCCCAGTTGCCAGTATCAATGATCGGTCAGAGCTGTTGAAACCTTTGGGTGTAGCGCCTCAACTACCTTGATCCACGTGTAATCTAAGGATAAACGTATTACAGAGGTGCCCAAAAAATTCTACGAGCGACGCCCGTCGAAGCCCAGGCAGCAATCATGCTATGCGAAAGCGCACTCCAACCAAAAACAATGAATTGTCGTTATGCCTCCATTGCAAGAAATTAGAAAAAAACGGGTTTGTACAAGTTGTATCGACGAGCTGGTATTAAAAAGCCAAGTCCGCAGGGGAGGACTGAGAGAGAAGTGTTCCTATTGCGGCCGCCTCCGCAAAACTTTCTCAGTTTCAGAATTGGCGGAGGAAATTGACATCGCTTTTCAGGAACACTACGTTCGTGTCGATGATGATGACGATGGCTTCGGCCTATATGCACAATATGCTCTATCCAACGACGACGGACTACCGGTCGTAGATGCGATTGGTGAGGCTGCAGGGATAACCATCCCTATTGCGTCGGATATTCACAGAGTAATGGAATCCGGCTATCAGTCGAGGTCTGCATACGAAATAGGCGAGCGTACCCCCTACGATGCCGAATCGCATTATCAAAGAATGCATCCGAGCGACCGTGGCATGAGAGAGGACTGGGACGCATTTGGCGAATCACTTCCGATTCAATTGTTCTTAAATCTATTAGGCTTCTCGGAATCAGAAGCAGGATAAAGCACGTAGGTGCGGCCCCTACTAGCGGTGAATGACAAGGTATGGCCATTCTTCCCCATGGTACTGCGCACGCCCAGCTTTTCAATCCTTACCGGCACCGGGGAGCGGATCACGCATCGGCCACCCAACCGCGAGGTAATCCGGGCAGACGTCAAGCCTGCTGCCTGCCAGGTAATATCTACGACGTAGTTCCCGCGACCGACCAAGCCGCTCACTTTCCCTTCCTTCCAGGCATTTGGCAGCGCCGGCAGCAGGTGGAGCTCGCCGTTCTGGCTCTGCAACAGCATCTCGATGACACCAGCCGTGCCAGCGAAGTTGCCGTCAATTTGGAACGGTGGGTGGGCATCGAACAGGTTCGCATAGGCACCGCCGTGCTTGTCGCCAGGTTTGGTTAACCGTAGCAGATTGCGGAACAGCTTGTAGGCGTGGTCGCCATCGAACAGGCGCGCCCAGAAGTTGACTTTCCAGGCAAGGCTCCAGCCAGTACCGTCGTCACCGCGCAGCTCAAGCGTACGGCGCGCGGCGGCTGCAAGCTCCGGCGTCGACAGCGGCGAAATAAGCCGGGCAGGGTGCAACGCGTACAGATGCGACACGTGCCGGTGCCGCGGCTCAACTTCCTCAAAGTCCTTATTCCATTCCTGCAGTTGTCCTTTGGCCCCGATCTGGAAAGGAAGCAGCTTCGCGCGCGCCTCGCGCAGCTGGCTGCGGAAAGCCGCGTCGACTCCGAGGATCTCGCTGGCGGCGGACACGTTGTCGAACAGGTCGCGCGCGATCCCCATGTCCATGGTGGAGGCCACACTGACGTTACCTCTGCGCCGATCACCGTAGTAGAAATCGTTCTCTGGTGAAGTCGAAGGTGCGGTGACGAAGTGGCCGTCCGCGTTTGGCTGAAGCCAGGCGAGCAGGAAGCGGGCCGCGTCTTTCATCAGCGGATAAGTACGCTGGAGGTAGGCGCGATCGCCTGTGAACTGGTAGTGCTCCCATAGGTGGCGCGCCAACCACGGACTGCCCATTGCCCAGTTGGCCCACTTCGGGTCGCCTTTGCCTAGGTCACCCACCGGATTGCTGCTGGCCCAGATGTCTGAGTTGTGGTGCACGGCCCATCCCGGTGCACGATAGTACGACGCGGCCGTCTCCTTTCCGGTCACAGCCAGGTTGCCGATCAGGTCGTCCAGCGGAGCGAACAGTTCCGCGAGGTTGGCACTCTCTACCGGCCAGTAGTTCATCTGCACATTGATATTGGTCGTGTAGTTGCTGCTCCATGGCGGACGTACATCCTTGTTCCAGATGCCCTGCAGATTGGCAGGTGCGCCACGCGTTCGCGACGACGAAATCAGGAGATAGCGTCCGAACTGCACGTACAATGCCTCCAGTCCGGGGTCCTCCTGTCCGGCCGTGTACTCCTGCAGCCGCTTGTCCGTAGGAAGTGTGCTCCGATCCTCGGCGGCAGGATTAATGGACAGTGACATGCGGTCGAAGAGGCGGCGGAAGTCCGCCACGTGTGCCGCACGCAGGGCCGCCGCATCTCGCAGGAGTGCAAGCTCCATGTGGCTTCGCGCCAGCGCCTCGGCATCCTTCCCGGCACTGTCAGGACACTTGTCGAATCCATTGAAACTGGTCGCCGCCGACACCAACAGGTGAACCTCGGAGGCGCCGCGGATGCTGATGCGGCTTCCCTGCTGCGTCATTTCACCATCGCGCACGACCGGTTTCACGAGCAGCGCGAAGCGCATACCCCGGCAAGCGGCAGGGTCCTCCTGGATGATCGGTTGGGCATTGTGGCCGACATAATTCGGATCGACGTGGGAAGGCGCCTTGCCATTGAGGTTCAGCATACCCTGATCCACCGAACTGCTCGAGCGTAATTGACTCGCGGTCTCGATGTCCAGGGTGATCTGGTGTGGCTGGCTTGCCTGCAGCCGGACGACAACGACCTGGTCCGGCGCCGACGCGAAGACTTCGCGCTGGTGGTGCACGCCGTTGACGGAGAACGTGGTCGCCTGGATACCATTCCGGATATCCAGTGAACGCCGGTAGTCGCGGACGTCGCCCCCTTTGAGATCCTGGCGCAGCATCAGGTCGCCCAGCGGCAGGAAGCCCTCGGTATAGCGGCCCTGCATTTGCCGTGACAGTGCGTAGGCCTGTGCATAATCCTGTTTTCCCAGGGCCTCTCTCACCCTGCCCAACGCCTCGAAGGCGCCCGGGTTGATATTGGTGCCGACAGGGCCGCCGCTCCAGAGTGTTGCTTCGTTCAGCTGGATCAGTTCCTCACCCGCACGCCCGAACACCATCGCACCCAGCCTGCCATTCCCGACAGGCAGAGCTTCGGTCCATACGGCGGCAGGCTTGTCGTAGTGAAGGGTCAGGGCGCCGCCCGGTTGGGCGCCGGCCGACATTGCCAAGATTGCGCCAGACGCAGCCAGGAGAGTACGAACTATAGACATCGATTAGTCCTGCTAAAGGCAACCTCCTCTTTGCACCAGCATGCCAGTGTTCGGAGTGTGCTTGGTTCGTGGCAAAATGCCTGAGAGACCCAGTGAATATGGCATGGCATCTCGTGACCCATGCCGCGGCGAGCGAATGGCGCAGCTGGCCCAGATCGTCCACGCCTGCCGCACCACCACCTGCCGCTTCATGGTGCGCTCGAGTGCGATCTGTGTCGACATGCTGCCGAAGTACAGGTTCGCTGCGACGCATTCGCCCATGCCTGGCACGTCGCCACCATCGGCTGGAGCGCAAAGCGGACGCTCGTGGCGATGGGCGGCGGCGCCGATATTAGCGCAATGCGAGGCGGGAAGTCGCCCGCAGCCTGTGCAGGCAGCAAGCGACCGCCGCCTCAGGTAATGCGATTGACCAGGTTCTCCAGATACTCCTGGCGTCCCGAGACCGGCTCGATATCGCGGTTCTGCGCGAGGACACGGTCGGCCAACCCATCGAGGTCGATACGGCCGGAGACGATATCCTGACCAAACGGCGTGCTCCATCCGCTGTAGCGCTGTTCCATCTCCTGCGCCAGGCGCCCATCGACGATCAGCTTTTCGGCCAGCAGCAGGCCATGGGCGAGAACGTCCATGCCGCCAATATGCCCATGGATCAGGTCAACCGGATCGATCGATTGGCGGCGGACCTTTGCGTCGAAATTACATCCGCCGTTGGTGAATCCGCCGGCTTGCATCACATGGTAGAGTGCGATCGCCGTATCGGGGACGTTGTTCGGAAACTGGTCCGTATCCCAGCCCAACTGCGGATCGCCGCGGTTGATGTCGAGGCTGCCGAAGATGCCCAGCGCTGCGGCGGTGGCGATCTCGTGCTCGAAGCTGTGGCCGGACAAGGTTGCATGGTTCGCTTCGATGTTGACCTTGACCTCGTTTTCCAGTCCGTAGCGCTTGAGGAAGCCGTACACTGTCGCGGTGTCGAAATCGTACTGGTGCTTGCTCGGTTCGCGCGGTTTCGGTTCGATCAGAATAGCGCCCTTGAATCCGATCTTGTGTTTGTGTTCGACGGCCAGGCTCAGGAAGCGGCCCAATTGGTCCAGCTCACGCGCCATGTCGGTGTTCAGCAGGGTCTCGTACCCTTCACGACCGCCCCACAACACGTAGTTCTCGCCGCCGAGCTGCTTTGTCGCATTCATCGCGTCGCGCACCTGCAGTGCACCAAACGCGAAAATCTCGGGGTCAGGATTGCTGCCGGCGCCAGACATGTAGCGGCGGTGGCTGAACAGGTTGGCCGTGCCCCACAATAGCTTGATGCCGGTATGTTGCTGGTGCCCGGCAAGCTGCTCGACCATGTGCAGGAAATTCTCGCGGCTCTCGCGCGGGGTCGCGCCTTCGGGCGCGACGTCGCGGTCGTGGAAGCAGTAATAGGGCACGCCGATGCGAGACAGAAACGCAAACGCCTGCGCCGCTTTCTGTTCGGCCAGCGCGAGTGGGGCGCCGCCTTCGAACCAGGGGCGCATGAAGGTCTGTCCGCCGAACGGATCGAGTCCGGTCCAGCAGAAGTTGTGCCAATAACAGGCCGCGATGCGCAACTGGTCTTCCATGCGCTTACCGAGCACCAGGCGGTCTGGCTCGTAGTAGCGGAAGGCGAGCGGATTATCGCTGTCCTTGCCCTCAAAACGCACTGGCGCGATGTCGTCGAAGATCGTGGTGATATTTTTGCGCTGCATAGTGTCTCCGTGTAGTTAAACTGATCTTTTCCGGGTGCTACTCTGTTGCATGACAAGTTGGGACGCGTGAGACTGCCTGCGCGAACAAGGGCTGCGTACTGCGGTAGACAGCGCGGTAGCGTTCAAGACGCTCCATCAGCGCGTCGCGGCGCCCGGCATCCGGTTCGAAGCGACGTTCGACAGGCAGTCGCGCGCAAGCCTGGTGTTCTGGCACGCCGCTGGCAAGACAGCCCAGCCGCGCTGCGCCCAATGCGGCGCCGGCGCTGCCGCCCGCATGGGTCACGATGGGAAGGTCGAGGGTATCGGCCAGCAGCTGCGACCAATAAGGGCTTCGCGCGCCGCCCCCCACCAGGGACAGCACGGAAGTCCGGGTGCCGGCTGCGTGCAGGGCTGCGAGTCCATCGGCCATGCCGAAGGTGACGCCTTCGAGCACCGCGTGGGCCAGCGCGCCGAGGGTAGTCTCATGGCCCAGCCCGAAGAACACCCCTTGTGCATGCGGGTCGTTATGCGGCGTGCGTTCGCCCGAAAGGTAGGGCAGGAACAGTGGGGCACGATGCCGTTGCGCCTCTGTCAGCCCCTCGGCTTCCGGCAGCAGGGCAGCCTCGTTCGGCGCGCCGCTGGCGCGCGTGACCCACGACAGGCAACTGGCGGCCGACAGCATCACCGACATCTGGTGCCAGCGACCGGGCAGCGCGTGGCAGAATGCATGCACAGCCGAATCGGGATTCGCGCGGAAACTGTCGGTTACCACGAACAGTACGCCGGAGGTGCCCAGCGACAAAAAGCCGTCGCCGGCCTGCGTGGCGCCGATGCCGACTGCACTTGCGGCATTGTCGCCAGCGCCGCCGGCAATGACAACGCCCTCAGGCAGGCCCCACTCGTGCGCCAGGACCGCCCGCAGCGTGCCCGACTGAGCGCTGCCTTCGACCAGGCGCGGCATGTGGCTGCGCGATAGGCCGCAGGCGTCAAGCAGAACGTCCGACCAATCCCTGCGGGCGACGTCCAGCCACAGCGTGCCTGCCGCGTCCGACATGTCGGAGACTTTGTCCCCGCTCAGCATCAGGCGCAGGTAATCTTTCGGGAGCAGCACGCTTGCCACCTGCCGGAAGACGTGGGGCTCGTGATCAGCCACCCATGCCAGTTTCGGTGCCGTGAAACCGGGCATGGCCAGGTTGCCCGTTATCTCGGGCAAGCACGGTGCGCGTTCAGTGAGCAGGCGGCATTCACGATGGCTGCGGCCATCATTCCACAAGATGGCGGGGCGCAAGATATTGTCATGCCTGTCGAGCAGGACCGCTCCGTGCATCTGCCCAGACAGGCCAATGGCCTTCACCCGGCCCAGGGCTTGCCCGTGAGCTTGCCGCATCTGACGCATTGCTGCGTCGGTAGCAGCCCACCACTGCATCGGATCCTGCTCTGACCATTGCGGATGGGGGCGCGACACGGTCAGCGCTGCGCCGGTCGTCGCAACGATGGCGCCCGCTTCGTCCATGAGCAGCACTTTTATTTCCGATGTGCCGAGGTCGATGCCGAGATACATCAGCGGCCTCCCCAATTCGGATAGGCCGGGCGGGCCGCAGGAATGCATGTCGCGGGCGAATGCGAGGAACAGAAATCAGTATGCAAGGCTGGCTCCCAAAATAGCTGGCGTGTAGTGATGATGGCGACGTTCGGGCGGACATGCGCTGCCGGGCTGCGTGAGCTTGAAGTGGCGATATGCGCCCCGGCGCGCATGGTGCTTTTCAGGCTCACACATCGCGATATGGTGCTATGTCGCCGTTCACGGCATGGTGCAGCTCGGCGACTTCGATGAGCGCAGGCGGGTAACGTCCTCAGATGGGCTGCCATCGGCCAAATTTTCCTTTGCGCGCTCGTGTGCGGTCTCCCGGCGAGCCCATGACCGGGCTGGAGAATCCGTCCACCAGCCCGGTTGCAAAAGCGATCGTCGCTGCCGCGTTCGCCGGTAACCTGCAGGCGGCGGTCGAGAAGATAGCGATGAACCTCAGGGTTGGGAAAATCAGACTGGCGGCGGGGCCGCCGAGGGTGCAGGCTGCCTTCTCGGTCATCCACAGCAACGGCGCGGTGTGTGTCATGGAATTCATGTGTCTCGATATTATTATTTAGCGGGACATGCTTGGTTTGAACCCCGTGTTGATGATTGCCACTACATCGATCATCACGAATGATTGCGCAATCATCGTAATCAGTATGGCGTAATTGCGAGCGTGCGTCAACGTGCGCCTATTCGATCGAAATACACATCAGCGCGCTACTGTTATCCCTCGCGCGACTTCACAGATTAACGTATTGTTTGCGCAAACATTTTTGGGGAGGTGGTCTCGATTCTCGATGCGTACCGCAATACAGTCCATGCCTTGCCCGCTCCCTGCGCGTCGGCAGGGCGGTTCATGGCATTTATCAAGCCTTGCGCGTCGGGATTGACCGCATCACCTGCGCGATAGCTGCGCGCATCGGCTTGGGTCGCAAGCGGCTGTCGTACGGGGTTGGCCGCTGCGGCAGGCGGTCCGGGCGCCTGGCATCCTGCCATTCCTGAAGCCAGCTGACGTTGTCCGACAAACCCCACAGCAGGAAATCGCGACAGTTCGGATAGCTCAGCGTCAGTTCCAGATAGTCGCGTGCAAGGGCGGCGGTGGCGGCGTCGCGGGTAATCGTATTCGCGGGCATGCCCTTGTCGCTGACGTCGAACTCGGACACCAGCAGGTCATAGCCCATGCCAGTCACCTCATCGAGGAACTTGCGCCACTCACGGGCAGCGTGCTTGCCGGCAGGGGAGGCCGTCATCGCATCATGAATACCGATGTGACTTTGCAGTCCGAGCGCGTCGATCGGTGTGCCGCGCACCTTGAGCTGGCTAAGCAGCTTCAGCACGCCGGCGCGGTGGGTGGCGTTGCCCGCGCTCGGCCCCATGTAATCGTTATAGACCAGTTGCGCGTTCGGCGCGTACTCGCGGGTCAGGCGGAAGGCCAGGTCAATCTGATCGACTGCGCCGAGCCGTTTGCTAAATACGTTGTCGATCAACGCACCGCTTTCCGGCGCGACCGCCTCGTTGATCACATCGTAGCTGATCACATCCTTGCCCAGGCGACGGCAGACGGTACTGATATGCTCGCGCAAGATACCTTCGGTACGCGTGGCTGGCTGCGATGCCAGGTCCAGTTCGTTGATCCACCCGGGCAGCCACTTGGGCGACTGCCACATCATGGTGTGGCCTCGGATGAGCATTCCTTCTTTCCTGGCCCAGGCGAACATCTCGTCGGCCGCACGGAAGTCGTAAGGGCCAGGGCGTGGTTGAAGCGCCTGCCATTTGGTCTCGTTCTCGGCAACGATCATTGCGCACTCGCGCGCCATCAGGGCGCGATACGCCGGATTGTAGAAGCGCTCGCGCCTGTTCTCGTCGCCCAGCATCCCCATGGCGTTGCCGAAGCGTAGTCCCTTGGCCTTGGCGATGTCCTTCAATGGTTCCGGGTCGAGGTCCAGCGCCGCCGATCCCGCCGGGGCCAGTATCGACCCGGTTGCCGCGCCCATGAACGTGAGTGCCTGGCGTCGTGAAATCATGTTTTCTCCTGATATGACGGGGTTTGCTTTGCAGCTTGGTTCATCCGTTGCCCAGCGCGAACGGGAAGCGCCGGGCCTTGCGGTAGTCGAATCGGAAGGGCGGACCGACCCAATCCGTCAGCGGCAGGCCCGACAGACTGAAACTACGCGATGCTGGTACCGTCGCCCCTGCAGTTCCTGAAACTGCTTGCGCAGGCGGGCGGCAACGTCGCCGTGACGGCGCCGGTGAATGAGGCTCTCGCGCCGCATGCGCCGCCTGCCTGCTAGCGACCCTGGCAACGCTGCGCTCACCGGGTGCGACCGGCTCAGCCCACAAGCTGCGCCCAGGAGGTATACCGTCTTGCCTGGGCGGTTGGCGGCTCAACAGCAGATGCTCCTCCAGGGGTGGGCGCGGATCGGCCGTGTCCGGTTGTAGCGGGCGATCTGCATGCCTTCGACCAGGAGCGCCGAGCGCGAGAAAGCCCGCACCATGCCGCTGGATCCCGCCGCCCGGCGTACGCCGAACATGGACCGAACAGCCTTTCAGCAGCATGATGATGCGACTGAAGCACGGCAGGTAGGCTCCACAAAGACTCAGCAGCACGCTGCCGTGACCAGCGGTCGGAATCACCTGCATCTCGGTAACGATCGGACCTGAAGCAACTCTCATCCTGTTCATGTCAAACATAAATTTCGCCAGTATTAATGTTTCCTTACACAATCCTAGCAGCAAATCAGCAGGAATAGGCGGTACTTGGATAGAAATGTTTGCGGTATCATCGGCACTGAATGTTGTTTTTTAGGGGGCATACCTCGGAGCCAGTCCTTGCTTCCGCTCGATGGGCGCAGTGCTGGGGCCGAGATTCGCACGCGGCGTCTGCATGCGATCGGACTAGTTTCCCTCCAGAACAGGCTCGGGCGAGGACTAAAAAATGATAGCGCCTAACAGAATATGGTATTAAGATTAATAAAAGATTGTATCTTCAGCTTGGGCAAACCAAGCACGTCAGAGCGCTAGCAGCACGCGGCGATGTCTGTCTCTGGAAGAGGCCAATTACAAGAAGGAGACAAGAATGCGTCAGCCACACAGGGTTGCACCAGGGCGCGCCATCGATATGGACCGCGAAATCCGCTCGCAACGCGTGATGCGGCACCGTTGCTCCTGCATGACGGCATTGGTTCGAAATCTTCCATCCAGGTCCCGCACTGCCCGTTCGCATGCCGGCACCGCCGTGCTCTCTCTGAACAGTCTTGTTGCGCCTTCCGGAGCGAAACGTCTCTTGGGGCAGGGCGGGCTGTCGTGGATCAGTCTAACTCCCTGCTGCGCTCGCAACGGCGCAATACGACATCGCGGCAAGTGGCCTGGATCCCTTTTTCGACCGCACACTGAGTGTCTGCGCCAGCAATGGTTTCGGTACCTCGCTGCGCGCGCTCCTTTTCGGCGGCAAGGGCATGGCGGCAACGTCTACCAGCGTGTGTGCCAGGAAATCGCGACCGAGTAGCCCTTCAACCAGCGGATCCGCGAATCAGGCGGCATCCACCGCGTCGCCGACCGCGGCGCAGTACTGCAGGATGGAGCAAGCCGACGCATTGCGCGAGAAGCCCGACAACGACAGATTGCATCCGGCGGCAGCCGGCGACAAGGCAACGGTCAGGACCCATCCCCTGGCCGCATTGCAGGACTGCGCGACGGCCAGGTCAGGGGCGTAGCGAGAAGCACAGGAAAGCAAGGAGAGCAGGAGTGGGAAAAGCAGTCGTAAGGTCATGGTGACCACAAAAAAGTGACGGGACCGCGACCTGCGGCTCCCGAAGCATAACCGGAGACAATGCATGATCAAAGCAAGCCTGAAGAATGCAGTTATCGCCCTGTACGCGCTACCGTCGCTGGCCCTGATGCCAGTTGCAGCCACCGCTCAGACGATCGATGTCAACAGCAACACCACCTACCAGGTCGTCCGCGGCTTCGGCGGCCATAACGGCGTCGGATGGATCCCCGACCTGACGGCCGACCAGGTCGAAACGGCTTTCGGCACCGGCCCAGGGCAGGTCGGCCTGTCGATCATGCGCATGCGTATCGACTCATCGAGGCAGGCATGGGAGCGCCAGGTGCCGACAGCTCGGCTGGCAAAAGCGAAAGGGGTGACGCTGTTCGCCACGCCGTGGTCCCCGCCCGCGTCCATGAAGACCAACAACAACATCATCGGCGGTCGCCTCCTGCCCGCTGACTATCCGGCCTACGCCACCCATCTGCTCGATTTCGCCGCCATGATGCGCGCCAATGGCGCCCAGTTGCACGGCATCTCGATCCAGAACGAGCCCGATATCGCGGTAACGTATGAAAGCTGCCTGTGGAGCCCGGACGAATTGATCGGCTTTCTGCAGTCCGAAGGCGGTCGCTTCGATACGGTCAAGCTGATGGGGCCGGAGTCTTACAGGTTTTCCAAGGCGATGTCGGATCCGATCCTGAACAACGCTGCGGCGGCACAGCATCTGGACATCGTTTCGGGACATTTGTACGGTGTCACGCCCAGCGATGATCCGCTCGCGCGCGGCAAAGGCAAGGAGCTTTGGATGACGGAGCACTACACGGACAGTTCTTCGGACGCCAATGACTGGGTCAAGGCCTTGCCCGTCGGTGTGGAGCTGCACAAGAGCATGCTTTCCAATCACAGCGCGTACGTGTGGTGGTATATCCGCCGCTCATACGGCCTGCTGACCGAGGACGGCATGGTCAGCAAGCGCGGTCATATCATGGCGCAGTACGCCAAGCACGTGCGTCCGGGCTACACCCGCATCGGGGCAACGGAACGCCCCTATCATGACGTGCTGGTGACCGCTTACAAGGGGGGCGACGGCAAGCTGGTCGTGGTCGCGGTGAATAATGGGGCCCAGCGGCGCACGGTGAACCTGAGGTTCGCGTCGAACACGCCGCGTACGCTGCTGCGTTACATGACATCGGCTACTGCGAACCAGCAGTACCTGGGCGAGCATGCGGTCACCAATGGCGCGGCCTCGCTGGCGGTCGAACCCCTGAGCGTCACGACCCTTGTCAACCAGCCCGCGCTGCTTGACGCTACCGGCAGCCTGAAGATCTCGCGTAGCGGGCTGTCGGCGAACCGCTTCACCGGCGCTTTCAGCGGCTCCATTTCGTTCACCAATGTAAACCCCAATCCGATCAGGGGCGCGGCCCTGCAACTGGTGCTCGAAGGTTTGCCGCAGGACGTCACGCTGGGCAATCGTAACGGAGAATGGAACGGTGCGCCGTATCTCACCCTGCCGGTCGCTGAAATCGCGCCGGGTGCGACAGTCACCGTCAATACCAGCTTCGCTAACCCATCCATGGCCAACATCAGCTACACCCCCAGGGTGTTGAGCGTAACTTACTGAGAGAATCGATATGTTCAACGCATTTAACGCGGCAATTCACGCATTCCTCGCACGTGCCATGGTGGCGTTGCTGCTCGCAACCGCTGCGGGAGCAACGCTTGCCGGCCCCGTTTACCGGGTGTCGATCGATACCGGCAGCTGGTCTGGCAGCGGCTACCTCAATCTTACCCTGACAGGCCTGGACAACGCGACACCCATTACCGCGACAGTGTCGAACTTCAAGGGCAGCTTCGGCAGCGAACGCTTCACCCAAGGCCAGGTTTCAGGCGATGTCGGATCACTGCTCAGCCTCGTGCAGGGACCGAGCTTCAACGAGCTGTTGCAGCGTATCGACTTCGGCGGCATCTTCTCGTTCGACGTGCGCTTCGGGATTCCGGCGGGTTCACTTGACGGCTCGAACTTCGGCGTGGCGCTCGTCGATGCGGGCCGAACCGCGTACGCGCCGGGCACGAGTGGCGACATCGCCGCGATTGCCTTGATGCCGGGTGCGGCTGATGCCTCATGGGCTGCACAAGGCATCGCCAGCATTACCGAGGTGCCTGAGCCGGGAAGCGCTGCGATCGTTGCGTTGGGTCTGCTACTTGCAGGATGTTGCAGGGCTCGAAATCGACCGGGGCGAGTGACCGTGTAGTCAGGGTGCCGGTGCTGCTGGAGATAGCGGCAAGCGCATCGTTACCCTCAACCCGTGCGGCTCGACGCCTTCGAGTGTGACGGTGCCTCCGTGCCGGGAGATGATCTCTTTGACGATCGACAGGCCCAGGCCGCAACCGAGTCCCTGGCTGGTCGCCCGCACGAAGCGGTCGAAGACGCGGGCGCGGTCCGCCGGGGCGATGCCCGGACCATTGTCGCTGACAATGATCCGGGCATGCTGCGCGTCGCGGTCGACTCTGACGGTAATCTCGCTGCCGGGCCCCGCGTATTCGATGGCGTTTTCCAGTACGTTCGACAACGCCTCACCCAGGAGCATGTCGTTCGCCTTGACCCACAAGGAGGCAGGTGGAGCCGCGTCGCCGTCGTCGTCCATCCCCAGATCGACGCCAGCGCGCAGCGCCCGTGGCACCGCCGTCGCCACCACCTGCTGCACGAAGGGCAGCAGTTCGACTGAGATCTTTTCTTGCACCATTGCCGCCTCGGGTTCGGCACGCGCCAGCATCAGCAGCCGGTTGATCAGGTGCGCTGCCCGGCTGGCGCTCTGGTGTACCCGTTGCAGACGCGCGACCAGCGCCGGATCCCGGGTCGCGTCCAGGGCAAGCTCAGTCTGGCTCTTCAAGCCGGCCAAGGGTGTGCGCAGCTGGTGGGCCGCGTCGGCGATGAAACGCTGTTGCGCATCGATGTTCTGGCGCACGGACGCCAGCAGGTCGTTCAGGGCCCGTACCAGCGACCGCAATTCCTGCGGCGCGGCCTCGGCCCGCAGTGGCGTCAAGTCGGCCGGCGAGCGCCCCTCGACCTCGCGCCGCAGGCGCAGTAGCGGCGCAAGCCCCGCGCCGGTGCCTACCCACACGATCATCGTCATCAGGAGGATTAGGACTGATAGTGGCAACAACGTATCGACGAGAATCATTTTCCAGATATTTTCGCGGTTGGCCATGCTGCGGGCGACCTGCACCAGCATCCATTGCCGCTGGCCAGCCGCCTCGCCGTAGGTCAGGTACAGGGCGGCGATGCGCACCTTCGTTCGCGACCGGTAAGCGCCACCTGTCTTGTCCGCTCCCTGCGCGATCTCGCCATCGTAGAAGTATGGGTCGTCGGGGCGCGGTGTCATGTGGGAAGGCGGCGCCGGGATATCGTGGTTCCCCAGGATAAGCTGGCCCGGCGGCATGCTGACAGTGTAAAAGTAGCGATCGGTGGGGTCGGCCTCGAGCACCTTCTGTGCGGCGTAAGGGAAGTCGATTACCAGGCGGTCGCCGACTGCACGGACCTGGCCTGCAACGGTGCGCGCGGCCTGCGACAGCGTGGCATCGGCGGCCTGGTTCACATAGCGGACCGCCAGCCGATAGGTGGCGATGCCACCGGCCAGCCACAGCACCAGCTGGGGCAGCAGCACCCACACAACCAGCTGGCGGTGGAGCGACACAGCCCCTGCACGCGATGCGAAGTGGCTCAGCCAGCGCATCTACGTGTGCGATGTGCCTGGGGAATCGGCTTTGAGCAAGTAGCCGAGGCCGCGCACGGTACGGATCATCATCCCCGAATCGTCGAGTTTGCGGCGTAGCCGATGAATATGCACTTCCGCCGTGTTGCCGATGCCGACCTCGTTGCCGGCGCTGATCCAGGCGCTGGCGATTTGCTCTTTGGTGACAACCTTGTCGGTGTTGGTTAGAAGCACGTCCAGCAAGATTGATTCGCGTGGACTCAGCTCGACCGGCTCGCCGTTAACGAACGCGCGGCGCGTCTCGCGATCAAACGTCAGGCCTCGCACTGACAGTTGGCCCGCCGCGCCGGGCTGCTTCGAGCGTCGAAGTACGGCATGCAGCCTGGCCTCGAGTTCGGAGAAGTCGAAGGGCTTGGTGACGTAGTCGTCCGCGCCTGCATTCAGGCCGGCCACACGGCTATCGAGCTTGTCCAATGCGGTCAGGATCACAACGGGCAGGGTTGGACGCGTTGCGCGGACGTGCGTGAGAACCGTGAGTCCATCGATCATCGGCAGGCCGAGGTCGAGGATCGCGATATCGAAGTCGCGTTTGATGAGCAGATATTCGGCAACCGGGCCATTGGGCGCATGTTCGACCGTAAATCCGGCCTTGGTCAGTTGCGCCGTGAGGGCATCGGCAAGTATTGTGTCATCTTCGGCGAGTAGGAGTTGCATCAAGGGATATTAACGGCTTATGGCGGATTCTTCAACGATGTTCGGCGGTGGCGGTGCGAGAACCGGCGGCCCCCGAGAGCCTCCCGAGGTTCGCTCGCGGCGCCGGCGTGCCATAATACGTTCATCATCCTTCGGATACGCGTGGTCCGCGCGTGCAGTGCTAGCGGAGAAAATCGAACACATGTTCAGAGCTGAGGAAAGTCGTGCATGACCTGGGCCGGGGGACGGCCAAAGCCACGGCAACACTGGCGATGCTGGCCATGTTGTCGACGAATCTGTCGGCCGGCACTGCTGGCAGCGCCGGCCCCGCGATCGAGGTGTTCCATTATCTGGATACCCCCGCCGATACCCACCGGGTCAACGTCCTGCGCGACGCACTCACATCCACCGGGCATACGTGGAAGGACTTCACGGTGGCCAACGGTTGGACCGGCTGGAGCGAATCGATACTGCAATTTCGCGTCGCGTCGCGCAATCCACCCATGGCGGCCATGATGAAAGCGCCGCTCACGCAGCATTGGGCTGCAAGTGGTGCACTGCTTCCCCTGGATGATATTGCTTCAGAATATCACTGGGACGTTCTCCTGCCCAAGGCGATCGCTGATACTGTGAAGTACCGCGGGCGCTATTATGCAGTGCCGCTCAACATCCATCGGGTCAACTGGTTGTGGATCAACGAGCGGATTCTCAGAGAGTCCGGCGCCGCGGTGCCGGCGAACTGGGATGAATTCTTCGTCACCGCCGAAGCGATGAAGCGTGCCGGTTACGCCGCTGTCGCCTACTACGGGCGGCCGACGCAGAATCTGCTCTTGTTCGAGATGATCGCACTGAGCATCGGCGGTTCGGCGTTTCATCGCAAGGCACTGGTGGAATACGACGCGGCCGCGCTCAACGGTCCGGTCATGGTGACGGTGTTGCGAACCTACAGGCGGATCAAGCGCTACACCGAGCAGCCGGCCGATGCCCGGATCAGTATCGAGCGCGGCAATAGCATGTTCCAGACCGGGAAGGTGGGCATGCACCTCATGGGAGACTGGGCCAATCCGGCGTTCCACTCCGGGGAGAACGCCGCACCGTTCAAAGCCCTTTGCGTCCCTGTGCCCGGGTCGGGCAACAACTTCCTGTTTACGTCGGACTCCATTGCGCTGTTCCGGCGTCCAGATGCCGCACCGGTCAAGGGGCAGCTCGCGTTCGCCGCCGCAATCATGTCGGCGTCCGTGCAGCGCGACTACAATCTGTTCAAGGGGTCGATTCCCGCGCGCCAGGACGCCGATTTTTCCCGGTTCGATGGCTGTGCACTGAAAACCGCCGCGGCATTTCGCGATGCAGCGCGGGCCAACACCTTGTCACCGGCCATATCGATGACCGCTTCACGTGAAATCGAGGACGGCATCCAGGGTATCATTACCGAATTCTGGAATAACGATCGCATGTCGCCGCAGCAGGCGATGAGCCGACTGGTGGCCGCAACCCGCCGCCGCTGATCCGGGGACGTACGCCACGGCGTTGTCCACCAGCTCCCATACCTTCCCCGTTCAACCGTCCATGCTCAGCGAGCGGCGGTGACGGTCGCATCCGCAGGCTTCGCGCGCCAGACGTAGGGCCCGATAATCGTGCCAGTAAAGCCTCCCGCCTTGCCGGTTGACAGGAAGGTCGCGTCGACATCGGAGCGCAGGATGCGGCTCAGGCCGCCCACTGTATAACTGAAGCGCATGCGCCCGCCCTCGGCATGGATTTCGAGCTCGACAGCCTCGCCGTCCAGCGGCACGCTGGCCACCAGATGCTCGGCCTTTGCCTTGTCGCGCACGTACAGGGCAAGCACGTTTTGCAGCCCCAGCTTGGTTAGCCCATAGAAAAGGTGCGAATCGTCGCTCTGGTAGGCCACGATCCCCGCGCGGTCGCCTTCATGCAGCGGCCGGAAACGCAGGCTGGTCGACACTTTGGCGATGTGATGCTGTTGCCGGCGTGCGATGAACGCGGGCGTGCTAGCGAGGTCGCCCAGCCGTCCCGCCGCCTCCAGGATGAGTCTTCCGCCCTCCACACGATGAAACGGTGCATCCGGGGTGCGCACACCGATCCACTGGTCGGCCAGGCGCGAGCCGGTAAATTCGTCGGTATAGGCGAAGTCGCCAGAGAAAGGCAACGCCGGGCGCGCCTGTTCGGGCAACCCGGGCCTGGTTGCCACGTAGGGAACCGGCTTGCCGTCCTCCAGTATGATCGGCCAGTCGTCCTTCCAGTCGACTGGCAGCAGGAAGGTTTCCCGCCCGATGTTGTACAGCCCGTTTTTGTAAGGGCGGGTCGCGAGGAAGGTAGCCCACCATTGGCCGTGGGGCGTCTGGACGAACTTGGCATGACCTGCCGAGGTGACCGGCTCAGGGCGCGCGCGGTCGAGCTTGCGCTGGCTGAGAATGGGGTTGCGTCCGTATGGCACGAACGGCCCACGTACGCTGGCGGAGCGGAACACGACTTGGGAGTGGTTGTCGCCGGTGCCGCCCTCGGCGGCGATCAGGTAGTAATAGCGCCCGCGCTGGAAGATGTGCGGGCCTTCGATCCAGCTTGGCTTTGCCGAGATATCGACGCCACCGTTGACGAGCAGGGTACGCTCGCCTCTGACCGACAGGGTGGCCGGGTCGAACTCCTGCATCCAGATTGCCCGATGGCCGTTGTAGCGTGGCTTCTCGTCCGGCGCGTCGTTGCCGACCAGGTAGGTCTTGCCATCGCTGTCCCAGAACAGCGATGGATCGATGCCGCCGAAGTCGAGCCTGACCGGGTCCGACCACGGGCCGGACGGGTTTTTGGCCGTCATCACCACGTTGCCCCCGCAATTGACGCAAGTGGTTACCACGTAGAAGAGGCCATTGCGGTGGGAGATATCGGGAGCATAGATGCCTTGGGACGACCTCAAGCCCTTGAAGCTGAACTGGGATGGCCGGTCGATGACGTTGCCGATCTGCTTCCAGCTGACCAGGTCGCGCGAATGAAACAGCGGCAGCCCGGGGAAGTTGGCGAATGACGAGTTGATCAGGTAGTAGTCATCGCCCACGCGCAGCACCGACGGATCGGGATAGTAGCCTGACAGGATGGGGTTACGGAACTGCGATGGGCCAGGGTTGGCCGATTCCTGCGAGCGTCCTTCATACGTGAAGCGCTCGAAATAGGCTGCGGTGGTTGGCGCGCTGTCGGGCCCGCCCGTCGCCGCGCAGGCGGCCACGACGAGCGCTGCGCCGATGGAGAATACGGTTCGTTCAAGCAGCATTGGCGACCTCAAGGAAAAACCCACGACGGTCAGGTGCGTGGGTTCACGGCGGGCCAAGGCCGCCCGCCGTGGTGTAGTGGATCAGAAGGAGGTGCGCAGTGAAAGGGTATAGCTGCGCCCGGTCTCGGTGCTGTCGGAGATCGCGTTGCTGAACTGCGTATAAGTCTGGCTGATAGCGTTGTTGGCGTTGATCACGCTCAGGGTCAGGTCAGTGTTATACCGGAACCCGAACATCCGTTTGAGGTTTGCGCCCACCGAAGCGTCTACCTGCGCGCGCTCGGGGTTATATCCGTAGGCGCCGCCAGGAACGTTGACCAAGCCAGTGTTGTTATTTGTCACATGCTCGGCAGCGTAATTGCGCGAGACCCGTGCCGTCAGGCCGTTGCGCTCATAGTAGAGGGTAAGGTTGTGGGTACGCGGCGGCACCCCGGCGATCGGCGGCGCGTTCTCATCGTCATCCGTCTGTTTGGCGTAGGTGAAGTTGGCGGTGAAGCCGAAACCCTTCACTGGGAGCATGTCCAGCGGCTGCTGCCACGTCAGTTCGACGCCGCGCACCTTGAGCTTGGTGTCGATGTTAAGGGGGGACGACAGTTCGACCAGGTGCTTGTCGCGTCCACCGCTGGCAACCACGGCAGCCTCCTGGGCGGCGGTGAGGCCGACCAAACCGCCGTTGCCGTACAGGGCATCGAGCTCGGCCAGGGTGTAGATGCGTCGGTCAGTACCCGGACGGTTGGTAATGTCCTTGGCAAACAGGCCAAGGGCCACATAGGCCTCGCGGCTCATGTAGTACTCCAGGCCGACGTCCAGGTTCATCGCTTCGAACGGCTTGAGCTTCGGGTTCGTCAGCGTACCCGAGCGCACGCTCTGGTCCAGCGTCAGGCGGGTTTGCCGCAACTCGGTCGGGTTGGCGCGCGTCATCGACTTCGAGGACGACAGGCGGGCGATCAGGCTCGGCGTGATGTTGTAGGCCGTGGTCAGCGACGGCAGGACGTTACGGTAGCTGGTCGATTCGTACTGCCAGGTCAGGATGTCCTCATAGCGGCCGCCGTTGTCCACGGCGGTGGATGGATTGTTGCGCGGGTCGATTTCCCTGGCTGTCGTGCCGATGGTCTGGTCGGTCTCGGCAA
Source organism: Massilia sp. HP4 (assembly GCF_005222695.1). Taxonomy (GTDB): domain Bacteria; phylum Pseudomonadota; class Gammaproteobacteria; order Burkholderiales; family Burkholderiaceae_D; genus Telluria. The sequence goes on along the minus strand of NZ_STGG01000041.1, from coordinate 301,038 downwards.
CGCGCACACCGACGTTGTAGCGCAGCGTGCCGCCAAACAGCTCCGTGCGACCGTTGGTTTCGACGTAGGCCGACGTCACCTTCTCGCGGATATAACCGCCACTCGTGCCGGGCCCGTAGCCGCGATAGATGTTGTCACGGAAATACTGGTAATCCGTGTCCTTGGCAAACCTGTTCCAGTCCAAGGTAACGAAACCATGGTCGGTCGCACTCAGGTATTCGGGCACCTTGGTGTTGGGCACGACAGAACCGAGATAGGCCAGCGGGGTCGTCTGACCGGCCGTGGCCTTGGTGCCATAGCCCGGGTAGGCGGTGCGCGCGTCGGTCATCGGCCCCGGCGCGCTACGTCCGTCGCAACCTGGATTGCGGATCTGGGTATTGCCGGTAAAGAAGCGGGCGTTCATGTTGTTGCCGCAAGCTACGTTCATCCACGCGTCGGCCAGCGAGAAGTCCTGGTATCGGCGTTCGATATCGTCGATGACCGCGCCGACCTTGATGTTGAAGTCACGGTCACCCCAAGTCAGGTTCAGGCGTCCACCCTGCGTGGTGTTGATGCGTTCGAACAGGTTCATGCGCAGGCCGGACAGGCCCGGCCCGCTTTGGTACCACCCGAAGTTGGCCGGATCGTTTGTGTCGAGATTGCCGGTATAGGTCGGCAGCTGACCCGGCACAGTGTTGTCGTACTGAATCACCGAGTTAGGCGAGCGCGTTGCCAGCATCACGGTCGGCATATCACGATAGAAAGTGCTGCGGGTCTTGTTGACGTGGCCGTCGAGGGTCCACTTCTCGGCCAGGCGGAACTCGAAACCGGGGTTGATGCTGTAGAACTTTGTTTTCTCTTTCATCGGGCGGTATTCCAGGCCCCAGAATGTATTGGCCAGGGTCGCCTTGGTGACGGTACAGCCATAGGTACAATCGCTGCGGTCGAACTCCATGCCAATCGGAATCGGGACATTGGCGCGGGTTCCGACGTTCATGGCCTCCAGTACCATTTCATTTCCCTTCTGGGCCGCGATGGTATCGACGTAGAAATCGAGCCTGTCGTTCGGCTGCCATTGCAGGCTGACGGTCCCGCCGACCCGGTCGCGCGAGCCTTCGTAGATCATGCGGCGGCCAAGGCGTCCCATTAGACCATTGTCGATCTGCTTGATCGAGGAGCCCGGGTTCAGGGCCAGCAGCATGGCGCGGTCGATTGGCCGACCGGCCACCAGCAGCGAACGGGCGTACTCGGGCAGGGCGCTCAGCGCCAGCCCGGACGGCACCGTGTCCGGGGTAGCCTGGTGGCCGCCGCCGGTGTTGTTGGGGCTGTCGGCTGCCGTAGCCTGGTTGCCCTTGAGCTGGAAGTTACGCATCTCGACCACTTGGAAGGCGTCGGTCTTGTAGTCCGTCTTGCCCCAGGCGACTCCTGCCAGCGCGCCGAACCTGCCCCAGTTGCTGGTTTCCCAGGTATTGCTGATCAGGCCAGAGCCGGTATGTCCTTTGGTGCCGTGCAGGTCACGGTAATTGCCTGACACGGTGAACGCCGAGCGCAGGCCTTTCTTGTCGAATGGGCGCACGCTGCGCATATCGACCGTGCCAGCGATCCCACCTTCGATGATGCTGGCCTGCTGGCTCTTGTAGACGGTGGCGCGGCGGAACAGTTCCGACGGCAGGAAGTCCATGTCGACTTCGCGGTTGGCGCTGATGTTGCCGCCCCAGCTGCCGGCCGACGCTGACGCCATTGGCGCGCCGTTGAGCAAGACCCGCGTGAAGGCGGGACCCATGCCACGTATCGAGATGTTCAGTCCCTCGCCATCGATACTGGCGCGGGTCACCTGCACTCCCGGCACCCGGGCCAGTGCATCGGCAATGTTCGGATCGGGGAACTTGCCCATGTCTTCCGACGATACCGTGTCGGTCAATCCGATGTTTTCTCTTTTTTCGGCCGCTGACTCGGCAAGTGAACTGCGAAAGCCGCTCACGACTACGGTCGCGACAGCCGCCTGGGTGTTATCGGAATTGGTGGGAACGGATTCCACCGGGGTGGTTTGGGCAAATGCGCTCGAGATCATTCCCGCCAGAACGGTCGTGATGAAGATCTTGCCGTTTGCACTCTGGAGGCGATGCAGCGCTGCGCCGTGTTGGGATTTCATGATTAGTGTCTCCAATGTCATACGATTGGTATCGGTATGCGCTCGACTGGCGGCGCATCATTTTTATGTTGAGCGGATAGTCCAGCCGGTCCGAGTCCTGTAGCGATGTGGCGTAACCACCCGCAGAGGACCACAGCACGTCGGAGTGCATTGTTTGCGCTATCATTTGTAATATTCGTCCTTTTGCCTTAACGAGTCAATCATATTATTGCGGAAGGCTTGCACGCATACCGCCGTGACGAGTCCCCGATCTACTGCCGCAGAATTGACGTAAGTAACTGAACAATAAGGGATATCTGCTAGGGTGGCGCGATGTTCGACAGGTCGTATTCGATCGGCATACAAAAATATCTGTAAATTTGTTGTTAATCTATGGCGCTCATGTGTATTGTGTGCGCGTGTACGAACGCCATGCCACTTCCCTGCAATGGGCTCCCTCTGGCAGGCCGACAATGCGTTCGCCACAACATGCTTATTACAAGACTGATAGCGCAATCATTACGTTGTGAAATGAGACGATCTTCTGTGGCAAATCCAAACAAGACTATGAAAGTTATCCGTGCTTGCACCATGCTGGCGGCATCGTTGGCGCTGATCCAACCGGCCCATGCCTTGGGCAAGCCGGACATCGTCAGCTTCCAGGCCGCGCAGGCTGGCAGCGTTTCCTTGATCAAGTCCGCCCGTGCCGCACCGATCTATGTCGACCCGACCGATCACGTTGGCGTGTTGCGTGCGGCTGCAGACCTGCAGGGCGATATCGAGAAGGTCGGAAGCATCAGGCCAGTTCTGAATACATCGATGTTGGTCAGTGGCGCCGAGGTAGTGATCGTCGGCACCATCGGCAAAAGCGCACTAATCGACAACATGGTCACAAGCGGCAAGCTCGATGTCTCGGGCATCAAGGGAAAATGGGAAGGCTACCTGGTGCAGACGGTCGAGCAACCGATGCCCGGTGTCGGACGCGCGCTCGTGGTGGCCGGCAGCGATAAGCGGGGCGCCATCTATGGCATTTATGAGATCTCTGAACAGATCGGCGTCTCACCCTGGCATTTCTGGGCAGACGTTCCTGTCAACAAACGTACGCAAGTAAGCATTGCGGCGCCCAAGCGCATCGATGATGCGCCCGTGGTGAAGTACCGGGGTATTTTCCTCAACGACGAAGCGCCGGCACTGACCGGATGGGTCAAGGAAAAATACGGCGACTACAACAGCAAATTCTACGCGAAAGTCTTTGAACTGATCCTGCGCTTGCGCGGCAACTATTTGTGGCCTGCCATGTGGAACAACGCTTTCTACGACGATGACAAGGCCAACGGCAAGCTGGCCGACGATTACGGCATCGTGATGGGCACATCGCACCATGAGCCCATGATGCGCGCGCACCAGGAGTGGGGCCGCTACGGCAAGGGTCCTTGGGACTACAGCCGCAACGCCGAGACGCTGGAAAATTTCTGGACTGAGGGAATACGCAGCACGAAGTCGCTCGAGAAGGTCGTCACGCTTGGCATGCGCGGCGACGGCGACGAGCCGATGTCGGCGGAGTCGAACGTGTCGCTACTGGAGAAGATTGTCGACGACCAGCGCGACATTATTGCCAAGCAAGCGAATCCGGACGTGACGAAAGTGCCGCAACTGTGGGCACTGTACAAGGAGGTGCAGGAATACTATGAGAAGGGCATGCGCGTGCCCGATGACGTCACCTTGCTGTGGTGCGATGACAACTGGGGCAATATCCGCCGCCTGCCGACCAAGGCCGAGCGGAAGCGTTCGGGCGGTGCCGGCGTGTACTACCACTTTGACTACGTAGGCGGGCCGCGGTCGTATAAATGGCTGAACGTGACGCCGATTCCCAAGATCTGGGAACAGATGCACCTGGCATGGAAGCACGAAGCGGACCGCTTGTGGATCGTCAATGTCGGCGATCTGAAACCGATGGAAGTGCCGATCGAGTTCTTCCTCACCTACGCCTGGAACCCGGCCAGATGGCCGGCCGAGCGCCTGCCGGAATACCTGACACTGTGGGCCGCGCGTGAGTTTGGCAACGAGTTCGCAGCCGATATCGCCGACATTGTCGCCAAATACACCAAGTACAACGGACGCAGGAAACCCGAACAACTCGAACCAAGCACCTACAGCCTGCTCAATTTCAACGAAGCCGAGCGTGTGGTGGCCGATTACAAGGCAATCGCCGCGCGTGCCGAGCAGATCCACGACAAGCTTCCCAAGGAGAAGCGCGACGCGTTTTTCCAGCTGGTGCTGCATCCGGCCAAGGCGGGCGCGATCGTCAATGAGATGTATGTGGCCTCGGCGCTCAACCGTCTCTACGCTGCGCAAGGCAGGACCTCCGCCAACGACGTGGCCGAGCGCGTCCGCACATTGTTCCGCGAAGATGCCGAGCTGACCCGCCGGTATCACGAAGACCTTGCTGGCGGCAAATGGAACCACATGATGTCGCAGCGGCACCTGGGGTACACCTTCTGGAATGAACCGCCGCGCAACGTGATGCCTCCGGTGAGCGAAATCCAGCCTACTCAGCAAGCCGAAATGGGCGTGGCGGCCGAAGGTGCTGAACATGCGTGGCCGCGCTGGGGGCAACCGGACTTGACGCTGCCGGCCTTGAATCCCTTCGACCGGGAGCCGCGCTTCATCGAGGTCTTCAATCGAGGTTTAGCACCGTTTCACTACAGTATCACGAGCGACCAGCCATGGGTGACGATCAGCCATCGGAGCGGCACCGTCAAGCGTCAGGAGCGTGTGGTGGTGAATGTTCGATGGTCCGAGGTTCCGGCAAGCGCCGACGTGGCGACACTGACCGTGATCGGCCCGAACGGCGCCAAGGCACGGGTCAAGCTGCCGTTGACCAAGCTGCGCTCGGCGGAGGAGGGCGCTTTCGTCGAGACAAATGGCGTGGTGTCGATCGAAGCCGCCAACCATACGAAAGCCGTTTCGCCAAAGGGCCGGCAGTGGCTGCTGGTGCCGGATCATGGCCGCACCGGCTCCGGCATGACAACGCTGCCGGTCGATGCGCCAGCGATGTCGACGGGGCGCGAGGGCATGCGCCTGGAGTACCGCATGCAGGTGGCCACCGCCGGCGAGGTGAAGATACAGACGATCCTGGCGCCGACGCTCAAGTTCCAGCCGGGGCAAGGTTTGCGCTTTGCCGTGTCGATCGATGACGAGGCGCCGCAGATCGTCAATGTTCACGCCGACGAATCCGAACAGCACTGGTCCAGGATCGTCAGCGATGGGGCGGCAACGTTTACGACCACGCATAGGATCGACAAACCGGGTGTGAAAACGCTTAAGGTATGGGCGATCGACTCGGGCCTTGTGGTGCACAAGATCGTGCTCAATCTTGGCGGACTGAAACCGACCTATCTTGGACCGCCAGAGAGTCCGCGTGCGAGAAATCGAGTTAAAGATGCGATAAGAGAATTCGATTGATGAGGCCGTATCCTTCCTCCAGCCGAAAGCCTCCTGCCCGACTAGCGCCTGCCCCTTTTTTATCATGTAACGAGATTGCGCCTAAGCCTGTCGTGAAAGCGGCTGCCACCGAGACCGTTAGAGAGGCGATACGGGGCTGGGTCCGTGAACTACATGTATCGAAATCCTCTCTTCATGTCGGCCCGTCGAGGCAGGATAATTGAATCGTCGAGCTTCGTCACCTTGATAATGGCAATCTGATTGGCGTCAACGCTATCAATCTCCCGGATGGTGTCGAATCCGGAAGACGGACGACGGAAGACGAAAGAGGGAAGACGGAAGTTGGGCCGACATTTTCTTTGTAACCTGCCACGTTGCTGCAAGGGCGCCCTGTTGTCGAGGTCAGGATGAACGCCTTGTTCGTTCAGGGGCTCCGTAGAGCAATCTTGATCAGCTAGTGGCGGACGCGGCGAAGGATGCAAACAACGATTTCATGATTTTTCAGCTTGAGGATATCGGCTGAGCTCTTCCAAAACACAACCGGTTGAATCACCACAGATCTTCTCGACACTCGAGAACCGCCGGAAATACTGCTTTTCGTACTCAACCGGCGACAGGTCATTGGTGGAGCAGTGCCTGCGCTTCGGCTTGAAGAACATCTCGATATAGTTGGAGATATCCTGCCAGGCCAGGCCAGGCCTCGTCTCGAGTAGCGTAGGTTCGACTGCGAATGCGAACCGGACTGAATCGCCGACGCTAGCCTCCGCCAACGTCGGGGGGGCAATGCTGATATCTGCACTACTGGTTGGACGGCCTGACCGGACCTGGCGCCAGTCTCGTCCTCGTGTCCGTGCGAGGATCGGGTGACCCGTCCGGCGTTTTGAATCGCGCCACGTCGCGCACTGGCGGCATGCCGAACATTCGCGCATATTCACGGCTGAATTGTGACGCGCTCTCATAACCGACAGAAAAAGCAACCGAGGCAGCGTCATGCGGCTCGAACAGCAATTGTCGGCGCGCCTTCAGCAGGCGAAGCCGCTTCTGGTACTGGATCGGCGTCATCGCCGTAACTGCGCGGAAGTGCCGGTAGAATGCCGCTACACTCATCCCTGACATCGCGGCAAGCTGCTCGACACGGAAGGGTTCGACGAAATGCAGCCGAATCCAGTCAATCGCGCGGCGCACCTGCGATAGCCGGCTGTCAGGACATGCAATCTGGCGCAGAATGCCGCCCTGAGGACCTTGCAGAACGCGGAAGAGAATCTCACGCTCGATCATCGGTGCCAGCAATGCCGCATCTTGCGGACGGTTGACCAGCCGCATCATGCGCAAACAGGCGTCGATCAGTTCAGGACCAGCCGCGCTCACCGCGAAGGTTTTACCAACCCCGTCGTTATCAGTCTGGCTGACGTCAGCCATTACCGCCGAGATAATTCCGGAGTCCAGTATCAGGGAAAGTGCAAGAAATGCTTCTCCCGGCGCGTCACCGCTCACCTGTCCAAGGGCCGGCAAGTCAACCGGGACGACGAAGTATGTGGCCGGTGCGAAGCGCAGGATCTGGTCGCCAATCGACAGGCTCTTGGTTCCCTGTAGTACCAGGTGCAGCATTGGTTCATAGACCTGGTCGGAACATGCCTCGGCCCGCACCATCGATACTCGGGGCAAGCCGGTGGCGGTCCATTTGTCGCCCGCGCGCATGACGATGGCGCGTAGTTCGTCCATTGAATTTTCCATGCATCCAATATAGCACCCGGACTTGCCGTCGAATTGCCGGTGCGAGGAATAGGCAAGCATGTGCGAGTATTCGGCAGATAAATTGTGGCGTGGACGCGTACGCTGATGCCTTGTCAACGAGCCCATATGGTCTCGGACATACATCGCCAATCGAGAGGACAGGTCATGAATACACAACTGAAACTGCAGGGAAAAACTGCCGTCGTAACCGGTGCATCGAGCGGCATTGGCGCAGGCATCGCCATCGCCATGGCGGCCGAGGGTGCGACGGTGATCGTCAATTATTCAAGCAGCCAGAGCGGCGCCGAGACAGTGGTCGCGTCGATTACCGCCGCAGGCGGCAGCGCCATGGCCATCCAGGCGGACATGAGTAACGCGGTCGACGTGGCGCGCATGTTCAACCAGGTAAAGGCTGACCATGGCAAGGTGGACGTGCTGGTCAACAATGCGGGAGTCGCTGTCTTCGAAATGATCGACGGCCTGACCGAAGAAGCGTTCCACAAGCAGTTCAACGTCAACGTGCTGGGCTACTTCCTGGGCATTCGCGAAGCGGTGAAGCATATTCCGGAAACAGGTGGGAGCATCATTAACATCAGCTCGATCCTCAGCACCGATCCGTACTTGGCATCGAGCGTCTACGCAGCAACCAAGGGGGCAGTGGATACGATGACCTTCGCGCTGGCCCGCGAATTAGGGGCGCGCAAGATCCGCGTCAATTCGATCCTGCCAGGCCACACGAATACGCCGGCTACCAAGGGCAACTTTGCTGGGGAGCTGGGTGAGAAGATCCTGGCCGGTACCCCGCTGGGACGTTTCGGTGAACCCGAAGATATTGCACTGGTCGCCGTCTTCCTGGCTTCGGAGGACGCGCACTGGGTCACCGGCGAATCGCTGCGTGCAGCCGGTGGCGTACGTGGTGTCGGCTACTAGGCCACGCGCGCAGGAAGCCACCAAGGCGATCGACGAAGTTGGCAGCGCCATCGCGCATGCCGCACCAACGCGCCGCAGGCGTGGACTGGCGTTGCTGACGATCGTGGCCGGGCAGTTCATGTTTGCCATGGACCTCTTGATTGTGGTGGTAGCGCTCCCGCGCATTGAGCACGATCCCGGGTTCAACCCGGCCGGCCTGACTTGGGTGCTCAATGCCTTTGGTCTGGCGTTCGGCGATTTGCTGCTCCTTGGCGGCAGACTGGGTGACATGCTGGGGCAGCCGCGGGCATTTCGCGCGGGGTCTTTGTCTTCGTACTGGCGTCTTTGATGGGTGGCTTGGCACACGCACCGAGACTGCTGATCGCCGCCCGAGTACTCCAGGGTATCGGCGCGGCGCTGGCGGGACCAAGCGTACTGGCGCTCGTGATGGCAATCGCCAGCAACGAGAAAGAGCAGGCGCGCGGAATGACACTGTTCATCGCGGTGTCGTCGGTTGGGGCGTCGGCGGGGTTGGTACTTTGGAGGCTGCTGACCGAGTTCTTCTCATGGCGCTGGGCGCTGCTGATCAACGTTCCGCCGGGTACGATCGTCATCCTGGCCGTTGGCCGGGTGGTCGTCGAGACCAGAGCGCAGCGGGCACGCCTCGATATCGCCGGCGCGGTAAGCGCCACGCTGGGCTCTATCGCGCTGGTGTACGGTTTCATCAGTGCGGCGGAGCATGGTTGGAGGGCCCATGAGACAATTTTTTCCTTTGCGGCGACGGCGCCCCTGTTCCTGGCATTCCTGCGCATCGAGCAGGTTCACCGGCAGCCGCTGCTCGACCTGCGCTTGCTACGCTACCGCTCCCGTTCAGGCGCACTTGCTGTCATGGCCCTGATCGTGGGGGTGCACTTTGCGGTACTGTTCATGCTGGTGCAGTATTTTCAACGTGTGCTGGGCTATCCGCCGATCATTGCGGTCTGGTGGCTGCAAGCCTGGCCGGCTTTGCGCGGCCGGGTGCGCATGACGACTATCTTTCCGGCGTCTTGCCCGCCTTGCTGGTCCATACGGCCGGCATCGCGCTAGTGTTTGCGGCGGGAACCGTGGCGATCATGCGCAGGATACCGGTGCAGCATGCTGGCGCGGCATCCGGATTGCTACAGATGGACCAACAGCTTGTTGGCGCGCTCGGCATTGCGGTCATGACGTCAATCTATGCGCTGACAGCAGTGCCGGGGAACTATGTTTCAGGGTTGCCAGCAGCATTTGTCGGCGGCGCCGCGCTGGCTGGCGTGGCAGCCTTCATCGCATGGCGCTGCGTGCGGGACCCTGTGGTGCCGGTTGCCGCACCAGGCGTCGCCTTCATGCTTGATTAGCCTGCCATCTGCGTGGTCAGCGCAGTACATGCGGATGGTTGTTGAACAGCGCGACCAGCCACTCAACGAACACCCGCACGCGCACGCTCAGATGCCGGTTCGGCATGTACACGACAGACAGAGTATTGGCCGGCGTCGTCCAGTCTTCCAGCACTGGCACCAGCGTGCCGGCCTCTAGTTGCGCCTGCACCATGAAACGCGGCGTGTGCAGGACGCCCAATCCGGCGAGCCCTGCGGCAAGATACGCATTGCTGTCATTGACAGCGACCGCATGCGTTCCTTCTACCATCACTTGGCTTGCGTCCTTGGCAAATGCGAGCCTGTTGTACTTGCCAGATGGCGAGAAAAAGTAGCGCACCAGCGTGTGTTCGTTTTCTAATTGCGCAGGCTCGGTCAAAGGCGCATGCGCCGTCAGATAAGCTGGCGTTGCACATGTGACGAACGGCAGGCTGCCGAGGCGCCGTGCCACCAGTGCCGAATCGGGCAGTTCACCGCCACGGATGACGCAGTCGATGCCCTCGGCTGCCAGGTCGGCAGTGCGGTCGCTGGCGCCGATGTCGACTTGCACAGACGGATAACGCGCGTGAAACGCCGGCAAGGCCGGAATCACGATGAGCGACGCGATCGTCGTGCCCATATCGACGCGGATTTTGCCGCGCGGATCAAGCTGCGATACGGATATCTCGGCTTCCACTTCCAGCCACTGGTCGACCACTCTGCGCATGCGCTCGTGATAGAGGCTGCCTTCGCTGGTCAGCGTCACGCGGCGCGTCGTGCGGTTAAGTAGTTTGACGCGCAGATGCGCCTCTAGTTGCTGTACCAGTTTGGTGACGACATTCGGATGCACGTTCAGCTGGGCTGCCGCTTTGACGAAACTGCCGGTGTCGACGATGCGGTTAAAAGCTTGTACCGAAAGAAAATAGTCCATGCAGCAGATTGTAACTCATATAGGGATATTGGATACCTGAATCACTGGTTTATCCCTATCAGTGCTTTAATTATGATGATCTTACGCGCTACATATTCCGTGCAGCGATAACTTCAAACAAAAGGAAACATCATGAACCAACCCCTCAAAGGCAAGGTTGTACTGGTCACCGGCGGCTCGCGAGGCATCGGCGCCGCCATTGTCAGACGCCTCGCTGCGGACGGCGCACAGGTTGCTTTCACCTACGCTAATTCACCGGACCGCGCCGCCGTGGTCGCACGTGACATCCAAGCCGTCGGTGGCACGGCACTGGCGATGATGGCCGACCAGGGCGACCCTGTGTCAGTTGCCGCCGCGGTCCAGAAGGTAAATGCGCAATTTGGACGCCTCGATATCCTGGTCAACAGCGCCGGCGTTTTCGTCACCGGCATGATCGGCGACCCTGCCGCCGATATGGCAGCACTCGAACGCCAGCATGCGGTCAATGTCGGCGGCGTGGTCGCCGCAGTGCGGGCAGCAGTGCCGCTCTTGTCGGATGGCGGGCGGATCGTCTCGATTGGCACCATGTTCGCCACGCGCGTACCGTTCCCCGGCATTGGCGACTATGCTGCCAGCAAGGCAGCTGTTGCAGCGTATGGCCGCGCATGGGCACGCGAGCTCGGTGCGCGTGGCATCACGGTGAACACGGTTCAACCAGGTCCAATCAATACCGAGATGAATCCGGAAACGAGCGACGTGGCGCCGATGGTCAAACAGATGACGGCACTGGGCCGCTATGGACAACCGCAGGAAATCGCAGGTGCTGTGGCGTTCCTGGCAGGCCCTGACGCTGCGTACATCACTGGCGCCACGCTCAATGTGGATGGTGGACAAAACAGTTAGATTCTATGTGAATCGCCTTGGGTGTCAGGGTCGAAGTTTGCCAGAGATACCAGAACGATTACAGTCATCCAGGCCCAACTGACACTACCATCTCTCCACGTTATGTAGGGCAATCCAGTGTCCGGAGCGCCGGCTTCGTGAGAACGCCGGTGGTGCCATTGAGGTCGGTATGTACATGACCCGGTTCGACAGCGTCGCCCTTGATGCCGAACGGCTCGAGTTCTTTGTCGAAGGCACGGTCGCGGCATTGGCCGCAGCGGCTGGCTGTGTGTCCTGCAGATCGTCATTGAGCTCTCGTCTGGTCAGCAGATGCCGCTGCGCGTGGGTGGCCGTCCTGAGAGCCCCTGCGTAACTGAGCGGCTTTCGCCAGGTCTTTGGAGGGAGGAAGGCCGAACAAGCGGGCATATTCGCGGCTGAACTGAGTAGGGCTTTCGTAGCCGACCCCGAAGGCGATCGATGTTGCGCTGCCTTGCCCCGAGATCAATAACGACCGTGCATGTAACAAACGGATGCGCTTTTGGTATTGCAACGGACTCAGGGCCGTCACCGCCTTGAAGTGGCGATGAAATGCCGAAACGCTCAACGCTGCCATCTCGGCCAGCGCCTCCACCCTCATCTGCTGAGAAAAATTGCGACGTATCCAATTAATGGTTACGGCAATACGTGAAAGCGCCGTATCTGGAGAAGCGATGTCGCGCACCATCCACCCGAGCGGTCCCTGAAGCACGCGGAACAGTATTTCACGTTCATAGGCCGGAGCGAGGACCGGAATTTCGTCGGGGCGGTCAATCAGGCGCAGCATCCGAATCCAGGCGTCGAGCAGTTCCCGGCTAACCGGTGCGACAGAAAAGCCGGGACTGGGCAGCATGCCGCCTGTCTGCGGTGCCGCATCGTGGATGAGGGCTGCGGCGATAGCCGCATCGAGCGTCAGGCTGACGGCCAGGTACGGCTCGCCCGTCGCTGCGGGATGAACCGACCCGACGGCAGGCAGGTCCACGGACATGACGAAGTAGGTTGCCGGGTCGTAGTGGAAGGTGCGCTCGCCTACCGTCATCGTTTTTGATCCTGTCAGAATCAAGTTGACCATGGGCGCGTAGACAGCCGACAGGGCGTGCTCGGGAATTTCTCCCTGGACCATGGCGACACGGGGTATGCCGGTCTCCGTGCGGCGATTCTCGGCCCGTGCGGCCAGCACTCTCAGTTCTTGCAATTGTGGTTCCATGGTTCCACACTAACATTGCTGGTTTTGGCGTGCAATGGAAAAGCAGAAATAGGCAAGCTTCGAGCAGAAAATGACCGGCGCCCGGAAGTCGGCCGACCTATCATCGATTCACCAAATACACCGGAGGAATCGATGAAGATTGTGATCGTGACGGGAGGCAGCCGCGGCCTCGGGGCCAGCACCGCACTGGCATGCGCCAGGCGCGGGATGGGCGTGATCATCACTTATAACAGCAGTCCGGAAAAGGCGAATCAGGTGGCGGAAGCCATCGCCGCCATTGGCGGGAGAGCCGCCGTTCTGAAGCTCGACGTCGGTGACAGCCGATCGTTTCCGGCTTTCCGCAAGGCTGTCTCGGCGCAGCTCGAGGCTGTCTGGAAACGGAAAACATTCGACGTCCTGGTCAATAACGCCGGGTACGGGCTGTATGCCCCGATCGCCGATGTCACGGAAGAGCAGTTCGACGGATTGTTCAAGGTCCATCTCAAAGGCCCTTTCTTCCTGACGCAGGCGCTTCTTCCGATCCTGGAGGGCGGCGGCCACGTGGTCAACGTTACCAGCGCGACGAGCCGCGTCGCTACGGCAGGCGTTGCGCCTTACGCCGCATTCAAGGGCGGCCTGGAGGTTCTCACACGCTACATGGCCAAGGAATTCGGCACGCGCGGGATACGGGCGAACTCGATCGCTCCGGGCGCGATCCGCACCGAGCTTGGCGGTGGGCTGAGCGAGGAGTTCGAGGCCTTGCTTGCGGACCAGACCGCACTTGGCCGGGTTGGCGAGCCGGAAGAGATCGGCGGCGTCATCGCCGGTCTGCTGTCCGACGAGAACCGCTGGATCAATGCCCAGAACATCGAAGTGGCTGGCGGATACATCATCTGAATCGAGGAGACGACATCGTGCTCGACCACGTTTTTCTGTCCGTTAGCGACTTGGTTCGCTCGGTCGCCTTCTACGAGAAGGCACTCGCTCCCCTCGGCATAGCGCACGTGATCGACTACGACGGCCGGCAGGGCCCGCCCGGCCATCCCGATCTCAAGGGTTTCGGCGCCAACGGTCGCGTGTTCTTCTGGCTGCGCGCCGGCACGGTAGAAGGGCGCGCCGCGCACATCGGCTTCGTCGCCGATGGCAAGAAGGCGGTCGACGCGGCCTTCGCGGCGGCAATCGCTGCGGCTGCCACCGAGATCCACCGACCCGGGCCGCAACTGCACTATGACCCGCGCTATTACGCGGCCCAGGTCCGCGACCCCGACGGCTACAGCCTCGAATTCGTCCACAAGGAATGGCAGCACTGATATGAAAAAACTGATGATCTATGGCGCGACGGGCTACACCGGGCGCATGGCGGCGGAACATGCATCGGCGGCGGGTACGCCGCTGATCGTGGCGGGACGCAATGAAGAGGCCCTTTCAACGCTCGCAGCAAGTCTCGGCGTGGAGTACCGGGTGTTCCCCCTGGAAGACATCGCTGCGGTCGATCGATCGTTCAGCGGCGTTGGTGTCCTGCTCAATTGCGCGGGACCGTTTTCGACGACTGCCGATGTTCTCATGAGAGCCAGTATTCGCAATGGCGTGCATTATCTCGACGTTGCAGCAGAACTCGACAGCTATCGCCTGGCCGAAGAGCTGGACGGTCAGGCCAGGGCTGCGGGCGTGATGCTCCTGCCGGGCAGCGGCGGCAGCGTTGCGATGCTCGGTTGTCTTGCCGGCCACGTCGTCGCAAGAACCAACAGTCCCTCCAGCATCAGGGTGGCTATGCACGTTTCGGGCGGCCTGTCGCGCGGCTCGGCCCTCAGTGCGATGGGCAGCGTGACCGCCGAAACCCTCGCGCGCGTCGGCGGCGTGCTCGTCGCGCGAGGCGCCGGGGCGGTGACAAAACTCGACTTCGGCAAGGGGCTAGTCGACTGCTTCCAGGTAACGCTTCCCGATCTCATCACGATCTGGCGCGCCACAGGAGTGCCTGACATCGAAGCGTTCGTCCACCTGACAGGGTCCGGATTTCCGCAGGGTGATCTGGCTGCGCTTCCGGATGGACCAAGTGAGCAGGAGCGGACAGCAAACCGCTATCAGGCGGTTGTCGAGGCTGTCGATTCAGACGGCAACATCGTGCGGTCGATCCTCGATACGGTCAACGGCTACACCTTCACGGCCATTGCAGCCGCAGAGGCAGGTCGGCGCGTTCTGATGGGCGAGGACCGCCCGGGGTTTCAGACGCCTGCGCTACTGTTCGGCAGTGGCTTTGCCGAGACCATTGCGGATACGACCATCGTCGACGTGTAAGTGCAGTCATGGACAAGATTGTCGATACATTCATCGAGACCGCCAACGCCTTCGACGTCGAAGGAATATTGGCATTGTTCGGCTCGAAAGCCGTGATCGAGGACGCCTCGGTCGGGCAATCCTTTGCAGGGAAAGCGGGCGTCCGTCGTTATGTGCAGGAGTTTTTCGTCGGCTATAAAACCATGAGCAAATTACTCTCGCTTGAACGGATCGGCGATTGCTCGGCCATCGCACGTATCGATTTCACCGGCAACTTCGGACATGAGATCGGGTCTCTCCGCATCAGGATCGACAGTGCGGGCCTGATCGAGCGCATCGATGCGGATCTCGAATAGTAAGCTCAGCGCACTACGCCGCAGTCAGCCTGGACGGATGCGCAGCTTATGCCCACAGGCCTACCCCTGGCCGTAGTGCCAGGGGTATTGGTCAGCGGGCGTGCGGGCCGCCGTAGAATTTCCTGATTTCCTCGACGATAAGCCCTGCACGTTCTTCGACCAGCCAGTGCCCGGCACCAGGGGCGTCGATGCCAGTGGCCAGCGGAGCGGCGTCGCGGACGGCGGCCAGCAACACATCGAACAAGGCGGACTGTGTCACGGTCCGGACCGGAATCGCCAGTTTGTCCTGCATTGCCTTTCGGTTCGCCAACTCATCGGCTGGCCATGCCCGATACCACTCCATGCCGTTGCGCCAGACGCCGGGGCGCGAGTAGACGCGCACATACTCATCGAGTTCTTGCTGCGAGATCGCTCCCGGGTTGGGCGTCAAGGCGTCGAAAAAATACTCCAGGAACTGCCTCTCCCTGCCTTCGACCAGAATCTCCGCCAGTGGCTTTTGCTGGAAAAACGAGAAGTGGAAGGAAAGCGGCTTGAGCTTCTCGAACATCAGTGATCCTCCCACGACGGGAAAATCCATGAAAAACAGTCCTTCGACGGCGTCCCTGTATCTGGCGGCAAACGCAAAGGCCAGGCTCGAGCCAAAGTCATGCGCGACCAGGCGCAGCGCACGAACCCGCCCAAGATGCTCCAGCAGAGCTCGCACATGACGCGCCAGTTCGAATTTTTCGAAACTGCGGATCTCGCCGGTCGTGTCGCCGAGGCCCGGCAGGTCGATCGCAATCACCGTGTGATCGGCGAGAAAGTGGGGCAGGATCGCCTTGAATTCATACCAGCTTTGCGGGAAGCCGTGGAAGAAGAGCAGGGTGCGAGGACCTTGTCCGCCAATGACATAGTGCATCTGCAGGCCGTCCACCGTATGAAAGCCGTGGCTGAACTGCCGGTTGAATTCCCTGTCGTCGTGAGTCGCCGCGTCGTAGAGAGGAGATAAGGGAAACTCGGATCCGGTATGCAGGGGCGCGCCGGGCGCAAGGGGATGCACGGACTCGGAGACGAGAGAGGGCAAGTGTTTGGAAGCATCGGTCATGTGTCGATTCCTGTCGAGATCAAGTCGTGGCATATGCCGGGTCGAGCTGCGGCAACTCCTTGTAGCGATCACTAATTTTACGCGTGTTCTTTTTAGCGATCGCTAAAACGTGTATTATAACGATCACTACAAACAACCAGGGAAAAAGTATATGGATCTCCACCTCAAGCGGAAAATCGCGGTCGTCACCGGCGGCGGCAGCGGGATCGGGTTCGCGATCGCCAAGCAATTGGCCGCTGAAGGCGCCGTCGTCGTCGTTACCGCCAGGCGTCAGGATGCCCTGGACAAGGCGGTGGCCGCGATTGGCGGCTCCACGGTCGGGTTCGCCGCAGATGTGGGACAGGCGGCCAGTCTCAAGGCGCTTTACGTGCAAGTGCGCGAGCGATTCGGTCGCATTGATGTCCTGATTGCGAACGCCGGAGGAGGTGTCCATGCCCCATTGGGACAGATCACCGAAGACCAGATGGATCAGCAGTTTTCCACGAACGTCAAAGGCGTGGTGTTGACGATTCAAGAGGCGTTGCCACTGCTCGGCGCCGGTTCGAGCGTGGTGATCGTTGGTTCGAGCGCTTCGATGGACCCCGGTCCGACGATGAGCATCTATGGCGGAACAAAAGCTGCTATCCGCAACATGGTACGCAGCTGGGTCGCGGAATTGAAGGGCTCGGGTATTCGTATCAATCTGCTCAGCCCCGGCCCGACGAACACGGAATCGCTACGAACAGCATTTGGCGAGCATGCCGAGGAAGGCCTGGCGTTCCTGCGTGATAAAAGCCCGCTGGGACGGATTGGCGAACCGGAAGAAATCGCTTCGGCCGTCGCATTCCTGGCCAGCGACGCCGCTAGCTATATCAACGGCGTAGAACTTTTTGCCGACGGTGGCGCGTCGCAAACCTGATTCGTTCTCGCTCGGGCGACACGGTCGACGGGATCTCGCGCAGCGGTTCCTGCTTGTCCGTGCATCGCTGCAAGGCAGGGGGCAGGGCGATGGCCGTCCAGCCGAACCGCCAGTGGACCGCTTGTCGTAATCGACTTGCGGCGGTTTGAGCAGTCCCGGGCGGCGCTGCTTTAGTGATTACTACACATTATTGTATAATTCCGGCTCGCATACGTCATCAGGATTGCCATGATCAGAAAAAAAGAACCGGTAGAGGAGCTTGAAGCTGCTGGTACGACGAAGAGCAGGCCGCCACGCCGGGCCTTCGATCGCCAGGCGGGGGTTGCCATCGCCAAGGAGCTGTTTCATGAGTACGGGTACGATGCCGTGGGTGTGGCCGAACTGACCCGGGCACTTGATATCAATCCGCCAAGTCTGTACGCGGCGTACGGAAGCAAGGCAGGATTGTTCGAGCGTTGTCTCTCCATGTACGTTGATGAGGGAAGCTTGGCCGGCGCAGGGATATTGGTGCCTGGTCGGCCCTTGATTGACGGGATCAGCGAGCTCATCATGCACGCAACCGACATCTACAGCAAATCCAAGACCAAACGCGGCTGTATGGTCACAGAAGGCATGGGGGCGGACGATCAGGAAGCCCGCGTGTTGGCTAAAGCGCATGGCGACGCGGCCGCTGCCTTCATTGAGCGCTTCATTTCGCAACATGACCCGAAGCATGCGAGGGTGTTGGCAGATTATGTCGTGATCACGCTAAGGGGGCTCTCGGCGACCGCGCGGATGGGCCTTTCGCGCCCACGCTTGCGGGCGGCTGCGACACTTGCCGCGCAATCATTCGAGGCGCTTTTGTTATCGAGGGGGTAGATAGACATGAGCTTGATCGACCACATTGAATTCGCAGTTCGAGATACAGAGGTTTCACGACTCTTCTACGAGCGGGCGCTCGCGCCGCTCGGATTCGAATTGATAATCACCGTTGGACCCGAGGGCACGCGGACGGGGGGCAACCGCCATGGTCTGGGAACTAACGGCTACCCCTGTCTCTGGTTGCATGAAGGAGAGCCGCACGGAAAAGGAACGCATATTGCGTTCGCAGCAGAAGCCCGCTCGCTCGTCGATGCCTTTTATGAAGCAGCATTGGCGGCAGGAGGACGTGACAATGGTCCGCCAGGTATCCGCCAGCACTACCATGCGAATTACTATGCTGCGTACGTGCTTGACCCTGACGGTGTCAATGTTGAAGTTGCGTGCCAGCAACGCAGCTGATCGGGGGGCAGAGAAAGTATTGAACGAATGGAATGGCCACTGAATGACGAGTGACCTTCCCCTACCAGCTCGGACACTTTCGATAGGTATCATGTCCCCGTCGGAGGTATTGAATGGCACGTGAAAGACGGTTGTTTTCGGAAGAGTTCACGCGCGAGGTGTCGATCAAAGCCGCCAACCATACGAACGCCGTGTCGCCGAAGGGCCGGCAGTGGCTGCTGGTGCCGGACCATGGCCTCACCGGGCCTGGCATGACGACGCTGCCGGTCGATGCGACTGCGCTCTCGCCGGGCCGCGAGGGCATGCGGCTGGAGTACCGCATGCAGGTGGCCACCGCCGGCGAGGTGAAGATACAGACGATCCTGGCGCCGACGTTCAAGTTCCAGCCGGGGCAGGGATTGCGCTTTGCCGTGTCGATCGATGACGAGGCGCCGCAGATCGTCGATGTTCACGCCGTCGAATCCGAACAGCACTGGTCCAGAATCGTCAGCGATGGGGCGGCAACGTTTACGACCACGCACAAGATCGACAAACCTGGTGCGAAAACGCCTAAGGTCTGGGTGGTCGACCCAGGCCTGGTGGTGCAGAAGATGGTAGTTAATCTCGGGGGGACTGAAACCGACCTTTCTCGGGCCGCCGGAGAGTCCTCGCCGGCCGTGAGCGAGCGGTACTGGCATTAAGACACCGAACGCCGACGCAAACGCAAGAAAACACATTACGCCGAGTTCATAACATCGATAGCTGCTGACAGATGGTCGTCAAGGGCGCGCTTACGACTCCGGCCGTCTGGCTGGGTGTTGGTACGAGGAGAGGGCGGCGTCAGGCATCGATACGTGCAGACCAGGCGCGGGCATCGTATGGAAGGAATGGCTCGCGGCTCGACCAAGCTCACCACCGGCACGCTGCTTTAGCGCAAAACCACGCTGGCGGAGCCCTTGCCGCAACTGGGCCTGATTGCCGTCGGATACTGGGCTTGGCCGTGATACTGGATCGAGTCACTTCCCTGAGCCGCTGGCAGTGCAGGGAAGTGATGATGTGGTGTCTGCCCGTCCGGCAGTGCTAAACCGAGATCGCCGAGAGCTTCGGTGATGGACGCCGGTGCTGCGACCGTTGCCGCGCACTTACCGTTCGGTGTCGATGCGCAGCAATAGCTCACGCGCAAGCTCGCGCGCCTGCGGGGGAGATCGAACAATCGGCGGCGATTGCCGCCTACCCTGGCTGACGCGCACGGCTGGCCATCTGCTGCGCAGATGTGCCGGAGCCCGGCTGCCGCCGCGGCCAAAAGGCGTGATCTCAGCCTTTGACCCAGTTGCCATCCTGTTGGGCATCAATCTCAATGTTGAACGTCTGAATGTGGGCCGATATCATCCGGTAATATCCAACGACAAGTATCGCATCGCTCAGTTCCTGAAGCGAAAAGTGCTCACGTGCGTGTTTGAACAAGACACCCGGCGCTTTGCCATTGGCGAGGATGGCGGCGCCGAATCTGAGCAGTACCCGTTCGCGGTCGGTAAATGCCTTGGTGTCGTTCAGCGTGCCCTCGGCGATTGCAATGAACTGGTCAGGACGGACGCCTGCGGCCTGTGCAATTGAAACGTGCTGCTCCCACTCATAGGCCGCTTGTTCATGGGCGCCGACCATTAACACCAGCAGCTCCTTGTGATAATCGGAAATGGTCAGATCTTTGAAAATCGCATTGGTCAGGTCAATTACAGGTACAAAGGCGCCGGGGCTGTAACCGAGCATGCGGAAAAAATTCACTTTGGTCGGCATCTTGTCAAACTTCTCCCGTACGTGTTCGGGCAACTTCGTGAAGTCTGGATAGTCGATGGCGACCAGTGAGCTGATCTTGTTGTTTGCAGTCGATTTTTTGGACATATCCAGTTTGCTTTCGACGGTTGCATCAGCTTTCACGACGGTTACGGGTGGCGCGGCGTGGGCGCCGACGGCGGCGAGTAAGCAAGTTGCGCTGAAAATGGTAGTCGAAATCGTGCGCTTCATCGGTAATTCTCCTGAAGCTCGAACGCCGGGAAATCGGACGGGTGAATCGACAGATGGTAGATTGAATAGATCTCGTCTTGCATGGTGTACTCCTTGCTTGTGTTGCGAAAAAAAAAGGGGAGGGCGCCGGTTGGGGTCGCCTTCGCTCGTGTCTGTTGCTGCGGCTTGATGACTGGCCGCACTTTCTGAACAATCAGGATGCTCGCCAACAGGCTGACGAATGAAACCAGCATCGCGTTCGACATGCCACCAGCGCGTAGCTGTTGATGACCCACTGCAGGCCCATGAGGGCGGTATCACACGCGCTTTTCAGTGCACCAATGGTGACGTTGACGACGCCGACGTCCAATTGCACTACCAGGAAACCGAGGCAGGCGGCGACGTGAATCGCGATCAGAGACGGAGCATATTGTGTGGTCATCGGCTTGTACACGGGAATGGCATCGGTCCAGTGTATAGTCGGTGCCGAAGGGCGACAATGCCCAAATCCGCACACCTTATCCGCATATTTGCAAGCACGATGAACTGGGAAGACCTCCGTTATTTTCAAGCCATCGCCGAGGCGGGCACGCTGTCCGGCGCCGCCCGCGCGCTGGGCGTCGACAACGCCACGGTGAGCCGCCGGCTGACGTCCATCGAGGAGACGTTGAAGATCCGGCTGGTTGACCGCCTGGCCCGCGAGTCCCGCCTGACGGCGGTCGGGAAGATGGTGCTGGAACAGGTCGCTGTCATCGAGGCTGGCGCACTGGCGGTCGAGCGCATCGCGTTGGCCGCGCGGTCGCAGGAGCACGGCAAGGTCGTCATCACGGCGCCGCCGATCCTGGCGCGCCACTTACTGGCGCCTAACCTGCGCAGCTTGTCGCAGCGCCATCCGCTGGTCCAGCTGTCCATTTTAAGCGAGTCGCAGATCGTTTCGCTGTCGCGCCTCGACGCCGACCTGGCCTTGCGGCTGTCGCCGCCGATTGAGGACACCGATATCGCGCGCAAGATCGGGCGAATGGAGTTTGGCCTGTACGCGGCGCTCGACTATCCGAACGCGGGCCAACCCGCGGCCTGGGAATTCATCGCGTATACCGGGCGCCAGGCCGATTTCGCGCATAAGCGCTGGTTGTACGAAGTCATAGGCGAGCGTCGGGTGGTGTGTGAAGTGACGGACCTAAGTAACCAATATGAGGCCGCGTGTTCAGGCATCGGCGTCGCCGGTCTGCCCTGTTTTATCGGCGACGAAGCCCCGCGCTTGAAGAAGCTGTCAGCGGGCCAGCCTGCGTTGTCGCTCGATGTCTGGATTGCATTACATCCAGACCGCCGGCATGACAGCCTGGTGCGCAACACGATGAGTCAGATAGAAGAGCTGGTCGGCGCCAGCGATCTCGCCGTTGGCGCCGGCGATGACCACGAGGCGCCCTGACATACCGCTGCCTGGTTGTTCCCGGCCCGCCGCAAGGGCGACGGTGGCCGCGTGACCGCTCAATCGACCAGTCGCAGCACTCTGAATGACGAATGGCCCGATTCGACCGGGCCGTCAAGGCAAAACCAAACCGCTATGTTACGCGCTACGAAAACCTGCTTAACTGAATGGCTTTATCCTAGGCGACGGGCCTGTGAATGACGCGGCCGGTTATTCAGCGCGCGAAGCCGTCGAGCAGGCGCATATAGGTGGAGCCGAAGCTGTCCAGCGCTTCGCGCGCGGCGCGTCCGGTTCGCCGTACACCACCAGCGAGCGTACCGTCACGAACGACAGGAACCGTTCGTAGAAGCCGCCGAAGGTCTGCTCGACGTGAGAGACGAAGGCTGCCGAATCGCGATAGCGCTCGAAGATATGGACCGTCTGTTCGTCCTAACTCACAGCATACTGGTAGGCCAGCGTGCCGGGCTCGCGGCTGGTGGCGTCCACAATTTGTCTGACCAGCGCCTTGAACGGTGCGAGCTGGCCCGGCTTGACGTCGAGCGTGAATATCCAGAACAGATCGTTATCCAAAGAGCTTCCCCGCGCCGGCCCAGTCGGCCGGCTTGACGTCCTCGAACACGACATAGATGTAATTGGCATCGGTGCCGGTGTGCTTGACGATGCTTTCGGTGATCTCTGCAGCGACTTTTTGTTTCGCTTCAGCGTCTTTGCCTTCAAACCAGGTTACGCGTACGACGGGCATGATGTGCTCCTGTTAGGTAAAAACACAGCTTAACCGCGCACGCCACGCGAATAAACGGATTCGGGCTCGCCACAGCGTCAACCTTTTATCTACAATCTGGGTATCGAAGCTCAGGATACAGTGCAATGGATGGAATCGAATCGCTCAGTGGCATCGCCACCTTCGTCGCCGTGGCGCGCGCGTCCAGCTTTACCCAGGCCGGCGAAATGCTGGGCATCTCGAAGTCGGCCGTCGGCAAGGCGGTCGCCCGCCTGGAAGAGCGTCTTGGCGTCAAGCTGTTTCACCGCACGACGCGCCGCCTGGCGTTGACGGCCGATGGCGAAGCCTATTTCGCCGTCTGCGCGCGTGCGCTGGAAGGGATCGCCGAAGCCGAGGGTAGCCTGGGGGGCAAGCTGCTGGTACCGGCCGGCAGGCTGCGTATCGATATGCCGGCCGCGTTCGGACGCAAGGTGATGCTGCCGATCCTCCTGGACATTGCCAGAGCCTACCCAGCACTGCAGTTGACGCTGACATTTACCGACGACGTCATCGATCTGGTCGAGGAAGGCGTCGATCTGGCGATCCGCTTCGGCACCCTGGAAGACTCGAGCGACCTTGTGGCGCGCCGCCTGACCAGCCATCGTTGGGTCATCGGCGCAGCGCCCGTCTACCTCGAAACGCACGGCCTGCCTGACACGCTGGCCGATATCTCCCGGCACGACTGCATCGTTGGCTATCGGCGCGGGCGCCCGCTGGCCTGGCATGTCGTCGAGAACGGCCAGCCCGCGCGGCTGGCGCCACCACCGACGCACCAGATCAGCGACGCCGAAGCAATGCTTGATGCGGCCGTGGCCGGCATCGGGCTGTGCCAGATGCCGCTTGCGCTGATGCGCCCGTATATCGACGCTGGCCAGCTGGTTACCGTATTGGATGACTGCACGCCGCGTGAAATCGATGTCCATGCCGTGTGGCCGCGCACATCGCACCTGCGGCCGAAGGTGCGCCACGTCGTCGATACGCTCGTCAAGCTGGGCCGCGAAGGGCGGCTGGACTGAGGTCGGCGCCTATGGTTTGGCTGCAGGCACGATGCGCAGGTTCTTGAAATGCGCAACCGTGCCCGACTCGATCCAGATGCCGACGCCGCCGCGCTGGGTTGCGGGCAGTTTCATGTCGTCGACGATGAAGGCCGGGCGCGGCGAACCGTCGAGATAGAGCCGCAGCGTCGTTCCCGCGATCACGACGCGCAGATGCATCCAGCGGCCGGTGCCGATGTCGGCCCAGGTCTCGTATTTTTCGGGGAACTGGCTGCGTAACCCGTCGAAGCGGAAATCGGGATACGCGGCGTACTGGATGGTGTGGTTGCGCCGCACCTGGTCGGGTGCGCTGCTGTTGGTCGGGCGCAGGTACAGGTTTTCGAAGCTTCCCCGGGCGTCGATCCGGAATGCCAGGCCGACGAATCCGCGCGCATAGGCCGGTGCGTCCGGCGCCAGGTCGCTGGCCACGTCGACCTCGATCGTACCGTCGCCGAAGTCGACCGGTAACCACGCCATGAAGTTGCGGTCGGCCAGCGCTTCCCTGGCCGGGTCCTGATACGAGGCGGGCGGCATGCGCACTTCCATGGCAGTGGCGCCCTGGTAGATGCTTGGGCGCAGGCTGACGCCGGACAGGTTGAACGACGCCGGTGCGTCCTGGCCAGCGGCCAGTCCCGGCAGCATGGCTGCAAAGAGGAGGGCAGTCTTGATCATGTGGATGGCTTTCGTGACCAGTGTCGGCAAAGCGGGGGCAGGATGCGGGGCCGGTGAGGGGCCGGGGCGCAGCGTCAGACGAACGCGAGAACGTCCGCGACCGGCTTACGCGGCTTCTTCGGCCAATTCGACGGACCGGTGTAGCCGACCGTGACCAGCATGACCGGCACGTCGGTTGCGGCCAATTCGAACGCTGCGGCGACGCCGGCCGGATCGAAACCGATCATCGGGCAGGAAACGAGGCCTTGTTCCTGGGCGGCGAGCATCAGCGTCATCGCGGCCAGCGAGGCCGAGCGCACCGCTTCGTCGCGCTGCATGACCGGGTTGGCGGCGTACATATCGTTCACTGCGCCGACCCAGCCATCGTAGGTGGCCTGGTCGATGATGCCGGCGTCGCGCGTCGGCGCCAGTGCGGCGGGCATGGTCAGGTGCTGGTCCAACGTGCCGCACACAATGAAGGTGACGGCCGCTTCCACGACCTTCGTCTGGCCGTAGGCCAGCGGCAGCAGGCGCGCCTTGGCTTCCGGGCTGTGCACGGCGACGAATTTCCAGTTCTGCATATTGAACGCGGATGGCGCCTGCGTGGTCAGACCGATCAGTGCGCCAATCTCGGATTGCGACAGGGTGCGATTGATGTCGTAGCTGCTGGACGACGTACGGGCTTGGATGGATGCTGCAACAGACATGGATACTCCAGAAATAAGGGGGACGTGGCGGACTGGCGGGCAGGATCGCGACGTTGCCAGCTTAAGGGCTGCAGGAAAGGCGATAAACAGGGCGCAGCTCCCCACAGTGTCGACCTGATGTCTACACTGGCGCAATCTGCGGTGCTGTTTACTTCTTCAGGAAGGCGTCGAGATCGGCAGTAAATTTCAGCGGATTCTTGAACGCCAGGAAGTGGTCGCCCTGTTCTTGCGCCGTGTAGACATGCAGCTCGCTGTTGGGCACCACGGCATGGATCCAGCGCTGGCCGCCGGCCGAATCGCTGTAGACGCCGGTAAAGATGGCGGTCGGCACGTCGATGCGTTTGGCGATCACGTCGCGCCAGTCGTTGGTGAAGTGGTCGAACATGACACGCCCGGTGGCGGTCATGTTGGTCTTGATGAATGCCTTGGCGAACGCTTCCGAGTTCTCGTAATACGGTGAGTCCATCAGGCCGGCGCGCTGGAACGCCTGACTGTTGACGATCATCGTGCTGGGCATCTTGCCCGTGGTGAACGACTCGATCATGCGTTCGACATCGCTGGTCATGGCGCCGGCATCGACGCGTTCTTTCTCGGTCCAGTCGGCATGGCTGTAGATCGACGGGGCCTCGTCAATAAAAGCGACCTTGTTGATGCTCTTCGTGCCGAATAGCTCGATATAACTCCACAGCACCGAGGCACCCATCGACCAGCCGACATAATCGGCCTTCTTGATCCCTAGGTGGTCGTTGAGCTCCTTGAGGTCGACGGCGAAGCGCGAAATATGGCCGCCATAGTCAACCTGCTGCGACAGCCCCTGGTTGCGCGGGTCGAGCACGATCACGCGGTATTTCTTGCTCAGCAAATACATGACGTTCAGGTATTCGGCGCCGTTGGCGGACCAGCCCGGCGTGAAGATGAGCGGCTTGCCCTTGCCGGCTTCCCAGTAGGCGAGGCGGACGCCGTCGCTGGTGGTGAAGTGGTTGATCTGCAGGTCCTTGAAGTCGGACAGCTTGGCCGGCATGCCGTCGATCCTGTTCGGGAAGGTGAAGTCCTTGCCCAGCACGGAGATGGCCGGGGCGGCGGAAGCGGCACCGGCCGCGAGGATGGCCAGGGCCAGGGTCAGGCCACGGGCGGCGCGGTGAAGGGATGCATGCATGGCGATCTTCCGAGACTGTCAGTAATGACGGCACTATGCACTACAAATGCAGTGTGATAAATGGGCGAAAAACTGATTCACTTGAAACGTCCTGTTTGGAATGTGGCCTCGCACGTCGGTCCAGGCGGGGTCATTATTGTCGATAAAAAGATGACGCTGTGGCGAAATTGAGCCTGTTTATCGGTGCTCCGATATCCAATAAACTGCCTGTCTCGACAACTGCACTTCTTCGAAGGACTTACCATGAACACGAATCGCCGCTCCACGCTGGCAGGCCTCATCGGCCTGATCTCGAGCACCGCCCTCTGGGCTGCCGAGCCGATGGTGCTGCCGCCGCTCAAGAAGCAAGCCAGCCCCGAGAAGGTATTGGCCGAACATCTTGATGCGGTTGAAAAGAGCGACTGGAACCGCCTTGTTGCGCAGTTCCCCGAGGATGGCGAAGTCCATATGCTCGACGGCCAGGTCGCCAAAGGCCGCGCCGCCATCGGTAAATTGTTTGTCGGCTTCGTCACGCCGCGCCCCAACGGTCTGAAGGGGATTCGCTTCGTGCCGCAGACCAGTGCCAAATATGGCGACACGATCATGGTGTACTGGAAAGCCGAAGCCCCGTTCCTGGCCGAGCCGTACTACGGTTCGGACGCCTACATCACGCACGATGGCATGATGGCCGGCATGGTGACCACGTTCGATGGTTCCAAGCTCAAGTTCAAGAAGTAATGTGACCGTTCTCGCCTCGCCGCGTCATGCAGCGCAAGGCGGGGCGACAAGGAGCGCGGGACATGGATCGATTGCTGAGTATGACCATCTTCGCCCGCGCGGTGGAGCTGGGCTCGTTTTCTGCTGCGGCGCTGGTGTTCCGGATGTCGCCGCAGCTCGTGGGCAAGCATGTGCGCGTGCTCGAACAGCATCTCGGGGTCCAGCTTCTCAAGCGCACCACGCGGCGCCAGCACCTGACGGAAATCGGCGCCAGCTATTACGAACGCGTCAAGGTTATCCTGGCCGAGGTGGATGATGCCGACCGCCTGGCGGCCGACATGCGCGCACGCCCCAGCGGCCTGCTGCGCGTGAACGCGCCGGTCTCATTCGGCATCCACGCGCTCACGCCCCGCCTGGTCGACTACATGGCCCAGTACCCCGATGTCCAGGTCGAGCTTTCCCTGGCCAACCGCTACATCGATGCGATGGTGGAGGGCGTCGACGTGGTATTTCGCGTCGGTGAACTCGCCGACAGCAGCCGCATCGCACGCCGTCTGGCGCCGTACCGCCTGATCCTGTGCGCGGCGCCCGCCTATCTGGCGCGCCATCCGAAAATCATATCGCCCATGGACCTGACGCGCCACGCCTGCCTGGGCTTTCCCTATACGGAACTGCGCACCCACTGGACATTCGACGGGCCGGACGGCTGCGAGACGGTGCCGGTGGCCAGCCGCCTGACTATCGACAGCGGCGAAGCGCTCTTGACGGCAGCGCGCTCCGGTGCCGGGCTGATGCTTCAGCCGATCGAACTGGTCGGCCCCGACCTGGCCGCAGGCACGCTGGTGCGGGTGCTGCCTAAGTACACGGCGCCGCTGCGACCGCTGCACCTGCTGTATGCACCCGACCGCCAGATGACGCCCAAGCTTCGCAGCTTTGTCGACTTCTGCGTGCAGGCGTTCGGCGCCGCCGCATAGATTATGTTGTCACCCCATGGCGGAACCCGCGAAGCCGGCTTCGTCGGTGCACTCGAATTGCACCATCATCTGGACACAGGGCACATCCCCCAGCTGGCCGGAGCGATGCGCAACGCCAGGATGCGTACCGGCCTCGGCCAGATCCTCACCCCAGTGAATCTCGCCTGGCCCCATCTCGACGCGCTGACCGTCCTGAGTCTCGATGAACCAGCGGCCGGACAGCGGCACGACCCACTGCAGTGCCGGGCTGGGATGCAGTTCGCCGATCCAGCCGACAGGAAGAATATTGAACCAGACTGCCTTCACGGTGCCTGCGAATTTCCGCATCCAGATCGGCGCCGCGTCGCCGCTGACGCTGGCCATCGCGAATTCTGCCAATGCCGCCTGCGAGATCGTCGAGCGGCCGTCGAGACCCGGCTGCATGACCAGGAACGGCATGGCGGGCGGGTTGGCGGGGTCGCGGCCGTCGTTGTCGGTATGCGCGAGTAGGCCGGTCATCGGGTGGATCCGGCAGGTTGGCACAGCTCGTGCGCGGTGGCAGCAGCAATGCCGCCGGCGGTGGCCGACAAGTGGTCTATCGAATGGAGGTTGGCTTGCATGGTGTCCTCGTGGTGATCAAAAAGGGAACGGATGTGGGCGGGCTGACGCCGTCGCCTGTCCGGATGCTTGCCGGCGCAACCTGCCGTTGCGGACGTCATGGTCACGTCCGCCTCGCCGACAGTTGCAGTGTAGAGTTGTGGGCCGGGTCGCGTAAATGCCCACACTCGCCCCCCCTCCTTGCAAAACTGCATATATGACGAATTGGGATGACCTGCGCTAACTGCTTGCCAATGCCCGCGCCGGGACCCTGACCGGCGCGGCGCGCATGCTCGGCCTCGACAACGCCACTGTCGGGCGCCGTCTCGCGCTGCTGGAGGAACGCCTGGCTGTACGCCTCGTCGAGCGCCTGCCGCGCGCAGCGCGCCTTACGGCGCTCGGGAAGCAGGCAGCGTCGCAGGCCGCCGCGATGGAAAAAGGCGCGCTGGCCATCGAGCGACTGGTGCGCACTGCGCGGTCGCAGGAACAAGGCATGGTCGTCATCACGGCGCCCCCGGTCCTGGCTCGCCACTTCCTGGCGCCGCGGCTGAGGGACCTGGTACAACGCCATCCGCTGGTCCAGCTGTCCATCCTCAGTCAGGCGCACGTCGTGTCGCTGGCGCGTCTGGACGCCGATCTTGCGCTGCGCCTGACGCCGCCGATCGGCGATGCCGACATCGCGTGCTGCATCGGACGCATGCCGTTTGCCCAGTACGCCGCGCGCGATTACCCGTACACGGGCCAGCCGGAGCGCTGGGAATTCATCGCCTACACGGCGCAGGCGGGCGAGTTTGCCCACCTGCGCTGGCTCAATCAGGTCATCGACCTGCGGCGCGTTGTGTGCGAGGTCGCGGATCTCAGCAATCAGTATGAAGCAGCGTGTTCCGGCATTGGTGTGCCCGACTTGCCGTGCTTCATCGGCGACGCCGATCCCTGGCTGCAGCGCCTGCCTGACCCGCAGCCGGGCCTGACGCTCGACGTCTGGATAGCGCTGCATCCGGATCGCCGCAACGACCAGCGGGTGCGCGCCACGATGCGAGACATCGTGACCCTGGTCGGGGCGAGCGACCTGGCGACGTGAATTTCTCTAGGCCGTCAGCGCCGCCGCGATGAAGTCGACAAAGGTGCGCACCTTGGCCGACAAGTGCTTGCGGCTTGGGTAGACCGCATACACCCCCAGTTCGGCCGATTGCCAGCCGGGCAGCACGCGCACCAGCCGGCCGGCGGCGATGTCGTCATCGACGATGAAGCCCGGTTGGAAGGCGATGCCGGCCCCGCCGATGGCGGCCAGGCGGATGATGTCGCCGTTGTCGGCCTTGATCGGTCCCGCGATCGGCACGATGACCGGCCCGTCCGGCGACTCGAAGCGCCAGTCGGCGCCGCCGCCGGTGAGCGAATAGGCCAGGCAGGCATGATTACCCAGGTCGGCAGGCGTGAGCGGTGTGCCCGAACGGGCCAGGTAGGCCGGCGCCGCGCACGCGATGCTGTGGATGGCGCCGAGCTTCT
The DNA here is from genome assembly GCF_005222695.1 of Massilia sp. HP4. Lineage (GTDB taxonomy): Bacteria > Pseudomonadota > Gammaproteobacteria > Burkholderiales > Burkholderiaceae_D > Telluria. The sequence goes on along the minus strand of NZ_STGG01000041.1, from coordinate 271,113 downwards.
TCGCGATCAGGTCCGATTGCGGCAGCGCGCCGATCCGGATGGCCACATCGAAACCTTCTTCCACCAGATCGACCTTGCGGTCTGACAGGGCGATGTCGAGCTGCACCAGCGGATAGGCCTGGGTGTATGCGCCAAGACTGGCCGCGAGACGGTGCTGGCCATACGACAGTGGAATGGTCACGCGCAGCACGCCCTGCGGCATGCGCGTCATCTGGCCGGCAATCTGCTCGGCTTCTTCGACGTCAGCCACGATCTGCGCGCTGCGCTCGTAGAAGGCGCGGCCCGTTTCCGTCATCGACAGGCGCCGGGTGGTGCGGTTCATCAGCCGCGTGCCCAGGTGTTCTTCCAGCTTCTGCATCTGCTTCGACACCATTGCCCGCGACACGTCCAGCCGATTGGCTGCGGCGGCAAAGCTGCCGCCTTCAACCACGGCCACATACATCTTCATTGAAGAAAGCAAGTCCACAGCATCTCCATTGTCAATCGATTGGAAACAGTTTAGCTCCCGTAGGCGGCTTTATCAACCTCATGTGGACAGCTACCATGGATGCTTCTTTCATCGAGGTGCACCATGACCAGACTTCCTACCATCTTTATTTCCCACGGTTCGCCGATGCTGGCCCTGCAGGACAGTCCCGCGCGCCGCTTCCTCGCCGGCTTGGGCGAAAGCCTGCCGCGGCCGATCGCGATTGCGGTGGTGTCGGCGCATTGGGAAACGCGCGGCGGCCCGGCCGTATCGCTGGCCGCGCAGCCCGAGACGATCCATGATTTCGGCGGCTTCCCGCAGGCGCTGTTCGACATGCGCTATCCGGCGCCGGGCGCCCCGGCCATCGCCGAACGCGCCGCCGCGCTGCTCGCCGAAGCGGGCATTCCCGTCGGGCGCAGCGCCACGCGCGGCCTCGATCATGGCGCCTGGGTGCCGCTGTCGCTGATGTACCCGCAGGCCGACGTGCCGGTCATGCAGATCTCGATCGTGCAGGGCGCCAGCCCGGCCCTTCACCAGCAGCTGGGTGCGGCATTGCAGGCCCTGCGCAGCCAAGGCGTGCTGGTACTAGCATCGGGCTCGCTGACGCACAATCTGTACGAGTTTCGCGGCCAGGCGCTCGACGCGCCGGCGCCGGACTGGGTCACCGGCTTCGAAGCTTGGATGCGCGACCGTCTCGTTGCCAATGACAGGGCGGCACTGCTGAACTACCGTTCGCTCGCGCCGATGGCCGAAAAGAACCATCCGACCGAAGAGCACCTGCTGCCGCTGTATGTGGCGATGGGGGCCGCCGGCGCCGACGCGCGCGCCCAGTTGCTGCACACAAGTTTCGAGCACGGCGTGCTTGCCATGGATGCCTACGCATTCGACTAACCGATAATTGATCAGAGAACACCATGAACGACCAACTGAACGAAACACGCATCGATCCCGCGACTGGCCTGACCTATCGTCTGCGCCCGGCACAGGCCGGGCAGGGCGCCACTCCGTGCCTGGTGCTGCTGCACGGCGTCGGCTCCAATGAAAGCGGCTTCATCGATCTGGCACGCCAGGTCGATCCGCAACTGAATGTGGTGCTCGTGCGCGGTCCCCTCGCTCTTGGGCCGGACCAGTTCGCTTTCTTCCAGGTGAACTTCTCCGCCAACGGTCCGGCCATCAACCCGGCCCAGGCCGAGCGGGCGCGCACCACCCTGATCGACTTCATCGGCCAGTTGCCGCAGTTGCACGGCATCGATCCGGCCCGCATCTGGATCGCCGGCTTCAGCCAGGGCGGCATCATGAGCGCTGGTGTTGCGCTGACGGCGCCGGCGAAGGTTGCCGGTTTCGGCATCCTGAGCGGACGCATCCTGCCGGAAGTGCTGCCGCTGGTGAAGGCCGATCCGTTGCTGGCCGCCTTGCCCGCCTTCGTCAGCCATGGCGTGCAGGACAACGTGCTGGGGATTCACTTTGCCCACCATGCGAAACAGGTGCTGGACGGGTTCAATGTGCCACTGACCTACCGCGAATACCAAGGCGGTCATAGCCTGAACGGCGCCATGGCAGGCGACTTCCTGGGATGGCTGGGCACGCAGCTCGATGCAACACGTACCACCGCGCAATAAGCAATTTTCACACTTTAAAGAAAGAATCAAATGAACACCACGACCATCACCCTGCGCACCACCGACGACATCGGCAAACTGGTCCTGCGCGCTGTACTGGCTGCCATGCTGCTGTTCCACGGCATCTCCAAAATGAACAGCGGCATCGGCTTTGTCGCCGACATGGTCGCCAAGGCCGGCCTGCCGGCAATCTTCGGCTACGGCGTCTATATCGGCGAGGTCGTTGCGCCGCTATTCATACTCGCAGGCATGTTCACGCGCGGCGCAGCCCTGGTCGTGGCAGTGAATATGGTCGTGGCCGTCCTGCTGGTGCACACCAGCCAGTTCTTCTCGCTCAACGAGACCGGCGGCTGGGCGCTGGAGCTGCAAGGCATGTACCTGTTTACGGCCGTCGCTGTCGCGCTGCTCGGCGCCGGCCGCTACAGCGTCGGCGGCATCGGGGGCCGTTTCAACTAAGCAGTTCGGCCACGCTGCGTTCGATGCCGGCGCGCGCAGCGCGCAGCGCCGTGTCGCGCGGTGGCAAGCTGACATCCGAGCGTTGCCTCGACCTGGAACATCATATTTCTGACACCGTCCATGACGACAACCGCCACCACCAGGCCATTGCAATCACTTGCCGAACCAACAAGGGGCCTATCTCGCCTGTCCCGGTGACCTCTGGATTGTGGCCCGCTTCAGGATACTGGAACGGGCACGCATTGCCGTTCAGGACATGAAGAACCGTACCAGAGCCGCAATTGCCAGCATGGGCGCCACGACGCTCATGATGGTCGAATGATTGCCTCGGCCAGCATGGAAGCCGCGCCGGCTGCGATGACCGCCAGCACCTATGGGGCACTGCGCCCAGGCCCGCCTCGCCCCCTGCCAGGACGAACACGAGACGGCAGCGCCGGCCAGAAGGGCGGCGCTGACGCGAAGAGCGAAGGTGGGGCCGGGCGCGCGTTCGCGCGTGTCGTTGTTTAGGTTAGCTCATGTGGATAAGTAATGGTGATGGAAGGTACCGGGTGTTGCCGGTGGTGGTGCGTCAGAACAGCGATAGCTTGCCGCTCGAGGCCGCCAAGTGCTTGCGTGCATGGAAGCGTGCTTGTGTCGAGCCAGCCGGTTGCAGGCCGACCGTGTCGCCCAGCCCCATGACGACCGTCGCGGCGCCGGTAGCCGCCCATGGCCGGCCTGGTAAGCCCGGGTTGCCGGTCTTGATGAATGCCGGCCAGTGCGTCTGCGGGGCAGCCGATACGGCGCGGTTGCGTCCACAGCATGAAGCTGGCAAATGTCCGGTCGCGGCCGATCTGCGCCGTCGACGCGATCGCGTCGGCATCGGTGGCATGCAGGTACAAGGCCAGGAAACGGTCGGCGACCGCGCCGTAACGTTCGCGCAGCATCTTGATGTCGATGCCCGAGCCGCTCTGCGCGATGGCGCCGCGCAGCGCAGCGACTGGGTCGAGCAGTTCGCTGTTGCCGGGGCTCTCGTGTGCGCCTTCGCGGGGCAGGTCGGGATATGCCAGGAACCCGAAGCCTCCCAGGCTGTGATTGATCGTCATGACCAGGACGCCGCGCCCTGCGAGGTTGGCCCCATCGTAAAGCGGGATGTTGCCCGAGCCGCTATTGAACGCACCGCCTTGGATGAACAGGTAGATAGGCAGCTTGCCGCGCGCGCCACGCTAGCGCCACACGCTCTGGTACGGGCAATCCTCTTTGACGTCCAGTCCGCTCAGGAATGCAGGGAAGCAGGGCCGAACACCGCCGGCGCCGCCTGGTAGCAGGCAGAGGCGTCCCTGCTGGCGTCTCGCATGGCCCTCGACGCCGACCCCGGCAACGGGTCGCACCAGCGTAGCGCGCCGACCAGGGGCTGTGCATACGGAATGGCGAGCACGCGGTCGACAGCGGTGCCCTCCGCGTCCCGCCCGATGCTCGCATCGGTCTTGACAATGCTCTGCGCGGCAGCGTTGAAATGTAACGCGATTGCGGTAGCTAGAACTAGGCGTCCGGATCTCGTTCACGCGGTGTTTCCCCATTTTCATAGACAGCCGCTATAGCGCCCCGCCTCAGTTGCAGAGCCGCGTGCTCGCGCGATGCTGTGGAAGCATATTGTTTGGAATGGTACTGGGCACGCAACGCAACTCAGCCATGCCGTGAATAAGCTTGACCAAAACGAAACCGGTTGGTATCGTTTAAAGACTGCGCGAGACGGCCCTGCGCCACGACGCTAAAAAAGGGAATATGGTTCGAACAAAAACACCTGCGCGCAGGCTGGCGCTGCTCAACGCGGCGCGCTACCTGTTCCAGGAAACTGGGTTCGAGCGCACGTCGATGGATGACATCGCAGCGCACGCAGGCAGTTCGAAAGCGACGTTGTACCGCTATTTCGTTTCCAAGGAAAGCCTGTTCCAAGAACTGGTCGCCGGTTCCGCCCGTGAGCAGGGCGGGGCCATGATGGGGCTGGTACAGCGCAGTGCCGGCGCGGGGGACGACCTGGAGCTGATTTCCGCGGCGCCTGTTGCGGCCCCGATGCTCAACCCGGCCGAGCCGGTCGAGCCTTCCCTGTATCGCTTCGGCCACTACATCCTCAAGCACTTTCACACGCCCGAATCGCTGGGCGTGCAGCGCATGGTCATCGCCGCGGCGGTCGATCCCGAGATTGGCCGGGCCTATTACGAGCAGGGCCCGGCACGCGCGACCCAGTACCTGGCAACGTATTTCGAGGCCGTGATCGGCGCCGGCGCGCTGCGCCCGGCCGATCCCCATGTGATGGCCTGCCACTTCTACGGGCTGCTCGAGTCCGAGGTGCACCAGGCCGGCCTGTTCAATGTCGTCACGACGCTGGACGACGAGCGCATTGGCGCCACCGTTCGCCGGGCGTTGGACGTGTTCCTGCGCGCCTACGGCGCGGCGTCAGCCTGATTCCCCATTCATTCCACCACGCAGACAAGGATAGACCATGCCGCCTTTCGCCTCGAATCACCGCAGACACGCCCGAAACGTACCGGCCTGCGCCGCCGCGCTGGCTATCGCCGCACTGGCGTGTCCCGTCTGGGCCCAGGATCACGGCGCCGCCGCATGGGCACTCGGTGGTGGCGTCGCCGTGGTGCAGAAGGGCTATCGCGATGTCGACCGCGACGTGCTGGCAGTGCCGCTGATTGCATACGAAAGCAAGTGGATCAGCGCCACCGTGCCGACGCTGGACCTGAAGGCCTGGTCGAACGAGCGCCTGTCGTTGCGCCTGCGCGCCCGCTACGCCCGCGACGGCTACGAGCCCGACGACTCGCAGTACCTGACCGGCATGGCCGAGCGCAAGGGCGGTGTCTGGCTTGGCGGCGCGATGCACTGGCGCACGCCGGTGGCCAATGTATCGGCCGAACTGCTGCATGATGCCGGCGGGCACAGCAAGGCCGTACGCGCGAAGGTGCAGGTGGAGCGCCGCTATGCCTTCGGTGCATTCGGCATCACCCCGCGGCTGGGCGCTGAGTGGTTCGACCGCGACTATGTCGATTACTACTACGGCGTGCGCGCCGGCGAGGCACGCGCCGGGCGCGCCGCCTACGAGGGCGATGCCAGTGTGAATGCCGAGGCCGGTCTGCGCGTCGATTATAGCTACGCAAGACAGCACACGGTGTTCGTCGACGTGCGCGCGAGCCATTTTGGCAGTGCCATCAAGGACAGCCCGCTGACCGACCGGGCGCGCGCGGCCGGGGTCAGCCTGGGGTACCTGTACCGTTTCTGAACTGCGGCACCACCTCAGGAGCCACGCGCCGTCGCCCCGGCCAGCGGCGCCGCACGGTTTGGTGTAAGTGGATCGTTACGCAGCAGGTGGCTGATGCCCATCGTCAGCAGCGGCGCCGCCAGCGCCAGGTACGAGCTCTCGATATCATAGGGGTCACCGGCGAGGAACCAGCCGATGGTCGCCATCACCGATAGCAACACGCCGAGGAAGGCCCCGCGCGGGGTGCCGAAGCGCGGCGCATAGAAAGCCATCAGCGCCAGCACGGCCAGTGTCGCGCGCAGTGCCTTGCCGAGGAAGGCAATCAACAGGAGCTCTTCGGCGGCCAGCGTCAGCCGGCCTGTGAGCCGGGCGGCACGCCTTCCTTAACGATGCATCTGGTAGGCGCGGCAATTCAGTTGCGGATCGCCCCCTTTGTCAGCACGTCCAAGACGATCTGCTCGCGCAGACATAGCGAAAGCCCGTTGTTCGCGAACTTAGCCGCCAGGTCTGCCGCGGCGTTTGCTCGGTCTTGAAACTGGTGTCTCCAAAATGCGAGGCCGCGTAGTGCGAAGTCAACATCGGCTCGGCTGACCGGATTGCCGGTATTGCGGCAACGATAGCACCCGACTAGCCATCTCTAAGAACTCGTAGCCATGTTCGTCTAGGTTAGCAGATAGCATCGCGAACAGTTCTCTATAGCCCGCTGTAGCGCGGTGGTGCAAGCAGCGGCACGTCGGCCACCTCGTTGAGTTGACGGGCAAGCGCCGAGACCACTGGATCGCTAGGCCACTCCTGCTCGGCGCGCACACACGCGGCACTCCCCGCGCTTGGCGCGCCGGATCGTCGATGCAGCAACCGGCAACCTTCCGGTCGAACCGCTGCGGCGCCAAGTCGAGCAATTTATGAATCGACGGAAGCTCCCGTTGCCATACCAGTCCGCAGGCGTGGCGCCGGCATGGCCAGCGATCAAGGTTGCTAATCGCGCGCATGCCCCGAGCACGGCCGACTGCTCTACCTCGCTGCGCGCGAGTTCGGTCAACACCGTGACGTCGGCACGAGCTAAGGCCTTTCCGATACCGCTGTCTCTCCAGCCGCCCGATGGCGGGCTGGATCGTAGACGAGGCCTCTACTTCTGCCGAAATAATATGCCTTCGTGGACTTATGGGATTGCTCTTGGTACGCTTGAGTCTGACCTGCGAAAAGTTTCACAAATTCAGAGGCTTAGCCCTGCCGTTGATAATCGAGTGGAGTGAGGTTTCTTATAGGAAATTCGCTGTCCGCTGGTTGGAAAGGGCTTGCTTCGGTCATCTTCCGCGCCCCCGAGGCCAGCCCGCGCACCCACCAGTTGGTGGCGGAAGCGGTGCTGGAAGCGGGTTTTCCGCCCGGCGTCCTCAATTTCGTGACCAATGCGCCGGCCGACTCGCCGCAGGCGATCGATGCGCTGATTGCACACCCGGCGGTACGCCGCATCAATTTCACCGGCTCGACCCGCGTCGGCCGCATCATTGCCCAGAAAGCGGCGACCCAGCTGAAGCGCTGCCTGCTCGAACTGGGCGGCAAGGCGCCGCTGGTCGTGCTCGACGACGCCAACCTCGAGGCGGCGGTGGAAGCAGCCACCTTCGGTGCCTTCCTTTACCAGGGCCAGATCTGCATGTCGACCGAGCGCATCGTGGTCGACGAAAAGGTGGCTGACGAATTCGTCGCCAGGTTTGCCCAGCGTGCCGGTGCGCTGCCGGCCGGCAACCCGGCAGAGAATCCATCCTGCGTGATCGCCCGATGGTGAGCGGCGCCAACGGCGCCCGCCTGAATGCCCTGATCGAAGACGCGGTCGCCAAGGGCGCCGTGATCGTCACCGGCGGTTACGCCCGCGGTGCCGTCATGCCGGCCACCATCCTCGACCGCGTCACGCCCGAGATGGACATCTACGACGAAGAGACCTTCGGCCCCGTCACCACCGTGGTACGCGTGCAGGGCGCAGACCAGGCGGTCAGGGTGGCAAACGACACCGCCTACGGCCTGTCCTCCGCCGTGTTCGGCCGCGACGTGCAGCGCGCACTCCAGGTGGCGCTGCAGATCGACGCGGGCGCCTGCCACGTGAACGGCGCCACCGTGGGTAACGAAGCGCAGTCGCCCTTTGGCGGTACCAAGCAGAGCGGCTACGGCAAGTTCGATGGCCGCGCCGTAATCGACGAGTTCACCGAACTCAAGTGGATCACCATCGAGCCGGAAAACCAGTCGTATCCCATCTGATCGTCGGCCATCCCGTCGTCTACAGGGTCATCGCGGCCGCCAGCAGGACTCTCTCGACTGGCGGCCGCGCACCGTGAGGACCCGGCACAGGAGCACCATGAATACTAGCGGAACGGACAATAACATCATCATCGTCGGCGGCGGCGCCGGGGGACTGGAACTGGCTTGCAAGCTTGGCATGAAGCTGGGCCGGGAACGCGTCATGCTGGTGACCATGCCTTCTACCACATCTGAAAGCCGTCGCTGCATGAGGTCGCGGCGGGCACCATGGACATGCACAAGGAAGGCCTGCCGTACACGATGCTGGCCCACCACAACGACTTCACCTTCGTATATGGATCGTTCGCCGGACTGGATGCCGCGAAGCGCGAGATCACCGTCGCCGCCGTGCAGGCCGATTCAGGCGACGTGATCGTGCCGCAGCGCAGGCTGGGCTATGCGAAGTTGTGCATCGCGGTCGGCAGCACCTCGCACTACTTCAACACGCCCGGCGTACAGGAGAATACCATCTCGCTGAATGCTCCTGGCGACGCGGAGCGCTTCCGTCAGGAGATGCTCATGCTCATGACCTGGGCAGAGAGCCGCGCGGACGAGGGTGAGCAGACCGGAGTCGACGTCATCATCATCGGCGGCGGCGCCACCGGCGTCGAGCTGGCCGCGGAGCTGCGTGAAGCGAGCAACAAGTACATCGACTACGGTTTCCGCCGCCTCGATGCGACCCGAGACATCCGGATCACGCTGCTGGAAGGGTCGCCACGCATCCTGCCGCCGCTGCCCGAGCGCGTGGCCGCGACCGCCACTGCGCTGCTGGAGGAGCGCGATGTGCGCGTCATAATCGGCTGCAGGGTTGCCGAAGTCGGCCCTGGCGAGGTGGTGGACGCGGCCGGCCGGCGCTATCCATTCCAGGTGTGCGCCTGGGCCGCCGGCATCAAGGCGCCCGCGTTTCTAGCGACGCTGGGATTGCCCACCAATGCGGCGGGCCAGCTCGAAGTAAGCTCGACCTTGAACGTGATAGGCAGCGCCGACATCTACGCGCTCGGAGATTGCGCCGCCTGCACGCTGGAAGACGGCCGGCGGGTCCCGCCGCGCGCCCAGGCCGCCCACCAGCAGGCCGACTACCTGTACCGCGCCTTCCTGCGCCAACCGCGTACCGGGCAGCAAACGTCGGCGCCTTATGTATATCGCGACTACGGTTCGCTGGTCTCGCTCGGTTCGCAGACCAGCGTCGGCACCCTGATGGGTTCGCGCCAGGCCTCCGCGCATGGTTCGTGCGCGGAGGCCTGGCGCACCTCATGTACATCAGCCTGCACCTGCTCCACCACCGCGCCGTGCTGGGCTGGATGCGTACCTGCGGGCTGGCAGTGGCCCGGGCGCTGATCCGCCGGAACACCGCGCTGGTCAAGCTGCACTGAGCAGCATGCGCCCGGAGGCGCTGTCCCTGGTCGCTTTGCCTGACCGGGAAGCGTCATCCGCCGCTGGACCACCCGACAGGGGCCGTTCGGGTGACATCGGATACGAAGCATATTCATGCGCCAGCAGGGCGTTGCCGTCATCTCCGGGCAGTGCTGGCCGGTCGGGCGCCCTGGCCGGCGCATTGCTGTCGCATACGCTGCTGCAGCACGCCGCGCTGTTGGCGGCGCCCAACTACTTCTGGATGGCCGCCTGTATCGGACTGGTGTGAGCAGGGGGCATGGCGACCCAGCGGGTCCTGAAGTAGCGGTTCAGTGCGTCGGCTGCGCCGGGAGATGGCAGAGGTCTGGCGCTGGCGGAGTAGTGATTTGCTATGCGAACATTCCGTACATCCTGCCGAAGAAGATGGCGGCTGGGAGGGCCACGATCGTGAATGCAAGGAGTGCTTCGGAAAGGAAGAAGACGAATCCGGCGGCCGCAAGCGCCGCCGCCCATTGCAGGAGCGCAGGCGAGGCCATTTGCGGCATGGCGGCAGTGGCGATCAGTATCGCCACCGCCGCGACGAGGCTGGTGCTGAGGCGGAAGGCGAGGCTGGTGCGCGTCATGGCGGGTCGGGGTGCTGGACCTCGGGTCTGGGATGTCATGGTGATCTTCTGGGGAGCGGAACTCTGGTCAGGGTTTCGGTGTCTGAAACTTCGTAAGCAGGTAAGACGCAGCATTATTGAAGTGCTCTTCCATTCCGCAAAAACCAAGCGGAAGAACTAGAGATTATGAATGCGCTCAACCAAACAGCTGCTCGCAAACTTACATGTGAAAGACGGCTCGCAACCAGCCTCCTCGCGACGCATACTGCGCTACCCGTGGAGAGTCTGGCGGCAACGTCAGGCACTACCACCGGCGTTTTGCCGGTCGTAGGCGGGAAAGTCACGCCTGCCAGATACGAGCACGGTCAATAAGACGGTTCGGGGCAGGAAGAGAACGCTGAGCACATTTGTTCACGTTTTTGATAGCAGTGTATGGCGCTAGTGTGCCGCCATGACGTCCGGAGATAAAGAGGCAGGCAAGAGACAGACTGTCTCTGGCCGAAGGACATTGGGACCGACGAGTGGACCGCCAGTTGAATGCGGCAAGTCGGGTGGCATCGCGAGTCGTAGTGCCGCTGCGCGCCAAATGTGCGAGCACCGCAGAAAATCAATGGAGGTACGCTAATCGCTATGAGGAGCTGCAATGTAGAACGATCTGGACGAGACGAGTGGGATGGCGCAGGCACCACTCCCGACGCTGACGCATGCGCCGGACCATTGCAAGGATGTGGGTATCGACCAATGCCCGGCCATTCCTGCTTATGTCGATACTCTGCTACATGGCTTGATAGCGGACGAATCTTGACAATCGTCTCCCAGTAAGACGAGATCGACCATCCCTTTCTGCCAACAGGCCGTCGTTTCCGCATTGCCAGTATCCAGGCGCCGCATGGCTCTCCTGCCCTGGCAGGCGAGCGCTCAATCGATCGCAAGTTCTCCGATCAGGTTCCGCAACCACTGGTTCCCGGGTTCCTTGTTGAACTTGGCATGCCAGAACTGGTTCACGTCGAATTCCGGTATGGGAATCGGGTGGGGCAGGAAGGTCAGTCCGAAGGGAACGACGTTCTCTCGAACATACCGTTCCGGGATCGTTGCGATCAGGTCGGTGCGTGCCAGGATGTGGCCGAGGGCGTTGAAGTGCGGCACGCTCAGTCGGACATTCCGCTTGACTCCCCTGCGCTGGATAGTGTCATCGGCAATGGCATGGCCAGTGCCTCCTGCAACCACGACCACGTGCTGCGCGCCTTCGAAATCTTCCAGCGTCATCGCGCCCCTGTCGAGCGGATGCCCCTGGCGCAGGACGCAGACGTAGCGCTGGCGGAACAGCAGGCGCTGGAAAAAGCCGCCCTTCAGCTGTGGCAGCAGGCCGATCGCGATGTCGACGCGGCCCGCTTCCAGGTCGTCTGCCAGGTTGTCGCTCGTGTTGCGTACAGTGCTGATGGTCACGCCAGGCGCTATTTCGCCAAGACGGCTCATCAGCTTCGGGAGGAAATGGATCTCGCCAAGGTCCGTCATGGCGATCGTGAACCTGCGTGTGCTGGATGCGGGGTCGAATTCCAGCTCCCTGTCCAAGGTGTCGCGGATCGAGGCAAGCGCAGAGGCGATTGGCTCCGCAAGCAAATTGGCGTAAGGCGTCGGTTCCATCCCACGCGCCGTGCGCAGGAAGAGCTCGTCGCCGAGCATCTTGCGCAGCCGGCTCAGCGCGTTGCTAACGGCCGGCGCCGTCAGGCCCAGGTTTTCCGCCACCAGCGCGACACGCCGCTCCTTGTACAACTGCAGGAAAACCACCAGCAGATTGAGGTCGATATCTCTCAGGCTCAGCATCTACATTCACAAAATCTAATTAGTGAGTTCACGAAATTTTATTCTTTTATTTTAGTCTGAATCATATACTTTCCTCCAGCACGAAATAACAGATATTCGGAGACAGTATGAAGCTGCACATCCAGCCGCTCGACCGGGTGGTGTCCGCCACTGCCGGCGCCAACCTGCTGGCAACCCTGCGGAAACACGGTGTACCCATTTCCTACAGCTGCACCGCCGGCCGTTGCGGCACCTGCCGCTGCAAGGTCGTCGAAGGCAGCGTCTCCGACGAAGTCAGCCCGGGCAACGCGAACACCGCGGAAGGCGGCCGGTTCATCCTGGCCTGCACCAGCACTCTGACCGGCGACTGCACCATCGAAATCCCCGAGTCCGACGAGGTCATCAATCATCCGGCCCGGATCCTCAAGACCACCATCACAGCGGTCGAGCAGGTCACCCACGACATCCGCCGCCTGCGCCTGCGCTCGGCCAAGCCGCTCGAGTTCTCGCCCGGCCAGTACGCCACCCTGCAGTTTACCGCGGACCATATCCGACCCTATTCGATGGCTGGCCTGCCGGGCGACGACGAACTGGAATTCCACGTCCGCATCGTCAAGGACGGCCTGGTCAGCGGCTACGTCGAGCGCGAACTCAAGGCAGGCGACACGGTGCGCGTCAGCGGGCCGCTTGGCACCTCCTACCTGCGAACCCGCCACGAAGGCCCGATGCTGTGCGTGGCCGGCGGGACTGGCCTGGCGCCGGTGCTGTCGATCGTGCGCGGCGCGCTCGAATCCGGCATGCAGAACGAGATTCACCTGTACTTCGGCGTGCGCAGCCGGCGCGACATCTACTGCACCCGCGAACTGGAACGGCTGGCGGAGCGCCACCGCAACCTGAACGTGCACATCGTCGTTGCCGAAGGCGATGGAGATGCTTCGATGCGCAGCGGGATCGTCACCGAAGCGGTGGCGCAGGACTGGAGCTCGCTCGCAGGCTGGCGTGCCTACCTGTGCGGAGCGCCACCGATGGTGGATGCTGCATCCATCGTTGCCCGCGACCGGGGCATTTCGGCCGAACACATCTACGCCGACGCGTTCTACGCGAAAGCGGCTTGACCCAAGGAGAAGGAAATGGAGATGCAAGGAAGTCAAACACTGTCCGCACAGGACAGCGCCAAGGACGCCGTGAAGGAGCAGCGCGCCGAGTTCTACTGCCGCATCAGCGGCAACCACCTGACTCCACTGTGGGAAGTGCTGGGCGCCCTGGTGCCGAAGTCGCCGAAGTCGCCTGCCGTACCGGCGCTGTGGCGCTACGCCGACGTGCGCGAACAGGTGATGGAGGCCGGCCGCCTCATCACGGCGGAAGAGGCCGAGCGCCGCGTGCTGATCCTGGAAAATCCGGCGATGCGCGGCAATTCGTCGATCACGCAGTCGCTGTACGCCGGCCTGCAGCTGATCCTGCCGGGTGAAGTGGCGCCAGCCCACCGCCACAGCCAGTCCGCGCTGCGCCTGGTGCTCGATGGCGAGGGCGCCTATACCGCCGTCGACGGCGAGCGCACCACCATGCGCCGTGGCGACTTCATCATTACGCCGTCCTGGACCTGGCATGACCACGGCAACCTCGGCAGCGAGCCGGTGGTCTGGCTCGACGGCCTCGATATCCCGACCCTGCGCTTCTTCGACGCCGGCTTCGCCGAGCACGGCAGCGCCGCCTCGCAGCAGGCCGCGCGCCCCGAGGGTGATGCGCTGGCCCGCTATGGCCATAACCTGGTGCCGGTGGACCTGAAGCAGGCGCCGTCCGACCCGACTAAGGTGTTCGTCTATCCGTTCGCGGAAACGAAGGAAGCGCTCGAGGGCATCGCCCGGACCGAGGCCGATGCGCACTTCGGCCACAAGCTGCGTTACGTGAACCCCGCCACGGGCGCATCGCCGATGCCGACCATCGGCGCCTTCGCCCAGTTGCTCCCGGAAGGTTTCGTCAGCAAGCCCTACCGCAGCACCGACTCAACCGTCTATGTCTGCCTGGAAGGCAAGGGCAGCGCCCAGGTCGGCGGGGAAGACTATGCCTTTGGTCCGAACGACATCTTCGTCGTGCCTTCCTGGCACGAGCTGCGCCTGCGGGCCGAGGCGAAAACGATCCTGTTCAGCTTCTCGGATCGCCCGATGCAACAGGCGCTCGGCCTGTGGCGCGAAGAAAAAATGCAGTAATTCCACTGGAGAACAAGATGAAATACGCAATAGCACCCGCACCCGTCTACACCCTGCCGGTCGCCGGCAGCGCCGAGCAGTTCCCCGTTAACCGCATCTTCTGCGTCGGCCGCAACTACGCCGCCCATGCCCGCGAGATGGGCAAGGACCCTGACCGCGATCCGCCGTTCTTCTTCATGAAGCCGGCCAATGCGACCATCGCGGCCGGTAGCGAAGAGGTGACGATACCGTATCCGCCGAAGACCGCGAACTTCCACCATGAGATCGAACTGGTGGTCGCGATCGGCAAGGGCGGCGCCAACATTCCGGTAGAGCAGGCGCTCGACCATGTCTATGGCTACGCAGTCGGCCTCGACATGACCCGTCGCGACATCCAGCTCGAGGCGCGCGACAAGGGCCGTCCATGGGAGTTCGGCAAGTCCTTCGCCAAGTCGGCGCCGATCGGCCCGATCCACCGCGGCGCCGAGGTCGGCCACGTGAGCGAAGGCGAGATCGCGGTGACGGTGAATGGCGAAGAGCGCCAACGTTCCGACGTGTCCAAGCTGATCTGGTCGGTGGCCGAATCGATCGCCTACCTGTCCGAATACGAAACCCTCGAGCCGGGCGACATCATTATGACCGGCACTCCGGAAGGCGTGAACGCGGTCAAGCCGGGCGACCTGATGGTCGGTTCGGTTGCCGGTCTCGGCGAGATCCGCGTGCGGGTCGCCGGATAACAGGCTCTACTCAATCAAGGAGACAGACATGGGAGACACCCCCGTCGTATTCCCCATCCGCCCGGTGTGGGAATCCAAGGAGAGCAGCAGCAGGATTCCGTTCTCGGTGTATACCGACGAGCAGATCTACAGGCGCGAACTGGAACGCCTGTTCTACCACGGCCACTGGTGCTACGTCGGCCTCGAGGCCGAGATTCCGAACGCGGGCGACTTCAAGCGCACGGTGGTCGGCGAGCGCTCGGTGATCATGGTGCGTGGCAATGAAGGCGAGATCAACGTGGTAGAGAACGTGTGCGCCCACCGCGGCATGCAGTTCTGCCGCGAGCGCCACGGCAACCGCAAGGAATTCGTGTGCCCCTATCACCAGTGGAATTACAAGCTCAACGGTGACCTGCAGGGCGTGCCGTTCCGCCGCGGCGTCAAGCAGGACGGCAAGGTCAACGGCGGCATGCCGAAGGAATTCGACACCAAGGATCATGGGCTTACCAAGCTGAAGGTGGCCGTGCGCGGCGGCGTCGTGTTCGCCTCCTTCGACCACGAGGTCGAGCCGCTCGAGGATTACCTGGGCCCGGACATGCTGGGCTATTTCGACCGTTTGTTCAACGGCCGCAAGCTGACGATCCTGGGCTACAACCGCCAGCGCATTCCGGGCAACTGGAAGCTGATGCAGGAAAACATCAAGGATCCATACCACCCGGGCCTGCTGCACACCTGGTTCGTCACCTACGGCCTCTGGCGCGCGGACAACAAGTCCGAACTGAAGATGGACGCCCACCATCGCCATGCGGCGATGATCTCGACCCGCAGCCAGCAGGCCGCGACCAGCGAGGTTACCGCCGGCGTCACCAGTTTCAAGTCATCGATGGAAGTGCAGGACAAGCGCCTGCTCGACATCGTGCCCGAGGACTGGTGGGGCGGCCCGACCGCGGTGATGATGACCGTGTTCCCGAGCGTGATCTTCCAGCAGCAGGTCAACAGCGTGTCGACCCGCCACATCCAGCCAAACGGCAAGGGCTCCTTCGATTTCGTCTGGACCCACTTCGGTTTCGAGGACGATACCGAGGAGATGACGCAGCGCCGCCTGGTGCAGGCCAACCTGTTCGGCCCGGCCGGCTTCGTCTCTGCCGACGACGGCGAAGTGATCGAGCTGTCGCAGTACGGCTTCGAACAGAAGCCGTTCCACCGCGCGGTGGCGGAACTCGGTGGCCATGGCGTCGAGAATACCGACCACATGGTGACCGAAACCCTGATCCGCGGGATGTACAGCTACTGGCGCAAGGTGATGGAGGACTGATCAATGAATTCCCACGACGATATCCAGGCCTACCTGGCGCTGGTCCAGCTGAACGCCGACTATGCTTCGGCGATCGATGCCGCGGACTGGGACCGCTGGGTCGGTTTCTTCCTCGAGGACTGCGAATACAAGGTCCAGCCGCGCGAGAACCATGAACGCGGCTTCCCGCTGGCGACGCTGTCCCTGCTCAGCCGCCGCATGCTGCAGGACCGGGCCTACGGCATCAGGGAAACCCTGTTCCACGACCCCTACTACCAGCGCCACGTGGTCGGCCTGCCGCGCATCCTGCGCCGCGACGGCGACATGATCGAGGCCGAGTCGAACTATGCGGTGTTCCGCACGAAGCTGAGCCAGGAAACCACGGTGTTCAACGTTGGCCGCTATCTCGACCGCGTACGCATCACCGCGGACGGCATGAAGTTCGCATCGCGGCTGTGCATCTATGACACCGAAATGATTCCGAATTCGCTGATTTACCCGATTTGAGGCAAGACATGGAAAACAACTGGCTGGACGTCGGCGCGCTCGAGGACGTGCCAGAAGAGGACGTGATCGGCGTCGCGGCGGCAGGCAAGGACCTGGCGCTGTACAGCGTCGAAGGGCAGGTCTACGCGACCGACAATATCTGCACCCACGGCCATGCGCGCCTGTGCGATGGCTTCCTGGAGGGCTTCGAGATCGAGTGCCCGCTTCATCAGGGCAAGTTCGACATTCGCGACGGCCGCCCGATGTGCGAACCCGTCACCGATGCAGTGCGCACCTATCCGGTGAAAATCGATAGCGGGAGGGTGTTCGTCGACGTCGGTTGAGGCCTGGCGTCGGATGGCAGGGTCCGCCGGGCCCTGCGTTTTCAGTTTTTCCGGCATGCGCAAGGCAGCACGAGACTACATGCGCACGCATCAATCATCAGGAGACAACCATGTCCGGTACCGTCAAGGTCGACGTGCAGCAACTGATCGACTCCGGCCGCTTTTCGCGTCACCAGTTTCTGATCGCTTTTCTTTGTTTCGTCATCATCGCCATCGACGGGTTCGATACGGCGATCATCGGCTTCATCGCGCCTTCGCTGCGCACCCAGTGGCAGCTGCTGCCGCAACAGCTCGCGCCTTTGATGGCGGCTGGCCTGGTGGGCCTGGCCGTCGGATCCTTCATCGCCGGCCCCCTCGGCGACCGCATCGGCAGGAAAATCATCCTGGTGCTGTCGGTGTTCTTCTTCGGTATCTGGAGCCTGGCCTCGGCTTATACCGATTCGCTGTTCATGCTCACCTTCTTCCGCTTCCTCACCGGCCTGGGCCTTGGCGGCGCGATGCCGAACGCGATCACGCTCACCTCCGAGTACTCGCCCCAGCGCATCAAGTCGAAGGTCGTCACCATCATGTTTTGCGGCTTCACGCTCGGCTCCGGCCTGGGCGGGGTGCTGGCGGCCCACGTGATCCCCGAATATGGCTGGCGCAGCGTGCTGCTGCTGGGCGGCTATGTGCCGATCGCCTGCGCGCTGCTGCTCCTGTTCGTGCTCCCGGAATCGGTGCGCTTCCTGGTGCTGCGCAAGCCGGACAGCCCGCAGATCGCCGCCATCCTGCGTCGCATCGCGCCGCAGGCAAAGCTCGACGGTGCCCGCTTCGTGCTGCCCGAAGCGCCGGCCGCCGCTGGCCGTTCCCCGGTGGCGCAGCTGTTCGCCAAGCCGCTCGGATCCGGCACGCTCGGCCTGTGGGCGGCCTTCTTCATGAGCCTCCTGATCGTCTACCTGCTGACCAACTGGCTGCCGATCCTCTTCAAGGACGCCGGGTTCCCGCTCGCCAAGGCGGCGCTGGTCGCTGCCATGTACCAGGTGGGCGGCACGGTCGGCGCCGTCGCGCTTGGCTGGGCCATGGACAGGTTCAATCCCTACCGCGTGCTCGGCACGTCCTACCTGGCGGCCATCGGCTTCATTGTGCTGATCGGTTTCTACTACACCGACCTGCTGGTGCTCAACCTCGCGGTCGCCGGCGTGGGCTTTTGCGTCAGCGGTTCGCAGGTGGGCGCCAATGCCCTGGCCGCGGCCTTCTACCCGACCAGCAACCGCGTGACCGGCGTCAGCTGGGCACTGGGAATCGGTCGTTGTGGCGCCATCCTCGGCTCGCTGCTCGGCGGCGCGCTGCTCGGCGCCGGGTTGGGCTTCTCGACCATCATCCTCTTGCTGGCGCTACCCGCATTGCTGGCATCGCTCGCGATCTTCGCCATGAACGCCCGCTATGGCAGTTCCGCTGCCGGACGGGCGAAGATCGCGCCGACCACCCGACTTTCCGCCACTGACTGAAACGACATGAAACTCTACAGCTTCTTCAACAGCTCCACCTCCTACCGCGTGCGCATCGCGCTGGCGCTCAAGGGCCTGCCCTACGACCATGTGGCCGTCAACCTGCGCGTCGGCGAGCAGGGCAAGGAGGATTACCGCGCACTGAGCCCGGTCGGCATCGTGCCGGTGCTGGTCGACGGCGATACCAGCCTGACCCAGTCGCTCGCCATCATCGACTATCTCGACGGCCGTTACCCGGAAGCGCGCCTGATCCCGGACCAGCCACTGCTGCGGGCCCGGGTGCTGGAGATCGCCCAGACCATCGCCTGCGAGATCCACCCGATCACCAATATCCGGGTGCTGAAATACCTGAGCGTCGAGCTTGGCGTGAATGACGACGACAAGAACGCGTGGTACAGGCATTGGGTCGACGAAGGCCTGGTCGCGATCGAGCAGTTGCTGGCCAGGCTGCCGGCGGGGCCTTTTTGCGCCGGCGACCAGCCGACCCTGGCCGACTGCTGCCTCGTGCCGCAGGTGGCGAACGCGATGCGGATGGGATGCGACCTGACGCGCTTCCCTCGAATCCTCGCGATCTACGAGCACTGCATCGCGCAACCCGCCTTCATCCAGGCGGCTCCGGCCAGTCAGCCGGACTACATCGCTTGACCCGCCGGTTGACCGGACTGTTCAAGCCGGCCAAGCTGTCGGTACGCTGACGCCGGCGTGCTGGTTCGATTCCGCAATCGCGTGCCCGCGAGCGGGCACGGTCACCTTGGGGAGGCAACACCATGTTCTGCGAGACTGAAGCTGGCCTGCTGTTGTCCGACCGTTTCACGCGCGTCGCGACGCCGGACCTGTGCCAGGCCACGCCTGCCATCGAGGGGCTGCAGGGGCCGTTCCTCGCCCGGCAGAAAGGCGCGGGCGCTGCACGCGAGCCGGTGCGGGTACGTGCCGCGGATTGCGGCAGGGTGGCGGTATCCACCTTTCGCTTCGGGACGAACATCGACATCGAGCCGAGGGGGCTGGAGGGCGCCATCCTGGTCACCACTGCCGTGCACGGCAAGGCTGGCATGGCGGCAGCTGGCCGTACCCTCGGGGCGGCATCGGGAGTCTCCTTCATTTCGCACGAAGAGGACCGGCCCACTTTCCTCTACGAACCGGACACCGAGGTGCTGAAACTGCGTTTCGAGCGCCGCCGCGTCGAGGAGATGTGCGTGCGGATGTACGACAGCGTCCCCGATACGCCCCTGCATTTCGAGGGCGTCATGGCGCAGCCGGCCGCGGTCCAGCGTTGGGGTGCCTTGCTGCGCTTCGTCGTTTCCTCGCTCAATGCCGCCGACGCCGCACAGCCGTGCCGGCTCGAGACCGCCAGCATGGAAGAACTCCTGATGCTGACCCTGCTCGGGATCCAGCCGCACAACTACCATGGCGGCGCAGGCCGGATCAGGTCCGTCACGCCTCGCCAGTTCAGAATGGCGGTGGACTACATCAACGCCCGCCTCGATGCCGACATCACGCTGTTGGAAATTGCCGCAGCCGCCGGTTGCAGCATTCGCTCGCTGGCGCGCGCTTTCCAGCAATCCTGCGGCACGAGCCCGATGCAGTATGTACAGAAGCTGCGCCTGCAGCGAATCAGGGCGGAACTGGTGCGCTCCGCCTCGGGCAAGACCATCGCCGACATCGCTCTCCATTGGGGCTACCGCCACCTGGGCGAATTCAATCGCAAGTACCGTGCCTCATTTGGCGAAACCCCATCCGAGACGCGCCAGCGCCACCTGTCTCAGTTCTGAGAACCTGCCGGGATAGGTTCCAGGAACCTCAAAACATGGCCGAATCCGGCCATTGTTCGCGCCTTTCCTGCCATTCCGGGCCCGCGAGCGCCACCCAGGACGCCCAAATGCGGACAATATCCTCGCTGTAGAACGCACGAATTCATTCATCATTTCACGAGGGTAAACCGATGAAAACCAAGGCTGCCGTTGCATGGCGTGCTGGCGCACCGCTGACGATCGAAGAAGTCGACCTGCAAGGACCACGCGCTGGCGAAGTGCTGGTCGAACTAAAGGCCACCGGTATTTGCCATACCGATTACTATACGCTGTCCGGCGCGGACCCCGAGGGGCTGTTCCCGGCCATCCTGGGACATGAGGGAGCCGGCGTCGTCGTCGACGTGGGGCCCGGCGTCACCACGCTCGGGAAGGACGACCACGTCATCCCGCTGTACACCCCGGAATGCCGGCAGTGCAAGTTCTGCCTCTCGCAGAAAACCAATCTGTGCCAGGCAATCCGCTCGACCCAGGGTCGCGGTCTGATGCCGGATGCGACCAGCCGCTTCTCGCTGGACGGCAAGCCCCTGTTCCACTACATGGGCACGTCGACCTTCTCCAATTACATCGTCGTGCCCGAGATCGCCCTGGCGAAGATCCGTAACGATGCGCCGTTCGACAAGGTCTGCTATATCGGCTGCGGCGTGACGACCGGTGTCGGCGCCGTGCTGTTCTCGGCGAAAGTCGAGGCGGGCGCCAACGTCGTGGTGTTCGGCCTCGGCGGCATCGGCCTGAACGTGATCCAGGCGGCCAGGATGGTCGGGGCCCACAAGATCATCGGTGTCGACATCAATCCCGCCCGCCAGGAAATGGCGCGCAAGTTCGGCATGACGCACTTCGTCAGTCCGAATGAAGTGGACAACGTGGTCGACGCGATCGTCCAGATCACCGACGGTGGCGCGGACTACAGTTTTGAGTGCATCGGCAACACCACCACCATGCGCCAGGCCCTCGAATGCACGCACAAGGGCTGGGGCAAGTCCTTCATCATCGGCGTGGCCGCTGCCGGTGAAGAAATCGCGACCCGCCCGTTCCAGCTGGTGACCGGACGCGAATGGCGCGGTTCGGCCTTCGGCGGCGCTCGCGGCCGTACCGATGTGCCGAAGATCGTCGACTGGTACATGGAAGGCAAGCTGAACATCGACGACCTGATCACCCACCGCCTGCCGCTCGAGCGCATCAACGAAGGCTTCGACCTGATGAAGAGCGGCGAGTCGATCCGTTCGGTCGTGCTGTACTGAGGTCGGCATGCTCGAACTGTTGAGCGAGCACGCCTGTTTCGGCGGCGTGCAGCGTTTCTACCGGCATGCATCGCAGGCCGTCGGCACGAGCATGCACTTCGGCGTCTTCCTGCCGCCGCAGGCGCAGGATGCCCGCTTGCCGGCCCTGTTCTACCTGGCCGGACTGACCTGTTCCGAAGAGACCTTCGCGATCAAGGCCGGCGCCCAGCGCAGGGCAAGCGAGCTGGGGCTGGTGCTCGTCACCCCCGACACCAGTCCGCGCGATGCCGGCGTGCCGGGCGAAAACGAGGACTGGGACCTGGGCGTCGGGGCCGGATTCTAAGTGAATGCTACCGAAGTCCTCTGGAGCCGGCATTACCGGATGGCCAGCTACCTGCTCGATCTGCGCGCGCTCGTCGCCGCCGGGTTCCCGGTCGATGCGGACCGTATCGGTATCACGGGACATTCGATGGGCGGGCACGGCGCGCTGGTGATGGCGTTGCGCCATCCGACGCTGTTCCAGTGGGTTTCAGCCCTGGCGCCAATCTGCGCGCCGACGCGCTGCCCCTGGGGCGAAAAGGCATTCGGCGCCTATCTGGGGCCGCGCTCGGCCGCATGGGAGTCGTATGACGCCAGCGCCCTGATGCACGGCGCGCGACGGCTTTTTGCGCGCGGGATCCTGATCGACCAGGGCCTGGCCGACAAGTTCCTCGAGGAGCAACTGTACCCGGAAGTCTTCGAGGCCGCCTGCGCTGCTGAGGACCAGCCGCTGGTATTGCGCCGGCATCCGGCCTACGACCACGGCTACTACTTCGTCGCCAGCCTGATCGGCGAACATCTCGCGTTCCACCACGAAGCATTGACCACATAAGGTAAGGCATATCGATGACAACGAATCTGACCATCCATCCTGGAATCGGCAGGCAGAGAGGTGAAGCTGGCGAGCCAGACGGCGCATAACTGTGCCTGCGGCTGTACCAAGTGCTGGAAGCCGGCCGGCGCCCTGTTCACGCAGATCGCGGTGGTTCCTCGGGACAAGCTCAGCGTGACGGCGCACGCCGACAAGCTGGCGCTGACCGACCCCGGCGCCACCATCGAGCGCCACGCCTGCACCGCATGCGGCGTGCACATTTTCGGCCGTATCGAGAATCAGGACCACGCCTTCCACGGCCTGGATTTCGTCCATACCGACCTGTCGCAGGACAGCGGCTGGTCTCCAGTGGAGTTCGCCGCCTTCGTGTCCTCGATCATCGAGTCCGGCACGCGTCCGTCGGACATGGCTGCCGTGCGCGCGCAGCTGGACGGGCTGGACCTGCCGTATTACGACTGCCTGTCGCCAGCCTGATGGATGCCCTCGCAGAACACGCCGCGCGGCGCGGCGGCGTCCTGCGCTAAGCCGACCCGGGCGCTGAAAGTAGCGCTCCCCTGAACCCTATACCGATACCGACATGGATGCCACGCTTCGCGCCATTCTGCTGACCACATCCTCTCCGGCGTGGTCAGCATTTCCGCCGCCGCCCTGGTGTGGTTCAACCTGCTTCAGAAGATGGCCGAACGGCTGCCCAGCCTGTCGGTCGGCATCATGCTGTCGGCGTCGCTGTTGCATGCGCTGCCCGAGGCCTTCGAGGCGGATGCCGCGCCGGACAGCCTGTTCGCGACCCTGCTGGTAGGCGTACTGGTCTTCTTCCTGCTAGAAAAGTTCGCCACGCTGCACGCCGCCTCTGGGGTGCAGGACAGGCCCGGCGCAACAGGCCACAGCGCCTGGATGGTGCTTGCCGGCGATGGCCTGCACAACTTTACCGATGGCATCATGATTGCGGCGGCATTCCTCGCCGACCCGGGATTGGGCGTCCTGACCGCGCTGGCGATCGTCGCGCACGAGATACCGCAGGAAGTCGGCGACTTCATCGTCCTGCTCGACGCCGGATACAGCCGGGGACAGGCCTATCTGTCCAACCTCTTGTCCAGCCTGATGGGCCTGGCGGGCGGCACCTTCGGCTACCTGGCGCTGGAGCGTGCAGGCGGGATGGTTCCGTATGTGCTCAGCTTCGCCTCGGCAGGCTTCCTCTATGTGGCCGTCAGCGACCTGATGCCGCGCCTGCAGCGCGAGACGAGCCTGGGTGGGACGCTGTGCCAGTTCCTTCTGATCGGTGCCGGGTAGGCGCCTGCCTGCTGGTCTGAACCCGGGCGCCGCACGGCGATTCTGGCAATTTTCCGTCATGCATGGCCAGTTTCCGCGAGACGTCCCGAGCGGTTCTTCCTAAGCTGTGTACTGGAACGGATGCCCTGGACGGGCATGAATGTCCCGAAGAGGGCTGCGACATCCGTATCCGATGCGTTGCACGACCATCGTCGCGCGAAGGCAGCACACGATAACAGGAGGAGACATGCCTTTGAAGAACCAATTACTCGCTTCGCTGGAAGCATCCCTGATCACTGGGCGCATCGACCGGCGCAGCTTCATCCGTTTCATGGGCGCCGCCGGCCTGTTCGGTACCGGCGTGACAGCGCTTGCCGACAGCCTGGACGCCATCCGCAGCAACCAGGAGGCACGCGGCAAGAACCTGCTCGACGCATACGACTACATCGTGTGCGGCACCGGCAGCGCCGGCTGCGCGCTGGTGCACCGCCTCGCGGCGGATCCGGATGCGAAGATCCTGGTCGTCGAGGCCGGCGGCTGGGATACCGCGCCGGCCGTCGCCGACCCGCGCGTCTGGTTCACCAACCTGGGCACCGAGCGTGACTGGGGCGATGTGGCGGTACGTTCACCGCACGTCAACAACCGTGCCATTCCCGAACACATGGGCCGCGTGGTCGGTGGCGGCAGCAGCATCAACGCCACTATCTGGGCGCGGCCGTTCAGGAAGGACCTCGACTACTGGGTCGATGTCACGGGCGACCAGGCCTGGGGCTACGAGAATGCGCTGTCGATCTACCGCCGCATCGAGAACTGGCAGGGCAAGCCCGATGCGCGCTACCGCGGGCAGGGCGGACCGGTGTGGTGCCAGCCGGCGCACGATCCTTCGCCGCTGGCGCCGGCCATGCTCGCAGCCTGTTCCAGCCTCGGCTTGCCGGTGCTGGATGACCTGAACGGTGCGCGCGAGGAGCGTGAATCCGGTTTCGCACTGATGAACCAGATCATCCGCGACGGGCAGCGCCATAGCCTGGCAAAGGCCTATCTTTATCCGGTGCTCGGCCAGCCGAACGTCACCTTGCTGGTCAATACCCACGTCGACCGCCTTAGCATCGTAGGCAACACCGTGGAAGGCATCGAATTCGTCCAGGACGGCAAGCCGGTGCGCATCAGGGCTGCCCGCGAAGTCATCCTGGCGACCGGCGCGATCAATACGCCCAAGCTGCTCATGCTGAGCGGCATCGGCGACCAACAGGAACTCAAGAAGCACGGCATCAAGACCATCGTGCACTCGCCCGAGGTCGGCAAGAACTTCCAGGACCATATCCTGCACGGTGCCTGCCTGTGGGAGGCGTCAAGCAAGTTCGAACTGCGCAATAGCGGCGCCTCCGCGTCCGGCTTCATGCAGAGCGCCAAGGGCAGGGCGGGTCCGCCGGACATCAACCTGGTGCAGATCGAATTGCCCTACGCCAGTGAAGTGGTGGCAAAGGCCTACAGTCCGCCGGCCACCAGCTGGGCGCTGTGCGCCGGCCTGGTCGGTCCGAAGAGCCGCGGCCACATCGCCCTGCGCTCCGCCAAGGCCAGCGACCGTCCCGTCGTGCATGCCAATTTCCTCAGCCACCCCGACGACGTCAAGGCGCTCGCGGTAGGCATCGAGATGGCGCGTGACATCGGCAATGCCGGTCCGCTGCGCCAGTTGTCGAAACGCGAAGTGGCGCCGGCGAAGAAGCTGGCAGGCAAGGAGATGACCGATTTCATCCGCAACGGCGCGACGACCTACTTCCACGAAAGCGGCACCTGCCGCATGGGCAACGATGCACGGGCGGTCGTGGACTCCCGGCTGCGCGTGAACGGGATGCGCAAGCTGCGCATCGCGGACAGTTCGATCATGCCGCGCATCGTATCGGTAGCCACCATGGCGACCTGCGCCCTGATCGGCGAGCGCATGGCCGAGATCCTCAAGACCGAGGCCTGAGTAATTTTCTCGGGGTGGTTCCTTCCGCCATGGGTGGAGCGGCCGCCCCTCATCTGTCACAACGGAAACCAACGGAGACAAGCATGAAAACCCAACTCATCATCGACAACCAACAGGTGGCCGCCCGCGGCGGCGCCACGTACGAGCGCCTTCACCCGGTCTCGGGCCAGGTGGTCACGACGGCCGCCGCCGGCAAGCTGGAGGACGCCGCCAGGGCCGCCGAATCGGCCGCCGCCGCCTTCAAGACCTGGTCGAAGACCAGCCCGATCGACAAGCGCCGAATCCTGCTCAAGGCGGCAGACGCCCTGGAAGCGAAGACGCCGGAGTTCATCCGGGTGATGGCGGCCGAAGTCGGCGCCTCGGAGCTGTGGGCAGGCTTCAACGTGATGCTGGCGGCGAACCTGCTGCGGGAAGCGGCCTCGCTGGCGACCCAGATCCAGGGCGAGACCATCCCGACCGACAAGCCGGGCGCGATCTCCATGACCGTGCGCCAGCCGGCCGGGGTGGTGCTCAGCATCGTGCCCTGGAACGGCCCGGTGGTGCTGGCTGCGCGCGCCATCGCCTACCCGCTGGTGTGTGGCAACACCGTCGTGTTCCGGGCCTCGGAAACCAGCCCGCGCACCCATGTACTGGTGGCGGAAGCCCTGATGGAAGCAGGCCTGCCGCCGGGCGCCCTGAACGTGCTGACCAACGCACCCGAGGATGCGCCGGAAGTCATCGACGCCCTGATCGCCCACCCGGCGGTGCGCCGCATCAACTTCACCGGTTCGACCCGTGTCGGCCGCATCATCGCGCAGAAGGCGGCCACCCAGCTCAAGCGCTGCCTGCTCGAACTCGGCGGCAAGGCGCCGCTGGTGGTGCTGGACGACGCCAACATCGACGAAGCGGTCAAGGCCGCGGCCTTCGGCTCCTTCCTGTACCAGGGCCAGATCTGCATGTCGACCGAGCGCATGGTGGTCGATGAGACTGTGGCCGATGAATTCGTCGAGAAGTTCGCGGCGCGTGCCCGCGACTTGAAGATGGGCGACCCGGCTGCGGGGCCCGGCTGCGTGATAGGCCCGATGGCGCACCCGGAAAACGGCGCGCGCCTGAACGCCCTGATCGAGGACGCCGTCGCCAAGGGCGCGCGCGTGGTCTGCGGCGGCCAGGCGAACGGCGCCGTCATGCCGGCAACCATCATGGACGGGGTCACGCCGGCGATGCGCATCTACGACGAGGAAACGTTCGGTCCGGTGACGACCGTGGTGCGCGTGCGCGGCACGGAAGAAGCGGTGCGGGTCGCCAACGATACCGAATACGGCCTGTCGGCAGCCGTGTTCGGACGCGATGCGCATCGCGCTCTGCAGGTGGCCCTGCAGATCGACGCGGGCTGCGTGCACGTGAACGGCGCCACGGTGCAGAACGAGGCCCAGGCCCCGTATGGCGGCACCAAGAACAGCGGCTACGGACGGTTCGACGGCCGCGCCGTGATCGACGAGTTCACCGAACTGAAGTGGATCACGATCGAGCCCGAGAGCCAGCAATACCCGTTCTGAATCCAGTTCGACGGGACGGCATCCCGGCGCGCGCCGCGCGCCGGTCATAACAACAAGGAGACAAGATTGAATTTCCAAATGAAAGCGGCGGTGCGCAAGGCGCTGCCTGCTGCGGCAGTCGCGGCAGCCCTGATCGGCCCTGCCGGCGCAACCGAGGGCGGAGGCAGCATTTATGCCAACGGCGTCGAGAACTTCCTGTCCGGGGCCATGCCGCCACCGGGCTTCTATCCCGTGGTTTACGGCACCCGGTACCGCGCCACGTCGCTGCGCGACAATGAGGGCAACGACATCGCGGCCGCGATCGGGGGCTTCCGGGCCGAGGTGATCGGCGTGGTTCCGCGCTTTATCTGGGTGACCGACAGGCAGGTCATGGGCGGGCAGTTGGCCTTCCACGCCATCGTGCCGGTGCTGAACGTCGACCTGAGGATCGGCCCCGACCAGCAGCAGAAGACTGGGATCGGCGACATCAACCTGGCGGCAGCCCTCGGTTACCATCCGTCGGAAAAGCTGCACTACGTGCTGGCCTTCGAGGTCAATGCGCCGACCGGGAAGTACGAGCGCGGGGACTTGGCCAATATCGGCCGCAACCATTGGAACGTCGAGCCGTTGATCGCCATCACCTACACGCAGCCTACCGGCCTGAACGTCGACCTCAAGCTGATGTATGACTACAACTTCCGCAATACCGACACCGACTACAAGTCGGGCCAGGAGCTCCATGCAGACTACGCCATCGGATGGGGGCTCGGCAACGGCTGGGTGGTCGGCGCCGGCGGCTATGTCTACCGCCAGGTGACGGATGACAAGCAGGGCGGACGTACCATTTCAGGCAACAGGGGGCGTGCGTTTGCCATCGGACCGTCGGTGAAGTACCAGAGCAAGGACGGATGGTTCATCACGGCGAAATACGAACGCCAGTACGACGTGCGTAATCGCTCTGATGGCGCGGCGTTTTGGGTCAAGACCATCGTCCCGTTCTGACGTCTTGCTGCGCCAGGCAGGCCATCCGCGGTACGGATGGCCATTTACGTGGCCGATGCCATCGCGCCTGCTGCCTGTCATGCGCCATCCGGCCTGAACATGGATGATTCCCGGGATGCCCGGCGAGTATTTCGGTACAATCCATGGCAGGCGGCGCGGTCTGGCGCCGGATTCGTCCCTGGATGGCATGAATAGGCGGTATTGAAGACAGAAATGGGAAACAAGGATAACGATAGGCTGGCGGAGCGGAACGCGAATGGGTCACTGGGTTCGATCGAGAAGGCCTGCCGTATCTTGAAAGCCATGACCGATCCGCGTCATTCCCGTTTGACCGACATTGCCAGTTATTGCGGAATGGAGAAATCCACCGTCATGCGCGTTCTGGATGCACTCATACGCGAAGACATGGTCCGTCGCGATCCCGTCAGCAAACGCTATGTCCTGGGCCCGGAGATGGCGCGCATAGGGTCCTGGGCACAGGAGCGGTTCAATTGGTCGGCCCTCGCGCGCGAAAGCCTGGTCCGCCTCGCGGATAAATTCGAGGACACCGCACTTCTCTCCGTAATGAGCGGTATCGAGACTGTTTGCGTCGACATGCAGTTGGGCCGGCACCCGCTCCAGGCCAATTATCAGCAGCGCGGAAGTCGGCGAACACTTGGGGTGGGGGCCGGCGGGGTGGCATTGCTTGGCGCGATGAGCGATACAGAACGTGTAACCGCACTGTCGCAAGTTCGTCCACGGCTGGCCCATTTCCCGTTACTCAATGCGCAGGCTCTCGATGAACGCATCGACGCCGCGCAAAGAGACGGCTACGCGCTGTTGATTGATGCCGTTGTACCGAATATCGGAGGCGCGGCGGTCGTGATCAGGGATCAGGGCCGGCCGGTCGCCGCGCTGTCCGTCACCGCATTAAGCGAGCGCATCACATCCAGGGAGAAAGAGCTGGCGGCAGCGCTGAAACGCGAAGCCGGCCTCATCGAGGAGCAGCTGGCCTCGGCAGCTTGTCCGAAATAAGAGCATGGAAGTCCGCCACGGCCTCGCGTGGCGGAGAGCCCGGTAATCGGGACGCACGGTATCATGAGGACTTGCAGCCAAGGCGCACTCGCGCGGCTTGGTATTCGCTTGCCAGCCGGGCTACGACTTCGGCTGCCGGGCTCACTGCCTTGACGGCGCCTATGCCTTGTCCCGCGCCCCAGATTTCTTTCCACGCCTTCGGTCTCGAGCTTCCGGCACTGAAGTCCATTTTAGACGGGGTTGCGGTCGGGAGATTGTCGGGGTCCAGGCCGCCAGTGACCAGGCTAGCGCGCAAATAGTTTCCATGTACACCCGTAATATAATTGGTAAGCACGATGTGCGACGCATCGCCCTCTACCACCATCCGTTTGTACTCCGGCTGCGCATGGGCTTCTTCCGTAGCGATGAATGCACTTCCGATGTAGGCCAGATCTGCCCCTGCAGCCTGCGCCGCCAGTATCGCACTGCCGGTCGAGATTGCACCTGACAACAAGAGCGGCCCGTCAAACCACTCGCGAATTTCCTGGAGCAACACGAATGGCGACTGCGCGCCGGTATGCCCTCCGGCGCCTGCAGCGACGGCAATGAGTCCATCCGCACCCTTTGCAATCGCCTTTCTGGCGAATGTGTTATTGATGACATCATGCAGGACGATGCCGCCGTATGCGTGAATGGCTTCATTCACGTCTTCGCGCGCACCGAGCGAGGTGATCACGATCGGCACTTCATGCTTCACGCAAAGTGCGAGATCCTGTTCCAGGCGCACATTCGACCGATGCACGATCAGGTTGACGGCGAACGGCGCGGCTGGCTGCCCCGGGTGCTCCTTGTCATGCACGGCCAGTTCTTCCTTGAGCCGGGAAAGCCATGCGTCCAGCACTTCGGCCGGACGGGCGTTGAGCGCTGGGAAGGAGCCAATGACCCCGGCCTTGCACTGCGCAAGGACCAGCTCCAGGCTCGAGACAATGAACATCGGCGCGCACACGACCGGGAGCTTGAGGTTCTCTTTAAGTATGGACAATGACATGTTGGGGGCCCTTCATGGGTAGTCGTGCCGGTCGCACGATGGATAATGTGCATCCGAGGGCCGTCCATGGCACTTCGGACGCCTGTCGCCAGCACAGGGCCGCGCGGAAGCGGTCGGGTTTCAGCCGCCGCCTCGCGGCGCTGTGGCTTGCTGGGCCGCGCCATCGGCCAGGAGCTCTTCGATCTCGGCAGCTGAACAGCCGAGATCGTCCAGTACTTCACGTGTCTCCCATCCCTTCGGCTGGGAGGGAGAGCGCAGCGGTGGATAGTTGTCGTCAAAACGGATCGTCGAGCGGATCGCTGCGGTCTTGCCCTCGGTCGGATGTTCCTCGAACCGGACCAGGTCGACCGCTTGGAGGTGGGGATCCCGTTGCAACGACTCCAGTGTATGGCAAGGCTTGGCAGCGATGTCGGCCTCGCGCAGTATGTCCAGCCACTCCTTCGTGCTCTTGCCTGTAAGCGGCGCTCCCCGGACCTCGAACCATTCGGCGACATGTCTGGCCCTGGATGCGACCGTCGCGAAGCGCGGGTCGTCCAGCAAGTCATGGCGCCCGGTCGCCTTCAGGAAAGCCCGGACCTGGCCGTCGGTGTTGATGGTGAATGACATCCAGCCATCCGCCGTTCGTACCGGCCGGTTGTGAGGGCTGAGCAGGCGCTGATCGCCATGGAGGCCGACTGGCGGATCGAAGCTCTGTTGGGCCAGGTGCTCCTGCAGTACAAAGGCTGCCATGGTCTCGAACATCGGCACTTCGATGCTGCATCCCGCGCCGCTTGCCCTTGCCTGGATGATGGCCGCCATGATCGCACCGGCCGCGATCTCGCCGACGACGTGGTCGCAAATGAGCATCGGAACGTACGTGGGCACGCCATCACGCGCCAGCGTCAGTCCCGCCATTCCGGTCGCCCCCTGCACGACGCTGTCGTAGGTCGGATCGCCCGCGTAAGGTCCGTCGGTGCCGAAGCCGGTAATCAGGCAGTAGATCTTGTCCGGATGCTTC
Source organism: Massilia sp. HP4 (assembly GCF_005222695.1). Lineage (GTDB taxonomy): Bacteria > Pseudomonadota > Gammaproteobacteria > Burkholderiales > Burkholderiaceae_D > Telluria. The sequence goes on along the minus strand of NZ_STGG01000041.1, from coordinate 240,083 downwards.
GCGCGGATCGTGGCGGCATCCAGCCCTAGGCGCGCCAGGGCTCTCGGACGCATATTGGCCACGATGACGTCGGCAGAAGCGACGAGCTTGTCGATGAGGGCCTTGGCCCGTGGCCTTTTCAAGTCCATACAGATGTTGCGCTTGCCCCGGTTGAAGTGCAGGTAGGTACCCGAGTGTTGACCGCTTGGCGACAGGCCGCCAAGTCCACGCATCAGGTCGCCCTCCGGGCTTTCCAGCTTGATGATCTCGGCGCCGTATTGTCCCAGGCGCCAGGTGCAGACCGGCCCGACCACGACGCTGGTCAGGTCCAGGATGCGTACTCCCTTCAAGGGTTCAAAGCTCATTTTGCGTCTACCTCCATTTCAGCGGCAACCTTCCCAAGCTCGTCATGAGCGCGCAGGTGCCATGCATGTCCGTTGTGATCCGCAGTCAGCGTGATCGGGCGGCCGCAAAACAGGGGGGCGAGGTGCTTCGTCCTGAAGCTCGCCGGGACCAGGTCGAGATCGGTACGCATGAACTCGGTCATCAGCAGCGTCACCAAGCCCCCGTTGACGACCAGGTCGGGAAACCCTTCCACCTCGCGGGCGTAGGCCTTGTCGATGTGGATCTTGTGAGAGTTGAAGCCAAGGGCGGAGTACTGGAACAGCAGCGTTTCGTCGGGCGTGACGATCCCTGACCTTGCGGCCGATACCGTACGGGGTTCGGCGTCGCCTTCGGCCACCGTGTTCCTCCCGGACATCAGCAGGTAGGTCTGGGTCTCGACGATGGCGGCCGTGGAACTGGTGGGAACATGTAATTCATGCGCGAGCGCCACGACCGCCATGTCCCCGCGGGCGGACGCCTTGCGGGTCAGGCTTTTCATCCAGCTCACGCGCCTTACCATGCTGCCGATCGGGATGTCATGGCGGTACTCGACCGTCCTTCCGCCAAGCAGCAGGCGTGGCAGTCCCAGGTCCGGGATGGGCACTCCCAGGCCAGGAAAACCGTCGCCGCGCAGATCCGATCTTCGCGTATCTGCCCCCAGCAGGATGAACTGCCATCCTCGCGGCAGAGGATCGCCCTCGGCTAGCGCCTCGGGATCGAGGTCGAGCATCGCAGCCACGCGCCGCACTGACGCCAGGCTGCATGGCTCCACACGGGTGATGCTTTCACTCTTGCACTGTTCGAACATCAGTCGCTCCTGAACGTACCTGCCGGCGCGGCATGGAATCAATCGATCTTCGCGCCGGATTGCTTGACAATCTTGTCGAACTTGACCTGCTCCGAGCGGTTGTATGCCGCGAACTGTGCAGGCGTGCTGCCGACCGGCAGCGAGCCGAGCTGCATGATGCGCTTGCTGATCTCCGGTTCCTTGACCAGCTTGGCGATTTCGCCGGACAGCTGCTCGACGATATCCTTGGGCGTATTGGCCGGCGCCCATACGCCATACCACGTGCTGATCTCGTAGCCTGGCAGCCCTGCTTCCGCCATTGTCGGCACGTCAGGCATCGTAGGGACGCGCTTGGCCGTCGTCACGGCGATCGGACGCAGCCGGCCGCTCTGTATGAACGGCGTGCTCGACGCCACAGGATCGAACATCATCGCCACGTGCCCGCCTACGATATCGGTCAAGGCAGGGGCGCTGCCCTTGTAAGGCACATGCATCAGCTTCAAGCCGGTCGCCACGTTGAATGCCTCGCCGGCGAGATGTGGCGCGGTGCCGTTACCCGAGGACGCGAATGCCATGCCCGGTGTTTTCTGTGCCCGCGCAATCAGATCCTTGAGACCCTTGGCAGGATTCGTCATGTTGACCACCAGGACCATCGGCACATCGGCGATCTGCGACACAGGCACGAAATCCTTGATCGGGTCGTGCTGCATCCTGGGGTACAGGCTCGGGTTGATCACATGAAGCGATGCGTTGATCAGGATCGTATAGCCATCGGCGGGAGCCTTCGCCACCTGGGTGGCGCCGATCATGCCGCTGGCGCCTGGCTTGTTCTCCACCACGAACGGTTGGCCCAACCTCTCGGACAGCCGCTGGACGACGATACGGCCAAGGACGTCCGTCGGGCCACCAGGAGGAAACGGGATGATGACCTTGACTGCCTTGCTTGGATAGGCCTCCGCAAGCGCAAGAGTGGGTGCGGCCAGAAGGACAATGGCGGCGACACGTTTGAGAAGTGCTGGGGTATTGAAAGTCATTTCGGTAGTCTCCTTTAACTCTCTGAACAACGGAAAAAGTCTGACGGCCCCGAATGGTCGTTCGAAACCGCCGGAAGTTCTGCCACCAATGCTGGTGGACGACTTCCTTTTGTTGTTGTCGACGACAGTCCCACATGCTGCAACGCAGCCGAGGCGGCAAAGAATTGCAATTGCGTAGAGCGCAACTGCAGATGATCTCGATGCTGAGGGGATCATAGCGATATGTAGAGGCCATTGCAACACAAATGAGGTGATTGTGGCGTGATGCTGGCTGTATAATCAGACCATGACTCATTTTAAGATTGCGACAGATGCAACTGCAGGGCGCGAGGCCTGCCACCATAGGAGCTTGAATTGATTGCATCGAATAAAAAGGCGGAACTGATCGGAGTCGCCGGGTCCGGCTTGATGGGGCAGGGGATCGCCCAGCTGATGGCGCAGGCAGGCATTCCCGTGCTGCTCTACGACACCCGTCAAGGAGCGGCAGAGGAAGCTCGCGCAAAAATTCTCGACATGCTCGACAAGCTGGCGGCAAAAGGAAGGCTCAGTGCGCAGATGGCGCAGGAAGCTGGCCAGCGGCTGGGCGTGGCAGGCGACCTGGCCGACTTCGGCTCCTGCACGATCGTGATCGAGGCCATCGTCGAAAAGCTCGAAGCAAAACGCGCCCTGTTCAGCGAACTCGAAGGGATCGTTGCCGCCGGCTGCATCCTGGCGACGAACACATCCTCGCTGTCGGTGACGGTCATTGCGGCGGGTTGCCGCTACCCGGATCGCGTTGCAGGCTTCCACTTCTTCAGCCCAGTCCCACTGATGAAAGTCGTCGAGGTAATCAGCGGCCCGCTCACCGACCCCACGGTTGCCGCCAGACTCGTCGACGTCGCGCGGCGAACCGGGCATACGCCGGTACGGGCGGCCGACACGCCAGGCTTCATCGTCAATCATGCCGGACGCGGCTACCTGACGGAATCGCTGCGGCTGCTCGCGGAATGCATCGCTCCGCATGCGGAAATCGATCGCATTCTGCAGCAGGCTGCCGGGTTCCGGATGGGGCCCTTCGAGTTGCTCGATCTTACCGGACTGGATGTCTCGCATCCAGTCATGGAGTCGATCTACGAGCAGTATTATCAGGAACCAAGGTTCCGTCCTTCGCCGATTGCGCGCCAGCGCCTGGCCGCCGGTCTGCTCGGACGCAAGACCTCACGCGGGTTCTACCATTACACGGATGGGGTCAGGGAAAGTCTCGCGCAGCTGGCGGTCCCGGGAGTGGATCCCATTCCGGTCTGGCTGCCAGTTGAAGACCGCGACCGTTTCCCGGGCGTGCTCGACTTGCTCGAACGGCTGGGAGCCGAACTGGCCCTGGGCGCCTTGCCCCCGGAGGATGCGATCTGCCTGGTACTTCCTGTCGGTCAGGATGTCACGACCGCCGCCGTCGCCTCCGGCATCGATCCTTTGCGCTGCGTCGGCCTTGATCCACTGTTCCCTGACGGCTGCCGGACATTGATGGCCACGCCAGTCACCAAACCCCGCTATCGCGATTCGATGCATGCCCTGCTGGCCTCGGACGGCAAACCGGTCAGCGTCATACGCGATAGTCCCGGCTTCGTTGCACAGCGCGTGATCGCCACCATCGTCAACATCGGATGCGATATCGCGCAGCAGGGCATTTCGTCTCCCCAGGAGATCGATCATGCCGTCACCCTCGGCCTGGGCTATCCGATGGGCCCACTTGCGATGGGCGACAAGTTCGGCGCGAAGACAATCCTGGAGATTCTCGAAGGCTTGCACACGTTCTACCTGGATCCTCGCTACCGTCCAAGCCCCTGGCTCAAGCGGCGCGCGCTTCTCGGTGTGTCGCTTCTTGCCCCGGCCTCCGAATGAGCGTACGAGCAAACGCACAGGCCCGACGGCACCGCCGGACAGCCGCCCGGGATGCGTTCCTGGAGACGGTGTGCCCCGATGATCCGCTTGACCTGTCGTGCCGTGCCTTCGACGTCTCGCGCAGCGGCCATTGCGTGGTGCTGGATTTCCCAGCATCGCAGCGAGCACAGGGCGACGAGAAGCCGACGATCGCCATCAAGGCTGCTCACGTCCAAACTCGGCAGGCGCACGGACGGCTGCGCTTGCGGCCGGAACCGGCCGCGCAAGGCTTGAAGGCGGGGCGGGCCTGGATCATGCAGGCACGGCATGAGCTTGGCCTGAACTGCGAGCAAAAGCTCAGATTCAACAACGACGAACTCGAAACACCTGTACGGTGAGCTCGTCGCCAGCTTGAACAACGCAACGATCTACCCTGCCTGATTGTATTAATTTGTGAAACAGTCATTCATTGTTTGGCATATTTATCTCTATTGGTGAGATAGATAGACTGGGTCATCTATTTTCCTTATCGAGAGACACCATGAACCGACTCAAGAAGCTGATTTCCGCAACCGCGCTGGCCCTGGCCATCGCTGTCCCGGCCATGGCCGCACCCGTGACCTTCGTCACCGATCCGGCGCACACCGTGGCACGCTTCGCGTACAGCCATTTCGGCTATTCGACCCAGCTGTCGCGCTTTGACAAGACCAGCGGCAAGGTCGTGTTCGACCAGGCGGCCAAGACCGGCAGCGTCGATATCGAGATCGACATGAAGTCGGTGGATACCGGCTTCGCGCTGTTTAACGAGCACATCCAGGCCGAAGACTTCCTGGACACCGCCAGGTACCCGACCGCCACCTTCAAGTCCACCAAAGTCAATTTTGAGGGGAACAAGCCAGCCACGATCGAGGGCAAGTTGACCATCAAGGGCGTGACCAAGCCTGTTACCCTCACCGTGACCTCATTCCAGGCGATGCCGCATCCGATGCTCAAGAAGGATGCGATCGGGGCCAAGGCGACCACCGTCATCAAGCGCTCGGAGTCCAATGCGGGCAAGTTCGCGCCAAACGTCAGCGATGAAGTGCGCATCGACGTCGCCCTGGAAGCGATCAAGGAATAAGAGCCTGTCCTGGCCGGCGAGCGTCGGGGCGAGGGCGCCTGGCAAGCGTGCGTCGAGTCGCTCGCGCTCGCTATCCATCGCCATGAGCTTACCCTCGCCTTACCGGGATAGGTTCGAAGCAACCGGGCGGCGGACGGTCCTTATGGCGGCCCCGCCGGCGTCAATCTTTTGTCAGGAGCCTCCACCGTGAGCGCGCACCATCATTACCATCCGTTCTCCAAATTCCTGCACTGGACCATGGGAGCGATCTGGCTCGGCGTGTGGGTCGCCGGCTTCCCTGCGGTGCATGCGCGCGAGCAGATCAACCCCCACCATGGCCTGAGCATATGGCACAAGGCAATCGCCATCACACTGGTGTTCCTGGTCGTGCTGCGGGTGCTCTGGCGCCTGCCAGCCCGCCGCCGGCGCTGCCAGACAGCATGGGATCGCGCATGAAGCGGGCAGCGGCGGCCGGACACCTCGCCATCTATGCCCTGGCGCTGGCCGCGCTGCCGATGTCGGGCTGGGCCTTGAGCTCGGTTGCCGGCAAGCCGGTGATGATGCTGGGCTTGGTCGAGATCCCGCCCTACCTTCCGCAGCAGAGCAAGGACATCGTCGAAACCGTGCGCGCCATCCACACCTTGCTGTCCTGGCTGTGCGGTGCGAAGGTACTCGGCCATATCCTGCTGGCTTTCAAGCATCATGTCATTGACAAGGATGGCGTCCTGGCTGGTATGCTACCGAAACCTTAGGCAAACAGCGGTCCGGGAACCGGATTCAGACATGGCAGCTTCTCCCCGTACCGTCGACCTGGTCGTCTACCCGGGCTTCAAGGCAATGGAGGCGGTCGGGCCAATGTCCGTATTCGAATATGCCAATCTCCACCTTGCCCGGCGCGGCCAGGGGCCGGGCTATGACGTGCGTATCGCGTCGACTCGGCTCGGTCCGGTCCAGTCGGATACCCTGATGGCGCTGCAGGCGACCAAGGTCCTGTCCGGACTGGCGCTGGCCGACGATGCGATCATCGTCGGCGCGCGCGACATCCGGGCCGCCATCGACCACGACGCGGCCATCATCGACTGGGTACGCGAGAACTGGCCGCGGATCGGCCGCCTGGCGGCCCTGTGCTCCGGCGCCTTCTTCCTCGCAGCGGCCGGGATACTGGACGGAAAGCGTGCGACCACCCATTGGGCGGTGGCGCAGCGGCTGCAGTCCAGCTACCCGCGCGTCGTAGTGGACGCCGACGCCATTTTCATCCGGGAAGCGAACGTGTGGACATCGGCAGGCGTCACCGCCGGCATGGACCTGGCGCTGGCCTTCGTGGAAGCAGACTTCGGGCGCCAGTTGGCGCTCGAGGTCGCCACCGAGATGGTGGTTTACCTGAAGCGCCCGGGCGGCCAGTCCCAGTTCAGCTCCCATTTGCTGGCCGAACGCACGGCGCGTCCCGGCATGCGCGAACTGCAGGGCTGGATATTGGAAAACCTGCAGCAGCGCATGACGGTCGCCATCCTGGCCCAGCGCGCCAGAATGAGCGAGCGCCACTTTGCGCGAGTATTCCAGCAGGAAGTGGGCGTGAGCGCGCAAGAATATATCGAGCGTTGCCGTTTCGAACGGGCTCAACAGCTTTTGGGAGACCTGGGCTTGCCGCTGAAATCGGTTGCTGCGCGTGCTGGCTTCCCGGATGACGCGCGGATGCGTCGCGTTTTCCAGAAGAGGCTGGGAATCACGCCGCGGGATTATCGTGAGCGATTCGCGACCACCGGGGTTCTAACGGAGGAGCCGGGAGCCGTCACGGTCAAAGGTAGTTGAAAACCCCACTACTTGAGCGGTTCTTCAGTCGAGCGACGAGGTACTTTCAGGACAAATCGTCGGACTGGGGAGAACTGGTCTCACTATGCAAGTCGAAGATCGAGTCCCGCCCATATTTTTCTTCCAGCTTTTGCCGCGCCTGCTCCGGACTGTCAGCCATGACAGTCACCCGCTTGCCTGTAGCCTCCGGCGTGGCTTCCCAAATCAGGGCCCTGTAACTGTTTTTCCTTGAATGCATAGCCATGTCTTCGATGGGACCACGTGGTAACCGATGGGCTTTACTGTTTCTGCAGTGATCCATGCAAGATGCGTTCCGCCGTCTGCCACCGCATGCAGCCATGAATTCGGACCGGATTGCACGCTATCGGTGCGGATTGCGGAACCGTAAGCGGTTCGTGCGCTTTCTTGGATCCGGTCACGTCGGGCCAATGCCGGCGAAGACTGCTCCGAACCTTGGGAGCGATTCAGCCACCCCCTGATGTCGACCGATCCGCTCCGTGCCTGATCGTGAGCGAGCGGCTCGGCGTCATCGAATTGCCTTCTCAGGCATGTTCCATCGCGCGCTGTTCCGGAACATGGCCTTTGCCGTCCGCGAAAGTCTCGAAAATCAGGCTGCGCAACCATTTGTTGGCGGGATCCTTGTTGAAACGCGCGTGCCAGAACAGATTGATGTTGATCTCGGGGAGAGGGAAGGGGTGCGGTACGTAGCGTAGCCCGAATGGCTTCATGCAGGCCATGGCGTAGCGCTCAGGTACCGTCGCGATCATGGGACTCGCTGCCAGGATATGGCCGACGGCGACGAAGTGAGGAACCGTGAGGCAGATATTCCGCCGCACGCCCAGGCGGTCGATGGTCAGGTCGACGATCGCATGACCGGTTCCGCTCGACACCACCAGCACGTGGTCGGCCGTTTCGAACTCCTCCTTCGTGATCTCGCCCTTGTCGAGCGCATGCCCCTCCTGGAACATGCACACATAACGCTGCCGGAACAGGCTGCGCTGGAAATATCCCGACTTTAGCTGGGGCAGCAGGCCGATCGCCAGGTCGATGTGCCCGGCCTCCATCTCGTCCTGCAGGTTGACGGCAGCATTGCGCACCGTGCTGACCGTGACTCCGGGCGCCTGGGCGCGGAGCGCCGCCATCAGCTGCGGCAGGAAATACACCTCGCCGATATCCGTCATGCCGATCATGAATTTGCGCTGGCTGGTCGCCGCGTCGAAATGGCTGACTTCGTTCAGCGAGTCGTGGATGGTCGACAGCGCATAGCCGATCGGCTCGGCCAGCGCGGCTGCATAGGGTGTGGGTTCCATGCCGCGTGTCGTGCGGACGAATAGCTCGTCGCCCAGCAGGATGCGCAGGCGCTTGAGTGCATTGCTGACGCCGGGCTGGGTCATGCCCAGCGCTTCCGCCACCCGGGACATGCGGCGGTGCAGCAGGAGCTGGTGAAATACCAGCAGCAGGTTCAGGTCGATATCCTTGAGTTGCATGGCTTGGCTACATTGCTGCTGGTGATGTCAGATATTCAGGACTTTCTATATCGTGATATTAAAGCCATTTCTATACTGGCGTCACTTACTGTTTTCGCATCGGAATGCCAGCCATGGAACTCGTCGTGCAGCCCCTCGGAAGCAAGTTCAATGTCGAAGCCGGCGCCAACCTGCTCGACGCATTGCGCAGCAACGACGTGCCGATTTCCTACAGCTGCACGGCCGGCCGCTGCGGTACCTGCCGCTGCAAGGTGCTGCGCGGCGTGGTACTGGAAACCGGTCGTGACTCCAAGGTCACCCATCCTGAAGACGAGGGCTATGTCCTTGCCTGCATGAGCGTGGTGGCGAGCGACTGCGTCATCGAGGTGCCGGAGCCGGACGAAGTGGTGGTGCACCCGGCGCGCACCATCAAGGCCACGGTCACCGCGATCGACACCATGACGCACGACATCCGCCGCCTGCGCCTGCAGCCGGCCAAGCCCCTGGAGTTTTCCCCCGGACAGTACGCCAACCTTCAGTTCACTCCCGACCACATCCGGCCATATTCGATGGCCAATGTGGCCGGCAGCAGCGAGCTGGAATTCCATGTGCGTCTGGTGCCGGACGGGCGCGTCACCGGCTATATCGAGAACACCCTGAAGGTCGGCGCTGCGGTGCGGGTAAGCGGACCGCTCGGTACTGCCTACCTGCGGACCCGCCACCAGGGCCCCATGCTCTGCGTGGCCGGCGGGACAGGCCTGGCGCCGGTCTTGTCGATCGTGCGCGGAGCGCAGGCGCTGGGCATGGCCAACCCGATCCACCTGTACTTCGGCGTGCGCACGCCGCGCGACGTGTACGGGCTGGATTGGCTCGCGCAGCTCCAGGACGAGCATCCGAACCTGCACGTGCAGGTCGTGGTCGGATCGGGCAACGACAACCCGTCCTGGCGTTCCGGACTGGTGACCGACGCATTCAACGACGACTGGCCCGAACTGGCCGGCTGGCGCGCCTACCTCTGCGGCGCGCCGCCGATGGTGGAATCGGCCGCGATGATGATCAAGAAAAAGGGCGTCCTGCCGGAGCATGTCCATGCCGACGCTTTCTATCCGAGCGGCTTGTAGCGTCGGGCCCGAACAGAACGGAACAACACGATAGGAAACAAAAATGAGACTCCATGGCCGAAACCTGGATCGACGTCGCCGCCCACGACGACGTGCCCGACGACGACGTGACGGCGGCAAGCGCCGGCGGCATCGACCAGGCGCTGTATGCAGTGGAGGGCACGGTTTATGCCACCGCGAATATCTGCACCCATGGCCACGCACGCCTGTGCGACGGCTTCCTGGATGGCCACGAGATCGAGTGCCCCCTGCACCAGGGGAAGTTCGATATCCGCGACGGCCGTCCGACCTGCGAGCCGGTGACTGAGCCGGTTCGGACGTTCCCCGTGAAGATCGAAAACAGCCGGGTCTTCGTCGACCTCGGCTGACCAACAACGACAACAGGAGACAAGCATGACCAAGCACGCCAAACAACTCTGCGCGCTACTTTCGCTCGCCTTTATCGCCAGCGGCACCCAGGCCCAGGTCAGGATCGGCCTTTCCGCGCCGCTGTCGGGCCCGGTGGCCGTGGTGGGCCAGGACCAGGTCGACGGCTTCATGCTGGCGCTGGAACAGTCCGGCGGCAAGCTTGGCGGCCAGCCCGTACAGGTGCTCAGGGAGGACGACCAGCTCAAGCCGGAAATCGGCAACCAGATCACCCGCAAGTTCATCGACAAGGAAAAAGTCCACGCCATCGTCGGCCTCGGCTTCTCGAACGTGCTCATGGCCAGCCTGAAGGTCCTGACCGATTCGGGCACGGTCGCCATCGCCACCAATGCCGGCCCGTCGCCGATGGCCGGCGCCTCCTGCGCCGCCAACGTGTTTTCGGTCGCCTGGCCGAACGACGGCGCCGCCGAAAGCATGGGCAAGTTCATGCAGGAGAAAGGCCACAAGCGGGTCTACCTGATGGCGCCGAACTACCAGGCAGGCAAGGACATGCTGGCCGGGTTCAAGCGCTACTTCAAGGGCGAGATCATCGATGAGGTCTACACGCAGGTAGGCCAGTCGGATTATTCCGCCGAGATCGCGCAGTTGCAGGCGGCGGCCCCCGACGCCGTGTTCGCGTTCTATCCCGGCGGCATGGGCGTCAACTACATCCGCCAGCTGAGCCAGGCCGGCTTGCTGAACAAGATCCCGAACTACTCGGTGTTCACGGTCGACGGCACCACCATGCCGGCGCTGCGCAATGCCGCTGTCGGCACCGTCTCGGGCGCCATGTGGGACGCCGCGCTCGACAACCCGGAGAACAGGCAGTTCGTGGCTGCGTTCACCGCCAAGTACAAACGCGTGCCGAGCGAGTATGCTGCAGCTGCCTATGACGCTGCGCGCCTGCTGGACGTCGCCGTGCGCAAGACCGGCGCGCGCTATACGGACAAGAAGGCGCTGGCCGTCGCAGTGAAGGCAGCCGGCCAGGAGTTCAAGTCGGTGCGGGGCCCGTTCCGCTTCAACAGGAACAACCTGCCGATCCAGAACTACTACGCGTTCCAGGTCACCGGTAGCGGCGCCAACCCGACGGTGAAGCTGCTCGGCACGCCGCTGGCTAACCACGGTGACGTCTACACCTCGAAGTGCCGGCTGCCATAAGGCAGGGCAGGGGATTACGTCATGAGCATGAGCCTCGTCCTGACCCAGCTGCTGAACGGCCTGCAGTTTGGTGTCCTGCTGTTCCTGCTGGCCGCCGGCCTGACCCTGGTGTTCGGCATCATGAGCTTCGTCAACCTGGCGCATGGCTCGCTCTACATGCTGGGCGCCTACTTCGCCGCCGCCGCCTACCAGCATACCGCGTCCTTCGGGATGGCGGTGCTGGCGGCGGTCGCCGGCTGCACGCTGCTGGGTGTGGTGCTGGAGCGGGCGGCGATCTCGCGCCTGTACCGGCGCGACCACCTCGACCACGTGCTGGCGACCTTCGGCCTGGTGCTGTTCTTTAACGAAGTGACGCGCATCGTGTGGGGCCCGCAACCCTACTTCCTGTCGCTGCCGTCCTTCCTCGAAGGGACGGTGGACCTGCTGGGCATCAGTTATCCGAGCTACCGCTTCGGCATCATCGTGGTGGGACTGGCCGTGGCGGTCGGTGCTCACCTGCTGATGCACCGGACCCGGCTCGGCATGCTGATCCGCGCAGGCGCGACCAACCCGGCCATGGTGGCTGCGCTCGGCGTCGACATCAAGCTGCTGAACTCGATCCTGTTCGCGCTTGGGGCGGCACTGGCAGGACTGGCGGGCGTGATGGCCGGCCCCATCATGTCGATCCAGACAGGGATGGGGGAACCGGTATTGATCACGGCCCTGGTGGTGATCGTGATCGGCGGGATCGGTTCGGTCAGCGGCGCGTTCTACGCCTCGCTGATCGTCGGCGTCGCCGACACGCTCGGACGCGCCTTCCTGCCGACCCTGCTTCGTGAGGTGGCCAGTCGCGATGTCGCCAATGCGGCCGGACCGGCGCTTGCCTCGATGCTGATCTATTTGCTGATGGCCGTGGTGCTGGCGGTTCGCCCGCAAGGCCTGTTTCCCGCAGGGAGAACATGATGCTGGATTCACTTCGCAAGCCGGGCACGCTGGCGCCGGTATTGCTGCTGGCGCTGCTGGCCTTCGTACCCGCATGGTCGCAGGCCAGCGGCGAAAGCTTCTGGGTCGCGTTCTTCGCCCGTATCGTCATCTACGCGATCGCGGCCACGGCGCTGAACCTGGCGCTCGGCTTCGGCGGCCTGGTCAGCCTGGGACATGCGCTGTACCTCGGGATCGGCGCCTACAGCGTGGCCATCCCGTCGTTCCATGAGATCGGCAATGGCTGGGTACACCTCGCCATCTGCGTGGTCTCCTGCACGCTGGTCGGCCTGCTGACCGGCGCAGTCAGCCTGCGCACCAAGGGCATCGGCTTCATCATGATCACGCTGGCCTTCGCGCAGATGGGTTACTTCGTATTCGTCAGCCTGAAGCAGTACGGCGGCGACGACGGCACCCCGATCACGTACACGAGCGAATTCTTCGGCCTGAACCTGGGCCAGGCCGTCCCCCTGTACTGGGTCGCGCTGGTCATCCTGTGCCTGCTCGTCTGGTGGAGCGCGCGCCTGCGGGTGGCGCCTTTCGGCATGGTGCTGCGCGGCGCGCGCGAGAATGCGCGGCGCGTGAACGCGATCGGTTATCGCAGCACGCGCTACCAGCTGGCTGCCTATGTGGTCTCGGCCGTGTTATGCGGGATTGCGGGGATGCTGCTGGCCAACCTGACGGCCTTTGCTTCGCCTTCCACACTGAGCTGGATCGTGTCGGGCGACCTGATCGTGATGATCGTGCTCGGCGGACTTGGCACCGTGTTCGGCCCGTTCATGGGAGCGCTGGTGTTCCTCGGCGCCGAGGAGGTGCTCAAGTCGGTCACCGAATCGTGGCAGGCCGTGTTCGGCCTGGCGATCTTCCTGATTGCGCTGCTGCGCACGCCCGGGATCGCGGGCCTGCTGGCGCGCTTCGAACGGCGCAAGCCGGCCCCGGCCACGCCGGCGCCGCTGCAGGCGGTGAAGGAGCACGCATGAGCATCCTGCGTACCGAAAAGCTGGTCAAGCGTTTCGGCGGCATCCTGGTCACCGACGAGGTGTCGCTCGACATCGCCCCCGGCGAGCTGCACGCCATCATCGGCCCGAACGGCGCCGGCAAGACCACGCTAATCAACCAGCTGTCGGGCGAGATGGCGTCCAACGGCGGAAAGGTATGGTTCGACGGCCAGGACGTTACCGGGTTGCCGATTCACAGCCGCGCTCGCCGCGGCCTGCAGCGCTCCTACCAGATCACCTCGGTCTTCGACGCATTCACCGTGCGCGAGAACGCGGCGCTGGCGGCGCTCGGCGCGCAGGGACATGGCTGGGGCTTCCTGCGTCCGCTGCTGTCGCGCAGCGGACCGGCGCAGGCGGCGTATGAAGCGCTCGAGGCCTGCGGCCTGGGCGCGCGCGCCGACGTACTGGCCGCCGACCTGGCCTATGGCGAGCGGCGCCAGCTGGAAATGGCAATGGCCGTGGCGGCCAAGCCGCGCTTCCTGCTGCTCGACGAGCCGATGGCCGGCATGAGCGTACAGGAATCGGCGGCGGTGGTTGCGATGCTCCAGCGCCTGAAAGGACAGTATTCGATCCTCCTGATCGAGCACGACATGGAAGCCGTGTTCGCGTTGGCCGACCGTATCACGGTGCTGGTCTACGGGAAGGTCATGTTTACGGGAACGCCTGCCGAGATACGGGCGCACCCCGAGGTCAAGGCGGTCTATCTCGGGGAAGGAGACGACGAATGAATGCGCTGCTCGAAATGAACGACGTCCATGCCTCGTATGGCCAGGCACAGGCCCTGTTCGGCATGGGCTTCGACGTCCGCGAAGGCGAGGTTGTTACCCTGCTGGGCCGCAACGGAATGGGGCGCTCGACCACCATCAAATGCCTGTTCGGCATGCTTGCGCCAAGCTCCGGCTCGATCCGGTTGGCGGGCAAGACGCTGGCCGGCATGCCCTCGCACGGCATCGCGCGCCTTGGCCTCGGGCTGGTGCCGGAGGGCCGGCAGGTGTTCCCCGACCTGTCGGTCGAAGAGAACCTGGTGGCCACGGCGCGCGCGCCGCGGCACGGCAACGCCAACCTGCAGGCCTGGGACCTGGCCCGCGTGTATGCGTTTTTCCCGCGCCTGAAGCAGCGTCGCAACAACTACGGATGGCAGCTGTCCGGAGGCGAGCAGCAGATGCTCGCCATCGGCCGCGCGCTGATGACCAATCCGTGCCTGCTGGTGCTGGATGAAGCCACCGAGGGCCTGGCGCCGATCATCCGGCAGGAAATCTGGGCCGCGCTCGCGGCGCTGAAGAAGGAGGGCCTGTCCCAGATCGTCATCGACAAGAACGTCGGCGCCCTGATGAAGTTCGCGGACCGCCACTTCGTGATGGAAAAGGGCAGGGTTGTCTGGCAGGGCGGTTCCGATCAGCTGCGCGCGGAACCGGCAATCGTCCAGCAATACATGGGAGTCGCCTGAGAGCACGCTCCCGCATCTTTGAAGCGGCGGACCGCATCGCCGTGCTTCTGTCCCCATGAGGGCGGCGAATGATGCGCTGGCGGGCAAGGCCGCCTTCTAGATAAAAGCACAACCACAACTGGAGACATGGTAATGAAGAAGACAGCACTCAGTGCAGGTATCGCAACGCTCGTTTGCATGGCCACCCAGGCGGCGCAGGCGCAGACCCAGGTAACGATGTACGGCGTCGTCGACAGTGGCATCGCGCACACCACGAACGCAAATGCAGCAGGCGATTCGCTAACGAAAGTACCGAGTCTGACTGGCAGCGTGCCTTCGCGCATCGGTTTCCGCGGCACCGAGGATCTTGGTGGAGGCCTGCAAGCCCTGTTCAATCTTGAAGGCGGCGTGCAAATGGACACCGGGACAAGCAGCCAGGGGAACCGCGTGTTCGGGCGCCAGGCGTATGTCGGGTTGAAGGGCAGTTTCGGCACGCTGATCGTGGGCCGCCAGACCAACATGACTTTCCATTCGATGCTGAAGTCCGATGTCATGGGACCGAATCTGTTCAGTATTTCGAGCATCGACCTGTACATCCCGAATGCGCGCAGCGACAATGCGGTCGGCTACATGGGGATTTTTGACAGATTCACGGTCGGGGCAACGTACAGCTTCGGGCGCGACGCCTCGGCCGCGGGCGGACCAGCGGCCACCAATTGCGGTGGCGAGATCGCCGGCGATCCGAAGGCCTGCCGCCAGTGGACGGCCCTGCTGGGATACGACAACAAGACTCATGGCGTGACCGCCTCCTATGACATCATGTACGGCAACACCGCCGCGGCGATGGGCCTGACCACTAGCGACAGCCGCGACCGCCGCACCACCCTGAACGGTTATGCGATGCTGGGGGCAACCAAGATCGGGGCTGGGGTGATGGCGCGCAGGAAGGTGGCCGCCACCCGCTCCAACGACCTCGATTCCAATCTCTATTACCTCGGCCTGAGCCATCCGTTGTCGGCGGCGCTGCAGATTGACGCACAGGTCGCGCGCCATGCGGTGGACAACAGCGACAATGATTCCACGCTCACCGTGGCACGCCTGACTTATAGCTTTTCCAAGCGCACCGCAGTTTATGGTTCGCTAGGACACATGCGCAACAACGTAAGCGCGGCGATTGCGCTGGACGCAGGCGGCACGGTCGGGGTGGGAATGAACCAGTCGGGTCTGTCGGTCGGGATTCGCCACGCCTTCTAACGAGGCGTCAGGAGCTATGAAGCCAGGCATGGGCCGCCAGCCTGGCTTCACTGCAATCCGCCTCCCGACAGAATCGATTGAGCTACGGGGGCTAATGCTGAGCACCCACACTTTATCCGCTGCATCCCTCTTGGTTTATCGCGTTTCGGTCTGCGTGCACCCCGGTCACTTCCCTGCAGAGTGAATTGATACAGGACGTTGTCATTCGAAATCTGGAAGCACTCGGCAAGGCCAACAACAACATCCAAAAAAAGATCATTCGATCGCAGCAAGTCATCCCGAGCTCCCGTAGGCGTTTGTAAGTCAGATGCGCAATGCGCTTGCACATTGCTGTTTCAAGGTTGACTACGAGATCGAATGGAAGAGCATCCGCTGGATTTTGCCAGTCCCCCATGGCCAGGTGAGGCACGTCATGGCCGGTCTCGCCTAGGCGGCAGCGCTCGCGAATAGATTGGCAGGAACACTACCCTATCGTGGTACTCGGCATGGTATGAAGTCTATTGGGCTGTAAAATGCCTTGATAAATCATGGGGTTAGAGAACCTATTGATATTCGAGTGGGAGTAGGGTTTCCTGAGGGAAATTCCTCATCTGTATATGCAAAGGCTCGCTTCGGCGAGCTTTTTGTTATCCTATGCGGATTGGAACAACCTGTGCTGTGCAAGATCAAGTCTTGGACTCGTTCAAGCTGACTTCAGCCGGTTGGTGCCAATCCTCCAGGGCGCTGCGCTCGTGATGTCGCCTTGGTAGTGGCCCGGTTTTACGGCGGCCTGCAAAGCCGTGTACACGGGTTTGAATCGCCCCGGCTTTCGTGGAGGCCGGTTAGTGTGAGTCAGGCCGGGATGGCTTGACCGCTCAGTTGCTTGTAATAATTTGCCTCAGCTTCCGCCGGCGGTATATAGCCGAGTGGTTCGAGCAAGCGGTGGTGGTTAAACCAGGACACCCATTCCAGGGTAGCCAGTTCAACGGCCTCACGCGTCTTCCAGGGAGCGCGGCGGTGGATCAACTCAGCCTTGTAGAGCCCGTTGATGGTCTCGGCCAGGGCGTTGTCGTAGCTGTCGCCCTTGCTGCCCACAGATGGCTCAATGCCGGCTGCTGCCAATCGCTCACTGTACTTGATCGACACGTATTGCGAGCCCCTATCGCTGTGATGGACCAATGCGTTTCGTTCCGGCTGGCGGGCGTACAGTGCTTGCTCCAGGGCGTCGAGCACGAAGTCGGTCCGCATCGAGCTGCTGACACGCCAGCCGACGATTCGGCGAGCAAAAACATCGATGACGAAAGCCACGTAGACGAAGCCCTGCCAAGTCGAGAGGTAAGTGAAATCGCTGACCCACAGCTGGTTTGGCCGCTGCGCGTTGAACTGTCGGTTGACCCGATCAAGAGGGCATGGCGCCTTCGCATCGGCAACCGTGGTGCGCACGACTTTGCCGCGCATGACGCCTCGCAGGCCGGCCTTGCGCATCAGGCGCTCCACGGTACAGCGGCCTACGTCGGTCCCCTCACGGCGCAACTGGCGCCACACTTTGTCAGCCCCATAGACCTGCATGTTCGCTTGCCAGACCCGTTCGGTGTCGACGCTCAGCACGTCGTCGCGCTGGACACGTGCGCATCGCAACGCCGGGTTACGCTGTTGCGCCGCGTAACGCCAGTAGCCCGACGGCGCGACCTGCATCACCTTGCAGATCGGCTCGATACCGTAGGCATGGCGGTGCTGGTCGATGAATGCCCTCACGGCTTGAAGTGGCGGCCGAGCTCCGCCTGGGCGAAAAACGCACTCGCCAGACGCAAGATCTCATTTGCCTTGCGCAGCTCGCGCACTTCTCGCTCCAGCGCCTTGATGCGCTCCTCTTCGGCAGTGGTCGTCCCTGGACACTGGCCGGTATCACGCTCTTGCTGGCGTACCTAGCGGCGCAGCGTTTCAGGTGTGCAGCTGATCTTGGCAGCGATCGACGTGATCGCTGCCCACTGCGATTCGTACTCGCTGGCTGCTTCGCTGACCATGCGCACAGCGCGCTCAATGACTTCGGGGGAATACTTGGGTTGCTTCTTCATAGCTCCATTTTCTCAAAGAATGGAGCCTCTACAAAACCCGGGGCGATCCAAGCCGGCGAAAACGTCGCACATCTAACGTATGTATCCTTTCGCACGAAAAGTTGTCATCTGGGCAGCTTTTTGAAGTATCCTCTTAGCAATACCTGCAAGCGCTTAGGGTAGCTTGCAGCAATGTCAATGGCACGGGAGGTATTGATGAGTACTTACAACGTTAAGATCCAAAACTGCAACAGCATCGAAACAGCCGAGATTGCTATTACAAAGGGAACACTGAACATTAAATATGGGCCCAACGGGTTAGGAAAAAGCACGATTGCCCGATCGATCTTAGCGGCCGTCACTCGCGACGGTACGTTACAAAATCTCAAGCCTTTCAAATTTCGCGAGCATGTTGGGCAGCATGATCCTTTGGTCCAGGGGGTGGATGAGATCGGTTCTGCTCTAGTGTTTGACGATACCTATGTGTCTCAGTTCGTTTTTCAAAGGGACGAGGTACTGAAGAATAGCTTTGACATATTCGTACGTAACGATGAATTCCGAGCTGCAATGGGCGAAATAGAGGACTTATTTTCCGGTATCAAGTCCGCTTTTTTGGAAAACAAGGATCTAGATGCAGCCATTTCTGATCTCAAGGAAGTATGCGACGCATTTGGCGTCACTAAGACAGGTGCTCTATCGAAGGCCAGCAAAGGTTATAAAGCATTCGGATCGGGAAACAAGATTGAAAACATTCCTGCCGAACTAACAGCCTTTGAGAGTTTCATTAAGAGCGAAAATCCCGCCAAATGGATTGGCTGGCAAACTAAAGGTAACGAATTTTTGGAGCTATCTGATAATTGCCCATATTGCGCCTCAGATATTAAGGAGCCCGAAAAAAAAATAGCTAGACAGGTATCTAAAGAATACGATTCAAAGGCCGTCGAGCATCTGAACGGCCTTCAAGCAGTTATCCTTCGTCTAGGTAAATATTTTGAGCAATCGTGCCGCGAGAAGCTTGAAGTTATCACCAAGTCCAAAGTGGAGCTTTCTCCGGAAGAGATAAATTTCCTAAGTGCTCTTCGGGGCGATGTCGAAACTCTCATCTCCAAATTGCAGGCCCTTAGGTCGATCTCATTTTTCGCTCTGCGTGATGTCGGAAAAATTGAAGACGAAATTGCAAAGCTCACTATTGATCTTACATTGCTGGATAAACTCAACTCCACTGAAACAGTCCTTATTGTTGACCCAATAAATAAGAAGCTGGCCGGATTGATTGGCAGGTTGGGCGAGCTTAAGGGTAAAATTAAGAAGCATAAGCGCCAAATCGAGCGCTCTATTCATGAAAATCAGGAAAGTATCAATGGTTTCTTGAAGTCGGCTGGATACAAATATCAGGTGACAATTCAACCTGAGTCCGAGTCTTATAAAATGAAGCTGGTGCACCAGGATATGAACCAGCACATCGAGACTGCTGCGCAGCACTTGAGTTATGGTGAAAAGAATGCGTTTGCGCTGGTCCTTTTCATGCATCAGGTACTTAGCGCGAAGCCTGGCTTAGTTGTACTTGATGATCCGGTATCAAGTTTTGACAAAACGAAGAAATTTGCGATTTTGAGCGAGCTTTTCCGTGGCAAGGCTAGTCTACGAAACACTACAGTGCTTATGCTGACGCATGATATTGAACCTGCGATTGACATTATCCGTAGTGTGAAAAATCAATTTCAGCACCCGAAGCCGACTGCGGATTTTCTATCGTCGCGTTCAGGTGTGATTACAGAAACTCCGATTTTTGAATCAGACATTCAGACGTTTGCACAGGTTTGTTCGTGGAATGTACAGAAGTTGTCTGATGCTGTGATCAAATGTATATACTTACGACGCCATTTTGAAATCGTCGATGATCTGGGGACGGAATATAACTATCTTGCAAATCTGCTACATGCACGGCCAGTGCCTATATTAAAGACTGCTGCAGGGGATGTGCCGATGACGGATGAGGATATAGCGAAGGCCTATGCCGGAATTGCGCGCTTTATTCCAGATTTCGATTACCAGGCGATACTTACGATCATACAGAATCGAGATGAAATGGTGCGCCGATATGACGAGGCCACGGTTGGATATGATAAGTTGCAATTGTTCCGAATTTTTAATTCTTCGTCAGACAAAGATGGCGTGCTTCAAAAACTTGTGAACGAGACCTTCCATATCGAGAATGAGTACGTTATGCAACTTAACCCGCACAAGTTCGACAACGTTCCCGAGTACGTAGTTCAAGAATGTGACAGACTGGTGCGCGCTGCTTGATTGATTCACCTGGCGTGATCCACAGATGAGTCGAGAAAATATATCAGTGCTGATGACGCGCTTCACGTTGTCTGTGGCTTGTTTCTTGGAGCTTCGCAGCTGTCAATATTTCAAAACTAGATAGTGTGCAAATGGTCTTTATTTTAGGGGAGTAAGATAATTGCAACAGCGCTACCTGCATGAGTGGCTGAAAGCCAACTACAAACTGTTGAACAAAAATTGGACAGATCCAGTTCGGTTGGTAGGCGAGATGGGTGTTTTGGCCGCAGAGCAACAGCAGTTTCTCCAGCTCGGTCAGCGCATGGCTTCTCGCATGGAGAAATGCATCTCGGAGAACAACCCGAAGTACGCCAAATCAATCGAGTTCGCAATCATCAGGTCAAATGAGCTGGGGGCATGGGCTTTTTGGGCATACAAGTGCTACGGCATCGTGGTGACCCAAGGACTCATCGAGAATATCCAGGCGGTTTGCGGTCAGGTGAACAGACTTTTGGCGGTGGCGATGCAGAGCCCGCCGGATGACAACAACTTCGTCCGCCAACTCTGGGCTGAGATGCCAGAAGCCAATCGCGATTTCCAGAGCTATGGCGAGGTGCTCGCCCAGATCGCCTTCGACTTCATAGTTCATCACGAGCTTGCTCATGCGGGCCTAGGACACGAATGGGTCATGGCTACGGCGTCGGCAAGCGAGGAACTTCAGCGCTTGTCTGACGACGAGCGCACTTGGTCTATCGACGAAGTATCACTCGCCGCAGCGCCGTCGGACGGTGGCGGACCCAAGGCATGGCAACAAGCATTGGAAGCCGATGCTGACCTGAACGGATTGCGTTACACGATCGAGTATCTAGAAATGCAGGCTAAGATGTTCGCAACGAGGGGCAAGCTCGGCAACGATCACAGAGACATCGTGTGGGAAACCGTTCTGACGAATCCAAAGCTTAGGTGGTTTGCAGTGCTGGTGGGTTCGTCGATCGGGCTCGCCGCACTCTTGTCAAAGCCTCGCAAGGAGCTTGGTGATCTCGCTGCGAGCACGCATCCGCCACTACCGGCGCGGATGCTCATGGTGCTTCATGCGGGGGTGCAACTTCAGAAGCAAGCGATGCCTGCGAATCCTGTCATCCCCTCTGAGGTACTGTTGCTCGTGTCAGGGTTGTTCGGATTCCTGCACTCGGCGCGCGACAGTAAGACCAAGAGTCTGGACGCGATGCTAAACGAGTTCAATCTGCCCGAGGCCGTACACCGGTATGAAGAAATTGGTCAACACTTCGCCAGTCTCGCGCAAGAGATGAGTAGGTTGGCAAAGACGCGCGACCATCTCCGTCGTTTTCCGGACTTCCTCCGATGGGAGTGGTATGGCTCGCCGACAACAACTAAATAGCCGGCGATTGCTACTTCACAGAGGCCTACTCCCTCGCATGATATTTCGGGCTCCCAAGGTGAGCTTGTCCTTGTTGAGGCTTCTCAACAATCCTCCGGAACTGTCGAAGGAGTTGAGCACTGCCTTAGCGCGGTCAAACGTGGTATTTTTCGTGGTATCGAATGATGTGTGATTTTTAAATGGTTGTTATATAAAGGATTTTTTGTCTTGTTGATGACTGAGTGGGAGTGACCGGAGTTTCTAAGTAACTGATTTTGAAGTGAAAACTGAAGAGCCGTTGATCATTCGTATGTATGATCAACGGCTTTTTTATTTTGTCGGACGGGCATGTCCATGCAGCGCTAGGCAAAAAATTCAATGGTATTAAACATGGCACTGAATCTGGGGCGCTACCGCTGAAGTATGCGTATACCAGCGTGCTGCTGGCTATTAATCATGGTAGCCGGCGCAACTGTCTATCGAACGTATGCGTTCACGGACACCGCGTTAGTAACTGGCGGGGTGTTGCCTTTACAGCTGGAGAAGGGCAAGCTACTAAACAGGAGTATATCGATCTCCAAGTAATGCAGGATACGGATTTGCGGTGCCCGCCCGAAGAACCTACTGGCACTGAAAAATCTCGCGCCGCTACTGTAGCGCACGTTGTAAAAATGCCTATCTGAAAACGCTCTTTTTTGTGAAATTTTCTGACAGATTTTACGTTTCGTCTACCCATTATTTCTTGCTGTCTCGACTGTGAAAACCCTCGCAGTCGTTTTAGGCGTTCGAATGGAATCGCATCGCTTAACATTCCTGAGAGAATTGGTGAGTGTTTGTTTGTTTTCAATATGTTACCGTCAATCATGGCCGAATTCCGTAGCGATATGTGCGCGGTAAGGCGTAAAGACAGGGCTACAATTGGGGACGAGCGTGGAACAGGTATTGGATTCGGCGGAAACCACCGCCAAGGCACCGATCGATTATTCGATCCGTATTTCGAACACTAGCAAGCTCAACCTCGCAGACTTTCAGAATTCTGTTCCCCTCTTGCGCGAACTGACGGTCGTGAACGACAGTGACCGCGAACTCTCGCTCCTGCAAGTACGTCTCGAGTCTTACCCCCCATTTTTGAAACCGAAGACATGGTCGATCGATGCATGCGGTCCGAAGTCCCGTTACGGCATCAAGGACTGTGACGTGTCTCTCGACGGCGTCCTGCTCGGCAAACTGACCGAGGCAGAGACCTCAACCATGACATTTTCCGTGGTCGAGAAGGCGGGAACGGCAGACGAGCGGGTGCTCGCGACCGAAGAACGCAAGGTCGAGCTCCTGCCGCGTAACCAGTGGGGTGGCTTGTCCCATCTTCCGGATCTTGTTGCGGCGTTCGTACAGCCTAACGAGCTGGCCGTCGACCGGCTGCTGAAGCAAACCGCGCAAGTTCTCAGGGAGGCGGGCAAAAGCCCTGCACTGAACGGCTACCAGGAGGGCGCGAAACGGGCATGGGAGCTCGCCTCGGCACTGTGGACGGCGGTGGCAGGTCTCGGCCTCGACTATGCATTGCCGCCTGCGAGTTTCGAGCACCGCGGACAAAAGGTCCGCAGCTCGTCGCAATTGCTGGACGCCCGCATCGGTACTTGTCTCGATCTCACGCTACTGTTTTGCTCGGCACTGGAACAAGCTGGCTTGAACCCCATCGTCGTGTTCACAAAAGGGCACGCGTTTGCCGGGGTCTGGCTGCGCCAAGAAGAATTCTCGACGGTGGTGGTGGACGACGTAACCGCCATTCGCAAGCGCGTGAGGCTGAAGGAACTGGTGCTGTTCGAGACCACGTTGATTACCCAACGCCCGGCCCCAACCTTTACGTACGCCACCGAGTTAGCCGCGAGCGCGATCTCGGAAGAGAAAGAGGAAGAGTTCGAGCTCGTCGTCGACATCCGGCGTGCTCGTATGCAGCGCATCAAGCCGCTCGCCAGCGCCGACAGCCAGGTCGTTATTCCCCCTAGCGACGATGCGATCCACGGAACCGCCTCGACTTTCGATGATGGGGCGCCGGATCTTCCTGATGACGACTTACTGGTTACGGAAGTACCAGTGCTCGACCCTAAGGACAGGCTCGCGCGCTGGCAGCGCAAGCTGCTCGACCTTTCGCTGCGCAACAATCTGCTCAATTTTAAGTCTGGGAAAAAGTCCATCCGCTTGGACGCTCCAGAACCCGGTGCACTGGAAGACATGTTGTCAGACGGTGCGCCGATCCGGTTATTGCCCCGGCCGGACCTGATGGACGGGCGGGACCCGCGTAATCAAGCTATACACGAGCAGCGTTCTCGTGAGGACGTGCGCCGCGAGCATGCTCTCGACGCGCTCAAGCGGCGCGAAGTGTTCGTCAGCGCGGATCAGACGGAACTTGAAACCAGGCTGGTCGACTTGTATCGCAACGCGCGGACGACGCTGCAGGAGGGCGGCGCGAACACGCTGTTTCTTGCGCTCGGGTTCTTGAACTGGACACGCGACGATAAAGGCGGGCAGAAATATAAGGCGCCGTTGATCCTTATTCCGGTTTCCCTGCACCGAAAGAGCGCGCGGTCCGGCTTTACGGTGTGCCTGCACGAGGACGAGCCGCGCTTCAACCCGACGCTTATCGAGATGTTGCGCCAGGATTTCAACCTGAACCTGGGTATCATGGACGGCGACCTGCCGCACGACGATGCCGGATTGGACATTGCACGCATCTGGAAGATTGTGTCGCATGCAGTCCGCGACATCAAGGGGTGGGAGGTGTCAGACGAAGTTGTGCTAGCATCGTTTTCGTTCGCCAAATACCTGATGTGGGTGGACCTGGCGCAGCGAACCGACCAGTTGCGTCAGAGCGCAGTTGTACGGCACCTGATCGACACACCGCGCGAGCCGTATCCCTCGACGGTTGCGTTCCCGATAGCGAAGCAGTTGGACGCCGATTTTGGGCCCGAGACGACGTTCTGCCCGTTACCCGCCGATTCCTCGCAGCTGTCGGCCGTGATGGCGGGGGCGAAGGGAAAGGACTTCGTTCTCATAGGGCCCCCGGGTACCGGCAAGAGCCAGACGATCGCCAACCTTATTGCCCAATGCCTCGCTGAAGGCAAGCGCGTCCTGTTTGTCTCCGAAAAGATCGCGGCGCTGGATGTTGTGTACCGGCGCTTGCGCGAAGTGGGCCTGGGCGAATTCTGTCTGGAGCTCCACTCCAGCAAAGCGCGCAAGCTCGATGTGATCACCCAGCTTCAAAAGGCATGGGATGCGCAGGGCGATGTCGATCCAAATGAGTGGCGCGCACAAGCCCTCAAGCTGAGGCGCTACCGTGACGGCCTCAATGAGTATGTCGAGCGGCTGCATCACCGGCATCCGAACGGCCTCACGATCTACAAGGCAATCGGCAACGTTGTCGATGGAACAGACGTGCCGGTGCTCGAGCTCTCCTGGACCGATGCGAACGTCCATGACCTGGCCCAGCTCGACCTGCTACGCGAGGTGGCCGAACGGCTCGGTGTGAACGCGGAGGCGGTCGGCACCGACGAGCTTCTCAGGGGACCGCTGATGGCAGTCGGCCGCGCGGATTGGACGCCCACGTGGCAGCAGTCTTTTGTCGGTGCTGCACGCTTCGTTGTCCCAGCCGCTGGGGACGTGCAGCGTGCGATTTCGGCTTTCCAGGATGTGACCGGTCTGTTGGGCCTTCCAACGAACCGGCGCGCTCGTGCCGCGATCGCCGAGCTGTCGCGCAGCCTTCCAGACGCGTTTGGTCACCAATGGGGCTTCGTGTTCCGCCCTAATGTGCCGGAACTGCTTGGCCGCCTGCGGGAAGGGATGCAGTTCGTCCTCCAGCATCGGGAACTGACCGCACAAATCAGCCCGGCCTGGCCGGAGTCCCTCGTTGCGCGCTGCAAAAAAGCGCTTGCGCTGCTGGCCGAGCGAGAACGCGTGCATACGGAGCTTGGGAAACCGTGGTCGGCGGACGCAGTGGCCGAGCTGGAGAAAGGGCTGAGGCTCCTTGACGATCTGGCGGCGAGCGAAGACAACTTGTCCGTTCGGTACGGCGAGCAGGTAGAGCAGGTCAACGTCCATCAGCTGCAGCGGGGCTGGGCGGAGGCCGAGCGCAGCGTGTGGCCGATGTCATGGCTGCGCAAGCGCCAGCTCACCAGGACCTTGCAGGACTGTGTGACGGGAGCAGGTGATGCGGACGTCGCGAAGGACCTTCCGATCCTGGTGCGCATCCGCGATCTCAAATCCGAGCTTGCGGGGGTCGAGATCGGTCCGGTAGTCGAAGGGATCTGGGCAGGTTTGAAAACGCGGCAGGAATTCGTCCGGACGGCGCTGCGGTTTCAGGAGTCGCTGGCAAAGGCGCGCCAGCGGGCCGACTGGGCCGATCAGGAATTCGAGTCTATCGAGAATGGCAGGTGCGGTGCCGCACTCGCCGCCGAGCTAGATCGTCTTCGGATGTTGCGAGGGCTCGATGCAGATATCGCTGGTCTGCAGGCTCTATCGGACGACACAGGCGGTCTGTGGGCCGGGCACGCGACCCGCTCGCATCTGTTGGCTGCTGCAATGCGCTTTGCGACCGCTCTCCGGGATGTCCAGGACGCAGGAGCACTCCAAGGCGAACACGACGAAGTGGCGTCGTCCGATTGCGGCGCAGCATTAGCGGCCGACTACCAGCGGTTGCGCCAGCGCGCGGTTGTCGAAGAAAAGCTGCGGGGCTTCGATGAACTGCGCTCGCTTACTGGTGGTACTTGGGCCGGCCTGCAAACCAGCGAAGAGACGATAGTCCGCGTGGCGGCATTTCACGGGAGCGTTTCGGCTGCCATTTCTAACCTGGCCGAATCACCGGAGGACACGGCGGCGCTTCGGCATGCATTCGAGCAGCTGGTCGTCGATGGGAACGCCATGCTTGGTCCGTCCGGACCGTTTGTCGGCGCCAGCAGGCAGTACCTGCATGGGCTTGAGGCATTCCAGCCGGCGGTCGGACACCTTTCCACAACCGGCGCCTTCAGCGAAGGCGTGGCTCTGCATTTCAACGAATTGTCGTTGGACGACTTGATCACCTGTTGCATGCAGATCGTGTCCGCCGAACCTCGCCTCAGGGCCTGGTGCGCATGGCGGAAAGTTCGCGACGAAGCGATGGCACATTCGCTCGCCCCGCTTGTCCATGCGATGGAAAGCGGCGCAATGCGGCTATCTGAGGTGTTAAGGGCATTCGAAACAAACTACAGCCGCTGGTGGCTCAACCGGGCGGTTGACAACGAACCGGTCATCCGTGGCTTCGTTTCGGCGGAACACGAGAAACGCATCGGCGACTTTCGTGCGCTCGAGAAGCAATTCACCGACGTAACGCGTGCGTGGGTGAGGGCGTCACTGTGTGCCGGCATGCCAAAGGCCGATACAGTTACCCGCAATTCAGAGTGGGGCGAGCTGCGCCATGAGATCAACAAGAAGAAGCAGCACAAGCCGCTGCGTGAACTCATGAAGATCATCCCGACTGCGCTCGCGAAGCTGACGCCTTGCCTGCTGATGAGCCCTTTGTCGATTGCCCAGTACCTGGCGGCGGACGCCAGCACGTTCGACCTTGTCGTGTTTGATGAGGCGTCGCAGATTCCGGTATGGGACGCGATCGGCGCCATGGCGCGCGGCAAACAGGTCGTGATGGTCGGCGACCCGAAACAGCTCCCGCCGACAGCTTTCTTCGATCGCGCCGAATCGTCGGCGGACGACGAGGACGTCGAAGGCGACCTGGAAAGCATTCTCGACGAGTGCATGGGCGCGAATTTGCCCACGATGAACTTGGCCTGGCACTACCGTAGCCGCAACGAGTCACTAATCGCATTCTCCAACCACCGTTACTACGGTGGAGGCCTGGTGACGTTCCCATCACCCGTCACCGAAGACCGTGCTGTCAGCTTCCATCACGTCGCAGGTGTCTACGCGAAGGGAGGCGCGCGCACTAACCAACTGGAAGCAAAAGCGTTGGTAGCGGACATCGTCGCCAAGCTGAAATCGCCAGGTTTCAAGGATTCCAAGTTGACCATCGGCGTAGTCACCTTTAATAGTGAACAAATGAATCTCATCGAGGACTTACTCGACGACGAACGCAGGAAGGACCCGTCGCTGGAGTCGTATTTTTCGGAGATGGAGCTGGAGCCGCTGTTCGTGAAGAACCTGGAATCAGTCCAGGGGGATGAGCGCGACATCATCTACTTTTCGATCACGTACGGGCCTGATCTCGCTGGCGCAGTTTCGATGAATTTCGGGCCAATGAATCGGGATGGCGGTGAGCGCCGGCTGAACGTGGCAATCACCCGCGCGCGCCACGAACTGCGGGTGTTTTCGAGCTTGAAGGCGGAGCAGTTTGATCTATCGCGCACGCAGGCGGCTGGCGTGAGGGACTTGAGGCACTTTCTGGAGTTTGCAGAGCGTGGCCCGCGGGCCCTCGCCGAAGCAACCAAAGGCAGCCTTGGTGGGTTCGAGAGCCCGTTTGAAGAAGCAGTGGCAAGTGCACTAGCGTCGAAAGGGTGGCATGTGCAAACGCAGATTGGTGCGTCGTCATTCCGCGTCGACTTGGGAGTAGTTCATCCCGACGCGCCGGGCAGATATCTATGCGGTGTTGAATGCGATGGCGCGACCTATCATCGGTCAGCTACGGCGCGCGATCGGGACATGCTTCGTGAGCAAGTGCTGCGCGGGCTAGGGTGGGAGATCGTGCGCATTTGGTCGACCGACTGGTGGGTTGATAGAGAGAGGACGCTTGAGAAGGTGCATGCATCGTTGGAGCGATTGCTGGAGCTTAGCCGGCACCAGCGTAGCAAGGACAAGGAGCGGGAAGCGGCCGAGGTTGAGGCGAGGGAGGCCATTGCTAGGGCTCGGGCAGAGGCGAGCGCCGCTCCTGAAATAGGAGTGCCAATTGATACGGGTTCACCTGAAGAAGATGCCGCTCAAGACGGCGTCAAATCTGGTAACAGCGCGGCGGCTGCTCGACAGTCGGAACTCGACCTGTGTGCGGGATCGTTTGGGGTGAAGGCCGACGCTTTTTTTGATGCCGCCTACGATGTTCAGCTTCGTACGATGGTCGAGCAGATTGTCGGGCGTGATGGGCCGCTCCGGGACACGGTCTTAGCGCGGAAGATTGCTAGGGCCCATGGTTGGCAACGCACAGGGTCGCGTATCCAGGAGCGCGTATCGGCGATCGCGTTATCGTGCTTGAAGCATACTGAGGAAGACGTAGGAGTGTTCTTCTGGCCGAATGACCGAGGGCCTGAGGCTGCAATCGTGTTCAGTGGTGACTCGGACGCCGAGCGAAATGTGGATGAAATTTGCATGGCTGAGCTGGTGTCCTTGGCCAACTTAGTCCTTGCGGAAGGCAAAGGCAGGGATGGGGCTGTGGCTGCGATGGCGAAGCGGTTGGGGATGCATCATGTTAGGGCTGCGAGTCGTGGGCGGTTTGAAAGTGCCCTTGGGGCTGCACGACAAGAGAGCCAAGGGCTCAGGAGCGTCTAAGCGCACTCGTGGCGATTCATGGCACCTATAATGTATTGCCTGAGCATTACAGCATGCTAAAACCTGAAGACCTGAAGACCTGAAGACCTGAAGACCTGAAGACCTGAAGACCTGAAGACCTGAAGACCTGAAGACCTGAAGACCTGAAGACCTGAAGACCTGAAGACCTGAAGACCTGAAGACCGAAAGCTTGCTGTCAGGTTAGTGGGTTTGTGCAGATGTGCGTGTCGAACGCGACTACTGCCGCATCTGCGGCGCAGCCGGTTCTCCAGAACTTGCACCGAATGTGCTGTAGGTGGAGCCAGGAAGAGCGCGGGAGTAGGGAGTTGAGACAGCTTTAGCTGACTTTTCTTACTGCTGGAGGTTTACGGGGAGGGGGTATAATTCCCACAGGAGCGCGACATTCTGAAGACGCGCAGATTTGGAGAGTGCTATGCGACGCACATTTAAGGTTGTCGGGACGATTGACGAAAACACCAAAGTTTTTGACACGACTTACGGCCATGTGAAAGGAATTCTTGATGAAGGATTCCAGGAACAGTTTCGCAAGCTTGAAGCGAGTCGGATGCAACAAGCGTCTACGCAAGTGGTAGTAGAAGTGAAGCAGAAACCAGTTGAGGTAGCGCCGCGCCAGGTTGCCCGGGTGCAGCAGTCAACCCTAGCGGAAGCCGTCGCATATTTTGTTGGTAATTGGTGGTCGGGCGATCAAATGAGGGCTGGAAAATCGGCCCAGGCGCTTGCTGTAGCACTTGCTATGAAAGGTAAGGGTAGGGGGAGCTCACCCGGCGCCGTGCGTAGGGGCTTGAAGGGAAAGGGTCTAAAAATCGACCTTGATACAGCAAGGCTTGTCTTAGATCAGAACTATGTTACTTCCATACATAACGGCCAAGTAGTTATGACTGCTAAGCCGTCGACCGACAAACCAATCGACCCTCCCCTTGAGTATGGCCGTAGGGTTGGAGATAAAGATTTAGCCCGTTAATGCCCGAACACGATAACAATAAACAGCCCGTCAATCCATTACACGTAGTTGTCTATTGCGGCCCCAACGGCTCCGGCAAGACCTCTATGATGAATATTTTGAAAGAGCAGGGTCTGCCCCTGAATGGAGCAAAAGTCTTTCCACCAATCGATGAGGTCAACCCGGACGTAGTTGCCAAGACGATGAGCCATCCAGCTCACTTTTCGGCGAAACAACGTGATGAAGCGGCTCAAAAGCAGGCGTGGGCGATGCGCGAAGGGTTTCTTGCTGAGCGTAAGCCGTTCTCCTTTGAAACGGTCATGTCGCATCCATCCCGGTTGAACGAGTTGCAGCGGTTGAAAGAAGCGAATTATTCCGTCTATGTAACCTTCATTACCACGAACGATCCGGAAAAGAATGTCGAGCGGGTCAAGCAGCGGGTAGCGAGCAACACTACTACCGGTCATGATGTGCCGGTTGACAAAATTCGTAGCAGGTATGAGCGCACGTTAGAACTGCTACCGAAGGCCGTTGAGATCGCTGACGCGAGCTATGTCTACGACAACTCGTACGATCGCGTTTCCCCAACCCTTCAGGCAGCAATCGAAGGCGACGAGATTCGTCTAGCTGAGCCGTTGGAGCCGTGGGTGAAAACACGACTTTTGGAACCCTTGGAGCATCGCGGCCAGGAGATGGATGCTTTGGAACGGGAAATCGAGAAACGTGGGTTTAAACTTGAACTACCGAACGAACTGGCGGGCGAATATATCGGCACGATTGCTTTTGAAACCGCTTACTATCTTGCGGTTTATGATGGCAATAAGACGCTGTCGATTCACGACAAACTGATGCTGAACACGATGACCAAGCAGAAATACGTAGTTGATACACCGTGCCTGATTACATATGACTACAATACAGAACCGCGCATCGAGTTACGGCCGGCAAGGCTCAAGCTTCAAGTAGAGCCAAATCTAGACGTTGGCTCTGAGCGGTAGGAAGAAAGATGCCGGGAATTCCCGGCTTTTTTGTTTGCGCAAGTTTAAGCGTTGTGCTGTCTAAACATAGTGCCGGTTGCTTCCTTGCTGAAGGCAGTCCTCCGTGAAAATGCGCGTATAGGAGTAGAATCGTCGACTCAAGACACAGCAAGTTCTATATGAAGACATCCAGTTTTACAGACAGGCATATCATTGCCGTCCTCAAGCAAGCCGAACTCTGTCTAACGACCGTCTAACTGTTGCACGCCACCTGACTTATCGATAAGTCGTGATAGCGCCCCGCCAGGTAGAAAATACCCTTTATACATGGAATGTTTGGTTGCTTTCCAATAAAATGGAAGGCGAGTCGCGCGAGACCAATTTGGTATCGTCCGCAACTTGACTGCTGTATCAATGAAGTGTGGGAGGTACGAGGTACATGGTTACGGCGATATTTGGGCTCATCGGTGTAGCTTTGGGTGCATTGCTCACATTAGCAAGAGAGTGGTGGTTCCAGCGTCAAAAGAACAGAAAAGAGCAGGCATACCTAGTCATTGTTGTAAGTTATGCACTGGTACTTACGTAAGGAATTGTGCAGACGTAGTAGCTGATGACGGTCTATACCACGGTCAAACGGATGAACAGGATATCATCGCATTCAAACTGATACGCCGAAGTTCGAGCCAGAAAGATTGGCTGTTGAGTGGAAGTCATTGCCGCCCGATCTGCTTTATCAAATTTTGAGTATTCCGGCGCAAGCCGACTTGGCTAACAGCAAGGTCGATGCAGTGTTCGAGTATTGTGCTAGTCCTCCCGAGGCAGCCGAAGGGTTCGAAGAGCGACAGTTCCAACGCGCCAAGCTAGGACTCACGGCTGCGGCCTTGTCCGAACGACTGAGAAATCTTGAGGGGTTCGAAGCTTCAGTTGTGTCCGATTGGGATCCTGTTAAGTATATGACGAAACAGCTAAGCGAAATAAATGCTCGTCGTGAGGAACATGCACGATTACATGCAGTGCGTGTCGCGAGCATTACCGCTGCAGCGTAGTTAATACGATTTAAGTCGTTCAAACACTAGCGAAAGCCAACTTCGGAAATATGGCATGACTTATAAAAATCATCCTGTATGGGGAGTGTATAACAAACTTCGAACTGCACGGCTTAATGTCAAGTATTATTGTCGCCGACTCGAGCAAGCGGAGAAATGGAATTCTTTTTTTGAGATTCTAGTGCTAGCAACCGCGCCAACATCTGCAGTCGCGGGCCTCTGGTTCTGGCAAACGGAATACGGAAAAATAGCTTGGCAATGGTTGGGATGCATTGCGGCATTTGCTGTGCTTCTTAAGCCCGCATATACCCCTGGAAGAAAAATCAAGCAATATGAGGGTGTAGTAGTCGGATATCGGGCACTAGAGTACGACTTAATGGAAATCAAGACACTCATCGAGCAAAAGGGAAAATACGATGGCTCTTTGCAAGGTGATTTCAAGCGTGCGCTTCAACGTGAAAAAGTCCTTGTTGGGAAAAATCCGGAGACAACCTCGAATTTGCGAGTATTGGAGCAGTGCGAGCAAGAGGTAAGAAATGAGCTGCCAGACAGCTATTTTATCACCCCAGGAGAAAAAGATGACCGACTCGAAGAAGCCAGCCCCACCGAAGCCACCTCCGCCACCACCTCAGCCTCGCGAGCCTAGTCGCCCTTCGCCAGGACGCGATGAAAAAGCTCATGTGGAGCCAACTAAGCCTTGGTGAAAAGCCCGATTCTTGCAGCAACTTGTTCTAATTCTCTCGTGACGGGAATTTACATCTCCATTACTTTCGCTGAACACTGCTACGAGGTTTCGGCACTTGCTGATTCTATTGATGAGGTGCAGCCTGCAAGACCGGCCAGCCGATCGGCAAGCGACTAAAGTAAAGCCGATTCGATTATATGGTATTAGCCATGGTATTGATGAGGCCGGACGTAGCAAGATACCTTTAAATTCAAGGGCGTAGCTCAGCCATTGATGATCGAGTGGGAGTGAGGTTTCCTGAGGGGAAACTCTGCTATTGAGGGTAAAAAGGCTCGCTTCGGCGAGCCTTTTTAGTAGCGTAACCGGCCAACTTGCGTGGCGTGATGTCGCTGGCCGATCCGATTCATTCGCCGATGGCGCCCCGGGCGAGCACCAGTACCGCGGCGGATCCGGTCGAGGACCGATGACGCGCCCAGGGGCGGCAATGGCGCTGGCGCAGCGGGATGAGCGGCACGAGGGATCACGCTCGATCGTGCGCGCATGCCGTCGGCACACCTCGCGACGATCCGTGTGGCAGTCGGTGACTTGCGCCCGCTGGCGTCAGCCTCAGCCAGTGTTGACCGGATGGGCGGATGCGCAGTCAAGCGCTGTACATTCAATGAGTTGCCGCTTTTCACTGCGCGAAAATAAAAGCGCGAACCAAGCGCATACGCATGGAAAAGAGCGCATAGTGTGTAAAAGCCATTCGCGACCTGCGCGGTCGTGCACGACCAGTCTGCGTCTCGCGCAGCCGTTCGCGCCAGACATGTCAATGCATTGTGTCCGGCGTCCTGCAATCCGATGCATCCACGTTGTCGTCAAAAAGTGCCCCATGAATCCCTATCCGCAATCCGTCAATCCC
Organism: Massilia sp. HP4; assembly: GCF_005222695.1. GTDB lineage: Bacteria > Pseudomonadota > Gammaproteobacteria > Burkholderiales > Burkholderiaceae_D > Telluria. The sequence continues at coordinate 206,564 of NZ_STGG01000041.1, read as the reverse complement.
GCCATCCGCGCGCAACTCGACGCCCAGATCGCATTCTTCAACGAGCTGTCAGGCACCATGTCACGCTCCCTCCAGCAGGTCTTCGCGCTGAATATGCAGACGGGCCAGGCCCTGATCGAGGACGCTTCCAGTACCGCCCAGCGCATGCTGAGCGCTGAACGCCCGACCGACGCGTTGTCGGCGGCGGCGTCGCATCCACAGCCTGTCACCGACAAACTGCGTGCCTACCAGGAGCAGCTGTCACAGCTTGCTGCAAGCATCCAGGCCGACCTGGCCCGCGTAACCGAACAGCACGTGCAGCAGACGTCCCGCACCGCCCGCGCAATGTCCGAGGACGCCGCGCGCGGCACCGCCGACGGTCCGGAAAAGAGCGTGCGCCCGCAAGCGGACACCGTCCCGCATTCGCAGGATGGGTTCAAGCAGGATGCCCAGCGCGGTGCGTCGGCCGGCGCCGGCGGGCACGCAGGAGCGCAGGTTGGCGCCGATAGCGCTGCCGGCAAAGCCGCTGGGCAGTCCAGCCAGGCTAACGTGCCCGACAACATGAAAGGCGCCGCCGCCCGCGAAGGCAGCAAGGCGCAGGTGACGGCGCGCTGACATGGCGTCGTCCGCCTGCCCGGTGCCGCTGCGGCACCGCCGTGCTGGCAGCGCTCCCCGTGTATCCCGGTGAGCGCTTCAACAGTATCACCCATATCGTCGGCGCGGCGCTGGCCGCGGTGGGCGGGGTGTGCCTGCTCGCCGCGTCCTGGTCCAGCGGCGACGGGTGGAGGATCGTCAGCAGCGGCGTGTATGCCGCCGCGCTGTTTCACCTGTACCTCGCATCGACCCTGTACCACAGCGCGCGCGGCCCCGCCAAGGAAGTGCTGCGCAAGATGGACCATTGCGCCATCTACCTCCTCATCGCCGGCACCTATACGCCTTTTACCCTCGTGACGCTGCGCGCAACGTGGGGCTGGCCGATGTTCGGCGCCGTGTGGGCGCTCGCGGTGTTCGGACTCATCCAGGAAATCTGGTACGCCAGGGGCGCGCGCGTCCTCTCGCTCGTCATTTACGTCGTCATGGGCTGGTTCGCCGTGATTGGCGCCAAGCCGCTGGTCTCTGCCCTCGGCTGGCCGGGATTCGCCTGGCTGGTATCCGGCGGCGTGTGCTACACGCTGGGCATCGCATTCTACGCCACGGACCACAAGGTGCGGCATGGCCACGGCATATGGCATCTGTTCGTCCTTGCCGGCAGCGCTTGCCACTACGTCGCCATCCTGTGCTACGTCACCTGACTTTCTCGCGCACGTTGCGCCAACGACCACCGACCGCGCCGCCATGCGCGCGCACCACCAGGAACGCCATGCATCCCGACTTCCAGGCGCTGTTCGCAGCCTCTCCCTATCCCTACCTGCTGGTCGACACCGGCTGCACCATCATTGGCGCAAACAGGGCATACCTGCGGGCCGCCGGCCAGTGCCTTGATGCGCTGATGGGAAAGCACATCTTCGACGCGTTCCCGGCCAATCCCGGCGACCCGGCCTCGACCAATCTCGAGGAGGTGCGCACGGCGATCGCGCGCGCCGTCGAAACGGGCGAGCCGCAAACCAGTCCGCTGCTGCGCTATGCGGTCCCACGCGCGACGCCTGACGGCACCGTGTTCGATGTACGCTACTGGAGCGCCATCCACACGCCGGTGCGCGACGCGACCGGCGCGGTGGCGTTCGTGGCGCAGAACGCCATCGACGTTACCGACCTCTACCAGTTCGACGAGGAGACCGGACGCTATTACTTGAGACAGGACGCCGATGCCGTGGCCGACATGTCCCTGGCCGACCGCCCGCAGATGCACGAGGCTCTGATGCGCATCCTTAGTCCGGAGCGGAGCCGGCTCCAGGCGATGTTCGACCAGGCCCCCGGTTCCATGGCGATTTTGAGAGGGCCCGGCCACGTTTTCGACATGGTCAACGAAGCCTATTACGCACTGGTGGGCCGCCGCGACCTGATCGGCAAGCCGGCATCGGCGGCGTTGCCGGAGCTGGCGGGGCAGGGCATGCACGAACTGCTCGACAGGGCCTTCGAGAGCGGCGAGCGCATCGTGCTGCATGAGCACCACGTGCAGCTGCGACGCGCAGCCGGCGGCCAGCTCGAGAGCCGCTACGTCGACCTGCTGTACCAGCCGATCGTCGGCCGGGACGGGCACGCGACCGGCATCTTCGCGCAGGCGAACGACGTCACGGACGCGTGTCTGGCCAGGCGCGACCTGTTCGACAAGGTACGGCAACTGGAGGCGGCGAAATCGCATCAGGCGTTCCAGCTGCGCTTTGCCGACCGCATCCGCAGGCTGGACGATGCCGGCAGCATCGGCGCAGCCGTGTGCGAGATGCTGGGCGCCAGGCTGGACGCCGAACGGGTCTGGTATGCCGACATCGACGAGGCGTCGTCCAGCGCCGTGCTCCGGTGTCGCTGGACCGCGCCGGCCTTGACCAGCCTGGGCGCTGCCAGCGTCGCGCTCGCGGATATCGGCCAGGCGGCACTGGCCACGTTGCGTGGCGGGCGCCAGTTCGCCGGCCATCGTGTCGTGCGCGAGGACGGCGGCGTGCGCGCCGAGCTGATGGTTCCCTACCTCAGGGATGGAGAACTCAAGGCCGTGCTGGCGATCCAGGGCACCGCGGCGCGCACCTGGCACGATGACGAATTCGCTCTCGTGGCCGAGGCGGCCAGCCGCGCCTGGCCGGAGCTCGAAGCCGCCAGCGCGCGCCGCGAGCTGCAGACCGAGCGCGATCAGAGCAAGTATATTTTCGACGCCATGGTCGAGGGATTCGCCGTCCTCGACCGTGATTGGACGATCCTGCGCATGAACGCCGAGGGATTGCGGCTGGCCCAGCGCAGTTCCGCGGAAGTCGTCGGACGTAGCCACTGGGAAGTCTGGCCCGAGCTCAGGCATACCGATGCGGAACGCGCCTACCGGCGCGTCATGGAAACCGGCGAGACGGAAATCGTCGAGCTGTTCCACAACCTGCCGGACGGGAGCAGTGCATGGATGGAGATTCGTACCCATCGCTCCCTGGAGGGGGGCATTGCGTTCTTCTTCCACGACATAACCCAGCGCAAGGCGGCGCAGGAACAGCTCGCCATCGCCGACCGGCGCAAGGACGAGTTCCTGGCCATGCTGGCACATGAACTGCGCAATCCTCTGGCGCCGATCGGCGCTGCCGCCGAGCTGCTGCAGGCAGGGCGCGTCGACGAATCGTGCGTGCGCCGCACCAGCGAGATCATCGGCCGCCAGGTGCGGCATCTGAGCAGCCTGGTGGACGACCTGCTCGACGTCTCGCGCGTGACGCGCGGACAGGTGGAGCTGGATATGGAGCCTCTGGACATGCGCCAGGTCGCCGACGACGCGATCGAGCAGACGGCGCCGCTGCTGAGCGCGCGCCGCCACCACCTGGCCCTGACGCTGCCGCCGCATGCGCCCTGCGTGATGGGGGACCGTAAACGCCTGGTGCAGGTGCTGGCCAACCTGTTGAACAACGCCGCCAAATACACGCCCGAGGGCGGGCACGTCGCCCTGGCGATCGACGTCGACACGTCATACGTGGTCGTGCGCGTCGAAGACAACGGCATCGGCATGGCGCCGGAGTTGGTGGAGCGCGCCTTCGAACTGTTCACGCAGGCCGAGCGTCCGTCGGACCGGTCGCTCGGCGGTCTCGGACTCGGCCTGGCGCTCGTCAGGAGCCTGGTGACCCTGCACGACGGCACCGTCCGCTGCACCAGCCCGGGAATGGGAAAGGGGAGCGCGTTCGTTGTCAGCCTGCCGCGCCGCAGCGCCAGAGGGTCCGTTCCCGGCCCGTCCGGGAGCCGCGGTGAAGCGCTAGCTCCTGCGCAGCGGACGTTGCGGATCATGGTCGTCGACGACAACGTGGATGCGGCGGCGATGCTGGCCATGCTGCTGGAGTCGCATGGGCACACGCTGGCGGTCGAACATGATGCGCGCGGCGCGCTCGCGCGCAGCGACGGCTTCGCCCCCGACGTGTTCCTGCTCGATATCGGCCTGCCCGATATCAGCGGCACGGAACTGGCCCGGCGGCTGCGCGCCGCGCCGCGGACCTGCCGCGCGATGCTTGTCGCCATTACCGGCTACGGCCAGGAACGCGACCGCCGGGAAACCCTCGCTGCCGGTTTCGATCACCACCTGGTCAAGCCAGTCGACATGCGCCAGTTGTTCGCGCTCCTGGCCGGCATTCGCCTGTCCGACGACGGCCAGTCCCGAGCCTGACGGATGAGGATGACGGCAGCAGGCCGGGCAGCCGGCGACGACGACGATGTCGGCGCCCGACTGGTTCTTGCATTTGACCAAGCCGCGAAAATAGAGTTGTGGACATCCGGCGTGACGCCTCGAAAAGGCGCATAGTGGTCAGCATCCGGTCGGTCATCTGACCGCGCCGCCAACAATTATAAAAGGAGACTTTTTCCACCACGAAGGAGTCACGCAATGTACAGTCACGTCATGGAGGACTGGTTCTCCTGGACCAACAAGGCGGCGCACGCCGCTACCGCCACCTCCCCGTTCCACGCTCCGCCCCTCTCCCCGCAGGCGCATGGATTCCTGTCGGGTCGCCTGCAAGCGAACGGCAAAGCCATCGGTTATCGCTTGTTCGTCCCCGTCGATCGTGGGGACGAACCGCGGGCGTTGGTCGTCATGCTGCATGGCTGCGGCCAGAATGCCACCGATTTCGCGCTCGGCACCGGGATGAACGAACTGGCCGAGGAGGCCGGCTTCCTGGTGCTGTATCCCGAACAGTCGCGTTTCGCGAACTGGAACGCCTGCTGGAACTGGTTCGAGGCTGCCAACCAGGAGCGCGGCCAAGGGGAACCGGCGCTGGTTGCGGACCTGACCAGGCAGATCATCGATGACTACGCCGTGGACCGGCGCCGAGTCGCGATTGCGGGCCTGTCGGCTGGCGCCGCGATGGCGCTCATCGTGGGACGCAGCTATCCGGACATCTTCAGCGCGATCGGCTGCCATTCCGGCGTACCACATGGCAGTGCGACGAGCGGTATCGGCGCGATGACGACCATGCGCCATGGGGGCGCTGTCCCGGCCTGCGCCGGCGCGCCATGCCCGACCAGCGTACCTGTCATCGTGTTCCACGGGGATGACGATGCCACCGTTCACCGAAGCAATGGCGACGATATCGTACGCCAGTCGATCCAGAGCTACCTGTCGGCCAGACCGTCGGGCTGCCGGAATGTCATGAATGTCAAGGAAACGGGCCAGGAGCGGGGCCGCGACTTCACGCGCTCGGTGCACACGGGCGACTCCGGCACAGTGGTGGCCGAGCACTGGCTCGTGCACGGGACGGGCCATGCCTGGTCCGGTGGCGATCAGCGCGCAGCCAACACGGATGCCAACGGTCCGGACGCCAGCCGTGAAATGTTGCGGTTCTTCGGCGAAGGGCATGCCTTATGAGCGCGCCTCGGGAATACACGCTATGTATGTCGGATCATGTTTAGTTATTAAAACGCACTTGAATGGAGCGAATGATGAGTAAGAACCAGGACGCAAAGAAAACGACGAAAAAAGAACCGGCCAAGACCGCGAAAGAGAAAAAAGCGGACAAGAAAGTAAAAAAGGCGGCGAAGCTGCGCGAACAGTGAGCGCCGTTGTCATGGCAGCGATCGACCTGCACTAGCGGCATCGCATGCATTCCGCGCCCCGTGACGGGTGCGTTGTTCCAACAATGTCTTGCCGCGAGGCTTCGCCCGAAAGTCGATGTGCAGATCGGCCTTGGGGAGGCGAGAAAAAGCGCACAGTGTGAAGGCCGACGTGCGATCGACGGCAATGAAAGAACGAGAGCGCTGGTATGGTATCGAGGATGGTACGAGGGCTCGAATCCCACATAAATTCGTTTATTTAGCTCAGCCAATCATCATCGAGTGGGAATGAAGGTTCTTAGGAACCCTTAGTAATGCAATTCAATTGGGCTCGCTTCGGCGAGCCCTTTTTTCTGGCTGAGCGGATCTAGCGATGGTCGTCCTGCGCAGGTCAAGGTCGGAATATCGGTCCCGACGACGCCGGCTGGTTACTGCCGGAAAAGACGTCGGGTGCTTTCCAGGACAGCTTGATCACAATATGGCTTCGTAGCGACTTGCAATTTCGCTTGGACCGGCCCGAATCTTCCTATCCGCGGTAGAAAGAATCGACGCGAGCTTCTAGAGCAACTCCTTGCAAATGCATCGAGTGACCTTGGGCCTCAGCGCTGGAGCGACGGGAAGGGCGCCGAACTCCTTGGCCAAGATCGGCACCAGATCGCGCAGGGCGGCACTGGCCGCACCGTGCCCGAGCATCCGATAGCTCTCGAACTGGTCTTCGTCGAAGAACTGGTCGGCGGTCGACTGGTGTGGAAAGCCCGGATATCGCTTGCTGTAGTTGGCAATATCGGCATTCTCGTCGCCCACGATGTTCGGCTTGATGTACAGGAGAACGCCTTCTTCCGCCTGCGGGCCGTCGGCCTGGCTATAGCGAATAGTGCCCGTCACAAACGATACCGCCCGGGGCTGGGGAGGTCCGAGGGTGGTCATGTCCGACGTCTTGATGCTGATAGGGACATTGAGGTCGGTTTGACACCTGCGAATGGCGTTGCCAAGATCGCCGAATTTGAATCCAGCATCGGCGCTGGCATCGATGGCGACGATCAGGCGGCAGCGGCGTCGTACCAATTCATAAAGCCCGAGATTCTCGAAGTGGCCGCCATCGGACAGATACAGGAACTTGGCGCGCGTGTCGGTCAGGCCGAACAGTTCCGACAGGATGCTGGCGATGCCGTTATAGGGCGCGGCCCTCTGCCAGGAATCGGCCTTGACCGGGTTTGGCGACCAGCGGCCGAGCCGAAGGTTGAACAGGGTCATAAGGAAGCTAAGCGGCGGCGAGGAGTGGTAGCCCATGTTCGGGCTGGCCGCTGCGCCGGACACGGCAACCGCCATGCCGAGGTGCACACCGGCATCGTTGTCCTTGAATGGCGCCATTTGCGATGCATAGCGCTCAGTCGGTCGATAGGCGCCGCGGGGCAAGCGCCATCGCATGCTATCGGGAGGCATCGTGGGCAGCTCGAATCCCGAATACATCGGAGAAAAGCAGAAATTGGCCGCCTTGCGCGTTTGCCAAGCAAGTTCCTTGCCGCCCACCATATTGACTGCCGCATTGATCAGGTGGTACGGCCGCTGGACCGTGCCATCCTTTTTGCACAGCTCGGCCAGTTTGATATCGTCTTTCGGGTCGAAGCCGGTAAAGGGGTGGGGTGCGCGATTCTTCGTGCTGGCGCCAAAGTAGGCGCGCACGAGGCGCAACCGGTACATCATGTAAAGCGAGAACTTGTTGACGTCCACGCGCCAGCCGAGCACCAGGATCGTGACCAGCAAGCCCGCCACCAATGCCCAGATTCCGATTAGAGCGTCTGCGGGCGTGACGCCATGGAGAGCCGCTGCGCTGGAGCGCTCGAAGGCCGTGATATAGGCGCCGAGGCCTGCAGTTGCTTCGACTGCTGCCGGCGCGACCAGCCGCTGCAGACCGGCGCACAGCAGGGAAATCGCCAGCATCATGAAGGCGTACGGCGCGAATTGCGCCAGCGCCTCCTTTACCTTGGAAGACTCCGCCTTTCCGGTCGCCTTGCCTGACCCGGACTTGAGGCCGACAATGGTGACCAGGCTGCTCAATGCGCCGGCGACACCGGTCCATTCCGGCCGACTTTCCCAGGCATAGGCCAGTAGCGGCGGCAGGTAGAATGCGGCCCCGCACACGAATCCCCAGCAGATCGCGCAGATGACAGTCCAGGCGCCGTGGCGCGCCCACCATTCGCGGCTCTGCTCCTGGTACAGGCGCCCGACCAGTCCGATCACCAGGGTCACGGTCACGCCGAACAACGACAGCATGAGCGGTACGCCGAAGGTTGCAAGTCGCATCGTCATGACGTCGCCTGCCGCTTGCGCCGACAGCGCAGTTCCTCCTGTGGCTACGCCCATTACAGGCTGCGCGCCATGGAAAGCGGCGACGCCCGTGAGCAGCAGGATAGTGCCGACCGTCAGCGCCGTCACCGCGCTGATGAAGTGGCCGGCGGCCAGGCGCAGGATATGGTCCTGCCTGTCGGAGCCTCCCTCCGTCCTAGCGTTCAGGTAGCGGGCATAGGTCCAACCGGCACACCAGGCGCCAATGTACAGGAGGCCGGGGCCCAGTAACCATAGCGAAGCGGGATCCCAGAAAGTCGATGGAAGGCCGTTCCAATAGTCGGCCAAAGCTTGAAGATGACCCCAAACCGCGAATGCGCCGAAAAAGGCGGCGAGCAGCAGCGGCAGGCAGACCATCCACAGGATGGCCGCCTGGCTCTGCGACCCCAGGCCGTGGTCCGGGAGCTTCCCTTTTCGCGATATGCTCAGCGCGATGCAGGCGACGGTCCAGAGAAAGAACGCCATTGCCAGGCCGATCCAGATCGGTTGTCGCGCGGCATCCGCGTGGTCCAGAGTGGCAGGTATCAGGATGAGTCGTGGCATGAGGAACAGCACGGCGAGCCAGGAAAGCAGAATAACCATGTTCAGCATCGTATTGCGGCAATACGTACAGACCAGGGTCCAGGTGTCGGCGCTGAACAGGCCCACGCGGGGTGTCAGGTAGTTGCTGTAGCGACGCAGGAACTGCACGGGCCATGGTTGGGTGAGTGGCTCGAACGAAAATTTCTTGTTGGCGAGTTCTTCCTCGACTTTATGAATATCGCCGCCGCACTCCCAAGTCCACTTCGACAGCCAACCGCCGATGTAGCCGCCGCCCGAGACTGTCGACATATAGTCGAAGTGGCTTAGCAGCTTCATTTCGGCCAGGGCCTGGATGACGCCCAGGTTGAAGGTGGCGCTGCGGATCCCTCCGCCAGAGAACGCCAGGCCGGATAGCGTAGCCGCGTGCGCATCGCGATAGGCGTTCGACTCGGGCGGGGGTTCTGCAGGCCGCGACTTTTCGCCCGCCAGCGCAGCGAGCTCGTAGCGGAAGATTTCGGCGAAGGTGTAGCCGCCCATTTCCGTCAGCTTCTCCCACTCCTGTCCAGGCGCGAGCGCGTACTTGGCTCGAAACCTGTCGAGCGCAACGCCGTATTCTGCATCGTCGTAGCCGGCGTTCTCAAGTTTGCGCTCGAGTCCCTTGGGACATGACAGCCCTGCTAATGGGGTCTTGTTCATTGCGTGCTCCTATCGGGCCTGTGGCAAGCCGGCCGTTTCCACGGGCGCCGGAGCGCCGAACGCTGGACAGCCATCTGTCGCTGGTCGCTCTGTGGTGGCCGCCGTCTCCTGGGGCTTCAGGACATGCTTGCTGATGAATCGGACGGTGAAGTCGCGGAAGTGGTCGTTCCAGAAATCATTGTGATCGGCGATCAGCTCGGGCCCGGCCTGGATGACCAGGTAAGGCATGTGCTTCGGTACAGGCGGCAAGATCCTGGGCCGCTCGGCTTGCGTGAGGCGGAACGGTCCGAGCGTGGTGGACGGTCCAGTGCTGGCCCGGTCAGCGTCTGCTGAGGGACGTGGCGGGCCAATGTCCTTCGTCATTTCCAGCTGATGGGTACGATAGCGATCGAGGTGCCCGACCGTGTGCATCACGGTCTCTCGCTCGCCCTCGTGCGGCGCCGATTGCGCAAGGGTGTAGAGGCGGCCCGCCGGGAAGGCCAGGCGGGTCGCCCTGTCTGCGCGCGAGGTGACGATGGCCATGACCGGCCGCTGCCAGCGAGGGTAGCAGCCGCGCGAGAGCGCGGCCTGCCAGATTGGCTCATACGAAGCGCCCTCGAAGGCCGGATTGACCAGCAGCACGAAGTCACCAAAGCTCTTGGCTGTACGGTAGTTGCCAGCATGGTCAAGTTGCAGTCCGCGCTCCAGGATCGCCGAATGCAGGGCAGTGTAGGTGACAAGGCCACCGAAACTATGGCCGATGAACACCAGTTGTGTCTCCCTGCTTTCCGCGAGTTGGTCGCTGGCGCTCCAGCCATTGGCATAGGCGCGAAACTGGTTCAGTTCGACGAATAGTTGTTTGATGGAGCGGCCGCCAACGCGCTCGGCAGCATTCTTGCGCGTCCAGAACGTGATGTTCTCTACGATGGGAATCGGGATAGTGGAGCCGCGCCATCCGATGTAAACGCCAACCACGGTGCGCGGTCCGCTGGGTCGCTTTGACGCCCGCTCGATCGTCGTCAATTGTGTAAGCAGTTTGCGGAAATCGTCCAGGTTGCTGTCGCCCTCTTTGGCATTGTGCTTCCAGCCATGGGTGTATGCGACAATCAGCATCGATTTCTTTTCGCGATGCAGGGTCTGCAGCTTGGCAAACAGGGCCTGGCGCTGACGCATGTCCTGGAACCAACCCTGGTCATCGAATTCGACATGCGACAGCACGTAACCGGTGTCAACGCCGGCATCGACTGGGGCGTGTAGGGTGCCGTCGGCGCCGGCCTGGTAGGGGCCGTCCGCCACGCAGGCGGACATCAGCACGCCGGCCAGGACCAGTACTGACGAGCGAAGCAAGGTAGGCATACGGCCTCCTGAATCCAGGGAGTAGCCTTCGATGAAGGATCGCGCTAGTGATGGCGCGTGGGAAATCAGCTGAACAGTGCCTGGTGCTCAGCTTGTCGACGGTCAAGTTCGGCAAGCATTGTTCGTTCGGGCATGTCCTTGGCCCATCGGGGGCGCAGCTGGAAATGAGGCTCGTCGACGAACGAGTTCCAGTTACCGCCCCATTCGAGGCCCAGCCCCAGACCGATCGCACCGACCGCCTTGTACGAGGGAGAGTGATCGAGATAGCGGCGACCATCGAATACGCCGATGTCGAAGGCAATGCCGAAGTTATGGTTCGATTGTCCGCCGCGGGCATTCGTGACGATCTTGCCCGGCGCGGTGCGCCCCTGGGCAAACAGCGCGTCCTGTTCGGCGTAGCTGCGGGTGCCGCTGATCACTTTGATGACGATCCCTTGCGCTGCGGCGCGCTCGACCAGTGCGATGGCGAACGGTCGTACTTCGGGTTGCAGGGTAGCGACCGTACGCGCGCTGCGCTCGTCGAGCGCGCCCGGGTCGGCTTCGGTGGGTGGCGCATCGCCGACGATCCGGCCGTAGACGGCAGTCCATGTCAGTGGACCGGCTTTGCCATCGGGCTCCAGGCCAAGACGGGACTGGATGGATTTGATCATCATTTCGATATGCATGCCGGCCTCCTGGACCGTGGAATATCTTCCCGCCCGTTTGTTGCGCACATGACGTGCGTTCGGTAACGCGTCAACCTGTCATCCATGAGCTACATGGCGCGGGCCTGGATGCGATCCTTTTTGCCAGGCCTTGCTATTTCACTGCAAGCAAAAAGCATCGTAATTTGTTCTGCAACAAATTGACGCATAATGCATGAGGCAAAAATTTGATCTGCCCCAAATCGGAACTCTTTTCTATGCTGTAAGGGTTAATGTAGCACCAGAATTGTGGATATTTAAATAGCCAATTCGGTAGAGAAATCGCGCGATATATTTCTTCAAGAAAAATGAGGGGCATGGCTGCTGGCCGACATGAAGCAGAGGTGTCGCGCAGGCGTTCCGCGCCTGGACTGGTCCAGGCCGAGCTCCCCTCCACCTGGCCAGCTCAGCTTGCGTTGCTAGCCCCACGCGCAGCCAGGGCCGGACAGCCCGCTTTAAAAGATCGACCGTCACCGACATCTGCAAGGTGCGCGGCGCCCCCAGCGCCAAACTGGACAGCAAAGGCATGCCCCAGTAAGCCTTGTTGGCGATGTTGCTGACGGTGCCGCGCAGCGTCACCCGGCGTCCTCCGACGACAGCGCCATAGCGCGCCCCGACATCGAAGGTGGTGCGGCCCGCGGCGGCCAGCTTATTGTCGGCGCTGATGTACTGCTTCGACACCGAAGTCGCATTACCCGTCAGCGTCAGTCCCGGCAGCGCCGGCACATCCCATTCCACCCCAGCCTTGCCCTGCAGCTTGGGAACACCGGTAGCCTGCTTGCCGACGCTGGCGGCGAGCGCCGAGCGCGTGACTTCCGGGTCGACCCAGGCAACGCCGCCCATCGGGCGCAAGGCAGGCGTCGCTTTTGGAAGGAACACCCATGAATTCGCCACAACGCCCCGCGGGGCGTGGCCGCCCGCCCACGATCACGCGGATCCGCATTGCCGATGCCGGTATCGCGATGGGGCTACCCAACATCACCTTTGTCGGACTGGCCGCTGCGCTCGGTGTCAGCCATATGGCGCTTTACAGGCACGTGGCCTGCCTGGAGGAACTCAAGCGGCTGGTTGCCGAGGAAATCTTCAGTCGTTGGGAAATCCCACGGGCCTCGCGCGAAGAAGACTTGCGCGCGTACCTGTGTGGTTTCGCCACATCGGTGCGCGACTTCGTCAAGGCCCATCCGGGCGTGACGCCCTATGTCATTCGCCGCCTGGCGGCGACGGAATCGATGATTGCCAGGATCGACAGCCATCAGCGGCATATCGCCGAGGTGTACGCGATTTCCAGGGAGCAGGCGCCCTGGGCGCTGGCCACGGTGGCGTTCCACAGGATGGCGGTGGCGGACACGGTGTACTCGGTGGCGGGGCGGGAGCCTGGGGTCGACGCCGGGCGTGCGGCGGAAGAAGCGGAGATGGAGAGGGAACTGGAGCAGGGCATGCTGGCGCTCATTGAGGGTGTACTGGCAAGGCTGGAGACGGCGGGCAGGTAGCGAATTTCTCTGTGGACGCCGGCGAACATCCGCAACAACTATCTTGTCATTTCGCGCATCGTGGAGCGGGCCGATTTTGCCGAGGACTCGATCGATTTCCTGCTGAACCGCTGCCAGTTCGTCGTGTTCGAGCTGACCGATATCTCGGAGGCATTCCAGTTCTTCGATTCGCAGAACGCGCGCGGGCGCGATCTCGACCCGCATGACCTGCTCAAGGCTTATCACCTTGAGCTGTTCATGCGCAACTGGTCGAAAGGGCGCTCGGCCCGCTATTTCGGCAAGGACGAAACCCATCTGTTCAAGGGCATCAACCTCGACACGGCGGCTGCCTATCCCCATGCCGAGCAGTTGCGCATCGTCCACCACTTCGTCGAGGCCTGTAACCGGCGGTCCGGGCACGGCGGCGATGGCCGCGCCACGCTATGGCGTTTCGCCTGGACCAGACGATCATCAACGGCCGCCGCTTCTTCGGCATTACCGCGCACTACCAGGAGCGGATCGCATCGATTCGCGGCTGTCCGGCGCCATCAGGGCCCCCTGCAGGCTATCCAAAAAATAGATAACAGCTAGTCGGTTATCGATATTATTTCCTTTCGGCACTATGCCAGAATCCTGCGATTGCGTTGCTCAACCCGTCATCGACCGTCGTCCGGCGAGCGGCTAACACGATCGACACCTCAAACTGGGAAAACACGCGCGCCACTGCAACATTTCCCTGCAATGGGATGGATATTCCATGCCCTGCGGCCTGCCAGGAAATCCGGTTGTATCGATGTCAAACCTGTAGAAGTCACATTCCGTCATCGAGATATTTATATATACGGTTCAGACCGTTTGGATGCATTCGTGGGCGGCTGACACGCCCAGTCAGAAGATATCGTTTGGAGTATTGATGAAGAACTTGAATATCGGTAAAAAAATCGCCGTCGTCTTCGGCGTCGTGCTGGTCGTCGCGGTGGCGACCACGATCGTCGGCCTGTGGCAGCTCGGCCGGGTCACGGAATCGACCCGCCATTTGATGGACACGTCGCTGGCCAAGGAGCGCCTGGTCAGCGACTGGTACCGGACCATCTACGGCGGCTCGCGCCGCACGATCGCCATTGCCAAGAGCGCCGACAGTTCGCTCGTGAGCTTTTTCGCTGCCGATTCGGCCCAGGGCACCAGGGAAGTCGAGGAGCTGATGGCGAAGGTCAAGCCGCTGCTCAATTCAGCGCAAGAGCAGCGCCTGGTCAGCGACATCGCCGACGCCCGCGCTGTCAACAACGCCATGCGCATCGCCGTGGCCGAGGCCCGCGCGGCCGACGACAACGACACGGCCAACCGCCTGATCGACGAGAGGTACGTGCCGGCTTCGACGCTGTACCAGGCCAAGCTGCGCGAGCTGGTCGAGATGCAGCGCAAGGCCATCGACGCCGAAGCGCGCAAGATCGAGGACGCGGGCGCATTGAGCCTGCGCCTGCAGGGCGCCCTGAGTGTATTCCTAGCGCTGCTGGTCGTGGGCGCCGGGCTCCTGCTGCGCAACAGTATCGTGGCGCCGCTGCAAGAGGCGGTTGGCGTCGCCCGGCGCGTCGCCCGCGGCGACCTCAGTGCCGACATCGTCGTACACAGCCGCGACGAGGCCGGCCAGCTGCTGGCGGCCTTGCGTGACATGAACGACGAACTGCGGCGCCTGGTGACGCAGGTGATGCAGGGCGCCGGCCATATCGCCGGCGCCGCCGACGAAGTCGCGGCCGGCAACCTGGAACTGTCCGCGCGCACAGAACAGCAGGCCAGCTCCCTCGAGGAGACCGCGGCGTCGATGGAAGAGCTGACCTCGACCGTCAAGCAGACGTCGGACAACGCGCGCCAGGCCAACGGGCTGGCCGGTTCGGCCAGCGAGGTCGCGCTGCGCGGCGGCGCAGTGGTGCGCCAGGTGATCGAGACGATGGGTACGATCGACGCGTCGTCCAAGAAAATTGTCGACATCATCAGCGTAATCGACGGTATCGCCTTCCAGACCAACATCCTGGCGCTGAACGCTGCGGTCGAAGCGGCTCGCGCTGGCGAGCAGGGCCGGGGATTTGCGGTCGTCGCCGCCGAGGTGCGCAGCCTGGCCCAGCGTTCGGCCGCGGCCGCCAAGGAAATCAAATCCCTGATCGACGCCTCGGTGTCGAACGTCGAAGCCGGCAGCGTGCTGGTCGATCGGGCCGGCAACACGATGGAGGAGGTAGTCGAGAGCATCCGCCGCGTGGCCGACATCATGGGCGAGATCAGCGCAGCCACCCGCGAGCAGACGCTCGGTATCGAGCAGGTCAACGAAGCGGTCAGCCAGATGGACCGGACAACCCAGCAGAACGCCTCGCTGGTCGAGGAAGCCGCCGCCGCCTCCGAAACCCTGCAGCGGCAGGCGGCCGGACTAGCCGCTGCGGTCCGCGTGTTCAAGCTGGACGGGATACCAGCGGGGCAGCTGCGCGATTCGACGCCCTCGACTGCACCGGTTCACCCGCGGCTGGCGTCGCCCGTCGCCCCCGGTTGAGTCGGTGGGCGCTCCCGGACGCGGCGCCGGGAGCGTTTCTTTGTGGAATTAGTCGAGGCTTTTCTGTTATGCTCATGATGAGACAACGTGGCATGTCATCAATGGCTGGCGAAGGTCCTCCGCTTGGTCGAGCGCCAGGTGGATGAGGCGCCAGACGTTGCCGCCTGGTTTCAATTCCGCCGGTGACCGTATGCGACATCGGTCGTCGCAAGGACCCATATCATCACCACTCCTGATCTTGATAACGGACGAGTCCCGAACGACACCATGAAAGCTGTTTCAGATATTGCGCTTGCGCGTCCCTTCACGCTTGACGACATCATGCGCCGCAAAGGCGACACTTGCCTGAGCGAGCGCCCGACAGCGAGAACGAAGAGCCAATGAAGAACGAAACCGACCACGTCGCACAGCCGGCCGCGCTGGGCACGCGCATCATGAGCGTCGATGCGCTGCTGTCCGAGGCCGCGCTGCGGATCCCGCCTTACCAGCGTCCCTATAAATGGACCGCCAGGAACGTCCAGCAACTGTTCGGCGATATCGCCACCCACAAGGACAAGCCGTCCTATCGGCTCGGCACCATCGTCCTGCATCGGCAACACGGTCGCCTGGACATCGTCGATGGCCAGCAGCGCACCATCACCCTGCTGCTGACGATCAGGGCGCTGGTCGCACTGCGCTTGCCGGGATTGCTGCACACCGCGCTGCAAGCGCAGTTGCGCAGCCTGGGTGAGGGCATGATCCAGCCCGGTTTCGAGAGCGAGATATCGCAGGCGAACATCCGCAACAACTATCTCGCCATCTCGCGCATTGTCGAGCGGGCCGATTTTGCCGAGGACTCGATCGATTTCCTGCTCAATCGCTGCCAGTTCGTCGTGTTTGAGCTGACCGATATCTCGGAGGCATTCCAGTTCTTCGATTCGCAGAACGCGCGCGGGCGCGAACTCGACCCGCACGACCTGCTCAAGGCTTATCACCTGCGCGAGTTCGACGACGACGAGCAGGTCAAGGCGAACACGGTGGCGCGCTGGGAGAATGCCGACAGCGAGGATCTCGCCGAGCTGTTCGCCCGCTATCTGTACCGTATGCGTAACTGGTCGAAAGGGCGCTCGGCCCGCTATTTCGGCAAGGACGATACCCATCTGTTCAAAGGCATCAACCTCGACACGGTGGCGGCCTATCCCCATGCCGAGCAGCTGCGCATCGTCCACCACTTCGTCGATGCCTGCAACCGGCAGTCCGGGGGCGGCGGCGACGGCCGCGGCATGGCGTTCCCGTTCCGCCTGGACCAGACGATCATCAACGGCCGCCGCTTCTTCGACATGACCGCGCACTACCAGGAGCGGATCGCATCGATTCGCGGCAAGCTCGGCCAGGTTCGCCAGCTCGCCGAGGCGGGATCGCTCGACGGTTACGCTGGGCGCATCGTCAAGGATATCGACACGTACGAGGGCAGGGGCCGAGTCGGGGACGGTTTCGTGCGCACGATGTTCGATTGCCTGCTGATTGCCTACATCGACAGGTTCGGCCTGGCAGACCTCTCGCGGGCTATCGAAAAAATCTTTATCTGGGCCTACACAGTCCGCCTGCAAATGGAAACAGTGCAGCTCCCTACGGTGGATAACTATGTGCTCGGCAATAACCTGTTCAGGGTGCTGGGCGACGCCATCACGCCGGCCGATTTCCTCAGCCGCGAGTTGCCGGCGGTCGAGCATATCCGCTCGACCAGGACGACGAAAATCAACCAGCTCTTCAAGGACATGAGGTACGCGGCATGAGCGAACGGATCTGCCAGTTGTCGATCGAGGCACTGCTGGGCGAGAGCGGGGACTACGTGATCCCCATGTATCAACGAAACTACGCCTGGGACGAGGCCGAGATCTCCCAGTTGATCCAGGACGTGATCGACTATCTGCCGAAGGAAGGCGCGGCGCCGCAGAACTACTATATCGGCACGCTGGTCGTGTTCGCGCGCCAGGGCCCTGGCAGCACCGTGTACGAAACCATCGATGGCCAGCAGCGCTTGACGACCCTGTCCCTGCTCGTGTCGCACCTGAAGAACAGCGGCGAGTCCGGCCTGGACTGGTACGGCGCCCCGCGCCTGCGTTTCGAGAGCCGCGAGCGCTCCCAGAAGACCTTCGCGGCGATCTTCGCCGGGGCGCTCGAGCCCAAGGCCAAAGGCGCGCTTGCAGCCCAGGACAGCAATCCGTCCATCGTGAATGGCTACCGGCTGATCCAGAAGATCCTGCCGCGCAAACTGAAAGAGAACGGTGTCGAGCGGCGCCGCTTTACACGCTACCTGCTCGGGAACGTGGTCCTGATGCGGGTGTGCGTACCGCCGCAGACCGACCTGAACCACTATTTCGAGATCATGAACAGCCGCGGCGAGCAGCTGGAGAAACATGAGGTGCTGAAGGCACGCATGATGGAAGCCCTGCGCGACGATGCCGCGCCGGAGCGAAGCCGGCACTGCCTGCATACCGTGTGGGAGGCGTGCGCGAACATGGAGCGCTACGTCCAGATGGGGTTCACGACCGCCCAGCGCGATGCGGTATTCGGAGCCGGCGACTGGAGCCGCTTCGAGCCGACCGGCTTTGCCCAGTTATGCGATGCGCTGGCGCTCCAGGCCGCCGACGACGGCGCCGAACGCATCGCGCTGACGCTCGACCAGATCCTCGATCCGGCCACGCCAGCGCCAGGCGCTACCGGCGGGACGGACGCCAGGGGAGAAGAGGCGCCCGAGCGTTTCCACGCCGTGATCAACTTCCCGAACTTCCTGCTGCACGTGCTGCGTGTCATGACCGGGCAAAATGTCCCGCTCGACGACAAGGCCCTGATCGCCGAATTCGACAGGCACGTATTCAGGGCGAGCGACCCCGCTGCGAAGATCAAGGACTTCGTCTTTGCCCTGCTGCGCTGCAAGTACCTGTTCGACCACTATGTGATCAAGCGCGAATTCGTGAAAGGGACGGATGGCTGGAGCCTCAAGCGCCTCAAGTGGAATGCCTCGGGCGCGCGCAAGGGCGCAGGACGGCCAAGCTACGTCAACACCTTCGGCGCCGATGACGAGGGCGAGGAGGCGGCCACGGGAGACAACCGGCGCATACTCATGCTGCTGTGCGCGTTCCACGTCTCGACGCCGACGCGGGTCTACAAGCATTGGCTGAACGCCGCGCTCAAGCACCTGCATGATGCGCGGGAGGTGCGGGAAGCGGTCTACCTGGAGCACCTCGAATCGGTCGCCAGGGCCTTCGTGTTCGACCGCTACCTGGCTGGCGAGGACAGGGCGGAGTACTTCGACATCATCTACGGCCGCGATGGCCGCTGCACCCGGCGTCGGGAAGACGTCGCGGACGGCGGCCGGATCGCATCCGGCCTGGCCTATGGGCAGATCGAGAACAACCTGGTCTTCAATTACCTCGACTACCTGCTCTGGTTGAAGCACCGGGAGAACGATGCGGTGATGGCCGGGTTCGAATTCACGTTCCGCAGTTCGGTGGAGCACTATTATCCGCAGAACCCGATGGAGGGACAGGCGCAGCTCGAGCCCGACATGCTGGACGCGTTTGGCAACCTGTGCCTGATCAGCCATGCCAAGAATTCACGGCTGAGCAACTTCATGCCCGCGGCCAAGAAGGAGTATTACCGCAACAACCGCATCGACAGCATCAAGCAATACCTCATGATGGAAAGCAGGGAGTGGGACGTTGCCGCGATCCGCGCACATGGACAGGCAATGTCAGCCGTCCTGGTCGACAGCCTGGAGCCAAGGATGAGCGCCGACATCCCGGAAGGCAGTCTCGTCGCAACCTGACAGCGCAGGGCCGCAAGCGACCGCCGGCATTGCGACGCTGTTGCGACATCTTTTGTCGCACCCGCTGTCAGACTACCCGCTCCACCGTCTTCCACTCCCTTACAATGCTTGCCACTGTCGCCGCCCCGTCCTTTCCTTCCATCTCGCGCGCCCAGTGCATGCAATGGGTAGGCTGCGATGCCGGCCAGGGACCGCTCGCCTTCCTGCTGATGCATGTGACGGCCGATCCGCGGGGTGTGCTTTCAGGTGCGTCCGACTGCCGGGCCCTTGCGTCCGTACGCTGCGTGCTGCGCAGCGGGATGGTCTATGCGCTTGGGATGCGAGGTCCGCGCAATGCGCTGCCCGACGCATGCCGCGTGCTGGCCGCAGCGCTGCCGCAGCTTGGCTATGACGAAAGCCGCTTCTCCCATCTCGAGCGCGACATCGCCGCCGCCCTCCAGGCAGCGGGATACGCTGCCGTGCAGGCCACCCTGGAACGCAATGCCACGCTGCTCGCGCAGCCGGCCATGACCGCCGCGCAGGTCGACTGGCTGATCTCGTCCATCGGCGCCCGCCGCGGCGATGACCATGCGCAGCACCATGGCGACGCGGATGGCGATCGGGTGGTGGCGGCCTACCTGGAACACCTGGACGACCAGGCGCGGGACTATATGGCGGACGCGCGGACAGTGTGCGGCCAGCCCGTCGATCGCCTGGCGGTGTACAACTTCATCGTCGGCCAGGGGGGAAGGAGCTGCTACCGTGTCCAGGCGCTGCGCCTGTTGCCCTGGCTATTGCCGCTCCTGGCGGCGCCGGATCGGGGCCGGCTCCGGCGCGACATTGCGGCCGTCGCCAGGGCGATCGACGGCGCCGAGCCCTTGCACGATGCGGTCGCGCGCGCTTTCGACGTGCCGCGCGAGGTGGTGCGCTGGCTGGGTACCCGCGCGCTGCCCGCGCACTGGCAGCTGGACGATGTGCGCCTGCCAAAGCTCCTGGCCGCACTGTCCTGGCTTGCGCCCGAGCGGCGTCCGCGCTCGCCCGCGCAGTTCGACGACCTGATGCAGCTATGTGGCGTGCTGGCCGCGGTCTTCAGGTTCCGCGACAGTTTCGGCGATCTTCGGATGAGGGCGTGGTCGGAGCTGCACGGTCCATGCATGCGGCGCTGGCTGGCCGAGTGCCGGCAACCCGGATGGGCGCAGGATGCCATGCGGCGCGACGGACGGGGCTTTGCCGCGGAATGTGCGGATGCCTCCGATTTCCTGCGCGCGCTGGTCGACGCTGTCGAATACAGGCAGGATGCCGGCGACCGGGCGGCGCTGGCCGTGGTCGCGCGCTGGGCCGCCGGCATCGGGCTGCGGCGCATGCTGGCCCTGTCGCGCCGCTGGCATGCGGAGGCCTTCGGGGCGGGGGGCGCGCTGGCGGATGAGCCAGGCGTCGTGGAGCAGCTCGAGGTGGCGGACTGGCCCGCCATCCTGCCGGAGCCCATGCACTTCGGCGGGATCGTCGTCGTCGAGCTGGCCAGTGCCACGCAACTCCGTGCAGAAGGCATGCTCATGCAGCACTGCGTCGCCTCCTATGCTGGCGCCTGCCACAGCGGACAAAGCGCCATCGTATCGTTGCGTGCGGCATCCGGCGTCGTATTGTCGACCGCCGAGCTGCGGCTGGTCGACGGCGACTGCCCGCGGGTGGCAGTGGAACAGCATCGGTCCACCCGCAATGGCGCCCCCAATGCCGAGTGCGAGCGCGCGCTCGAGGCCCTCGTTCCACGCCTGAACGGCGAGGCGGCGGCAGCGCTGTTGCAGGCGCGGATCCGGTTCCAGCAAGACCAGCGAGGGCGGGCGCGCCCGCTGCGACAGGCGCGGGAGGGGCACGCCCACCGCGTGGCGCTGCGGCTGGCGGGAAGCTTGCTGGAGGACATGACGACGCCCGCTTGACTGCCTTGCCACGGCCTGGCAGGCCGGATGGTGGCGCGTCGGCGGTGATCGGCGCGCGGCTCAGGGGGCCGGATCGCCGAGGCCTTCGAGCATGACGGCCGTATGCCGTGCGACCGCCTGTTCGAATGCGCGCTTGTCGGCGTCCAGCTGGCCGGCCAGCAGCGTGCCATCCTGCTCTTCCCTCCAGACGATGAAGTGCCGCCAGAGCTTGATCGACTGGCCCGAGCCCCAGACGAAATCGTGCAGTTTCTTGAGATCGGGCGTCAGCGCGTCGGCAGGGCGCAGCTGCAGATTTTCACCAAAGATGCGCTGCAGCAGGATTTTCTGCACTGCGGCGTCGCCCGGCGGCGCGACGTACAGCTTGATTTCGATGTCGCCGTGGGTCTTGCGGAACTCGGCCTGGTAGAACAGGTTCCACTGGCCGTCGGTCTTGAGGCCTTCCACGACTGTCCAGCTGCGCGGGATGAAGCGCACCCTTAGCGTCTTGCTGCTCGCGGTAGTGATGCGTTCCCAACGCGTCGTGTCTTCCAGGATATCGTCGATGACGCTCCATACCAGGATGGCGCCTTTCTCGCGTACCACGCGGCGGCAGGCGTCGAGGACCGTCTTGTGCAGGCGATACGTGCTGGCCCAGGGCACCGCGTCCCAGCTGTGGACGCCGTCAAGGTCCTTGATCCGTTCGTTGAGGACGCGCAGCGCGGGAGCGTACCGGGCGCTGTTCGCCAGCGCCGCCTTGTCGGTTCCGGCGGCTTCCTGGCTGGACAAGCCATCGATCAGGGCCTGGTAATCTTCGAGAAAATCGCGGACCCGCCCGTCGAGTTCGGTGCAAGCGGTGAGCGCCCCGCGCAGGGCGTCGCTGACGTGCCTGCCCCAGTAGACGGGCCGCCAGTGCGGGCTGCTGACGTTCTCGGCCGGGCCCAGCGTGAGATAGCACTTCGCCACGTCGACCTGCGGGAAAAGGCGCTGCAGCGCATCGTCATAGCGCTGTAGCTGCGCGGCGCCCTCCTGGCTATCGATCTTGGCCTCGATCGCCAGTACCCAGGTGCGGCGATCGGCGGTGCGGCCCTCGACCAGGATGTCGAGGCGGTCCCTGGTATTGACGTCGTCGCCGGGCGGCTCGCTGTCTTCGACCAGCTTGCCGCTTGGGCTCAACACCAGTTCGGTACGGATCTCAACCAGGGGCGAGGCGAGCGGTGCATGCGATCCGAGCACCTGTTCCAGAAAGCGGTCGAGGAATGCGGGGCCCATGCCGTGCGACCCGAAGGGGTCGAGCAGCCAGGCCAGGGTGTTCGTGTGACGCAGCTCGTAGCGTTCGACCCGCAATACGCGAAAGGGAGTGAACCGGTTGAGCTCCTTGCTGAGGAGAGCGAAGGCGTCGTCCTTGACGAGCGCATCGAGGTTGGCGGCAAGCGTATGGTCGAGATCGGAAATGGCGTGCATGTCTGTCGTGTCGATAGTGGCAATATCAGTCATCAAGGAGCGCCGGAAGGTATTCGGATCGCTGACGGCTGGAGCTGGATCCGGTAAGGGATCGGGAAAAGGTCTATGATATTCCCTTTACCAACGCACCTGACTTTCGCCCATGACGACTTCCAGCTACCCCGACATCCGCCTCCTGATTGCCAACGAATGGGTCGACGCCAGCGGTGGCAAGACCATTCCGGTCGTGAACCCGGCCACCGGTCAGCCGATCGGCACCGTGGCCCATGCCGCCGTCGCCGACCTCGATCGCGCGCTGGCCGCTGCCCAGAAGGGCTTCGAGGCATGGCGTGTCATTCCCGCCGCCGAGCGCGCGGCCACCATGCGCCGCGCCGCGACCCTGCTGCGCGAGCGCGCCGGCGACATCGCCCGCCTGCTGACCCAGGAGCAGGGCAAACCGCTGGCCGAGGCGAAGATGGAAGCCATGGCCGGCGCCGAGATCATCGACTGGTTCGCCGCCGAAGGCATGCGCGTGTATGGCCGCATCGTCCCGTCGCGCAATCCAGCCGCCCAGCAGCTGGTGCTGAAGGAACCGGTCGGCCCGGTCGCCGCCTTCACGCCGTGGAACTTCCCGATCAACCAGGTGGTGCGCAAGCTGGCCGCGGCCTTGGCCACCGGCTGCTCCTTCCTGTGCAAGGCGCCCGAAGAGACGCCGGCGTCGCCGGCGGCGCTGTTCCAGTGCTTCGTCGATGCCGGCGTGCCGCCGGGCGTGGTCGGCCTGGTGTTCGGCGACCCGGCCGAGATTTCCGGCTACCTGATCCCGCACCCGGTGATCCGAAAGGTGACCTTCACCGGCTCTACCCCGGTCGGCAAGCAGCTCGCGGCCCTGGCCGGCGCCCACATGAAGCGCGTGACGATGGAACTGGGCGGCCACGCGCCGGTGATCGTGGCGGCCGATGCCGACGTGGCGCTGGCGGTCAAGGCCGCCGGCGGCGCCAAGTTCCGCAATGCCGGGCAGGTGTGCATTTCGCCGACCCGCTTCCTGGTGCACAACGCGGTCAAGGACGAGTTCACCCGCGCCCTGGTCAAGCACGCCGAAAGCCTCAAGCTGGGCGATGGCCTGCAGGATGGCACCACCCTGGGGCCGCTGGCCAATCCGCGCCGCCTGACGGCGATGTCGCAACTGGTGGACGATGCGCGCGCCAAGGGCGCCGTGGTGGCCACCGGCGGTGCGCGCGTGGGCGATGCCGGCAACTTCTTCGCGCCGACGATCCTGGCCGACGTGCCGCTCGAGGCCAGCGTGTTCAACGACGAGCCGTTCGGCCCGGTGGCGGCGATCCGCGGCTTCGACAGCCTCGAAGACGCGATCGCCGAGGCGAATCGCCTGCCGTTCGGCCTGGCCGGCTATGCCTTCACCAGCTCGATCAAGAACGCCCAGCTCCTGATGAACCGGGTCGAAGTCGGCATGCTGTGGATTAACCAGCCGGCCACGCCGAGCGCCGAGCTGCCGTTCGGCGGCGTCAAGGATTCGGGCTATGGTTCCGAAGGCGGCCCAGAGGCGCTGGAATCCTATCTCAATACCAAGGCTGTCTCGATGGTCGGCGTCTGAGCCCGCCGGGCCCGGTCTATTCTTCCGGATCGGGCTTCACGCGGGTGAGCTTGTAGTCGGCGGCGGAACGCTCGAGCGCCAGGCCCAGCACGTCCTTCAGGTCGTCCGGGTCGGCGCCGTTGTCGAGCTGGCGTTTCGCGAAGGTGTTGCGCAAGGTGCGCCCGCCCGAGCGCGCCAGGTCCATGCCGGCGCGCTCGAAGGTCGCCCGCATCTGCATATAGACGGTCTTGCGTGTCATCCTGGCGCCCGTCAGGTTGGCCGGAAAGACGAACTGGCCCGGGAGCGCCATCGCTTCGCGCTCCTGCAACCAGGCGCCGAGTTCGTCGGCGCCTTCGCGGGGGAGGGCGACCGTGTGTTCATGGCTGGTGTCATGCTTTTCGTCCGGCGTGATGGTCAGCAGGATCGAGCCGTCGATCGCCGCCTGGCGGCCCACCTCGGGCAGCAGCAATCCAACCGCCTCCGACACCCGCAGGCCGGCCAGGGCGATGACGACCTGCATCGCGCGGTCGCGCCGGCGCTTCCAGCCGTCGAACGGGGTGGAGCGCCTTTGCCGCGGCGCGTCTGCCGGCAGGGCCGCGAAGAAGCGCTGCAATTGGTCTTCGGACAGCGTGCGGCCCGCGTCGTCCTTTGCCATATGCGCGCGGTCGATGTTCAGGATCGCCAGCTGCGCCGGATTCGGCGTGACGCCCAGGTGTTCGTAGCAGCGTTCCAGCAGGCGCAGGTAGCGGTAGGCGATCTTGCTGTTCAGGACGCGCTTGCCCTTGACGGTGCGGCCGATGAAGCGCAGCAGGTCGGCCTGCGTGACCCGGGAGAAGGCGAGGCCGTGTTCCTGGAACCAGCTTGCCACGTTGTTGAACATGAACAGGTAGATCTTTGCCGACTCGGCCGACAACACCCTCAGCGTGCCATCGGCGCGCATCCGGCGGCCGGTTTCGGCAAATGCCGGGGTGGACACGAAGTCCCTGAACGAGCGCACCGGATCGGCATCCCACGAAGTATGGATCGGCATGATGAGTCGCCTCGGATGGAGAAGCCTCGATCCTAACATAAAACGTAACTAACCAACGCGAGAATACCGCAACCCGAATATATTCGATGCCGCTGACTTCGAATCCGATCACGATATACAAGCAAGCAACCAGGAAAGGGCGGGCGGCGGCTTGCCCCGGCCCTGGACACTTGAAGCCGGCCTGCGCCGCTAGCGAAGGCCGCCGGATTCGCGCGTCGTCATTTCCGGACAGCGATGCATTTGACTTCAACGAGCAATCCCGGATGGGCCAGCTCGACGACACCGACGCAGGTCCAGGCACAGCGGCCGCGCGGGAAGACGGAATCCTTCACGCGACGAAACACATCCATATGCTGCTTCATGTCCACATGGTAGGTGGTCATGTCGACGACGTCGTCGAAGGTGCAGCCGGCTTCCGCCAGTACCAGCCGCAGGTTGTCCCAGCAGGCCGCGAACTGGGCCTCGGGGTCGGCGATGACTTGCAGGTCCGGCGTGCGGCCTACCTGTCCCGCGCAATAGACCGTGGTCCCGACCACGACGGCCGGTGCATATCCCGCGCGTTGCGCGAGCTCCCGCATGGATGCGGGAACGATGATTTCCTTGCCGGGCAAGATGGCTCTCCTTTCAGGCGATGATACACGGAGCCGGAACCGGGCCCGACCGGGGCCCCATTCCTCGCTCGACAGGCTACGGCATGACGCCGCGCAGGCGGGTCGGTGCAACATCGGTGAAGTGCGGCAGGTCCGCCATCACACTCGCCAGCTCCGGCGACGAGAATGAGGCCTGCATCGCCGCTTCGTCACGGAAGACGCACTCGCAGACAGCGATGGTGCCTTCTTCATCCAGGGCAGGGAAGAGCGCCGTCACGCCCAGCAATCCATACTTGCTCCAGGCCTGCATGCACAGGGGCAGGTGGCGCGTCACGTAGTAATCGCGATCGAAGCGGGTATCCGGCGTCCCCTGGTAAGAGACGTAGACGATGACCGAAGAACTGTTTGCATCCATTTGTTGGCACTCCCGATATGGCGCCAGCGAGGCGCCGGTGAAAAAAAACCTGCATGCCAGCTGGCTCAGGCGTCGCTCGTGCGGCGCGCCGCGGCGGCCGCGGCGCCGGGCTGCCAGGCGAGCGTCATACCCAGCACCGCGCCTACCGCCAAGCAGGCCGCGATGCACAGGATGGCGACGGTGAAGGCGTGCGTGGTCAATGCCGGGTCGTCGTGGACGCCGCGGATGGTGTAGAAGATCCCGCCGATCAGCGCCACGCTCAGCGCGGTGCTCACTTGCAGGGTCGAGCTGGCGACTCCGGCGATCATGCCCGAGAAGGCTGGCGCCACGCGGCCCGTGATCATCCGCATCAGCGGCGGCAGGGAAAGTCCCTGCCCGAATCCGATGACGAACAGGATCGCGGCCAGGGGCACCGACGGTGGCGCAACCCCGGTCGGCGTCGTCGTGACCAGCCATGCCAGGCCCAGGAAGCCCGCGGCCAGGGTTCCCATGCCGATCGGATTGACCCAGTCGCCAAATAAACGCCTGCCGAACGGCGTGGTCAAGGGTCCGAGCAGGTAGCCGATGCCGAGGGGCAGGAACACCAGGCCCGCGTCCAGTGCGCTCACCCCCAGCGCATTTTGCAGATAGACCGAGAACAGCAGGAAGAAGGCGGCGATCGTGTAGAACAGCAGCGCGATGACCAGGGCCCGGCCCAGCCCCGGCGCGCGCAGCGCCGCCGGATCGAGCAGGGGCCAACCACCGGCGCGCGCCAGCCTGCCTTCATGACGCCAGAAGAACCACGCCAGCAGCGGCGCCGCGGCCAGCGAGAGCCAGGACCACCACGGCCAGCCGGCTTCTCGGCCTTCGATCAGCGGCACGATCAGGGCGCCGAGGGTGACGATCGACAGCAGCGTGCCGCCCGGATCCAGCCGGCTTGCGCGCGGCGCGCGCGTCTCTTTCAGCAAGGGGATGCCGAATACCACGACCAGGAACGCCACCGGCAGGTTGACCAGGAAGATCGCGCGCCAGCCCATGCCGAACAGGTCGAGCGAAATCAGGATGCCGCCCAGCGCCTGTCCGATCACGGAGGCCAGGCCGAACACCGCGCCATACAGGCCAAGGGCGCGCGGTTTTTCGGCTTCCGGGAAGATCGCCTGGACCGAGGCGAGTGCCTGCGGCGCCATGATCGCCGCCGTCACCCCCTGCAGGGCGCGTCCGGCGATGAGCGCCCACGGCGACCACGCCAGGCCGCACAGCAGCGAGGCGGCCGCAAAGCCCACCAGGCCGACGAAGAACATGCGCCCGCGGCCGAACAGGTCGCCCAGCCGGCCGCCGGTAATCAGGGTCACCGCATACAGCGCGGCGTAGGACGAAATGACGAGCTGTTCGGCCGATGACGACGCGCCCAGCTCGTGCTGGATCGACGGGAGCGCGACATTGACGATGAAGAAATCCAGCGGCGGCAGGAAGGAACCGACCAGCAGGACGGCGAACATGGCCCAGCGGCGCGGCTCGGGTAATGGGGTTGCTGTGTCTTGATGCATGTAATTCTCCATAAGGAACTAAATGGTTCCAAAGTGGGCAAAAAAAATCAGTCGAGGATGCGCATGGCGGTGTCGACGATGGCGATCATCTCGGCCTCGGGCACGCCGGTCTTCCCCAGCACCCGCATGCCCTGGATCTGGCACACCAAAAAGTGCGCCAGCACCTGGGCGTCGCCTGCCGCGATCTCGCCATCGGCCTGGCCGCGTGCGATCGCGCCGGCATACAGTTGCTGCAGGCGCCGGAACATGCGCCCGGTGCGCTCGGCGATGTCCGGGTCGTGCGTGCCGACCTCGGTGGCCATGGCCACGATGAGGCAGCCACGGCGTCCGAGGTCGCCCGAAGACAGCGCGGCCAGCCGCAGCAGCGAGGAGCGAATCGCCGCCTTTGCCGACCCAGGTTCAGCAAGGAGCTCCGCGGTGATCTGCAGGCCTTTGTCCATGTACAGGTCGAGCGCCGCCAGCAGCAAGCCCTTCTTGTCGCCGAAGGCCTTGTACAGGCTGCCGCGCGACAGGCCGGTGCCCTCGATCAGGTCCGGCAGGGAAGCACCTTCGTAGCCGCGGTCCCAGAACACGTCCATCGCGTCGCGCGCGGCGACGTCGAGCTCGAATTCGCGGGGACGCCCGATACCGGACTGGTTGGCCATGATGTCGTCGCCTGTCGTGATGGGATATGTGAACCGATTGGTTCCTATGTTAGCATCGGCCGCCCGTCATGGCAAGCGGCGATCAGAAGGCGCGCAGCACGCCCATCGCGCCAGCCAGCTTGTCGGACACGAGCGAGGTCTCGCTATGCGTCATGAGCAGCTCGTGCGTGGCGCGGGTCATCGCCACGTACAGCAGGCGCGCCTCATCGGCCGGATCTTCTTCGTCCTTCGATGCCGCGCCGATGCCGGGGATGCAGACCAGCGGGAATTCGAGCCCCTTGCTGCTGTGCATGGTGATCAGTTTGACGCTGTCGTGCGCAGGGGTGAACGACTGCTTGCGATCCTGCTGCCACTGGAATGGAATGCCCTTGCGCGCGAGGGCATCGACGACCAGCTTGCCGATCCCGTAGCGGCGGTAGACGACCGCCATCTCGTTCCAGGGCGTACCGAGCCGGTTGGCCTCGACCAGGCGCTCGGCCAGGAACGCCGCTTCGTCCTTCAGCGTGGGCAGGGTGATGAACAGCGGTTTTGGACCGCGCCGTCCAGCGCTCATCGGCAGCACCGTCGGCGCCTGGTCTTCCTCGGCGTCGCTCGGCGCCAGCAGCTGGTCGGCGAATGCGCGCGCCACCGCCAGGATCTCGGCCGTGTTGCGGTAGTTGAGCTTCAGGATGGTGGTGCGGCCCTTGGCCTGGATGCCGACGCTCGAGAACGAAAACCGCGATCGCTTGCGGTCGCCGCCATAGATCGACTGGGCGTCGTCGTACAGCACCAGCAGCGAGTTCGAGTCCGGATGGACCATCTGCACCACCAGCTTGAACCATTCCGGCTTGAAGTCATGGCCTTCGTCGATCAGCACCGCGTCGTATTGCGCGGACGGCACCAGGCCCTGGTCGACCGAATGGATCACGCGGTCCACGCAGGCTTCGAAGAAGGCATTCGCATCGCCATCGTTGACCGGCTTGCCCGCGTGGTAGGCGTCGAGCTGCCGCACGCACCAGGCATGGAAGGTGGCGACATGGACCTTGTCCTGCAAGCCCTTCGTTTCCATCACGCTGGCAAGCTTGGTCGCCAGCGTCTTGTTGTAGCACAGGACCAGGATCGGCCGTGCGGACGATTTCGCCAGGTGTTCGGCGCGGTAGCCGAGGATCAGTGTCTTGCCCGAGCCGGCGACGCCGTGGATGACGCGATGGCCTTCGCCCAGGCTGCGCGCTAGTTGTTCCTGCTGCAGGTCCATCACGCGCAGTACGTCCGGCAGCTCGACCGTCAGTTTCCCCGGTTCGTCGAAGGCGCCGGGTTGGGCCGGGATGCGCACTTCGGGGAATATATGCCAGCGGATGCGGTCGATCTGCGGCAAGCTCAGTTTCATCTTGAACTTGATGGGGAACATTTGCCAGAGCCGCCCCTGGAAGGCCTCCGCATCTGCGCCCTCCGTCATCTCGTCCTGGCAGATGACGAGATGCGGCGGCATGACTTCGCCCAGCTCGGCCTTATCGAACTGCTTGCGGCTGATATTGCTCAGCACCACGCCGTGGCCGTAAGGAAAGAACGGCTTGCCTTTCAGCGATCCGCTTGGCCACACCAGTTGTGGGTCGCGCTCGAGCTTGTTGGTGACGGCGAACATGTACTGGCTTGCCTGCTCCAGCGGATTCTGTACCTGCTTGATGCCGGCGTCGGTGAGAATGCCGACGGTCTGCTTGTCGATGCTGCGGATCGTCTCGGGACGCCAGTCCTTGACCTCCAGCACCAAGAGGCCCCGGTTCGGATGGAAGACCACGAAGTCCGGATGCTGCGTGCGCTCGCCGATCGAGACGTCATACCAGCACAGGTAATCGTCTTCCAGCTTGTCTTCGAGGCGGGCCGCCAGGCGCCGTTCACCGGGCGTCATCCGCGAGGCGCAGGCGCCGATCGAAGGAATCAGCGTTGCCATATGCGCTCCTTTGTTTCGTCCTGCATTATTCTACGGGACCAGTGTGCCCGAAAACTCGCCAATCCTCACGGCGTACGGCCAGCGCCAGCCCCGCTTGCCACATCGAGCAGGCCGCGCACGCGCAGCCACTCCTCGGCCCGGCGCGGCCACATCGAGGCGTTGCCCAGGCCCGAGCGCATGCCCATGCCATGCTCGCCGTGCTCGAACAGGTGCATCTCGGCCGGCACCTTCGCGCGCGTCAGGGCTTGATAGAACAGGATGCTGTTCTCGACCGGCACCGCGGCATCGTCCTGGGTATGGATCAGCAGGGTCGGCGGGGTGCGCGCCGTGACCTGGCGCGCGACCGACATCAATTCGATGTCCGCGGCGCTCGGCGAAGGTCCGAGCAGGGCGGTGCGCGATCCGCCGTGGGCCGCCGGTCCGTCGAGCGCGATCACCGGATACATCAGCATCAAGAAGTCGGGCCGCCCGCTGACCGCGTCGAGCGCGGCGCCCGTGCGGCCGAGCGGATGGTCGAACAGGGTGCCGGCGCTGGCCGCCAGGTGGCCGCCGGCCGAACTGCCCATCACGCCGATGCGATCCGGCTGCAGCTTGTGCCGGGCCGCCTGCGCGCGCACCAGGCGCACCGCG
Source organism: Massilia sp. HP4 (assembly GCF_005222695.1). Lineage (GTDB taxonomy): Bacteria > Pseudomonadota > Gammaproteobacteria > Burkholderiales > Burkholderiaceae_D > Telluria. The sequence goes on along the minus strand of NZ_STGG01000041.1, from coordinate 175,853 downwards.
CGCAGCACGTCCTGCAGCGGCGCCGGATGACCGAATTCGCGCATGCGGTATTTGAGGACGAAGGCGGTCACGCCCAGGCTGGACAGCCAGCGCGCGTGCTGCTCGCCTTCGCGCACGATGGCCAGGCGCTCGTAGCCGCCGCCCGGGCAGATGATGACCGCGCTGCCGTTGGCGCGGTCGACCGCGGGCGGGTACACGGTCAGCGTGGGATCGGCCACCCTGCTGATCCTGCCGTCGACGAAGCGTTCCGGTTCGAGGCCGGCCCTGGCCCCCGGCACGCCTTCCGGCCAGAGCGGGATCGTGGCCGGCGCGGCGGGCCAGCCTGCTGCCTTGGCCGATGTGGATGCGGCCAGCATGGCGGCGCCGAGCTGTTTCAAGAGGTGTCTCCTTGTTATGTGCATAGCTGTCCCTGGTGATCGTTGTGATGATGGTCTGGCGACATGGCCCCGATAGTGGCCATGCTAAAATAGTCCTCTTCTGAGGGAATTCCCTTACTGTAATACTGTCCCATAAGCCCTGTTCCTACAGGGCTTTCGATTTTTGCCTGATTGTCCTTTCGTATTCGGAATTCTCCCATGGAAATTAAAGTCAACTTCCTCGACAAGCTTCGCCTGGAAGCCAAGTTCGACGATTTCACCGTCGTCGCCGACCAGCCGATCCGCTATAAAGGCGACGGCTCGGCGCCGGGGCCTTTCGATTATTTCCTGGCTTCGTCCGCCCTGTGCGCGGCGTATTTCGTGAAGTTGTACTGCAATACCCGGAATATCCCGACCGAGAATATCCGCCTGTCGCAAAACAATATCGTCGACCCGGAAAACCGCTACAAGCAGATTTTCAAGATCCAGGTCGAGCTTCCGGCCGACATTTCCGAAAAAGACCGCCAAGGCATCCTGCGCTCGATCGACCGCTGCACGGTCAAGAAAGTCGTGCAGGAAGGTCCCGATTTCGTGATCGAAGAGGTGGCCAACCTCGACGCCGACGCCCAGGCCCTGCTGACGGTGCAGCCTTCGTCGGCATCGCAAACCTATATCCCCGGCAAGGACCTGCCGCTCGAGCAGACCATCGCCAATATGTCGGGCATGTTGGCCAGCTGGGGCATCAAGATCGAGATCGCTTCGTGGCGCAATATCGTCCCCAATGTATGGTCGCTGCATATCCGCGATGCGCATTCGCCGATGTGCTTCACCAACGGCAAGGGGGCGACCAAGGAAAGCGCGCTGGCCTCGGCCCTGGGCGAATACATCGAGCGCCTGAACAATAACCACTTCTATGCCGGCGCCTTCTGGGGCGAGGACATCGCCAACGCGCCCTTCGTGCATTATCCGAACGAGCGCTGGTTCAAGCCCGGAGCCGGCGATGCGCTGCCCCCGGAGATCCTGGATGGATACAGCCTGGAGATCTACGACCCCGAGGGCGAATTGCGCGGCTCGCACCTGGTCGACACCAATTCGGGCAATGTGGAGCGCGGCATCGTGTCGCTGCCCTTCGTGCGCCAGTCCGACGGCGAAGTCGTGTATTTCCCATCGAACCTGATCGAGAACCTGTATGCCAGCAATGGCATGAGCGCCGGTAATACCCTGGCCGAGGCGCAGGTGCAATGCCTGTCCGAGATCTTCGAGCGCGCCGTCAAGCGCGAAATCCTCGAAGGCGAAATGGCCTTGCCGGACGTGCCGCAAGAGGTATTGGCGAAATATCCGGGCATCGTGGCCGGTATCAAGGGCCTGGAGGAGCAGGGCTTCCCGGTGCTGGTCAAGGATGCCTCGCTGGGCGGCCAATACCCGGTGATGTGCGTGACCCTGATGAATCCGCGCACCGGCGGCGTGTTCGCATCCTTCGGCGCGCATCCGAGCTTCGAGGTGGCGCTCGAGCGCAGCCTGACCGAACTGCTGCAGGGACGCAGCTTCGAAGGCCTGAACGACCTGCCGCGGCCGACCTTCGCCAGCGAAGCCGTGACCGAGCCGTATAACTTTGTCGAGCACTTCATCGATTCGAGCGGCGTGGTGTCGTGGCGCTTCTTCAGTGCCAGGGCGGACGTCGACTTCGTCGAGTGGGATTTCACCAGCCAGGGCGAGAACGCGAACGCCGAGGAAGCCGCGACCCTGCTCGCCATCCTTGAAGAGATGGGCAAGGAAGTCTATACCGCCGTGTACGACGAGCTGGGCGCCGTGGCTTGCCGCATCCTGGTGCCGGGTTATTCCGAGGTGTACCCGGTCGAGGACCTGGTGTGGGACAATACCAATAAATCGCTGCTGTTCCGCGCCGATGTACTGAACCTGCACCGCCTGGACGACGACAGCCTGGAAGCGCTCCTCGAGCGCCTGGAAAACAATGAGCTGGACGAGTATTCCGATATCGCTACCCTGATCGGCGTCGAGTTCGACGAAAACACCGACTGGGGTCAGCTGACGGTGCTCGAACTGCGCCTGTTGATCAACCTGGCGCTGCAGCGCTTCGAGGACGCCCATGAACTGGTGGGCGCCTTCCTGCAATACAACGACAACACCGTCGAGCGCGGGCTGTTCTACCAGGCCCTGAACGTGGTGCTGGAGGTGGAGCTCGACGACGAACTCGCACTCGACGACTACGTCGTCAACTTGCGCCGCATGTTCGGCGACGCGCGCATGGATGCGGTGCTGGGCTCGGTCGACGGCAGCGTGCGTTTTTACGGCCTGGCGCCGACCAGCATGGCGCTGGAAGGGCTGGACCGACATCACCGCCTGATCGACAGCTACCGCAAGCTGCATGCGGCGCGCGCCAAAGCCGCTGCGACTTTGTCCTAGATCATCATCCGTCTGATCCGGCCCCTGTTCGCAGGGGCTTTTTTTGCCGTTCGGCCACGCCATCGGTAGAATCGTCGTGTTCGCCCGCACATGATCACCGCAGTCTCCGAGGGGAAGCCCGATGCGCGACGCAATCATCATCGGCGCCGGCCACAATGGCCTGGTCTGCGCCTGGTACCTGGCCCGCGCCGGCCTGAAGGTCACGGTGCTCGAGCAGCGCGACGTCGTCGGCGGCGCCGCGGTCACCGAAGAATTCCACCCCGGCTTTCGCAACTCCGTGGCCGCCTACACGGTCTCGCTGCTCAACCCCAGGGTCATCCACGACATGGCGCTGGGCCGGCACGGCTTGCGCATCGTCGAACGTCCGCTTTCCAATTTTCTCCCGTTGGACGATGGCCGCTACCTGAAGATCGGCGCCGGCCAGACCGCCGCCGAGGTAGCCAAGTTCTCCCAGCGCGACGCCGATCGCCTCGACGACTACCAGCGCCACCTGGACATCGCCGCCGACCTGCTGCGCGAACTGGTGCTGCAGACGCCGCCCAATCGCACCGAGGGCGGCTGGCTGGCCGCGCTGCCCGAGCTGGCCAAGGCCGGCAGGCTGGGTAACCGCATGCGCAAGCTGCCGCTGGCGGCCCAGCGCGAACTGCTGGACCTGTTCACCAAGTCGGCTGGCGACTATCTGGACGGCTGGTTCGAGAGCGATCCGATCAAGGCCGTGTATGGCTTCGACAGCGTGGTGGGCAACTACGCCAGTCCCTACACGCCCGGATCGGCCTATGTGTTGCTGCACCACGTGTTCGGGGAGGTCAATGGCAGGAAGGGCGCCTGGGGCCATGCGATCGGCGGCATGGGCGCCATCACCCAGGCGATGGCGAAGGCGGCACAGGCGCGCGGCGTCGAGATCCGCACCGGGTGCGCGGTGGCCGAAGTGCTGCTGGAACAGGGTCGCGCGACCGGGGTGGTGACCGGCAAGGGCGAGCGGCTCGACGCCCGGGTGGTCGTCTCGAACCTGAACCCGCGCCTGCTGTATACGCGCCTGGTCGATCCGGCCACGCTGCCGGGCGACTTCTTGCGCCGCATGGAGGCCTGGCGCTGCGGTTCCGGCACCTTCCGCATGAACGTGGCGCTGTCCGAGCTGCCCGATTTTACCTGCCTGCCGGGCAGGGCGCCGGCGGCGCACCACGGCAGCGGCATCGTCATCGCCCCGAGCCTGGCGTATATGGAACGCGCCTACCACGACGCGCGTGCGCACGGCTGGGCGCGCGCGCCGATTGTCGAACTCCTGATCCCGTCCACGCTCGACCCGACGCTGGCGCCGGCCGGCCAGCATGTGGCGAGCCTGTTCTGCCAGCACGTGGCGCCGCAGCTGCCAGACGGATCGAGCTGGGATGCGCACCGCGAGCGCGTGGCCGACCTCATGATCGAGACCGTCGACCGCCATGCGCCGAACTTCAAACGCTCGGTGCTGGGACGCCAGATCATGAGCCCACTGGACCTGGAGCGCACCTTCGGCCTGGTCGGCGGCGATATCTTCCACGGCGCGCTGGGCCTGGACCAGCTGTTCTCGGCGCGTCCGATGCTGGGCCACGCCGACTACCGCGGCCCGGTGAAGGGGCTGTACACCTGCGGCTCGGGCAACCATCCGGGCGGCGGCGTCACCGGGGCGCCGGGCCATAACGCGGCGCGCGAGGTGCTGCGCGACGTCGCGCGCTAACGTGCGAGGCGCCGATGGCCCGCTGCCCGTTCGCCAGCCAGGTGCCGATCAGTGGCGGCGCCGGTCCCTACACGGGCGGGCCGTTCCGGATCGTCCACCACACCACCGAGGGCAGCACCGCGCGCAGCGCCTTCGAGACCTATCGGCAGGCGCGGGTCGATCCGCATTTCACGGTGGATCACGAAGGCATCTACCAGCACATCGATACCGCCGTCGCGGCGCGCACGCTGCGCAACAACCGTGGCGTGCCGCCCGAAACCAATCTGCTGTCGGCGATCCAGATCGAGGTGGTCGGCTTCGCCCACCTGCCCAAGCGTGCCGCCACCTTGGAAAACATCGCGCGGCTGTGCCGCTGGATCGAGGCGACCCATGCCGTCGCGCTGCACTGGCCGAACGGCTTGCCGAAGCCCGCGCGCGATGGCCGGGACCCCGGTGGGCACAGTCGCGACCCGCTTGTCTGGAGCGCCGAATCGGGCCATTACGGTCACTGTCATGTGCCCGAGAACATCCACTGGGACCCGGGGTACGCCGAGGACGAGGTGCATTTCATCATGAACGGCCCTGGCGGCGCCGCGCTGCAGGCGTTGCGTGCCCAGCGGCGCCGCGCATCGATCGCGGAGCCGACCCAGCGCCAGTTGCGCCGCGCGCGCAGCACGATGCCGGGCACTGAGAGGCGATTGTCCATTCGCCTGGCATGGACAGCCCGGCCCGGGCCGGCGTAGACTGCGACCATGATCATCTCGTCCGCCCTCGACTTTCGCGAAGCGGCACGCCGCCGGCTGCCGCCCTTCCTGTTCCATTATCTCGACGGCGGCGCCGGCGCCGAGCAGACCCTGCGCAGCAACGTCGACGACCTGCAGGCTGTCAAGCTGCGCCAGCGCGTGCTGCGCGGTTCCGAAGAGCTCGACCTGGGTGTGGACCTGTTCGGCGAACGCTACGCGCTGCCGATCGCGCTGGCCCCGGTGGGGCTGGCCGGCATGTATGCGCGGCGCGGCGAGGTTCAGGCGGTGCGCGCTGCCTGTCACCGGGATATCGCCTTCATCCAGTCGACGGTGTCGGTCTGCCCGCTGGCCGAGGTCGCGGCCAAGGCGTCGAAACCGATCTGGTTCCAGCTGTATGTGCTCAAGGACCGCGGCTTCATGCGCGACGTGATGCGCCGTGCATGGGAGCTGGGTTCGAGGACGCTGGTGTTCACGGTCGACATGCCGGTGCCGGGCGCGCGCTACCGCGATGCGCACAGCGGCATGAGCGGCGCGAACGGGCCGCTGCGGCGCGTGCTGCAATCGATGCTGCATCCGCGCTGGGCCTGGGACGTCGGCCTGCACGGCCGGCCCCACGACCTGGGCAACATCTCGGCCTACCGCGGCAGCGCCGCCGGCCTGGCCGACTACATCGGCTGGCTGGGCGCGAACTTCGATCCGGGCATCGCCTGGCAAGACCTGCAGTGGATCCGCGACGAGTGGCAGGGCAAGCTGGTCATCAAGGGCATCCTCGACCCGGACGACGCGCGCGACGCGGTGGCCTTTGGCGCCGACGGCATCGTGGTGTCGAACCACGGTGGGCGCCAGCTCGATGGTGCGCCATCGAGCGCCGAAGCGCTGCCCGCGATCGCGGCGGCGGTGAAGGACCGGTTGACGATCTTCGCCGACGGCGGCGTGCGCACCGGCACCGACGTGTTTCGCATGCTGGCGCTGGGCGCCGACAGCGTCCTGATTGGCCGCGCTTTCGTGTATGCGCTGGCGACCGACGGCCAGCGCGGTGTCGATCGGCTGCTGCAGATCATGGAGAAGGACTTGCGCACCACGATGGTCTTGACCGGGGTGCGCTCCGTGGGCGAGATCGGGCCGCATCTGCTGGCGCGTTGACCAAGCGCGCCCGGACTGGCTGGAATTGAGAGGCGGCAACTTTAATTGCCGTTGGGGTAGGCGACGCGGCTTGTCGCACCGCCGCGTTTCCTGGGAATGTTTTGTCGACGGGGCATACCAGGTTTCATCTCGGCGTTTCGCTCCAACAGTTCGCTCAATCTTACAAGGAAGACCATGCCAAGAAGACATGCCGGCCGCGCGATCATCGTGCTCGAATCGCCGTGGGAACTCGATAACGAAGACGCGAATCGAAGCAGCGTGCTGCCCTTCGTCGAGGGCGTGGCCAAGCTGGCGGGCGACATGGATGTGCTGCACGCGAATTACTATGACGAAGCGAGCAAGGAAATCGCGATGAAGTGCCTGGCGAAGTCTCCCTATCGCAACACGATCGTGTACATCGCCGCGCATGGCGATGGCGACCAAGCGGGGCACGTCGAGCTTCTGGATATTTTCGAGATCGTGGAGAAGTATGCGGAAACCTGCAACATTACTGGCGTACTGATTGGTTCGTGCTACGGCGCAAAGGATTTGCTCAACCTCGAGGTGGGCATCGAGGGAGGCGGGCTGCGCTGGAGCGCGGGATATGCATCCAGCGCATACTGGCTGCCTCGCACGCAGGTCGACTGCGCGATTCTGGCGCGGATGTCCGAGCTTCCCCCGGCCGCGTACCGCAGCGCCGACCGGATGATCAATGTGCTGGGTGACGCAATCAGCACGTTTTCGCCCCGGGGGCCGATAGGGAAGGACAGTGATGGCGACGAAGTGTCGCTCGCCGACTCCTTGCGGTTCATGGTCCAGCCCGAGGGCCAGGGCCACAAGGCGCGCGACGTCAGCGAGCCAGTGTTCGCGCGTCACGAGGACAATCAGGTCTGATGCCTCTCGTGGCGGGTCTCGGCGCCCGTCGGGACAAGCTCTTAGCGCACGTCGAGCAATTCGACGTCGAAGATCAGGCTCGCATTCGGTGGAATCGGACCTGCGCCGCCGGCGCCATAGCCCATCTCGGGCGGCAGGATCAGGGTGCGCTTGCCGCCGACCTTCATGCCTTGCACGCCTTCGTCCCAACCGCGGATGACCTGGCCGGCGCCGAGCTGGAAGCTGAACGGCGAGCGGCCGGCCGAGGAATCGAACTGGTTGCCGCGCAGCGATTCGGTGCCCGGCGCGTACAGCCAGCCGGTGTAGTTGACCACGGCGGTGGCGCCGGCCACGGCTTCCTTGCCGGCGCCGGGGACGGTGTCGATCTTCTGGAAGGCGACGGCCGGCGCTGCAGGCGTGGCCGCCGTGGGCGCCTTGGCGCGGTCGCAGCCGGCCAGGGCGAGCGTCAATCCAAGGCCGAAGACGCAGGAAGACAGCAGGTGTTTCATAGGGTTCTTTCTTGAAGGTTGGCGAAATGGAATCCCGGCAGCATACCCTGCGCCGCGCCAGAAGCCAACACCGCTTGCACGCTCACTCGTCGAACAGGGCCCGCTCGGCATCGAACGCCTCGACCAGGTAGTCGACGACGGTGCGGATCGGCAGGTCCTTGCGGTCCTGCCCGCGGGTCAGCAGCCAGATCTCGCGCGCTGGCGGCGCCGGCGCCAGCGCGCACTGGCGCAGCCCAGGTGCGCTGCGTCCGATGTAGTGGGGCAGCAGCGCGATCCCGACGCCGGCGCCGGCCGCCGTGGCCTGCGCCACCTGGTTGTTGGCCCGGAACGCGACCCGCGCGCGCGGGTGGTGGCGCGCCAGCCAGACCGCTTCGGGCAAGTAGGCATTGGCCTCGTCGAAGCCGATGAACACGGGTTGTTCGCCGTTCCCGATGCGTTCGCACAGGGCCGGCAGGCCATAGAAACCGAAACCCATGCGGCCCAGCGGCCTGGCGAGGACGTCGCCATCCTGCGGCCGTCCGAGCCGGATCGCGATATCGGTCACGTGGCGCTCCAGGCTCACCGCACGCAGGTCGGTGGCCAGGTCGATGTCGATGCCGGGATGCTGCAGCGGCAGCCGGGCCAGCCTGGCCACCAGGAAGCCCTGGGACAGGCCCGGCGGCGCATTCACCCGCACCAGGCCGCGCGGCGCGCCATCGCTGGGGCCGCGCCCGAGGGTGTGCACGGCCGACTCCATCGCATCGGCCGCAGCGAGCGCGTGCGTGCCCGCGGCAGTCAGCACGTATCCCTCGGGGCGCCGCTCCACCAGCTTTTCGCCAAGCGTCGCTTCGAGCGAATGCAGGCGGCGCGAAATCGTCGAGTGGTTCGTCGACAGCGCGCGGGCGGCCGCCGACAGGCTTCCATAGCGCGCCAGCGCCAGGAATACGCGGATGTCCTGCCAGTCGGGCTCTGTGCGTTTTTTCTCAGTCATTGATCAAGAATAGCGGATTTTCGAACAGGCGGCCGGGGGCTATCTTGGTCTTGCCGTCGCGGCCTTGCGTGCCCGGGGCACTTCATCCAGCCAAGAAAGGGAATACCATGAACCATCATCAGAAAGTCGCGATCGTCACCGGCGCCTCGCAGGGCCTGGGCGCCGGCATCGCCCGGGCCTTCCTGGAGCGCGGCTACCGCGTGGTCGGCACCTCGCGTTCCATCCAGCCGTCGAGCGACCCGAACTACCTGACGATCGCCGGCGACATCGGCGACCCGGCCACGGCCCGGAATGTGGTGGAGCAGGCGCTGGCCCGCTTCGGCCGGGTCGACACGCTGGTCAACAATGCCGGCATCTTCATCGCCAGCGAATTCACGGCGTACACGCAGCAGCAGTACGACGACATGCTGGCCACTAACCTGAACGGCTTCTTCCACACCACCCGGCACGCGCTGCGGGCGATGCTGGAGCAGGGCGGCGGCCATATCGTGCAGATCACCACCACCCTGGTCGACCACGCCAATTCGCAAGTGCCGTCGGTGCTGGCCTCGCTGACCAAGGGCGGCCTGGCCGCCGCCACGCGCAGCCTCGCGGTCGAATACGCCGCCCGCAATATCCGCGTCAATGCGGTCTCGCCGGGCATCATCAAGACGCCGATGCACGCGCCCGAAACCCACGCAGCGCTGGCCGCCTTCCATCCGGTGAAGCGCCTGGGCGAAGTGGCCGACGTGGCGCAGGCCGTGCTCTACCTCGAGGACGCGGGCTTCGTGACCGGCGAGATCCTGCACGTCGACGGCGGCCAGGTCGCGGGTTCCTGAACCGGTTCCACCGAAGGAGATAAGCATGCCCTACGTGAACATCAAGGTGACCCGCGAAGGCACGGCGCCCGGCGCCAGCGCCACCACGCCGGAACAGAAACGCGCGCTCATCAAGGGCGTCAGCGAGCTGCTGTACGAGGTGATGGGCAAGCCGCCCGCCACCACCTTCGTCGTGATCGACGAAGTCGAGCTGGACAACTGGGGCGTCGGGGGCGTGACCACGCCCGAATACCGCGCCAGGCTGGCCGGGGAGGGCGGCCGCTAGCCGCCGGCGGGGCCGACGCGTTGGTGCATTTCGGTCAACACCGTGAGCACGGCCGCGGGCCTACCGGACGGCCTTCGCGCTGACTACGATGACATCGCTGCCAGTCGCCCGACTGGCCTGGCCCGCGCAGGCGGGCCGTCCTATAAAGGAGATGTCATCATGAATGCACGAGACAATGCGATCCGGCCGGCCAGGCCGGATGCCGAAGAACTGGTCCCATCGCGCTACGCCCTGGCCATCGGCGAGATCGACGTGCTGGTGGTCAGCGACGGCGTGCTGCCGCTGCCGGCCGCCACCATGGCCACGAATGCCGAACCGGCCGACCTGGCGGTCTGGCTCGACCATATGTTCCTGCCGCCGGACGCCTTCGACTGGCCGCTGAACGTGCTGGTGGCCAGGAGCGGCGACCAGGTGGTGCTGGTCGATACCGGCCTGGGCTCGCAATTTCCCGGCTTCCCGCGCGCCGGCCAGACGCCGCACCGCCTGGAGGCCGCCGGCATCGACCTGTCTGCCGTGACCGATGTCGTGATCACCCATATGCATATGGACCACATCGGCGGCCTGCTGGTCGACGGCCTCAAGGAACGCCTGCGCCCCGACCTGCGCATCCACGTGGCCGCGTCCGAGGTGGCGTTCTGGGCCACTCCCGACTTCACCCAGACCGATATGCCGGAACCGGTGCCGGACGTGCTGCGCTCGACCGCCAAACAGTTCATGGACATGTATGGCGACCATCTGCACACCTTCGACGAGCAGTGCCAGGTCGCGCCGGGCGTGCTGGCGCGCCGCACCGGCGGCCATACGCCCGGCCACTGCGTGGTCGACGTCGAATCGAACGGCCAGCGCCTGACCTTCGCCGGCGACGCCATGTTCCCGGTCGGTTTCGACCATCCCGAATGGCATAACGGCTTCGAACACGATCTGGACGAATCGACGCGCGTGCGCCTCGCGCTGTTCCGCGAGCTGGCGGACAACGGCGGCCTGCTGGTCGCCACCCACCTGCCGTTCCCCTCCGTCGGCCGGGTGGCGGTCGAGGGCAACACCTTCCGATGGGTGCCGGTGTTCTGGGACCACTGAGGCTAATTGGAAAGACACACAGCAGTCGTCTTCTTCAACGAAAAAGCTCGCTTCGGCGAGCTTTTCTATTGTAAGTACGCGATCGTGAATTTTCTTACAAAAATATGGTTGAAATATTTTGTGTATTTATGTCAACGGAATGACATACGGCCGCGTTAATCATCGGGAAAATCATACGAAATTGGAGTGAGAATGACCCGATTGAAAGTCAAGCCGATCTGCGCTGCCATCATGCTGATGTCGGCTTATGCTGCACCAGTGCTGGCGCAAACCGCCACCGCGACCGAGACCGAGGTCGCCGGCGCGGAAACAGTACCGGCAGCACCGGCCGCCGCTCCCGCCACCGTGGTCCAGGTCACCGGCCTGCGCCAGAGCCTGCGCTCGGCCGAGGACATCAAGCGCGACGCCGCGCAGGTGGTCGACGCCATCAACGCCGACGATATCGGCAAGTTCCCCGACCGCCAGGCGGGCGATGCGCTCCAGCGCGTGGCCGGGGTCCAGGTCGGCCGCGACCGCGGCGAGACCAGCACCGTCATCATCCGCGGCCTGCCCGACGTCGCCACCACGCTCGACGGCAACGAAATCTTCACCGCCGCCGGCCGCCGCCTGTCCTACCAGGACTTGCCGGTCCAGTCGATAGCCGGCATGGAAGTGTATAAATCGGCCACCGCCAACCAGTTCGAGGGCGGCATCGCCGGCGCCGTCAACATCCGCCTGCGCGCGCCGTTCGACAACGAGGGCTTCGTCGCCACCGGCTACATCGAAGACCGCGTCAACCAGACGAGCGGCAGCAGCAACACCTCCGACAAGCACAGCCCGGGCGGCGGCTTCCTGGTCAGCAATCGCTGGAATACCGACTTCGGCGAGATGGGCGCCTTGTTCGACGTCGCCGTCAACCGCGACAACTGGGCCTTCCCGGTGCAATACGTCGACCGTCCCGACAATGTGTTCTCGGTGCGCCCCGACGGCACGGCGACCCGCCTGGGCAACACCGGGCCGTATGCGCCGGCCGCGCCGGGCGACACGCTCGGGCAGTTGCCTAATGTCGGCGGCATCTACAACACCGGCCAGCGCGAGCGCCAGAGCGTGCACGGCGCCTTCCAGTGGAAGGTCAACCCGCGCCTGACCGCCAGCGCCCAATACCTCGGCATGGGCTACCAGGGCCGCACCGGCGTCAATTACGTGATGAGCAACGCCACCTGGGCGCCGCGCCTGACCGATGTGGTGCTCGCGCCGCAAGGCAGCGCCTGCGCCACGCCGCAGGGCGCGATCTGCCCGATCCTGGCGGCGAGAGCGCCGGGCGCCCAGTTCGGCAACGCCTATGACTGGGATCCGTACACTGCGTCGAGCACCTGGGGACAGAACGAGCGCACCGCCACGCATTACCTGAACCTGGGCCTGAAGTACAACGATGGCCCCTTGAGCGTCGATTCGCAGTTCGGCTATACCCGCTCCAGGTTCGTCAACGACACCGTGATCGTCGACCAGCAGGTGCCCGGCGCGTCGGCCAGCCTGTATTCGTATGGCGCCGACGGCCATGGCGGTTTCAACGCCATCACCACGCCGGGCAGCGCCAACGCGCTGCAGGATCCGAATAACTTCGTGCTTCGCGGCCTGGTGCAGAACTGGAACGAGCAGGCCGGCAGCCAGCTGCAGTGGCGCACCGACGCCACCTATCGCCTGACCGGCGGCGGCTTCTTCAATGCCCTGACGGCCGGCGTGCGCCTGTCCTCGCGCAAGGCAAGCTACCATGGCGCCGAAGGCCATGCCGACTTCACGGGCGAGCGTCCGAGCCCGATCGGCGCCCTTGGCGCCTCGTTCCAGAGCCTGGTGCCGGGCCTGGACCGCCTGGGCGGCGCCTGGTACGGGCCGTCTTCCGACTTCCTGATCGACCATGCCGACGCCGTGCGCAACGCCTACGGCCAGGGCAGCGGCCGGGTGCCGAACGACCCGGGCCGCGCTTTCGACCAACGCGAGCGCAACGCGACCCTGTACCTGGGCACGCGCTGGGGCACCGACGTCGGTGGGGTCACCGTCGATGGCGAGATCGGCGTGCGCGTCATTCGCGTCAAGCGCGACCTGCGCGGCCAGGCCCGCATCGGCGACGCGGTGTCGGACATCGACCTGTCGACCTCCGAGACCAACTACCTGCCGAGCGCCTCGGCCGTGGTCGGCTGGACCGAAGACCTGCAGTCGCACCTCTCGGTCGGCAAGACCATCACGCGGCCCAACTTCGGCACCCTGAACCCGGCGCTGTCGCTGGTGCCGTCGACCGTCAACGTGCCGGGCAGCGGCGGCGCCGGCAATCCCTATCTGGAGCCGACCCGCTCGACCAATATCGACGCCACGCTCGAGTACTACTTCCAGAAGAACGGTTTCGCCCAGGTCGCGCTGTTCCACCGTGATATCGACGGCTACGAGCAAAGCTTCACCCAAGACGAAATCATCGATGGCCATGTCTACCGGGTGACCCGTCCGCAGAACTCGGGCAAGGGCCGCCTGCGCGGGGCCGAGTTCGGGGTCCAGAAGTTCTTCGATTTCCTGCCTGGCCCGTGGAGCAATTTCGGCGCCCAGGCCAACTACACCTGGATCGACGGCGAGAACCAGAGCCGCACCGCCTTCGACAGCGACACCTTCACCACCACGCCGCTGACCGGTGTGGCCAAGAAGAGCTACAACCTGGCGCTGCTGTACGAAGGCCGCGGCATCACCGGCCGCCTGGCCGCGACCCGCCGCGGCGACTACGTCGAGCAGATCGCCGAGGCGCCGTTCAACCAGGACCGCGTGGTCAAGGCAGCGACTTTCGTCGACCTCTCGATCGGCTACGAGATCAACGACAAGGTCTCGCTGCAGTTCGACGCGATCAATCTGACCAAGGCCAAGTTCGAGAGCAGCCTGGGCCCGTATATGCCGCGCGATATCCGCTACAACCCGACGACGTATGGCGTGAGCCTGCGCTTCAGGATGTAAGCGTAGCGGGCGCGGACAACGCGTCCATCAGCTTGCCGCGGCGCGCATTGCCATGTACGGCGGCGGCCAGTTCGGCGGCGTCGGGCCGCAGGCCGCGACGCTGCAGCAGCGCCAGGATGGCAAGCCGCATGTCGAAGAACTCGGCCTCGACCGAATACAGGTCCCGGGGCGAGCTGTCGAGCGCCGCGAGGAAGGCCGGCAGTGCGCTGCCGTCCACGCCTGCGCCCGCGTCCAGCGCCAGCTCGACCATCGTCTCGTCCAGGGACGATGCGGCCGCGGCGAGCAGCTCCGGATTGCACGTATCCGCGCCTTGCTCCAGCAGCCATTCGAAGGCTTCGATGGCGAGTTGACTGGCCGCCGCGGCCAGCGCCGCGCTGCCGGCGTGGTCGATGTCAACGCCCTGCGCCTTCAGCCAGGCGAGGGCGGCCACGTTGTTGGCGGCCGCCGCGGCGGGGAAGGCGATGTCCAGCAGGGCGTGCCGGGCGTCGGCATCGTGTTCCAGCAGGCTGGCCAGCACCTCCAGGTAGTCCTGTTGCGCCGCGTCGGCGTTGGCCGGCTCGTGCGCATCCGGTCCGGCCGCGGCGGCGGCGATGGCGGCGCTGCCGTCGGCATGCGGATCGGCGCCCTGGCCGAGCGCGTGGCGTACCGCCACCACGTCGCCGTGGCGGCAAGCCATCTCGAGGAAGCGGTTCCAGAATGCCGCCGTCCAGTGCCCGGGACGCACGCCATCGTGGACGAAGGTCTCGCGCAGCCCAGCCATGCGTCCGGCGACGAAGGCGGACAGCCATGGGTCGCTTGTCTCCAGCAGCAGCGCGCCGCCATTGTCGGAGACCGAGGCGGCGACCGCGTCCGGCCAGGCTTGCCCGACTTCGAGCACCGCCTCGTGCAGCGCGCCGAGCGCCAGCCGCAGGTCGGTGTCGAAGGCCGAACCCCAGGCCAGCAGGGCGCCCAGCCTGAGCCGCGGCGGCAGGCTGCTCATGCCGGCGAACAGCAGCACGGCGTCGGCATAGCGCGGCACCGGATAGGCAGGGGCGACCCGCCGCACTTCGAGCAAGTCGTGCCAGAGGGCGCCGATCTCGTCCAGCGTGGTACAGCCTTCAAGGGGGAGGTACCAGGGGCGATCAGGCATGGCTTGTAGGTGCGGATGATGGAGACTGGCCGGCACTATACTGCCTTTGGATGAGCCGGTCATCGTCCGGCGATCAGCGCCGCGACCAGGTTGCCGTAGCCTACGTTGCGCAGCCGATCGTCGCGGGTGATGTTCGAGCGCGGGTCGTAATGGGCGACGATGCGCAGGCGCTCGTCGCGGCCGGTCTGGCGACCGTCGGCCGCGGTGTCGATGTAGCCGATGATGCGGTGACGCGCATCCTTCAAGGTATGACGGGACATGGGTTTCTCCTGGGCTCGAAAACCCCCAGTGTCCACGCGGCTGCGACAGGCGGCGTCGCGCCGGCGCTTCAGGAGACGGCGCGCGCGCCGGTGGAATCGGCCAGTAATTCCATGACCGACTCGCGCTTGTCGAGCAGGTGCTTCGACAGGATCGCCGCCAGGCGCTTGCCGTCGCGGGCTTCGAGCGCTTCGAGCATCTGGCGGTGCTCTTCGATCGCCTGGTCCCATTTCTCGGGAACGATATTCGATTTCAGCCGCAAGGACTGGAGACGCCGGTTCATGCCCAGGTAAGTCTGGTGCAGGACGGAATTGCGGGCGGCCTCCGAAATCTTGTTATGGATCGCCTGGTTGCGGTTGTAGTAGCCGGGCAGGTCGCCCTGTTCGCGGCAGGCGAGCATCGCATCGTGCAGCGCGCGGATTTCGGCGACTTCCTCGGGCGTGATGCGCTCGCACGCATGTTCGCCCGCGAGGGCCTCGAGGCCGCTGACGAACTCGAAGGTTTCCCACACTTCCCGATGCGACATCTTGTAGACCGAGGCGCCGCGGTTCGGCGCGATCTCGATCAGGCCTTCCGCGGCCAGCGCCTTCAGGGCTTCGCGCAGGGGCGTGCGCGAGATGCCCATGGTTTCGCAAAGCTCGCGCTCATTGAGCTTCATCCCGGGCGGGAACACGGATTCCACGATCATCTGGCGCAGGTGCGAGACCACGGTCTCGTGCAGGTGCTGCCGCGCCAGTTTCGGAAGCGATGGCGCGGGCGCCCCAGGATCCGATACCGGTTCAACGTCCGAGTGCTGCATCAATGTCTCCAGTTTCATAGTTTTGGAGGAATTCTATCATTCGGTCGTATTTGCATTGCTGAAAGCAGGGTTAACTTGTCGTAAATATCGACCCAGGCTGCATACCCAGCCAAGAAAAATGTTTCAATCGTGCAACGGTTAATGTCCGGCTCAGAGGCGCATGTTTATTTGACCAACTCTCATGAGGTCATCGCACGGAGAGCCGCGATCATGCGTTTTTCCCATATCGCCATCTCGCAAGGCAGTCCGCCCATTGCCTAGCATGGTTCTTGTGCTGGCAGGAGCAGGGCGGTCCCATACGCCACGATCTCCAGTAAACATGGGACTTCAGGACGTAGGCCGATGACTGTCAAAAAATTCTAAAAATTCTGAATTTTCTGAAACGTGCATTCTAGCAGCAGTACCGTATTTCTGTTGTGTAACTGTTGGTTACCCTGATCGGCGCCATATGGGTCATCCATTGACCGTCATTCCCACATGGGAATACCAGCCTGGCAAACATTCGGACTGGCATACCACCGCGCTTATTGGTACTATGTATCTTGCATTTTGCATACAAAATACATTTTTTTCGAATTGAGAGAGAGACTATATGTCCGACGATCAGCAATCTTCATCGCGGCGGCGCCTCATCAAGAGCCTGGTGTTCGTGCCCATGGCCGCCGGCGGCGCAGCGGCCTTGCAGCAGGGCGTATCCAACGCCAATGCCGGCGCCAGCGCACCTGCCGAAGGCAAGCCGGATCCCTATACCCCCAAGTTCTTCAATGCGAAGGAATGGAAATTCGTGATCGCTGCGGTCGATCGCCTGATCCCGCATGACGAACATGGTCCGGGCGCGGTCGAACTGGGCGTGCCCGAGTTCCTCGATCGCCACATGCAGTCGCCGTATGCGGCCGGCAGCATCTGGTATATGCAGGGCCCGTTCCTGGAAGCGACCTCCGACTTCGGCTACCAGGGCAAGCTGGCGCTGAAGGACATCATCCGCGTCGGCATCGCCAACGTCGATGCCCACTGCACCAGGACCTATTCGGGCAAGGCTTTCGCCGACCTCGACCTGCGCATGCAGGAAGCGGTCCTCAAGGACCTCGAGGGCGGCAAGATCAAGCTGGCCGACATCTCGTCGAAGACCTTCTTCGCCGATTTCCTGGCCGAGACCCGTGCTGGCTACTTCTCCGATCCTAGCCATGGTGGCAACAAGAACATGGGCGCCTGGAAGATGATCGGCTACCCCGGCATGCGGGGCGACTACCTGGAGTGGGTGAAGATTCGCGACAAACCGTATCCGCTGGGACCGGTGGACCTGGCTGGACGGAGGGGATAAGAGAATATGGCAATCGTAAAAGATAAAAAAGACGTGGTCATCGTCGGCGCCGGCTGGGTCGGCGCCATCATGGCCAAGGAATTGACCGACGCCGGCCTGGAGGTGCTCATCCTCGAGCGCGGCCCTGACCGCGACACGCAGACCGACTTCGCCTATCCGCGCGTGATCGACGAACTCGAAGGTTCGGTGCACCGCAAATACCTGCAATCGCTGGCGCAAGAGACCGTGACGATCCGTCACAACCTGTCCACCGTGGCGGTGCCGAAGCGCCGCATGGGTTCGTTCAAGCCGGGCACCGGCGTGGGCGGCGCGGGTTCGCACTGGTCGGGCGTGCACTTCCGCGCACTGCCGGAAGACCTCAACCTGCGCACCACCATGGAGCAGCGCTACGGCAAGAAGATCATGCCGGCGGGGATGTCGATCCAGGACTTCCCGGTCACCTTCGAAGAGCTGGAACCGCATTTCGACCACTTCGAATACGTGTGCGGCACCTCGGGCAAGGCCGGCGTCATCAACGGCAAGGTCGTCGAAGGCGGCAACCCGTTCGAAGGTTCGCGCTCGCGCGAATACCCGCTGGGACCGAACCCCGACTACCTGGGCGGCGAGATGTTCTACAAGGCGGCGCGCGAGATGGGCTACCACCCGTTCCCGATCCCGGCTTCGAACACCTCGGCCAGCTATGTCAACCCTTACGGTTGCCAGATGGGCCCATGCAACTTCTGCGGCTTCTGCTCGGACTACGGCTGCCTGAACTACTCGAAGGCCAGCCCGAACATCAACATCTTCCCGGTCCTGCGCGGCCGCAAGAACTTCGAGATGCGCACGCTGGCCCAGGTGCTGAAGGTGAACCTGACGGCGGACGGCAAGATGGCCACCGGCGTGAACTACCTGGATGCGGGCGGCCAGGAATGCGAACAGCCGGCGGACATCGTCATCCTGGGCGCGTTCTCGCTGTATAACGTGCACCTGATGCTGGTGTCGAAGATCGGCCCGGCCTATGACCCGGTCACCAAGACCGGCACCGTCGGCAAGAACTACTCGTACCAGAACCTGAACCGCGTCTCGCTGTTCTTCGACAAGAATGTGCACGCCAACCAGTTCATGGGCATCGGCGGCGGCGGCACCACCTTCGACGACCTGAACGGCAACCGCAACGATCCGACCAAGTCGGGCTTCGTCGGCGGCGGCGTGATCTGGGCGCGCCAGCCGGGCGGCGGTCCGGTGCGCGGCATCGCGACCGCGCCGGGCGTGCCGAACTGGGGCAGCGACTGGAAGAAGGGCGCCAAGGATGCGATGCGCCACTCGTTCTACTACGAGGTGCAGGGTTCGTGCATGGCCTACGACGACGCCTACCTCGACCTGGACCCGAACTACAAGGATGCCTTCGGCCGTCCGCTCTTGCGCATGACCTTCGACTGGCACGACAACGAGATCGCGGCGTCGGCCTACCTGGTCGACAAGGCGCAGGAGATGTGCAAGGTCCTGAATCCGCTGGCGACCAAGGGCGATGCCAAGAAGCCTGGCACGCACTACAACATCAACCAGTACCAGAGCACGCACACGGTGGGCGGCGCGATCATGGGCGCCAATCCGAAGACCTCGGCCCTGAACAAGTACCTGCAGTCGTGGGACGTGCCGAACGTGTTCGCGCCGGGCGCCAACGCCTTCCCGCAGAACAACGGCTACAACCCGACCGGCATGGTCGGCGCGCTGGCCTACTGGTGCGCGAAAGCGATCCGGGAACAGTACATCAAGAACCCGGGCCCGCTGGTGCAGGCGTAATAGGACGAACACATGACCAAACAAACACCTGTCAAGAAAATCGTCCTCGGTCTCGCCATCGTTGGCGCGGTGGTCCTTGCCGGCGCCTATGGCTATGCCGTGGCGCCGACCGAGACCCGCAAGATCGAACCGGGCCCGCTCGCCGGCCTGGCCGCAGGCGCCAAGCCCGACGCCGGCTTGATCGAGAAGGGGCGTTACGTCGCCACCGCGTCCGACTGCATCGCCTGCCACACGGCGCCGGGCGGCAAGGAATTCGCCGGCGGCCGCGTGATCCAGTCGCCGATCGGGAATATGTACGCGACCAACGTCACGCCCGACCAGGACACCGGCATCGGCAAGTACTCGCTGGACGATTTCGATCGTGCGGTCCGCCACGGCATCGTGCCGGGCGGCGGTACCCTGTATCCGGCGATGCCGTTCCCGTCCTATGCCCGCATGAGCGACGACGATATGCGCGCCCTGTACGCCTACTTCATGCACGGCGTCGAGCCGGTGAAGCAGGCCAACCGCGACAACGAGATCAGCTGGCCGCTGTCGATGCGCTGGCCACTGGGCATCTGGCGCAAGACTTTCGTGCCGGTGCAGGGCCCGATGGACCTGTCGAAGTATTCCGACCAGCGCATCGGCCGCGGCGCCTACCTGGTGCAGAGCCTGGGCCACTGCGGCAGCTGCCATACCCCGCGTGCGGCCACGCTCAACGAGCTGGCGCTGGACGAATCCGGTCCGGAGTACCTGGCCGGCGGCCCGCTGATCGACGGTTGGCTGGCAGTGAACCTGCGCGGCGACAAGGTCGACGGCATGGGCAACTGGACCGCGCAAGACATCGTCGACACGCTCAAGACCGCCCGTAACAAGCACTCGGGCGTGCTGGGCGAGCCGATGCAGGACGTGGTCAAGCACAGCACGCAGAACATGACGGACGAGGACCTGATGGCGATGGCGCTCTACATCAAGAGCCTGCCGGAGACCGGTAACAAGAAGGCCAGCTTCGCGGCCAGCGATGCGACCGTCCAGAAGATCATGCAGGGCAATGACAGCGAACGCGGCGTCCAGCTCTACCTGGACAACTGCGCGGCCTGCCACCGTGTCGACGGCAAGGCGGCCGGCGATGTGTTCCCTGCGCTGCCGGGCAATCCGACCGTGCTGCAGGAAGATGCAACGTCCCTGATCCGCGTGATCCTGGCCGGCGCACGCCTGCCGTCGACGCATACCGCGCCGTCGGACCTGGGCATGCCGGGCTTTGCATGGCGCTTGTCGGATGAAGAAACGGCGCAGCTGGTCACGTTCGTGCGTAACAGCTGGGGCAACCAGGCTTCGCCAGTGGGTGCGGCAGAAGTAGCCAAGGTGCGCAAGCTGGTCAAGGAGCACGAGCTGCATACGGCGGACAAGGGCGATACCAGGCACTGATCCGGCATGTGACGGCGGCGCCGTCGGTACCCGTCAGCTCGACGGGCACCGGCGGCGCTTTTCTTTTTAGTGAACGTAGGCCGAGCCCAGGACCGGCGGATAGATGACCGCCGCCGGCGCCGCCTGCCCGGCAAACAGCTTCGCCTCGGCCAGCGGGGCCGGATCGATCCAGTCATCGATATTGAAGTCGCGCCGGATAAATCCCCAGTCGAGCAGGAATTCCTTCTGCGCCGCCAGGCCGGCCAGCCGGATTGGATCCAGTGCTGGCGTCAGGCTGCGGTGCAGGGAGGGCCCGAGCGCACCAGTGACATCCTGCGCCGTATAGCCGGGATTTTCGAGCGCAGCCAGTCGCCCCACTTCGTCGGGATGCCCGCGCGCCCAGGCGCCTGCGCGCAGCAGCACGCCCAGGTAGCGGCGCACGATGCCCGGATGGCGCGCCAAAAAATCGCGGTCGACCGTGATCGGCCGCGGCGTGCCGTTATTCACCCGCTGTAGCGGATCTTCCAGCAGGTTCAGGTCGGCAATCACGCGCAAGGACGGATCGCGCGCGGCCGCGTAGCCCTGGGCGCCGCGCAGGAAGACGGCATCCACGTAACCCGAGCGCAGCGCCTCGAGTTCGATGTCGCGCCCTGGATCGCGCTGCGGGAATTCGAAATCGGGCGACTCGATATGGGCCCAGCGCGCGCGGCGCGGGTCGAGTCCCGCGACGTTCAATGCGGTCGTAAAGCCGCGCTGGGCGCTGGCGCGGTGGATGTCGATCAGGGCGTGCCGCCGCAGCGGCAGCCCGAGGCGCTTCGTCTTCAGGTCGGCCAGCGCCTCGATGCCGCTGCCCTCCCGCACCAGGATGCCCTGGTACTCGTCGACCCAGGTGATGCCCACCACCACCGCCCCTTGCCCCTCGGAGCGCGCCCACAGCGCCGGTACGTTGCCGCCTTCGCGGAACAGGCCGGTCTGGCCGTGGTGGTAATAGGACAGGCGGATGTCGCGGCTGGCCGCGTCTTCCAGCGAGCGTAGCGACGTGGCGCCGGCATCGAACTCGGCGTGCAGCCAGCCCTTGCTCACGGCCAGGCCAGTGGCGGTGGCGCCGCCGCGGTGGCTGTACCAGAGCTGGATCGGCGCGTTCAGTGGTGATGTCATGTGTTGTTTTCCAGGTTGTCGTACCCCTAGTCATAGCAAGCGCCGGGCCAGCGCAAATCGCCTGTCGATTGCTGGTTTTTGCGCAGCCTGTGCTGGCTGCTGCGCAGTTTTCGGCCCCATGTGGTGGCACGGAACCTGCAGCCGGCGGGGATATGCGTAATCCGGATAAGCTTGCGTTGCACAATTCGTTCGCAGCGCACCAAGGCGGGACTATAGTCAGGGCATGAACCTGACCGCTCCCTACGTTCCCCCTGAATTCGCCCGCAACGCCCAGCTCGCGCGCGGCGGCCCGGACGCCGAGCCCCTGGTCGCCTTCACCGACGCGCCCAAGACCAGCCTGCTGGTGCGCGCCACCGCCTTCGTGTTCGCCGATCCGCGCTCGCGCGCGCTCCAGGAGATGATCGAGCGCGTGGCGCCCAGCGAGGCCACCATCCTCGTCACCGGCGAAACCGGCACCGGCAAGGAGCTGATCGCGCGCCATGTCCACGCCCTCAGCCGCCGCAGCAGCGCCAGATTCGTAGCGATCAACTGCGGCGCGTTTTCCGAGACGCTGATCGAGAGCGAGTTGTTTGGCTACGAAAAGGGCGCCTATACCGGGGCCATGCAGGGCAAGGCCGGCTGGTTCGAGACCGCCAACGGTGGCACCCTGTTCCTCGACGAGATCGGCGACCTGCCGCTGCCGATGCAGGTCAAGCTGCTGCGCGTGCTGCAGGAGCGCGAAGTGGTGCGCCTCGGTTCGCGCCAGGCGGTGCCGATCGACGTGCGCCTGATCGCCGCCACCAATGTCGACCTGGCCGAGGCGGTGCGGGCCGGTCGCTTCCGCGAAGACCTGTATTACCGCCTGCAGGTGATCGCACTGCCGCTGCTGCCGCTGCGCGACCGCCCGGGCGACGTGATGCCGCTCACGCGCCACTTTGTCCAGACCTATGCCGAACGCCTGCACCTGGGCGAGGTGAACCTGTCGCCAGAGGCCGAACTGGCCTTGCGCCAGTATCCATGGCCGGGCAATATCCGTGAGCTTGAAAACGTCGTCCATCGTGCCTTGCTGGTATGCCGCAACGGGCGGGTGACGCCTGCGGACCTGAGCCTGTCGCCGTTGATGCAGGCGCCTGCCCCTGCAGCGATGGTGGCGCCGGTCCCGCCGGCGTTCTACGCCGCGCCGGCGGTTCCTGCGCCCGAGCCCGAGCCGGCTGCCCCCGTGGCCTGCGAATCCGAGCGCTTCCAGGCCGCCTGGCAAGCCCTGCTCGATTCGGGCGAGCAGATCACCTTCGAGGCGCTGCAGCTGCAGCTGGTGGTCGCGGCCTGGGAGAGCAGCGACCGCAACCAGCTGCGCACGGCGCGCTACCTGAACATCAGCCGCAACGTGCTGCGCACCTATCTGAAAAAGGCCGGCGTCCTCGCCTGACGCCGGCCGCTCTTCTTACGCCGCCAGTTTTCCCCGGTTGTCGAGCAAGGCGCGCGCCGCCGCCAGCGGCCGGTCGTCGGCCCAGGCGCGTACATCGACGTCGCGGTCGAGGAAGCCGTGGGCCAGCTGGAAGTTCTTCTGCTGTTCGAACAGGGCCAGGCGCTCGGCGGACAAGTCGGGCGCGAGCGCGGCATGGAAGCCTTCGCGGTAGGCGACGGCCACCGCGTCGCCGCCGGCCTGGGTCTCTTGCTGCAGGATCGCCCGCACCTCGTCGCGATGCCCGGCCGCCCACTCGGCGGCGCGCAAGGTCTGCGCCAGGAAGCGGACCAGCAGGTCGAAGTGGTGCTCCAGGAAATCCCGGTGCACGGTGATCGGCCGCGGCGTGCCGTTATTGACCCGGAACCTGCGTTCGGGCAGCGCGTCGAGGTCGATGCCGACTTCGACGCCGGCGGCGCGCGCGGCCTCCACCGCCGCCGCGCCCTTGACATAGACTGCGTCGACGTCGCCGCGCACCAGGGCCGCGATGCCTTGCCACAGGCTGGCGCCGGGCGCCGTGCCGGGCGATGCAGGCTCGGGACTGCCCACTTCTTCCAGGATCACGTCGGCCAGGCCCAGGCCAACGCTGGCCAGCGCGCCGTGGTAGCCGGCCAGGCTCATGCCGCGCGCGATGCTGCGGCCGCGCCGGTTTTCCTCGATGTCGATGCGGCGAAATACCGGCAGCGCGAGGCGCTTGCCCCTTAAATCGCGCGGGCTGCGGATGCCGGAGCCGGGCCGCACCAGGATCGTTTGCCATTCGTCGATCCAGGTCAGACCGACCAGCCGCGTGTCGGCGCCTTGCGCCCGCGCGGGCAGGGCGAGCAGGTTGCCGCCCTCGCGGATCAGGCCAGATAGACCGTGGTCGTAGTGATGGCGCGCCAGCTTTCCTCCGGTTTCCTGCAGGGTCTTGAGGGCGATGCCGTCGGCGGCGAATTCTTGTTCCAGCCATCCCAGCTGGTAGGCCAGGCCGGCGGCGGTGGGGACCGGACATCGGGTAAACCAGATCGTGTCAATGCTCATGCGCGTCAGCTCCTTCGTTGGACAGGCCGGACAGCCCGGTGCCGGTTGGGGATGCAGGAAGCGTGCCGGAGCCCTGCCGGTGCCGGATTGCTGGTTTCGATGCAGCGCTGCTGTCGGCGCAGCACCGGCTGCTCGCTACACAGTAGTTTCACACCCCCGGGACGGTGGCACGTGTCTTGCGAACAGGAAGCCGACGCCGTTCCATTTCATCACCCAGGAGAGAATATGAGTACCCCATCCATCAAGCAGCTCGACACCCTCTGGTATACCCGCTGCCCGGTGCCGACCGCGCTCGGCATCGCCGTGCAGCAAGGCTGGCTCGAGGAAGCGCTGGCCGCCCGCGGCACTGCCGTCAAGTCGCTGCGCGAGTCCGAGCAGCAGGCCGTGCGCGAATCGCACTTCGACCACACCCTGCAGAACTCCGTGCGCCACGGCGGCAATATCCCGGCCTTGTGGGCGAGGGCGGCGGGCAGCGACACGCGGCTGGTCGGCCTGTCCTGGGCCGACGAGACCCAGCGCATCCTGACCCTGCCGACCAGTGGCATCCGCACCCCGCGCGACCTCAAGGGCCGCCGCTTCGGCCTGCCGAAATGGGTCAACGCCCAGATCGACTTCGCCCGCGCACAAGCCATCCGCGGCCTGGAAAACGCGCTGCGCCTGGACGGGCTCGAGGTCAGCGACGTGGAACTGGTCGACTTCACGATCGAGCAGGGCCAGAGCGATGCCCCGGCCGAGCGCGTGGCCGGCACCAATGTCTTCGGCGGTGGACGGCGCAGCGGCGGGCAGGCGGCCGAGCTGGTAGGGCTGCTGCGCGGCGAAGTCGATGCGATCTTCCTGAAGGGCGCCATCGCGGCCCAGCTGGCGCAGCTGTTCGGCCTGCACACGGTGATCGATACCGGTGTGCACCCCGAACCGCTGGTGCGCTCGAATAACGGCACGCCGCGCGCACTGACGGTCGACCGCCACCTGGTCGAGCAGCACTTCGACGTGGCAGTTGACATCGTCGACCAGGTGCTGCGGGCCCAGGACTGGGCGCGCGCCCATCCCGACGACACGCGCCGCTTCCTGGCGCGCGAATCGAATACCAGCGAATACTGGGTGACGGCGGCGTATGGGCAGGATGCGCACCAACGGCTCGACACCGAATTGTCCGATGCGAATATCGCCGGCCTGCAGGACTTTGCGGACTTCTTGCTGCGCTGGGAATTCCTGCCGGCGGCGGTGGACGTGCGCGGCTGGATCGATGCGCGGCCGTTCGATGCGGCGCTGGCGCGCCGCTTGCGGGCTGCTTAAAGAATGGTGACGGCCTGCGCGAACTCCAGGCGCGGGCCGCGCGGACGCAGCGACCCCGGGTCGCCATGACCCAGGTTGACCAGGAAGTTGGCGCGGTAGCGCCCGTCCGTGAAGAATTCGCGGTTGACGGCATCGGCATCGAAACCGGACATGGGACCGGTATCCAGGCCCAGGGCGCGCGCGGCAAGGATCAGGTAGGCGCCCTGCAGGGCCGCATTGCGCTGGGCGGTCGATTCGAGCAAGGCCGGATTGGCGTCGAACAGCGCCTTGGCGTCGTAGACCGGGAATTGCTCGGGCAAGTGCTCATGGAAGCGCGCATCCTGGGCCACGATGACGACCGCCGGCGCCGCCAGCGTCTTGTCGCGGTTGCCCGATGACAGGGCAGGGGCGAGGCGCGCCTTCGCTTCATCCGACTGCAGGATGACGTAGCGTGCCGGCTGCGCATTGAAGGCGGTAGGGCCCCATTTCAACAGCTCGTACAGCGCGGCGATGGTCTCGCGCTCGACCGCGCGCGGCAGGAAGCGCCCGTAGCTGCGGGCGCTGCGAAACAGCTGGTCGAGGGCGGTGTCGTTCAGTGGCGAAGGCAAGGTCGGTACTCCGGTCGGGATGATGGAACCCGCAAGCGCATGCAAGAAGCGCTCCAGGCGCAGCAGCGCCGCAGCGCCGCAGCGCCGCAGCGTTGCGCAGGATGCAGCAGGCTGTCGTTTTGCAGCCAGCAGGCCCGTAGCGCGGTGCTGCCTGCGCAGCAGTCGCATACCTGTGGTGTATGGCACGCATCCTGCTGGAGGGGAAAGCACCACTTCACGAGGATCCCGTATGACCACCGAATTCATCTGGCAGTTGCCGACCAGCGGGGACGGCCGCTACGCCAATGCGGAAAAGACCCGCCGCGGCGAGCGTCCCGCGCCGGGCCACATCCCGTTCACCGAGGGCGTGAGCGATCCGCGCGGCGACCGCTTCAACTATTTCGACTACCTGCACCAGGTGGCGCGCGCGGCCGACATCACCGGCTTCGACGGCGTGCTGGTGCCGCACGACCTGGACGGCGACGAATCCTGGATCGTGGCTGGCTACCTGGCGCGCGGCACGCGGCACGTGCGCCTGATCGCCGGCTTCGACGCGGCCTGGGGTTCTGCCGTCTACGCAGCCAAGAACGCTGTGAGCTTCCAGCGCGCCAGCAATGGGCGCTTTGCCTGGCAGATCGTCCAGGGCGTTGACGCCGCCACCCGCCGCCGCCATGCCGACAATGTGCCGGAACAGGACGTGCTGGCGCGGATCGACGAATTCATCACCGTCGCGCGCGGCGTGCAGACGAGCGCACCCTATGATTTCAAGGGCCGTTTCTTCGAGGTCCAGGGTGGTGGCTTCCGCGGTCCGCTGGGCGGCAATCCGCTGCCGCCGGTGTACCTCGATGGCGCCTCCGACGAGGCGTTCGCGCTGTCGGCGCGCCAGGCCGACGTGCACGTGCTCGATGCGGCGCCGCTGGAAGAACTGCGGCCGGCGATCGCGCGTTTGCAGGAACTGGCGGCCGCGCAAGGCCGGACCCTGGCGATCGGCCTGCGCATCGACGTGCTGGCGCGCGAGGATGGGCGAGAGGCCAGCCACGACGCCGAGCGTCACCTTGCGCAATCCGGCGCAGACCGCGCGGGCTTCGCGCGCCGCACCCTGGTCGGCAGCTACGCCGAGGTCGAAGAGCAACTGGCCGAGTATGCCGAAGCCGGGATCACGAGCTTCGTGCTGGGCGCCACACCGCATCTCGAAGAGGCCTGGCGCTTCGGCGAGCACGTCCTGCCGCGCCTGCGCGCCCGCCTTGCGCATCAACGCCAGGCCGCCTGACCGACCAATCATACGAGACCTTCACCATGACCATCGATATCTTCTGGCGCATCCCCACCCATGGCGAACCGAGTTCGCACCGCAGCCGCGCTCCGCATCGCGGCGACTGGTTCCCCGGTAACGACAATCTGCGCAATACCAGCGTGGCCGGCGGCAGCGGCGGCTTCAGCTACATCGACTACATCGCCGAAATTGCCCACGCGGCCGAGATCTCCGGCTTCCAGGGTGGCCTGATTCCGTCGTTCCCGATGACCGACGAGCCGTGGGTGATTTCGAGCCTGCTGGCGCGCGAAACCTCGACCTTCCGCTTCATGATCCCGTTCCAGCCGGGCTTCTTGAATCCGGTGGTCGCGGCGCGCATGACGGCCAGCCTGCAGCGCGCCACCGGCGGGCGGGCGCTGTACAACGTGATCACCGGCGGCGGCGGTCCGGCCCAGCTGTGGTGGGGCGATTCGGCCGGCCACGACGACCGCTATACCCGCACCACCGAATTCCTCGACATCGTGCGCGGCGTCTGGCGCGGCGGTTCGTTCTCGTACAACGGCAAGTTCTACCAGGTCGAGAACGCGGGACTGGCGCATCCGCTGTCCGAACAGGATTTCCCCGAGATTTACTTCTCCGGTTCGTCCGACGCGGCCCTGGCCTCGGCCTCGAGGCACGCCGACTTCTACCTGACCTGGCTCGAGCCGTTCGCGCAGCTGCGCGAGAAGTTCGCCAAGGTCAAGGAAAAGACCGACAAGCTGGGACGCAAGATCAAGTGCGCGGTGCGGGTCGACATCGTGGCGCGCGCCACCGAAGAGGAAGCCTGGGCCGAGGTGGCGAAGGGCTTTGCCAATACCGACAAGGCCACGCTCGACGGCTTCCTCGGCATCGACGGCAGCGACTCGGTGGGCGCGGCGCGCCAGCGCGGCAACCGCCCGACCACGGTCAACAGCTACAAGGACCTGATCGTCGAGCCGAATATCTGGTCGGGCTTCAACCTGCTGCGCGGCGGCCAGACCCAGGGCATCGTCGGCAGCTACGAACAGGTGGCCCAGCGCCTGGACGACCTGGTGCAACTGGGCGCCGACGCCTTCATCCTGGCCAGCACGCCGCACCTGGAAGAAGCGTATCGCGTGGGCGAGGAAGTGCTGCCGCTGGTGCGCGGGCGCGCCGGCCAGCAGTTGCTGCGCGCCGTAGGCTAGGCGCGGCAGGCGATGGGTGGACGCGAGCGGCCGGGGAGACCCGGTCGTTTTCTTTGGCGCTGCTCCATGCGCGCCAGCGTGCCCACGCTGCGCTGCACCAATTCCAACACTCGGCCGCGAACTGCTAGCTAATCAACATAGAGCTGCCGGAATCCGGCGATTTTGCGCAGGCACGGTGCTTGCGAATAGAACAGCGTCCAACGACTTTTTCTAATAAAGGATGCATATGCGCAGTTCGATTTCTCCTGCCGCCCCGGGGCACACCATCACTCTGAACCATACCCTGCTGGTATGCGCCATGCGCGCCGCTTTCGCCGTGACGCTCGGCGCCGGCGCCTTCTCCGGCGTCGCGCATGCCGCGCCGGAAGACAAGCCCGATGCCGGCGTTGCGGTCGACGCTGCAGTGGACGCTTCGCTCGAGCCGGCGCTGGCGCCGGTCACCTTGCAAACCGTCACCGTGACTGCGCAGAAGCGCGAGGGCCGTGCCCAGGACGTGCCGAGCGCGATCACGGTATTGGGCGGCAACGAGCTGCTGTCCGAAGGCGTCGGCCGCTCGGCCAGCGAGATCCTGAACTATGTGCCGAACGCCTCGGCCGGCACCCAGCAGCACAGCCGCCCGCGCTGGTGGATCCGCGGCGTCGGCGCCGGCCAGCAGCAGATCGATTTCCCGAACCCGGTGGGCTTCTACCGCGACGACGTCTATATCAGCAACTCGAGCGCGACCGGCTTCCCGCTGTTCGACCTCGAGCGGGTCGAGGTGCTGCGCGGCCCGCAAGGCACCTTGTGGGGCAAGAACACCACGGGCGGCGCCATCAATGTGGTGTCGCGCAAACCGAGCGCCCAGACCGACGGCTACTTCAAGGCCGACTACAGCAGCCATGACACGGTGCTGCTGCAGGGCGCGATCGGCGGCAGCATCAAGGACGACGTGCTGACCGGCCGCATCTCCTTCCACTCCGAAGAGCAGCACGAAGGCAACTTCAACAACGTCTTCAAGGGCAGCAAGGACGGAGAACTGAAGGACAATGCGCTGCGCGCCCAGCTGCGCGCGAAGATCAACCGCGATTTCACCGCCAACCTGTCGCTGCATTACCGCGACTACCAGGTCGACGGCGCGACCACCACGGTCGCCAGCTATGCGCCCAATGGCATCTACCGCAACGGCTATATCCCTTCGCGTGATCCCGAGGACGTCAGCAGCAATGCGCCGTCGGTGCAGAACATCGAGCAGCGCGGCCTGAACCTGACGCTCGAGCATGCGTTCGGCGACTATGCGCTGACCTCGATCACCGGCTTCGAGGACTTCGAATCCGACAGCGTTGGCGACAATGACAATTCTCCGCTCGAGATCAGCCGCGGCCGCACCGAAGCAAGGAGCCGCCAGTTCTCGCAAGAGCTGCGCCTGGCCTCGCCCAAGAGCGACCGCATCAACTGGGTCGGCGGCCTGCATTATTTCAAGGAGACGATCGATTCGGATTCCTCGGTGGCCCGCCTGCCGGAACCGATCGCGGGGGCTTTCTTGCCGAGCACCCAGCCGGTCGGCTACAACAACACCGTGTATGAGCACAAGACGCGCAGCTTCGCCGCCTTCGGCAGCGCCACGGTCGACTTCACCGACCGATTGCTGGCGACGGTCGGCCTGCGCTGGACCACCGAGACCAAGGACCTCGACCTGCGCCGCATCCAGGCCGCGTCGAACGCGGTCAATTTCGGCAGCGCCGACAACTGGTGGAACACGGTCATCGGCGGTAACTTCGGCGCCCCGGCCGTGGCCCGCAATAACTTTACGTCGAACCCTTCGACTACCTGGCGCGCCTGGACCTACGATTTCACGCCGCAGTACAAGATCGACGAGAACAAGCGCGTCTATTTCAAATACGCGCACGGCATCAAGTCTGGCGGCTACAACACCAGCGCCGCCGACGTGCGCGCACTGAACACGGTGGAGCCGGAAGAACTCGACTCCTACGAGGTCGGCCTCAAGTCCGAATGGCTGGGCCGGCGCCTGAACCTGAACGCCAACCTGTTCTACTACGACTACCAGAAGGTCCAGGTCAACATTACCGGCATCTACAACGGCGACCCGACCCAGACCGTGAACTACCTGCAGAACGTCGATCGCGCCCACGTCTACGGCGCCGAGTTCGAACTCGAGGCACGTCCGACCGAAGCGCTTCACCTGCAGGCCAGCGTCGGCCTGCTGCGTACCCAGTTCGACCGTTTCGACATCCAGAACGGCGGCGGCAGCCGCAATGGCAACGAGTTCGTGCGCTCGCCGCACGTGACGGCACTGCTGGCGGCCGATTACAAGATCCCGCTCGCCAACGGCGGCCGGGTCGTGCTCGGGGTTGATTCCCACTACACGGGCAAGCAGTTCTATTTCGTCGATCCGCAGCTCGATTCGCGCTACCTGCTGAACCAGAGCGGCTACACGCTGACCAATGCGCGCGCCATCTATACCGCGCCGGGCGGCCAGCATGAATGGCGCCTCTACGCCGACAACATCACCGACAAGGTCTACAAGAACCACTCGTTGACGGCGTTCGTGCCGGGTACCACCAACGGCGACGTCGTGTACTGGGCGCCGGGCCGCAGGGTTGGCGGATCCTACACCTACCACTTCTGACCGCGCGGCGATTGCTGGCGCAGAAGCAGTGCGGGCAGCCGCCACTGCTGCGCAGCCAACAGTTGTCGTCTCCCAGGGCTGGCATACGTCTTGCAACCTTTAACGATATCGAAGCAACCGACACCGGAGAACCACCATGAGCGATACCCTCGAAGCAGTCAAACCCGATACCGCCACCCGCCTGACCGAGAAGGTGCTGGCCTTCGTCGAACAAACCCGCAAGGATGCCCAATTGGCGTTCAGCGCCCTGCGCGAGACCGGCAGCCTGACCGCCTTCGGCACCGTGGGCTTTGTGGAGCGCGTGCCGGGCGAAGACCTGGTCGTGATCGTCAACGACCCGGGCCCGTTCCGCAAGGGCGAGCCGCTGGTGGCCACCGTCGCGGGGCTGGACGGCACGATCTACGCCGGCAACAACAATGGCGGCGGCGGGGCGGCGCGCTACCTGAAGCTGTTCAACACGCACCCCGACGTGACCACGATCTCGCACGTCCATTCGCCGGCGCTGGGCGCCTGGGCCCAGACCCACCGCACCCTGCCGATCCGCTACGTGCCGGTGCAGCGCTTCCAGCTGATCCGTGAAATCCCGATCTACATCGACCGCCGCCAGCCCGAAGTCGATTTCATTCTCGACGAGATCGCGAAGAACCCGCACGCGACGGCGATCCTGGAAGCCAACGGCGGCTCCACCGTGTGGGGCAAGCAGGGCCTGCTCAAGACGGCCGAATTCATCCTGCTGCTCGAAGAAGGGGCCAAGATCCAGATCGCGGCCGAGGCGGTGGGCGGTTCGCGCGACTTCGGCCCTGGCGTCCTGCTGCAGCAGTGGAAGATGAGCAAGCTGATCGACCAGGCCCGTTCGCTGTCGCTGCTGCCGGCGACCGACCTGTGATGAGGAAGCGATGATGCCTGTTTCGCCATTCTCCCGCCAGCGTCGCCTGGCCCTGTCGGCGGCGCTGCTGCCCATCCTCTCGACCAGCCTGCGCGCCGTGGCTGCCGACACCTTGCCGCCGGCGTTGAGGATCGCCGCCGTCTCGCGCACCGGCCCGTCGGGCAAGACCCAGTTCGCCGGCTCGTCCGCACTGGTGGCGGAGCAGGGTTGGCTGGCGGCCGAACTGGGCAAGCTCGGCGTCAAGCTCGAGTGGGTGCCGGTCACTACCAACTCGGTGGCGGTCCAGGTCAACGAAGCCTTCGCCAACAAGTCGATCGACTTCGCCCAGTACGGCGACCTGCCATCGATCATCGCCAATGCCTCGGGCCTGAGCACCCAGCTGGTAGTCCCGGGCGGCAGCATGAACAACACCTATCTGGTGGTGCCAGCCAATTCCAACGCGCGCTCGATCAAGGATTTGAAGGGCAAGAAGATCGCCCTGCACCGCGGCCGGCCGTGGGAATTCCCGTTCTCGCGGCTGCTGGCCGCCAACGGCATGACGCAAAAGGACGTGCGCATCCTGAACCTGAATCCGCAGGCCGGCGCTTCGGCGGTGGCCAGCGGCAGCGCCGATGCTTTCTTCACCTTGAGCGACGCCTTCCTGCTCGAGGATAAAAAAGTCGGCAAGATCATCTGGTCCAGCAAACAGGCACCGCAGAACTGGAAGATGCGCGCCGAGGTGTGGGGCGACAGCGCGTTCCTGAAGAAACATCCACAACTGGCGCAGCTGGTGGCGACCGCCTACGTCAAGGCGCACCAGAGCGCGATCGGCGACAACGGGCGCGAGAACTATCTTCGCCACGAGGTCGCGGCCGGCCAGTCGCGCAGCCTGGTCGAGCGCGAATGGGAAGGCGACAACACCAACTGGAACGCGCGCTGGGCGCCATTGTTCACGCCCGAGCTGCGTGCCCACTACGCTGCCGGCGCCGCCTACGCGCATCAGGCGCGCCTGATCGGCCGCCCGCTCGACACCAGCAAACTGTATGCCCCGCAGTTCGTGGAGCAGGCGCTGGCCCAGCTCAAGCTGCAGAACCTGTGGGCGAGCCGATGAATCCAGGCGTGTTGACGGCCGGAGCGCGCGGCCTGGGCCTGGCCGAGCATGCGCGCAAGGTGGCCCAGCCGGGCCATCCCGGGGCTCCCGTGCCTGCCCGGGCCACGCGGCCGCGCAAGCAGCGCGGCCTGGTCGAGCGCTGGCTGGACTGGCGCTTCTCGAGCTGGACCTCGCCGCTGCTGGTGCTGGCCTTTTGGGTCGCCGCCACCGAACTGGCGCTGGCGCCGGAACAGATCCTGGTGCCGCCCTGGCAGGTCGTCACAAGCGGCTGGGAACTGGTGCAGAGCGGTGAACTGGGCGAGCACCTGTCGATCAGCCTGGTCCGCCTGCTGTCGGGCTTCGGCTTCGGCAGCGTGCTCGGTGTCGCTTTCGGGCTTCTGGTGGGGCTGTCGCCGCGCCTGGACGCGTACTCGGCGCCGACCTTCCAGGTACTGCGCCAGATCCCTTCGGTGGCGCTGATCCCGCTGTTCATCCTGGTGTTCGGCATCGGCGAGACCTTCAAGGTCGTCATCGTCGCCAAGGCCAGCTTCTTCATCGTGGCGCTGGCGGTGCATGACGCAATCAAGAGCCTGCCCGTGCGCTATCTCGAGGTCGCGGCGATGCTGCGCTTCTCGCGGCTGCAGGTGGTCCGCAAGGTGGTGTTGCCGGCGATCGTGCCGGCCACGCTGACCGGGGTGCGGATCGCACTGGGCCGCTCGTGGATGGTGCTGGTCGGCGCCGAGCTGCTGGCGGCCGAGAACGGCCTGGGGCAGATGATGGAGATGGCGCGCCAGATGTTCCGGCTCGACGTGGTCATGGTAGGCGTGGTGCTCACCGGCCTGGTCGGCCTGGCGCTGGACCGCGGCTTTCGCCTGCTCGAGGCTTACCTGATGCGCTGGCAGCGCCGTTGATCCCGGAGTGACCATGAAAGCGATATGGAACGGTGTCGGCGCCGCCGCGCGCGGCCTGGTATTGCCGGCGCTCCTGCTGCTGGCCTGGCAGTGGGCGTCCGGCCGCGGCGCCAGTGCCGCCTATGTGTTCGTGCCGCTCGAAGAGCTGTGGACCGGCTTGCAGGAGCTGCTAAGCGACGGCACGCTGGCGCTGCACGTCGCCGCCAGCCTGGAACGCGCCCTGACGGGACTCGTGTGCGGGGCGCTGCTCGGCATCGCGACCGGCACCCTGATGGCGCAGTCGCGCGTGGCCGAGCGCCTGGTCGGGCCGCTGTATCACACGATCCGCCAGGTGCCGCTGCTGGGCCTCGTGCCGCTGATCGCCCTGTGGGCCGGCAGCGGTGAATTCGCCAAGCTCCTGATCATCGGGATAGCGGCCTTTTATCCGACGGTATTGAACACCTTCGAGGGCATGCGCCAGGTCGATGTGCGCTACCGCGAAGTGGGCGCCATGCTGACCTTCAGCCGTGGCCAGATGTTCCGCCGCGTGCTGCTGCCGGCCGCGCTGCCGGCGATCATCACCGGCGTCACCCATGCCCAGGTGTTCGCCTGGCTGGCCTGCCTCGGTGGCGAGCTGCTGTTCGCGGCGGCGCCGGGCATCGGTTCGCTGCTGCTGGTCAGCGAACAGACCGGGCGGATGGACGTGGTGCTGCTGTCGGTGCTGGTGATCGCCTTGCTGGCCCTGGTGCTGAACCTGCTGTTCACGCGCGCCGCACGGTTGCTGGTGCGTGGAAGGTCGGCCTGATGAGCGACCTGACGCGCGGCGCCGGCCCGGCCAGCGCGCCGCTGTTCGCGCCGCAGGAGCTACGGCGCTTCCTGGTCGGCTTCATCGGCCTGACCATGCTGTCGGGGATGACGATCGGAATGAACAAGGTGCTGGCCACGATGTTCGGCCTGCACCTGGGCGTGACCAACTTCCAGCTGGCCCTGATCAGCAGCGCCGAGACGGCCGCGATGGCGATCGGCACCCTGCCGGCCGGGCGCATCCTGGCGCGCGGCAATCCGAAATTCCTGTACGCGGCCATTAGCCTGACCTTGTCCGGCCTGTTCTGCATCCTGCCCTGGCTACCCGGCTGGCAGTGGGTGGCGGTGCTGATGTTCCTGGTTGGCCTATGCATCGCGCTGCGCATCGTGGCGATGAGCACCGTGTTCCTGGTGCGCCTGCCCGAGCTGGGGCAGGGCAAGGCCGGCTGGTACAAGGGCACGCTGATGCTCGGCATCCAGTTCGCCGGTCCGCTCACCGGCAATTACGTTATCGCCCACCTGGGGTTGACGGGTGGTTTTTATATCTCTGCAATGATGTTCGCCATCCTGGCGGTGCTGGGCTGGCAGGTGCTGCCGGATCATACCGGGCATCGCACGCAAGGCAGGGGGACCGACGCATCGGGCTGGCGCGAGCTGTTGCGCCTGCCCGTGGTGCGCACGACCTATCTGTTCGAGGTGCTGGCCAGCTTTACCGCATCGAGCGTGGGCGTGTTCTCGATCCTGCTCGCGATCCAGGTGCTGCACTGGCCGCAGGACCACGCGGTCTGGCTGATGGCGGTGCAGGGCATCAGTTTCGTGGCGGTGCTGCTCGGGCTGGGTGATGCGGTGCTGGGCAGCCGCCATCGAGATCGCATCTATGGCGCAGCCCACCTTGCCATCATGGGCGCCTTGCTGCTGCTCGGTCTTTATCCGACCACGGGCAGCTACCTGGGTGCGTCGGTGCTGCTCGGGCTGGGCCTGGGCGTGAATGCCCTGGTCAACACCAGCCGCATCGCGCACGCGCCGGTGGACAAGGCGCGCGTCTCGGCCCACTTGACCCTGTTCGGCATGGCGGCCGGCACGCTCGGCGCGCTGGCCGCCGGCCGGCTGGGCGACCTGGTCGGGCTGCGCAATGTGTTCCTGCTGTGGACCTTGCCGTGGCTGGCGGCCTGGCTGTTCTATCAATTCAAACAAGGAGAAAAAGCATGACGCTCGCCACACCCATCCCGTCGGCGGACCGGCAACAGCCCGCGACAACGCCCCGGCGCGGCGCCGGCCTGCGCATCGACCATGTCAGCAAATCGTTCCCCTTGAAAGGTGAATCGCTGCTGGTGCTGGACGATATCTCGCTGGCCGTCGAACCGGGCGAATTCGTCGCCATCGTCGGCGGTTCCGGCTGCGGCAAGTCGACCCTGCTGCGGCTGCTGGCCGGGCTCGATCCCGACTACCAGGGCACACTGCTGCACGACGGCGCGCCGATCGATGGCCCGACTCTTCAGCGTGGGTTGATCTTCCAGGATCACCGCCTGTTCCCGTGGCTCACGGTGGAACAGAATGTCGAAATGGCCTTCACCAATACCGATGTCCCGGCCGCCGAGCGCCGGCGCCGGGTGGCGGCCGAGATCGCGCGCGTCGGCCTGGACGGCTTTGCCGGCGCTTATCCGCACCAGCTCTCGGGCGGCATGTCGCAGCGCGCGGCGATCGCGCGCGCCCTGGTCGGGCGGCCCGACGTGCTGCTGCTCGACGAACCGCTCGGCGCGCTCGATGCGCTTACCCGCCTGCACATGCAGAAGGAGTTGCGGCGCCTGTGGCAGGAAGAGGGCATCACGATGCTGATGGTGACCCACGATATCGAGGAGGCAGTATACCTTGCCGACCGGGTGGTGGTGCTCGAGGCGCGTCCGGGCCGGGTGCGGCGCATCCAGGCGGTACCGCTACCGCATCCGCGCCAGCGCCGCGATGCGGCCTTCGTCGCGCTGCGCGACGGCTTGCTGGCCGATTTCGGCGAGCGCGGGGATGAGGCTGGCGACTGACGCCGCCCACCTCGGTCCTGTGTAAAGAAGTGTAAGCCGCATCAGCTGCGAAATGCAGCTGAATCCTTTTGAATCAATGGCTTGCGAAATCCACGGCAGGATCGCTCAGTTAATTGCCGCCCAGTGTTTCCGCGTGCTACGGTCGAAACCGTCACGTCAAACGGAAACCCTGAGATGCCCCCTTCGACCCCTTCCCGCAATCTTTCGATCGACGTCCTGCGCGGCCTGACCCTGGCCCTGATGATCGTCGTGAACACGCCCGGTAGCTGGGGCACGCAGTACGCGCCGCTGGTGCACGCCGCGTGGCACGGCTATTCGCTGACCGATCTCGTCTTCCCGTCGTTCCTGTTCGTGGTCGGTTGCGCGCTGCGCCTGAGCATGAAGAAGCTGGCGGCCATGGACAACCCGAGCTTCCTGCGCACGGTGTTCAAGCGCGGCATCCTGATCTTCCTGTGCGGCTTCTTCCTGTACTGGTTCCCGTTCTTCACGGCCGACGGCCAGTTCATCCCCTTCGATACGGTGCGCGTCATGGGCGTCCTGCAGCGCATCGGCCTGTGCTACCTGGTCGCGGCCCTGGTCGTGCGCTACGGCGGCGTGCGCGGCGCGCTCGCGACCAGCGCGGCGCTGCTGCTCGGCTACTGGTGGATCCTGTGGCAGTTCGGGGACTACACCCTGGCGGGCAACGCCGTGCGCACGCTCGACCTGGCCGTGCTGGGCGCCTCGCATATGTACACCGGCGACGGCATTCCTTTCGACCCGGAAGGCATCCTGAGCACCTTGCCGGCAGTCGTCAATGTGCTGGGCGGCTATCTCGCCGTCGCCTGGCTCGAACACAAGGGCCGCAGTGTGCGTACAGTGGCGGCGCTGTTCGTGGCCGGCGCTGCCTGCGTGCTGCTCGCCCATGGCTGGGATGGCGCCTTCCCGATCAACAAGAAGCTGTGGACCAGCGCCTATGTCGTGTGCAGCGTCGGCTGGAACCTGGCACTGCTGGCCGTGCTGGTGTGGGCGATCGATATGCGGGGGCTGCGCGCCGGGACGTATTTCTTCGACGTGTTCGGCAAGAACACCCTGTTCATCTACATGCTGTCGACGGTCGGCGTGGTGGCGCTGGTGCGCCTGCGGGTCGGCGGGATGTCGCTCTATCAATGGCTGTACGCGCGCGCCATCCTGCCGTGGACCGAGCCCTACCTGGCCTCGTTCCTGTTTGCGCTGGGCTATATGCTGGCCTGCTGGCTGGTCGCCTATGCGATGGATCGACGCGGCATCTACGTGAAGCTGTAACTACGGTTGGGCCCGGTTGTTGCAATCGCGGCACAACGCTCTGTAATGAATTGTAAGGTTTTGAATACTTGTCTCGCTTGAAACTCCATCAGTCCGGGATTTCTTGGCGAAAAATCCGATTCAACGTAAAGAAGTGTAAGCGTCGGATCCCGGGTCGATGTGAAAACCTATAAAAATCAGATGCTTATGATTTTTCCGAGCGCCCAGGCTCCCTCGTTTGGCCCGCCCAGGCAACGGTGCTACTGTCAAAACATGCAACGACGAAGGTGGAAACGACAGCAGCACACGCGCAGGTGGGATCAATCGAGATGACGGGATCGACCGTCACGCTACCAAAAGGAAATGAGCATGCTTGAATCGAACCGCAGGAAGACCTTGATCAGTTCAGCCGTCGCCGGCGCCCTGGCGCTGCTGGCCGCTCCCGCCCTGGCGCAGGAGACGGCAGCGGAGGCGACGCCGCCAGCCGCGGACAAGATCCAGGAAGTGATGGTGACCGCGACCCGCTACAGCACCTCGCTGCTGAAGACCCCGGTCGCGGTATCGGCCGTGACCCAGGAAGAACTGACCCGCAAGGGCGTGGTCAACATCAAGGCGCTGACGGGCGACATTCCCAACCTGCAGCTGGGTGGCGCGGTCGATGGCAGCTCGGGCGTGCAGATCGCCATCCGCGGCGTATCCAACTCCGATTTTACCGAGATCGGCAACCCGGCCGTCGGCCTGCACGTGGCCGGCATCTACTCGCCACGGCCGCAGGGCGCGCTGGCGCTGCTGTTCGACCTCGATCGCCTGGAAGTGCTGCGCGGTCCGCAGGGCACGCTGTTCGGCCGCAACTCGACCGGCGGCAGCATCAACATCATCCCGAACAAGCCCGTCATCGGCAGCTACGAAGGCAATGCGATGCTGGACGTCGGCAACTACAACCAGCGCCAGCTCTCGGTGGTGCAGAACCTGCCGGTCAACGACCGCTTCGCGCTGCGCCTGACCGCCAGCGGCGTCAAGCGCGATGGCTGGATCACCCAGACCCGCGACGACTACGACGTCAATATGCCGTCGAAGGGCTTCTACGCCGACGGCATCCCCGACACCGACCAGCGCCTGGCGCGCGACGTGGGCAAGGGCGACTACTACACCAACCGCGACCAGTGGGCGGCGCGCATCTCGGGCCTGTGGAAGGTGACCGACAAGCTGCAATGGCTGGTCG
Organism: Massilia sp. HP4; assembly: GCF_005222695.1. Taxonomy (GTDB): domain Bacteria; phylum Pseudomonadota; class Gammaproteobacteria; order Burkholderiales; family Burkholderiaceae_D; genus Telluria. The sequence goes on along the minus strand of NZ_STGG01000041.1, from coordinate 136,636 downwards.
CATTCGAGAATTACCAGAACAACGACGCCGGCGACATCGCCATGAAGGACTGCGACCAGGCCGCCGGCACGCCGTATGCCTGCACCAAGGGCAAATACAATGTGGCGATCAACATCCCTGGCATCACCGATATGTCGATCCGCACCGCGCGCTCGAACCTGGTGTGGAACGTCAACGACCAGACCGACATCGAGTACAGCTACGCGCACGCGATCCAGCGCCGTTTCCAGCAGCAGGACAGCGACGGCGGCTACCACCCGATCGAGGCCGACGTGGACGCAACGTCCACCAGCATCGGCGACCGCTGGCCGGTGTACGACAACGGCACCTATACGCTGGGCTCGAAATTCGCCTCCGACGTGCACGAGCTGCAGCTGCGCCAGAACTTCGGCGGCCTGCGCTACGTGGCCGGCCTGTTCTACATGAAAGAGAAGAACAGCCTCGACTACGGCCAGGACTTCCGCGGCGGGGGCCCGAACGGCTATCCGACGGCGAACTTCTACCACCAGCCGCACCGCATCTCGGAATCGAAAGCCGCGTTTGCCCAGGCCGACTGGGAATTCATCCCCAAATGGACGCTGACCGCCGGCGTGCGCACCAGCCGCGACGAGCGCGAAGACGCCAACGGCCAATTCTGGGAAGCCTACGGCACCGATTACTTCAATGGCCTGTACACGCCCGGCGCGCCGGGCACGCCAGGCTGGCAGGGCATCGATTCGAGCATGCTGTTGCCGGGCATGGGCGCCTATTACGGCAGCGGCGCCTTCCCGGCCGCGGCCTCGATCAGCAACCACAAGGATGGCTGGCGCAAGACCACCGGGCGCCTGGGCCTGACCTGGCAGGTCGACGCGCGCAATATGTTCTATACCTCGCTGTCGACCGGCTACAAGGCGGGCGGCTTCAACGACCGCTTCAACCTGTGCGGCAATGCGCTCGACCCGAACGGCGTGCCCTACGACTGCGCCACCGGCCCGGCCGGCCCGCAGTACTCGTTCCTGCCATACAGCCCCGAGACCGTCACCAACCTCGAATTCGGCTACAAGGGCAAGATGCTCGACGACCGCCTGACCCTCTCGGCCACGCTGTTCTACAGCCGCTACAAGGACATGCAGATGACCGGCCAGCACACGGTCGGCCAGAACCAGCGGCCGTGCGCTGTCGACGACCCGGGCTGCAATGCGGTGATCAGCTGGTGGTCGACCCGCAATATCGGCCGCGCCAACATCAAGGGCCTCGAGCTCGAAGGCCAGTACCGCCCATGGCGCGACGCCCGCATCACCTACTCGGCCTCGCTGCTGTCGGCCAAGGTGGCCGAATACCATACCTTCAGCGACGACCTGGGGTGCGGTTCGCGCTTGAACCAGGGCGTCACGCCATGTCCGGATTACTACTCGGGCCCGGACACCTCGCTGGCCCAGCTGCGTCCGTATAACGTGGTCGGCAACCGCCTGCCGTATTCGCCGCCGCGCACCATGAACCTCTCCTTCTCGCAGGACTTCTACTTCAGCAACGGCTGGATGCTGACCCCGTGGATCCAGGCGCGCTGGCAGGACAAGATGTTCTTCAACCTGCGCAACCTCGATGAAGCCCACCTGTCGAGCGTGCAGGGCGCGTATGCCCAGGTCGACGGCTCGCTGCGCCTGAACGGACCGGACGGCGACCGCTATCCATGGTATGCCGAGCTGTATGTGCGCAATGCCTTCGACAAGCGCGCCAAGACCTGGGCCGGCATCGGCGGCCCGGACGAGCGCTTCACGGTGGCGTCGTACAACGATCCGCGCATGTTCGGCCTGCGGGTCGGCACCTCCTGGTAATTGGCGGTAGCAAGTAGAAGTGCAAGTATAGTAAGCAAGCAGCCGCGCGCAGGAGACCGCGCGGCTGCGGTCCCGCAACGAGAAGCATCGAACGAGGCGAATCCAGGAATGGCCATTGACAACAAACAACGCATGCACCTGTTCTTCCTGACGGCGATCTGCGGCCTTGGCGGGCTGCTGTACGGGATCGACATCGGGATCATCGACCCTGCCTTGCCCTATCTGCACCGGGCGACCAGCCTGACCGAGGGCCAGTTGTCGCTGGTGGTCGCCGCCGTGATGGCCGGCTCGATCCTCGGCTCGGTGGTGGCCGGCATGCTGGCCGACTGGCTCGGCCGCAAACCCATGCTGGTGGTGAGCGCGCTGCTGTTCGTCGGCAGCGTCACCGTCATCTACCTGTCGCAATCCTTCGTGCCGCTGCTGCTCGGGCGCCTGCTGCAGGGCCTCTCGGGTGGCGTGATCGCGGTGGTGGTGCCGCTGTACCTGGCCGAATGCCTGCCGGCCGACCGCCGCGGCCGGGGACTCGCACTATTCCAGTTTGCGCTCACGGCCGGCATCGTGCTGGCCGCCTTCATCGGCAACCACTACCTGGGCAATGCCGAGCTGGCGATCCAGGCCGCCGGCAGCGACCAGGTAGCGGCGACCGCGGCCGCGGACCACGCCTGGCGCAGCATGTTCATGGCGGTGGTGTATCCGGGCGTGCTGTTCCTGCTGGGCTGCCTGTTCGTGTCCGAATCGCCGCGCTGGCTGATGCGCCAGGGCCGCGCCGACCAGGCACGCGGTGTGCTGGGACGCCTGCGGCCGGCCAGCGCCTGCGCCGCCGAGGTGGACGAGATCGAGGCATCGCTGGCCGAAGAACGCGCGCGCCCCAAGCTGGCGCGCGGCGCGGCCCTGGCCGAGATGCTGACCGAGCGGCGCTATGTGCTGCCGTTCGTGCTGGCCTGCGTGATCCTCGGCTGCAACCAGGCGACCGGCATCAACTCGCTGCTGCAGTTCATGTCGACCATCCTGCAGCACGCCGGCCTCGATCCGGTGAGCGCGGCCAGCCATGGCACGGCGATCAAGATCCTGAACATGGTGATGACGGTCGGCGCCATCATGCTGGTCGAGCGCAAGGGGCGCGTGTTCCTGCTCAAGATCGGCACTGCCGGCATCATGGTGTCGTTGTGCCTGCTGGCGCTGCTGTTCCACCGTTTCGAATCGCAGCGGGTCGACGTGCGCACCGAGGTGGCGGCGCTGGTCAGCGGCAATACGATCGACCTCAACCTGGTCGACGCCAAACTGGGCGCCGGCGCGGGCCCGGTGCAGCTGACGATCCTGTACCAGTACGGCGACGCCCAGCAGGTGGCCGAAGCCTATACGCCGACCGCCGAAGCGCACGCCGTGCTGGCGCGCGAGGCGGCCCTGGCGGCCACCTTGCCGCCGGCCCAGGGTGCGCTGCTCGAGGGCGCCCGCGCCGCCTGGAGCGGGCGCGGCGATCCGGCGGCGCTGGACGCCGCCCAGCAGATGATCGCGGGTCTTGCGCCCGAGGCGCGCGCCACGGTCGATGCGGCGCGCCGCGTGTACATGGCCCAGCGGGTGTCCGTGCAGCCGCCGAAGGGTTCGCCGGATGGCGTGCCACTGCAGATCGTGCGCGCCACCGTGGGGCCGACGCCGGACGAACAGAGCGGCCTGCTGGCGGCCCTGTTCATCGCCTTCTTCATCGCCTCGTTCTCGATCGGCCCCGGCGTGTGCGTGTGGCTGGCCTTGTCCGAGCTGATGCCGACCCGGATCCGGTCGGTGGGCATGGGCGTGGCGCTGCTGATCAACCAGGGCACGGGCACCCTGATCGCCGGCGCCTTCCTGCCGATCGTCGGCAACTTCGGCTACCACATGATGTTCCTGTTCTGGGGCGCCTGCACCGCCGTGTACTTCATCACCGCCACCTTCTTCCTGCCCGAAACCAAGGGCAAGTCGCTGGAAGAGATCGAGCGGCTGTTCGCGGCGCCCAGGGCCAAGCGGGGAGCCAAGGAGCAGCACGGGTGAGGCGGCTCTCCAAGCGGCTGCTCGGCGCGGTGCTGGCGGGGGCCGCCTTGCCGGCCGGCGCCGGCGCCCTGGTGATCGAGAGCTGGCGCGCGGACGACAAGGCCTTGTGGGAAAACGTCTTGCTGCCGGCCTTCGCGCGCCACCATCCCGACGTCAAGGTGACGTTCGCGCCGACCGCGCCCACCGGCTACGACGCCGCCCTCGGCGAACGCCTGGCCAAGGGCACGGCGGGCGACCTGATCGCGTGCCGGCCGTTCGACCTGTCGCTGGCCCTGTACCAGGGCGGCCACCTCGACCGGCTGGACGGCAAGCCGGGGCTGCAGAACTTCGATGCCCCGAGCCTGGTGGCCTGGCAGACCGACGACGGCAAGGACACCTTCTGCATGCCGGTGGCGTCGGTCATCCACGGTTTCTTCTACAACAAGGACATCTTCCGGCGGCTCGACCTGCAACCGCCGCGCACGGCGGACGATTTCTTCCGCGTGCTCGATGTGCTCAAGAAGGCGGGCGTCACGCCGCTGGCGCTGGGCACGGCCGAGCAGTGGGAATCGAGCCAGATCGTCTACACGAATATCGGGCCCAACTTCTGGCGCGGCGAAGAGGGGCGCAAGGCCCTGATCGCCGGCCGCGCCAGGCTCACCGACCAGCCTTACGTCGATGCGCTCGCGTTTACCGCGCGCATGGGCCGCTACCTGCCATCGGGCGCCGCCAGGCAGACCTATGCCGCCAGCCAGGCCAGGTTCGCCTCCGGCGGGGCGGCGATCTATCCGGCCGGCTCGTGGGACATCGCGCATTTCAGCCGCACGCCGGGGCTGTCGCTGGGGGTGTTCCCGCCGCCGGTGCCGCGCGAAGGCGCGGCCTGCCATATCTCGGACCATATGGACCTGGGACTGGGCGTGAACCGCAATTCCAGGAACAAGGAAGACGCCTATAAATTCATGGCCTGGGTGGGCTCGCAGGAATTCGCCGACCTGTACACCAACCGGCTGACCGGCTTCTTCACCCTGTCGCACCACCTGATCGCGGTGCGCGACCCGGTGGCCAAGCAGATGGCCGAGTGGCGCAAGCGCTGCGCGTCGACCATCCGCGTCAATGCGCAGGTGCTCAATCGCGGCCAGCCGAGCATGGAAATCGAGTTGTGGAAGGTGACGTCGCAGGTATTGAATGGCAGCCTGGCGCCGAAGGAAGGCGCGGCCAGGCTGCAGGAAGGATTTGCCAAATGGTATACACCAAGGCAAAAATAACGCCGCACCGGTCGGTGCCTTCGCCGGTGTGATTGTGATGGGCAGCCTTGCTGCGCAAATGGGAGACACTCTTGGGTAAAACAAATAAATATGGCGGCGCGGTGGCGTCGACCTTGATGGCGGCGCTGGTCGCATTTGCCATGCCGGCGCAGGCGCTGGCGCAGGCAGCGCCCGCAGCCGCCACTGCCGTGGCCAATGGCGCCAAGCTGCACCTGGAATGGGAGCTGCAGCGCCCCGTGGCGAGCGCACAGCTGCCGAAGGGCAGTTCGCCGGCGCGCTTCACCCTGACCAACCGCGACGCCCAGGCCTTGCCGGCGCAGGGATGGTCGCTCTACTTCAATGCCATCGACCGCATGCCCAAGGGCGTGCAGTCGGGCGGCCTCCAGCTCGAACAGATCGCCGGCGGCCTGTTCCGCCTGTATCCGGGGCCAGGCTTCAAGGGACTCGCCCCGGGCCAGGCGATCGAGTTCAACTACCAGCATTCGGACTCGGTCTATACCTCGTCGAAAGCGCCGTCCGGCCCCTACCTGGTATATGACGCTGCGCCGGACACCGGCGTCGCGCTCGACTACCAGGTCGTGCCGCTGGCGCAGCCGCCCCAGGCCGGCGTCAAGGACAGCCCGCATTCGCTGGTTACCCCGCAAGACACTTACCAGCGCAATGCGCGCACCGAATTGCTGCCGGCCGCCGCGGTGCCGAAGGTCTTGCCGACGCCGCTGCGGCTCGATGCCGGCAAGGGCACGCTGGCGCTCAAGGGCTTGCCGAAGATCGACGCGCCGCCGACCCTGGCCAACGAAGCGGCGCTGGCGCGCTCGCTATTCCCATCCAGCCTGCCCGCCAGTGGCGGTCCGGCGCTGCGCCTCTCAATAGGCAACGTTCCCGGCCAAACCTCGCCCGAAGCCTACCGGCTGAGCATCGCCGCCAACGGCGGCATCGCCATCGTCGGCAATAGCGCGGCCGGCGTGGCCCATGGCCTGCAGTCGCTGCGCGACCTGATGCCGCTGCCCGGCGCCAAGTCGCCGGCGCTGCCCGAGCTGACCATCGTCGACGCCCCGCGCTTCGGCTACCGCGGCTTCATGCTCGACGTGTCGCGCAACTTCCACGGCAAGGAAACGGTGTTCAAATGGCTCGACCTGATGGCGCGCTTCAAGCTGAACAAGTTCCACTTCCACCTGACCGACGACGAAGGCTGGCGCCTCGAGATCGCCGGCCTGCCCGAGCTGACCGACATCGGCGCGGTGCGCGGCCACGCCGCGAAACCGGGCGTGCGCCTGCAGCCGGCCTACGGTTCGGGCCCCGACCCGAAGGATCCCAGCGGCAGCGGCTACTTTACCCGCGACGAGTACAAGGAAATCCTGCGCTACGCGCAGGCGCGCCATATCGAGGTCATCCCCGAGATCGAGATGCCGGGCCACGCGCGCGCCGCCGTCCAGGCGATGGAATCGCGCTACCACCGCCTGAAGGCGGCCGGCGACAAGGACTACTCGAAATACCTGCTCAACGACCTCGAGGACCGCTCGGTGTACAACTCGCCGCAGCTGTTCGGCGACAATGTGATCAACCCGGGCCATGAATCGAGCTACACCTTCATCGAGCACGTGGTGCGCGAAGTGGTGGCGCTGCACCGCGAGGCCGGCGTGCCGTTGTCGACCATCCACATGGGCGGCGACGAGCTGGCCCACGGCGCCTGGGAAAAGTCGCCCGTCAGCGCGGCGATGATGAAGAAGCATAATCTCGAGACCGTGGTCGACCTGTGGGATTATTTCTACGATCGCGTGGACAAGATCATGCGCCAGCACGGCCTGTTCATGTCGGGTTGGGAAGAGCTGGCCGCGCGCCAGACGATGCTCGATGGCCGCCCGAAGCTGATCCCCAATCCGCGCTTCCCGGAGCGCGGCTTCTCGGCCTATGTGTGGAACAACACGGTCGGCAACGAAGACCTGGCCTATCGCCTGGCCAACGCCGGCTACGACATCGTATTGACGCCGGTGACCCGCATGTACATGGACATGGCGCACAACGCCAATCCCGACGAGCATGGCGTGAACTGGGGCGCCTACGTCGAACTGGACACGGTGCACGACTTCATCCCGCTCGACATCAACAAGAACGCCCCGGAGGCATCGCGCATCGGCAAGGACCGCCTGACCGACTACGGCAAGCGCCGCGTGCGCGGCCTGCAGGCCAATCTGTTCGTCGAAACCGTGCGCGACCCGGCACGCATCGACTACCTGGTGATGCCGCGCCTGGTGGCGGTGGCCGAGCGCGGCTGGGCGCCGGATCCGGCCTGGGCGACGGAAAGTGACGCGGCCAGGGCCGCGCTGCTGCACCGCGGCGCCTGGACCGGTTTCGTCAATGCCCTCGGCCAGCGCGTGCTGCCGCGCCTCGACCTGGACGGCTCGAAGGTCGCCTACCGCATCGCGCCGCCCGGCATGATCGAAGAGGGCGGGCAGGTGAGGGTCAACCACGTGCTGCCCGGGATGACCCTGCGCTACACGGTCGACGGCAGCGTGCCGACCGCCGGCAGCCCGGTGGTGAACGGCCCGATCGCCGTGCGCGGCACGATCCGCGCCGCCGCCTTCGACCGCAATGGCAGGATGGGGCAGGTCGCGAGCATCGAACGGCGCTAGCGCCCTTGCCGAATTTGCCGACCGTGCTATATAGTCGGTGCTTTCAGCGGGACCGTTGGTGGATGCGTCGATGAAGAAGGTGATCTGGCTGGGTGTCATGATGGGGGCGTTGCTCCTGGCCGGCACCTGCGCCGCCACGCCGGCAGCCGACCGTCCTGGCCTGCAGGTGCTGCACTGGTGGACCTCGCCCAGCGAACGCAAGGCCGCCGACCTGCTGGCATCGACCCTGGCCGGCGAAGGCATTGCGTGGCAGGACGCCGCCATTCCCGGCGGCGCCGGGCTGGGCGCCGGCAAGGTCCTCAAGGGCAGGGTGCTGGCCGGCGACGCCCCTGAAGTGACCCAGCTGATCGGCCCTTCGATCGCCGAATGGGCCGACCTGGGCCTGCTGCTCGAACTCGATAACGTGGCCGATGACGGCGACTGGCGCGGTTTCCTGTTCCCGACCATCGGGCAACTCGTGGTACACCGGCGCCACGTGGTGGCGGCTCCCCTCGGTATTCATCGCGTCAATACGCTGTACTACAACCGCCCGCTGTTCGCCCGCCTGGGCTTGAAGCCGCCCGTGACCTGGCGCGACTTCGAGCACGTGGCGCGCCGCCTGCGCGCGGCCGGAGTGGCTCCGCTGGCCCAGAGCAGCGAGGCCTGGCAAGTGGCGGCGCTGTTCGAGAACCTGGTGCTGGCCGAAAGCGGCCCGGCCTTCTACCGCGAACTGTTCGTGCAGCGCAGCCCGGCAGCGGCCGCGGACCGGCGCACCCATGAGGCCTTGCAGCGCCTGCGCACCATCAAGGGCTGGCTGCGCGAAGAACTCGACGAGCGGCCCTGGCCCGAAGTCGTGCGGCGCTTTGCGCGCGGCCAGGCCGGCATGATGATCATGGGCGATTGGGCCAAGGCCGAGCTGGCCGAGTTCAAGGCCTTGCCCGACCGCGACTTCGGCTGCGCGGCGGCGCCCGGCACCGCCGACTACCACCTGTACAGCGTCGATACGCTGGCCATGTTCGCCGGCGACTACCGCCAGATGGCGGCCCAGGAAAAGATGGCGCGGCTGATGGTGACGCCAGGCGTGCAGGCCGGCTTCAATGCGCTCAAGGGCGGGGTGCCGGTGCGGCGCGACGCCGACCCAGGCGCGATGGACAGCTGCGCGCGCCAGTCGTGGACGGTGTTCGCCAGGGGCTCCGCGGTGCAGGCGCCCAGCCTGGTGCACCGCATGGCCCTGGACGAAGCCAGCCGCGACGCCATCATCGCCGAGGTGCACCGCTTCTTTTTGGACGACGCCGTTCCGCCGGCCCAGGCCCAGCGCCGTCTCGGCGCGCTGTTCAGGCTATTCAATCTCAAACCTCTTGGAGTGGCAGGTGCGCAAGATACTGATCGTGGACGATGACCAGAAGACCCGTGAACTGCTCAAGACCTACCTGGAGAAGAACCAGTACGAGGTGATCCTGTCGCACGACGGCGAGAGCTTCCTGGCTGCGCTGGCCGCCCAGGCCGACGCCCTGTCGCTGGTGATCCTGGACGTGATGCTGCCCGACACCGACGGCTTCATGCTGTGCCGCCAGGTGCGCCAGCGCTCGAATGTACCGATCATCATGCTGACCGCCAGCTCGGACGAGACCGACCGCATCGTCGGCCTCGAGCTGGGCGCCGACGACTATATCGCCAAGCCCTACAGCCCGCGCGAGCTGCTGGCCCGCATCAAGGCGATCCTGCGCCGCTCGGCGGTGGAGGCGCCGGCCGCGCGCTACTACCGCTTCGTCGGCTTTACCCTCGACCTCATGGAGCGCAAGGTGCTCGATCCCGAGGGCGAGCAGGTAGCGCTGACCGGGCTCGATTTCCAGCTGCTGAAGTATTTCGTCGAGCATCCCGGCATCATCCTCGACCGCAGCCTGTTGTGCGAGGAAACCCGCGGGCGCGACTCGGGACCGATGGACCGTTCGCTCGACGTCCAGATCAGCCGCCTGCGGCTGCGCCTGCACGACGACGGCAAGCAGCCGGCCCTGATCAAGACCGTGCGCGGGGCCGGCTACGTGTTCTCGGCCGACGTCAGCGTGTCGAGTGTCTAGCCACATGAAGCCCTGGCTGCGGCGCCTGGTGCCGGCCTCGCTGCTGGGCCGCCTGATGCTGGTGATGGCGGCGGGCCTGTTGGTGACGCAAGTGGCGGCCAGCACGATCTGGGCCAGCCAACTGCGCTACAAATCGCAGGTGGAGGCGCAGTCGTCGGCCAGGTATGTGGCGCACAGCGCGGCCGGCGCGATCCGCTTCTTTCGCAGCCTGCCGCCGGCCTACCGCGCCCTCATCATCCAGCAGCTGCGCGAGATGGGCGGCACGCGCTTCTTCGTCAACCTGAACCACGCCTATGTGCCGATCGAGCACATCGCCCCGCATCCGCTGGCCGACCAGGTGATCGGCACGGTGGCCGCCACGCTCAAGAGCGACTTGCCGAATTCGCCGGGCTTCCGGCTGGCCTTCGCCTGGCCCGACCGGCTGGTGGTGGCCGAGCACGACGTGCGCCTGGAAGACTTGCCGAACGCCTGGGTCCAGCACGTGCTGCTGCTGCAGCCCGACCCGGCGCCGATCCTGGTGATCCAGACCGAGATCGAACCGGGCAACTGGCTGTACATGGCGGCATTGATGCCCAACCCTTACTTCTTGAGCGGCAACGACCCGTTCAGCTGGGACCGATTGATGCCGCAGGCGCTGTCGCTGGCGGTGGTGCTGATCCTGTGCCTGCTGGTGGTGCGCTCGATCACGCGGCCCCTGGCCGCATTGTCCGATGCCGCTGCCGCCGTTGGCCAGGGCCATGACGACGCCAGTCCGCCGCTGCCCGAAACCGGCAGCCGCGAGTTCGTCAATACGGCGCGCGCCTTCGGCGCCATGCGCGAGCGCATCGGCCGGTATATCGAGGACCGCGAGCGCCTGTTCATCTCGATCTCGCACGACTTGCGTACCCCGATCACGCGCCTGAAACTGCGCGCCGAACTGCTGGACGACGAGGCGCTGCGCGGCGAATTCGAGGAAGACCTCGACGAACTGGACATGATGGTCAAGGGCGCGCTGCAGTGCGTGAAGGACAGCGATATCCACGAGAACCCGGCCGAGATCCGGCTCGACGCGCTGCTTGGCCGCATGGTCAAGAGCGCCCGGTTGGCCGGTCACGAGGTTGGCTATGAACCGTCCGGCATCGTGGTGCGCGGCAAGCCGTTGGCGCTCAAGCGCGCGCTCGGCAACCTGCTCGACAATGCGCTTTACTACGGCGCGAGGGCCGAGATCGCGGCGCGCGAAGAGCCGGGCAGCGTGCTGATCGCCGTGCGCGACCACGGTCCGGGCGTGCCCGAGGACGCGCTGGCCAGCCTGTTCGATCCCTATGTGCGCCTCGCCCATGGGCGCGACGCCAATGACGGCGGCATGGGCCTGGGCCTGGGTATTGCGCGCGGGATCGTCGAGGCGCATGGTGGGCGGCTGGAGTTGTCGAACCATCCGCAAGGTGGGCTGGTGGCGCAGGTTCGCTTGCCTGGTCGCGGCTGAGCTGTTGGCGCCAGTCTGCAGGAGGCGCTAGAATACCTCTGGCACGATGATCTCCGGCGGCACTGGCCTGCGTACATAATCGTCGTGATACTCTCGCTCCGGCAATTCGATCGTCGGCCGGTCGACCTCGACATACGGCATCTGCTGCAGCAGGTGATGGATGCAGTTGAGCCGCGCGCGCTTCTTGTCCACGCCTTGCACCACCCACCAGCGCGCCTCCGGGATATGGGTCCGCTCGAGCATGATTTCCTTGGCCCGGGTGTATTCTTCCCAGCGCCGGCGTGATTCGAGGTCCATCGGACTCAGCTTCCACTGCTTGAGCGGATCGTGGATGCGGCTTAGAAAGCGCGCATTCTGTTCTTCGTCCGAGATCGAGAACCAGTACTTGATCAGCTGGATGCCGGAGCGCACCAGCATGCGCTCGAATTCCGGCACGGTCTGGAAGAATTCATCGTACTGATCATCGGTGCAAAAGCCCATCACGCGCTCGACCCCGGCCCGGTTGTACCAGCTGCGGTCGAACAGCACGATTTCGCCCGCCGCCGGCAGGTGCGACACATAGCGCTGGAAGTACCACTGGGTGCGTTCGCGGTCGTTCGGCGCCGGCAGCGCGGCTACCCGGCAGACCCTGGGATTGAGACGCTGGGCGATGCGCTTGATCACGCCGCCCTTGCCGGCGGCGTCGCGGCCTTCGAACAGGATCACGACCTTGTGGCCGGTGTGCACGACCCAGTCCTGCAGCTTGACCAGCTCGGCCTGGAGGCGGAACAGCTCATGGAAATACTGGCGACGGGCTTCTTTCTCCTGCTCGCTGCGGGTGGGCGAGGGCAGCAGTGTTTCGGGATCGAGGTCGCGATCATCGAGCTCGAGTTCGAGTTCCTCGTCGTAGCTGTCGGTCAGGTCGCGCTGCACGCGCTGGGTGAGGTCGGTGGATTGGACGGCGGGCACGGCGGCCTCCTCAAGCAGAAGATGGATGGCGAAAAATCCATGCCAGTCTAGTGCCATTGCGTGTCACCGATATGACAGGCCGGTCGTGCGCTCAGTCGGGCCGTACCGGCGCGTTGTTCCTGACCAGTCCCGGCGCCGCATACAGCCCCTCGGTGACCTGGATCGCCAGCCGTTCGGCATCGCGCCGGCGCACGGTGTCCATGACCTGGGCGCGCACCAGGGCGTCCGGTTCGAGCAGTTCCAGCGCCTTGCTGGCCAGCGACAAGGCCGATTCCACCGTCTCGCGCACCTGCCAGTCGACGTCGGCGCGTATCAGCTCGATGGCATGCTCTCGGTCGAAGGCGCGCGCCAGCACCGGGATATGAGGAAACTCGGCCTTGGCGATCTCCACGATCGTGAGGCAGGCCTGGCGGTCGTCGATGGCCACCACGATCATGCGCGCCTCAGGCGCGCCGGCCGCATGCAGGATGTCGAGCCGGGCGCCGTCGCCATAATGCACCTTGAAGCCCAGCGGCTCGAGGTCGAAGATCGCCTGGGTGCTGGTCTCGATGATCGACAGCGAGTAGCCGTTCTCGAGCAGCGGCTGGCTGACGATCTGGCCGAAGCGCCCGAAGCCGATCAGGAGCACGTTGGCCCGCAGGTCGGCCGGCGCCGCCGTGCGACCGGGCGAGGGCGCCCATTTCGGCATGACAGCGTCGTACAGCATGATCAGGAACGGCGTCAGGATCATCGAGACGATGACGGCGGTGGTCAATATAGCGTTCGCGCGGGCGTCGAGGATGCCGGCCGCGGTGGCGGCCGCGTACAACACGAAGGCAAACTCGCCGCCCTGGGCCATCAGCACGGCGCGCCCGACCGCTTCGCGGTTGTCGAGGGCGAACATGCGGGCCACGCAGTAGATCACCGCCATCTTGAGCAGCATCTAGCCGGCGACGGCCAGCGCCACCTGCTGCCAGGCGCTGGCGATCACGCCCAGGTCTAGCGCCATGCCGACGCCCAGGAAGAACAGGCCGAGCAGGATGCCGCGAAACGGCTCGATGTCGGCCTCGAGCTGGTGCCGGAAGGTGGACTCTGACAGCAGCACCCCGGCCAGGAAGGCGCCCATCGCCATCGACAGGCCGCCCAGCTGCATGGCGTAGGCCGCGCCGAGCACCACCAGCAGCGCGGCGGCGGTCATGACTTCGCGCGCCCGCGCCTGGCCCAGCATCCTGAACAAGGGGTCGAGCAGGAAGCGTCCGGCCAGCACCAGCCCGGCGATGCTGGCGGCGCCGACGGCCAGGGCCTCGATCCTTTCGATGCCGGCGATGCGCTCCGTGCCTGGCGCCAGCAGGGCCACCACCGCCAGCAGCGGCACGATCGCCAGGTCTTCGAGCAGCAGGATGGCGATCGTGCGCCGGCCGCGCGGCAGGCCGCGCACCCGCCGCTCCTCGAGCATCTGCATCACGATCGCGGTCGAGGTCAGCACGAAACCGGTGCCGCCCACGAAGCTCTGGGCGAACGGGAAACCCAGCACCATCCCGAACACGGTGAGCACAGCGCTGGCGCCGGCCACCTGGGCGAAGCCGAGGCCGAAGATCTCGCCGCGCATGGTCCATAGGCGCGACGGCTGCATTTCGAGGCCAATCACGAACAGGAACATCACGACGCCCAGCTCGGCGATGTGCAGGATCGCCCCGGGATCGGCCACGACCTGCAGGCCGAACGGGCCCACGACCATGCCCGCCGCCAGATAGCCGGTCACCGACCCCAGCCCGAGACGCTTGAACAGGGGCACGGCCAGCACGGCGGCGCCGAGCAGCACCAGGATCGGCACCAGTTCGACGGCCGCCGCCGTGCTGGCCGCCCCGTGCGCCGGCGCCGCCGCGTTCATGGCGTTCCGCTGGCCGGCGCCGGCTTGACCCGGGTCCAGAGGTCGTTGAACTCGATGGCGTCGAAGAAGGCCCACACCCTGGTCGCCTGGTCACCTTGCATCTCCATGATCCAGGTGTAGGTATTGACATAGGGCTTGCCATCGACGGCGGTGCCCTGGGCGTCGAAGAATACGATCACCGTGTCGCCGTCGGCATGCAGCTGGCGGACGGTCGGGCGCAGCGGCTTTGCCATGCGCCTATTGAAGGGATGGATTACCTCGTTCATGAAGGCGGCCTTGTCCGGGTAGGCGCGCGAGGCCAGCGACCTGCCCACGATGGTCCACTGGGCGTCGTCGGCGAGCAGGGCGAACGGGCCGCCGGTGCCGTCGGACCAGGCCTGGAAGGCAGCCCGCACCCTGTCCTTGTTGCTCGATTCGGTCTGCGTAGTCATGGAGGCGCTCGCGTCGTTTGCCTGCAGGGGGAGGGAAGTGCCGGCGGCCAGCAACAGGGCCGCCAGGCACAGGGTTCGGGCAAGGGATGGCATGGCGTGCTAGATCGTGTTGTCCCAGGCGGCCAGCTGATGCTGCCTGAGCATGTCCTCGATCGCCTTCGGCATCACGTTGCGGAACTTGCCGCTGTCGGCCGGGACGATGTCGATCATCCGGTCGATCATCTCCTTCGGATCCATCTTGCCTTCGGGCGTGGCGAAGAAGTCGTCGAAGCCCTTGCGCAGCTGCGCGCGGCTGGTCAGGTGCTTGCCTTCGACCAGCCAGCGGAAGGGGTTGTCGGCCATGGTCTCGTTGTAGCCGGTGTAGTAGGCGCCCGGATTGATGGTCTGGATCCGGATGCCATAGGCCGCCAATTCCTGCTGCAGCGCTTCAGCGATCGCTTCCAGCGCATGCTTGGTCGAGACATAGGTGCCCCAGTTGGCCGGCGTGAACAGGCCGCCCATCGACGAGGTGAAGACCACCTTCCTGCCCTGCGGCTTGCCGCCGTCGATCCATTTGCGCACCACGCGCTGGGTGAGCGTGAGCGGCAGGAATACATTGACCTCGTAGTTCTTGCGCACCAGGTCGACCGGGATTTCCCACACTGGCCCCGCCTCGCCCATGCCGGCGTTGTTCCACAGGACGTCGACCTCCCAGCCCACCGCCTGGTCGATGTCGTATGGGTCGGTCAGGTCGAGCCTCTCCACGCGGATGCGGTCGGCCAGGCCCAGTTCCTGCACTTCTTCGCGCAGGGCCGTCACCTGGGACGAGACGTGCACGGTGGCGATGATCTTGTGGCCGTTGCGGGCCATGCCGATGGCGGCGCCACGGCCGAAGCCGACGGCGGCGCCAGTAATCAGGATCGTCTTGGACATGTCGGTGCTCCTTTATATGGTGGTGAAGTGAAGGGAAGGTGCGCTTCAGCGGGCGCTGAAGGCCGCGGCGCCGGCGCGGGCGATTTCCTGGTCCTGGGTCACGGCGCCGCCCGAGACGCCGATGGCGCCCTGCACCGCGCCATCGCCGGACTTGAGCGACATGCCGCCGGCGAAGGTCATGAGCCCACCGTTGCTGAGCTCGAGCCCGGGCGCCGGCGCGCCGGGCTTGCAGTACTCCCAGACGTCTTCGCTGTTGCAGGCGAACAGCGCCGCGGTCCTGGCCTTGCCCAGGGCGATATCGATCGATCCCAGCGGCGCCGCATCCATGCGCTGGAATGCCTTGAGGTGGCAGCCGCCGTCGATCACCGAGATGACGGCGGGGACGCCGAGGGCCGTGGCCCTGGCCTGCGCCGCCTCGATGACCGCCTGCGCCTGCGCGATGCTGATAGTCATATGGTTGCTCCTTCGTCGAACGAGGGTCATGGATCGGGCGAGGGCGGCTGCCACCATGGGCAGGTGGCGGGCTATGACCAAGGTCGGAGACTCGCCCCGGCCCGGGTGGTTCCGGTAGCAACCGCCAGCACCTGATACCGATTATCTTTAAAACATGGGCCGCAGCGTGGTAATTTATTGCTAACTTCTGGTACTTGCTTGCCGTGAGCTGGAGTCGCCATGTACCCTGCGCCCAACCCTGACAATCGCCTGCTGGCCGCGCCCGTCGCGAGCAGCCAGGACCGCCCATGGGGCGGCGTCGGCATCGATGTCTATGAGTGGAAAGCGGCCGGCCGGGTCGGTTCTGGTGTGCTCGAGCAGGACGTGATCGGGATGCGCATCTCTGGCACGGTGCGCCTGACCCAGGTGCGCGGCGGCCAGACCCATAGCGCGATGATCGGTCCCGGTAATATCGGCATCCATCCGCGGGGCATGCCGTCGGAGTGGGCCTGGGACGGTCCCGGCGCGATCATGCTGATGCGGGTGCCGCCGGCGCTGCTGCAGCAGGCGGCCGAGACGTCGCTGCGCGGCGCGCTGCCCACGACTGCGCTGGTCAACTGCTTCTCGGCCCGTGATCCCTTCGTGGAGCGGATCGTGGCGCTGTTCCTGGCCGAGATCGAGGGTCCGCCGCATCCGGCCCAGGCCTATGTCAGCCAGGCCCTGTCGAGCGCGCTGGCGTTGCACCTGGTGCACCGCTTCAACTGCCAGCTGGCCCCGCGCGAGCGCGCGCCGCGCGGCCTGAACCCGCGCAGCCTGCAGCGGGTGAAGGAGTTCATCGACGCCCACCTGCACGAGGAGATCGACCTGCAGATGCTGGCCGGCGTCGCCAACGTCAGCCGCTTCCATTTCGCGCGGCTGTTCCGGCACAGCACCGGCTGCAGCGCGATGGCCTACCTGGAACGGATGCGCATGGCGCGCGCGCAAGCGCTGATCCGGCACGGGCGGCTGCCGCTGTCGCAGGTGGCGGCGCTGGTGGGGTATGCCGACCAGAGCTACTTTACGCGGCGTTTCCGGCTGGCAGTGGGGGTGACGCCGGCCAGGTATGCGCGGCTGTGCGCCGCGCGTTCGGGAGAGTGGCGCTAGAGGCCGGCCCTCGAGCCGGACGGATGGTGTCCGGACGCCGTGCTATACTGGTGCCGTTCCGACTCTCGCCCCGTATATGAGACGATTCATCGTCATCTGCCTGACCCTGCTGCTCCCCCTGAACATGTTTGCCCTGGCCATGGCCGCATCCGCGATGCAGCCGGCCGCAGCGACGGAACACGTCACACCTTCCGAAGTCCTCATCCACACGGCCGATCTCGAGACGGATGCCGCCGTGCCCCTGTTCGCCGACGCCTACCTCGGCGGCGGCTACGATTGCCAGGCTGGTTGCGACATCGACCCTGATGAACCGCCGGCCGGCGCCGACGTCCACGATTCCGTCTACGAAGACCTCGGCCTGCGATTGTCCGGCAGGCCCGGAGGCGCGGTCGCGCCACGGGCGCCACCGCCTGCCATTCACGCCTCGTTCCCTCCGCTCAAGCCCCCGCGCAGGCCCTAGAGGCCTGCCTGCGCCGCATCCGCGGCGCCCCCTGGCCGATCACGATCTCCGCATCGCGGCGCATGTCACTCGACTGCGCCGCCATGACGGCGCTCGCGGCCGCGACAAACTTTTGCGAAATAACGAGGTAACACCATGGAATGGCTATTCGACCCGGCAATCTGGGCGGGTCTGCTCACACTCGTTGTCCTGGAAATCGTCCTGGGCATCGACAACCTGATTTTCATTGCGATCCTGGCCGACAAGCTGCCGCCGCACCAGCGCGACAAGGCGCGCCTGATCGGCCTGACCCTGGCCATGCTGATGCGCCTGGGCTTGCTGACCATCGTCTCCTGGCTGGTGACGCTCACCACGCCGCTGTTCGCGCTGGGGCCATGGTCGCCCTCCGGGCGCGACCTGATCCTGCTGCTGGGCGGCGTGTTCCTGCTGTTCAAGGCCACCGTCGAGCTGCATGAGCGCCTCGAAGGGATCACCCATGTGCAGACCCAGTCGAAGGTGTATGCCAGCTTCGGCGCCGTGATCGTGCAGATCGTGGTGCTCGACGCCGTGTTCTCGCTCGACGCCGTGATCACCGCGGTCGGCATGGTCGACCAGCTGGGCGTGATGATGGCGGCCGTGATCATTTCGATCGGCGTCATGATCGTGGCCTCCAAGCCGCTGACCCGCTTCGTCAATGCGCATCCGACCGTGGTCGTGCTGTGCCTGTCCTTCCTGCTGATGATCGGCCTGTCCCTGGTGGCCGAGGGCCTGGGCTTCCACATCCCGAAAGGCTATCTGTATGCGGCGATCGGTTTCTCGATCCTGATCGAGGCCCTGAACCAGTTCGCGCGCCGTAACTTCCTCAAGAACGAGGCGCGCATGCCGCTGCGCGACCGCACCGCCGACACCGTGCTGCGCCTGATGGGCGGCAAACGCCGTACCGACACCGAGGCCGACACCAGCGATGCGCAGGCAGGAGAGACGCAGGCCTTCGGCGTCGAGGAACGCAATATGGTCAGCGGCGTATTGACCCTGGCCGACCGCTCGATCCGCTCGATCATGACGCCGCGTTCGGAGATGTCGTGGGTGAACCTCGACGACAACAGCGACGACATCCTGCGCCAGCTGCAGGAGTCGCCGCACAGCCTGATGCCGGTCGGCCGTGGCCAGCTCGACAACCTGGTCGGCATCGCCCGCACCAAGGACCTGATCAGCCAACTGGTGCTGCAGGCGCGCATCGAGGATGCCGTCACCGATGGCAATGGCCCGATCCGCAAGCCGATCCTGCTGCCCGACACCGCCGGCGTGCTCAAGGCCATGGACACGCTCAAGCGCGCCCACGGCCAGCTGGTGCTGGTGACCGACGAATTCGGCATTGTCCAGGGCCTGCTGACCCCGGTCGACATCCTGGAGGCGATCGCCGGTGAATTCCCCGACGAGGACGAGCAACTGGCGATCCAGCCCAAGGGCCCGAACGAGTGGGAAGTCGATGGCGCAGCCGACCTGCACCTGTTGGAGCAGGTGCTGGACGCCGAAGGCCTGGTCAGCAGCGACGACGAATACACCTCGCTGGCCGGCTTCCTGCTGGCGCGCTTCGAGAGCCTGCCCGAGCCGGGCCAGGAAATCGAGATCGACGCTCTGCGCTACCGCATCCTGGCGGTCGAGGAACGCCGCATCGCCAAGGTGCTGGTTCAGCGCGTCGTGCCGGAAGCGCCGGACACGCCCGGGCAGGCGGCTTGAGCACCAATTTTTTACCGTAACCGTACCGAGAAGGACATCATGAAACGTACTCTCCTGTTTATCGCGACCAACCTGGGCATCATGCTGGTGCTGGGCATCACCGCCAGCCTGCTGGGCGTGAACCGCTTCCTGACTTCGAACGGCCTGGATCTCACCAGGCTGCTGATGTTCGCCGGCCTGATGGGCTTCGGCGGCGCCTTCATCTCGCTGCTGCTGTCCAAGCCGATCGCCAAATGGAGCACCAGGGCGCGCGTGATCGAGCAGCCATCGAACTCGACCGAGCAGTGGCTGCTGAACACGGTGGCGGGCCAGGCCCAGCGCGCCGGCATCGGCATGCCCGAGGTCGCGATCTATGAAGGCGAGCCGAATGCCTTCGCTACCGGCGCGACGAAAAACTCGTCGCTGGTCGCGGTGTCGACCGGCCTCTTGCAATCGATGACCGAGCAGGAAGTCGAGGCCGTGCTGGCCCACGAGGTGGCCCACATCGCCAACGGCGACATGGTGACCCTGACCCTGATCCAGGGCGTGGTCAATACCTTCGTGATCTTCCTGGCGCGCATCGTCGGTTATTTCGTGGACGGCATGCTGCGCAAGAACGACCAGGAGAACAGCGGCCCCGGCATCGGTTACATGGTCACCGTGATCGTGTGCGAGATCGTGTTCGGCCTCCTGGCCAGCATCATCGTGGCCTGGTTCTCGCGCCAGCGCGAGTTCCGCGCCGACCGGGGCGCCGCCAGCATCATGGGCCAGCCGCAGCCGATGATCGCCGCGCTGCGCCGCCTGGGCGGCATGGCCGAAGGCGAGCTGCCGAAGAATATGAGCGCCTTCGGCATCTCGGGCAAGGGCGGCGCGATGGCGCTGTTCTCGAGCCACCCGCCGATCGAAGAGCGGATCGCGGCCCTGCAGGGGCGCTGATAGCGACGGTGCCCATGGCACGCTGCGATGGGCACCATCGGGGATTAGACCGGATGTTGGATTTTCGAAATTGAATTGCGCGGTTGAAACATAATTGCTAGACTTTCACTCGGGCTTGCCCCAACCGAGCCGATTGTCGAAAGCTGCTGGTGATTCAATTAAACAGGCCAGTTATTTTACTGCTGCCATTTCATCGCTATACATTGCAAGTCTCGCATCGTCTGCTGGACGGCATGGGGGGCGTATCGATGTTCTTGCTGCGCGCGGTCGCCGACGGATTGGTGCTGCCCCAGCTGGCAAGCGTCACTGGCCTGTCGGTTGCCGCCCTGCGGCGGCAACTGGCCTTCCTCGAGCAGCATGGCTTCCTCACCATCGACGAGGCAACGCAGCCCGATCATGCGCCAGCCGTCGCACTGGCCGAGCGCGGCGCACGCATGGTCGAGGTGCAGCGCTTTCTCGCAGGGTTCGCGCCCAGTGTCTGGCTGGACGCCTTTACGCTCAAGCCACATGCTGTGCAC
This sequence comes from Massilia sp. HP4, assembly GCF_005222695.1. Classification (GTDB taxonomy): domain Bacteria; phylum Pseudomonadota; class Gammaproteobacteria; order Burkholderiales; family Burkholderiaceae_D; genus Telluria. The sequence continues at coordinate 116,056 of NZ_STGG01000041.1, read as the reverse complement.
GCCCTGGCCTTACGCGATAACGGGCAGCTGGTGCTGGCCGGCGAACATGCGCCTCTCAACGGCGCCTCCAATCCTGCCAGCAATCGCTTGGTGGTTCGTTTGCCTGAACGGACCTGGCAGTACAGGCCGTTCGAGCAGGCAAACCGCATGCGCTCTGTCTTGTCGGCAGACGCGTTGGCCGATCTGATTTCTTTTCTACACCCCGACGCCGCAGCGCTGGCTGGCGAGGAAGCGCCCCATTGGTATTGCACGCCTGGCCGCTCTGAGCGGGACCAGGCGCTTGAATTCCTTGCTGTCGAGTACGCAGCTGGCGAGTTTTCGCTTGACCACTCCCAACCGCAGGGTGGACGGGCGACCTTGCCGGCTGTGGGCTTGCCCGTACTAGCCGTGACACATCGCTTCAGCAAGTCGTCCAGCCTTCCCTGGCGTGTCGACGTGCCTGCGAGCCAGACTCACTATATCGAATTGGCAAGTATGGGACCGCTACCGGTTTTTGACGGCATGGCCATTGGTGATGCGCGCCAGGCCAAGGTGTCTATACCGCCAGCGTGCGACGCGACACAGCCATCCGGCTTGCCCGCGGCCGTCTTGCCGCCCGGCGTCGAAGCGCAGGTTGAGATCACGCACCTTGAGGCGGCATGCTCGCTCGATCACGATTTGTTGAGCCGCCGGATGCACGCGATCGACAGCGTCGTGCTTTTTTCGTTCAATCGCTCAGCTTCAACCGTGGAGGCAGCATGATTGCCGTTGATATTTTCGCAGACATGGTCGAGTGGGACGACGTTCAGCGCACGCGTGCGCACCGTGCCGCAGATCTCGGCAGCACGATCTACGCCGTGGCGCGAGGCAGCGCGGCTGCGCCGTTGATTTTCCTGGAAGCGGGACTGAACGTCATCGATGCCATCGACGCGTTCTGCCGCAATCGCCAGGCCAAGGAAGTCACGCGCCAGCTGGAAATCGAGGGCAATATGCTGCTCCGCCTATTGGCTGACCTCGATGAGCGACTGGACGTTGCCGCAAGGCAGGACGATTTGGCACTGGAGGCCAGGCTGGCTTTGCTGCGCCGTAGCCTGGAGCGGCAGGCATGCGACATCGCCATTGGCGAGAAGGCGTTCAGGGGCTTGTCGCAGCAGATCGGCGTTCTGGGCCAAGCTATTGCAGCGCTCCGCCTGCACGCCGCGCCAAGTTGTCGCTCCTTGCTGCAGTTGGAAAAAGTATTTTATGAACTGGTCGATGCGCAGCTACGCATTACTTTGAACTTTGTCGCAGAATAAGGATCGGACATGAAAAAACCAGGCTCTGGCAGGACTTCGGACCAGAAGGGCGGCAGTAAAATGACCCCGCAGGTGATCGGCAAAGCGCTGGATGTCGCCCATGGGCTGGTAGGCGTCGGCAACAGCCTTATTGGTCTGGCCAGCGAAAGGGAACGCACCCTGCAAGTGCAATGGAAGGCGGCGCAAGAAATCGAAACGTCCCGCCAGAAGACCGAGCAAGTTCAGATAGCGGCGCAGGTCGATATCGCAAGGCTCCTGTCCGACGACCGCGCGGATATTCGTGCGCATGAGCTGGCGATGACTGCGCTGCGCCTGGAAGAAAAAAAGCTCGATTCCGTCCTGCGCCAACAAGAGCAGGTACTGGAACGGATACTCGATAGCGCCGACTCGCAGGCGCAGTTGGTGGCCAGCTATAGTGCGCTGCTGAATGGCCCAGAGCGGTCTTGATATTCCATGGTACCCGCACTAGCCGTTGGCGCCGCGGTCGCGCTGGGTGCTGCGGCGCTCGCCTTTTTCCTCGATCGCGACACCGAGGAAGAGCGCGCCCTGCACGCCGAACTGCGCCGTCGCAACGCTGGCCTGCGCTCGCGCTACGACAGCAGGGCGGCGGAGCATGCGCGAGAACGCGCGGAACGGCGCCGGCGGGCGGCGCTCGAACGTGCCGACAATCTGCGCGAGTATTGCCTCCGTTATGAGCGGCGCCTCGACGAGCCGGCGCTTGAGTTCCGCAAGCTGGGCCAGAGCCTGAAGGCGGAACTGGCCGACAGGTCGATCAGCCCCTACCGTCGCAATGCACTGCGCGGCTTGCAGGCGCGGCTGGAGGCGACCGTCAACCGGCTCGATGCCTTCCTGGCGTATTGCCGCTGGTACCGTTCACAGCTCGACCACCTGCTTGCAAAGGAGCGACATGAGGCCTTGCTGGGCTTCGACGAGCCGTCCTCGCGCCTGCCCGAGGACTGGTACTACCATGGCAAGGTGGGTCTGGTCCCCATCGCCGAACTGGCCAATGTCCCGAACCGCTATTTCCAGCATCTCGCCTTGCGGACCGCTGCATCGGGTGCCGATTTCAATGACACGCGCCAGCGTGCGTTGGCGATGCAATATCCTGACCAGGACGCAGTCCCGGTTCAGCTGTTCAAGTCGAACAACCCACGCTACTTCAAGGCGTGCATCCTGCGCGGGGCAATGTATGTCGAACACGTCATCGAGAAGCTGCCTTGCCCGGCGATTGTGGTCGGGATGCGGTCGAACAAGGACCATGGTGACGTCTATGAGATTCGATGTTTCCCGGCGTTCTGCGAACCCGGACCGGGGCAGGAGATCGACAATGGCGTGCGCGCGTTCCTGCCGCGGTCCGAGACGGCCTTTCCGGGCAAGCGTTACCCCGCTGGCGAGCGCATCGAGGTGTTCCTGCATCAGTACGATCTCTGCATGAGCGGTTCGAGTGTGACGGTGACGCAGCATCGCGAGTCGCTCGCGGTCGCGGGCAGTGGCAGCGCCCCAGTCTTCGTGCACGCAGATCAAGGCGTCCTGGACCTGCACCCGTTGATCGCTGAGCTGGCCCGCGGGGCGGACTGGAAATTGCGCTCGACGACCGAGAGCCGCGCCGGCATCCAGGTCGACCTGCAGGTCGGCGAGTGGCAGGTTCTCGCCGAGGTCTGCCATGACGCCAGTCAGCTGCGCATCGATGCGCTGGCCCGGCAACCAATCGACAGCACCCAACTCGATCAGCTTCCCTTCGCCATGCGGCTGGTCGATGCGCGCTTTAAAAATAGCGTATTCTGCGACCGCCTGCGCTTTGACCAGTTCGTACAGTTCTGCCGCCAGCAGGCATTGTTTGGCCAAGATAGCGAAGCGCGCAGAAAGGCGGCCGGATTCTTCGACCGCTGGAGCGAGGTGATCGACTACCTGCTTGAGGAGGACGGCTACCAGACTTTCCCGCTGGAGTCGATAAGCGCGCCGGATAACAGGGAATGGGACTGCGCATGCGCCGGCGATCTCGCGTCTGCGGTTCGGCGCCACTTCGACAAGTCGGCCTACTCCGCGCCGATATTCATCGAAGAGCAGTACCGCGATCGCGCCGGCGAGCCGCGCTGGCTGCGTATCGGCGAGCTGACCGGCATTCCCGACAAAGTCGAGCCGAACACGTATCGCCTGCCACACAGGGGGATCGAGCGCGCCGCCGTAGCGCACGGGTATGAGACGGTGCCGGAAGCACCACTGCGCCTGCGACTGCCGAACGGCGGCGAGCTCGCCAACCTGACCCGGCAGAAGCGCACCTTGCAGACTTTCATGGGTGGACGTCTAGTCAACCGGGCTCTGCAGCAGATCCTTCTGATGCCGGAACGCTATACCCCGCAGCCCGATGCATTCTGGTCGGCGCGGGTCGCCAGCGGTCTGAACTGGAGCAACCCCGACTGGATCGCGCCAGGACAGGCGCAGATCGCGAAGCGCGTGATTGAAGAAGCGCTCGTCGAGTCGAATCTTTACTTGATCCAGGGACCGCCTGGCACCGGCAAGACGACCTGCATCGTCGAATTACTGCATCAGCTCTTCGATGCCGATCCTGAAATGCGGGTGCTGGTGGTGTCGCAACAGAATACCGCAGTGGATAATGCGCTCGACCGCTTCCTGCGGCATCATCCCGATAGGCGCGCCAACGTGCTTCGCATCGGGAACGACCCGTCCAAAGTGGAATCATCCCTGCAGCCGCATCTCACCGATGCGATCCTGACTGAATACCTGGGCGAACGCCAGCGCGAGTACAGCCTCGCAACTATCGAGAAATCCGGTCGAGCAGCGTGGCTCGCCGACTGGATGGAGAGCGTCCACCGCCAGGACGCTCGCGGACAGTCTCGCTTCGACGACGAGCTCGCCGAGTTGCTGGTGGGCGACTATGGCCTGGTCGGCGCGACCTGCGTAGGACTGGGTTCTCGCCGTTATGGCATGGACAGACTGGTATTCGATGTCTGCATCGTTGACGAAGGAGGACGCTCCACGGTGCCGGAACTGCTCATTCCACTGATGCGCAGCCGAAAGGCGATCCTCATCGGGGACCATCACCAATTGCCGCCTAGCGTGGCCAGCAGTTTGCGAGACGGTGATGTACGCGAAGTGTTGCCATTTCTGGAAGACACCTTTCTGAAAACGAGCTTCTTCGAGCAACTGTACGATAACCTTCCGACCGCTTGCCGCGGACGGCTCCAGGTGCAATACCGCATGGTGGAGCCCATCGGCGACTTGGTGGCCGATCTGTTCTACAGCCATGACGGCCAGCGCGGCCTGTCCAATGGGAAGGTCCATGACCGCAGTGGCTTCCTCGATCCGGAATATCCGCTGCGGTGGCACAATGTCGAAGGCCGGCAGGAAAAGGAGCGCGATGGCGGCACGAGTCTGTTGAACGTCGCCGAGGCGAAGTCGATCCTGCATTTCCTGAAAGTCGCGGCGCGCCGGCTGGCGATCATGCGCAGCCAGCCAGGCGCCAGCATCGGCAAGAAGACGGTTGCTGTCATTACGCCCTATGGAGCGCAAAAACGCTTGATCCTCGGCATGCTGGCGGCCGCGAGGGACGAAGGACTGGAAGACGTCATGTCGATCGAGGTCGACACGGTCGACAGCTTCCAGGGCAGCGAAGCCCATCTCGTGCTGTACTCGACCGTCCGCACGGCGGGAAGCATCAGCTTCCTGCTCGATCGACAGCGCCTTAACGTGGCTTGCTCGCGGGCTAGGGAGAACCTGGTCTTTTTTGGAGCGACCCGGTTCTTGCGCAAGTGCGAAGCCCGCCGCACCGAGCGCCTGTTCAGCACCATCATGGAGCGTAGCAAGTACGAACCAGGTAGCCAGGCCGATACGCGGCCGTCGCGCCAGGATCGCCAACGGAGCGTGGCGCGCGCCGCCTGATGCCTGGCGCCGCCGCCGGCATCGCCCTGCTACTCGATGCCCGGCATCCCCGCACGGATCGCGTGTGAATAGTCGTGCGCATCCAGGTCGGCCTTGCGGGCGCGGGCATTGATGTGGCCGCGCTCGCGCAGGACTGCATACGGCAGGCCAGGTGTCAGCGCTCCGTGGTCGTAGGCATATTCGGCGAAATGGCCGGACGCCAGCAGCCGGTAGTCGAGCGGCAGCGTCGGGTCGATGTGGCGCGCCAGCTCGAACAGGATCGTGGTGCAGTTGCTGGTCAGGGTGTTGTAGAACTCGGGCCGGTTGCGTAGCGCTTCGGCGCGCCCCAGGTAGTCGAGCAGCACCGAGCGCAGTTGCGCCGGCGTTGCGCGCAGCCGGTACAGGTAGACCTGCTCGCCGCGCGCATTGCTGCGGGTGCGGATCAGGTCGCGCTCGTCGGCTGCCACGATCACCTGCTCGAACTTGCGAAAGAATCCGCCGATCGCCGAGAATTGTTCGTTTTGCTCCTTGCGGATCTCGAGCGAGAACACCAGCCTTTGGCCATCGCTGAAGCCGAACGACACCAGCGTGTGGGCGATGTGCGGCCCCATCCAGTAGGACAGCACCAGGTCGGCCGATTCAAGTTTCGCCAGGTCATAGCGCCGCGTTTCCCAGCGCGGCGTGTAGACGGTCTCGGTGCGCCATTCGAAGGCGCGCACATTGCGCAATTCCAGGCGGTCGCCATCGACCGTCGATTCGAGCAGGCGCGCCACGTCGTCGGCCCACGGCCGCTCGTGCGACGGCGTGAGCGATTGCCACCATCCCAGCATCGACAGGCCGGCCAGGCCAGCGGCGAGGAGCAGTTTGCGCTCATGCCCTGTGCCCGGCGGGCGCGTCAGCGTCCACGCCGCGCCAAGGCCGGGCAGGCACCATGCCGCGCCGAGGAGCAGGGCAGGCGCGGGCGTCAGCTGGAACCACAGGGCGAGCGCGCCCCACGCCGTCGCCAGGACGACGGGAACCGCCAGCGCAATCCTGGCCAGCCTTCGCCAATTCACTGCGTTTGCTCCGGGACGGCTGGCTGCTCGGGCAGGAACCAGTTCAGGATCAGGGCGCATAGCCCGCCAGTGGCGACGCCCGATTCGAGCACATTGCGCACGGCGTGGGGCATGTGTGCCAGGAATTCCGGCACCTGCGACACGCCCAGGCCCAGCGCCAGCGACACCGCGATCACCAGCAGCGCGCGGCGGTCGAGCGTGACGCTGGCCAGGATATTGATGCCGGCCGCGGCCACCGCGCCGAACATGACCATCGCCGCGCCGCCCAGCACGGGTTCGGGCACTGCCTGGATCACGCCGGCCACCGCCGGGAACAGGCCGAGGATCACCAGGAACAGGGCGATCCACATGCCGACGTGGCGGCTGGCGATGCCGGTCAGCTGGATCACGCCGTTGTTCTGGGCGAAGATCGAGCTGGGGAAGGTATTGAAGATCCCGGCCAGCAGCGAGTTCGCGCCGTTGACCAGCACGCCGCCCTTGATGCGCTGCATCCACAGCGGGCCTTCGACCGGTTGGCGCGAGACCTTGCTGGTGGCGGTCACGTCGCCGATCGCCTCCAATGAGGTGACCAGGTAGATCACGATCATCGGGATGAACAGCGACCAGGAAAAGCCCAGGCCGAAGTGCAGCGGCGTGGGCACCTGGAACAGCGGCGCCTCGTGCATGCCGGTGAAGTCCAGGCGTCCCATCCATCCGGCCAGGGCATAGCCGACGGCGAGCGCGATCACGATCGCGGCGCTGCGCAGCCACACTACCGGCACCCGGTTCAGGATCACGATGATGGCCAGTACCACGCCCGACAGCAGCAGGTTCTCGCCGGTGGCGAAGCTGCCGTTGGCCATGGCGCTGTAGCCGCCGCCCATGCTGATCAGGCCGACCTTGATCAGGGTCAGGCCGATCATCAGCACCACGATGCCCGTGACCAGCGGCGTGATCAGGCGTTTCACGAAGGGCAGCACGCGCGACACGCCCATCTCGATGAAGGAACCGGCAACCACCACGCCGAAGATCGCCGCCATCACCGCCTCGACCGGCGTGCCCTGCTTGACCATCAGGGCGCCGCCTGCGATCAGCGGGCCGACGAAGTTGAAGCTGGTGCCCTGCACGATCAGGAGGCCCGCCCCGAATGGCCCGAAGCGGCGGCACTGGACATAGGTGGCGATGCCGGAGATGACCAGCGACATCGAGACGATCAGGTTCGTGTCGCGGCTGGAGACGCCCAGCGCCTGGCAGATCAGCAGGCCCGGGGTGACGATGGGGACGATGATGGCCAGCAGGTGCTGCAGGGCGGCCAGCATGCCGAGCAGCGGCGGGGGACGATCGTCGAGGCCGAGGATCAGTTCGGACCGGGGTTCCTGGACTTCCTGGTGTTGCGGGCTTGGGGGTGTCGACATGGGAAGCTGCTGGGCAAAGACGCGATTCTACAGGCAGACGCGCCGTCGGCGACGGCCGGCATGTAGAATGCCGCCTTTGATGGGGGCGAGGGCGGATCATGGACATGGCGGGACTGACGGTTTCTAGAATCCTGCATGCGGGGTATGTTTTCGAGTGCGAGGGCCGGCGCATCGCCTTCGACACCATCTTCGAGAACCCGTTCAGCCGCAACTGCCATGCTTTCCCGGACGTGCGTTTCGACGGCGAGGCGATTCGCCGGCAGCGCTTCGATGCCGTCTTCATCTCGCACTTCCACGACGACCACTGCTCGCTCGAGAGCCTGGACTTGCTGGACCGCGCCACGCCGCTCTACATCTATTGCCTGTTCGACGAGCTGTTCGACATGGTGCGCCATCTCGGTTTCACGCAGGTGCACAGCCTGGCGCTGAACCGGCCGGTCGAGATCGGGCCGTTCAGCGTCACGCCGCGCGAGGCGATGGATGCCGGGGTCGACTCGATGTTCCAGGTGCGCGCCGCCGGCATGAATGTGCTGAACGTGGTCGATTCCTGGATCGACGACGGCACGCTGGCGCAACTGGTCGCACAGGGGCCGTGGGATATGGTGTTGTGGCCGTTCCAGACCATGCGCGAACTCGAGGTGCTGGCGCCGACGCGTCATGCGGCAGCGCCGCCCGGCTTGCCGGAAGAATGGATCGCCCAGCTCAAGGCGCTGGCGCCGCGCATCGTGGTGCCGAGTTCCTGCCAGTTCCTGCAAGAGCCCTGGTCCTGGTATAACCGCGCCTTCTTCCCGATCTCGTACGCCCGCTTCGCGCAAGAGGTGGGGGCGGCGCTGCCGGACGTGCGGATCGTGCGGCTCGATCCGTCCGTGTCGGTACGGCTCGATGCCGGCGGCCTGCACGCTGCGCCGCCGCTGCCGTGGGTGATTCCCGTCGGCCCGCAGGATGTCGATTACGTCTATGAAGGCAATGCGGCGCCGCCGCCGACGGGCGAGATCGCCCGCCATTTCGCTCCCTTGGGCGAGCAGGAACAGGCACGCGTGACCGGCTACTGCCGCCATGGGCTGGTGGCGAAGTATGGCGATACCGAAGCCGGCTGCGACTATTTCGACCGGCCGCGCACCTGGCGCCTGTCGGTCTTCGACCACGACGGCCGGGCTTGCGATTACCACTACCGCCTCGACGGCGGGCGCGCCTCCCTGGTGGACGCCGGCGCCGCTCCGCTGGGCTGGACCACCGAGATCCCCGCCGCCAAGCTGTACGCGGCGCTCGAACTGGGCGAGTCGCTGACCTCGATGTATATGCGCATCAACGACGCGGTCTTCGACGCGGACACCGAACGTGAGCTGCTGGATGCCGAGATCGTCGACGACCCCTTGATCCGCTGCCTGTTCGGCGACACCTTCGGCGCCTACCAGGCGGCCCAGCTGCGCCGCCTGCTGGCGCGCTGATGTTCGTTTATTTGCCGAGCAGGTGAAGTGACTGTTCCCAATCGCCCCGCCATTCGCGCAGGAAGTCGTGGCTTGCAAAGGCGCGCCGCAAGGGACCAAGTGGCACGCGGTAGACGTCGTGCAATCCTAGCGCTAGTGTGACTGGATTCCACACGGCGTGGCGTTTCGACTTGCGGGCGCTGGCCTTGATGCGCGCGCCGTCGTCGCCGAAGATGCCGATCGCATCGTCGAGCGCCCTGTCCAGGTCCATTCTGGCGTGTGCGCCAAACGCTTCGATCAGCTGCGCCTTGCCGACGCCGTGGCGTGACGCTGGCGCCGGCCCTGGCCCGGCGCCAGCGCCCTCCTCAGGGGCCGCCTGGGCGCGTGCGAACTCCGTGGCCAGATGCTCCAGGTCCTTCTTCAGAAATCGCAATGCGTCCAGCGGTCGCGTAAAGCCCGGCGCCGGCAGCCTCGCAACGATCTGGTAGGCGTCCTTGGTGAGGGTTATCAGGACATCGTCGCTGCCGGCGGCGAGTCGAGCGACATCGTCGCGAAAGAAGATCGGCGCCGCATAGCCGCCGTTGGCCTCGCCGAACAGCTCGGGATGGGCTGGATCGAAATCGAGCCAGACATATGGCGTAAGCGCGTGCTCGAGCAGGCGCGCGAGTGTCCAGGCAGAGCCGGTGCGTTGGGTAAGCCAGGAGCAGGCCTCGGCGGTATTGGCCCGGAAAGGCAGGTCGGTCGTGTTCATTCGCAGGCCTGATGCATGGTCGGGCCGCCATTCTAGCCCATCGGGGCCGGTCTCCTGGGGTGAACGGACATCGTTTCAAAAATTAATGACAGCCACATAAATGAGCTACTACAATCGTCCCGCATCCCGTATCGGGATGCACCCGTCGGCGCCCGCCCTTGAGCGGGCGCTTGTTCGATATGCCTCGCATGCAGCCGGCATATCCGCGTGGACGGATATGGCATGTGCGGGCCTGGCTCGAAAGGAAGTGGCGTGCAATCCCCTATCAAGGCATCTGTGATGGAGGCCATCGGCAACACGCCGGTGGTCAGGCTCGGCCGGGTATTCGCGGCTGCGAACGTGGTGGCCAAGCTGGAATTCATGAATCCCGGCGGCAGCATCAAGGACCGCATGGTGAGGGCGATGCTGCGCAGCCTGCCGCCCGATACCGAGCGGGTGGTCGAGGCGTCGTCCGGCAATACCGGAGCGGCGCTGGCGATGGCAAGCGCCGTGCTGGGACTGGACTGCGAGGTCGCCGTCCCGGTCGCCACCAGCCGCGAGAAGATCCGGCGCATCGAGGCCTATGGCGCCACGGTGCGCGTGTGCGACGCCGAGCGCGGCCTCGACTACCAGGCGGCGGCCGAGGGCATCGCACGCCGGGGCGGCGCCTTCCACCTCGACCAGTACCGTTCGCGGCTCAACAGCCAGGCGCACTATGGCGATACCGCGCCCGAGTTGTGGTCGCAACTGGAAGGCCAGATCGATGTCTTCGTGTGCGGCGTCGGCTCGGGCGGGACCATCTCGGGCATCGGGCGCTACCTCAAGGAGCGCGACCCGGCGATCCGCGTGATCGGGGTCGAGCCCGTCGATTCCGCCTATCGCAAGCTGGTTACCGACGTCGCCGCGGGCGGCGAATTCGCAAGCAGCATCGAGGGCGTCGGCAAGGGTTGTCCGTCGCCGGCCTTCGATCCGGGCGTGGTCGACGACGTGGTCCAGGTGCCCGACGCGGAGGCGCTGGCGTGGATCCACCGCCTGGCGCGCGAGGAGGGCATCCTGGCCGGCGGCTCGAGCGGCTGCGTGGCGGCGGGAATTGCCCGGCTGCTGCCCCGACTGGGCGGCGCTCGCATCGTCACCATCTTCCCGGACTCGGGCGCCTTCTACTTGTCGAAGTATTTCTAGTGCGCCATCAGCGTCCGTCGCGCCCGGCGTCCTGTTCGCCCTCGGCCTGTTCCGGCGCGCGCGCCGTCGGCAAGTGCCAGCCAAATCGGATGGCCGCCAGGCGCAGGCCGAAGCACAGGGCCGCGCCGGCCAGGGCGGTCGGGGTGCTGGGCAGGCCCAGGGCGTCGCCGGCCACTACCACCGTGGCCCCGGCCAGCGCCGCGACGGCGTAGATATCCGAACGAAACACGGCCGGTACGTTCGACAGCAGCACGTCGCGCGCGACGCCGCCGCCGATGCCGGTCAACATGCCCAGCAGTGCCGCCATCACGGGTTCCAGGCCGAACACCAGCGCCTTCTGGGCACCGGCGACGCAGAACAGGGCCAGGCCCGCGCCGTCGAACACCAGCACCGGGTGGCGCAGGCGGGTGACGGCCGGCGACCAGAAGAAGATCGTCACGCCGGCCAGCAGCGACACGCCCAGGTAGCGCCAGTCGCTGAAGGCGGCCGGCGGCGTGGCGCCGATCAGGAGGTCGCGCACGATGCCGCCCGAGGTGGCGGCAACGAACGACAGCACCAGCACCCCGAACAGGTCGAGCTGGCGGCGGATGCCGGCGGTGGCGCCGCTCAGGGCGAACACGAAGGTGCCGACCAGGTCGAGCGTCAGCACCAGGGTCTTGATGGCGGTGCCCATGTCGAGGGCGGGAACGGGAAACACGGCTTACCTCTGGTAGAAGGGTGCGCAGCGCACCGCAGGTTGGAACAGCAGCGCATTCTATAGCACGGCGCCCGCCCGCGCCGCGCATGCCTTCGCTGCGGCTCCCGCCAGATCGCCGTCAGCGGGTTTCGCTGGCCTGCACGATCGCGCGCGCCACGCCATCGCCATAGGCCGGATCGCACAGCGTGCAGTTGGCGATATGGCGCGCCTTGACCTCGTTTGAGGCGCCGGCGATGGCGCGTGCCGTATTCTGGAACAGGACTTCGCGCTGGGCCGGCGACATCTTCTGGAACAGCAGCGCCGGCTGCGAGTAATAATCGGTGTCGACCCGGTGGTTCCAGTGGTCGGCCGCTCCTTCGAGCGACAGCGGCGGTTCCCTGAAGTCCGGCTGGTCCTGCCACTCGCCGTGGCGGTTCGGTTCATACGATGGCGTGCCGCCACGGTTGCCGTCGACCCGCATCGCCCCGTCGCGGTGGTAGCTGTGCACCGGGCAGCGCGGGGAATTGACCGGGATCTGGTGGTGGTTCACACCGAGCCGGTAGCGCAGCGCGTCGCCGTACGAGAACAGCCGGCCCTGCAGCATCTTGTCGGGCGAGAAACCGATGCCGGGCACGATATGGGCCGGGTTGAAGCCGGCCTGCTCGACCTCGGCGAAGTTGTTCTCGGGGTTGCGGTTCAGTTCCAGCACGCCGACCTCGGTCAAAGGATAGTCGGCATGCAGCCAGACCTTGGTCAGGTCGAACGGGTTATAGCGGTAGGTCGCGGCCTCTTTTTCGGGCATGATTTGCACGTACATGGTCCAGCGCGGAAAATCGCCAGCCTCGATGCTGTCGTACAGGTCGCGCAAGCTGCTTTCGCGGTCGCGCCCGATCACCGTGGCCGCCTCGGCGTCACTCAGGTTCTGGATCCCCTGCTGGGTCTTGAAGGTGAACTTGACCCAGAAGCGCTCGTTGGCGGCATTGATGAAGCTGAAGGTATGGCTGCCGAAGCCGTGCATGTGGCGAAAGCCTTTCGGGATGCCGCGCTCGCTCATGATGATCGTCACCTGGTGCAGCGCTTCGGGCAGGCTGGACCAGAAGTCCCAGTTGTTGTCGGCGCTGCGCAAGCCGGTGCGCGGATCGCGCTTGACCGCGTGATTCAGGTCCGGGAACTTGAGCGGGTCGCGCATGAAGAACACCGGCGTGTTGTTGCCGACCAGGTCCCAGTTGCCTTGCTCGGTATAGAACTTCATCGCGAAGCCGCGGATGTCGCGCTCGGCGTCGGCGGCGCCGCGCTCGCCCGCCACGGTCGAGAAGCGCATGAACAGCTCGGTCTTCTTGCCGATGTCGGAGAACAGGCGTGCCTTGGTATAGCGCGTGATGTCCTGGGTCACGGTGAAGGTGCCGTAGGCGCCGCCGCCCTTGGCATGCATGCGGCGCTCGGGGATCACTTCGCGGTCGAAGTGGGCCAGCTTTTCCAGGAACCACACGTCCTGCAGCAGGGCCGGGCCGCGCGGGCCCGCCGTCATGGTGTTCTGGTTGTCGACCACGGGGGCGCCCGCGGCGGTGGTCAGCTCTTTCATTGCATCGTCCTCTGGTTGGGAAAACTGCGGTTCGCCTCAAGCGCGCACGAAGGCCAGCAGGTCGGCATTGATCTGGTCCTTGTGGGTGTCGGTCAGGCCGTGTGGCGCGCCCGGATACACGACCAGCTGCGCATGCGGCACCAGGCGCTTCGAGGCGCGCCCGGCGGCGTCGATCGGCACGATCTGGTCGTCGTCGCCGTGGATGATCAGGGTCGGGATCGTGAATTTCTTCAGGTCCTCGGTAAAGTCGGTCTCCGAGAACGCCTTGATCGAGTCGTAGGTGTTCTTGTGGCCGCCCAGCATGCCCTGCATCCACCATGACTGGATCAGGCCCTGCGACACCTTGGCGCCCGGGCGGTTGAAGCCGTAGAACGGGCCGCCCGGGACGTCCAGGTAGAACTGGGAACGGTCGGCCAGCTGGCTGGCGCGCAAGCCGTCGAATACCGCGATCGGCAGGCCGCCGGGATTCGCCTCGGTCTTGACCATCAGCGGCGGCACCGCCGAGATCAGGCCGGCCTTGGCGATCCTTCCCGTGCCGTGGCGGCCGATATAGCGCGCCACTTCGCCGCCGCCGGTGGAAAAGCCGAACAGCACGGCATCCTTGACGTCCAGGTGGGCCAGCAGCTCGGCCAGGTCGTCGGCGTAGTGGTCCATGTCGTTGCCGTCCCAGGGCTGGCTGGAACGGCCGTGGCCGCGGCGGTCGTGGGCGATGCAGCGGTAGCCCTGGTCGGCGAAGAAGATCATCTGCGACTCCCAGCTGTCCGAACTCAGGGGCCAGCCGTGGCAGAACACGATGGGCTGGCCGCTGCCCCAGTCCTTGTAATAGAGTTCGACGCCTTCCCTGGTGGTGTAGATGGCCATGCGGTTTCTCCTCGATGCGAATGGTGGTGGACGGGATGCGAGCGGCGACCAGTGTAGGCAGCGCCGGGCGCGGGCCGGTAGTGAATGATCGTGAAAAGCGGTGCGCGAGGCGCGCCGCGCACCGCTTCACGCCATTTCACCCGCCGCGCCGTCAACCGTGAGTAGACTCGAATTCGCAACTTGGCAACACCTGACGGAAGGAAGAGCCGTGGGCCATACCCACCTTGTGTATTTACTTCTTGTCATCAGCCCGTCAAAGGCTTAATGTAGCGTGGTATTGACGGGCGATCCATTGACCGCGGCGGGCGGCGCCCGTCCCGCCCGCCGCGCGATACCAACCGTATGCATATCGACACCGTCAACGCGCAGTCGACCACCGTACATCCGCACCCCAGGGCGACGCCGGCCGGCGCCGACTATGCCTTCGGCGATTTCGCGCTGTACCCGGCGCGCAAGCTGCTGGTACGCGGCGAGACCCCGGTCGTGCTGGGCGGTCGCGCCTTCGACCTGCTGGTCGCGCTGGTCGCGCGCGCCGGCGAGGTGGTCGGTCATCACGAGCTGGTGGCCGCCGTGTGGCCGCATGCGGTGGTCGAGGAGAACGGCCTGCGGGTACATATGTCGGCGCTGCGCAAGGCGCTCGGCGAAGGCCCGGCCGACCAGTATGTGCTGACCGTGCCGGGGCGCGGCTACCGCTTCGTCAAGCCGGTCAGCGCCAGCCTGGCCGTCTCCAGGACCCAGGCCCAGGGGCCGCGCCTGGGACGCCTGATCGGTCGCGAAGCAGCGCTGGAATGGCTTGCCCGAGGCCTGGCGCAGGCCCGGATCGCGACCGTGACCGGCGCCGGGGGCGGCGGCAAGTCGGCGCTGGCGCTGGCCTATGCGGCCGGGCATGCGCGGCGCTATCCGGACGGCTGCCGCGTGGTCGACTTCTCCGCGGGACAGGGCCCGGCGCTCGCCGCCATCGATTCCTTGCGCGAGCGGCAGGCGCTGCTGGTGCTCGACAACTGCGAACAGGCCTTGCCGCTGGCAGCGGCCCTGGCCCAACGCGGCGCCGCCGCCAGCCGGCTCACGGTGCTGGCCACCAGCCGTGCGCCGCTGGGCCTCCATGGCGAATGGGAATACCGCCTGCCGCCGCTCGACCTGCCCGCTGCGGATGCCGCGCTCGATTGCCGGCAGGCGCTGGCGCTGTCCGCCATCGCACTATTCGTCGAGCGCGCCGAAGCCAATAGCAGCCGCTTCGCCCTAACGCCGTCCAGCCTGCCCAGCGTGGTCAAGCTGTGCCGCGCGCTGGACGGATTGCCGCTGGCGCTCGAGCTGGCCGCGGCCCGGGTCGAGGCGCTCGGCGTCGAGGGGCTGGCGGCGCGCCTGGACGATATCCTGCTCCTATTGACCCGCAGCCGGCGCCTGGCCGGCCCGCGCCACGCCTCGCTGGAAGCGATGCTCGACGCCGGCCACCGGCTGCTGGACGAGCCGGGCCGCACGCTGCTGCGCCGCCTGGCGCTGTTCGAGGGCACGTTCTCCAGGGCGGCGGCGGAGCGGGTATGCGCCTTCGGCACGCTGGGGCCGGCTGCCGTGGCCCCCGCGCTGGCGGGGCTGGCGTCGGCGTCGCTGTTGACGGCCGAGCGCGAACCAGGAACGACGCGCTACCGGCTCCTGCACACCACCCGGCGTTACGCGCGTGCGCGCCTGGCGGCCAGTGGCGAGGAGGCGCTGGTGGCGCGGCGCGTGGCGCAAGCCGATTACTGAAAACGATCGGCGCGCCGCCGTCCGCCGCGTGGGCGATCGGGGGGGCGGTGCGCAAGCTGGGGAGACCGATGTGGGGGCAAGGCAGGAACCGCAGGGCGAGCAGCCCATCTATGTCTTCGGCGCCTTTCGCCTGCTGCGCCAGTCGCGCCAGTTGTTCCTGGGAGCGGCGCCGGTGCGGCTGGGCGGGCGCGCGCTCGAGCTGCTGCTGGTGCTGGTCGAGCGTGCCGGCGAAGTGGTCAGCCGGGCCGAGCTCGAACGGACGATCTGGCCCGACAGCGTGGTCGAGGACAGCTGCCTGCGGGTGCATATCGGGGCGCTGCGCAAGGCGCTGGGCGACGGTCCCGGCGCCTCGCGCTACATCGCCAACATTCCCGGGCGCGGCTACAGCTTCGTGGCCCCGGTGGTCGCGCTCGGCCCTGCTTGCGTTACCGGGCCTGGCCCGGCGCCGGCCGCCGGCGCGCGTCCGCTGCCGCTGCGCATGACAAGCGTGCTCGGACGCGACGAGGTGCTGGACCAGCTGCGCGCGCTGCTGCCGCGCTGCCACCTGGTCACCATCGTCGGCCATGGCGGCATCGGCAAGACCACGCTGGCGCTGTGCCTGGCATCCGAGCTGCGCGGCGCGTATGCCGACGGCGCCTGCTTCGTCGACCTGGCGCTGCTCACGAGCGGGATCCAGGTGCCCGATGCGCTGGCCGCCTGCCTGGGCCTGGAACCAGGCGGAGAGGGCGTGCGGGCCCTGCTCGAGCGCTGGCTGGCGCCGCGCCGCATGCTGGTCGTGCTGGACAACTGCGAGCACCTGATCGACGCGGCCACCCACCTCGCCGAATGCCTGCTGCGGCTGGCGCCCGGGATCGACATCGTCGCCACCAGCCGCGAGCCGCTGGACGCCGACGGCGAATGGGTGCTGCGACTGGGTCCGCTCGCCTGTCCGCCCGACGATCCGGCGCTGTCGCTGGAGCAAGCCATGGCCTATCCGGCGCTGCAGCTGCTGGCCAGCCGGGCCCAGGCCAGCATGGATTCCTTCCGTCTGGGCAGGGCCGACCTGCCGGCCGCGATCAAGCTGTGCCGCCGGCTCGACGGGGTACCGCTGGCGATCGAGTTCGCCGCCGCCCAGGTCGCCCTGCTGGGTGTGCAGGGGGTGGTGGAGCAGTTGAACGACCGCCTGCGCCTGCTCGGCAGCGGCCGCCGCACCGTGCTGCCGCGCCACCGCACCCTGCGCGCGCTGCTCGACTGGAGCCATGACCTGCTGTCGCCCGACGAACGGCGGGTGCTGCGCTGCTGCGCCGTGTTTGTCGGCCCGTTCACGCTCGAGGCGGCGCTGGCGGTGGCGGGTCCCGGCGCCGCACGCTGCGTGGTCGCTTGCGTGCTGGGGCTGGTGTCCAAGTCGCTGCTCTGGGCCGATACCCAGGGGCCCGACGCCCGTTTCGTGCTGCTCGGGATCACCCGCGCCTATGCCATCGAGCGCCTGGCCGAGGATCCGGAGCGCCACGCGCTGGCGCGGCGCCATGCGCAGCACACGCTGGCCTTGCTCGAGGAGTGCGAGCAGGCCTGGAACATACTGGACCACGACGCCTGGCTGGCATCTTCCAGCCATGTGGTAGGCAATCTGCGCGCCGCCCTCGACTGGGCCTTCGGCCCCGGGGGCGAGCGCGCGCTGGGCGTGCGCCTGGTCGCCGCCCCGGCGGTGCTGGGCTCGACCCTGCTCGGCGAGCGCGAACTGGGCCGCCACGTGCGCATGGCGCTGGAGGCAATCGGCGCCGGGGCGGCGGCCGACCCGCTGCTCACTGCGCGCCTGCATGCCGCCATCGCCGGCGAGGTGGTCGACTGGGGGCCGTACGAACGCGCCGTGGCGCACGCCGAGGCCGGCGGGCGGGCGGAAGCGCTGGCCGAGGCCCTGTACGTGTTCGCGGCGCGCTGCCAGGCCGCCGGCCTGTATCGCAGCGCGCACGAACACGGGCTGCGCATGGCGCGGGTGGCGGCGCAGGCCGGCCTGGCGCGCGCGCTGGCCGTGGCGCGCCGCCTGCCGGCCGCCAGCCTGCACATGCTGGGCGAGCATGACGAGGCGCTGTGGCTGGCCGGGAAGGCGCCCGCCGTACGTCCGCCCCTGCGACTGGCGGCGACGGTGGCGGGCGAGGTGGAACATGCCATGCTGGTGGCGCGCACCCGCTGGCTGCAGGGAGAGGGCCGCGCCGCGGCCGCGCTCGCACGCAATGGCCTGATGCTGGCGGCCGCGGATGGGGCGCCGGCGAGCCTGGCCTGGGCGCTGGCGCTGGGCGCCTTGCCGGTGGCCTTGTGGCGCGGCGACGACAGCTGGGCGCACGAGCTGGCCGGACAGCTGGAAGACCTTGTCGAGCGCCATGCGCTGGCCTACTGGAACGAGTGGGCGCGGCTCTATCGCCAGGTGCTGGCGGCGCGCGCCGGGCGCGGCGATGCCCCGGGCAGCCCGGCGTGGCGCACGGACGCGGTCCAGGGCGACCACCTGGCGACCTTCCTGGGAGGCCTGGTGGTGGAGGCGGGCGGCCAGCGCTGCGCCCAGGGCCAGGTGGGCTGGTGCGCCGCCGAGGTGTGGCGCGCCAGCGGCGAGCGGCTGTTGCTGGGGCAGGGCGGCGAGGCCGCGGCCGAGGCGCTGTTCCTGCGCGCGCTCGCCGTGGCGCGCAGGCAGGGTGCGCTGGGCTGGGAATTGCGCTGTGCGACCAGCCTGGCCCGCCTGTGGCGCGAATGGGGCGATGGCAACGCCAGTCGGCGCGGAGTTGCGCTGCTGGAACCGCTGGTGCTGGCCCTTGGCGATGGCCACGACGGCGCCGACCGCCGCGCCGCCCTGCGCCTGCTGCAGGAATGATGGCGACAATTTCACACCTTTTTACATCGCTTTCTTGATCCAAGTCATATGATGGGGGTCATACTCTTGACAAGGAGATATCCCATGAACGCGGATGAAGGCGAACTCCTGTTCGGTCCCTTTACGCTGTCGCTGGCGCCGCGCGCTCTGCGCCTGGGCGCACGCCCGGTGGCGCTCGGCGTGCGGCCGCTCGGCTTGCTGGCGCTGCTCGCCGGGCGCGCCGGCGAGGTGGTCAGCAAGGAAGAGATCGCGACGCGGGTATGGGCGGGGGCAAGCATGGAAGCCAGCCGGCTGCGCGCCCACGTCGCCACCCTGCGTCGGGCGCTGGGGGACGGCGAGGACGGCAGCCGCTACATCGTCAATGTGCTGGGGCGCGGCTATGTGTTCGTAGCCCCGGTGCGGCGCATGGTGTCATGCGCTTTGCCTGCCGCGCCGGGCCTGCCCGCCGGCCCCGAACACCTGTTGGGCCGCGACGAAGCGCTGGCCTGCCTGGAGCGGCTGGTGCGCGAGCGGCGCCTGGTCTCGATCGTCGGCGCCGGCGGGCTTGGCAAGAGCGCGCTGGCGCTGGCCGTGGCAGGCCGCGCTGGCGCCCATTTTCCCGACGGCGTGGCCTACCTGGACCTGGCGCCGCTGTCCGATGGCGCGTCGCTGGCGGGCGCGCTGGCCGCCGCGGTCGGCCTCGCGGCGGGAACATCCTGGACGGCGCTGTGCGCGCGGATGTCGCGGCGGCGCCAACTGGTGGTGCTGGACAATTGCGGTCACCTGGCCGAAGCCGCGGCCCTGCTGGCCGAGGCCCTGCTCGACGCCGCGCCGCAACTGCACCTGCTGGCGACCAGCCGCGAGGCGCTGTGCCTGCGCGCCGAGTGGATACACCGGCTGGCGCCATTAGGGCTGCCGCGGCCGGCATTGGACCTGTTTGCCTTGCGCTACGGCGCAGCGGAAGCCGCGCGCCTCGACCCGGCCAGCCAGGCGCGCGCGGCGCAGCTGTGCCGCCAGCTGGACGGCAATCCCCTGCTGATCGGGCTGGCCGCTGTGCGCGCCAGGACGGTCGGCATCGCGGCGCTGGCCGATTGCGTCGACGCGCTGTTCGAGCTCGACGGCGGCGCGCCGGAGCTGGGGCGCCACCGCTCGCCCGATGCCTTGCTCGACTGGAGCTGCCGCCTGCTCGGCCCGAACGAGCGCACCGTGCTGGGCCGCCTGGCGGTATTCCGCCGGCCCTTCACCCTCGACCAGGCGGTCCAGGCCTGCGTCTGCCTGCGGCTCGACGCCGGCGCCGTGGTCGAAGGCATCCTGGCGCTCGGCGCACGCTCGCTGGTCGAGGTCGAACTCGAGGATGGCCCGGACGGCGTGCGCTACCGTCTGTCGAACGCGACCCGCCGCTATGCCGGGCGGCGGCTGGCGCCGGACGACGCCGCAGCGCCGGTCGGGGCCAGGTGCGGGGAGTCTCACGCCGTGGTGACCTCGTCGGTCGAGCGCATGCTGGCGTAGGCGAAGCCCAGGGCGGCCATGAAGGCGGCGTGGGCGTGCGCCGCCGGCACCGTGACCCCGCCGAACTCCAGGTCGCGCGAGGCGCAGGCATCGTGCACCACCGTGACCCTGAAACCGAAGTCGTTGGCGGCGCGGCTGCAGGCGTCGACGCACATATGGCTCATGGCGCCGCAGATGACGACTTCGTCGACGCCGTGGCCGCGCAGGATCTCGAGCAGGGCGGTATCGCGGAAGGAATTGATGTGGTGCTTGAGCAGCACCGGCTCGCCCTCGACCGGCGCCGCCGACGGGTGGATCGCGGCGCCGCTGGAGCCGGGCGCGAAGAAGGGCGCGCTGGCGGCGTCGGGGAACTCGTGGCGGATGTGGACGACCGGCGTGTCGCGGCTGCGATAGTGGCGCAGCAGGCGGCCGACGTTGGCGCTGGCGGCGTCCATGTTCGCCAGCTCCCAGCGGCCGTCGGGGAAATAATCGTTCTGGACGTCGATGACGATCAGTGCTTGCTTGCTCATGATGGTTCCTCGTGATTGTGATGGTGGAATGGCTTCGATGGCGCCTTCTACTGGTTGACCTTGCCCGGCAGCGTCAGTTTCCCGGACGCGACCTTGAACACGTCCGCCACGCACAGCAGCGGACTATGGACGCTGGCGTTGACCCGCAGCGCCGCCGTGACGCCGTCGAAGCTTGCCGCCTCGACCACGCCGATATCGTCGAACGGCACCTTGACCTCGAGCGATTCGGCCTTGAAGACCGGGCTCCAGCCGGGGCTGTCGAGCAGGATCGGAAACCCGGGCCAGGTCTTGGGCAGGCGCGGCTTGGCTCCCTTGGGGATGTCGACCACCTTCAGCGCATCCTTGCCGCAGGCGTCGTCCCTGGTCAGCACCACCCAGTGCGAGTGCCACAGGTTGCCGTCGTTACCCACGTCGCCGTCGCCGTTCTCGTCGTATGGCGGGGTATCGTCGAAGTCCGGATGCGAGGTGACGGCGAAGGCCAGGATGCCGGCCTTGTTCTCGAAGCCGACCACATAGGGATCGATGGTGGTCGGCCAGACATAGGAAAACACGGTGCTGCCGCCCAGCTTGCCGGTCTTGGTGGGGTAGGTCTTGCCGGCCTTGCCCGACACCGCCACGTGGAAGGTGGCGATATTGCCCTCGGTGGTGATCCTGGTGTGGATGATGTCGTAGTCGGCCTTCACGCCCTTGGCGGCGGCGCCCTGGATGCCGCCGGCATGGGGCTTGCCCTGGTGGGCCCCAGCGCTGCA
The DNA here is from genome assembly GCF_005222695.1 of Massilia sp. HP4. GTDB lineage: Bacteria > Pseudomonadota > Gammaproteobacteria > Burkholderiales > Burkholderiaceae_D > Telluria. The sequence continues at coordinate 94,671 of NZ_STGG01000041.1, read as the reverse complement.
GGCGGCGAGGGCAAGGGCGGTGGCGAGGATGGTGCGCAGTGCGGTCATGGAGGCTCCCAGTTGGAAAGTGTTGGCGATGATGTGCTGGAGGAACTGTCATCGAGCTTAGTCGCGCCGCGCCACGCCGGTTGTAAAGACGTGTGATGAGGTGTGCCGGCGCTGCGCCGCCACCACCAATAGGAGAGGCCGGATGCTTGCGCCAGGTCGAGCGGACGCGATTTCACAAGGATTTACTGGGGCGGCCAATGGTCTCACCTTTAGTATCGAACCGTCGTCCGGGGCGGCCATGCCCCGGCAAACCACTACGGGAGAAGCGCCATGAAGGTCAGGGATGCGGTCGTACTCGTCACGGGGGCCAATCGCGGCTTGGGCCGCGCCTGGGCCAGGCTGTTGCTCGAAGCCGGCGCACGCAAGGTCTATGCCGCCGCCCGCGATCCGCGCAGCATCGACCTGCCCGACGTGATCCCCCTCGAACTCGACATCACCCGGCCGGAGCAGGTGCGGCGTGCGGCGGCCGAATGCGGCGACCTCACGCTGCTGGTGAATAATGCCGGCATCGTGCGCGGCGGCCACCTGTTCGACGACGAGGCGTTCGAGCGTGCCCGGCAAGAACTCGACACCAACCTGTTCGGCACGCTGGCCATGTGCCGCGCCTTCGCCCCCATCCTCGGCGCCAATGGCGGCGGCGCGATCGTCAATGTCTTGTCGGTGCTGAGCTGGATTAGCATCCCGGGCGGCGCCACCTACAGCATGTCCAAGGCGGCCACCTGGTCGATGACCAATGGCGTGCGCATCGCCCTCAAGCCGCAGGGCACGCAGGTGGTCGGGGTGCACGTGGCCTTCATGGATACCGACATGACCGCCGGCGTCGATGCACCCAAGGCGTCGCCGCTCGACGTCGTGATCCAGACCGTTGCCGCCCTCGAGGCCGGGCAAGAAGAAGTGCTGGCCGATGGCCTTACGCGCGAGGTCAAGCGCGGGCTCTCGCTCGAGCGCGGCGTCTACCTCGATGCGGCGGGCTGAGGCCGCATGCGGTATGCAATCCGGGCTGGCGCCTGGGCGGCCCGTGAACTACAGTGAAACCAGGCGGCCGAATCCGTTGGCGGCCGTCTCGCATGGGAGAGCACAGATGAGTATTTCCTACCTGCGGGTGGCGCAGCCACGCCAGTTTCCGAGCGAAGGCCGGCGCGTACCCGAAGCAGCCTACCAGGACGCGCACAACGAAGAAGCGCTCGACGAAGCGCTGGCCGAATCCTTCCCGGCAAGCGATCCGATGGCGGTCGACATCAGCACCGCGGTGCCTGGCGCCGGGTTGCGCCATGCGCCGGCGCGCGACACGCCATCCTGACCGGCATGTCCTGACCGGCATGTCCTGACCGTCACGTCCTGACCGGCACGTCCTGACCGGCACGTCCTGACCGTCACGTCCTGACCGGCACGTCCTCACAGGCATTTCCTGACAGGCATGTCCTGACAGGCATGTCCTGGACCCAAGCGTGCGCCCCTCATCGGCGGCCGACTCTACACTTGGTTGCTCATCATCGGAAACCATGCGGTTGTCGCGCCGGCCCGTCGGCGGGCGATGGCCGCCACCCGCGAAGGAGTGTTGCCGTGTCGACGACCATCACCATCAATGGAAACGCGGTCCCGCTGCCAGGCGATCCGCGCGTGTCCCTGCTCGATTTCCTGCGCGAGCACTTGCACTTGTCCGGCACCAAGAAGGGCTGCGACCAGGGCGCCTGTGGCGCCTGCACCGTGCTGCTCGACGGCGAGCAGCACATCCTGTCCTGCCTGGCGCTGGCCGTGCAGTACGGGGGCCGCGCGATCACCTCGGTCGAGGGCCTGGCCCACGAAGGCGCCCTGCATCCCTTGCAGCAATCCTTTATCGAGCATGACGGCTTCCAGTGCGGCTATTGCACGCCGGGCCAGCTGTGCTCGGCCGTGGGCATGGAGGCCGAGCTGCGGCGCGGCGTGCCGAGCTATGTCACCGAAGACCTGGCCGCCGGCACCGTCGAGTTCAGCGAAGACGAGGTGCGCGAGCGCATGAGCGGCAACCTGTGCCGTTGCGGCGCCTACAACGGCATCGTGGCGGCGCTGACCGAACACCATGTGCAGCTGCATGCCGGCGCGCCGCTCAAGGAGACGCCATGAATCCCTTCACGTTCGCGCGCGCGCAAGATGCCGCCGATGCCGTGCGCCAGGGCGCCGTTGCCGGCAGCCGCTACCTGGGCGGCGGCACCAACCTGGTCGACCTGATGCGCGAGACGGTCGAGCGGCCAAGCCGGCTGGTCGACGTCAGCGGCTTGCCGCAGCAGATCGAAGAGCGTCCCGATGGCAGCCTGCTGGTCGGCGCCGCCGTTAAGAACACGGCCCTGGCCGAACACCTGGCCGTGCGCACCCGCTTTCCCATGCTGTCGCGCGCCATCGCGTCCGGCGCCTCGGGCCAGATCCGCAATATGGCGACCGTGGCCGGTAATATCCTGCAGCGCACCCGCTGCAGCTACTTCTACGACCACGAGGGCGCCCACTGCAACAAGCGCAATCCCGGCGAAGGCTGCGACGCCATCGAGGGCGTGCACCGCATGCATGCGGTGCTTGGCGCCTCGAGCGCCTGCATCGCCACCCATCCATCGGATATGTGCGTGGCGCTGGCCGCGCTGGATGCCGTGGTCCACCTGCAGGGAGCGGGCGGCGCGCGCCAGGTGGCGTTCACCGGCTTCCACCTGCTGCCGCAAGACCATCCCGAGCGCGAGACCGTCTTGCAGCCGGGCGAGCTGATTACCGCGATCGAAATCCCGCCGCTGGCCTTCGGCGCCAATTCCACCTACCGCAAGGTGCGTGACCGGGCCAGCTATGCCTTCGCGCTGGTGTCGGTGGCGGCCGCGCTCGAGGTCGAGGATGGCGTGGTCAAGGACGTGCGGCTGGCGCTGGGCGGCGTGGCCCACAAGCCATGGCGCGCCAGGACGCTGGAACAGATGCTGCGCGGCCAGCCGGCCAGCGCGAGCTACTTCGAGGCGGCGGCCAGGGCCGAGATGGCCGACGCCCGCCCCCTGCGCGACAACGCGTTCAAGATCCCGCTGGCGCAGCGCACGATGGTGGCCGTGCTCGACCGGCTGGCCACCGTGCATTCCTGAGGAGATGGCGATGAAGATCGTGCAGAACATCCAGAAGGCCGGCCAGGCGATCATGCAGAAGGCCATCGTGCATGCGCCCGACCGCTATGTCACGGGCGGCAAGCCCGACCCGCTGGCGTCCAGCGACGACGCGCTGATCGGCGCGCCCATCGCGCGCCTGGACGGTCCCGCGAAGGTCAGGGGCGAGGCCAGGTATGCGGCCGAATTCCCGCTGGACGGCATGGTGTACGCGGCGCTGGTATACAGCACCGTGGCCAGGGGCCGCATCGTCTCGATCGACAGTGAGGCGGCGCAGGCCGCGCCCGGCGTCGTGCTGGTGCTGAGCCACCAGAATGCGCCGAAGATGGCGCCGCCGCCGGTGCTGATGCGCGAGCCGCTGGGCGGCAGCGGCGATGCACTGCCCGTGTTCCAGGACGACCAGGTGCACTGGAACGGCCAGCCGGTGGCCTTGGTGCTGGCCGATACGCAAGAGCAGGCCGATTATGCGGCGGGCCTGGTACGCGTGCGCTACGAAGCCATCGATGCCGTGACGACCATGGAAGCGGCGCGCGCCGCAGGCATCGAAGTCGGTTCCTTCATGGGCCAACCGCTGCAGGACACCGTGGGCGACGCCGAAGCCGCATTGGCGGGGGCTGCGCACCGGGTCGATGCGGTGTATCGCACGCCGCGCCACAACCACAATGCGATCGAGCTGCACGCACTCACCGTCGCCTGGGCCGGCGACCTGCTGCGCATCCACGACGCCACCCAGGCGCTGGCCAACACCGCCTTCACGCTGGCCAAGGTGTTCGGCATCGACCAGGAGCAGGTGCACGTGACCTCGCCCTTTGTCGGCGGCGGCTTTGGCGGCAAGCTGGTGTGGCAGCACCACATCCTGGCCGCGGCTGCCGCCAGGGTGGCGGGGCGGCCGGTGCGCATGATGCTGTCGCGCGAGGGCGTCTACCGGGTCGCTGGCGGACGCGCGCCGACCGAGCAGCGGGTCGCCATCGGCGCCGACCGCGACGGCCGCTTCACCTCGCTCATCCACAGCGGGGTGACCGTCATGACGGCGCACAACGCCTTCCCCGAGCCCTTCATCCACAATGCGCAGGCCTCGTATGCGGCCGGCGCCATCAAGCTCGAAGTCCAGAAGGTGAACATGGACATGCTGGCCAATGTCGCCATGCGCGCCCCGGGCGAATCGGTGGGGTCGTTCGCGCTCGAAAGTGCGGTGGACGAACTGGCCGAGCAGTTGGGCATCGATCCCATCGTGCTGCGCCGGCGCAACGAGCCGGTGCAGGATCCGACCAAGGGCACGCCGTTCTCGTCGCGCCATTTGATCGAGGCCTATCGCGCCGGCGCCCAGGCCTTCGGCTGGCAGGATCGCCATGTGGCGCCGGGCAGGCGGCTGGAGGGCGAGTGGCTGGTCGGCCTGGGCTGCGCCAGCGCCGTGTTTCCCTACTACCGCATGGATGGCGGCGCGGCACGCATCGTCATGGGCCGCGACGGCCATATCGCGGTCACGGTCGCAGGCCATGAAATGGGCATGGGGACGGCGACCGCCCAGACCCAACTGTGCGCGGCGCGCTTCGGGTTGCCCCTCGAGAAGGTCAGCTTTGCGTATGGAGATTCAAAGATGCCGGGGATGGTGATGGCGGGCGGCTCGCAGCAGACGGCGGCGATCGCGGCCGCGGTCAAGGCGGCGCACGAGGCAATGTGCGCCGAGCTGCTCAAGCTGGCGGGGCGCGACTCCCCGCTGGCCGGCTTGCGGGCGGAGCAAGTAGGTTCGCGCGACGGCGGCCTGTACAAGCTCGAGGACTCCGGGCGCTGGGAAAGCTATGCCGCCATCCTGGCGCGCGCCGGACGCGACCATGTCGAGGTGACGGCCGAGGCGCCGGCCGCGCAGGAAAGCCTGCACTGGTCGATGCACTCGTACGGCGCCATCTTCTGCGAGGCACGCGTGAACGTGGTGACCGGCGAGCCGCGCGTGACGCGCCTGCTCGGCTCCTTCGATTGCGGCCGCATCCTCAATCCCAAGACCGCGGCCAGCCAGCTGCGTGGCGGGATGGTCATGGGCCTGGGGGCGGCGCTGATGGAAGAAACGCATTTCGACGGCCGCAATGGCCGCATCGCGAATCCCAGCCTGTCCGAGTACCACGTGCCGGCCCACCTCGACGTGCCGCAGATCGACGTGATGTGGCTCGATATTCCCGATCCGCATGCGCCAGCCGGCATGCGCGGCATCGGCGAGATTGGCATCACGGGCACGATGGCGGCGATCGCGAATGCGATCTATAACGCCTGCGGCAAGCGGGTGCGGGAGTTGCCGATCACGCTCGACAAGCTGATGTGACTGGGAGGATCCCCGGCCGCGGCCAGGGATCCATCACTTATTGCGAGATGCGCAGGATGGCCGAGGCCAGTCGCGAGAAACAGGGCGTCAGGTCGGCGTCGGTCGCGGCGTAGCAGTACATGCCGACCGGCTGGTTCGGCTTCTGGCAGCGCTTGGGGGCATCGACCGTATTCGCCATGCACTTGAGGATCATCTCGCCGGTGTCGGTGTCGTAATCGCCGCCCGCCTTCAGTTTCGCGCCCATGCCCAGCGTGAACACATAGATGTTCTGGTCGCGGGCACTGGAGGCGATCGCCTCGGCGAGGTTGCGCGAAGCATTCTCAACGTTGCGGCGGTACTGTGCGCTGCCGGAGCCGGCGCCGCTACTGATGTCGGCCGTAACTTCGCGCGGCCACTTGCCCACGATCGGGAACTCGCGCCTGGCGGGGTCGTTGGGGTTCTTCGGATCGTTATGGGCGTTGTACCAAGTCGGCAGGTTGCGCGCGGCATAGGCATTGTTGCGGTAGATCTTGCAGTTCTCCTTGATGAGCGTGAACTCGCTTTTGTCCATCTTGCCCAAGCCCCAGGTCGCCCCGGCCATATCCATCGTGCCCGCGATGTCTCGTCCCAGCGTGTCCTTGCAATCCGTGGCGCTATTGAAGGCCAGGTAGGAACCGAAGGCCGAAGGGGCGCCATCCGAGAAGAAGACGATCACGCGCATGCTGGAGCGGTTGGCAAGGGGCACAAGGCTCAGCTGCTCGCGCGCATTCCACATCCCTTCGACCGAAGCCGTTCCGTCTTCGAATGCAAGGGCATTGATCTTGCTCTCCATCGTGGTCCGGTCGAATCCGCGCGCCGTGATCCTGATCGGCACATCGGTCTCCGCGCCCGAAGCGAAGTGGACCAGGGCCACCCGGTCTTGCGTGACGTTGAACTTGCTCAGGAAGCTCCTGGCCGATGCGCGCACGGTCGATGCCGAGTCGCTCAGCGAACCGGAAGTGTCGATCACCAGCGCCATATCGAGGTCGTTGCGGATGGTCTGCGCCGCCGCGACCGGGCTCAGCGACTCGAAGCCCATGACTTGCATGACCGACACCGGCATCTTCGCATCGGCCAGCACATCGATGATCGCCTGGCCGCCCTTGAAGGTGACCGTGGTGCTGATGATTCTTGGCGCAGACAGCAGGTAGTTGTTGGGGATATTCGCCGTGAAGAAATCGGCAGCAGCGCCGACCGCGCTGGCGCGCTGCTCCATCTCGTTATTGCCGGTTGTCACGGCGCGAGCGCCGGCCAGCGCGGCCGAGTCGACTGCCGCATTCAGGCGGGCCTTGACCAGGTAGGCCAGGCCGGCGTCGATCGCCAGGCCGACCACGCCGAGCAGTACGAGCATGGAAATGGCCACCATGCTGGCGACAGCGCCGCGCTGCCGGTGAAGAATCGGACGCATATCAGAACACGCTCATCGAATACAGGTCGGGCCCGAAGGTGGGCAGGGCATCCTTGCGGAAGGTGAAGGCATTGACCAGCATGTCGAACTTGTAGAAGGTTTCGACGACGTAGACGATCTCGCCATTGTCGAGTTTGCCTGTGAGTACCGATACTGTCGGCCGCGAGCTGCTGCTGATGCCGGTACACTTGCCGGCGCTGTTCCACGAGCCGCAGGCATAGATGCGGCTGGCCGGCTGGTAGCTGCTCTTGCGGGCGCCGAGGTTGCGCGCGGCATCGTCCCAGCGGTACTGGTCCAGCACCACGCTGCGCGTCGTGCCCACGCCCATCACGCGCGTGATGTACATCATGCCCTGCTGGTTGACGTTCAGCGGCGGGGCGCTGGCCATGACGGCATAGATGATGTCCTGGCTGCCGTCCTCGAGGTCGGTCCCGCCGCGGGACGCCAGGTTGGCGCCCTCGCGCGCAACATTGGTCATGATGATGTTCGCCTGCAGCGCGCGGGCGCCGTCGATGGTGCACAGCGCGAGGATCACCAGCATCGGCAGCAGCAAGGCCAGCTCGACCGCAGCAATGCCGCGCTCGCGTTTGCGGGATTTCGGTACAGTCATGACGGCGCAGGAAGCGTCATATTGCGTCATGGGAAGATCTCGTTGCGCATGGTGGCTGCGACCGCGAACCGGTAGACGCCGTTGGTGAAAAAGCTCGACAGCAGGGGCGTGGTTACCGGCCAGCTGCAGTCGAGCTGGATCACCACGATGTCGCCGGGCGCCCCGAACATGCCGTTGTTGTAGGTGCTGGTCGAGTATTTGGTGCCATTGACCGAGATCTGGGGCGATGTGCGGTCGTACATGCCGAGCGAGTTGTCCTTGATCTTGGCAATGACGGTGGCGTAGCGTTGCTGGGTGCCGGTGGCCGATTCCGAACTGCGGCCGGTGATGGCGAAGCGAGCGCCCTCGCGCACGGCATACTGCATCGTCAGGCTGGCGAAGAACATCATGCTGAGTTCGATGATCGCGACCAGCACCAGTAGAAAGACCGGTGCAATGATCGCCATCTCGACGAATGTGGCGCCGGACTGACGGCGTGGGACGGAATACATCGTTATTCAGGCAATTTTACGGAAAGTGGCACATGGCATGCGGTAAGCTTCGGGGGATTCTACAGGGCAAAAATCATTTCCCGTGTCGCTTTTATCGATGATTTAACGCCTTTGTCGGCGCCGCACAACATGAATTGGTTAGCTAGCATCGTTCCATCTTCGTTTCGTTCATTCGCCCGCGCGCGCGCGGGCCAGCCAGCCACCGGGCAGCGTGCGGCCTCGGCCGATGCCGAGGTGTGGATGGTGTTCGGCATGCGCGTGCTGCTGGCGGTGTCGGCGCTGCTGACCCTGTACATCGGGGCCGGCGGCGTCACCCTGTCGCGCCACTGGACCTGGCTGATCTTCGCCGCCTATGTGCTGCACAGCCTGACCTTGCTGGTGATTGCCGGCTACCGCGCCGGCTTCTGGCATGGCCCGCGGGTGTACTGGATCGACATCGCCTGGTATGGCCTGGTCATCTGGGCCAGCGGCGGCACCGCCAGCCCCTTCTTCTCGTTCTTCTTCTTCGCCATCCTGGCCACCTCGTTCCGGCACGGCTTCGACGCCGGCGCCAAGCTCACGCTCGGATCGGTCGGCGTGGTGGCGGTCTCGGTGCTGGCGGCCCAGGGGCTGGCGACCCTGCAGATCCTGCTGCTGCGCGCCACCTTCGTGCTGGCGCTGGGCTATATGGTCGCGTTCTGGGGCGGGTTGGCTGTCGACCAGCGCCGGCGCCTGGCCTTGCTGCGCGACGTCAGCCGCCTGTCCAACCCGCGCTTCGGCGTGCAGCACACGCTCGATTCGCTGATGGACAAGATCCTGCGCTTCTATGGCGGCACGAGCTGCGTGCTGCTGATGCAGGACAGTCACGAGCGCTGGACCATGAGCACCGCCCACCACCCCAAAAGCGGCCGGGCGATCGGCCGCAGCCGGCCCGACGCGGACGACATCGCGCCGCTGCTGGCCCTGGAAGACGGCGCCATCCTGTACCTGGCGCCGGTGCGCCATTTCGGCCTGTTCAGCATCGGGCCCGCCACCGCCACCGCCTTGCGCCTGGGTAGTGGCGTGCGCGACTGGCACAAGACCGATACCGATGCCTGCGGCCACGTGGCCGACCTGCTCGACAGCGAGGGTTTCATCAGCGTGTCACTGCCGCTGCGCAAGGGCGCGGGCCGCATTTTTGTCACCGGCATGCGCTTCAAGCGCGGCGACGCCAGCTTCCTGAAACACATCGTGCAGCAGGCCTTCCCCGTCATCGAGACCATCGACCTGCTCGATCGCCTGGCTTCCGAGGCGGCCTTCCGCGAGCGCCAGACGATCGCCCGCGACCTGCACGACAGCACCATCCAGCCGTATATCGGGCTGCGCCATGCGGTGGCGGCGATCCGCAACCAGGCCGGCGACGACAGCCCGGTCGCGCCCGAGCTGGACCGCCTGGTGGACATGTGTTCGGGCGTGATCGGCGACATGCGTGACTTCGCCCAGCGCTTTCGCAGCGGGCGCCAGGAAGAGCCCGAGTTGCTGATCGCCCTGCGCCGCCAGCTGCGCCAGGTGGAGACCTTCTATGGCCTGGACGTAATGCTGGAAATGCATGCCGACAGCGCGATCAACGACCGCATGGCGGCCGAGGTGTTCCAGATCGTCACCGAGGGCATCAGCAATATCTGCAAGCATACCCGCGCCCGCACTGCCGGCGTGGTGGTGGAAGAGGAGGGCGGTATCCTCGCCATCGATATCTTCAACCCGGCGGCGGTGGCGGGACAAGCGCCCTTGCCCTTCGTGCCACGTTCGATCGCGGAGCGGGTCCAGGGGCTGGGCGGCAAGCTCGAAGTGGAGGCCGACGGCCGCCAGACGCTGTTGCGCATCCGCATTCCTGTTTGATCACGCGAACAACCAAGGAGAGACATGACCATACGTATCCTGCTGGTCGACGACCATAAGACGATGTTGTGGGGCCTCGAGCGGCTGATCCAGGCCGAAGGCGACGCCTTCCAGCTGGTCGGCAGCGCCAGCGACGGCATCGAGGCCAAGGCCTTGTGCGCCGAATTCCAGCCCGATATCGTGCTGCTCGACCTGGACCTGAAGGGCAGCAGCTCGATCGAGTTCCTGCCTGCGCTGGTCGAGAACGGCCGTACGAAGGTGGTCATCCTCAGTGCCAACCGCGACCAGGCGACCCTGGCGGCGGCCGTCAAGGCCGGCGCCCGCGGCGTGGTGAGCAAGGAAGCGCCGACCGACGACGTGCTGGCGGCCGTGCGCAAGGTGCACGGAGGAGAACTGTGGCTCGACCAGTCGCTGATGCAGGCCCTGCTTGGCCAACTGGTGGCGCCAGCCCCGAAGGCCGACCCGGAAGCCCAGCGCATCGCCTCGCTCACCGCGCGCGAGCGCGAAGTGATCGGCATGATCGTGCAGGGCAAGGGCGCGCTGAACAAGGACCTGGCCGAGCGCGCCTTCATCTCGGAACGCACCCTGCGCAACCACTTGACCACCATCTACCAGAAGCTCGAGGTCGCAAACCGCCTCGAGTTGTACGTCTACGCCACCAAGCACGGCCTGTCCTGACCGTGCCCCACGCCGGCGCCTTCCAGGGCGCCGCGCCCCTGACAGACCCTTCCTACACAGCGCCTAGGACATATGTCCTAGGCCGCCACGGCAACAAGTCCCCCGCAAAAAGGTAGTTTTGACGGATGGCAACGAATTCGCCGATCCGTAAGATTCAACTCATGCGCTGCGTATCGTTTCACACGGTACGGCGGCAAGAGGACAGGAGCGAACGTGTACGACAAGGAAGACAACCCGGAGCAGCAATACGAAAGAAGCGGCAGCCCGGCGATGTCGTACCTGGTCCTCGGCGTCCTGCTCGCAGTCGTCTGTTTCATCGCGGCCCTGGCCGTGTGGACGAGCGCATAAAGCCCAACCTATTGAAAACCCTGAAAGGAAATACCATGAACTTCATCGCTAACCTGATCAAAGAAGAAGACGGCGTCACCGCAATCGAGTATGCACTGATCGCCTCCCTGATCGCCGGCGTCATCATCGCAGCAGTCAGCCTGCTGGGCGGCAACATCAGCACCCTGTTCACCACCCTGGCAAACCGCATCTCGTCGAAGACGCCGACCAACACCTGATCCTGGTGTCGCGGCCGCCAGCGGCGGTCCCCATCCGGCACGGAGGTTTCGTGCCGGATTTTTTTTACCCGGAGCCCATCTTGACAAGCCTGCCACTCCTGCTGTTGTTCGCACTGCTCGGCGCCGCCGTCTGGCACGACGTGCGTGCGCGCCGCATCCCGAATGCCGTCGTGTTTCCCGGCATGCTGGCGGCGTTCGCACTGCACGTGCTGCTGCCGGCAGGCGATGGGCTGTTCGGCGGGCAGGTGGGCGGCCTGGGCCTGCTGCAGTCGCTGGGCGGCTGGGGCCTGGGCCTGGCGCTGCTGCTGCCGATGTATGCGCTGCGCCTGATGGGGGCGGGCGACGTCAAGCTGCTGGCGATGGTGGGTGCCTTTATCGGCGCCGGCCAGATCCTGACCGTCGGCCTGGTCACGCTGGTGGCCGGCGGCCTGCTGGCGCTGGCCTTCGCCGCCTGGCAGGGCAGCCTGCGGCGCCTGGTCGGCAACGCCTGGCACATGGCCATGCACAGTGCCTTTTCGGCGCTGGCCGGCAGCATCGCCGCGCCGGTGACGCCGCCCGAAGCGGCCAGCGGCCGCCTGCCGTATGCAGTGGCGATCGCGGTCGCCACCGCCGGTTGCGTGCTGTGGATCCGCGTGCACGGGGACTTGCCGCTGTGAGCCAAACCATGAGCGACGCGCTGCTGGCCCCGGCCAATGCCCGTGCCCCGCGCACGGTCGAAGACACCGGCCTGCCGTTCCTGTTCCTGGCCGAGCTGATCTTGAAAGTGCTGTACCAGCGCGGCCAGCTGCGCCTGGCGGAACTGGCAAGCCACCTGAAGCTGAACGTCAGCGTCATCGATCCGCTGGTCGCCTTCCTGCGCGCCGAGAAGCTGTGCGAGATCGCGCGCGTGGGCAGCAGCGGCACCGACGCCGACCTGTCCTACATCCTGACCGATGCCGGCCGCGCACGCGCCGCGAACGCCGTCGCCCGCAACGCCTACGCCGGCCCGGCGCCGGTGACCCTGGCAGCCTACACCGCCCAAGTCAAGGCGCAAAGCGTCGCCGCGATGCAGGTCACGCGCGGCGCGATGGCGGGGGCCTTCGACGGCATCGTGGTCAACCCGCTGGTGCTCGACCAGCTGGGCGCGGCGATGAACTCGGGCCGCGCGATCTTCTTGCACGGCCTGGCCGGGAGCGGCAAGACCTACCTGGCCGAGCGCCTGCGCGAGCTGCTGGTCGGCGCCATCTCGGTGCCGTATGCGCTGATGGTCGATGGCGAAGTGATTCCATTCTTCGACGCGGTGCAGCACGTGGTGGCGGGCGAGGGGGCAGTCCTGGGCAGCGGCCTGGATCGCGGCAGTGCGCCGGACGCACGCTGGGTGCGCGGCGTGCGCCGTCCGGCCGCGCTGGCCGGCGGCGAGCTCACCCTCGACATGCTGGACCTGCGCTTCGACCCGCATACCCGCCTGTACCAGGCGCCGCCGCACCTGAAATCGAACAACGGCATCTTCATCATCGACGACCTGGGCCGCCAGCGCTGCACCCCGGAAGCCCTGATGAACCGCTGGATCGTGCCGATGGACCGCGGCGTCGACTACCTGACGCTGCACACCGGCCACAGCTTCCAGATCCCGTTCGACGTGATCGTCGTGTTCTCGTCGAACTTCGTGCCGCAGCGGCTGTCGGACGGCGCTTTCCTGCGCCGCCTGGGCTACAAGATCGAAGTGCCGGCGGCGTCGCAGGACGAGTATGCGGCGCTGTTCCGCCAGGCCTGCGCGAAAGTCGGCGTCGAGTTCGACGCCGACGCCTTCGACTACCTGCTGGCGCGCCACGGCGAGCGTAAGGTGCCGCTGCTGGCCTGCTACCCGCGCGACCTGATGCGCCAGCTGCGCGACCTGGCGCGCTATGAAGAACAGGCCCCGGAGCTGTCGCGCCGCACCATCGACTGGGCCTGGGATAACTATTTTGCCGCCGGCGCCGCCGGCCGCCCCCTAGAGACTGAACGCCGCGAACGCGGCACCGTGGAGTACAACAATGCGTAACTCGAGAGCAATCCTGATCATCGGCGTGGCCCTGCTGCTGGCGCTGGGCGCCGTCGTGATGGCGGCCAAGTGGATGGGCGAACAAGGCCCGTCCGGCAGCCAGGTGGTGGTGGCGATGGCGAACATCAACCAGGGTTCGCGCCTGGCTCCCACCAGCCTGAAGCTGTCCGAATGGCCGGCCACCTCGGTGCCGCCGGGCGCGGTCACCGACATCAAGGCGCTCGAAGGCCGCATCGCGCGCGCCGAGATCCTGGTCGGCGAACCGATCGTCGAATCGAAGCTGGCTCCGAAGGGCACCCTGGGCGGCCTGTCGTCGGTGGTCACCGCCGGCAAGCGCGCCATGACCGTGCGCGTCAACGACGTGGTCGGAGTGGCCGGCTTCGCACTGCCGGGCAACTACGTCGACATCCTGGTCAACCTGCAGGCCACCGGCAGCGACCTGGCCGCTTCGCCGTCGATCTCGAAGATCGTGCTGGAGCGGATCCTGGTGCTGGCCGTGGCCCAGGAATCGACGGTCGACGACAGCAAGCCGCGCGTCGTGAACGCCGTGACGCTCGAACTGACGCCGGAACAGGTCGAAAAGCTCGACCTGGCGCGCTCGATCGGCGAACTGTCGCTGGTGCTGCGCAACCAGGTCGACCCGCAGCCGGCCGCCACCAGCGGCGCGACCCGCGAGTCGGTGCTCGGTCTGCCGGAACGCACTGCCGCCCAGCCGGTCGCCGAACCCGCCTCCGAGCCGGCCCCGCGCGCCGCCGCCCCGGTACGCCAGAGCGCCGCCCCACGTAACGACGGCGTGCTCGTGATCCGCGGCCTGGACGCCGCTTCGCAAAGTTTTTAACCGAGACCATCATGCACCGACAGTTCAATCAAACCCTGCTGGCTTCGAGCCTGACCCTGGCGCTGGCCGCCGGCCAGGCCGCCGCCAACGACTGCATCGACCTGCGCAGCGACAGCGCTCCGCGCCTGGAACTGGTGCGCGGCAAGTCGCTCATCAAGCGCTTCTGCACTCCGGCCAGCCAGGTCACCGTGGGCGACCCGAAAGTCGCGAACGTGGTGGTCCCGAATTCAGGCGAGGTCGTGATCGTGGCGCGCAGCGTCGGCACGACCAACCTGATCGTCTCCGGCCGCGACAAGAAGTCGACCGTGATCGACATCGCCGTCGGCGTCGATACCGCGGCGCTGCGCAGCCAGATCGACACGCTGTTCCCGCAAGAGAAGGGCATTCGCATCGGCAGCAGCGGCAATGCGCTGATCCTGTCGGGCATGGTGAGCGACGCCATCGTCGCCAGCCAGCTGGTGGAACTGGCCAGCGCCTTCCAGGCCGCCGCCGCGCCATCCGGTGCCGATGCGAGTGCGGGCGCCGGCAGCCCGTCGCCGGCCGGCGTCGGCGCACCCGCCGCCGCGGCTGGCGGCGCAGCGACCGAGTCGGCCGGCGCCAGGGTGCTGAACATGCTGACGATCGCCGCGCCGCAGCAGGTGATGCTCGAAGTGAAGATCGCCGAAGTGTCGAAATCGCTGGTCGACCAGCTTGGCGCCAAGGCCGGTTTCAGCAAGACCAACGGCAACTGGACCTATGGCATCGCCTCGGCCCTGCTGAGCGGCGGCGCCGGTACCATCGGCGGCGTCGGCACCGGCATCAAGGAACTCACGGTCGATGGCGAGAAGCGCGATGGCCTGGTCAAGATCCTGGCCGAGCCGAACGTGATGGCCATCAGCGGCCAGGAAGCCAGCTTCCTGGCCGGCGGCAAGATCTTCATCCCGGTCGCGCAGTCGGGCGCCGCCGGCGCCAACACCATCACGCTCGAAGAAAAGGAATACGGCGTGGCGGTCAAGTTCATGCCGACCGTGCTGGCCGGCGGACGCATCAACCTGCGCGTGGCGCCCGAAGTATCGGAACTGAACCGCGAAGGCATCGGCATCAGCGCCAGCGGCACGGGCAGCGGCGCCACCGCGATCCTGCCGTCGTTCACCACCCGCCGCGCCTCGACCACCGTGCAGCTGCTGGACGGCCAGAGCTTTGCCATCGGGGGCCTGATCCGCAATAACGTGACGAGTAATATCAAGCGCTTCCCCTTCCTGGGCGAAGTGCCGGTGCTGGGCACCCTGTTCCGGAGCAGCGACTTCCAGAACGACCGCACCGAGCTGGTGTTCATCGTGACGCCGCGCCTGGCCAAGCCGATGGAAGCCGTGCCGGCGCTGCCGACCGATAAATACGTGCAGCCGACCCGCGCCGAATTCCTGCTCGGCGGACAGCACGAAGGCAAGCCTGCCGCTGCCGCCACCGTTTCGAAGGAGTGACCGTGAAGACCATCCTGAACACCAGCCTGCTGGCTACCCTGGGCGTCCTGGCCGGCTGTGCCAGCGACGGCCCGGCCACCAACGGCGACAGCGTGCGCGCCATGCTGGCCAGCCAGACGATCCCGTCGCAGCCGCGCGTGGAGCGCGGCGCCGATGGACGCGCCGCGGTGGCGGGCTACGCCAACTACCAGCAATCGTACGTGACCCCTGCCGCGCAGAGCAACGCCAGCGCCTTCGGCGACAAATAAGAGACCAGCAAGAGAGCCACCATGAAGATCGCAGTCCTTTCGCGCGACGAGCGCCACCTGATCGAGCTGTCGCGCCAGTTGCGCGCCCGGCCCGGCAGCGACGAAGTCGACATGATCGCCGGCACCGCCGCGCGCCTGTCGACCATGGCCGACGAAGCCGTGCCCGACCTGCTGGTCGTCGACGCCCCGCGCGCCGACGAGGGTGAACTCGACCAGCTCGAGCGCCTGGGCCACCTGTTCCCGCGCATGGCCTTCATCGTGCTGTCCGAAGACCTGTCGCAGGATTTCCTGCTGCGCGCGATGCGCGCCGGCGTGCGCGAGGTACTGGCCGCGCGGCCCGCGCCCGCGGACCTGGTCGCGGCCGTCGACCACGTGGCCGAGAAACTGGGCAGCCAGGGCGCGGCCCAGGGCCGGGTGCTGGCCTTCATCTCGTGCAAGGGCGGCAGCGGCTCGACCTTCCTGGCCACCAACCTGGCCTATGCACTGAGCGCCGGCGGCGCCAAGCGCGTGGCCCTGATCGACATGAACCTGCAGTTCGGCGACGCCTCGCTGTTCGTCTCGGACAGCAAGCCGCTGGCAACGCTGTCGGACGTCGCCACGCAGATCCACCGCCTGGACCCGTCCTTCCTGTCCTCGAGCATGGTCAGCGTGACCCCGAACTTCAGCGTGCTGGCCGCGCCGTCGGATCCCGCCCACGCCAGCGACGTCAAGCCCGAGCACATCGACGCCATCATCAAGCTGGCGCGCCGCCAGTACGATTTCATCGTGCTCGACGTCGGCCGCAGCCTGGACCCGGTGAGCGTCCGCGCGCTCGACCATGCCGACACCATCTACCCGGTGCTGCAGACCACCTTGCCGTACATCCGCGACGGCAAGCGGCTGCTGGGCGTGTTCCGCAACCTGGAATACGGCAACGACAAGGTCGAGCTGATCGTCAACCGCCACGACAACAACAGCGATATCCGCCTCAAGGACCTGGAAGAAGCGTTCGACACCACCCAGCTGCGCACGATGCCGAACCACTACGACGCCGCCGCCAGGTCGGTCAACCAGGGCGTGCCGATCACGCGCCTGGCGCCGGACAGCCAGCTGAGCCATGCCCTGATGGCGATGGCGCGCGGCCTGACCGGCGAAGCCGCGCCGGTGCAGGGCGCGGGCCTGATGGCGCGCCTGTTCAAGCGCCGCAAGACCGACGTCTGAGACAAGGAGAGTCCACCATGAACATGCTTCCACCTTCTTCGCTGCGCGAGCGTCTCGCCAGCGGCAGCGCCGCACCGAAGCCGGTCGCCCAGCGCGGCGGTCCGATCGACAACCGGGCCTACCACCAGCTCAAGGCCCGCATCCACGAGGCGCTGCTCGACCGCGTCGACCTGGAAAGCATGCAGCGCCTGAACCAGGACCAGATCCGGCAAGAGCTGCGCCTGCTGGTCGAGCGCCTGCTCGAAGAAGAGATGGTCGTCATCAACGACGCCGAGCGCAAGACGCTGACCCGCGACATCCAGAACGAGATGCTGGGCTTCGGCCCGCTCGAGCCGCTGCTGGCCGATCCGAGCGTCTCGGACATCCTGGTCAACACCCACAAGCAGGTCTATGTCGAGCGGCGCGGCAAGCTGGAACTGACCGACGTGACCTTCACCGACGACGCCCACCTGATGAAGATCATCGACAAGATCGTCTCGCGCGTGGGCCGCCGCATCGACGAATCGAGCCCGATGGTCGACGCGCGCCTGCCGGACGGCTCGCGCGTGAACGCGATCATCCCGCCGCTGGCGATCGACGGCCCGGTGATGTCGATCCGGCGTTTTTCCGCCGACCCGCTGCGCCTGGCCGACCTGGTGTCGTATGGCAGCATGACGGCCGACATGGCCGAAGTGCTGCAGGGCCTGGGCAAGGCCAAGGTCAATATCCTGATCTCGGGCGGCACCGGCAGCGGCAAGACCACCATGCTCAACGTGATCTCGGGCTTCATCAGCCACTACGAGCGGGTGGTGACGGTCGAGGATGCGGCCGAGCTGCAACTGCAGCAGCCGCACGTGGTGCGCCTGGAAACCCGCCCCGCCAATATCGAGGGCAAGGGCGAGGTGAGCCAGCGCGCGCTGGTCAAGAACGCGCTGCGGATGCGCCCCGACCGCATCATCCTGGGCGAGGTGCGCGGCGAAGAAGCGATGGACATGCTGGGCGCCATGAATACCGGCCACGAAGGCTCGATGGCGACCATCCACGCGAATACCCCGCGCGACGCCCTGACGCGCCTGGAAAACATGATCAGCATGGCGGCGCCGAACCTGCCGCCGAAGGCCATGCGCCAGCAGATCGCGTCCGCGGTCGGGGTGGTGGTCCAGGTATCGCGCCTGACCGACGGCAAGCGCAAGGTGCTGTCGATCTCGGAAGTGACGGGCATGGAAGGGGAGGTGATCACGATGCAGGAGATCTTTACCTTCCGCCAGACCGGGGTGGCGGACGACGGCGCGGTGATCGGGCACGCCACCGCCACCGGTGTGCGGCCGCACTTCGCCGAGCGCCTGCGCACCTTCGGCGTGAACCTGGCGCCGCACATCTTCGAGCCGCGCTGAGCCACTATATGGATACCACCTTCATCCTGTTCATCCTGATGCTGTTCGCGGCGGTCATGCTGCTGGTCTGGGGCGTCTACACGGCCTGGCAGGCGAGCCGCGATCCCGAGACCGAACGCATCGCGCGCCGGCTGCGCAGCGTCATCAAGAGCGATACGCGCCAGGAAGACGTCACCATCACCAAGGACCGGCGCCTGTCCGACAACCCGGACCTCGAGCCGCTGCTGCGCCGCCTGCCGGGCGCGCGCCGCCTCGACCGCATGCTGCTGCAGGCCGGCAGCGCGCAACTGGTCGCCTCGCTGCTCGCCGTGTGCGCGGCCTGCCTGGGCGCCGGCCTGGTGGCCGCGCTGGCGTTGCGATTGTCGCTGGCCGCGGTGCTGGGCTGCGCGCTTGGCGCCGCCAGCCTGCCGCTGCTGCGCCTGGCGCGTGCGCGCGACGGCCGCATGGCGCGTTTCGAGCGCCAGCTGCCGGAGGCGCTGGACATGATGAGCCGGGCGATGCGCGCCGGCCACGCTTTCCCGACTGCGCTCAAGCTGGTGGCCGACGAAGTGGCGGCGCCGCTGGGCGAGGAATTCAAGACCGCGTTCGACGAAGTGAACTTCGGCGTGTCGATGGCCGATGCCCTGAACAACCTGGCGCAGCGGGTGCCGAGCATGGACTTGCAGTACTTCGTGGTGGCGGTGCTGATCCAGCGCGAGAGCGGCGGCAACCTGACCGAACTGTTGACCTCGATCTCGGGCATCATCCGCGACCGCCAGAAACTGGCCGGCCAGGTGCGCGTGCTGTCGGCCGAGGGCCGGATCTCGGCCTGGGTGCTGTGCCTGCTCCCGTTCGGCGCCGGCTTCATGATGTACGCCGTCAATCCGGAAACGATGGGCGTGCTGGTGAATGACCCGGTGGGCCGCCAGTTGACCGGCGCGGCGCTGGGCATGATGGCTTTCGGGGTGCTGGCGATCCGCAAGATCGTGCGCATCCGCATGTGATTTTCAGGATACAGACAAATGACGATGCCTCAAATCGTGATGCTGGCGGCGATGTTCGTGCTGGTGTTCGGCGTGGCCGTGGGCGCGATGCTGCTGCTCACGCGCGATCCCGTGAAAGCGCGCCTGGTGGCGCTCGATGAACGCGACACGCCGAGCGCCAGCCGCGCCGGCAACTGGCGCGAGCGCCTGGCGCGCCTGGCCGAACCGCTGGCAAGACTGTCGGTGCCGGCCGAGGGCTGGGAAACCTCGCCGGTGCGGCTTCGCTTCATCAATGCCGGCTGGCGCGCGCCGTCGGTGCCGGGCCTGTTCCACGCCGGCAAGACGGCGCTGACGATCGGCCTGCCGCTGATGGTGTATATCGCGCTGCCGCACCATAACGAGCGCCCGCTGGTGCTGACCTTCCTGTACCTGGTCGGCACCGCCGCGATCGGGTACTACGTGCCCGACATCGCCCTGCGGCGCCGCATCGCCAACCGCCAGCGCGAGATCTTCGAGAGCTTCCCGGATGCGCTGGACCTGATGACGGTGTGCGTGGAGGCGGGCCTGGCGATGGATGCGGCGCTGGCACGGGTGGGTAGCGAGATCGGCCTGAAAAGCCCGGTGCTGGCCGAGGAGCTGCAACTGGTGACGCTGGAACTGCGCGCCGGCAGCAGCAAGGACAAGGCGCTGCGCAACCTGGCCCTGCGCACCGGCGTCGAGGACGTCGATGCGCTGGCCAAGATGCTGATCCAGGCCGAGCGCTTCGGCACCAGCATCGGCACCGCGCTGCGAGTGCAATCCGAGCAACTGCGCACGCGCCGGCGCCAGCTGATCGAGGAGAAGGCGGCCAAGATCGCGACCAAGCTGTTGTTCCCCCTGATTTTTTGTATCTTTCCGGCGCTGCTGGTCGTGCTGCTGGGGCCAGCAGTGTTGCAAATCATGCGCTCGGTGATGACGGTGGCGACCTGATCGAATTGACATACACGGTGCGTATGACCCGCGTCCGATGAGATAGTTGAATTGTGAATGACGAACATCATGAATCACAATTTGATTTCTATCTTGGAGAGCCCATACTGGAGTCATACCAGAACCCACACGAAAGAGAACATCATGTCCACCCTGTCGCTTCGCCCAACCTTCGCAGCCCAACTGTCGGCCTTCGCTACCACGCTCGCGAACTTCGTGCGTGCGAAAGCGGCCGCTGGCGCGGTCGCACGCAGCGCCGACGCGGGTGACGTCTGGGCCCTGTACCGCATGACCCGCGGGGCCGATGCCGTCTCGCCGGCCGTCGCCCGCCGCCTGGAAGCGCACGCTCAGCAGAAGTAACCCGCGCCGGGTTTCAAAACAAAACGCCCTGCTTCGAGCAGGGCGTTTTGTTTATAGGGCATAGAACCTATCCCGGTAGGTTCTTATTCGACTTCGGGCGGCTCGTGGAATTCGTCGGCCCGCGAGAACAGGTCCCAGGCCGCGATGAACAAGGCCGCGATCACCGGTCCGATGACAAAGCCGTTCAGTCCGAACAAGGCCATCCCGCCCAGGGTCGACAGCAGGATCACATAATCCGGCAACTTGGTGTCCTTGCCGACCAGGATGGGGCGCAGGATATTGTCGACCAGGCCGATCACCAGTACGCCATACGCCGCCAGTACGATGCCTTGCCAGATATCGCCCGTGGCCAGGAAATAGATCGCCACGGGGCCCCAGACCAAGGCGGCGCCGACGGCAGGCAGCAGCGACAGGAAGGCCATCACCACGCCCCACAGCAGCGCGCCGCTGACGTCCAGCGCCCAGAAGATCAGGCCGCCCAGCGCACCCTGGGCCATCGCCACCAAGACATTGCCCTTGACGGTAGCGCGAATCACCGTCGTGAAGTTCTGGAACAGGCGGCCCTTGTATTCGACCGACAGCGGCACCGCGCGCTGGATGCGGGCGGCCAGGATGCGGCCGTCGCGCAGCAGAAAGAACAGCAGGTACAGCATGATGGTCATGCTGACCACGAAATCGAGCGTATTGCGGCCAATATTGAGGGCGTAGTGCGCGGTGGCCTGGCTGATCTGGGCCGCGCCTTCGGCGATCTTGTCCTGCAGCGAGGCCAGGTTGGTCAGCTCGAACCGCTCGAGCAGCGAGATCGCCCAATCCGGCAGGGCCCGGATCACGAGGTTGAAGTAGGAGGCGACGTTGACCTGGCCGGCGCTGACACGGGCGTAGATCGCGGTGACTTCATTGATCAGCGAGGAAGTGATCAGGGCCAGCGGAAACAGCACCATCAGGATGATCACCAGCAGCGACAACAGGGCGGCGACGGTGGGCTTGCCCTTGGTAGCGCGCAGCAGGCGCGACTGCAATGGCGCAAAGATGATGGCGAATACCACGCCCCAGAACACGGCGCCAGAATAGGGCAGCAGGATCCAGATGAAGGCGATGGTGACGATCGCCAGTAACAGGAGAAAGGAGTTCTGCGGCAGGGTGTATTGCTTCATCGGCGGGCGCGGAAAAGGTGGGCGAAAAATTAATGTTGCCTGATGATACGCGATGCCAGCGCGTATACGGCTGACCTTTTGCAGGGCGCGGTGCGCCAGCTAACACATGGTGTCGATTGTCGGTTGCTGTCGTTTGCTGACCACAAAGTCAGTTCAATCGTGCGCGTTGTTAATCTGGCATCTTGCGATAATAAATTGTTGCCGCGTCAAGACGAAGTCTGGCGGGCACTTAAACAACACTTTTTATCGGAGCCACCACCATGTCCCGTCCCGCACAACGCGCCGCCCTGTCCACCCTCAATACCACCATCGTCACCGCCCTGAAGGGCGCCATCCTGCTGGGCGCCACGACGGCCGGCATGGCCCAGGCGCAGCAGTCGCCCGCCCTCGACCGCATCAGCATCTCGGCCGGCGCCTTCCGCGCCGAACCGAAGATCCATATCGGTGGCGACACCAACTACGGCCGGGTCGACACGCCCGACGAAAAGATCGACGACGTCACCCTGCCGCGCGTGAAGGCCGAGGTCCTGATCGGCGACAGCCATGGCCTGTCGTTCGATTACTTCCGTTTCGACGAAGACTGGGCCGGCACCGCCAGCGGCGACACCGTCTACGAAGGCCGGCCGGTGGCGGGCACCATCAGCGCCGATGCCGACCTGCGCCTGGAAATGGCCCGCTTCTCGTACAAATGGTGGCTTGGCAAGGAGAAAAATGCCTTTGGCATCGGCCTGGGCGCCGCCTACCTGCGCGCCAAGATTTCCGGCTCGGCCGAAGCGAACCTCAGCGCCTCGAATCCGGTCGAGAACTATTCGTTCAGCGGCTCGGCCTCGGGCAGCGACAGCGTCTGGGCGCCGACCGTCGAGCTGGCATGGCGCCACTCGCTCAACGAACAATGGCGCGTGTACGCCGAAGGTTCCGGCATCAAGAAGAACGGCGGCACGGTCGAAGGCCACGTCTGGAACGGCTCGGTCGGCGTCGAATGGTTCCCGCACAAGAACGTCGGCCTGGTGGTGGACTACAACGTCCAGAAGATCGACCTGCACCGCAATGGCGACCGCACGGCCGACCTCGACCTGAAACTGAAGGGGCCATCGGCCTTCGTCAAGGTCCGCTTCTGAACCCGGGCCGCGCACGCGATGTCGATCTAGCTGCACGCTCAATTGCTTCCGGTCATAATACATAGTGCCAAAGCACTGTTGTAGGGAGAACGATTGAGCGCGGAGCATCTGATCGGCTGTCATGACTGCGGCTGCCTGTACCACAGGGAGCCGTTGAACTCGTGCGAGCGCGCGCGCTGCACGCGCTGCCGCCACGAGCTATACCGCTGGCATGCCGGTAGCCCGCTGCGCCGCGCCGACTCGCTGGTCGCGCTGACCCTGGGCGCGGTGCTGGTCTATCTGCTGGCCCAGAGCTTCCCGATTGTCACGCTGGAACTGGGCGGCATCGTCACCGGCGCAACCTTGCTGCAGGCGGTGGGCGTGTTGTGGAACGAGGGGATGCAGGTGGTCGCCGCGATGGTGCTGTTGTGCGCGGTCATCTTCCCCGGCCTGGAACTGGCTTCGCTGCTGTACGTCGCCATCGGCTTGCGCCGGGGCCGGCGGGTTCCCGGTTTCAACCTGCTGCTGCGCGTGGTGCAGGGCGCGCGCCATTGGGCGATGACCGAGGTGCTCATGATCGGCATCCTGATCACCGTCATCAAGATGACCAGCATGGCGCGGGTCGTGCCGCACCCCGGGTTGTTCGCCTTCGGCGTGCTGACCATCCTGTGCGCGCTTGTGATGCGCCATGAACCAAAGGCGCTGTGGGAGCTGGCCGACCGCCTGGCGCCGCGGCCGGTGGCCGAACCGACGCCACAGGCGGTGGCCCACGCGCCGGACACCTTGCTCGCTTGCGGCGCCTGTGGCCTGGTCAACGGCCATCCCTGGCACCGGGGGCGCGACGGCGCCGCCCATTGCCGCCGCTGCGGCGCCGCGCTGCACCGGCGGATCCCCAACAGCATCGGCTGGACCTGGGTGATGCTGGCCGCGGCCACGCTGCTCTATGTTCCGGCCAATATTCTGCCTGTGATGTATACCCGCATGATCGGCGGCGGCACCGAGGGCGACACCATCATGAGCGGCGTGCTGCTGTTCTGGAATACCGGCTCGCCGGGCCTGGCGATCATCATTTTCATCGCCAGCGTGGTGGTGCCGGTCTCGAAGCTGGTCGCGCTGGCCTGGCTCAACGCGACCGCCCAGCTGCGCTCGCGCACGGCGCCGCTGGCGCGCACCCGCGCCTACCGTGTCGTGGAATTCGTCGGCCGCTGGTCGATGCTCGACATCTTCGTGGTCGCGCTGACCGTGGCGCTGGTGCGCTTCGATGCGCTGGCGACGATTACCGCCGGTCCCGGCGCGATCGCCTTCGGCTGCGTGGTGATCGTGACCATGGTCGCCTCGCACCAGTTCGACCCGCGCCTGATCTGGGACCCTATCGAATCGAATGGAGAAAAACATGCCTGAACAAGACGGCGCAGGAACGCCGCAGCGACCGCCGGCCCTGGGGCCTTCCTCGCCCGACGTGGACCGCCCGAGCCGCTGGCTGCCGTCGCTGATCTGGCTGATCCCGCTGTTGGCGGCCATCATCGGCGCCTGGCAGGTGGTGCACTGGATGACCAACACGGGCCCGACGGTGTACGTCTATTTCGCCACCGGCGAAGGGCTGGAAGCCGGCACCACCCGGGTCAAGTACAAGGACGTCGACATCGGCCGCGTGGTATCGGTGACCCTGGCCGACGATGGCAACCGCGTCGTGGCCAAGATCGAGATGGCCAAGGAAGCCGGCCGCTTCACCGCCGACGATTCGCGGTTCTGGGTGGTGCGCCCGCAAATCGGCGCCAGCGGCGTGTCGGGACTGAACACCCTGCTGTCCGGTCCCTATATCGGCGCCGCGCCCGGCACGTCGGAAGAGACCAGCAATGCCTTCACCGGCCTGGAGACGGCGCCGGCGATCCCGATCGGCCTGAAGGGCCGCGAATACCTGCTGCACGCCGACACACTGGGCTCGGTGGCCCCCGGCTCGCCCGTGTATTTCCGGCGCGTGCGCGTGGGCCAGGTGGCCAAGGTCGAGCTGGACAAGGCCGGCCAGGGGATCGACATGTCGGTGTTCGTCGAGGAGCCGTACATCGGCTTCGTCGGCCTTGACACGCGCTGGTACCACGCCAGCGGCGTCGACCTGCGGCTGGACGCCAGTGGCCTGAAACTGAACACGCAATCGCTGGCCGCCCTGGCCACCGGCGGCATCGCCTTCGAGTCGACCGACGGCAAGAAACCCGCCGCACCGGCCCCGGCGGGCAGCCGTTACCGGCTGGCGGAAGACCGCGCCGCGGCCCTGCGTCCGCCGGACGGCCCGGCCACCACCGCCCTGGTGTACTTCGACCAGTCGCTGCGCGGCCTGGCGCCAGGCGCGCCGGTCGACTTTCGCGGCGTGGCGCTGGGCGAGGTGCGCAGCGTCGGCATCGAATGGGACCGCGAGCGGCGCCGCTTCAATATGCCGGTCGTGATCGATATGTACCCGGGCCGCCTGGGCCAGGACTTCATGAACGCCCTGAACCAGGGCCGCGACGGCGAGGAGATGATGGGCATGATGGTGGGCCGCGGCCTGCGCGCCCAGCTGCGCAACGGGAACATCCTCACCGGCCAGCTGTACGTCGCGCTCGACTTCTTCCCCAACGCGCGCAAGGCGACCTTGGGCAAGCAGGGCGAGCTGGCCGTGCTGCCGACCGTGCCGGGCCAGCTCGACGAGCTGCAAAGCCAGGTGGCGCGCATCGCCAATAAACTCGACAAGGTGCCGTTCGACGAGATCGGCGCCAACCTGAACCGCACGCTGGCGCAGGCGAATGCGACTCTTGCTCGCCTCGAGGGCCAGGTGCTGCCGGAGATGACCGCGACCCTGACCGCGGCGAAAGGCACCTTCGCGCGCGCCGAGAACCTGCTGGCGCAAGACTCGCCGCTGCAATCGGACCTGCGCCAGGCCTTGCAGGAAGTGTCGGACACCATGGCCAAGCTGAACGCGCTGGCCGACTACCTCGAACGCAATCCGCAGTCGATCATCCGCGGCAAACCCCAGGAGAAGAAGTGATGACGTCGTCCCCCATTTCGCGCCGCCTGGCCGTCGCCCTGCTTGGCGCCGTGCTTGCCGGCTGCGGCAGCACGCCAGTCGACCGCTTCTATACCTTGAGCGGCGGTCCGGCGACGGTCGTGCCGACCATCGCCGCCGCTGCGCCGCTGTACTTCGAGATGCGTCCGGTGACGCTGCCGGGCCAGTTGCGCAGACCGCAGATCGTGGTGAATGCAGCCGGCGGCCGGATCGACCTGGAAGAACACCACCGCTGGGCCGGACCGCTGGCCGAAGAAATCGGCAGCAGCCTGTCGCTGGGCATTGCGGCCCAGCTGGGCGCGGTGGACGTCTACCGCAGCGCGGCGCCGAAAGACAGCACGGTGTACCGGGTTGGCGCCGACGTCCAGCGCTTCGAGTCGCAGCCGGGCAGCTATGCGCTGATCGATGCCGTCTGGAGCGTGCGCCGGCTCGATGGCGGCGAGGTGCAGACTTGCCGCAGCGTGTTCCAGGAGCCGGTAGGAGGGGGCCACGACGCCCTGGTGGCGGGCCACCGGGCGGCGCTGGCCAAGTTGTCGGCCACGATCGCGCAGGCGGTGCGCGGCCAGGCCGACGGACGGGCGCCGGCCTGTCCGGCCGGCTGAGGCATCAAGGGATCAGGCGCTCGGCGCGCAGCCGCGCGAACAGGTCGAAGAACGACGCATCGGTGGCCTGGTAGGCGGTGAAGCCCAGACGGCGGCTGTTGGCCATGTCGGTCATCACCTCGAGCGGACGGCCGAGGTCGAGGTCGGTATGCCAGGCCGAGGCCAGCCGATCGAGGTCGGCTTCGACCAGGCCATGGCGCGCGGCGATCTCGCGCCATACGGCGTGGTCGTTCGCCATCGCCGCCTCGAGCGGCCGCACCGTGCCGTCGAAGCCGGCTGCCGGCACGCCGAAGAACCCGGCCAGTTTCGGCCACAGCCAGCTCCAGCGGAACACGTCGCCATTGACGATATTGAAGGCCTCGTTGCGTGCGGCGTCGGTGTCCGCCGCCCATACCAGCTGCCTGGCCAGCATGCGGGCATCGGTGACGTCCGACAGGCCGTTCCACTGCGCGCCCGATCCGGGGAACTGGAACGGGCGTCCCGTTTCCTTGCAGATGGTCGCGTAGACGGCCAGCGTGGTGCCCAGGTTCATGGCGTTGCCGACCGCCAGGCCGATCACCGTGTGCGGACGGTGGATGGTCCAGGTGAAGCGATCGCGCGCGGCGGCGGCATAGACTTCGTCTTCTTGCGCATAATAGAAGTTCTCGAGCGGCAGGCGCGGCTGGCTTTCGCGCAGCGGGGTGTCGGGCAGCGTGCCCGAGCTGGCGTAGGCTTCGAATGGGCCGAGATAGTGTTTGAGGCCGGTGACCAGCGCGACGTGGCGCAAGCTGTTCTTCGGCGCCAGCGCGTCGAGCAGGTTGCGCACCAGGGCGGCATTGACGCGGATGTTCTCGGCCTCGGTGTCCTGGCGCATCCAGGTGGTGATGAAGACGTGGGTCGGGTCGATGTCGGCCAGCGCGGCGTTCAATGCGGCGGGGTCGAGCAGGTCGGCGGCGACGTGGCGCACGGCGGGCAAGTCTTGCGGCGCGCGGCGCGACAGGCCGATGACGTCCCAGCCCTGGGCCAGCAGTTCGCGCGCGACGTGGTTGCCGCCGATGCCGGTGACGCCGACGACTAGTGCGGTTCGTTTCATGTTTTTTCTCCCGATGTGACAATTGACCCCCATTCTACCGGGAGGGCGAAATCGTCGTGCACGCCAACGCAAACGGGGCGCCGCATCGCTGCGGCGCCCCGTTCATGTCAGCGCTTCAGGACATCAGAAGCGGTAGCGCAAGGTCAGCGTGGTATTGCGCGGTGCGCCGTAGGTGATCTGGTTGAAGCCGGCGAACATCGCGAAATGGGTCCTGTCGGTCGCGTTGCTGACGTTTAGCTGGGCCGACAGCTGCTTGGTGAAGTCGTAGCGGGCCATCAGGTTGACCAGGGCGAACGAACCCTGCTCGATGCGGGGGTCGACGCCAGCGCCTACGGCGGTGTCTACCGTATACGAGCTGCCTTCCCAGTTGACGCCGCCGCCGACGGTCAGCTTGCTCCATGCGCCTGGCAGGCGATAGGTGGCGAAGGCGCGCAGCGTCTTGCGTGGATAGATCGAGTTGAAGTCGACGCCATTGGCTTCCTTGGCGCGGAAGATCGAGTAACCGATGCTGGCGTTCAGTCCCGACATGATTTCACCCGAGACGTCCAGCTCGATGCCCTTGCTGGTGGCGCCATCGGCTGGACGATAGTAGTCTTCAAGGCCCTGCGGGCCGCTGCCGTCGCGGTCAATCTGGCCGGCGACCTGGGCCAGGTTGTCCTGCTTGAGGTGGAACACCGCCAGCGAAGCGTTCACGCGGCGGTCGAAGAACTCGCCCTTGATACCGGCCTCGCTGGCCTTGCCTTCGATCGGGTCGAGGATGGTATTGGCCAGGCCGCGCCGGTTCTGCGGCTCGAAGATGCTGGTATGGCTGGCGTACAGCGAGTAGGTGTCGTTCAGGTCGAACACCAGGCCGGCGTACGGCGTGACCTCGCTGGAATGCTTGATCGCGTACGGGGCCTCCCACGCGCCGCCGCCATCCCTTTCATACTTGGTCACGCGCGCGCCGACGATCGCCTTGAGCTGGTCGGTGAGAGAGAAGCGCGCCATGCCGTACAGGCCCTGCTGGGTCGTTTCGCTGTCCTGGTAGCGAGCTTCCGCTCCCCACGTCGGGGTCGGGTAGCTGGCCGGGTTCCAGTTGTTGAAGTCGCCGATCGGCGGCGCGTCACCTGCGGGCAGGCCCGGGAACTGGACGGAACGGTTGTTCGCGTAGAAGTCGGTCTTGGCATGCAGGTAGCCGACCGCCGCCTGGTGTTCGCGGCCGAACGCGGTGAACGGGCCACTGGCGTGGATGCCGAAGTCCTTCTGCTTGGTCTGGATCACGTAGGAACCGGGGGACGGGGCGAGGCCCAGTCCAGTCACGCGGTCGGGCACCCCATACTGGTACAGCAGGCGCGAGTCGCCGTCGCGGGTGGCGTCGGTATAGGTGAAGCGCAGGTTCCAGCCGTTGGCGAAGCGGTGCTCGTAGTCGGCGAAGAAGTTGTCGTACTGGTTGTCGAAACCGGTCCATGGCGTGCCGGAGGTACGCGAACGGTCTTCCGGGATGACCGAGCCGTCGGTGTAGCGGTAGGGCAGGCCGCCCCACATCGGGCCGCGCGGGCTCATCTTCTGGCGGCTGAAGCCGGCGGAGAGGGTGCCGTCGCGGCCGATGTCGGCTTCGACCGTCGCGTAGAAGGTGCGGTCCTTGTTTTCGAGGTGCTGGACCCAGCTGTCGCCCTCGCCGTATTCGCCGACGAAGCGGCCGCGGATGCTGCCCGATTCATTCAGCGGGGTCGAGACGTCGGCCATGACGTGGCGCTTGTCCCAGCGGCCGACGGTGGCTTCGATGCGTCCGCCCAGTTTCTTGCTGAAGGCGCGCTTGCGCACCAGGTTCAGCGCGGCCGATGGGGTGCCGGCGCCGGTCATCAGGCCAGTCGCGCCGCGCACCACTTCGACGCGGTCGTACAGGGCCAGGCTGCCCAGCACTTCGCCGGCGCTCCAGGCTGCGTTCCAGGTGGTCGGGATATTGTCGATCTGCAGATTGGTGACTTCGAAGCCGCGCGCGGTGAAGGCGCCGCGGTGGGTTTCGTACTGGTTGACCGAGACGCCGGTGACGTTGTTGACGACATCGGTGATGGTCTGCAGGCCCTGGTCTTCGATGCGCTGCTGGGTGATCACCGAGACCGACTGCGGGGTGTCGCGCAGCGACATGTCGAGCGGGGTCGCGGTGCGGGTGCGGCCGATGGTGTACGAACCGACGTCGTCGGCCAGCTTCTGGGCCTGGACCTGCACCTGCGGCATCGCCGTGGTGCCGGCGGCGGTGTTGCTCTCGGTAGACTGCGCCTGGGCGGCGAACGGGAGCGCGAGGCTCACACAGACCGTCAGGGTCTTCAAGTTACGGCGTCCGTTGGCGCTGACCTGCTTTTCCATCTTTTTTCCTGTTTTTAACGATGAGTGGGCGGCGGACAGGTCCCGAAGAACGCGCGTCAGCCTATGACAGTTGAATAACAACTTGGAATGATAACTATTCTCATCTAATTATGTCAATGTGTGGTGATGATGATTCTGCCTTTTGCGGGGGATTGTGCAACAGGGTGGATAGTATTGGCAGCAAACCGGGCTGTTTCCGATGCGTCGACATCGCTAATCTGTCGTCTTCCCAACAAGGCATCCAGAAAGGACCGCAATGGACAAGGCAGAATTTTTCATCACCCCGGGTTATGGCGAGTTGCTCAACCAGCGGCTGGGCTATTCGCAGGCCGTCAAGGTCGGCAACCGCGTCGAGATCTCGGGCCAGGGCGGCTGGACCGATGATTTGCAGTTCCCCGACAAACTGGTGGACGAGATCGAACTGGCCTTCAAGAATGTGGAGCGGGTGCTGGCGGCAGCCGGCGCCACCTGGGAGCATGTGATCGAAGTGATGTCCTATCACGTCGGTGGTTTCCCACCCGAGACCAACGAGACCTTCGCCCGGCTGTTCCGGCAATACATGCCGAATCGCGGACCGATCTGGACCGAGGTTGGCGTGGCCGCGCTTGGCGATCCGCATATGCGGGTCGAGATTCGCGTGACCGCGATCATCGAGTAGGCGGCAGGGCCGCGCCTAATCGCGGAAGGTGTCGATCAGCCAGTCGACGAATACCGTCAAGCGTGCATTCTGATGGCGGTTCGGCGGATACAGGATGTGAAAGGGCATGAGTGGCCGGTTCCAGTCCTGGAGGATCGGCACCAGCTCGCCGGCGTCCACCGCGGGTTGCACCATCCTCCTGAAATGCTGGCCGATGCCCATTCCGGCGAGCATCAGCGCCAGCACCCCATTGCCGTCATTGGTCGACAGCGCGCCCGATTCGATTTCCAGGCGCTCGCCGGCGCGTTCGAAGACCAGGGGATTGGGCTTCGTGGTCGCGGCAAAGAAGTATCCCAGGCAGACGTGCCGATCGAGGTCGCCCGGAGCGAGCGGCGTCCCGGCGCGGGCCAGGTAGGCTGGCGAGGCGAAGGTGCCGTAGCACAGGTCGACCAGCTTGCGGCCAACCATCGACATGGCTTGCACTTCGCCGGCCCGGATCACGCAATCGACGCCTTCGCCGACGATGTCGGCCGGGCGGTCGCTGATGCCCAGCGCAAGCGTGATGTCGGGGTACTCCCGGTGGAAGGTGGGTAGCGCGGGAATCAGCAGCGTGGTCGCGAACGAGGCCGGGGCGTCGATCCGCAAATGACCGCGCGGCTTGCGCTTCTGGCCGCGCATGGCGTGGTCCATGGCGTCGAGCTCGGCCAGGATGCGGGTGGATTGCTGGTAGTACTCGACGCCTTCGGCCGTGGCGGAAATCGTGCGCGTGGTGCGATGCATCAGCTTGTTGCCAAGGTGGGCTTCCAGATCGCCGATCAGCTTGCTGACCGTGGAGCGGGGCAGGCCCAGCTGGTCGGATGCCCGGCTGAATGATCCGGTGTCGATCACGCGGACGAAGGCGCGCATGGCCAGGAGCTGGTTCATGCTTGGGCGATCGAGACGTGGACATTCATGGACCACTATTATCCACAAAACTGGATAATAGTGGCTATTTCCATCAAGCTAACGGCGGCGTGGACGGCTCGCCGTCCACGCGTTCAATCCTCAACCGCTTCGCCTGGCGAACGAGGATCAAGCCACTTCCTTCTTGTTCGCCTCGGTAATGGTCCAATAATAAATCGTACGGCCATCCACCTCGACCGTCTTCTCGGCCGGCCATTCCGAGCCCATGTCGAAGGCATGCGACACCACACGCGTGCCAACCTTCAACTGCTTCCACAATTGCGGACGCAGCTTGGCATTAATCGTCGGTAGCAGGTAGAGGGTCACGACGGTCGCGCTCGAGAAATCGGTCTTGAACAGGTCGCCGACGCGGAACTGGGCGCGGTCGGACACGCCGGCCTTCTTGGCGTTTTCCTTGGCTTCGGCGATGCGGGTCGGATCGATGTCGATGCCGGTGCCGCGCGCGCCGCGTTCCTTGGCGGCGGTGACGACGATGCGGCCGTCGCCGCAGCCCAGGTCGAACAGCGTGTCGTTCTTGCCGACCTTGGCCAGGTCGAGCATCTTGTCGACCACTTCCTGCGGGGTCGGAACGTAGGGCACGTCAAGGCGGGGCGTTTCCTTGGCGGCCTGGGCCAGTGCGCGGCCGAACGGGAACATCATCAGGCCGGTGGCAGCGGCGGTGGACAGCAGCAGGGTACGACGGCGAGGTTGCAGGTTCATCAGCACAGCTCCTTGATCAGGTAGGGACTTGGGGGTAAGAACTCTCATGGAAATTATTGATCGCTCTTCGAGCGCAGCAACAACAACAGCACGACGCCGATGGCCAGCACGCCGACGCCGATCCAGGCCGCGTTCAGGCCGCCGAGCTGCTGGCTGTACACGTACGACAGGCTGGACCACAGCATATAGGCGCAGCTGGCGCAGAACAGCAGCGGCAGCACGGGATACAGCGGCACCTTGAACGGCCGCGGCGCGTTGGGCTCGCGCCGGCGCAGCACGAACAGCGAGATGCCGGTGAGCAAGAAGAACAGCCAGAACACGGGCGCCGTGAACTCGACCATCGCCTTGAAGCCGCCGCCCAGCGCGGCGCCGGTCGCGACCAGGGCCAGGGCGGCCACGCATTGCACCGTCATGGCGACGGTCGGGGTGCCGCGTTCGCCGTCCCATGCGGCCAGGCGGTCGAGTTTCTTCCAGTCGAGACCCATGGCGTAGCTGGTGCGGGCGCCGACGATCATGGTGGCGTTGATCGAGGTGAGGGCGGAAATCGCCACCAGCACCGAGATGATCTTCTCGCCGGCCGGGCCGAAGGCGACTTTCATGACGTCGGCCGCCACGGCTTCGGAGGCGGACATGCCTTCCATGCCCAGCACTTTCCAGTAGGCCCAGGTCACCATCAGGTAGAGCACGGTGATGATGACGATGCCCATCGTGAGGGCCTTGACCATGTCGCGCGGCCCGCCGCGCATCTCGGCGCTGATGTAGGCGGCCTCGTTCCAGCCGCCATAGGTGAGCAGGACGAAGACCATCGCCATGCCGAGGGCGGCGGTGGCTGGGCCGCCGGCCGCCGTGGTGGTGGCCGCCGCGGCGGGCGCCGGCGCCGGATCGGTGAACAGCGCCGCGGCGCCGACGATCAGGAGCAGGCCGAGGATTTCGGCAACCGTCAGGAAGGTCTGGGTGCCGGTGCCGGTGCGGATGCCGCGCAGGTTGAGCGCGGACAGGCCGACGATCACCGCGACCGCGTACACCGTGCTGCCCCAGCCGGCCGGCAGCATGGTGAGCGGGATGGCCTGCTGCATGTAGTCGCCGAAGACGAAGCCGAGCAGCGCGATCGAGCCGGTGGTGATCACGGAGAAGCGCGCCCAGCCGAACAGGAAGGCGACCGAGCGGCCGAAGGCGCGGTGCAGGTAATGGTAGTCGCCGCCGGCATGGGGATACGAGGTGGTCAGCTCGGCATAGCACAGGGCGCCGATCAGCGAGATGAGGCCACCCATGGTCCACAGGGTGAACATGGCGGTGGCGTCGCCGCTCATGCTGGCCACGAGGGATGGGGCCTTGAAGATGCCGGCGCCGATGACGACGCCGACGATGACGGCGACGGCTTCGCGCAGGCCGATGGTCGGCCGGGGGCGGGTGTCGTGAGGCGCTGAGATGGTACGTTCCGCTTCTATTGCATCCATGTCGTGGTCAAGTAGGCACGAAGCCGGCCACCGGGAGCCGGTCATGCGTGGTTGCACATGGGGGAACGTATGAATACACTGTCGCTCACCCGCTTTTCGGAACTGGATGTTATCCAGACTGTAGAGCAGGCGGCGCGCGATTGAGGTGTCAGATTGATAAATACAGGCCGTTGCCCGTGCAGGCAGGCGAGCCGGGAACGGCGCGGCGCCGCGCTCCTGGACGGCGCCGGAAGGCGTCAATCCGCCACTGGCGCAAGCGCGGCTCCAGGCGCGGGTGCACCGAGCCACCCGAAGATGGCCGGCCAGATTGCCGCGTGGGCACTGCGGCCGACCAGCACGCCGACGTGCTGCAGGTTGACGCCGACGTCGCCGCGGTATTCGATCACCTGCTTGCGCTCGCTGCTGGTCGCGTCATGGAAGGGCAGTACCGCTTGCGGGGGAATCACCTTGCTGCGGAAATCGACTACGCTGATGAGCGGTGCGCGCAGGTCGCGCGGGCCGATCGTCCGCCCGCCGATGTCGAGCTTGCCCTGCATGAACTGGTCGTTGCGGTACAGCGATTCGACGATCTCGGTAAACAGCCGGCCGGGCAGCGGGAATTCGTCGTGGGTCCAGCGCTCGACCCGCATATGGGTCGCCAGCGCCATGGGGTCGAGCAGCGACAGCCAGCGGTCGGCGATCCGCTCCCATTGGAAGGCCTGCGGCTCGGCCATGGCGCTCATCATGTTGAGATACACGCCCGGCACGTGGCGGAATGCCTCGGCGATGCCGCGGGCGTGCGGGGTGGCGTTGACCAGCGGCGAGAAGCAACAGCTGGCCTGCTCGAAATGCAGCGGGGACTCGAGCAGGATGGTGGCCGTCACGCGCTCGGGATGCATGCAACTGTAGATCGCGGCCAGGATGCCGCCCAGCGAATGGCCGACGATCGTCAACCGGTCTTGCCCGCTGTCTTGCTCGATCGCGCGCTGGCAAGTGGACAGCAGGCGGTCGCCGTAGTCGTCGAGGCCGACGTCAGGGTCGCCGTCGGGCATCGGTAGCCATTCGGCCAGGTAGACCCGATAGCCGCGCTCGCTCCAGCGCTGCACCACACTGATGTCGGGCGCCAGGTCCCAGATGTAGGCGCGCTTGATCGGCGCCGGCACCAGCAGGACCGCCGGGCCGCCGCTGGGGGCGTCCTGATAGCGGCGCAGGCCCAGGCCGGGTTGTTCCAGGATTACCGTCGACGGTGTTTGTTGCGGCCCGTAGCCGGCCCGCTCGAGCAGTTTGCCGCGCGCCTGGCGGCTGCGGTCCATTTGCTTGAGGGCTTGCGTTGCGATGCCCCCGAAGGCCCCGAAGGTGTTCCAGTTGCTGGCGTACATGGATGGCGACCTCGTCGAATTGCGATCACGAGACTCTACGCCAACTGCCGCCAGGCGCCAACCGTGCACGATTCGATTCGCAAGCGCGTTTGCGTCAGCTTAAACCTAGCGCGATAAGAAATAGCGCGACAGAACTTATCCGTGCTTACAGGTATTTAACCCAGGCTTTGCCACTCTCGCGCTTGTAGCGCCCGAAGCGCTTCGTCGGCCAGTACAGCAGCACGGCCAGCACGACGGCGCCCAGCCATACCTGCCACACATGGTCGACGTCGGCGCGCGGCACGTCGAGCACTGCGGCCGCGATTCGCTGCGCGCCCAGCAGCAGGTACAGGTGCAGGATGTAGAAGAACATTGGCGCACCGCCGAACACCGCCGCCACCCGCATCCAGCCCGCATCGATCTTTTCGATCCCGGCCAGCACCAGGAGCCCGACGCCCAGGGTCAGCATCAGGAAGTCGAGCGATGGCGGGTACTTGGTAAAGTTCAGCCACGACATGGCACTGCGCAGCAATTGATCCTGCGGCGCCCAGGGCAGCGTTTCGCCATAGATATTCCAGGTGCGCAGCACCAGCAACAGGGCCAGGCTGGCGACGCCACCGATGACGAGCCAGCGCTGTCGCAACGATGGCGCTGTCGTGCGCGCATACAGCGGGCCGCAGGCATAGCCGAGCAGGATCACGCCGATCCAGGCCAGCAACGGATAGCTGATGCGGACCCGCACGGGATCTTCCAGCAGGTAGCCGCGTTGTTCGAGGACCGTCCATGCCGTCGCCGCCCAGGATCCCGGTTCGAAGTGGAGGCCCGACAGCGCATTATGTCCGCCGACGATCGCGACGCCGATCGCCGCCAGCAGCGGCAAGGGCAAGCGGTGCAGCAGGGCCAGCGCCAGCATCGACAGGCCGATGGCCCAGATCACCTGCAGGTACACGGTATGCGGCGTGAAGCTGCCGGTCCAGGCGAAGTTGATCACCACGATTTCGAGCAGGATCAGGAAGGCGCCGCGCTTGGCGAGAAAGCCGGTGGCGCTGCGCGGGCCGGTCGCCGGGTTGGCGTACAACCAGGCCGACAGACCGGTCAGGAACACGAACATCGGCGCGCAGAAATGGGCGGCCAGGCGCGAGAAGAAGAGGCCGGGGTCGGTGGTCGTCGCGTCCATCGGATCGCCGACCTGGTGCTGCAGGAAGAACGTCTCGCGGACGTGGTCCACGGTCATCAGGAGCATGACGATGCCGCGGGCCACGTCGATGGAGGCGATGCGCTTGCTCGCGCCTTGGGCTGGAATGGGTGCTGCGTTGTGCTTCATGTGTCTTGTTCGAGGTGCGGCGCGCAGGTGTACGCGGTCGTCGTCTTTGCATCGTGGTCAAGGCCGGGGATTGTACTGGATTCGGCGTGACATGGAACAGCCCGTGCCGGGCGAATGACCGGCGCCTCTGGCATACTCGACCCATGCATAACGACCGATAAGGCAGGGTATTTACCGATGAAACCAGATATTCTCGTGTTGGGCAGCATGTGGTCGCAAGAGATGCGAGACCAGTTGCGGCAATCCTTCGCGTGCCATTTTATGGATGCGATTCCCGGCGCTGGCGACGCTTCCCTGGAAACGATCGCCGGAGGCATCCGCGCCGTGCTGACGACGGGCATGATCGGTGTGACGCCCGAACTGGTAGCCAGCCTGCCGGCGCTCGAGATCGTGTCGGTCAACGGCGTCGGCGTCGATGCGGTGCCGCTGGCGCTGCTGGCCGATAAAGGCATCCATGTCACCAATACCCCCGACGTGCTCACCGACGACGTGGCCGATTTCGCCGTGACCCTGCTGCTGTCGACCGTGCGCCGCCTGCCGCTGCTGGACCGCTACGTACGCGACGGCAAATGGCCGGCCAGGGCGCCGCTGACCCATGCGCGCAGCCTGAAGGGCAAGGTGGCGGGCATCGTGGGCTTTGGCCGCATCGGGCAGGCGGTGGCGCAGCGCCTGCAGGGCTTCGGGATGGAGGTCCGCTATTTCCAGCGCAGCGCAGGCCCGGCGCCCGAACAGCGCAGCAGTTCGCTGCTGGCGCTGGCCGAGGAAAGCGATATGCTGGTGCTGTGCATGCCGGGCGGCGCCGACACCCGGCACATGATCGACGCCCGGTTACTCGAAGCGCTCGGGCCGGAAGGCACGCTGGTGAATATCGCGCGCGGCTCGGTGGTCGACCAGGACGCTCTGGTCGCGGCCCTGCGCGACGGCCGGCTTGGCGCGGCCGGACTGGACGTGTTCGAGGACGAACCGAATGTGCCGCAAGCGCTGTTCGGGCTCGATAACGTGGTGCTCACGCCCCACGTGGGCAGCTTCACGGTGGAAGCGCGGCGTGCGATGGGCAGGCTGGCCGTGGCCAACCTGGTGGCCCACTTCAATGGCGAGCCCTTGCCGACGCCCGTCGTTTAATCGAGATGTTCGTGGTGGTCGGCCACGCCTTGCTTCCAGTAGGCCGAGATCCGGCCGGCCTGGCGCGGCAAGCCCTTGTCGACCAGTAGCTGGCGCACCTGTGCCATCAGCGCGGCTTCGCCGCCGCCCCAGGCCAGGCCCGCGCCGCTGTGCAGCGGCAGGTCTTTCAGCACCTGCAACAACGCTTCGTTCGAGGCTACCCAGTGGATGTCGGCATTGGCCTGGGTGGCGAACTCGCGGCGATCGGCCGCATCCACCAGCAGCACCACCTGGGCACGGGCGGCCGGCGGCAGTTCTTCCAGGCGGCGGGTCACGGCCGGCAGGGCGCTGGCGTCGCCGATCAGCAGGTGCCAGTCCATCGCCAGAGGCAGGATCATCGAGCCGCGCGGACCGCCGATGATGGCATTCGAGCCGACCTGCGCCTTGCGCGCCCACTCGGCCGCCCCGCCGTGGCCGTGCAGGGCGAACTCGATGTCGACCTCGCAGGCTTGGCGGTCGAAGCGGCGTGGCGTATAGTCGCGCCGAACCTGCTGGCCATCGGGGCCGTCGAACATGAACTTGACGTGGTCGTCGAACGACAGCGAGGTGAAATCCGAGAGTGCGGCACCCTTGAAAGTGATGCTGGCGAAGCCGGGGCTGAGCTGTTCGATGCGCGCGACTTCGACCTCGCGCATCTTGAGGTCGTGGCGAACGCGCTCGATCGCCGGAATCGGGGAGGGAATGTGGGATTCGGACATGCTACACTCCAGAATTAGTTGATAGTATCCACCATTATGCGAAAAGAAGTTGATAGAGTCAACCAAAACCATGGCAATCGTGCCGACGATCCCCTGGAGACGATGCACGCGATCGTGCATCTCTACCGTTCACGGCAGCTGCGCGGCTTGCGCGGCGGCCCGCATGAGCTGGCGCATATGGAGATGAAGGCGCTGGGATATTTTGCACGTCATCCTGGCGCCACGCAGAGCGATCTGGTGGCGCATTCGGGCAGGGACAAGGCCCAGGTGGCACGCTTGATCCGCGCGCTGCGCGAGGGGCAGTTGCTGGAGGCGACTGCCGATGAGCAGGATCGGCGCAGCACGCGGCTGTCGCTCAGTGCGGCGGGAGAAGAAATATTCGCGGGTCTGCACCGCCAGAGCGGCGCCCTGGGCCAGGTCGCCCTGGCCGGCCTGTCCGGCGACGAACAGGCGCAGCTTGGGGGCTTGCTGGCACGGGTGCGCGCCAACCTGGAACAGGCGCGGGAGGACTAGCCGCCCGCCCAGGTCGGGCTTATTCCACCCAGCCGAAGCCGTCGCGCGCCAGCAGCGCGAACGACTCCGCCGGGCCCCACGAGCCGGCCGCATACGCATGCGGCTTTTCGTTCAGGGTTTCCCAGCCATTGATGATCGGCTCGACCCATTCCCAGGCCGCTTCGAGTTCATCGCGGCGCATGAAGTGGGTCAGGCGGCCGCGCACGACGTCGATCAAGAGGCGTTCATAGGCTTCGGCGCGGCGCTGCTGGAAGGCCGATTGCAGGTCGAGGTTCAGGGCGACCTGCTGCATCTGCATGCCGCTGCCGGGCTGCTTGGCAAAGAGCTGCAGCTTGATCGCTTCTTCGGGCTGCAATTCGATCACCAGGCGATTGGCGACGCCGCCCGGGGTCTCCGGGAACAGCGGGAATGGCGGATTGGCGAATTCGATCACGATCTTCGACGAGCGGCGCTGCATGCGCTTGCCGGTGCGCAGGTAGAACGGCACCTTGGACCAGCGCCAGGTGTCGATATGCGCGCGCAGGGCGACGAAGGTCTCGGTGTGGCTGTCGGCCGGCACGTTGCTCTCCTCGTGGTAGCCCTTGACTTCTTGGTTACCGCTGACGCCACGGCTGTACTGCCCACGCACCGTGTCGCGCGCGATATCGGCCAGCGTCATGCGGCGCAGCGAGCGGATTACTTTCAGTTTTTCGTCGCGCACCGCATCCGGCGACAGCGAGGTCGGCGGCTCCATGGCGACGATGCACAGCAGTTGCATCAGGTGGTTCTGCACCATGTCGCGCATCGCGCCGGCGCTGTCATAGAAACCGGCGCGGCTGCCCACGCCCACTTCTTCTGCCACCGTGATCTGCACGCTCGCGATGTTCGGTGCGCGCCACAGCGGTTCCAGGATCGAGTTCCCGAAGCGCAGCACCATCAGGTTCTGCACCGTCTCTTTACCCAGGTAGTGATCGATGCGGTAGATCTGCGATTCGGCGAAGTGCTTGCCGACCGCCTCGTTGATCTCGACGGCCGAGGCGAGGTCGCGGCCCAGCGGTTTTTCGAGGACCACGCGCGCATTGGCGTCGACCAGGCCGGTCGCGGCCAGCCTGTCGCAGATGGTGGTGAACAGCGACGGCGCGGTGGCGAGGTAGAAGACGCGCTGGGCGCCTTCGCGCGAGGCGTCCTTCAGCGTGTCGAAGACCGGGGCCGCCGAGACGTCCAGGCGCACATAGACGAGCAGGTCGAGGAAGCCGGCCCAGCTCTTCTCGTTGAAATTGGCGGCGCTGATGAAGGAGCGCGAGTGTTCCTCGACGAAGGCCAGGTAGGCGGCGCGATCGTAGTCCTGGCGGCCGGTCGACAGGATGCGGGTCGATGCTGGCAGGTTACCGTGCAGGAAGGCCATGTACAGCGCCGGCAGCAGCTTGCGCATGGCAAGGTCGCCCATGCCGCCGAAGATGGTCATGTCGAGGGGAAGGCCGTTGTCTTGCTCTTTCGCGTGCTCGTTCGAGGTGCTCATGTCTCTTTCGCTATCAGGTTGTATAGATCGCTTGCGTCGTGCGCTCGCCTGGTTGGTCTTTGATTGTAGCCTACATGAAGCGGATCGATTGGCAAAAGCGGCAAGATTGCCACGGTCCGCGTACGGACGAAAAAAAGCCCGCGCAAGGCGCGGGCTCGAAGCCACGAGGAGAGGGGCGGGTCAGAACTTGTAGCGCAGGCCGAACAGGTACTCCCGGCCGGTCACATTGTTCACCACGACGCTGTCGCGCTGGCGGCTGATGAACTGGTCGTTTTCCTCGTTGGTCAGGTTGACGCCTTCGAGCGTGAACTCGAGGTTCTCGTTGACCTTGTACGACAGCGACAGGTCGACGTTGAACGTTTCGTTCTTGCCCTCGACGTCGTTGTTGTTCTGGCCCGGCACGCGGGTCACGAAGCCCGAACGCTTGGCGCCCGAGATACGCGCGCTGAACTTGCCGTCGTCATAGAAGAAGGTGGCGTTCCACGACTTCGGTGACAGGTTCAGCAGGTCGTCGGTGATCGTGGCGCCGCCGGTTGGCGACACCAGGTACTCGATCTTCGACGACACCTTGGTGTAGTTCAGCAGGGTGCCGAAGTTCTTGCCCCAGCCCGGCAGGAAGGTGAACGGCTGCTGGTAGCTCAGCTCGAAGCCCTTCAGCTTGCCGCCATCGGTATTGACCGGCAGGGTCTGCTGGAAGACTTCCTCACCCGTGAAGTTCGCCGGCAGCAGCGACATCGGCAAGCCAGAATCCCTGAACGCCACATTGGTGCGCAGGCTCTGGATATAGGTGTCGATGTTCTTCTGGAACAGGCCCAGGCCGACGAAGGCCTTGTTGGCGAAGTAGTACTCGAAGCTGCTGTCGAAGGTCTTGGCGCGGAACGGTTTCAGGAACGGGTTGCCCGAGTTGATCGACAGGTTGCCGGTGGTGGCGATGCTGCCGCCCGGCGACAGGAAGCCCAGCTGCGGACGGGTCATCACCTTGGCCGCGCCGAAGCGCACGATGAACTCGTCGGTCACGTTGGCGGTCAGGTTGAACGATGGCAGGGTGTCGGTGTAGTCGTGGTTCACCTTGACCGCGGTGCCGCCGCCGGCCGCCTGGTAGCCGATGGTCTCGAGGTCGGTCTTCACGTAGCGCACGCCGACGTTGCCGCGCACCGGAATATTCCACAGGTCGTGGCGGAACTCGCCCATCAGGTAGACGCCGTCGCTCTTCTCGGTCACCGAACGGTTGTTGCCGCGCGCATTGCCGTTCTCGATCGACGACAGGGTGAAGTCGCCCGGGCCGCCCGCAGGACCGCTCTTGATGCAGTTGCAGTAGATGTCGTAGGCGGCGGCGATGGCCTGCAGGTTCGGCATTACCCAGCCGGTCGCATTCCCGGCCGGCATGCCGAGCTGGCTGCCGAAACCGGTCATGTTCGAGGTAAGGCCGGTGGCGCCGCTTGGGGGCGCGAAGATCGTGTCGTTCTGGTTCACGCGGCGGAACTCGTAGGTCTCCGACGTGTATTTCTTGCTGTTGACGCCGCCCTTGAAGGTCAGGCTGTCGCTCGCTTCCCAGGCCAGGTCGAACTGGGCGACGTTGTTGACGTTGTCGGTGCCCTGCGGACGGATGCGGATCTCGCTGGTCGTGGTGTTCGGTACCGTGGTCGGCTGAGTGCCGCCGGCGACCTGCGGCACGCCGATCAGGCCCAGCGGGCCGCCGTTGACGTCGAATGGATACGTGATCAAAGGGCGGCGGCTGTCGCCACGGAAGTCGATGCTGTAGCCGTCCACGTTCAGGGCGTCGAGCGTGACCGTGGTCTGGATCGGGTTGCGGAACTTGGATTCGGCGCGGCCATACTTGGCGCTCATGCTCCAGGTGTCGGAGAGCTTGTGTTCCAGGGTCAGCGTCGGCTGGGTGAAGGTGGTTTTCAGTTCGTCGAAACGCTGCTCGGAACGGATGTCCACGTTGTTGTAGCGGCCGTACAGCAGCGAGCCGTTCGGGGCGTACTCGGCTTCCAGCACGCCGACCTGCGGCTTGCCGCCCTGGCTGGCGCTGCGGCTGAACGAGGTCGCCTGCAAGAAGTCCTCCTGGCGGGTGGCGTCCAGCTTCGAGTACAGCATGTCGAAGGTCAGCAAGGTGCCGCGTTGCGGGCGCCATTGCACCGAACCGGTCAGGCCCAGGCGGTCCTGGTCGTGGGTCAGGCGGCCATAGCGCGGCAGGCGCGGATGGAAGTTGTTCGGATCGCTGGCATTGTTATAGGCGGCGATGTTTTCCGGCGTGCCGGGCAGGCGCTCGGCGCCTTGGGCGGCCGGGCCGCAGGTGGTCGCGGTCGAATTGGCCGGGTTGGCGGCCATGCCTTGCGGGGCGCACCAGCCGCCCGACGATGGGCCGTTATCCCAGCGCACCGTGCTGAAACCGTCTTCCAGCACGCGGCGTTTGGAGTAGGCGCCCGAGATCAGCACGCCGACCTTGCGGTCGAAGAAGGTGTTCGAGACCATGAAGGCGGCGCGCGGATCGGTTTTTTCCGAGCCGTCGTTGTACTTGCCCTTCAGCGCGACCGTCGCGTTGAAGCCGCGCAGGTCGAACGGGCGCAGGGTCTGCAGGTCGACGGTGGCGCCGAGCGAACCCTCGTCGACGTCGGCCGAGGAGCTCTTGCGCACCGTGAGGGCGGAAAACAGCTCCGAGGCGAACACATTGAAGTCGAAGCCGCGGCCGCGGTTGGTGCCGCCCGAGCTGTCGGTGCCGCCGGTGGTGGCCAGGCCCTCGATGCCGTTGATGCGCACGCGGGTAAAGTCCTGGCCCAGGCCGCGCACCGTGATGCTGCGGCCTTCGCCGGCGTCACGGTCGATCACCACGCCCGGCACGCGCTGCAGCGATTCGGCCAGGTTCGTGTCGGGGAACTTGCCCATGTCTTCGGACTTGATGACGTCGACGATGCCGTTGTCCTGGCGCTTGGCGTTCAGTGCGCTTTCGAGCGAGGCACGCAGGCCGGTCACGACCACGGTCTGGGCGTTGACGGTGTCGCCGCCAGTCGGCGTGGCCGCTACTTCCTGGGCAAACGCCGGGCCGAGCGAGAGGGCCGACACCGAGGCGGTGCCGAGCAGGCAAAGGGTAAGTTTGCGCAGGACTGCGCGGTGGGGAATGTGGTTCATCTTGTCTCCATGCGTTTTTGATCCGGTGGACTATGAACATGTCCGCCGCCGCTACTTTGTGATTATTTGGTCAGACCAGTGGTCAGGCCAGTTGTTGAATTCTATGTCAACTTTTATGTTTTTGGTCAGACCAATTAAAAAATATTTTTAAACTGGCCTGACCTGTTATCAGTCAGGTCTTTGTCGACAAGACCTGCTTGTAGCGTTTTCCGCCGATGGTGACGTTATCGAGCGTGATGTCGACCGCGTTGTGAATGAACCACGGTTGCGTCGTGTTGGCTGGCGTGCCGAAATCTGAATCGCTGATGCGAATGCGCGCGATCGGCGGGATTGGGGTACCCGGCTTGCCGTTGAAGCTCGATGCGACGGGCCCCAGCAGCATGAAAGCCTGGTAGCACGAGAAACTGCCCTTGCCGGTATCCACATTGCTGGCCCGGACATTGCGGATATCGATGTCCGATACCTGCGGCGGCCGGATGCGCATGGTGTCGTCGCCGGGCACGTAGTCGCAGTCGATGGTGA
Organism: Massilia sp. HP4; assembly: GCF_005222695.1. Lineage (GTDB taxonomy): Bacteria > Pseudomonadota > Gammaproteobacteria > Burkholderiales > Burkholderiaceae_D > Telluria. The sequence continues at coordinate 50,898 of NZ_STGG01000041.1, read as the reverse complement.
CGATGGCGCCTGCGCTCGAGGCCACCGGCACCTTGATCTCGTGCGCACCGGGCAGCGGCTTGTACAGCATCGGTTCGACCGACACGCCGTGGGGCAGGGTGACGTCGCGCACGTACAGGTGGCGCAGGAAGCCACCCCGGTTCATATTGGTCTTGAGCCGGATCGCCGTGTTCAGCGGATCGTCCTTCCAGTGGATGTTGCGGAACTCGAGCTTCTCGGCGAAGACATACTCGATACCGCCGGCCATCTCGCTGCCCAGGGTCACGCCGCCATGGCCGCTGTTCATCACGCAGTTCTGGATCACGATATTGCGCGTGGGCCCGTGCCGGGTATCGAGGTTCTTGCCGGCCTTGATCGCGATGCAGTCGTCGCCATTGTTGAACAGGCAGTCGTCCACCAGCACGCCGTCGCACGCCTCCGGATCGAAGCCGTCGCTGTTCGGTCCCAGGCTTTCCATATTGACGCGCCGGATCAGGAGGTCGCGGCAGTTGACCGGATGGTGCAGCCAGAACGGCGCCGCATTCACCTGGTAGCCCTGCAGCAGCACCTTGTCGCAGCCGATCAGTTCGATCATGCAGGGCCGCAGGTAGTGGCCGTGGCCGAATACGCGCCGCTCCACTGGCACGCCGGCTTCCGACAGCGCCGGCAGGTAACGCGAATCGGTCTGCCAGCGGTCGCCCTCGCCCTGGATGCTCGCCTGGCGCCGCGCATCGATGCCGGGGACGACCTGGTCGAGCGGCGGGTTGTGCGGATTGGCATGGACCTCGGTGCGCCTGCGTACCGGCTTGCCGCGGCCCTTCCAGTCCCACCAGCATTCCGGCCCGTCGGCGAAGCCCGGCTCGAACGGCACGCCGCCCTGGCCGTTGAGGATGCTGGTCCAGTCTTCGCCGGTGAGGGCGATATTGGTCTGGTCGATCGCGTACACCATCGGCGAGTAGTTCAGGCAGTCGTTGCCCTGCCAGCGCGACAGCACCAGCTTGCCGTTCTTGCCGCAATCGTGGTCGCCATGGCGCGCGTAGTGGGCCGGATTGGCGGCGAAGTGCACGCGGGCGCCGGCGGCCAGGTGCACGTGCACGTTCGAGCGCAGCACGATCGGGCCGGCGCAATACCATTCGCCCTTGGGGATCACGACCCGGCCGCCGCCCTTGGCATGGCAGGACGCAATCGCCGCGGCGATCGCCGGATAGCAGTCCGGGGAGCCCGGCGCCGGCGTGTCGAGGGTGCCCTCGACCAGCGATTCGGTCTGGCCCTTCACTTTCACCAGCGTGCATGGCCTGGCGCCGTGGGCGGTGATCGGAAAGTCCTCGTCGCGGAACGTCAGGGGCGTGGCGAAACGGGCGACGATGGCTGCGGCGCGCTGCCATGGGTCGCCCACCTTCGCAGTCGCGACGGCGGCACCGCCGGCGGTTGCCAGGGCGCCGGCCTGGCCTGCGGCCGCTGCGCTCTTGACCCCACCCAGCATCAGCGACGCGGCTGGGACCGTGCGCAGCAGGGCGCGGCGTTTTGCTTGAAAATTCATCGGCATCCTTATTTCACCGCCTGGACGGTGACGCGCACCGGGCTGGCGTCGCGCGCCGCGATGTCCTGGGCCTGGCGCTCCCACTGGGCTCGGCTGGTGATCTCGCCGGCGCGGCTCCAGGCGGCGCCCGCGTAATAGCGTAGCGGCTTGCCCGGCGTGGCCCTGGCGAACACCAGTTCGTTGAGCTGGTCCTGGGCGAAGCCTTCGGCGCCCGGCAGCACGATCGCGGTGCCGAAGGCGTCGTTGGTCTTCTGCTCGACCCATTGCAGCAGCACCTTGCCGTCGCGGCCGACCCCGATCTTCGCGTCCTGGCCCTTGTCGGCCGGCGTCTTGTTCAGGCCCACGGCCACCGTGAGCGGGGCCGAATTGTCCACACCCGCGCCACTGGTCGTGGTAAACGTGCTGTCGATGCGGTCGAGCCAGTGGCCGGCGTCGACCGTGAAGCGCTTGACTTCGCTGACCTGGCGCCCGCCCGCGTCCCACGGGGCGTAATGCAATTCGAAGATGGCGCGGATCGGGCCATTGGCCAGGATTTTGTAGCTGGCGTAGTTCACGCCCGTGTACAGCGTCTTGCCGTCCCAGATGCCGGTGCCGCCGGCGCCGCGCGACTTGCCGACGTTGTACATGTCCATGCCTTCACCCTGGTCCTTGTGGTAATGGTCATGGCCCTTGTTGTACCAGCGGTCGACGATCGGGTAGTCGACCCGCTTGAACCAGATATCCAGGCCGCTGGTCACCAGCACTTCCTTGACCACGCCCGCGGGCGCCGGGGCCGCGAGGGCCGGGCCGTAGGTGCGGTGCGCGACCTTGTCGTTCTCCCATGCGAAGTCGTCCAGGCGCTCCGGCACCTGGCGCGCGAACGCCTTGATGGGGAAGGGCGGCGCCACGCCGTCGATGCGCTCGACGGTGAAGCTGGCGCTCTTCTCGCCGGCTGCGAAGCTGTGCTGGAACAGCAGCTCGCCGTAGGCGGCGCCTTCGTTCTTCGGATCCTTGGCCTGCGGCGCCACATTGGTCACCTGGTGCGGCAGCACCCGGCCCGCTGCATCCTTGACCGCGATCTTCTGGACCATCGCGCCCGGCATGGCCGCATTCACGTCCTTCCATGGGATAGAGATGGTTTCGGATGGGCGTGCGATCGCCAGGTCGTGCTGGACCTGGACTCCGAATTTGTCCTGGGCCTGGGCTGGCGCCAGCGCCGCCCCGAGCATGGCTGCTAGTACGAGTCGTTTCATCATATTCCCCCGATCAGTGGTGTTCGCGGTAGTCCGTCTGGCCGCCCTTGGGCATGTAGTGGTAGGTGCGTACCTTGTGCTGCACCTCGAAGGCAGGGTTGGTCACCAGGCGGATGATCTCGGCGCCGGCCATCAGCATCGGGCCGTAGCCGTGCAGGGCGTCGACGCTGGTCGGGCGATGGTAGTAATAGACCATGTCGCTGGCCAGGGTCGTGCCCACGCAAGTGCCTTCGACCTGGCCCAGCGAATTGATGCGGGTCGATAGTGCGTTCCAGCCGGTCTGCGCGATCGAGCCATAGGTGGTGGGGCTGACCCAGCCTTCGTTGACCGCGTGCGCGAACACATAGGTGAACATGGCGCTGGCCGAGGTTTCCAGGTAGGAGTCGTTGCGGTCGAGCATCTGGTGCCACAGGCCGCTGCCGCTTTGCAGCTCGGCGATACCCTTCAACGAGGCGCGCAGCTGGGCCATCACTTTCGGGTAGCCCGGATGGTCCTTTGGCAGCACGTCGAGCAGGTCGGACATCGCCAGCACCGCCCAGCCGTTGGCGCGCGCCCAATAGAAGCGTGGCGCATCCTGGTGATTGGCGTGCCAGCCGTGGGTGTACAGGCCCAGCTGCGGATTGAACATGCGGCTCGACATGCCCAGCACATTATTGACGGCGTCGTCGAAGTGCTCGCGCTTTCCGGTCAGGCGGCCCATCTCGGCCAGCGCCGGGATACTCATATACATATCGTCGGCCCACAGCGAGACTTCCTGCGGACGCTTGCGCGCCATGGTGCCGTCTTCCAGCCGGAACTGGCGCTTGGCGACCCAGTCGCTGCAGGTGTCGATCATGGATGTCAGGTCGGGGCCGACCTTGGACAGGCGGGCGCGGATCAGGGCCGCGCACATCGAGCCGGTGTCGTCGAGCGAGCGCGGGTCGAGGAAGCGCGAGAAGCTGTTGCCGCGTTCGAGCTTGAATTTCTGTTCCTGGGCGCGGAAGTAGGGGAGGGTGTCGTTGAAGAACTGGAAGTGGCGGCGGGTCATGCCGGTGAAACCGTTGTCGCCGGTGACCTGGGCGGCTTTCATCAGGCCCGAATGGACGACGCCCATCTCATACACCTGGATGCCGTAGTCGCCTGCACTGCGCTCGAAGATGGCGTCGGCGTTCGGGGTTTTCAGGTCGGCGATCGGCTGGCCGGTGCGCTTGCTGACGATGCGGGTCGGAGTGGCGCGGTCCATGAAGGACCGGATCGATTGCAGTTGGGCGGTGACCTCGGCCACCACGGGTTTCTTGTAAGGGATCGGATAGGTCCCTTCGCCCGGATCGCCCAGGTTCGTGTTGTCGGGATTGCGGTACTTGCCCTCGGCGAGGGCGGGTCCGCAAGCGAGCGCGCAGCCCAACAGGGCTGCCAGCAGGTGCAGTTTCATTTGTCTCCAATCGGCGTTGTTGTGTTACCCGTGTTGCTTAAACTTCAGGTACTGCTCTTTTGGTCAGGCCATTCTAATTTGGTCAGACCAAAATCGCAAGGTGGACTAGCCACTTTCGATTTTTGTGTGGCATACTGAAAAAGAACTTCCAGACAAGGCAGACCATGAACCAGCTCGTCCCCCGTACCATCCGCATGCAGGCCAGCGACAATGTAGCGATCGTCGCCAACGATGGCGGCCTGCCCGCCGGCACCGTGCTGGAGGACGGCCTGGTGCTGGTCGAAGGGGTGCCGCAGGGGCACAAGGTCGCGCTGAGCGACCTGCATGACAACGATCCGGTGATCCGCTACGGCGTGGTGATCGGCTATGCCAATGGACCGATCCCGCGCGGCAGCTGGATCTCGGAGAAGGTGCTTCACATGCCGGCTGCGCGCTCGCTCGAAGACCTCCCGATCGGCACCCACGCCGTGACCGATTTCCCGCCGCTCGACGGCTATACCTTCGAAGGCTATCGCAATGCAGACGGTTCGGTAGGCACCCGCAACCTGCTGGCGATCACCAGCACCGTGCAGTGCGTGTCGGGCGTGATCGAATACGCCGTCAAGCGCATCCGCGACGAACTGCTGCCGCGCTATCCGAACGTCGACGACGTGGTCTCTCTCGAGCACGTGTATGGCTGCGGCGTGGCGATCGACGCGCCCGGCGCCGACATCCCGATCCGCACCATCCGCAACCTGTCGAAGAACCCGAACTTCGGCGACGACGTCATGGTCGTCAGCCTGGGCTGCGAAAAGCTGCCGCCAACGCGCCTGTTCCCCGCCGGTTCGATCCCGATCGGCACCGCCCAGCCGTCGGTGGTGACCCTGCAAGACCCGCAGCACGTCGGCTTCATGTCGATGATCGACAACCTGATGGCGACCGCCGAGCGGCACCTGCAGAAGCTGGATGCGCGCCGCCGCGAGACCTGCCCCGCGTCCGACCTGGTAGTGGGCGTGCAGTGCGGCGGCAGCGACGCCTTCTCGGGCGTGACCGCCAACCCGGCGGTGGGCTACGCCACCGACCTGATCGTGCGCGCCGGCGGCGCTGTGATGTTCTCCGAAGTGACCGAGGTGCGCGACGGCATCGACCAATTGACCGCGCGCGCCGCATCCCCCGAAATCGCCGAAGCCATGGTGCGCGAGATGCAGTGGTACGATGACTACCTGGTGCGGGGCGGGGTGGACCGCAGCGCGAACACGACGCCGGGGAACAAGAAGGGCGGCCTGTCCAATATCGTCGAAAAGGCGATGGGATCGATCGTCAAGTCGGGCAGCACGGCCATCACCGGCGTGCTCTCGCCCGGCGACAAGCTCACGCAGAAGGGCCTGATCTACGCCGCAACGCCGGCCAGCGACTTCATTTGCGGTACGCTGCAGATGGCCGCCGGGATGAACGTCCACATCTTCACCACCGGCCGTGGCACGCCATACGGCCTGGCCGCGGTCCCGGTGATCAAGATGGCGACCCGTTCCGACCTCGCGCGCCGCTGGCACGACCTGATGGACGTCGACGCCGGACGCATCGCCACTGGCGAAGCGAGCATCGAGGACGTGGGCTGGGAGCTGTTCCGCCTGATCCTCGACGTGGCCAGCGGCCGCCGCACCTGGGCCGAGCAGTGGAAACTGCATAATTCGCTGGCGCTGTTCAATCCGGCGCCGGTGACGTAAACAATAAAGATAGAGGAGTGGTGGTATGACTGAAGGTGTGAACAAGGTTGGCAAGCCGTTCAAGCGTATCCTGCTGACCGGCGCCGCCGGCGGCCTGGGCAAGGTGCTGCGCGACCGCATCAAGCCGTGGGCCGAGGTGGTGCGCCTGTCGGACGTGGCCGACCTGGGCGAGGCGCGCGAGGGCGAAGAACTGGTCCAGTGCGACCTGGCCGACAAGGAAGCGGTGATCAAGCTGCTCGAAGGCGTCGACGCCGTGCTGCACTTCGGCGGCATCTCGACCGAGAAGCCATTCGAACCGATCATGCAGGCCAACATACTGGGCGTGGCCAACCTGTACGAGGCGCTGCACAAGGCCGGCACCCGGCGCGTGGTGTTCGCCAGCTCGAACCACGCCATCGGCTACCACCGCACCACCGAGGTGCTCGACGCGAATTCGCCGACCCGTCCCGACAGCTACTATGGCCTGTCGAAAGTATTCGGCGAGCAGATGGGACGCTATTACTTCGACCGCTTCGGCATCGAGACCGTCTGCATCCGCATCGGTTCGAGCTTCCCGGAGCCGGCCAACAAGCGCATGATGAGCACCTTCCTGTCCTACGATGACCTGACCGAACTGCTGCGCTGCTCGCTGTTCGCGCCGCGCGTCGGCCACACCATCGTGTATGGCCAGTCCGACAACGACAGCACCTGGTGGGACAACCGCCTGGCGTCGCACCTGGGCTACAAGCCGAAGGACAGCTCGAGCAAGTTCGCCCACCTGTTCCCGGATACCTCCGAATTCCCGGCGGCGGATGACGTGACCACCATGTACCAGGGCGGGAAATTCCTGCTCGACGGTCCACAGTACTGAGCCGGGCGGCGCCGCATGCTGCACCGCCTCCTGCTCGAGAGCGATCGCCTGCGGGCCGAAGTCGTGCCGGAGGTCGGAGGCGGGCTGGCCCGCCTCGACTGGCTTGGCGGCTCGGCGCCGGCGCCGCTGCTGCGCGCGCTCGCTCCCGATGCCCAGGGCCTGCCACTGCCTTCTCAACTGGCGTGTTTTCCGCTGCTGCCGTGGTCGAACCGCATGGCGCCAACCGGCTTCGAGTTCGGCGACCGGCGCCATGTGCCGACGCCGAACCGGGCTGGCGAACCTTGCCCGATCCATGGCGACGGCTGGCAGCAGGCCTGGGCCGTCGAATCGCACACGCTTGATGCGGCCCTGCTGCGGCTGGAGCGCTTTGACGCCGCACCCTTCGCCTACGACGCAACGCTGCGCTATGCGCTCGAAGGCGACGCGCTGGTGGTCGAACTCGCGGTGCGCAATGCCGGCGCCGGCGCCTTGCCATTCGGCCTCGGCCTGCATCCCTGGTTGCCGGATCCGCAGGGCGCCCGGTTGCGCGCCAGGGCGACCCAGGTGTGGCTGTCGGGCCCCGACAAGCTGCCGTCGATGCGCAGCCTGCTGCCGCCGGACTGGAATTTCATCGATGACGCGCGGCTGCCCCCGGATGGCGTCGACAATGTGTTCGAGGGCTGGGATGGGCAGGCGCATATCGGTTGGCCGGCGCGCGGCGTGGGCCTGGCGATCGAGACCAATATGGATTACTTCATCCTGTACGCGCCGCCGGGGCGCGACTTCTTCTGTTTCGAACCGGTCGACCATCCGATCAATGCCCATAACCTGCCGGGTTACCCGGGGTTGAGCATCCTCGCTCCCGGCGCCAGCCTGCGCCGGCGCGTCGTGTTCCGGGGCACGGCGCTGTGAGGCGCTGGCCAATGGCGCTGTTGCTGCCCTTTGCCGCGGCGAGCGCGCAGCCCCAGCCTTACAGCGCCGAGACCACTTACCGCAAACTGGCGGCCGCCTATCCGTTCATCCGCATCGCCGCCAGCACGGCGCCGGCGCCGGTCCAGGTGCGCAAGGACCTGGTCTATGCGCTCCGGGGCGATACTTCCCTGGCGCTCGACCTCTACCTGCCCGCGCCAGGCAAGCGGCCGGCGCCGCTGGTCGTGCTGGTCCATGGTGGCGGCTGGCGCAGCGGCGACCGTAGCGAGATGGCGCCGCTGGCGGCGCGGCTGGCCGCGCGCGGCTATGCGGCGGCCAGCGTCAGCTATCGCCTATCGGGCGTGGCACCTTACCCGGCGGCGATCGACGACGTCAGGCAAGCCGTTGGTTGGCTGCGCGCCAGCGCCGGCCGCTTTGGCGTCGACCAGGCGCGCGTGGCCATCGCGGGCGGCTCGGCTGGCGGGCAGATTGCCGCCCTGGTCGGCATGACGGACCACGGCGCCATTCGGGCGGTCGTGAATATCGACGGCCTGTCCGACTTCACCTCCAGCGAAGCATTGCGGCACGAGGACGATCCAGCCAAGAACCCGTCGGCCGCCGGCGCCTGGTTCGGCGGGCGCTACGCCGAGCGGCGTGCGCTGTGGCACGCAGCCTCTCCGATCTCGCATGTGGACATGGCCAGCCCGCCGGTCCTGTTCATCGTGAGCGGGGCGCCGCGCTTCTCGGCCGGACGCGAAGCGATGGCGGCCAGGCTGCAGGGTCATGGCATCCTGGCCGAGACCGTGGCGCTGCCCGGCACGCCGCACGCGTTCTGGCTGTTCGACCCGTGGCTGGCGCCGACCGTCGAGGCGATGGACGGTTTTCTCGGGCGCGTGCTAGGGCCCCTGCCGGCACACGCGCCGTGGTCGCCCGACCTGGGCAATGGCCGCTACCGCAACCCGATCCTGCACGCCGACTATTCCGATCCGGACGTGATCCGCGTGGGTGACACCTATTACATGGTGTCCTCGAGCTTCGCCAATGCGCCCGGCCTGCCGCTATTGACCTCGAAGGACATGGTCAATTGGGAGTTGGCGGGCCATGCTTTGCCGCGCCTCGTGCCCGAGGCGGCATTCGCGGCGCCGCAGCACGGCAAGGGCGTGTGGGCGCCGTGCCTGCGCTACCACGACGGCAAGTTCTGGATCTTCTATCCCGACCCCGACCAGGGAGTGTTCGTCACCACTGCGACCAGCTTTACCGGTCCCTGGAGCGCGCCGCACCTGCTGTTGCCCGGCAAAGGCATCATCGACCCGACGCCGCTGTGGGACGACGACGGCAAGGCGTGGCTGCTGCACGCCTGGGCCAGGAGCCGCGCCGGCTTCAACAACGTCCTGACCTTGCGCAGCATGGCGCCCGACGGCCGCAGCCTGCTGGACGACAAGGGCAAGGTCGTCATCGACGGCAACCGCCTGCCGGCCTACCGCACGCTGGAAGGGCCGAAGCTGTACAAGGCCAATGGCTGGTATTACGTGTTCGCCCCGGCCGGCGGCGTCGAGCATGGCTGGCAGTCGGTATTTCGTTCGCGCTCGATCGAGGGGCCATATGAGGACCGCATCGTGCTGGCCCAGTCGACCACCGACATCAATGGTCCGCACCAGGGCGCTTGGGTCACGACGCCGGAAGGCAGCGACTGGTTCTTCCACTTCCAGGACAAGCGCGCCTATGGCCGCGTGGTGCATCTGCAGCCGATGCGCTGGCAGGATGGCTGGCCGCTGATCGGCGAGCCATCGAGCGCGCCGGGCGTTGGACAACCGGTGCTGGAACACGCCAAGCCGGTAGCCGGCGCGTTCCCGCGCCGCGAACCGGCGGTCGGCGACGAATTCGACGGGACCGTGCTTGGCCCGCAATGGCAATGGGCGAGCAACTGGCAGCCCGGCTGGCATGCGCTGGGCGACGGCAAGTTACGCATGCATGCGCAGCCGCCGGCGCCGCTACGCCAGCTCGCGTCGGTGCTCACGCATAAATTCGTGGCACCTAACTTCAGTGCGACGGCGAGCGTGAAACTGCACGCGGTGCGCGACGGTGACCAGGCCGGCTTCGGCATCGCAGGCCTGGCCGACCACTGGTTCGGCGTACGCCGTATCGACGGCGCGCCGCGCATCGTGAGCGTGCGCTGCGGCGAGGGCGGGCCGTGCGTGGAAGAAGTGGGTGCGGTGCTGCCGCGTTTCGACGTCCGATTGCGGATCGACGTCACGGATGGCGCCAGGGCAGCGTTTTCATACAGCGCGGATGGCCTCGGTTTCGTCCCGCTCGGTGCGCCGTTCGAGGCGCGCATGGGGCGCTGGGTCGGTGCGCAGCTGGCGCTGTTCGCCACGGGCGCGCAGGGCGCGCATGCCGATATCGACTATGTGCGAATCAAGCCGTGACCGGCCTCAGGGCTGGGGCTTCCAGCCCTGGCCGCCGTTGAAGCGGCTGAACACGGCGCCGCGGGTCTCCAGGCTCCGGGCTTCTTCCTCGCTCATCCGGTAGCCGCCGAAGGACAGCGGTGCCCCGTCCGGCGTCGCATTCGTGAACTCGCGCCAGCCGGAAACAGCATCGCCACTGCGTGGATTCGGCGCAGGCTGGCGCAGCCATGCATCGGCGGCGATGTGACGGCTCACCGTATTGTCGATGAAAGCGACGTTATCCCAGGTGTGGGCGGTGCCTGGCGAGCGCGCCAGGTAGACGCTCGCCGGCGGCGGCCAATTGCCAGCCGGTCCGGGACCATGGGTCAGCCGTGAGCGCAAGAACACGAACCCCGGATCGTGGCGTTCGACGGTCCTTGCCTGCACCAGGTAGCCGCCGTTCTCCCTCGATGCGCTGTCGCCCACGCTCCTGATTTCGCATTCCTCGAACACTGCGGCGCGGTTGTGCCCCCAGATGAAGTCGACATTGCCTTCGACCAGCGAGCGGTAGACCCAGGCATAGCCGGTCAGTTGCAGCGTATCCTGCTCGCTGATGAAGGCCGCGTTGCGGGCGATGAACCGGCCTTGATCGTTGCTGAAGAAAAGCGTCTCGGCCTGGGCCGAATGCCCGTCGCTGCGGCGCGTGGTGTTGTGAAGCGTCAGGTCGCGGATCTCGAGCAGGTCGCTGTCCTGGGCCAGGAACAGGGCGCGCCCTTCGGAACCGGGATTGCGCGCGTCGCTGTTGGCGGCGCGGATGATGGTCGCCTCGCGGCTCTGCCCGCGCAACATCAGCTTGTCCTTGTCGCGCAGGTAGAGCAGCTCGGGGTAGACGCCGTCGCGCACGTTCACGGTCACCGGCGTCGCGCGCGCCAGGGTCATGGCGTGGTCGAGGGCGCCCTGGACGGTGCGGAAATCGGCGCGGCCGTCGTCGTCCACCGTCACGCTGTCGCCGACCGGACGATACGGCGTGGTGCGAAAGGTCCAGCGTGCGCCCTTGAAGCCGCGGTTGCGCAAGAGCGCGGGATCGACCAGCACTTCGTATTCGACGCCGTGCTCGAGCTTGAGCGGCAGGCGCGCGCGCAGCGCATTGCCCTCGACCTGGAGCGCATGGTGGCGCAGCAGGCGTTGCCGGCCCTCGGGGCCGAGCGCAATGACGGCCTCGCCAGGCCGGATCGTCGCTACCGGCTTGCCATCGTGGCGCCGCAAGATGCGAATGCTGCCCGCGCCGCTCAGGACCGGCGCCTGCGCGAATGTCATCCGCAGTGGCGTGTCGGGCGGCACGCCACGCTCGGCATGGCCCGGCTGCAGGCGCGCCGCCGGCAAGGTTGTGCGGCCCGGCGCCGCGAAAGGCCTGCCCACGTCGAGTGCGAACGCTGCCTGCTGCCATGCCGGATCCTGGCCGCCGATCGTGATCGTGGCGCGTCCGGGCCGGTGCGGCGTCACCAGCAGCTGGCCGCCTTCCAGCGCGACCGTGGCGATGTCCGGATCGCTCGACGTGGCGCTTGCCGCCTGGCCGGCAATGGCGACGCGCTCGGCCGGGTCGCCTGCCTGCAGGGCGAGGGTGTTGGCGCCGAGCCGCAAGGCGATCCGCTGCGCGCGCAAGCCGGCCGGACCGTCGCGCAGGTCGAGCAGGGTGTGGTCGGCCGCGTCCCAGCTTGCCGCCTCGCTCGCGGCCAGCGGCGCGACCTGGGCCGAAGTGACCCGTTCACCGTCCAGCCAGGCCGACATGAGCCCGGCCTGCTGCTCCACCCGCAGCACGAGCGGAGTGCCGGCCAGCGGCGCGCGCCGCCGCACCTGCTTGAGGCGGACCGGGGCGCCGCCGCGGGCCTCCAGCAGCTCGACCTGCAGCGTGGCGCCGCCATCGATGGCGCGGGCGCTGGCGCCTTGCCAATGGCCATCGCTGCTGCGCCGTGCGTGAAGGACGAATGGCGCCTCGCCCGCGCCCAGCGTCAGCCTGGCTTCGACGTGGCCGTTCGCCGCATCGAGTGGCCGGGGGCCGGCATTGGCCAGCACATGCCGAGGCACGTCGCGCGCGGGAATCGCATCGAACGGGTAGGGTACACGCCAGCCGACGTCGCCGCCATGGGCGCAGCCGGCCAGCGGCAGGCCGTTGAGGGTCGACCCTTGGTCGCGATGGACGCCGGCGCTGCGGCCGGGCGCGCGCACGACTTGTCCGCAGTCCTTCGCCCCCTTGACCTCGTAGGCATTGGCATGCGCGACGATATGCGCCTCGATGCCGACGCCCACGCTGTAATTGTGCCCATACACGGGATGCTTGCGATCGCCCACGTGATAATTGTTGAGCAGGTGGACCTGGCCGTAGCGCACGCGCGGTGCTCGCTCGCTGACATGCTCGAACAGGTTGCCCTTGAAGGTCACGCGCAGGTGCGTACGGTCGCCGACTGCCCGATCGTCGCCTCCGACCAGCGTGTTCTTCTCGTGCAGTGCGAAACGGTTATGGGTGACGCTGACGAAGTCCGCGCCATTGGTGATGTCCAGCGCGCCATCGTGGCACTGCTTCGGCATCCCGTTGTCGACCGGCTGCGTGTCGTCGGTCACCGGCGCATCCGTAAAGCTGTTGTGGTCGATCCAGACGTGGCGGGCGTTCGAGACGCTGATGCCGTCGTAGCGTGAATTCCAGTTGCCCCTGGCGCTATCCCCGGCGTCCCACTTCGGTTCGACGTCGCAGGGATTGCGCAGCTGCAGATTGCGCACGATGACCTGCGACACGCCGGACACATGCAGGCTGGCGTTGACGAAGCCTGCATCCGGTGTCACGCCGAGCAGGGTGGTATTGGAAGGAATGCGCACCACGCTGCGGCGCGCCTGGTCTGCGGTATCGCTGAAAGGACGGCCCGCGCTCATGTCGATCGTGGCCGCCACCCGCACGATGCGCGCCGGCGCCTCGGCGCTCAGCGCCGCCAGCAGCTCGTCGGGATTGCGCACCGTGTAGACGTGGCCTGGCGCCGCCATGGCGCCGCCGCGCGTACCGCCATCCTGCGCCGCCCAGCCGTCGACGGGGGCATGCTGGCGTTCGCTGACGGCGCCGGCCAGCGCCAGCGCCATCGCGGCCACCGCCGCGCTCATCGGGCGCTCCCGAAGGCGGCTGCGATGGCCGGCACCCGCCGCCGCAACTCGCCGGCCATCATGTCCGCATAATGCTCGGCGCCGGCGGGGCCGACATGGGTGTGGTCGAAGTTCGTCCCGGCGCGCGCCAGCGCATCGGCCTTTCGCGGTCCCATGGCCTGGACGTCGGCCAGCGAGAGCGCGTTCAGGTCGGCCAGCGGTGCCCGGCTTGCACGCGCCACCTGGCGCACGGCGGCCGACCAGGGCGCCAGGTCGTCATGTACCCACTTGCCGCGCAAGCTGCGCCGGGTGAGCGGCGTCACCAATACCGGGATGCCGCCGGCGGCGCGCGTCTCGTCGACGTAGCGCCGCATATTGGCCGGGAATTCATGGACGTAGTCGGTCGAGCGTCCCGGCTTGCCTGGCTGGTCGTTATGGCCGAACTGGATCAGGACGTAGGTGGCCTTGAAGTCGCGACCCTCGCGCAGCAACGCCCGCACCTCGTCCCAGCGTCCCTCGGCGCGAAAGCTGCCCGAGCTGCGGCCGCCGCGCGCCAGGTTGATGCAGGCCGTCTCGGGCGTCAGGCGCGCGCACAGCGCGTCGCCATAACCGGTGCTGCTGGCCATGGTGGAGTCGCCGACGAGGATCACCCGCAGCGGCTTGCCGGGCGCGGCGACGGCGCCGGTCATGAAGAGGGAAAGCAGCAGGGGAAGGGCGCGAATCTGATACGGCATGGGCAAACTCCAGGGGTTTGCCCGATTCTATTTTGGCCTGACCAATTAAGCAAGCGGTCAGGCCATTTGTCGTTCAACCGCGCGAGAAGGTGCGCGTCACCCGCTCCAGGTGGGCGCGCATGGCGGCACGCGCGCCCGGCGCGTCGTGGGCGGCGATGGCGGCCAGGATGTTGCGGTGGTCGAGCAGCGTCTGCTTGCGCAACTCCTCGGTCTGGAAGTGTTCCTTCAGCTTGTGCCACAGGCTGCCGCGCTGGGCCCACAGGTATTCGATCACCCCGACCATGGCCGTATTGCCGGTGGCGCGTGCCAGCGCCAGGTGGAAGTTGCGGTCGGCGTTCTCGTTGCTGGCGCGGTCGTCGTGCTGGCGCTCCATCTCTTCGACCGCCTTCAGGATGGCGTCGATCGCCGAATCGGTGGCGTTCTTGGCGGCCAGGGCGGCGATCTCGGATTCGATCATGCGGCGCGCCGCCAGCACTTCGAACGGGCCGGGGCCGGCTTCGGGCACGTCGGAGGGCGCCACCGCCTTTTCGCTGACATAGACGCCGGAGCCGCCGCGCACCTCGACGATCCCGGACAATTCCAGCACGATCAGCGCCTCGCGCAGCGAAGCCCGGCTGACCTCGAGCTTGGCGGCCAGTTCGCGCTCTGCCGGCAGCCGGGTGCCGGGCTGGATCTTCTCGATCCTGATCAGCTCCTGGATGCGCGCGGCGACGACGCGGTACAGTCGCGGTTCGACCTGGCTGCTGTCGGCGGTGGCTGGTGCTTTTTTCATGTGGCGGGGCGCTCTCGGCTTGATGACCGACGGGTAGGTGACGGTCAGACGATTCTAATTTGGCCGGACCAATCCCGCAAGGTGGACAGTCCAATGTTATAAGAAAAGACGTCTGCTCATAGGATGTCTGATGACTTGTTGTGAAGTATAATACGTGATCATTCCCTTATACTCTTCGATAGGCAATCATGGTTCCCACCCAGCGCAAGCACCGCAGCCTGGCCCACGGCGTGGTTGAGCAGATCAGCGCCGTCATCCGCGACGGGATGCTCAAGCCGGGCGACAAGCTGCCCACCGAGTCTTCCTTGATGGCGCAGCACGGCGTCAGCCGCACCGTGGTGCGCGAAGCAATCTCGCACCTGCAGGCGGCCGGCCTGGTGCAGACCCGGCACGGCATCGGCACCTTCGTGCTGGACCGTCCGCAATCGGGTCTGGGCCTGGATGCCGAGAACATCCTGACCCTGCGCGACGTGCTGGCCATCCTCGAGCTGCGCATCGGCGTCGAGACCGAGACCGCGGGCCTGGCGGCCAGCCGCCGCAGCGAGCTCCAGGTGAACGAGCTGGCCGGCGCGCTGGCCGAGATGCAGCAGGCGATGGCCGAGGGCAGGTCGGCGGTGGATGCCGACAAGCGCTTCCACCTGCTGATCGCGCAAGCCACCGGCAACCGCTATTTCGCCGACATCCTCGAGCAGCTGGGCAATGCCATCATCCCCCGCGCGCGCCTGAACACGCCGGTGCTGGAACAGGACAAGCCGGCCGATTTCCTCGAGCGCGTCAGCCGCGAGCACGACGACATTTTCCGCGCGATCGAGCGGCGCGATCCGGAGGCGGCGCGCGCCGCCATGCGCACCCATCTGTCCAACAGCCGCGAGCGGCTGGTGCAGGCGCAGCGCCGGCTGGAGGGGGCGGCCGGCTGATCTTTTTCACACATTTTGCTTGCAGCCGGTCAAACTAGGTTGTACGATGACTTACAACCTGATTCATCGAACATCTTTTTTGTCCAACACAAAGACCTACGGAGACCCTCGCATGCAACCAAATGAACTCAAGCAAGTCCTGTCGCACGGCCTGCTGTCCTTCCCGATCACCGACTTCGACGCGCAGGGCGAGTTCGATCCGAAGGGTTATGCGGCCCGCCTCGAATGGCTGGCGCCGTTCGGCGCGACCGCGCTGTTCGCGGCCGGCGGCACTGGCGAATACTTCTCGCTGCACGGAGAAGAGTACGGCCAGATCATTAAGACCGCGGTCGATACCTGTGCCGGCAAGGTGCCGATCCTGGCCGGCTGCGGCGGTCCGACCCGCACCGCCATCGCCCATGCCCAGGAAGCCGAGCGCCAGGGCGCCAAGGGCTTGCTGCTGCTGCCGCATTACCTGACCGAAGCCAGCCAGGACGGCCTGATCGCCCACGTCGAAGCGGTGTGCCGCTCGGTCAAGATCGGCGTCGTTGTGTACAACCGCGCCAACTGCCGCCTGACCCCGGATTCGCTGGCCAAGCTGGCCGACCGCTGCCCGAACCTGATCGGCTTCAAGGACGGCAACGGCGACATCGAACTGATGGTCTCGATCTGGCGCAAGCTGGGCGACCGCTTCAGCTACCTGGGCGGCCTGCCAACCGCCGAAGTGTATGCCGGCGCCTACAAGGCCCTGGGCACGCCGGTGTACTCGTCGGCCGTGTTCAACTTCGTGCCGCAGCTGGCGATGGACTTCTATCACGCCACGGCCGCCGACGACTTCGCGACCACCAACCGCCTGATCGACGAGTTCTTCCTGCCTTACCTCGAGATCCGCAACCGCAAGGCCGGCTACGCCGTCAGCATAGTCAAGGCCGGCGCGCGCCTGGTCGGCCACGGCGCAGGGCCAGTGCGTCCGCCGCTGACCGACCTGACGGCCGAGGAAGACGCGATGCTGCTGGATCTGCTGAAGAAGAACGGAGTGCTGTAATCATGACGATCCTCGGTGAAATGATCATCGGCCAGCAGTGCCTGCGCGGCACTGGCGGCGAGGCGCGCGGCTTCAACCCGGCCACCCGCGCCGACCTGGAACCGGCCTTCGGCCTGGCGACCGGCGACGACGTCGAACGTGCCTGCGCGCTGGCCGCGCAAGCCTTCGACCCTTACCGCGCATTGCCGCTCGAGCAGCGCGCGCGCTTCCTGGAAGCGGTGGCCGAACAGATCCTGGCCGTCGGTCCGGAACTGATCGAACGCGCCATGCTGGAAAGCGGCCTGCCGCAGGCGCGCCTGGAAGGCGAGCGCATGCGCACCGTGAACCAGCTGCGCCTGTTCGCCAAGGTGGTCCGTGACGGTTACTTCCTGGATGCGACGATCGACAGCGCCTTGCCGGATCGCGCGCCGCCGCGGCCCGACCTGCGCCTGTCCAAGATCGGCCTGGGTCCGGTCGCCGTCTTCGGCGCCAGCAACTTCCCGCTCGCGTTCTCGGTCGCTGGCGGCGACACCGCGTCCGCATTGGCCGCCGGCTGCCCGGTGGTGGTCAAGGCCCACGCCGCCCACCCCGGCACTTCGGAGCTGGTCGGACGCGCCGTGCAGCGCGCGGTGAAGGAATGCGGCCTGCCGGAAGGCGTGTTCTCGATGCTGTTCGGCGACGGCCGCACGGTCGGCCAGCAGCTGGTGGCGCATCCTGCGATCAAGGCCGTCGGTTTCACCGGTTCGCGCCAGGGCGGCACCGCGCTGATGCGCACTGCCGCCGGCCGCGACGAGCCGATTCCTGTCTACGCCGAGATGAGCAGTGTGAACCCGGTATTCCTGCTGCCGGCCGCGGTGCAGGCCGGCGGCGCCGGCCTGGCGCAGGGCTTCGTGGATTCGCTCACGCTCGGCGTCGGCCAGTTCTGCACCAATCCGGGCCTGGTGTTCGCGCTCGAAGGCGCCGACCTGGACGCCTTCGTCACCTCGGCCGGCGACGCGCTGGCGGGCAAGGGCGCCGGCACCATGCTTACCGCCGGCATCCATGAAGCCTATAACACCGGCGTGGCCAGGTTCGGCAAGGTGGAGGGCCTGCAACTGGTGGCCCAGGGAGGCGAACAGGGCGCCGGTTGCGCCGCGCGCGCCGCGCTGTACCTGTGCGACGCCGATACCTACCTGGGCAATGCGGCGCTGGAAGACGAAGTGTTCGGCCCGGCCGCGGTGCTGGTGCGCTTCAAGGATGCCGAGCAGCTGCTCAAGGCGGCCGAGCAGCTGCACGGCCAGCTGACCGCGACCGTGCACGCGCAAGCGCAAGACCACGCACTGGCCGGTTCGCTGTTGACGATCCTGGAACGCAAGGCTGGCCGGGTGCTGTTCAACGGCTTCCCGACCGGCGTGGAAGTGTCGCACGCCATGGTCCACGGCGGTCCGTTCCCGGCCACCAGCGACAGCCGCACCACCTCGGTGGGCGCCAGCGCCATCGACCGCTTCCTGCGGCCGGTGTGCTACCAGAACGTTCCTGCCAACCTGCTGCCTGAAGCCCTGCGCGACGACAATCCGCTGGGACTTGCGCGCCTGCAGGACGGCGCCTTGCAAGCAGGAGGGGATGCATAACGCCGTAAGTTTTATTGCAGCACCAGCCGGGGGAGACACCGGCTGTCTTCACTTGAAAAGAACTGATCAACCATGAATCAGCAAGTCATCGACGTCACACCCGCACAAACGGTGGTGGGCAAGTATCGCTGGACGATCTGCGCACTGCTGTTCTTCGCTACCACCATCAACTACCTGGACCGCCAGGTCCTGAGCCTGCTCGCGCCGATGTTGTCGGCCGAATTCGGCTGGTCCAACACCGACTACGCCAATATCGCGGCCACCTTCCAGTTCGTCTACGCGATCTCGATGCTGTTCGCCGGCCGCGTGATCGACCGCATGGGCACCAAGCGCGCCTATGTGCTCGCGATCGTGGTCTGGTCGCTCGGCGCCATCGCCCATGCCTACGCGATCTGGATCGGCGAAGCGGTCAATACCGTGTTTACTTCCATCGGGCTGGCCGTGGTGCCGGTATCGATTGCCGGCTTCATGATCGGCCGCGCGATCCTGGCGATCGGCGAGGCTGGCAACTTCCCGGCCGCGATCAAGGCCACCGCCGAATACTTCCCCAAGCGCGAGCGTTCGTTCGCGACCGGCATCTTCAATTCGGGCGCCAACGTCGGCGCCATCCTGGCGCCGCTGTCGGTGCCGCTGATCGCCGAATACTGGGGCTGGCAGGCTGCCTTCATCGTGATCGGCGCCATCGGCTTCGTCTGGATGGGGGCCTGGATCTGGCTGTACGACGTGCCGGAGCGCTCGCCGCGCGTGGGCGCGGCCGAACTGGCCTATATCAACAGCGACAGCGGGGTGAATCCGGCCGCGGTCGACAACACGCAAGTGGCCAGGAGCTCGTGGTTCAAGCTGCTGGGCTACCGCCAGACCTGGGCCTTCGTCGCCGGTAAGTTCCTGACCGACGGCGTGTGGTGGTTCTTCCTATTCTGGCTGCCCAAATACATGTCGGCGCAATACGGCCTGTCGGCCACCGCCATGATCCTGCCGCTGGCGGTCCTGTACAGCATGACGATGGTGGGCAGCATCGGCGGCGGCTGGCTGCCGACCTACTTCCTGAACCGCGGCGCCGACATCTATCAGGGCCGCATGCGCGCCATGCTGTTGATCGCGCTGTTCCCGCTGGTGGTGCTGCTGGCGCAGCCGCTGGGTTACCTGGGTTTCTGGTTCCCGGTGATCCTGATCGGCATCGGCGCTTCGGCCCACCAGGCGTGGTCGGCCAACCTGTTTACGACGGTGTCGGACATGTTCCCGAAACACAGCGTCGGCTCGGTGGTCGGCATCGGCGGCATGGCCGGCGGCCTGGGCGGCGTGCTGCTGACCAAGCTCGGTGGCTGGCTGTTCGACTACTATGGCGCGCTGGGCCAGCTGTCGACGGGGTATATGATCATGTTCTCGATCTGCGCGCTGGCCTACCTGGTCGCCTGGTGCGTGATGAAAGCCCTGGTGCCGCGGCACCGTGAAATCAAGGACCTGTAAGAATGTCGATGGAAATGGAAATCGTCGCCGGCGTGCATTGCGCGACCGGTGAGAGCCCGATGTGGCATGCGGCGGAACAGGCCTGGTACTGGGTCGACATCCCCGCGCGCCGCATCTGGCGCCTGGACCACGCCAGCGGAGAACTGCGCCGCTGGCTGGCCCCGGAGATGGCCGCCTGCATCGCGGCCCATGGCAGCGGTGGACTGATCGCCGGGATGGAAACCGGCATCTTCCACCTCGACCTCAAGGACGACGGCACGGTCGGCGCGCGCCGGCTGGATGCGCCGCCGGCGGCCGAACTGGGCGAGGGCATGCGCTTCAACGACGGCCGCTGCGACCGCCAGGGAAGGTTCTGGAGCGGCACCATGTTCATGGACATGGGCGCCGCGCGCGCGGTTGGCGGGCTGTATCGCTACTCGGCGCGCGCGGGCCTGCATGGGCCGGTGGTGTCGAATATGCTGACCCAGAACGGGCTGGCGTGGTCGCCTGACGGGAAAACGATGTACCTGTCCGATTCCCATCCCCAGCGCCGCCTGGTGTGGGCCTACGATTACGACGTCGATGCCGGGCTGCCGCATGGAGAGCGGGTGTTCCTCGACCTCACCGGGCAGAAGGGCCGGCCGGACGGCGCGGCGGTGGATGCCGACGGCTGCTACTGGACCTGCGCCAACGATGGCGGCGTGGTGCAGCGCTTCACGCCGCAGGGCAGGCTGGACCGGGAGCTGGAGCTGCCGATGGCCAAGCCTTCGATGTGCGCCTTTGGCGGGCCGGATCTCGACCTGCTGCTGGTGACCTCGATCGACCCCGGCGTCGGCGGCGATGCCGGCGCCGTGGTGCTGTTGCGGCCCGGTGAGCGGGGCGTGGCCGAGACGCCGTTCGCGGCCTAGTCGATCCCCAGCTGCGCCGCCTGCCGGCGCAGGAAAGCAACATGGGCTTCGCGGGTCGCCGGCCCATCGTAGGGCAGGATGGTCCACAGCTCGGACGCTTTCATCGCCTGGCCGGGCGCCAGTTCGATATAGGGCGCATGCACTTCGATCTCGAGCATGCCCTTGCCCGATGTTGCGGGATCGGCGTCCTGGAACAACTCGACCTGGCCCTGGGCCGGGTGGATCGCCGCGCGCGGCTGGTGGGTAAACCGGATCACCAGGACCTGGCCGTCGCGGAACGCTGCCACCCAGCCGTGCGACGGCTGGACGAACAGCTTGCCCTTGCGCGCCGCCTGGCCCGGCGCCGGCAGGTCGAGCGACAGCAGGCCGCCATCGAGCGTGGTTCGCAGCGCCCCGGCCGGCTCGACCCGGATATCTTCCTGCGTCGCCACCGGCACATAGGCCCGCGTGTGCGCCGGCACGCGCGTATTGAACCAGATGTCGCGTCCCGCCAGCTTGCCGCTGCGGTTGGTCGCTTCGGCATCGAGCCGCAGGCTGTTCGGCCGGCCCGCCACCAGCGCATAGCGCTTGCGCAGCTGGACGCCGGACACCGGGCTGGCCGGACTGTCGAGCGTGATCTCGTCCGGCCGTTGGTCGACCAGCGTGTACTTGGCAAGGCTCAGCCAGGGATCGGGTGGCCAGGTCGCTTTCGCCGCGGCGCGCGCCGGATTGAGGTGCTGGTGCACCCACCATTCGCGCTGCGGTCCGATCCATACCTCATGGCCCTGGTAGCGGATATAGCCCGAGTGCGCATCCGGCGGCGCCTCGGGGTCGCCCGCGCCTTCGTCGATCAGCAGGAAATTGGGCTTGCCCGCCAGCGCGAACGACAGCAGGCGGCCGCCGGCCACTTCAGACGCACGAGCCTGGACCATGTCGTTACTCAGGACGTGGGCCGTAAGCTGCGCAGCGGCAGGGAAGCCAGCGCACAGTCCCATGATCAGTAATGCCAGACGATGTTTCAGACGTCGCATAAGAAGAACCCTTTTTCTTGCTTACAACGAATTATTGCCCCAATGCATGTAATAATGCTACAGAAACGACAAGACATAGAGGAAAGAGAATGGCATTTTCATCTGCGACACTTCAGACGCTCGGCGAGCTGCTCGTCGATTTTCATTTCCACGTTCCGGATTATCAACGGGGTTACTCCTGGGGTAAAGCCCAGCTCGAAGCATTGTGGGCAGACCTGCGTATTGCGGTCAACTCGCCGGCACGGCAGCACTTCACCGGCAATGTGCTGCTGCAACGGCGCACTGGTGGCGCCGATGGCGTGCTCCCGGTCGATCTGGTCGATGGCCAGCAGCGCGTGGTGAGCACTATTGCGCTGGCCGCCGCGCTGACCCGGCGCATCGCCGACTTGACGCCCGGCGCGCCAACCCCTGCAATCCCGTATCGCATCAAATTTGAAGACAGCGACGAGCTGCAGACCTATTTCGATTTCTTCGTGCTCGACCGCAGCCGTCTGGCACCACGCCTGGCGCACGAGTGTTCAAGCTATGCCGCCAATATCCAGCATGCCGCGGCCTTCTTCAAGGCGCAGGCAGATGAGCTGCCTGACGCGGCGGCGGCGCAAGCCTGCCTGGATACCTTGCTCGGTCGGTTTTGCATCTTCGTTCTCGACGTTCAACCCGAATTTGATATCCACGTCGCATTCGAGACACTCAATAATCGGGGCAAGAAGCTTTCGCACCTCGAGCTTTTGAAGAACCGGCTGATCTACTTGTCCAGTGTCGTGCCGGCCGGTGAGAACAGCGTCGATGGCGACGCGTTGCGCCGCCAGATCCACCTGGCGTGGAAAGGAATCTATCGCTCCCTGGGGCGCAACAAGGCTACGCAAAACCATGACGACGAGTTCTTGCGGGCCCATTCGATCGCCTATTTCGGCGAAGTGAAGGATCGGGACTGGCTCGAAAAAGTCCTGCTCGACGAGACCTTCACCGTCACGAATCCAGACCTGTCGCGTGCGTCGATCGGTAACTATATTCACCATCTGGAAACCGCAGCAGTCTGGTGGGCGCACATGCATGGTACGGATCTGATGCCCAACCTGCATCGGATGCGGCTGGCGCAGATTGCCCGGGTTGGCGATGCTTTCTTCAAGCCTCTCATGTTGGCCGCCTATATGCGGATTGCCGAAGGCGATCCTGCCATGGCGCTGCAGCCCTCTCGCTTCGAACGCGCGCTCAGGCCGGCGCTCGGGCTTCTGGAGCAGATCGAACGCTACGTGGTGCTTCTGCTGACTTTGTCGGGCCGCCCATCACATCTTGGCCGGGCCGACATTAACCGGATGGCGCGTGCCCTCATGCGTCCAAGCCCCGACTTCCCTTCGCCGAGCGACGACGATTTCAGCAGCATGGGCGGCCCCGCGGCCGTCGACAAGGCCGCGGCCTACGTGCGCAATTACGTGGACGAGGAGTTTTCGGCGCAGGATGTCCAGCAACAGGTCGCAGCGCGGCTGCGCAGCAGCAAGCATACGGGCTATTACCGCTGGTCGTTCACGAAGGTCTTGTTACTGGAGTTCGAAGAGGCGCGCCGCGCAGACGGGAACAAGCCGATGGCGCTGAAGTGGCCGTGGGATAAGTTCAGCTTCGACAGCTCGGTGGAACACATCTATCCGAACGTGCCCGATCAAGGAGGCTACTGGGACAGCGTCATCCCCATCCACGGTAACGCAAAAGCGCTGAAGCAGGCTGTCGTCAACTCGCTCGGTAACTTGATGCTGCTGTCGGTTAGCAGGAACTCGTCGGTCTCCAACTTGCCATTCGCAGCGAAGAGCGGGGGATGCAAACGAAGCCGTTATGCACTTGGCAGCCATTCCGAGACCCAGGTCGCGAATGCGTTCAAGTCGCATGACTGGAGTGTGGCGTGTATCGCCGCGCGCGGCATCGCCATGCTGAAGTATGCCGAAAAGCGCTGGAATTTCAGTCTGACCGATGATCCGGACGATAACGCAAGCTATCTGCCGATGCTCTTTGGTCACAAGGCGGAAGAGGTACGTGCAGGCAACGCCAGCAGCGACAAACGCATCGATAATCGTGCACTCAACCCGCTCGTGAAGTTGCTCGACAATTAATGCTGGAAACGCTTGCCCACGAGTTCGCGGGCAAGCGCAGTCATATTACTTCGAAGCGTCCTGCATTTTTTCGCCGGCGCGTTCGACGCTGCGGCCGGCAGCGGCGGTCGCGTCGCTGGCAGCATCCTTGGCTTCAGCAGCGGCTTCACGCGACTCCTGGCGCACTTCGGCGGTGGCGTTGTCGATACGGTCGCCAGCGCGATCGGCAGCAGCTGCGGCGCGGTCGCCAGCGGCATCGATACGGTCGCCTGCGCGCTCGGCGGCGGCGTCGGCTGCAGCCACGCCTTCACGGGTCTCTTCGGCGACCGCACGGCCGGCGTTGTCGACAGCGGCGCCAGCTTCTTGCGCAGGGCCCATATTGTCGTTCTTGTTGCAGCCGGTAGCCAGCACGGCGACCGACAGCATGATGGCGGAGAGGGCGATAGTGGTTTTCATGGTGTGCTCCTTAAAATAAATGTTGTCGTTTAGCTTACACCTATTGCTAATTTTTTGACTCACGCCACGACCGCAATCGTGCGCGACAGGGGCATTACAACATTTCCGCTACTCATCGGCTGTGCGCTAGATAACGTAACAACAACTCTGCGTGCGGCGTCAGCGTAGTCGGATCGGCGAAGCACACCCGAAGTTCCCGGTTGGCCCAGGTGTCGTCCAGTGCCACGATGCTGACCGGCAGCTCGCGGACATAACGGCTGGCAGCCGCCTCGGGCAGCATGGCGATGCCGGCATCCTGCGCCACCAGCTGGGCGATGGCGCCGAAGCCGGGCGCCCGCACCCGCACCTTGAGCGGCCGTCCACTCTGGACCGCGCGCGCCTCGATGAAATGCTGCATCGGCCGCTCGGCCGGCAGGCAGACGAAGGAGAATTCGAAGGCGTCGCGCATCCGCGTGGCCGGGCGTTCGGCCAGCGCATGGCCATTCGGCACCAGCAGCACCAGGCGGTCGGTCCGATACGGCAGCGAAATGACGTCGCCGGTCGCCACATTGCCATCCAGGATGCCGATCTCGATCTCGCGCTTGCGCACCGCCTGCAGGATGTCGCGACTGGTGCGCTCCTCGAGCTGCAGGTCGACCTCGGGGTAGTCGGCCAGGAATACGCCCAGCGAGGCGGGCAAGAAGGTGCTGATCGCGACCGTGGTGCCGGCCAGGCGTACCGCGCTGCGTTGCGGACCGCGCAGTTCGCGCACGGTATCGCGCAGCTGTTCGACCTCGCTCACCACGCGCGCCGCGCGCTCCAGGATGAAGCGGCCGGCCGGCGTCGGCGCCATGCCGCCGGCCGAGCGGGTGAAGACGACGAGGCCGCAATCGTCCTCGAAGCCGCGCAGGCGGTTGCTGGCCGCCGATAGCGCGATCGGGAAGCGTTCGGCGGCCTTGCTGAGGCTTCCGGCATCGGCAATCGCAAGCAGCAGGCGGAGATCGGTAAGGTCGATATGCATGAGGTTTCTCGAAACGCGAAGGCCTGGTCCAGGATTGGCGCATTCTAGCGCGAATCGTTTCGCGTCAGAATAAGGTCTTTGGTATGCGAGCGTCGACATGAGTCCCACCCAAGTACGTTTGCGGCGCTGGTCGCAGGATGGCCGCCTGTACGCGGTGCTGGCCGCGACCGGTTTCAGCATGAAGGCCGTGTTCGTCAAGCTTGGGTATGCGGCGGCGCCGGTCGACGCATTGACCCTGCTGGCCCTGCGCATGGGATTCGCGCTGCCGCTGTTCCTGTGGCTGGCATGGTTGTCCTCGCCTGCGCGCGATCCCGATGCAGCGCCTTTGTCGCGCAAGGATGGCGCCCATATCGTCGTCCTCGGCTTTCTCGGCTACTACCTGTCCAGCCTGTTCGATTTCTATGGCCTGGAAACCATCACGGCCGGGCTGGAGCGCCTGATCCTGTTCCTGTACCCGACCCTGGTGCTGCTGTTCCATGCCTGCCTGACGCGCCAGCGGCCGTCGCCGCGCACGCTGCAGGCGCTGGCGATCTGCTACCTGGGCCTTGGCATCGGTTTTGTGCACGACCTCCAGGTCACCGGCTGGAGCCGCGACGTGATGGTCGGTTCAAGCTGGGTGTTCGCCAGCGCCGTCACCTATGCCTTGTACTACCTGGGCACCGGCGCGCTGGTGGCCCGGATCGGCTCGATGCGCCTGGCCGGACTCGCCGGCGGCGCATCCTGCGTGTTCGTGCTCGGGCATTACCTGGTGGCGGGCGATCCGGCTTCCTTGCCCGGCCTTCCGCCGGCGGTCTGGCTCAATGGCGGCCTGATGGCCGTGGTGTCGACGGCATTGCCGATCTATTGGCTGGCGCTGGGAATCCAGCGCATGGGCACGGCGCAGGCGGCGGCGGTGGGCAACCTGGGACCGGTGCTGACCGTGTTCGCGTCCTGGCTGCTGCTGGGAGAGCCGCTATCGGTCTACCAGCTGGGCGGACTGGCGCTGGTGATCCTGGGCGTGTCGCGGCTCAAGCCGAAGTCGGCGAGCTAGCGCACTTTTTGCAACATTGAAACGCACAATCCGCACCGCTGCGGGCCGGTTTCCGGCATCGGGGACGTGATACAACTCTTGCTGCTCTGCATTTACCCCAACAGCACAGAAAGAGTCATGAGAACCACATCCTCCTTGACGCTGGCGCGTCGACTGCTGGCTGCCGCCTGCTGCCTGTACCTCGGCACTGCGTCGGCGGCGCCGCCAGCGCATCCCTGGGCCGCGATGGCGCAAGCGGATGCGGACTTCGTCACCCACTGGATTGAAAGCCAGTCGATCACAGCGGTCTATCCGGACAGGCAGGCGTTCGCGACGCAGCGGGCTGCGGCGCGCCGCGTGTTCGACGCCGACGTTGCGCGTGTCAGCAACTACGCCGGCTATCGCCATGCGCTGAGCCGTTTCGTCGGTTCCATGCAAGACCTGCACCTGCGCCTGCATTTCTCGCTGCTGCCCGCGACCTATGCCTGGCCCGGTTTCCAGCTGGTCTACCGCGGTGGGCGCTACGTCGCGGTATCCAGCCAGGGCAGTGCGCTGGCCGGCCAGGAGGTCACCCACTGCGACGGCAGGCCGCTGGCCGATTGGGTAAGCCAGGTCGCCACCTACGAACAGCTCATCCCCGGCCTGGAATCGACCGCGAACTGGGCGGCGCCCCTGGTGCTGCGCGATGGCGGCAGCCCCTTCATCGTGCGGCCGCGCAGCTGTACCATCGGCGGGCGGGACGTGGTGCTCGACTGGCAGCCGGTCGCGGCCAGCAAGTTCGCGGCGGACCGCAGCGCCGCGACCGTGTTTCGCGACCGGGCCGCACAGGTCACGCCATTCGGGGCCGACGGCGCCTGGGTGCGGCTCGGTTTCTTCGCGCCCCAGACCCAGGCCGAAGGCAGGGCTTTCAAGGAGTTGATCGCCCAGGCCCCGGGCTTGCGCGACAAGTCGGTCATCGTCCTCGACGTACGCGGCAATGGGGGCGGCTCCTATGAGTGGTTCATGGGATTCCTGCGCGCGCTGTATGGCAGGGACTATGCCGACGTCCACGCGCGTTCGCGGCTCGGGATCGCGCATGTGTACCGCGCCACGCCCGAGATCCTTGCGTATTTCAAGAGCGATAGCGAGACCGAGATCGATGCGCTGGTCCCGCCTGACGACGGCACACCGTTCGATCCCGGCTATGTAAAGTACCAGCGCGCGCTGGAATCGGGGCAGGCGGTATTCGTCTCGCCTAGAAATGCGCGCGCGGTGCCGCTGCCGAAAGGGAGTCCTGCCAATCCGGTGAAAGCCAGGGTGCTGCTGCTGACCGATTACAACTGCAGCAGCGCCTGCATCGTGTTCGTCGATGAATTGAAACGCTTCCCCGGTGTCGAGCAGATCGGCGTCGAGACCGGGATCGATTCGCGCACCGGAACCAGCCTCGCTGCGCCGCTGCCCAGCGGGAATGGCGTGATCGACGTGCCGGTCGTGACACGCGACGGGCGCGAACGCGGCGACAATATCCCGCACCGACCCGACCGGCTATTTACCGGCAATATTGTGGACACGGCGGCAGTCAAGGCCTGGATCAGGGACGAGGTGCTGGGCGAGAAGGGGCTGACGCCCAAGCGTCCGTGACGTCAAACAGGCCCGCACCGTTCCAGCGCGGCCCTGGACAGGCAGCGCGTGCTGCGATGGCCTTCCCGGCGTAGCCGGGCCCCAGCGTGCGCAGCAGGCGCGGGAAGGCCCGGCAATAGCTGGACTGGATGCCGGCCAGGCGTGCGAGCTGGGCGTATTCGACCACGGCGCCGGGCGGGACGGCGTCCAGTACCTGGGCGATGCGCACGCGCCAGTCGTGCGGCCAGGAAGCGAAGCGTTGGCCAAGAGCGCGCACCGGATCGCCCGGGCGTATGACGCCGCCCTCGACCACGCGCGCCAGGATGCCACGCCGGGCGCCGATCCTCGTTGCCAGCCGTGCGCCATGCAGGTCGAGCCGCCCGCAGGCTTCGCAGGCGAACATCAGGCGCACCTGCGCGTGCTCGCCGATCTGCAGCACGGTGCCGGAGGGCAGGCGGTCGATGTCGTCGTCGAGGAGCAGGTTTTCGCGCAATGCCTGCGGCGGCAGGTCGAGGGCCGCGTAACTGGTGGTGGAGGCGAGCAGCAGCTGGCGCGGGGAGAGCGGATCGAGATGGCGGTCGCCGTCGGCGCCGCTGCCCGCGATCAGCTGCATGCAGTCGACCCGCTCCGGCGCGGGCGCGCCGGGAGGGCGGATCGACAGGGCGGCGATCACCAGGCGTTCAACTCAAGGAGCAGTGTGCAGCGCGCGCGCCGCTTCGCGGTACTTGGCGGCATTCGGCACGTCGGTCCATGCCGGCTTGGCCTGGTCGTTGGCGATGTCCTGCAAGGCGACGGCGATCATGCGGTTCACACGCACCATATTGTCGTAGTCGATCTTGTCCCAGGTGTCGTCCTTGCCGTGGTAGTCGGGGAAGCCGAAGGCGACCGCCAGGGTGTGGGCCGGCACGCCGGCATCGGCCAGCGCCTGGTTGTCGCTGCGCGCGAAATAGCGGTCGCTATTGGTCGGGTGCTTCCAGAAGCGGATGCCGGTGCGCTCGCTGGCGCGCTGCAGCGTCGTGCCCACGGTCGAATAGTCGAAGCCCGTCATGGTCGCCGAGCCCACTTGCGGGCCTTCGCTGTCGTCGGTGCGGCCCAACTGCTCCAGGTTCAGGTTCATCACGGTGTCCTTCAATGGGAACACCGGGTTCTTCGCATAGTAGCGCGAGCCGAGCAGGCCCAGTTCTTCGCCGAACAGGGCGACGAAGGCGATGCTGCGGCGCGGACGCTCCTTCTGCGCCGCCATGGCGGCGGCGATCTCGATCACCGAGACCGTGCCGCTGCCGTCGTCGTTGGCGCCATTGAAGATCTCGCCATCGCGGATGCCCAGGTGGTCGTAGTGGGCGCTAAGCATGACGTAGGTGCTCTTCAGTTGCGGATCCGAGCCGCGCAGCACGCCGATCACATTGCGCAGCTTGACTGGGCTCACGGTCGGCGCCACCACCCTGGCGGCCACGCTCGCGCCGCCTTTTTCCAACGTGCCCGCGACATCGGCCGCGTGCAGCAGCACGACCGGCGGGCCGTTCTTGGCCACCGGCTGGCTCGGGTCGATCAGCCAGCCGCCCTGGGTGCGGCCATGGCGGCGCTCGCGGTCGATCATCACGATCAGCGCAGGTTTGCTCTGCAGCTTCGCTTGCAGTACCGCGGCCGCGCCGGGAACCGCCGCCGCCGGCACCACTAGCACCTTGCCGTCGGCCGCGCCCTTGTCGTCCAGCGCCGCCTGCCACTGCATGAACACGGCCGGCGTATTCTTGAGCGCGACCGGATCGACGAAGTTGGCCGAGGCGCCGCCGAGCGGCACCTCGATCGTCTTGCCGCCCGCCGTCACCATGAGCGTGATGTCGTTCTCGCCGCGCCTGGCGTATTGCCAGTTGGCGGTCTGGTAGTAACCATCGTCGCCGGCCGCTTCGAGACCGGCGCGACGGAACTGGGCCGCGATGTATTCGGCGGCCAGGTCGACGCCGCGCGACGGCGTGCCGCGGCCTTCGAGCAGGTCGGACGACAGGAAGGACAAGTGGCCGCGCAGCGAGTCGGCCGAGATCCGCGCGGTGAGCGCGGCGTCGGGCGAGGCGGCGGCGGAGGCGCGCGAGGCGTCGGCTTGGACCGCGCAGCCGGCGAGGGCAAGGCTGACGCTGAGGCCGAGGGCAGGGACGATATGACGCATGGTGGCTTCTTTGGGTGGAAAGAATTGCAATATGACATGTTGGCAAGAAGCGGTCAATCGCATGGCACGTACGGCGTTTCCATGGCTATTTGCATAAGCTAGTAGTTATTTATTCGTTTGGCATAGCTTTCTTGGCAGCTATAGTGCGTCTCCACAGGATTTCAACGATTATTCAGCCATGACCGATTCGCAGCACCGCCTTTCACGCACCCGCCCGGCATCCTTGCCGGGCCTGGTCGGGCCGCGCTGTCGAATGCGGCGCTACTGATCGCCTGATCCATACCGCCGTCTCCCGCACTCGTCCTGCACGGATGGGGCAGGGAGCGCATGCCTGCCGCGGTGCCGCAAACGCCGCCGGCAGCAAGACCACTACCAGGAACACCATGCATAAACCACTCGCTATCGTCGTGGCGCTCGCCGCCGCATTCTCGCAACACGCCGCCGCCCAGGACATCGAAAAAGTCATCGTCACCGGCTCCAACATCCGCACCACCCAGAAGGAAGGCGCCAGCGCGGTGCAGGTCATCTCGGCCAAGGAGCTTGCCGCCACCGGCAAATCGAGCATCGCCGACGTGATCCGCTCGATCTCGGCCAACAGCGGCAACAGCTATAACGAACAGTTCACCGGCAGCTTCTCGGCCGGCACCGCCGGCCTGTCGCTGCGCGGCCTGGGCCAGAAGAACACGCTGATCCTGGTAAACGGCAAGCGCGTCAGCCCCTACGCCACCGCCCAGAACCTGCAGGAAGTCTTCGTCGACCTGAACAGCCTGCCGATGGCGGCGGTGCAGCGCATCGAGGTGCTCAAGGACGGCGCCTCGTCGGTCTACGGCTCGGACGCGGTGGCCGGCGTGGTCAACATTATCCTGTACAAGGAGTTTAAGGGCACCGAGATCAGCGCCCAGGCCGGCCGCTCGCTAGAAGGCACCGACCAGGACGACAAGAGCGTGACCCTGCAGACCGGCGTCGGTTCGCTGGTCGAGGATGGCTACAGTATCGTGTTCTCGGCGGACGCCCAGTGGCGCGACAAGCTGCAGCAGGACCAGGTTGGCTGGATGGCTGGCAGCGATTTCCGCGGTAACCCGAACGGTACCCTGGCCTGTGTGCCGACCAACTATGTCAACAACGATCCGACCCAGTGGCTCGGCGGCGCCGGCGGTGCGCTGGCGGTCCAACCCTACGGCCAGGTCACGCCCGGTCGCAGCGGCAACGTGCTGGCGTATAACCCGGCCGAGTACAAGACCCTGATCCCGGGCATCCAGCGCGCCCATGCCTCGCTGCGCGGCACCGTCAAGCTGGGCCAGGACCATGAAGCCTATGCCGAGGTGCTGTACGGGCGATCGCGCGCCGACCAGACCTTCAGCGCGCCGCTGACGGTCGGCACGGGACTGCGCGCATGGAACGACGCCACCCAGCAGCTGGACAATATCAATGTCGTGCTGCCGGTCGGCCATCCGAACAATCCGGGCGCCACGCCGCTGCCGTTCAACGCCACCCTGTTCGACCTGGGTCCGCGCATGAAGCAGGGCCGCGTCGAGTTCTTCCGCGCGCTCACCGGCGTCAAGGGCTATGCCGGCGGCTGGGAATACGATGCCTCGATCGGTCATTCGGGCAGCGAGTTGAAGGAAACCGTGCAGAATTTCGTCAACCGCTACGAGTTCGAGAAGGTGCTGGCCGATGGCAGCTACGACTTCGTCAACCAGGCCAATAACAGCGAGGAGGTGCGCAACCGCCTGCGCCTGTCGACCCTGCGGCCGGCCGAATCGAAGCTGACCACCGTCGACCTGAGCGCCACCCGCGAACTGGCCCAGTTGCCGGCCGGTGCGCTCGGTTTCGCGGCCGGCGCCCAGTGGCGCCGCGAAGAGATGGATTCGCAGACCTCGAGCGCCGTGTTGTCGGGCACCGAACTGCGCCCGGCGATCAATATCATCGACGGCTCGCGCGACGTGGCGGCGCTGTTCGCCGAACTGAACGTGCCGCTGCTGCAGGGCTTGAATCTGAACCTGGCCGGCCGCGGCGACCATTACGACGACTTCGGCAGCGCCTTCTCGCCCAAGGCCAGCGTGCGCTGGCAGGCGGCGCCATGGCTGCTGGTGCGCGGCACGGTGTCGCGCGGCTTCCGGGCGCCGTCGCTGCCCGAGATCACCAACTCGACTTCGGTCAGCTACGGCAACGTGGTCGATCCGCGCGATCCGATCTCGCCGACCCAGGCACGCGGCATCACCAACCTGACGATCGCCAACCCGGACCTGTCGCCGGAGCGCTCGACGAATGCCAACTTCGGCATCGTGATCGCGCCGAACAGCCTTACCAGCCTGGGCCTGGACTTCTATCGCATCCGTACCAAGGGCGTAATCGGCACCGAGTCGGCCGACAACATCATCGCCAATGAAGCGACCAGCCCGGACAAGATCGTGCGCGACGCCCAGGGCCGCATCCTGACCCTGTACCGCCAGTACGCCAACCAGGGCAATCGCTCGGTGTCGGGCTTCGACATCGACTTGCGCCATGTGCAGCCGCTGGCGGCCTACGGCAAGCTCACGCTGAACGCGCAACTGAGCCGGGTGCTTTCGTTCGAACAGCCGCTGGCGGTCGGCCTGCCGCTGACCGAAGGCGCCGGCAACAATTACTTCGGTTCGATCCCCAAATGGCGTGGCGTGACCGGGCTGACCTGGGACATCCAGGACTGGACCAATACCCTGGTGTGGAACTACGTCGACGGCTATGACCAGACCACCCGTGCGGGCGAGCGCGTGAAGCCCTACGGCACCTTCGACCTGAACCTGGCGTACCGGGCGACCGAGGCGGCGACCGTCAGCTTCATCGTGCATAACCTGGGCGACAAGCGTCCGTCGTGGGATTCGTCGACCGCCTTCTTCGACTATACCCAGGGCGATCCGCGCGGCCGCGTGGCGTCGGTGAAGGTCAATTACCGCTTTTAAGCGGTCAGGCGAAGCGGTTCCGGTCGATTCCGGGATCGCTTCGCGCCACGCATTTCCCGTTTCGTCGCACCTGGCTTGCGGGCCATTGCGGTGCTGGGCACAATGACTCCCGTTCCTCATCATCGAGAAAAGCGAGTTTGCATGTCGTCCACCGCCCAACCGTCCACGGCCGTACCCCATTCGCGCTGGCGGCGCATGCTGAGGGATGCGCCGATCGCGATCGGCATCAGCGCGCTGATCGCGGTCGTTATCGTACTGATCATCGGCCGGCCGGAAAGCTTGTTCGAGCAACTGGTGTTCTCGATTATCATCGGGACGATCGCTTTTGTGATCGTCAACGGCGCCCGTCTGCTGCTGTGGGACCGCAGCAACTGGGGACTGCGCGAGTGGGCGCCGTTCGCGCTGCTGGTGATCGTTACTGCACCGGTCGCGCATTTCGGGGGCATGCAGATCAGCGGGGCGATCCTGGGCATCGAGGTGCCGACCCTGGCACAGTATCCCTCCCTGAACCAGTTGAGCATGATCGTCTTGACCTTGATCGTGGTGGCCGGGATGGTGGTGCTGGTGCGGCATCGCGAGCACATGCGGCGTGCCAATGAAGAACGTGCCGCCGAGCGTTTGCGCGCCGAGGTCATCGAGCGCCAGGCGCTGCAAGCGCAGCTGCGCCTGATGCAGGCGCAGATCGAGCCGCACATGCTGTTCAACACGCTGGCCAACCTGCAGGGCCTGATCGCGATCGACCCGGATCGTGCCAGCGAGATGCTCGACCAACTGATCCAGTACCTGCGCGCCACCCTGAGCGTGTCGCGCTCCGAGACCACGACCTTGGAGCAGGAATTCGCTGCGATGGAGGCCTATCTCGGGCTGATGAAAGTGCGCATGGGCGACCGCCTCCGCTATCGGCTCGAACTGCCGCCCGAACTGCGCAAGGCGCGCCTGCCCACGATGCTGCTCCAGCCGCTGGTCGAGAATGCGATCGTGCACGGCCTCGAGCCCAAGATCGATGGCGGCGCGATCGTCATCGAGGCCAGCGCCGATGGCGCCAGCATCGAGGTCGAGGTGCGCGACACGGGGCTGGGACTGGGGCAGGTACACGGTCCCCGCGGTCCGCGCGGTGGCGGCGTGGGCGTGTCGACCACCCGCGAGCGGCTCGAGGCCTTGTATGGTGCGCGCGCCGCGATTACCCTGTTGCCGGCCGAGCCGCATGGCACGCTGGCCCGATTGACCCTTCCCCTGGAGAGCCCCGCATGACCCGCGCCCTGATTGCTGAAGACGAACCGATCCTCGCCGCCACCCTCGCCAAGACCTTGCAGGGCTTGTGGCCCGAACTCGAGATCGTGGCCACGGCGCCGAACGGGCTGGTGGCGGTGGAGCAGGGCCTGGCGCTGCGTCCGGACATCCTGTTCCTCGACATCCGCATGCCGGGCCAGACCGGGTTGGAAGCGGCCGAGGAACTGGCCGAGCGCTGGGAAGGGCCAGCACCGTTCCCGCACATCGTGTTCGTGACCGCCTTCGACGATTATGCGGTCGAGGCCTTCGACCGGGCGGCGGTCGACTATGTGCTCAAGCCGGTGAGCGCGGGGCGGCTGGGCAGGACGGTCGAGCGCCTGCGGGCCCTGGTGGATGCGCGCAGTGCCCCGGTGGCTTCCTTGCCTGGGGCGGATTCGCTAGGCCACTTGCTGGGACAGCTGCAGGCGCTGCTGCCGTCGGTGCAGGCGACCGAGCGGCTGACGACCGTGCGCGCGGCGGTCGGCAATGTGGTGCGCATGATTCCGGTGGCCGACGTGGTGTTCTTCCAGGCGGTCGACAAGTACGTGAACGTGGCGACGGCGGACAGCGAGGCGCTGATCCGCGTGCCGCTGAAGGATCTGCTGCCGCAACTCGATCCTGACCGGTTCAGGCAGGTCAGCCGCAGCATGGTGGTCAATATGGGGTACGTGACAAGCGCGGGACGCGATGAGCTGGGCAAGTTGACGCTGAATCTGCGCGGACGGCCGGAGAAGCCGCGGGTCAGTCCGGTGTATGCACATTTGTTCAGGCAGATGTAGTGTCTGGCGGTGCAGCTATTTCACTCGCGGGAAGAAGAAGACACGCTCGATCTTCCCATCGTCTTTGTCGGCCTCGAATACCAATAGATAGCCCGGGCCGTACATGCTCTGCACGGTATCCGGGCCGACGAAATACGCGACATTCGAGTCGTAATCGAAATAGGCAGTTTGAGATCCGAGCAACGCCTCGACTTTCTTTCTGCTATCGAAGTCCGAGAGATCGTATTGCTCGAGAAACGAAGCCGTCATCTCGCCGCGCTGTATTTGGGAGGCTTGTGCCCACGCCTGCACGCTGAATTGGCGAGATCCGAGTTTGCGCGCCTGGCGTTCGACCGAGTACCACCAGTCGTGCGCGAGAATCAACAGCCCAACGATCGCTAGCAGCAGGATAACCCGGCGACTTCTCACATTCGTTTCGCGGTTTTGCATCTACTTCACGTTGGGGACGAAGAACACACGGCGAATCCGGTCAGTACTTTTGTCAGCGTCGAATACCCATAGGTAGCCGTCGCCGTGTACGCTTGTTACTGTACGCGGCCCAACGAAGTATGCCGGATTGGTATCACTGTAGTAGTAGCCCGTCGGGTCCCCTAGCAAGGCTTCGACCTCTTGCCTGCTCAAATCAGTCGCTTTGTATTTGCGGAGGAAGGATGCCGTCATCTTGCCTCGCTCCAATTCAGAAGCATTTTTCCATTCGTGAACGGTAAATTCCTCGCGCCCCAATTTTTCGGCCTGTTGTTCGACGTCGGCTTCACCGGATTGCCACCAGCATCCGGTCGCGGTCGAGGTAAGCAGGAGTAAAGTGCAGAATGCTCGCATGTCGTGGTCAACGCTTGAGGACCTTCAGTCTGCCAGATCGCAG
Organism: Massilia sp. HP4; assembly: GCF_005222695.1. GTDB lineage: Bacteria > Pseudomonadota > Gammaproteobacteria > Burkholderiales > Burkholderiaceae_D > Telluria. The sequence goes on along the minus strand of NZ_STGG01000041.1, from coordinate 15,227 downwards.
GGCGGCGATGGACCTATCGCTCAATATTGGGTCTGGGGCGTGAGAGAGACCAATCTTCAGGCCTACAGCATTATTGTGCAGGTCCATCTCCTTCTCGGCAGGTGGATTGCGGTCATACGCCTCATGAACAGTCGTGTACCGGAGTGCAATCCGGTAGCCGAGCTCCTTGCATAACAGCGCAGACCAGAAACAGTGCCGAAATGCATCGGCCGGCGTATTATGCCCGCTCCCCGAAAAGCGACGCTTAGTTTCGGCAACTGCCTTTGCTATCGTTGGTCTGATCACTGGCGCCTGCTCGGGGAATAAGGAAAGATAAGTCTTTTCATTGGTGTTCAGCTGCTGATACAGCTCGGAATAGTTGGTGTTCATTTCAGACCTGAAAGGTGAGATCGCCAGCGATAAGTATTCCATGGCGATCCTCGTCCCTTCTTGTTGATCGTCAACCGTCGAGAGAACGTCTCCGTTCAGGTCTCAATGTCGCTCAATTGAGTAAAATGCCTTCTTTTCGCTAGAACAGATCACACGATGGAACTCCGCGCCGCCGCGCTGCACGCGCTGCTCGAAACCGATCCCGCCACCAAGGCCCAGTCAGTCGCCGCATTGGCCGCCGCGGTCAGATCCGGGAACGTGCGCATCGACCCCGATGCGGCGATGGAGGCGCCGCCCGGCATTCCTGGCCGTCCGCTCCGTCCCGAGCTGGTGCCGCCGCTGCAGGTCGGCCGCCGTTCGATGGCCACGCCCGAAGGCCGCGCCATGCTGGTCCACGCCCTGGCCCATATCGAATTCAACGCGATCAACCTGGCGCTCGACGCGCTGTGGCGCTTCGAGGGCATGCCCGAGCGCTACTACCTCGACTGGCTGCGCGTGGCCGACGAAGAAGCGCTGCACTTCACGATGCTGGGCACGCACCTGCAAACGCTCGGCTATGCCTACGGCGACTTCCCCGGGCACGACAGCCTGTGGGAGATGGTGGCCAAGACCAGCGACGATGTGCTGGCGCGCATGGCGCTGGTGCCGCGCACGCTGGAGGCGCGCGGGCTGGATGCGATTCCGCCGCTGCGCAAGAAGATCGCCCAGGCCGGCGACATCGCCGCGGCCCTGATCCTCGACCGCCTGCTGGTGGACGAAGTCGGGCACGTCGAGATCGGCAACCGCTGGTACTTCAGCCTGTGCGAGCAGCGCGGCCTGGAGCCGCTCGCCACCTACGATGCGCTGACCGTGCGCTACAAGGCGCCGGTCCTCAAGGGCCCGTTCAATATCGAAGGCCGGCGCCAGGCCGGTTTCACCGAGGCCGAGCTGCAGCGCTACCGCTGATGGAAACAGGCTTTCTCCTGACGCGCCACTGGCGCGACACCGCCGCCGGCTGCGAGGTCGAGTTCTGGCTCGCCACCGATGCCGGGCCGCGCCGCCTGCGGCTGCCGGTCCAGAAGCCGGTTGCCTTCATCCCGGAAGAACAGCGCGCCACCGTCGAGCAGCTCCTGCACGACGAACGCGGATGGGAGCTGCGCCCGCTCGACTTGCTCGACTTTCGGCATCGGCCGGTCGCCGGCCTGTACTGCCGCAAATACCGCCAGCAGATGCGCATCGAGAAGAACCTGCGCCAGCACGGGCTTGACGTGTTCGAGGGCGACGTGCGCCCGCCCGAGCGCTACCTGATGGAGCGCTTCATCACCGCGCCCGTGACGTTCGGCGGCACGCCGGTCGACGGCGATCCGCTGCTGCTCGTCGATGCGGTGCTCAAGCCGGCGCCAGGCTACCGGCCCACGATACGCACCGTGTCGCTCGATATCGAGACCACCTTCCAGGGCGACTTGCGTTCGATCGCGCTCGAAGGCTGCGGCCAGCGCCAGGTGTACATGCTCGGGCCGCCGAACGGGGAGGACGGCCCGCGCGACTACGACCTCGAATACTGCGACACCCGGCGCGAGCTGCTCGACCGGCTCGAAGACTGGTTCATCCGCCACGACCCCGACGCCATCATTGGCTGGAACCTGATCCAGTTCGATATGCGCGTGCTGCAAAAACACGCCGAGCGCTTCAATCGCCCCTTGATGCTGGGTCGCGATGGCAGCGCGATCGAGTGGCGCGAGCATGGCGGCAAGCAGGAACACTACTTCATCTGCATCGCCGGCCGCCTGGTGATCGACGGCATCGACGCGCTGCATTCCGCGACCTGGAGCTTTTCCTCGTTCAGCCTCGAGAATGTGTCGCGGGTCTTGCTGGGCGAAGGCAAGGCGATCGACAATCCGCACGACCGCATGGCCGAGATCGACCGCATGTTCGCCGAGGACAAGCCGGCGCTGGCCTATTACAACCTCAAGGATTGTGAGCTGGTTACCCGCATCTTCGACAAGACCAGGCTGATGGCCTTCTTGCTGGAGCGTGCCAGCGTGACCGGGCTGGCGGCCGACCGCAGCGGCGGCTCGGTCGCGGCTTTCGAGCATCTGTACATGCCGCTGCTGCACCGGCAGGGGCGGGTGGCGCCGAACATCGGCGACGTCGAAGGCGCCGATAGTCCCGGCGGCTTCGTGATGGATTCGCGATCCGGGCTGTACGATTCGGTGCTGGTGCTGGACTATAAAAGCTTGTATCCCTCGATCATCCGCACCTTCCTGATCGATCCGCTCGGCCTGGTCGAGGGCTTGCGCGAGCCGGAGGAAGCCACCGTGCCGGGCTATCGCGGCGGACGCTTTTCACGGACGAAGCACTGCCTTCCGGGCATCGTGACCCAGGTCTGGGCCGGCCGCGAAGCGGCGAAGAAGGAGAGCAATGCGCCGTTGTCGCAGGCGCTCAAGATCATCATGAACGCCTTCTACGGCGTGCTCGGCACCACGGGCTGCCGCTTCTTCGATCCGCGCCTGGCCTCGTCGATCACGATGCGCGGCCACGACATCATGCACCGCACGCGCGAACTGATCGAAGAGCAGGGCTACCAGGTTATCTATGGCGACACCGATTCGACCTTCGTCTGGCTGGGGCGCGAGCACGCCGAGAGCGATGCGCGGCGCATCGGCCAGGCGCTGGTCGATCACGTCAACGGCTGGTGGCGCGAACACCTGCACGCGACGCTGGGCATCGCGAGCGCGCTCGAGCTCGAATACGATGTGCATTTCCGCCGCTTCCTGATGCCGACCGTGCGCGGCTCGGACGAGGGCAGCAAGAAGCGCTACGCGGGCCTGGCCGCGACCGGTGACGGCGGCGAAGAGATGGTCTACAAGGGCCTGGAAACGGTGCGCACCGACTGGACCCCGCTGGCGCAAGCCTTCCAGCAGGGTCTCTACGAACGCATCTTCAAGGGCCAGCCCTACGAGGACTATGTGCGCGAGCTGGTCGGGCGCATGCTGCGCGGCGAATGCGACGAAGACCTCATCTATCGCAAGCGGCTGCGCCGGCCCCTCGACGACTATCAGCGCAACGTGCCGCCGCACGTGCGCGCGGCGCGCATGGCGGACGAACACCACCTGCGCCAGGGCCGCCCCGCGCTCTATCGCAAGGGCGGCTGGATCCGCTATGTGATGACGTTGAACGGCCCCGAGCCGATGGAAGCGCGCTACTCGGCCATCGACTACGAACACTACCTGACGCGCCAGCTCGAGCCGATCGCCGACGCCATCCTGCCCTTCCTGGGCGACAGCTTCGCCAATCTCACCAGCCCCCAGCAAACGTTATTCTAGTGTCCTGTCACGTGTTGGAAACATCGGCTCGCTAGACTGCCGACACGTTTTCAACAGGAGGCAACAAGTGGATCGTCGCGGCTTTTTACGCAGTAGCGCTTACTTTACCGTCGCCAGCGCCGGCGGCCTGCTCGCCGCTTGCGGCGGCTCGGATGACACGCCGCCGGTGGGCAGCTTCGGCTTCCCGCTGGGCGTGGCCAGCGGCGACCCGAAGGAGGCCAGCATCGTGTTCTGGACCCGCTGCGCGCCGAAGGGCGGCAGCGAAGAGGTCGAGCTGCGGCTCGAAGTCGCGACCGACGCCGCCTTTACCCAGGTCACGGGCGTGGTTGAACTCAAGGCGCTGCCGGCCCATGACCACACGGTGCGCGCCAAGCTGACCAAGCTGGCGCCCGGCACCCGCTACTACTACCGCTTCCGCGCCGGCGCCGACCTGAGCCCGGTCGGCCAGGCCAGGACCGCGCCCGCGGCCAACAGCACGCCGGCCCAGATGCGCTTTGCCTGGATGACCTGCCAGGACTGGAGCATCAACCACTGGGCCGCGATGGGCATGCTGGCCAATGAAGAACTGGACTTCATCGTCCACCTGGGCGACTACGTCTACGAGACCGTCGGCGCCGATTTCCAGACCGGCCGCGCCGAGCCGGCACATGGCCGCATCAACCTGCCGGACGGCGTCACCATGCCCGGCGGCGGGCGCTATGCCAATTCGCTGGCCGACTACCGCACCCTGTACCGCACCTACCGCGGCGATGCGCGCCTGCAGGCGCTGCACGCCAAGTGCCCGATGATCGTGATCTGGGACGACCACGAATTCTCGGACGACTGCTGGCAAGACCACCAGACCTATGACAACGCCAACCAGCAGCAGACTTCGCGCCGGCGCAACGCGACGCAAGCCTGGGCCGAGTACATGCCGGTCGACTGGGGTGACGTGTCGTTCGACCTGAACAAGGCCGGCTACGACAATATCCGCATCTACCGCGACTTCCGCTTCGGCACCCTGATGCACCTGGTGATGACCGACCAGCGCCTGTACCGCGACGACCATGTGGTCAATGAGGCGGCCTACGCCCAGCTGCTGCAGGGCGATCCGGTGAACGGCGACGACTCGATCGGCTCGCGCTACTTCGTGCCGCAGCCGCTGCTGGCCCAGTTCGAGGCCGGCGCGAAAGCCGCCCTGGGCCGCAACCCGGGCCTCCTGGGCGCCACCCAGACCCAGTGGTGGAAGGACACCATGAAAGGGTCGAGCGCGACCTGGAAGGTATGGGGCAACGAAGTCACCCTCAATCGTATGTGGCTCGACATGCGCACCCTGGCGCCGGCGCCGTACAACAACCTGTACATCGTCAATGCCGACGGTTGGGACGGATTCCCTTCGTACCGCGCCGAGATGCTGGGCCACCTGGCCAGCCACGACGTGAAGAACGTGGTGGCGATCACGGGCGACCTGCACGCCTTCCAGTGCGGCGTGATCTACGACAGCAACGACCCGGCCGGCGGCCGTCCGGTGGCGGTGGACTTTGTCAGTGCCGGCATCAGCAGCTCCTCGTTCTACCAGTACCTGCGCGCCGGCGCCGGCAGCACGCCGCTGGCGCCGCTGGTCGCCACGCCGCAGGGCTTCGACCAGGTGCTGCGCATGAACAATCCTGCCTTCGCCTATGCCGACCACGATGCGCAGGGCTTTGCGGTGGCGACCGTGACGCCGGCCGCGTTCAGCGTCGTATTCACCAAGGTCAAGCCCTTGGAGGCGAGCGGCGCCGCGCCATCCTCGCCGCCGGCCAAGCGCACCCGCATCACGCTGGCCAGCGGGTCGACCACGCCGCGGGTCGAAGACAACGTGTGAGGGCAGGGGGCGATGCCGCCCGCATAGGCGCGCGCGGCATCGCCCCGAACGCTGGCACGAGGCCGCGTATGCTTTCTATAATGACGGTGTCTTGACAATCCGTCACCATGGAGTCCGTCGTGTCCTTCCTGATCGTCCTGGCCGCACTGGCCTTCCTCATGTTCGCGGCCTACCGCGGCTACAGCGTCATCCTGTTCGCGCCGGTCGCGGCCCTCGGCGCGGTCCTGCTTACCGATCCGGCCCAGGTGGCGCCGGTCTTTTCCGGCATCTTCATGGAGAAGATGGTGGGTTTCATCAAGCTGTACTTCCCGGTCTTCATGCTCGGCGCGGTATTCGGCAAGGTGGTCGAGCTGTCCGGCTTTTCCGAATCGATCGTGGCGGCGGCGATCCGCTACATCGGCGCGGCGCGGGCCAATGCCGTCATCGTCGCGGTGTGTGCCTTGCTCACCTATGGCGGCGTGTCGCTGTTCGTGGTGGTGTTCGCGGTCTATCCGTTCGCGGCCGAACTCTATCGGCAAAGCGACATCCCCAAGCGCCTGCTGCCGGGGGCAATCGCACTGGGCGCGTTCTCGTTCACGATGGATGCCTTGCCCGGCACGCCGCAAATCCAGAACATCATCCCGACCACCTTCTTCCAGACCACCTCGTGGGCCGCACCTGTCCTTGGCACCGTGGGCGCCTTGTTCATCCTCGCGGTGGGTCTTGCTTACCTCGAATGGCGCCGCCGCGCGGCCGCCAGCCGGGGCGAGGGCTATGGCACGTCGCTGGTGAACGAGCCGGAGCAGGTCGACACCGGCGCCGGCGGCCTGCCGCATCCGCTGCTGGCCGTGGCGCCGCTGCTACTGGTGGGCGTGGCCAATTTCGTCTTCACCCGCATGATCCCGGTCTGGTATGGCGGCGACAGCCACACGGTGCCGCCCGAGATCCTGCCCGGCATTGCCACCCCGGTGACCACCACCATCAAGACCGTCACCGCGATCTGGGCGGTGCAGGCGGCGCTGCTGCTGGGGATCGTGTTCGTGATCGCGACCGCATACAAAAGGGTCGCGAAGCGCTTCGCCGACGGCAGCAAGGCGGCGGTCGGCGGCGCGCTGCTGGCGGCGATGAACACGGCCTCCGAATATGGCTTCGGCGGGGTGATCGCAGCGCTGCCGGGCTTTATCGTGGTGAGCGACGCGCTGCGCAGCATCCCGAATCCGCTGGTGAACGCGGCGGTGTCGGTCAGCTCGCTGGCCGGCATCACCGGCTCGGCCTCGGGCGGCATGAGCATCGCCCTGGCCGCGATGTCCGACGTCTTCATCCGCGGCGCGCAAGCCGCCGGGATTCCGCTGGAAGTCATGCACCGGGTGGTGGCCATGGCCAGCGGCGGCATGGACACGCTGCCGCACAACGGCGCCGTGATCACCCTGCTGGCGGTGACGGGGCTCACCCACCGCGAGGCTTACCGCGACATCTTCGCCGTCACCCTGATCAAGACCCTGGCCGTGTTCTTCGTCATTGGTGTGTATTACGCCACGGGACTGGTGTAACTATTCGTGGTTTTTTCGCACTGCTTCCGGCAAAATCAGCAATGCTTGCGCCTTGTATTGACCAAAGATTGAAAGGCACGACTACAATGACTTCCGCAATGGTTTCCGTACAGCACTATTAATCCAGGATGGAACATGAAATCGGTACAACAAGAAGTCGACGAACGCAGCAACCTGACCGGCACCAATAAATTCGAACTGCTGCTGTTCCGCCTGGGCGGCGACGAGCAGGGCAACCATAACGAGCTGTTCGGCATCAATGTGTTCAAGATCCGCGAGATCGTCGCCATGCCCGAGATCACCGCCGTGGCCGGCGCGCCGCAGCACGTGCTGGGCGTGGTCAACCTGCGCGGCCAGATCATCCAGGTGCTCGACCTGCCGGGCATCACCGGCGTCAAGCCCAAGACCGGCCTGAACATCATGCTGGTGACCGAGTTCGCGCGCACTACCCAGGCCTTCGCCGTCGAAAGCGTGGAAGAGATCGTGCGCCTGGACTGGAGCCAGGTCATGACCGCCGAGCACAGCGCCGGCAGCGGCATGGTGACCAGCATCGCGCGCCTGCCCGAATACGATGGCCAGCCGGCGCGCCTGGCGCAGGTGCTGGACGTGGAAACCATCCTGCGCAACCTGAACCCGACCCATGAGCGCGAGAACATGGAGCAGGCGGTCGGCGCCAAGATCTCGATCAAGCCGGGCGCCGTGATCCTGGCGGCCGACGACTCGGTGGTGGCGCGCGCCCTGATCGAGCAGGGGCTGGACGCCATGGGCCTGCCGTTCATCATGACGAAGAGCGGCAAGGAGTGCTGGGACCAGCTGGGCGCGATCGCCGCCGCGGCCGAAGCCGAAGGGCGCACCGTGTACGACCGCGTGGCCATGGTGCTGACCGACCTCGAGATGCCCGAGATGGACGGCTTCACGCTCACCCGCAATATCAAGTCGAGCAACCGCTTCGGCCACCTGCCGGTCGTGATCCACTCGTCGCTGTCGGGCACCACCAACGAGGAACACGTCAAGAACGTGCGCGCCGACGCCTACGTCGCCAAGTTCTCGGCCGAAGACTTGTCGCGCACCCTGCGCAAGGTGCTGGGCGGCTGATCGCACCCGGGGCGTCACGCCGCACGTGACACAATGTTATGATGCGGCCGTGATCCCCGAACTTTCCCAACTGCGCATCCTCGACAGCCTGCTGCGCGAGGGCAGCCTGACCCGTACCGCCGAGCTGCTCGGCATGACCCAGCCCACCGTCAGCCGCGCGCTGGCCAGGTTGCGGCGCCATTTCGGCGACCCGCTGTTGGTGCGCTCGGGCCAGCGCATGCAGGCGACCGCGCGCGCACTCGAGCTGGCCGGCCCGGTCGCGGCGGTGCTCGATGCCGCGCGCCAGCTCGATGGCGGCCCGGCCGTGTTCGATCCGCTGGCGGCCACCCGCTCGTTCGGCCTGTACATGGTCGATGGCGCGGTGGTGAACATCCTGCCGCAACTGCTCGATGGCCTGGCGCGCATGGACAACGGCGCGGCCGGCCTGCAGCTGCGCAGCGTGCATATCGATCCCAGCTCGCTCGAAGCGCAGCTCGAGCGCGGCCATGTCGATCTCGCCATCGGCCGCTATCCTGGCCTGGTCAACAATATCCGCCAGCGCAAGCTGTGGGACGACGATTACGCCTGCCTGATGCGGCCGACGCACCCCTGCGTCGGAAAGCTCGACCGCGATGCCTACCTGACCCATCGCCATGTGCTGATCGAGATGGAGCATACCAGCCAGCACAACGTCGCCATCACCCGCAAGCTCGAGACCCTGCTCGAACCGACCCGCATCCTGTGCCATGTGCCGAGCTTTACCTCGGCGGCCCACATCGCGCTGCACACCGACGCCATCGCCACCATCCCGCGCCGCCTGGCGCGGCCGCTGGCGCGCGACCTCGGCCTGACCCTGGCGCCCACGCCGATCGAACTGCCTTCGCTGCAGCTGTCGCTCTACTGGCACGAGCGCAGTCATCGCGATCCGGCCAACCGCTGGCTGCGCGAATTCGTGCTCGCGACGCTGACCGGCGCCCCCGACGCCGCCACCGGTCATGCCGATTCTGCATAATGTGCATGGCATCGACCGCATGGCCTAAATAACTCAGAGCAACTATGCTTCGGCTATTCCGACTTCTTGCCGAGGCATTTCATGCTTTTTTCTACTGTCGTGCCATACCGGCGCCTGCCGGGCCTGACGCTCCTGTCGGCGCTCGTGCTGCTGTCCGGTTGCGTCTCGATGGGCCCCCAGCCGCAGCGGGCGGGCCTGAACGCCGATGCGGCCCCGAATTCATCGCGCGCTATTGATTCGTTGTCAACAGAGGTCGCCCCATGGCCCAGCCAGGACTGGTGGCGCGCCTACGGCGACCCGCAGCTCGACCGGCTGGTGGAAGGCGCCCGCGCCGCCAGCCCGACCGTTGCCGGCGCGCTCGCCCGGGTACGCCAGGCGGCGGCGCTCGAAGGCCTGGCCGCATCGGCGCTGTCACCCCAGGCCAATGCCTCGGTGCGCTCCGCGCGCCAGCGCTTCAGCGAGAACGGTAGCGTGCCCAAGCCGCTGGCCGGCAGCTGGCAGTGGGTCAACGATGCCGGCGTCAACCTCGGTTACGAGGTCGATTTCTGGGGCAAGAATGCAGCAGCCGTCGCAGCCGCTGCCGGTCGCGTCAATGCGCGCCAGGCCGAAGCCCAGGCCGCCAGCCTGGCGGTCTCGACCGCGGTGGTGCAGGCCTACCTGCGGCTGGACCACCTGTACGCGCAGCGCGACCTGGCCGAGCGGGAGCTGCGCCAGCGCAGCCGCATCCTGGAGCTGGTGCGGCAGCGCGTCTCGGCCCAGCTCGACAGCAATGCCGAGCTGAAGCAGGCCGAGATCGGCGTGCCGGCCGCGCGCGGCCTGATCGCAGCGCTCGACGAAGCGCTGGCGCTGACCCGGGGCCAGATCGTGGCGCTGGCCGGCCAGGGCCAGGATGGCGCTGCCGGCATCGCCCGTCCGACGCTGCGGCTCGCGCGCCCGCCCGGTGCGCCGGCCGACATCCCGGCCGCCTTGCTGGGCCGGCGCCCCGAGCTGGTGGCGCTGCGCTGGCAGGTGGAGGCGGCCAGCGGCGAGATCGATGTCGCCAGGGCGCAGTTCTATCCGACCGTGAACCTGAGCCTCTCGGCGGGCCTGGGGAGCCTGGGCTTCGATCGCCTGGTGCAGGGCGGCAGCCGCAGCTTCGCGGGCGGTCCGCTGATCACCCTGCCGCTTCTCGACGGCGGGCGGCTGCGCAGCAGCCTCGCTGCGCGCAATGCGGAATTCGACATCGCGGCCGAAAGCTATAACGCGGCCGTGGTCGAGGCGCTGCGCGACGTGACGGCGCAACTGACTTCGCTGCGCTGGCTCGGCGACCGGGTGCGCGAACAGGCGCAAGCCCTGGCGGCGGCCGAGCAGGCCTATGACCTTGCCGAGGAGCGCTACCGCGCCGGCCTGGGTAATTTTCTGCAGGTCCTGATCGCCGAAACCCAGGTCGTGGCCCAGCGCCGCGCCCAGGCCGAGCTGGACGCCCGCGCCCACGAACTGGACGTCAACCTGGTGCGCGCCCTGGGCGGCGGCTACCAGGCCGGCGCACCGGCACTGTAAACCATTCGACACTACGCCATGACTACCACGAACACCAATCCCTCTCCCCATGGCCGCCGCAGGCTCGCGATCGGCCTCACCGCCGCCGTGCTGGCCACCGTCGGCGGCATCGCCTGGTCCTCGCCCGAGGTGCTGGGCATCGGCTGGAACAGCCAGCACACCGAAGACGCCTATGTCGAGGGCAACCTGGTGCAGGTGACGCCGCAGGTCGGCGGCACCGTGACCCGCATCGCGGCCGACAACACCGATTTCGTGCGCCCCGGCGAAGTGCTGGTGCAACTGAACGAGGTCGACGCGCGCCTGGCCCAGGACCGCGCCGAAGCGGCGCTGGCCAAGTCGGCGCGCCAGGTGCGGGCCCAGTTCGCCGGCGTGGCGCAGTTGCGCGCCACCGTGCTGCAGCGCGAATCCGACCTGGGCAAGGCCACCAGCGACCTGGAACGCCGGCGCAAGCTGGCCGACACCGGCGCGGTGTCGGGCGAGGAGATCCGCCACGCCGAGGATGCGGTGGCCGCCGCCGGCGCCGCCCTCGCGGCCGCGCGCCAGCAGGTCGGCTCGGCGCTGGCCCTGGTCGACGGCACCACGGTCGAGAGCCATCCCGACGTGCTGGCCGCAATCGCCCAGTTGCGCGACGCCTCGCTGGGCCTGGCGCGCACCACGCTGGCGGCGCCGGTGGGCGGCATCGTCGCCCGCCGTAACGTCCAGATCGGGCAGCGCGTGGCGCAGGGCACGCCGCTGATGGCGATCGTACCGCTGGACCAGATGTGGATCACCGCCAACCTCAAGGAAACCCAGCTCAAGGACGTGCGCATCGGCCAGCCGGTCGCGGTGACGGCCGATGTGTATGGCAAGGATGTCGTCTTCCGTGGTCGCGTGGTCGGCCAGGAAGCCGGCACCGGCAGCGCCTTCGCCGCGGTGCCGGCGCAGAACGCGACCGGCAACTGGATCAAGGTGGTGCAACGGGTGCCGGTGCGTATCGCCCTCGACCCGGCGCAGCTGGCGCGCCATCCGCTGCGCCTGGGCCTGTCGATGAAGGTCGCGATCGACACCAGCAACCGGCAGGGCCTGAGCCTGATGCAAGCCGGCGCCGTGCGCCAGCAGTACAAGACGGTGGTGTTCGAGACCGAGTCGCACGGCGCCGACGAGGCGATCCGGCGCGCCCTCGGGCATCCGGGCGCGATCGCGTCGCGCTGATGGAAAGGGCAGGCCATGAACGCTCCCGCTAGCGTCGACATCCCGCGTCCGGCGCTGCTGGCCGCGATCTTCGTCTTTAACTTCATCGAGTTCCTGTCGACCGGTATGACGGTGTTCGCGGCCCCCGCGATCATGGGCCACATCGGCGCTTCGCCCGAGGAATATGCGACCGTCTCGGCGCTGTACGCAGCGGTGGCGGTGCTGTCGATCTCGCAGCTGACGGTGCTGATGCAGCGTCTCGGCTGGCGCAACTACCTGCTGGGCGCAGTGCTGTGCTATATGTTCGGCGCCTGGCTGTGCGCCACCAGCGGCAGCGTCGCGGCCTTCGCCGGCGGGCGCCTGCTGATGGCGCTGGGTGGCGGCGTGTTCATGACCGTCTCGCGCATGATGGTCAACCTGATTCCGCCGTCGCCGCAGCGCCTGCAGGGCATCGCGGCCTTCGGCGGCGCGCTGTCGGCTGGCCTGGCACTCGGTCCCTGGCTCGCCTCGCGCATGCTGGCCCACGAAGCCTGGGGCGGCATGTTCCTGGCGCTGGCCCTGCTGGCCGCGCTCGGCGCGCTGATCGCCGCGCGCTGGCTGCCGCAGGATGCCGTCACGCTGGACGGCAGCCCGTCGCGCATGCACCTGCCCGATGCGGTGCTGCTGGGCGCGGGCGCCGCGGTGACGCTGTACGCGCTGCAGCACCTGACTTATGACTGGCATGGCGAGCGCGCCCCGCTGATGGGGCATCTGGCGCTGGGCGTGGGCCTGCTGGCCGCCTTCGGGGTGCTGCATGCACGTCGCAGCGATCCCTTCCTGCACCTGCGGATCCTGAAAAGTTCGCGCTACCGGCTTGGCCTGTTGATCTTCAGTGTCTGCTATGCGGTGCTGGGGATAGTCAATACATTGCTGCCGCAAGTGGTGCAAAAGGGACTGGGCGTGGGCCTCGAACAGGCCGGAGAATTGCAGGGCATCGGCCTGCTGTCGACCGTCGTGGCCTTCATGGCGATGCTCGAGCTGGTCAAGCGCAAACCCCATCCGACCAAGTTCTACGTGACCGGCTTCCTGTTCCTGGCCCTGCTGGCGTGGCGCTTCGCCACGCTCGACCCGCGCGCCCATGCCTTCGACGCTGTGCAGCTGTGGTTCGGCCTGTTCGGCGCCTTCCTGACCCTGGGGATGGCGACCACGGCGATCCATTCCTTCAAGGACCTGCAGGCGGATAATGTCGTGTTCTCGAATGCCCAGCAGCTCAAGAACATGCTGGGGCAGGCCGGTCTTGCGCTGGGCGTGGGGCTGGCCAATATCGGGCTGCAGGAGCGTACGGCCCTGCATTCGTCGCGCCTGGCCGAGAAGGCCACGGCGCTCCCCGACGGCGGACTCGAGATGGCCCGCCAGGCCGGGCTGCTGGCAGGGCAGGACCTGTTCTGGGTCGTGATGTGGGTGGGACTGGCCGGCGCCGTGCTGCTGGCAATGCAGCGCCGCTTCGACTGAGTTTCGACTGGGTTTCGACCGGGTTGCGCCAGCCGTGCGCCAGTCGTGCGCCGCGGTGTAAAACGATCGTTTTACACTGTGGCCATGGATACCAACCCGCAACTGCTGGCCATTGCCGAGCGCCTGTTCTACCAGCGCGGCTACATGGCCACCAATATGGACATGCTGGCCAGGGCCGCCAATATGTCGAGCCGCACCCTGTACAAGCATGCTGGCAGCAAGTCCGCGCTGGTGGCCGAGGTGCTCGCGGCACGCGACCGGCGCTTCTTCGAGCAGGTCGATGGACTCGACGTGAGGGCGCTGTTCGATGCGCTGGCTGTGTGGATCGCCCAGGAAGGAGCGCGCGGCTGCCTGTTCCTGCGCATCCTGGGCGAGACCGGCGCCGGGGAACCGTCCATCGTGGCCGCGGTGCTGGCGCACAAGGCCAGGCTGCGCGAACACGTCGCGCGGATCGTCCAAAGGGACATCGGCCGTCGTGACGAAGTGCTGGCCGGGCGCATCGTCCTGCTGTTCGAAGGTGCGGTGGCGGCCAGCGCCTGGCAGGGCGCGGCTGCCATTGACGCCGCCTGCGGCGCGGCGGCCGACCTGGTGACAGCGGCGCGGCATCCATGAATCAAGCCATCCTCCTGGGCGCCACCGGCTTCGGCCTGATCGCCGTCTGCTACGGCTTTGCGCGCTTTGCCTTCGGCCTGTTCCTGCCCGCGATCTCGGCCGACTTCGAACTGTCGTCTTCACTGGCCGGCATCGTCTCGGCCGGTTCTTTCCTCGGCTTTTGCCTGGCGATCGCGGTCGCCGCCTGGCTCACCGAGCGCGTCGGGCCGCGGTCGGTCGCCGCCACGGCGGGCGTGGCGGCAGCGGCCGGCATGATCGGCATCGCCAGCGCCGGGTCGAGCCCGTGGCTGGCAGCCTCCGTCATCCTGGCTGGATCGAGCACCGGTTTCGCGTCGCCGGCACTGGCCGCGGCCGTGACGTCGATGCTGGTCCCAGGCAGCCGGGATACGACCAATACCTTCATCAATGCCGGCACCAGCGCCGGAGTCGCGCTGTCGGGATCCGTGGCGGCGCTGATGGGCGCCGACTGGCGGCTGGCCTACGCCGGTTTTGCCGGCGCCACGATACTGATGGTATGCGCGACCCTCAAGGTCTTGTCCGGCGCGACGGCGAGTCAGGCCGCAAAGGGGCCGCTGCTTCCATCCCTGGGCCCGGATCTCAAGCGCCTGATCGCGGCAGCGAGCCTCTGCGGGGCGGCCAGCACGGTGGTCTGGAGCTTCGGCGCCGACCTGCTCGCCGCCAATCTCGACTGGGATGGCCGCCAGGTCGGCATGCTGTGGACCGTGATGGGGTGCGTGGGCGTGGTCGGCGCTGGCGCCGGCTGGCTGATCGCCCGCGTGGGCATCCGCGCCGTGCACCTGGTGTTCCACCTGATGCTGGCATTGGCGGTCGCCGCGGTCGGCCTGGATGGTGCACCGCCGGCCCTGGTATATGTGGGCGGCGGGCTGTTCGGCGCTTCCTACTTGATGCTGACCGGGGTTTATCTGGTATGGGGTATCTCGGCGCTACCCGAACGGCCGGCAACCGCGGTGACCCTGGCCTTCCTTGCGCTGGCGGTGGGACAGACGCTCGGGGCGATGGCGTTCGGCTTCATCGTGGAGCGCATGCCGTCCAACGTGGCCGTGCTGGCGTTTGCGGCGCTGGCCGTGGTCGCCGGCGTCGTCCGCCGGCGGCCGGAATAAAAAAGGCGATGTCACCGTTTCCTATGGATGTAGCTGATCGCGATGCGCAGCAATTGCTCTACAGAAGTAACTCGCCCACCATCGAGCGCCCACAGCCAGCCCAGATAATTTGGCAGGCGCCATGACGCCACGCCATGAAAGCGCGCCAGCCACTCCTTGAAA
>NZ_STGG01000040.1 GCF_005222695.1 Massilia sp. HP4 | reverse complement strand
GATGGGCGATGCCGTGCTCGCGGGCGAAGGCGCGGTAGGCGGCGTTGGCGTCGGTGACCAGCAGGGCCTGGGGATCGAGCTTGGGAAACAGGTATTCGTTTAACTGGGATTTTGTCAACGCGCCGCGGCCGGTGACGGCGTCGATGGTCTGCCCGCTACGGTCGCGCGCGACCAGGATGCAGTCGAGGTGGTGTGAGAGGCCGCGCAAGGCCGCCTTGCCGCCGCGCTTGCGCGGTTTGCGATCGAGTTTGCGTGAACCCTTTTGCGATTCGAGCAGGAAGGTCTCGTCTGCTTCGACAATGCCTGTCAGTTGCTGCGGCCGGTCGTATTTGACCCAGTGAAGAAAACGGTGACGCCAGCGAAAGGTGGTGTTGCGGTGGACGCCGACCTGCCTGGCTGCGCTGCGCACCGTGCGCGAATCGAGTAGCGCGCCCAGATAATCAAGCCACTTGCCCTTGTGCCTGAGCCGCGCCAGTGGCGTGCCGGTCAGGTCGTTGAAGGTACGGCCACACTGGCAGCAACGGAACCGTTGCAAGTCATTGGCCTGCCCATGGCGATGGCAGCGC
>NZ_STGG01000039.1 GCF_005222695.1 Massilia sp. HP4 | reverse complement strand
GGATGCAGGGCGGCGAGCACCTGCACCCGCTGTGGCCGGTTCAAGGACGGCAGTTGCGCGAACAGCTTCATGAACTTGGGCGCTTTCACGATCCCCTCCCATGATGGATACCAGGAGTTGGACCGCTGGGCGGCTCAACAGTTCAATACTCATCCATATTTAACGCTTACAGCGCCATAAAAAAACCGCCCGGCGCCAACCCTGACAGGCCGGCGCCGGGCGGCGCTTGCGTTCGAGCTTACGCCCGGCGCATCAGTCTTCCTGGAACGCCTCTTCGCGCTTCTTGCGCAGCGACGGCAGCAGCACGACGATCATCGCGGCCGCGGCCAGGCCCAGCATCACGCCCGAGATCGGGCGCTCGATGAACACCATCGGATCGCTGCGCGAGAGCAGCAGGGCGCGGCGCAGGTACTCTTCCATCATCGGGCCGATGATGAAGCCGAGCAGCATCGGCGCCGGCTCCAGTTCCAGCTTGGCGCACAGGTAGCCGAGCAGGCCGAAGATCGCCATCAGGTAGACGTCGAAGGTGCTGTTGTTCAGGCTGAACACGCCGATTGCGCAGAACAGCAGGATCGCCGGATACAGCATCTGGTAAGGCACCATGATCATGCGCACCCAGATGCCGATCAGCGGCAGGTTCAGCACCACCAGGAACAGGTTACCGATCCACATCGAGACGATCAGGCCCCAGAACAGGCCGGGCTGCTCGGTCATCACGGCCGGACCCGGCTGGATGCCCTGGATGATCATCGCGCCGATCATCAGCGCCATCACCGGGTTCGACGGGATGCCGAGGGTCAGCATCGGGATGAACGACGTCTGGGCGCCGGCATTATTGGCTGCTTCTGGCGCCGCGACGCCTTCGATCGCGCCCTTGCCGAACATCGCCGCGTTCTTCGAGACTTTCTTTTCCAGCGAGTACGAGGCGAACGAGGCCAGCATCGCGCCGCCGCCCGGCAGGATGCCGAGGATCGAGCCGAGGCCGGTCGCGCGCAGCACCGGGGCGATGATGCGCTTGAAGTCGTCCTTGCTCAGCATCAGGCCCTGCACCTTCTTCATGACCAGGTTGCGGCTCTCGTCGTGTTCCAGGTTGCGGATGATTTCGCCGATGCCGAACATGCCCATCGCCACGATCACGAAGTTGATGCCGTCGGCCAGTTCGGGCAGGTCGAAGGTGTAGCGCGCTGCGCCGGAGTTGACGTCGGTGCCGACCACGCCCAGCAACAGGCCGAGCAGCACCATGCCGATCGCCTTAAGCAGCGAGCCGCTGGCCAGGACCACCGAGGCGACCAGGCCGAGCACCATCAGCGAGAAGTATTCGGCCGGACCGAATTCGAGCGCCATGTCGGCCAGCGGCGGCGCGGCCAGGGCCAGCAGCACGGTGGCGACCGAGCCGGCGAAGAACGAGGCGATGGCGGCGGTGGCCAGCGCCTTGCCGGCCTGGCCGTTGCGCGCCATCTGGTAGCCGTCCAGCGCCGTCACGACCGAGGACGATTCACCGGGCAGGTTGACCAGGATCGCGGTCGTGGAGCCGCCATACTGGGCGCCGTAGTAGATACCGGCCAGCATGATCAGGGCCGATTCTGGCGGCAGGCCGAAGGTGGCCGGCAGCAGCATGGCGATGGTGGCGACCGGGCCCAGGCCCGGCAGCACGCCCACCGCGGTGCCGACGAACACGCCCACCAGGCAGTAGAACAGGTTCTGGAGGGTGAAGGCCGTTTCCAGGCCGAGTGCGAGATTGCTGAAGATTTCCATTGTAATTATGCTCCACCGAACCAGGGACCGAACATCGGCATCGGCAAGCCAAGCAGCTTGACGAACAGGCCGACCGCGAACAGCGCTGCGCCGATCGCCAGCGCGATCGATTTGGCCAGGTTGAATTTCTGGCCGGCGTAGGAGCTGATCATGATCAGCACCAGGGTCGCGGGGATCAGGCCGGCGTCACGTACCAGGAAGCCGAACAGCAGCACGGCGGCCAGCACCAGTGCCAGTTCGCGCCAGTACAGGCGGCCGATCGGTTCGCCCTGGCGAAAGAACGAGCGGATCAGCGATGCCGCGCCGACCAGCGCCAGCAGGCCGCCGAGCACGGACGGGAAATAGGCCGGACCCATGCGGCCGGCCGTGCCCATTTCATAGTCCTGGCCGATGACGATGGCGGAGAGGCCGAAGAAGAGAAAGACGATGCCACTCCAAAAATCCTTTGGGTGGCGTATGAATGATGGCACGTGGTGGTCCCCTTTTTTCTGATGCAAATGCGGTGTTACAGATGCAGTGGTTCGAATAATAGTGCGAGCTTACGGTGTTGCGGGTACTGCAGTTACAACAAAACGCACCGTACCGGCGGAACCGGTACGGTGCGCAATATTAATCACGCATGGTCAGTCGGCGAAAGCGCCGGCCTTCTTGATGATCGGACCCCACAGGTCGATCTGCTGCTTGAGGTGGGTGCGCAGCGCTTCCGGCGTGGCCTGGTTGGTCGGCACCGGCTCGGTGCCCAGGTCGTTGAAGCGCTTGACCACGTTCGGATCGCGCAGCGAGGCGCGCAGGGCGTTGGCCAGCGCGTCCACGACCGGCTTCGGCGTGCCTTTCGGCGCGTACAGGCCGTGCCAGACGCCGACTTCGAAGCCCGGCAGCGCGCCCGACGCCAGGGTCGGCAGGTTCGGCAGCGATGCTACCTGCGTCTTGGTGGTCACGCCATAGGCCTTGATCTTGCCGCTCTTGATCTGGCTGGTGGTATTGGTGGTCTGGTCGCACATGAAGTCCACCTGGCCGCCCAGCAGGTCGTTCATGGCCGGGCCGGTGCCCTTGTACGGCACGGTAGTCAGCTCCACGCCCATCGCGGTCTGCAGCAGCATGCCGCACAGGTGCGAGGCCGAACCCAGGCCGGCGTGGGCATAGGTCACCTTGTCCTTGTTGGCCTTGACGTAGGTGATCAGCTCCTTCATATCCTTGGCCGGGAAGTTGCCACGCGCGACCACGGTCATCGGCACGTCGGTGATCAGGCCGATCGGCTCGAAGCTGTCGATCGCGTTGTATGGCAGCTTGCGGTACAGGGCCGGGGCGGTCGACTGGCCGATGTGGTGCAGGAACAGGGTGTAGCCGTCGGGCGAGGCCTTCGCCGCGCGCGCCGCGCCGATGGTGCCGCCGGCGCCGCCGACGTTCTCGATGATGATCTGCTGCTTGAGCGTGGTGCCCATCGACTGGGCGACCAGGCGCGCCACGGTGTCGGTCGGGCCGCCGGCCGCGAACGGCACGATCATGGTGATGGTCTTGTTGGGGTAGGCCTGGGCCTGGGCCAGCCCGCTGCCGAAAGCAGCCAGGCACGCAACGGCGCACAGCATCTTGAGCTTCATGTTTGTCGTCCTCGTAATCTCGTTCTTGGTATTGGATGGCAACCCGCACTTTTACCGTGCATTGCTGCTGTTTAGCGTTGTCTTACGCAGGAGAGGTTGTACCAGTAAACATATTGATACGCAACTACGTGGAAATACGTATGTCGCATAGGAGGAACGAGGGCCGGCAAAAGCGGCATGCGGTAAGCGGAAAATTCGAAAATGACAACGCCGGCGGTGCGACCCGCCGGCGTAAGGTTCGAGTAAGGCGCCGCTCAGACGGGCGGGGTTACCGGCAATTCGCGGTCGCCCAACAGCAGCTTGGCCGGCGTCATCGGCGTGGTGCGCAGGCGCTTGCCGGTGGCGTGGAAGATCGCGTTCGACACCGCCGCGGCGACGCCCACGATGCCGATCTCGCCCACGCCCTTGGCGCCGAGCTGCTTGCTCACGATGCGGTCGTCCTCTTCCACGAAGATGACGTCGATATCGTGGATGTCGGCATTGACCGCCACATGGTACTCGGCATAGTTGTGGTTCATGAAGCGCCCGTACTTGTGATCGGTATGGGTTTCTTCATGCAGGGCCTGGCTGATGCCCCACACCACGCCGCCGCTGATCTGGCTGGCTGCCGTCTTGGCGCTGATGATGCGGCCGGCCGCGATCGCGCTCACCACGCGGGTCACGCGCACCATGCCCAGCTTCTCGTTGACGCGCACTTCGCAGAACACGGCCGAGTGCACCGCGCGGGCGTATTTGCGCTGCTTGAGCATCTGCGGCGTCATGAAGAATTTCTCCTCCACGCGGTCCTTGCCGGCGTCGCGCAGCACGGCGGAGATCTCGACCCGTTGCGCCGGGTCTTTCTTCAGGAAGATGGCGCCGTCGCCGAATTCGACGTCTCGCAGGCGCGCGCCGTCCAGCGGCGAATCCTTGATCCCGCCCGCCATCTTGAGCAGCGTCTTCTTGAGCTTCTCGCAGGCGCCATGCACGCCCGAGCCCACGGTCGCCATATGCGACGAGCCGCCCTCGATCGGCGCCATCGGCAGGGTCGAGTCGCCCAGCTGGAAGGTCACCTTCTCCATCGGCAGGCCCAGTTGTTCGGCGGCAACGATCGACATCGCGGTATAGGTGCCGGTGCCGATGTCGGTCGCGGCGCTGCTCACCACCAGGCGGCCGTCGGCATGCATCACGGCCGAGACGCGCGCCACCATGACCAGCGAATCCCAGATCCCGGTCGCCATGCCCCAGCCGACCAGCTCGTCGCCGTCGCGCATCGAGCGCGGCTCCATCGGACGCCGGTCCCAGCCGAAGCGCTCGGCGCCCTGGCGGTAGCATTCGCGCAGCTCCTTGGTCGAATACGGCTTGTCCTCGATCGGGGAAACATCGGTATAGTTCTTCAGGCGCAGGGCCAGCGGGTCCATCTTGAGTTCATGCGCCAGCTCGTCCATCGCCACTTCGAGCGCGTGCACGCCATGGGCGGCGCCGGGCGCGCGCATGTCCAATGGTGTGAACCGATCATGCGCCACCACCTTGTAGCCCAGCTTGACGTCCGGGCAGGCGTACAGCTGGCCCGACCAGTTGACGATCACCTCGACGTAATCCTCGAGGCGCGAGGTCTCCTGGATTGCTTCGTGCCAGATCGCCTTGAGCGTGCCGTCACGGTCGGCGCCGAGGCGGATCCGGTGCCAGGTCTCGGGACGGTGGCCGAAGCTGAACATCTGCTGGCGCGTGAGCACCACGCGCACCGAGCGCTTGAGCTGCAAGGCGCCCATCACGGCCAGCGGCAACTGGTATTGCGGACGCAGGCCGGAGCCGAAGGCGCCGCCCACATACGGATTGCGCACCGTGACCTTGTCCTTCGACAGCCCAAAGCCGTGCGAGACGTACCAGCGGCTGTTCTGCGAGCTCTGGGTCTTGTCGTAGATGGTCAGGTGGCCGTCCTCGCCATAGATCACGGTCGAGGCGAACATCTCCATCGGATTATGGTGCTCGACCCCGTTGTAGTACTGCGAGTCGACCTTGACCGGCGCGTTCGCAAACGCCTTCTCGCCGTCGCCGGTCGAGCTCGGCGGGGTGAAGCCGGCCTTCATTTTCCTGGGCTCGTAAGCCTGGTCCAGGCGATGCAGGTGCTCGGTCTCGTGCTCCTCGACGTCGTAGTGCACGCGCACCAGCGACGCGGCGTAGCGCGCCGCCTCGAAGGTGTCGGCTATCACCAGCGCGACCGGCTGGCCGCTATAGAAGATCTGGTCCGAGAACAGGGGGCGGAAGGGCGAACCGGCCGGCGCCGTCATGTCCTTCCAGGCGATGTCGAACGAGCGCATCTTGGGGCGGTTCTCGTGTGTCATCACCGAGATCACGCCGTGCGAGGTGAGGGCGTCGACGGTGTCGATGGCGGTGATGCGGCCCTTGGCCACGGTGCTGCTCACGACCACGCCGTAGCACAGGTCGGGTGCGAAGTACTCGGCCGCGTACTGGGCCTGGCCGGTGACCTTGGCGCGGCCGTCGACGCGCGAGACGGCCATGCCGGTTTTTACCCGACCGGTGCCGGCCGGCGCGCTCGGCGCGCGCAGTTCTGGAATCAGGTCGGTCATGCTCGGTCTCCTTCTGGATTGGGCGCGCCGCCGCTTGCGACGTCGGTGCCGCGGGCGGCGGTGGTCAAGGCCTGGACGATGGCGTTCTTCGCCAGCGCCAGCTTGAAGTCGTTGTGGCCGTAGCCGCGTGCGCCTTGCAGGATGGCGTCGGCCGCGGCAGCAAACGCAGCCTCGCCGGCGGCCTGGCCCACGAGCCGTTCCTCGGCCGCCTCGACCCGCCACGGTTTATGGGCCACGCCGCCCAGGGCGATGCGCGCAGCCTTGATCGTGCCGTCGGCGCCCAGGTCGAGAGCCGCCGCCACCGATACCAGCGCAAAGGCGTAGGACAGGCGGTCGCGCACCTTGATGTAGGCGCTGTGGTCGATAAAGCGGTCGGCCTGCGGCACGCCGATGTGGGTGATCAGTTCACCGGGCTGCAGCGTGTTGTCGATCTCGGGACGGTCTTCGGGCAGGCGATGGAAGTCGGCGAACGGGATCTGCCGCTTGCCGCCGCTCGACTGCACGTGCACGACCGCGTCCAGCGCGCGCAGCGCCACGCACATATCGGAAGGGTGGGTGGCGATGCAGGTCTCGCTGGTGCCCAGGATCGCGTGCTGGCGGTTGACGCCGTCCCTGGCCGGGCAGCCGGTACCCGGTTCGCGCTTGTTGCAGGCGGTGCCGACGTCGTAGAAGTAGACGCAGCGAGTACGCTGCATCAGGTTGCCGCCATTGCTCGCCATATTGCGCAATTGGGGCGAGGCGCCGGCCAGGATCGCGCTCGACAGCAGCGGAAAGCGTTCGCGCACCAGCCGATGGTAGGCGGTATCGGCATTGCGGGCGAGGGCGCCCAGCAGCAGGCCGCCATCCTCGCCGGCATCGATCCGGTCCAGATCCAGGCCATTGATGTCGACCAGCTGCGAAGGGCGCATCACGCCTTCCTTCATCAGGTCGAGCAGGTTGGTGCCGCCTGCGATCGGGCGCGATTGGCCGCCGTTCAAGGCCGCCAGCACGCTGTCGAGGTCACGGGCTTGGGTAAAGGTGAATGGGTTCATGCCAGCACCGCCCCGGTCGTGAAGGCCGGCTTGGCGCCAGTGTCCTGGTTCTTGCGCAGGTCCATGACCTGGACCACCGCTTCGGCGATCTGCGGATAGGCGCCGCAGCGGCAGATATTGCCGCTCATGAGTTCACGCACGTCGTTGCGCGTGTGTGCCTGGCCTTCGTTCATCAGGCCTACGGCCGAACACAGCTGACCGGGGGTACAGTAGCCGCACTGGAAGGCGTCGCAGTCGATGAAGGCTTGCTGGATCGGGTGCAGGTCTTCGCCGCTGGCCAGGCCCTCGACCGTGGTGATCTCTTTGCCGTCCTGCATGACGGCGAGGGTCAGGCAGGAATTGATGCGCTTGCCGTCCACCAGTACCGTGCAGGCGCCGCATTGTCCCTGGTCGCAGCCCTTCTTGGTGCCGGTCATGCCTGCGCGTTCGCGCAACAGGTCAAGCAAGGTCACCCAGGACTCGACATTGAATTCGCGGTCTTGCCCGTTGATACGCAGGCGGACCGGATACTGCTGGTGAAGTTCCATGGTCATTCCCCTCTATGAGAAGCCATGACCTTACCCGTGGGGGCAGGGCGTCACGGTTAGGTGACGCACCTAACCCTGAGCTTACTTGCTTTTTTGCTCAGGGTCCGCGGAACACCACCGTCTTGTTGCCGTCCACAAAGACGCGGCGCTCGATATGGAACTTGACGGCCGTCGCCAGCGCCAGGCATTCGTTGTCGCGGCCGACCCGGGTCAGCTGGTCGACCCGGTAGTTGTGGTCGACCCGGGTCAGTACCTGTTCGATGATCGGGCCTTCGTCGAGGTCGGGCGTGGCGTAGTGGGCGGTGGCGCCGATCAGCTTGACCCCGCGGTCGAAGGCTTGCTGGTAGGGCTTGGCGCCCTTGAAGCCGGGCAGGAAGGAGTGGTGGATATTAATGCACTTGCCGGCCAGGCGCCGCGCCAGCGCGTCCGACAGGATTTGCATATAGCGTGCCAGGATCACGAGTTCTGACCCGGTCTCTTCGAAGATCTCGAACAGGCGCTCTTCTTGCTGCGCCTTGTTGTCTTTGGTGACGGGCAGGAATACGAAGCGAATGCCTTCGCGCTCGACCATCGGGCGCAGGTCGAGGTGGTTCGATACCACGGCCGTGATCTGCATATTCAGTTCGCCGTTGCGGCGGCGGTACAGCAGGTCGTCCAGGCAGTGGTCGGTCTTGGAGACCATGATCACGGTGCGTACCGGATCGAGCGGGTCGAACATCTTCCACTGCATGTCGAGGCGGCCGCCGACCAGGCTGGCGAATTCGTCGCGGATCTGCTCGATCGGCGGCGAGTGTTCTTGCTGGCGAAACACGGCGCGCATGAAGAAGCGCGCGGTCGAGTCGTCGTCGAACTGTTCCAGCGCGCAGATATAGCAGTCGCGTTCGGCGAGGAAGGTAGCCACGGCGGCCACGATGCCGGTGCCGGCCGGGCAGCTGGCGTTGAGGATGTATTCGATGCGGCCGGCGGGCGCCGGGGCGATGCTGCTCATGTGTCGTTCCTGTCGGTTAGGGGCACGTCGAATGCCGGTCCCGGTGCGCTACCGGCCAGGTGGGCCGGGAGCAGTCGTGGAGCCCTGCGCGGCCCGGTCGGCGGCGCTGGCGAGGCGATGTTGTCAGAATATATAGAATGAGGGATGAGACGCCCGGCGTCAAGCGTGCACGCCTGCCGTGTTACCATGCGCGCCTTTTGCGCTACCGTTCATGCAGATCACCGTTCGCCCGCTGCAACCCGCCGACCTCGAGGCCGTACTGCGCGTGCAGGCGGCCTGTTATCCGCCCTCCATGCAGGAAGCGGCCGGCGTGCTGCTTGCACGGCTCGCCGCGGCGCCCGCCACCTGCCTGGCCGCCTGCGACGCAGACGGCGTGTGCGGCTACCTGTTCGCCTATCCGTCGCGCCTCGGCCGGGTGACCGACCTGGGCGCGCCATTCGCCGTGGCGCCAAATGCCGATACCCTGTACCTGCACGACCTGGCGGTCGATCCGCGTGCGCTGGGGCGTGGGCTGGCGCGCACGCTGGTCGCGGACATGCTCGAGCGCGGACGGGGACTGGGACTGGCGCATGCGGCTCTGGTCTCGGTCCAGGACAGCACGCGCTTCTGGAGCGGTTTCGGCTTCGCGGCGCGGGCGACGAACGATCCGGGCCTGCTTACGTATCCGCCTGGCGCCGTCTACATGGCGCGCGGGCCGGCCTGATTACTGGACGCGCCGCACCTTGGCCGAGTTATTGGTGCCATCCACCCGCAGGAAGATGGTGCCGAACATATTGCGCTCGATACTGACCTTGACATCGCTGCGGCGCGGCAGGACCGCCTCGCTGCCGTCGACGATGCGCCACACCTGGCCATTGGCCAGGCGGATCTGCGTGCCGGGACCCCAGCCCGCGAATTCGCCGACGATCGTGCTCTGGACCGACTTGGGCTGCGCCTCGCGCTGCTTGACCGCTTCCAGGCCAAAATTCTCTTCAGGCTTGGCCGCCGGTGCAGCCACGGCGGCAGCGGCTGCCGGCTTGGCGACGCCGACGGGAATCGCGTCATAGCAGGCCACGCGCGCGCCGACGTCGGTGATGGTGCGGCATTTCAGGAGCGCGGCATCGTCGGCAAGCGCGGAACCGGAGGCGAGGAGCAGTACGGCAAGTGGCAGGGCTTTCATTGGATTCCTTGGGTCTGGTAGAAGCGTGCCCCATCGCGGGGCGGCTTCGATTATAGGTGAAGCCGATGCCAGAGTGGAAATCGGGGGCTGCCAGCGCAGTCACGGTGGAATGCCTATACTGCAGGATCGGCGGCGCCAGGCAATCCGGCCCGTGGCGCGCCTTGACCGAGAAGGAATATCATGACCCAGCAAGTAACGATCATCGCGACGCTCCATGCCCAGGCGGGCCAGGAGGAAGCGCTTGCGCAGCGCCTGCGCGCGATGGCGCTCGAGACCCGCAAGGAGGCCGGCTGCATCCTGTACGAGCTGCACCAATCCCACGACGATCCACGCGAATTCGTCATGGTCGAATACTGGCGCGACGCCGAGGCAGTGGCCCTGCACGACGCCAGCACCCACATGGCGGCGCTGGTGGCCGACCTGCCGGCACTGGTCGACCGGCCGGTCTCGGTGCGCAAGTTCACCCCGGCCGATTGAGTAGCCTGGCCACCGCTCAGGCGGCCCGGCCGAACAAGCCGATCTGCAGGCCGCGCGCCATGCCGCGCGCCGCGTCCAGCAGGGCCTCGGCATCGTCGTGCGCGAACAGCGCATGGGCACGGGCGCTGAATAGGGCCAGCCAGCGCGCGAAGTGCTCGGGCGTGAGCTGCGGCATGGCCTGGTGCTTGCCGAAGACATTGCCGCGAAATTCGCGCGCGCCGAGCATCGCGGTACTCCAGAACGACACCATGCGCTGCTTGTGGTGGTCCCAGGCGCCGTCGGCAATCGCGTCGGCGAACACGGGGCCGAGCAGCGCGTCGTACCTTACCTCGTCGTAGAAGGCATCGACCAGCGTGACCAGGGCCGGGCGGTCGAGCGGGAGCGGGAAGGATCTCGTGCTATCCATGGCAATCAACCCGGCTTGCCGTCGAGACGGGGCTGCGTGAGCCAGGGCGCGTAGCGCAGCAGGTAGACGACGAAGGCCAGCGACCATAGCACCGCCGACAACGTCAGCGCATGGCCGCGCGCCGGTCCGTCGAACAGGTTGGCGGCCAGGCGCGCCGCCACCGCCAGCGGCAGCAGCAGGAACATGGCGACCTCAGGGCGCCCGGCCTGCAGGGTGCGGCCGGTATGGCCGCGCGCGGTGCGGGTGATCATGGCGCCGATCATGCCGGTCATGGCGCCGGCCGCGAGCAGGTGCAGGGCCGCGCTGCCGCTGACGATACCGATGCCCGCCAGGCCGAGGGCCAGTAGCCCGGCCACCAGCAACGCGTACGACAGGTGGAACGACCACAGCAGCGGCGTGCGCAGGGTCGACAGCGGATCCCACAGGATGAAGCGCGCAGCATTCAACATGAATGCGGCGCTGCCGGCGGCCAGGGTCGCCCAGCCGGGCGCCGTGGCCAGCCAGCACACGGCCAGCAGCGCGATCGCGGCGACGCAGGCCAGGTCGAGACGCGGGATGTTGTGCGCCCGGCTACCCGGTGCGCCGTTGCGGGTGAACATGGGCCCGACCCGCCCCCCAATGACGGCCACCAGCAGCACCAGCAGCAGGATCGCGCCATGCACCGGGGCGAGTGGCGAGACCGCGAGCACGCCGTTCAGCGCCAGGTGGAATACCAGGTTGCACATGCCCAGCAGCGCGATGACGCCGCAGATCGGCAGGTTGCGGCGATTGTTCGCGCGCAGCAGCAGGCGCAGGATGCTGCCGGCCACCGCGAACAGGAAGGCCACGTCGACCAGCGCGTACAGCAAAGGCGGGGCGCCGAGGGCGGCGCAGCGCCCGGCGATCCACAACACGACCAACGCCTGCAGGCTGCGCCCGCGCGGCGTGGCCAGCCCGGTCCAGTTCTGGACCGCCGTGAGCAGGAAGCCGGCGACCACCGCCACCGCGAAGCCGAACACCATTTCGTGGATGTGCCACAGCAGGTCGACCGGTCCCTGCGGCATCAGGCCCAGGTAGGCCAGCAGCCAGGCCGGCACCGCCACCGCGGCGAAGGCGGCGGCCAGCAGGTAGAAGGGGCGAAAGCCCAGCCGCCACAGCGCAGCGTCGGGCGAGGCCAGGTGCGGCTGGGGCTGGAAGGTATCGGTGGCGGGAGCGGAGCGCATGCGGTCCTCCTATTAAGATGCATTCAGGATACATCAAAACTCAGTGGCGCGATGATCCACCTTTTGGACTAGTTAATTCGGCAGGTTGTCGAGAAATTTAACAGTCGCCTCCAAAGGTATTTACATCGACTAGAAAATTACTTGTGAAATCAATGAGATGCTGGCTGGATATATCTTAGGCCCACTTCTTGCTCATCCATGGTGAGTAACCCTAAGGAGCATGACGATGTTGCGTTTCACCCCACTGTTGTTCGCGGCCGCATTGCTGGCCCAGCCGGCGGAAGCTGCCGTTACCTACACCTGGCAGCAAATCGATGCTTCCAGCGCGATGCCTGCCAACCTGAACTTGAGGCTCGTGTTCTCCGACAATGCTGTACGCCAGGGAAAACTTACCCTGGACATCATGAACGACTGCAATTACGGCGGCTCCTGCGACTTCGAGCAGGACAGCCTGCTGTCCCTGCATTACTGGTACGGCGCCAAGGACGCTCCCCAGAAGGGCGTCAACCTGATCGACTTCGGCTACCGCAGCAAGCCGAAGATGTTTCACGATCACATTGCGCTCGATCTGACCTTCCTGCCTGATGGTATGCTCAGCGGTTGGATTTCCGCCAATAACGGTGAGTCCGATTTTGCGATGGAGAGCGTTGGGTCGCTGTTCACGGTGAGCGTAGCGCGTAGCGACCAGCCGGATGGCTGCGGCATGGAATTCCCCGAATGCGCGGGCTCGACCGGCCTGCTGGTCGAAGTGCCGGAGCCGTCGAGCGCCGCGCTGGCCGGTCTGGGCGTGTTGGCGGGGTGGTTTGCCCGCCGGCGCAAGGGCCAGGCGCGGGCCTGAGTTCAAGCGGTCGGCGCCAGCAACGCGGCGGTGTCTTTCGCGCCCATGCGGCTTGCCGCATCGTGGGCGCTGACTCCGTCGGCGTCGCGCCTGCCAGGATCGGCGCCGCGCGCGATCAGCAGGCGCGCGATGTCGACCCGGTTGAACATGGCGGCGAACATCAGCGCCGTCTTGCCCGACGGTCCCGCATGGTCGGGAATCGCGCCGTGGTCGAGCAGGAGCGTGGCCACGGCCAGGTCACCCTTGAAGGCGGCGCCGTGCAAAGGCGTCTGGGAGGCGTCGTTCATGAGTTGCGGATCGGCGCCGTGCTCGAGTAGCACGCGCGCGGCGTCATGGTGGCCGTGGTAGCAGGCCAGCATCAACAGGCTGTCGCCGCGTTCATTGCGCAGATTGGGCGGCAGGCCCTGGGCCAGCAGCGCGCCGAGCGGATCGGCGTCGCCGGCGCGGGCATGCTGGAACACCTTGCGCACCCATTCGAGGGTGGCTTCGTCGAGTTCCGCCGGCGCGGCCGGCGGCGTGGAATCGTTGGCTTGCATGCGGGTCCCTGGGGTGTTGGACGGTGATTCATTAGACCATATCCGGCGCCGCTACGCAGACCAGCAGGCGCTCAGGCACGCTGGCTGGCCGCCGCATGTTCGGCCGCCTCCCACAGCCAGGCCGGCAGGGCCAGCGCCGGCAGCAGCATGCCGGCCACCAGCGCCGCATGCCAGCCATGCTGGGCGTAGATCCAGCCGCCGAGCGCCGAGCCGAACGCGCCGCCGGCGAAGAACAGGGCGAAATACAAGCCGTTCAGGCGGCTGCGGATGTCGGCGCCGAGCGCGAACAGGGCGCGCTGGCCCAGCACCAGGTTGGCGGCGACGGCAGCGTCGAGCGCGATGGCGGCCAGCGCCAGCAGGCCGAGCGCCAGCGGCTTCGACTGCGGCGTCGGATCTGGCCCAAACAGCGGCAGCATGAAGCTCAGGGCGCCGACGCCGAGCGCAATCGCGGTGGCGCCAAGCGTGTGGCCCTTGTCGGCCAGGCGGCCGGCGATGGGCGAGGCCACGGCGCCGGCCATGCCGACCAGGGCGAACAGCGCGATGCCGTTCTGGCTCAAGCCAAAACCGGGGCCGGACAAGGCTTGCGGCACCACGGTCCAGAACAGGCTGAAGGCGCCGAACAGGCCGGCGTGGTACAGCGCGCGGCGGCGCAGCACGACGGTATTGACCAGCACCGGCCACAGCGAGGCGATCAGGCTTGCATAGCGCTGGGTGGCGACCGGAAGGCGCTGCGGCAGCGTCAAGTGCAGCACCACGGCAAGCAGCAGCACCAGGGCGGCGGCGATGCCGAACACGGCTTGCCAGCCGCCGACACCGGCCAGCACGCTGGCCACCGGCCGCGCCACCATGATCCCCAGCAGCAGGCCGCTGACCACCTTGCCCACGGTCTGGCCGCGCGTCGCTTCGGGCGCCAGGTGGGCCGCGAACGGCACCAGCACCTGGGCCACCACGGCGCCCAGGCCGATCGCCAGCGCGGCCAGCAGGAATTGCCAGCCCGTGCTGGCAATCGCGGCCAGGGCCAGGGCCGCGCCGGTGGCGAGCAGGCCGCCCACGATCAGGCGCCGGTTTTCGAGCAGGTCGCCCAGCGGCACGATGAACAGCAGGCCGAGGCAGTAGCCGATCTGGGTCAGGGTGACCACCAGGCCGGCGGCCGCCGGCGGCATGCCGAGGGCGGCACCGATCGGGCCGACCAGCGGTTGGGCGTAATACAGGTTGGCGACGATGATGCCGGCGGCGGCGGCCAGCAGCAGTGTCATGGCGCCCGATAGCGGTTGTTGGGGTGAAGTTGTCATGCAGCGCTCCAGAAGGTGATTGACCGATCCCATTCTAGGCAGGCTTGCAGCAAAGATAATTGGGGTATAATGCTCACATACAATTCATTTAATGTGAACAATCATGGACAAGGTGAAGGCGATGCAGACCTTCGTGCGGATCGTCGAGGCCAATAGCTTCACCCGGGCCGCCGAATCGCTCAACCTGCCGCGCGCCTCGCTCACGGCGACCATGCAGAACCTGGAGCGCCACCTGGGCGCCCAGCTCCTGCAGCGCACCACGCGCCGGCTGTCGCTCACGCCCGACGGCGAACGCTACTACGAACAATGCGCGGCGATCCTGGCCGCCATCGACACTGCCGAAGCCGATTTCCTGGACCTGGATGCGCGCCGCATGCAGGGACGGCTGCGGATCGACCTGCCGGGCGCCCTCGGCCGCGCCGTCGTGCTGCCCCGGATCGGCCAATTCCGTCGGGCCTGGCCCGGTATCGATCTCTCGATCGGCATGGGCGACCGCCTGGTCGACCTCACCGGAGAAGGCATCGATTGCGCGCTGCGGGTCGGGGCGCTGCAGGATTCCAGCCTGGTGGCGCGCCGCATCGGCCTGATGCGCTTCGTGATCGCGGCCACGCCCGACTACCTGGCGCGGCGCGGCACGCCGGTCTCGATCGATGACCTCGCGCAGCATGACGGCATCGTGCATTTCTCGGGCCGCACCGGGCGTGCCTTCGAGTGGGAGCTGCAGGATGGCGCTGCGCTGCGCAAGGTGGTGGTGAAAGGCGGGATCGCGGTCAACGACGCCGAGGCCAACCTGCTTCTCGCCTTGCAGGGGCTTGGCCTGGCGCAGCTGGCGCGCTACCAGGTGCGCAATCGTGCGGGCGGATTGGTCGAGGTGTTGCCCGGGGTGTGTCCGACACCGATGCCGGTGTCGCTGCTGTATCCGCGAGGCCGCATCGCCAACCCGCGGCTGCAGGCATTCGCCGAGTGGCTGGCGCAGGTGTTCGCGGACGATCCGGATCTGCGGCTGGCGCACGATTGAGGGTGCGCAAGGGCCGGCCACAACCGGGCCTGCACGATGGAAGGCCCACCAGGAGAGGCGATGAAAACCTGCATCTGGATCGGGATCGCGGCCTGCCTTCCGCTCTCTGCGCAGGCGGCGATTCCCTATGTGTATCCGTTCAATACGATGACCGGCCAAGAGGTCGTCGAGCACCGGCTCAAGGAGCCGAAGACCCAGCTCGACTACATCAACCGCGAGAAAGTCGACGCCTATCTGAACGGCATCAAGGACGGCGCCCACGGTCGCGAATGATGCCTGGCCAGGCCGGTGCTCCCCGGCGAATTGAACCTGGCCGTGGTGCGCCACCTGAAGGCGACGCGCAAGCCGGCCCAACTGAAAGAAAACGCGGCGCCGCTGGTGCTGGCCGAACTGTGCCGGCGCTTCCCCTGCCCGGGTTCCACCAAGGGCGCGGGCAAGAAAAAGCGCTGAGCGCAGCGCTTCACACCCGCATCAGAAGTCGACGTTCATCGACAGCCACAGGCGACGGCCATCCATATTGTTGACGAACACGCTGGTGTAGGTGAGTGGCCCCGTCGCCGTATCCTGGTAAGGACGGTAGTCGATGAAGTCCTTGTTGAGCAGGTTGTAGATCGCGGCATTGATCGAGACCGTCGGCGTGACCTGGTAGCTGGTGCCCAGGTGCAGCTGGGTATAGGCCTTGTAGTCGCCCAGCTGCGCCTTGGCGGCGCGGGTGGACGCCGAGGTGCCCGGGTCGCGGAATCGCTCGCTGCGGTACTCGGCGCGCAGCCACGAATTCCACTGCGGCGAGATGTCCCAGGTCACGCGCGCATTGACCGAATGTTCGGGCGTATCCCCCAGCGGCTTGCCCTCGTTCGGGCCGCTCTTTTGTTCGCTGTCGGTATAGGTGTAGTTGGCGCTTGCGGCCCAGCCGGCGGCGATCGGGAAGCGGGTGGCCAGCTCGAAGCCGCGGGTCACGGCCTCGTCGACGTTGGTCGACTGGCCGAAGGCGTCGACATTCGGCCAGTTGCCGAAGCTGACGCAGCCCGGACGGTTCAGGTTACCGCGGAACGAGCAGTTGAGCAGGCCGGTGCCGCTGGTGATCTTGTCCTCGAAGTCGTTGTTGAACACCGTCGCGTTGGCGGTCCAGCCGGCGCCGTTGTCGAAGTAGGCGCCCAGTTCGGTCGTCACGCTGATTTCGGGCTTCAGACCCGGGCTGCCGACCAGGGGAATCGTGCCCTGGCCGCCGAAGCCGTTGATGCCGGGCGAGAGCTGCTCGACGCGCGGGGTTTTATATCCCTTGCTGACGCCGCCCTTGAAGGTCCAGCGCGGCGAAGCCGTCCACACCAGGTAGCCGCGCGGGCTGGTCTGGCCGCCGAACACGCTGTGGTCGTCGTAGCGCGCGCCGACGGTCAGGGCCAGGGTGTCGGCGAAGCGCCATTCGTCTTCCAGGAACAGCGCTTTCTGGGTGAAGGCGAAGGACTCCGGCGCCACGCCGTCGACCATCTCGGCATCCCAGTGCTGGGCGCCGACGGTGGTCAGGTGGTTGCCCCATGGGACCAGCAACTTGGTGTCGAACACCTTGCTCTCGACTTCCAGCGTGCGCGCCGATCCGGCGACCGCGCCCGGCGTGCCCGGCGGGATCGTGCGGCCGATGGTCTCGGTCTGGTTGACCATATAGCTGCTGTCCCAGGTGCCGAACGGCAGGCGCGCCTTGTAGGCCAGCGTGTACTGGTCACGGTTGTACTTCTGCTCGGGACCATAGCCGCCCTGCACGCCGAGGGTGCCCAGCTGGCTGGTCGAGTTGTCGTATTTCTGGCGCATGGCGTCGGCGTCCAGCGTCACCTCGTGGTAGCGGTTCGGCGTGAAGGCCAGGCGCGCGCCCAGGTTGCGCACCGTCGACTCGACCGGATTGGCACCCATGGTCAGGTCGCGGGTCTGGTTCTCGTGGCTGACGCTGGCGGCATCGCGGCGCTGCGCGCTGCCGCGCAAGGCAAGACCGAGCACTTCGCTGACGATCGGGCCGCTCAGGTAGAACTTGCCGGCCTTGACATCGCCGAACGCCGATTCCTCTTGCACCGTGTAGTCGGCCGATACCGTGCCGCTCCAGTTCTTGCCGACCTTGCGCGTGATGATGTTGACCACGCCGCCCATCGCATCCGAACCGTACAGGGTCGACATCGGGCCGCGGATGATCTCGATGCGCTCGATCGCGCCCACTGGCGGCATGAAGCTGGTCGAGGTGCCGCCGAAGCCATTCGGGGTCACGTTGCCGGCCGCGTTCTGGCGGCGGCCGTCGATCAGGATCAGGGTGTAGTCGCTCGGCATGCCGCGGATGCTGATGTTCATGCCGCCGGTCTTGTCGCCGGCGGCGGCGACGTCGATGCCTTCCACGCTTTCCAGGGCCTGGGCCAGGTTGCCGAAGCGTTCCTTCTCGAGCTGCTCGCGGGTCAGCACGGTGATCGAGGCCGGCGCCTCGCGGATCGTCTGCTCGAAGCCGGAGGCGGTGATGACGACCGTCGACATCTCGGCCGGCACCGCATTCACATTGGCGTTGGCGGCGAAGGGCAGGGCGCCGATGGCGAGGCTGAGGAGGGAGCGGCGCAGCAAGTGGGCGTGCAAGGTTGGGGTAGGCATCGTGTATCCGTAGTTTTAGTCAAGAGCGTGTAATTACAGGTGTAAATCCGTGTAAAGAGATCGAACCGGCAACATTCTAAACACTAATACGAATCATTCCTATTCTTATTTATGACTAGGTAGCAAGAATGAGACGATGCCGCGGACGCCCTGGCCGGGAGCGGCAGCGGAATCAGGCGGCCTGGATGACGAACTGGAAGTGGTAGCGGCGCGTCAGCCCGGCCTTGCGCAGCAGCGCTCCAGCGTACAGGGCAGCGCCGCGCCGAAAGCGATCACGCAGGCCGGCAGCGCATGGATGGCCGGCCGCAGGCGGCGCGGCATCAATAGATCGAGGTGTCGGGCGACAGTGCCGATTCGATGCAGCGGATCATGATGTCGCCGTCGAAGGGCTTGCCCAGGAAGCAGCAGGCGCCGGCGGCGAAGGCGCGCTTGCGCAGCGCTTCCTCGGGGAAGGCGGTGATGAAGATCATGGGCACGGCATGGCCTTCGCGGCGCAGCCGGTCCTGCAGGTCGACCCCGGTCATGCCGGGCATCTGGACGTCGGTGACGACCACCGCGCTGGCGGCGACGGCGCCGGCCTCGATGAATTGCTCGGCCGACCCGAACAGGGCGGCGGCAAAGCCGAGCGAGCGCACCAGGCTGCCGAGCGCCTGGCGCACCGAGTCGTCGTCGTCGATAATGGAAATGGTTAACTGGTGTGACACGAGGCGCTCCGGTTCAGGAGGCGAAAGGCATCCTGTTCTTGGGAGCAGGATAGCCGCAATCGCGGCCGCGCGACATCATACCCGGGTATAGGATCCGGGTCGCGCCTCCGAGATGTCGAGACCGAGCGCCTCGGCCATGCGCACCAGGTCGGCGAAGGTCCTGGCCTGCATCTTGCGCATCGCGTTCGCGCGGTGGATCTTGACCGTGATCTCGCTGGTGCCCACCTGGCCGGCGATCTGCTTGTTCATCAGGCCGCTCGCAGCCAGGCCCATGATCTCGCGCTCGCGCGGCGTGAGCCCGGCATAGCGCGCCGCCAGCTCGCCGGCCGCGCTCGCGCTGGCGCGCCGTTCGCCGTCGCGCGCCAGGGCCGCCGCCACGGCGTCGAGCAGGTCCTGCTCGCGAAACGGCTTGGCGAGGAAGTCGACCGCGCCGGCCTTCATTGCGCGCACCGTCATCGGGATGTCGCCGTGGCCGGTCATGAACACGATCGGCAGGTCGATCCGGCGCCGTGCCAGCTCGGCCTGGAAGTCGAGGCCGCTGGCGCCCTGCAGGCGCACGTCGAGCAGCAGGCAGCACGGGCAGTCGGGCAGCGCGGCGGCCAGGAACCCGGCGCCGGAGGCATAGTCGGCGACCCGGAAGCCGCAGGAACGCAGCAGGCTCGATAGCGAAGCACGCAGCGCGGCGTCGTCGTCGACGATGAACACGACTGGTTCGGCCGAATGCGGCGCAGGCGGCATGGCGGCGCTCATGCCGCGACTCCGGCGGCGGCGCCGGCCCTGGCCGCCACCGCGGCGCAGGGCAGGGTGAACGCGAGCGTGGCGCCCGGGCCGTCGTGGGCCACGGCGCGGATCCGGCCGCCGTGGGCGTCGACGATCGAGCGGCAGATGGCCAGGCCCATGCCCATGCCGTCCTCCTTGGTGGTGTAGAAGGCCTCGAACAGGCGGCCGGCCTGGGCTTCGCTCAGCCCCGGACCCGAATCGGCCACCTCGACCGTGACCTGCCCGTCTTGCAGGCAGGTGGACACCACGATGCGCTGCCGGCGCCGCAGCCATTCCGGGCCCGAGCCATCGATCGCCTGCATGGCGTTCATGAGCAGGTTGATCACCACCTGCTGCAGCTGCACTGCATCGCCCTCGACCAGGGGCAGCAGCGGCGCGAGCCGTAGCTCGAGCACGATCCGATGGTTGCTCAGTTCGCGCTGGACCAGGGACGCGGTGTCGCGCAGCAGGGCGTTGACGTCGAGCGGCATGCGCTGCGCCTCGCCCTTGCGCGCCAGCGCCCGGATCCGCTTGATGACCTCGCTGGCGCGGCAGGTGTCGGCCAGGATCCGGTCGAGCGCCAGGCGCGCTTCGAGCAGGTCGGGTTCGGGACGGTCAAGCCAGCGCAGGCAGGCATTGCCGTTGGTGCTCACCGCCGCAAGCGGCTGGTTGACTTCGTGCGCGATCGAGGCCGCCAGCTCGCCCAGCGTGGTGACCCGGGTCGCATGGGCCAGCTGGGCCTGGGTGCGGTGCAGCGCCTCGGCCGCCTCGTGCGCCGCGCTGACGTCCATCAGCGCGCCCAGGTAGTCGAATTGTCCGCCATGGACCGCCGCCAGGTGCGCGATCATGTGCACGTGCTTGACTGTGCCGTCGGGCATGCGCAGGCGGTGGCGCAGCTCGATGGCCGGCTCTCCGCGATCGGCCTGTTCGATTGCCGACGCCAGCAGGTGCAGGTCGTCGGGATGGGTGCGTTCGCGCACCAGTTCCTGGGTGGGCGTGACCGCGAGGTCGACGCCATAGATGCGCGCGGCTTCGTCGGACCAGTACATCGCGCCGCCCGGCGCCTGGAAGCGGAAGCTGCTGGTGCGGCTGATGCGCTGGGTGCTGGCCAGGAAGGCTTCGGACAGGCGCAGCGACTCGGAGCGCTGGCGCAGCGCATCGGTGGCAGCCATGCCGGCCAGCGCCAGCACGGTGGTGATCGAGATCGCGGCGACGCTGACCAGGCAGCGCGCCATCGGGCTCGAGGCCAGGTCGTGGTGAGTAAGGGCGAAGGCTCCCACCGTCAGCGTCACGCAGGCGACGCCGGTGAGCAGCACGCCGCGGCGCGACCAGGCGCTGGTGGCGCACAGGACCACCACCACGTACAGCACGGCGATGGCGATATCGAGCGCCGTGAAGGCATCGACCACGAAGATCGCGAGTGTGAGCAGCACGACGCCGGCGGCCCGCAAGTTCGAGCTGGGGGACTGGAACATGTTCTCTTTCTTTTGTCATAGGCGGCGCGCGCCCCATCCCATGCATTGGTCTTTCGACCATCTGGAATATATGGCAAGTAACCGCCTGGCGGGAGTGGGTGGGCATTAAACCAAGGTATAGGTTGGCGATACCAACATCGCATGGCGAGCCTGGAGTTGGATAACTATCATCGTTTCATGTACCGGTCCGGGCGCCGCTGGGGAGCCCGCCAAACGAGGGGAGAACGGATAATGAGATGGTTCCACGACTTGAGAATCGCCACCAAGATCATGCTGGCCGTGGCGTCGATGGCGGCGCTGATGGTGTTACTGGCCGCCTTCGGCGTGGCCCAGATGGGCAAGCTGCACGACGTGGTGGACGAGATGCGGCACAAATGGCAGCCGAGCGTGAGCCAGGTGTTGCAGATCAAGGGCGCCCTGCTGCGCCACCGCACCTACGAGGTGCAGCACGTACTGTCCGACCGCGACGCCGACCACGATCACTACGAGGCCGAGATGGCGCGCCAGATGGCGGGCCTGGACGACATGCTGGCCCAGTACCGCACGCTCGCCGGCGACGGCGCCGGGCGCGCGACGCTGGCGCAGTTCGAGGAGTCCCTGGCCGCCTACCGCGTTGCGGCGCGCCAGGTCGCGGGCCTGTCGCGCGCCGGCGACAAGGCGGCTGCGCGCGCGCTGCTGCGCGGCGAATCGCGCCGCCATAACTTCCGCAGCGCCGACCTGGTCAACCTGCTGGTCGACATCGACGAAGCGGGCAGCGCGGCCGCCGCGGCCCGCGCCGAAGAAGTGTATCGCCAGGCGCATGCCAGGATCATCGGCCTGCTGGTGGCGGCCGTGATCGTCGGCGGCCTGCTGGCGTTCTGGATCGCGCGCCTGATCGCGGCGCCGCTGCAAGAGGCGGTGGCGATCGCCGGCCGCGTGGCCCAGGGCCGGCTCGACGGCCAGATCGTCGTGCGCGGCAACGACGAGACGGGCCAGCTGCTGGCGGCGCTGGCGCGCATGCATGCGCGGCTCGAACACATGGTGCGCCAGATCCGCCTGGGCGCGGTGCACGTCGAGCGCGTGGCAGGCGATATCGTGGCCGGCAGCCGCGAGCTGGCCCAGCGCGCCAGCACCCAGGCGGCCACGCTGGAGGAAACCGCCGCCACCATGGAAGAGATGAGCGCGACGGTCGCGACCAACGCCGCCAATGCCTTGCGCGCCAGCGAACTGGCCGCCAGCGGTGCGCGCGCCGCGGTCGACGGCGCCAGTGCGATGGACGAAGTGGGCGCCACCATGGCCGGCATCAGCGATTCGGCCCAGCGCATGTCGGGCATCGTGGCGGTGATCGACGAGATCGCGTTCCAGACCAACCTGCTGTCGCTCAATGCGGCCGTGGAGGCGGCGCGCGCCGGCGAAACGGGGCGCGGCTTCGCGGTGGTGGCCGGCGAGGTGCGCCACCTGGCCAATCGCAGCGCCGGGTCGGCGCGTGAGATCCGGCGCCTGATCGAGGAGTCGCTGGCGCGGGTGCGCGCCGGGGCCGAGGTGGCCGGCAATGCCGGCGCCGCGGTGCGCGAGGTCGCGGCCGGCGCCGGCCAGGTGGCGGCCATCATGGCCGGGATCAGCGCCGCTTCGCGCGAGCAGAGCGTCGGCGTCGAACAACTGAGCCGCTCGCTGGTGACGATCGACGAGGCAACCCGCCACGACGCCGAGCTGGCAGGTCATTCGCTGGCCTCGACCGCGGAACTGGAGCGGCAGGCGATCAGCCTGGGCGGCCTCGTCGCGGCCTTCCGCCTGCCCGGCGCCGCCGCGCCGGGGCTGGAACAGGACGGCGCCCGGCTGCGCCGGCTGCCGGCCGTGCCCGCGCTGGCGTGAGTGCGGTTTTTGCTACCTTCGCTGGAGCGCGAGATGCATCTGGATGAATACCTGCGCATCGCCCTGATGGCCGCCGCGCTCGTACTGGTGACGGCTTGCGCCACCGCGGTGATCGTTCATACACCCTTACCGTGGCAGGGCGTGGCCATTCGCCAGGCCACAATATAGCCGCGTTGTCGGCTATCATGCCGGTTGCGCCGGGGACGCGCAGCGCCCCCCCCTTGTCATTACAGTCCTTACAGGAGTCCACGTGAAGAAGACCATGATCCTGGCCGCGACCTTCGTCGCCGCCGCCGCTGCCATGCCTGCCGCCCAGGCCAGCGCCGACCTCGCCAAGGCCAAGGCCTGCATGGCCTGCCATGCCGTCGGCAGCAAGCTGGTCGGCCCATCCTACAAGGACGTCGCCGCCAAGTACGCGAAGGATGCGGGAGCCGAGGCGCGCCTGGCGCTGAAGATCCAGAAGGGCAGCAGCGGGACCTGGGGGCCGATTCCAATGCCGGCCAATCCGCAGGTCAGCGACGCGGATGCCAAGACCCTGGCCAAGTGGATACTGGCCCAGAAATGACGAATGGCGGCGCTCTGAGCGCCGCTTTTTTTGGCCTCATTTAATCATCGAAAAAATCGATGATAGCCAAGGATATTATCCGTTTTTCAAGCCAGGCCGTGGCGAGCATAATGACTCCATCGCATCGAGCACAGGGTGACAGCGGCAAGGGCAGCAAGGCAGCCCAGAGTCGACCGGTTCGATGATCCCTAACCAAAAAAGGAGCACATCATGTTGAACGTACGTAAAAGCAATGAACGCGGCGGCGCAAACTTCGGCTGGCTGGATTCGAAGCACACTTTCTCCTTCGGCCACTATCACGATCCGAAGCACATGGGCTTCGGTCCCCTGCGCGTGATTAACGAAGACAAGGTGCAGCCAGGCCGTGGCTTCGATTCGCACGGCCACCGCGACATGGAAATCATCTCCTACGTGCTCGATGGCGCGCTGGAACACAAGGACAGCATGGGCAACGGTTCGGTGCTGCGCTACGGCGATGTGCAGATCATGAGCGCGGGTTCCGGCGTGGTGCACAGCGAGTACAACCACTCGAAAGCCGAGGGCGTGCACTTCCTGCAAATATGGATCATGCCGAACGTGGGCGGCGCCGAACCGCGCTACGAGGAAAAACACTTCGACACCGCCGACAAGACCGGCAAGCTGCGCCTGATCGGCTCACCCGACGGCCGCGAAGGTTCGGTCGCGATCCGCCAGGACGCCGCACTGTATGCGACCATCCTCGATGGCGAAGACAAGGTGGAGCATACGCTGGCTGCCGGCCGCCAGGCCTACGTCCACGTCATCCGTGGCCAGGTGACGGTCAACGGCGTCGCCCTGGTCGGCGGCGACGCGCTGAAGGTGACCGGCGAAGAGGCCGTGACCCTGGCCCAGGCCACGGGCGCCGAGGTCTTGCTGTTCGATCTGCCACAATAAGGTCGCCGCCCCGTTCGCGGGGCGGTCTTTTGGACGCGATTACCACCACTATAGGAGACATCCATGCAAGTGACGACCACCCGCGGTAACGACAAGCTGCAGTACAAGATCCAGATCGGCAAGCACGAGTTGATTGCCGACGCCCCCGAAGCCTTCGGCGGCGACGATAGCGGCCCGGAACCGCACGACCTGCTGGCCGCATCGCTGGCCGCCTGCACCGCGCTGACGGTCACCATGTACGCGCGGCGCAAGGACATGCAGCTGGAAGACGTGCGCGTGTCCATCGACCACGGCCAGCAGGATGGCGCCTACGAACTGCGCCGCCACATCGAATTCGTCGGCCAGCTGTCGCCGGAAGAACGCGCCCGCCTGCTCGACATCGCCAACAAGTGCCCGGTCCACAAGACCCTGTCCGGCACGATCCTGATCCACACCGACGCGGTCTAAATTTCCCCGGTCCGCGCGCATGGGTCGGGCAGCATGCGCGCGAATGCCCCGCTCGAACGCATCCGTTCGATCCACCACCTGAGCGCGGCGCCATCCTCGCCGCTGCGCCAGGCGAGGTAGAAGGTCTCATCCGCTTTCGGTTCCACCACCTGTTTTTCGACCAGCAATCCACGGTCGATGGCCGGTCGCGCCCATGCCTCGGGCAGGAAGCCGAAACCCAGGCCCTGGACCTGGAACTCGTACTTGGTGCGCATATCGGGCACCGCCAGCGTCTCCTGCCCGAACAGCAGGCCGACGGTGCGCGCGCCCAGGATGCGGGCCGAGTCCGAGACCGAGATTGCCCGATAGGGCAGCAGGTCGGTCTTGTCGAACGGATGGTCGATCGCCGCCAGCGGATGGTGCGGGGCGACGGTGAACACGAAGGCGCTGGTGCCGAGCGGTTCGGCCGTATAGCCGCCGCCCGACGGTCCTTCGCCGGCGGCGCCGACCAGCAGGTCGACACGGCGGTCGAGCAGGGCGTCCCAGGTGCCCGACAGCGACTCGCGCACGATGCGCAGCCGGGTCTGGTCGGCCACGCCATAGAAGGCTTCGATGTCGGCCTGCAGGGCGCCGCTTGATAAGACCGAATCCATGCCCAGGGCGATCTCGGTCTCCCAGCCCGAGGCCACGCGCCGCACCCGGGATTCGAGGTCGCCCGCGGCGCGCAGCAGGTAGCGGCCTTCCTTCAAGAGCTCCTGGCCGGCGGCGGTGAGCGTCACCTTGGGGCCGAAGCGGTCGAACAGGCGTACGCCCAGGTCGTCCTCCAGCTTGGAGACCGTGTACGAAATGGTCGAGGGCACACGGAACAGTTCCTTGGCGGCCCCGGCGAAGGAGCCGCGGCGGGCGATGGTTTCGATGATCTGGAGGGCGTCGAGGCTGAGTTTGAGCAATTGCGTGTCCTATCGGGCGGGATAGCACATGGTAGCGCCAAGGAGCGATCCCTACCAAGCCCCGCCATTTCGAAAATAGCAATCTGATTCTATCGCCGCGGCGATGGTCTGACGATACTGGAACGAATGGATGCCGGGTTGGCATCTCTCGCAAGGAGGAGAACAAGATGGTCCTGATTTCACTGGGCGCCGGCATCCTGGCCGGCCTGTTGTACGGCCTGATCAACGTGCGCTCGCCGGCGCCGCCGGCCATCGCCCTGGTCGGCCTGCTGGGCATGCTGATCGGCGAACAGATCGTCCCGGTCGCCAAGCGCCTGATCGACGGCAACCCGGTCACGGCCAGCTGGTTCGCCAGCGAATGCAAGCCCAGGATCACCGGCATCGCGGCGGAACCGCCGGCGGCGCACGACACGGACGGCCCGCGCCAGGGCTGACCGCACGAATTTCATCCGCTGCATCGCCTTCGCGTTGCGGCAACCACTACCAACAAGGAGAACATCATGAGCAATCCAAAACTCGAAGTCCTGACCCCGCAGAACTCGCAGCTGATCGTCATCGACCACCAGCCGCAGATGGCGTTCGGCGTGCAGTCGATCGACCGCCAGACCCTCAAGAACAATGTGGTCGGCCTGGCCAAGGCGGCCAGGGTGTTCGGCATCCCGACCACCATCACCACGGTGGAGACCGAATCGTTCTCGGGCAATACCTATCCCGAGCTGCTGGACGTGTTCCCAGGCCAGCAGATCCTGGAACGCACGTCGATGAATTCGTGGGACGACCAGAAGGTGCGCGACGCGCTCAAGGCAAACGGCCGCAAGAAGGTCATCGTGGCCGGCCTGTGGACCGAGGTGTGCAACACCACCTTCGCCCTGTGCGCGATGCTCGAAGGCGACTACGAGATCTATATGGTGTCGGACGCCTCGGGCGGCACCACCAAGGAAGCGCACGACATGGCCATGCTGCGCATGGTGCAGGCCGGCGTGGTGCCGGTGACCTGGCAGCAGGTGCTGCTCGAGTGGCAGCGCGACTGGGCCCACCGCGACACCTATAACGACGTGATGAAGATCGTCACCGAGCACTCGGGCGCCTACGGCATGGGCGTCGACTATGCCTACACCATGGTGCACAAGGCGCCGGCACGCGCCAGCGGCACGCACGAAGTGCTGGCCCCGGTGCCTGCGCGCTAAGCAAATCGTCGTCCTTGCCGCCGCGCGCCCTCCAATGCGCGCGGCGGTTGCCGCAATCCCGCCGGGCGACGCCTGCCCGGCGTCATTTGGAGTACATGCATGAACCAAGCACAGCCCAGCGCCGGCGCGAGCACCGACTCGAGCACCAACGCGCCGCTCATCCTCATCAACGGCTGCTTCCACACCGTCGACCGCGAACAGCCGCAAGCCAGTGCGGTCGCCATCCAGGATGGCCGTTTCCTGGCGGTTGGCGATACCGACTACGTGATGCGCCACCGGCGCGACGGCAGCCAGGTGATCGACCTGAACGGCCGTACCGTGGTCCCGGGCCTGAACGACTCGCACCTGCACCTGATCCGCGGGGGCCTGAACTACAATCTCGAACTGCGCTGGGAAGGCGTGCCTTCGCTGGCCGATGCCCTGCGCATGCTGAAGGAACAGGCCGACCGCACGCCGAACCCGCAATGGGTGCGCGTGGTGGGCGGCTGGAACGAATTCCAGTTCGCCGAGCGCCGCATGCCGACAGTCGACGAGATCAATGCCGCTGCGCCCGATACGCCGGTTTTCATCCTGCACCTGTACGACCGCGCGCTGCTCAACCGCGCGGCCCTGCGCGCCGTCGGCTACACCAGGGACACCCCGAATCCGCCGGGCGGCGAGATCGTGCGCGACGGCGCCGGCAACCCGACCGGCATGCTGATCGCGCGGCCCAATGCGATGATCCTGTACGCGACGCTGGCCAAGGGCCCGACCTTGCCGCGCGAACTGCAGGTGAACTCGACCCGCCAGTTCATGCGTGAATTGAACCGCCTGGGCCTGACCAGCGCGATCGACGCCGGCGGCGGCTTCCAGAACTACCCCGAGGATTACGCGGTGATCGAGGAACTCGACGCCGCCAACCAGCTCACGATCCGCATCGCCTACAACCTGTTCACCCAGAACAAGGGCAAGGAACTGGAAGACTTCGAGCGCTGGACCGGTATGGTCACGCCGGGGCAGGGCAGCGACTACTACCGCCACAACGGCGCCGGCGAGATGCTGGTGTTCTCGGCGGCCGACTTCGAGGACTTTCTCGAACCGCGTCCCGACCTCGATCCCGGCATGGAAGACGAGCTCGAAAAAGTCGTGCGCCACCTGGTGGCCCAGCGCTGGCCGTTCCGCCTGCACGCGACCTATGACGAGTCGATCTCGCGCATGCTCGACGTGTTCGAGAAGGTCGACCGCGACATCCCCTTCAATGGCCTGCACTGGATGTTCGACCACTGCGAGACCATCACCCAGCGCAATATCGACCGCGTCGCCGCGCTCGGCGGCGGCATCGCGATCCAGCACAGGATGGCATTCCAGGGCGAGTACTTCGTCGAGCGCTACGGCGCCGAAGCCGCCCAGGCGACGCCGCCGGTCAAGCGGATGCTCGAGACCGGCGTGCCGGTGGGGGCGGGCACCGACGCCACCCGCGTGGCCAGCTACAATCCGTGGACCGCGCTGTACTGGCTGGTGACGGGCCGCACGGTTGGCGGCCTGCCGCTGTACGGCACCGCAGGCCACCTGCCGCGCCAGGTCGCGCTCGAGCTCTGGACCGCGGGCAGCGCCTGGTTCTCGAACGAACAGGAACGCAAGGGCCGCATCCGCGAAGGCATGTTCGCCGACCTGGCCGTGCTGTCGCAGGATTTCTTCAGCATCGATGCCGAAGCCATCAAGTCGATCGAATCGGTGCTGACCGTGGTCGGCGGCCGGATCGTGTACGGCGCCGCCGAGTTCACCAGCCTCGGACCGCCGGCGATTCCCGTGCTGCCCGACTGGTCGCCGGTGCAGAAGGTGCCCGGACATTGGCGCAAGGCCGAGCCGCAAGCACGGCAGATGGCGCTGCCGCACCAGTGCAGCGGCCCCTGCGGCGTGCATGCCCATGGCCATGACACGGCGCGCCGCTCGAATGTGCCGGTTTCGAGTTTCAGCGGCTTCTGGGGCGCGCTGGGTTGCAGCTGCTTTGCGTTCTGATGATGGCAGCTCCTAATCCATCC
Organism: Massilia sp. HP4; assembly: GCF_005222695.1. Lineage (GTDB taxonomy): Bacteria > Pseudomonadota > Gammaproteobacteria > Burkholderiales > Burkholderiaceae_D > Telluria. The sequence goes on along the minus strand of NZ_STGG01000039.1, from coordinate 17,956 downwards.
CGCCTGCAGGGCTTCAATATGGGCTTCCTCGGAGGCTATGTCGATACCCTGGGCTTCATCGGCCTGTTCGGCCTGTTCACGGCCCACGTCACCGGCAACTTCGTGCTGCTCGGCGCCTCGCTGGCCGACCCGGCCAACATCCCGTCGCTGCTGAAGATCCTGGCCTTTCCGGCCTTTATCCTCGGCATTGCCGCGGCGCGCCTGCTGGTCGCTTCTTGCGAACGGCGCGGGCGCGACGCGCACCGGCCATCCTACCTGCTGCAGCTGGTGCTGCTACTGGGTTTCATGGCCTGCGGCATGCTGTCCGAACCGGTGGCGCGCGATATGTCGGCACTGGCGATGGCGGCGGGCCTCTTCGGCACCGCGGCCATGGGCGCCCATAGCGCGGCCAGCAAGCTGCTGCTGGCCCACCTGGCGCCGACTTCGATGATGACGGGGAACGTGACCCAGCTGGTGATCGACACGGTCGACCAGTTGCGCGGCGCCGGCGACGCGGCCACCACGGCGCGCTGCAGCAAGTTCTTCTGGCCGCTGTTCGGCTTTGCCGTCGGCTGCGCGGGCGGCGCCTTCCTGTTCCTGGCGTTCGGCTTCGTCGCCCTCGCGGTGCCGGTGGCGATCCTGTGCCTGCACCTGCTGCGCCTGGACCAGGCATAAGGACGGCCCATGACCAAGACCCGCCTGGAGGCGTTCAGCGACGGCGTGATCGCCGTCATCCTCACCATCATGGTGCTGGAGCTGTCGCCTCCGCGCGGGACCACGGCCGGCGATATGCTGGCCGTGGTCCCGGGGTGGCTGCGCTACGCCCTGAGCTTCGTCTATGTCGGCATCTACTGGGTCAACCACCACGCGCTGTTCGAGCGCGTGGAGCGGGTCGACTGGGCGACGCTCTGGGCCAACCTGCACCTGCTGTTCTGGATGTCGCTGATCCCGTTCGTGACCGCCTGGGTGGCCGGACATCCGACCGCGCCGGCCCCGGTCGCCCTGTACGGCGTGGTGCTGTTCCTGTGCTCGGTGTCCTTCATGCTGCTGTCGTGGCGCCTGGGCTTTCTCGCCGGCCTGGATCACGCCCATACCTGGCAGAACGCCAAGAACCGCCTGTCGCTGGCCCTGTATGCGCTCGCGGTGCTGGTCTCGCTGTGGCAGCCGCCGCTGGCGGCGCTGATCCACGTGCTGCTGGCGGCACTGTGGCTGGTACCGAACCGGGTCGGGCGGCCAGGACCGTGACTGGACGCAGCGCGCCGGCGCTGGCATCATGCCCCTCGACGGCCGCAAGAACAAGAAGAGGACCACCGTGAACAATCAACAGCGCAGCATCGACGTCCTGATCGCCGACGACCATCCACTGATGCGCGAGGGGATCGCCGCCGTGATCGGCAGCCAGCCCGATATGCGGGTGGTCGGCGAAGCCGTCGACGGCGTCGAGGCGATCGAGCTGTATCGCCAGCTGCGGCCGGCCGTCACCCTGATCGACCTGCAGATGCCGCGCCTGAACGGGATGGATGCGATCGCGGCGATCCGCGCCGAATTCCCCCACGCCTGCCTGGCGATCCTGACCACCTTCCGCGGCGACGCCCGCGCCATGCAGGCGATCAAAAGCGGGGCCCAGGGCTATCTGCTCAAGAGCTCCCTGCGCAAGGAACTGACCGATGCGATCCGCATGCTGGCCGCCGGCCACCGTTATATCCCATCCGAGATCGCCGGCGAACTGGCGCGCCACCTGGGCCAGGACAGCCTGACGGTGCGCGAGCTGCAAGTGCTCGAGCTGATCGCGCGCGGCAACGGCAACAAGCAGATCGGCGCGGTCCTGAACCTGTCCGAAGACACGGTCAAGGGCCACCTGCGCAGCATCATGGACAAGCTGGGCGCGAATAACCGCACCCACGCCGTGACGATCGGCATCGAGCGCGGCTTTCTCGAGATCTGAGCAGCGTCTTACGCATTCCGACAGCAGGAACGTACAAGACCGCGCCGCATGCGTTTGAGAGAATCGTGAAGATCGACCGGGGTCGCGGCCACGGCGATCACAAGCTGTTTCCATCACGAATTCGAGGAATGCATCATGAAAGAGACTCCAAGACTCATCAAGAAGACCGCCAACCATGGCGTCGCCTGGGAAAGCATCTACGGCTACAGCCAGGCGGTACAGGTCAAGGACGTGGTCTACCTGTCTGGCCAGTTGGGCCATGACAAGGATGGGCAGCTGGTCGCTCCGGCGCCGCTGGACGCCCAGGGCCGCCCGACCGACTTCAGTGGCATGGAGGCGCAGATGCGCCAGACCTACCTGAATGCGATCGAATTGCTGGCGCAATTCGGTGCGACGCTGGACGACGTCGTCGAAGAGTCGCTGTACGTGCTGGACGTCGACGCCGCCTTCGCCGTGGCTGGCAAGGTCAGGAAGGAACTCTACGGCATGGATCAGCCACGATGCGCCAGCAACCTGATTGGCGTCACGCGGCTGGCACTGCCGCCGCAATTGATCGAGGTCACCTTCCGCGCCATCCTTCCCGACAGCGCCAGCATCTGACGCCGCCACGGCTTGCCCCCCACTTTCGTGGGGGTGGGCAAGCACCCTATCTTGTCTGTGCAACATCTCCGGCAGACCGCAACATGGTGTCTAGATTGTCCCAACCCGACACCCTGGAGAGCACCATGCAGACTGCGTCCCCGATCTCGATCCCGATCCCGGCCCACGGAGCCTGCCGGCCGCTCCAGCCCGTCCACGGCGGCCTGCCGCGCTGGCAGGTCAAGCGGGTCACCGACTACATCGACGCCAACCTGGGCGCCACCCTGCGCACGGCCAGCCTGGCGGCGACGCTCGGCCTGAGCGTCAGCCATTTCACGCGCGCCTTCAAGCACAGCGTCGGCGTGCCGCCGCGCGTCTACGTGATCCGGCGCCGGCTGGCGGCGGCGTGCGCGGAGATGGTCAATTCGACCACGCCGCTGACGACCATTGCCCATGCGCACGGTTTTTGCGACCAGTCGCATTTCACGCGCACCTTCCACGAAACGATCGGCCTGTCGCCCCACGTCTGGCGCTGCCTGCACACGCGCAGCGCCGCCGCCGATCCGTACGCAAGCGAACAGAAGCGCCCGCTGGAACTGGCTATCGTGGAGACTGCCTAACCAGTAGGAGTGCCCCGTGTTCGACTTCATCACCGAGTTCATGCAGAGCGGCGGCTACCTGGCCGTGTTTGCCCTGATGGCGCTGGAAAATATCTTCCCGCCGATACCGTCCGAGCTGATCATGCCCTTCGCCGGCTTCGTGGCCGCGCGCGGCGACCTCAATGTGGTGGGAGTCTTGATTGCCGGCACTGCCGGCTCGGTCGCCGGCGCCTTGCCCTGGTATTACGCCGGCAAGGTCTATGGCAAGGAGCGGCTGGAAGCCTTCGCCGACAAGCATGCACGCTGGTTGACGGTCACCCACGGCGACATCGAGCATTCGATGGAATCGTTCGAGAAACACGGGCGCAAGATCGTGCTGTTCGGACGCCTGATCCCGGCCATCCGCACCCTGATCTCGGTCCCGGCCGGCCTTGCCTGCATGCCGATGGGGCAGTTCTTGCTGTTCTCGACGGTCGGATCGCTGGTCTGGACCGGCATCCTCACCGGCGCCGGCTATATGCTCGAGAGCCAGTACGAGCGCGTGGCCGAATACGTCGATCCGGTCTCCAAGGCGGTCCTGATCGGCCTGCTGGGCTGGTACCTGTACCGGGTGGCGACCTTCAAGAAGCGCGCCAAGGCCGGCTGATTCCAACCGTTCAGGCCGCGCCGCCCTCGCGCCACCAGACCTGGTTGCGGCCATTCTGCTTGGCGCGATACAGCTGGGCGTCGGCCGCTTCGAACAGCTCTGACTGTTGCTCCTCGCCGGCCGGATCGAAGGTGGCGCCGCCGATGCTGACGGTCAGTAGCGGCGCCACGCTTGACGCCTCGTGCGGGATATTCAGCGCCGCAACCGCCTCGCGCACATCCTCCGCCACCTTCCGGGCCTCCAAGGCGCCGGTCTCGGGCATCAAGAGCAGCAATTCCTCGCCCCCGTAGCGCGCCGCCAGGTCGGCTGGGCGGCGCATGGCGGCGCCGGCCACCCGCGCCACCGAACGCAGTGCGCGGTCGCCGGCCGGGTGGCCGTAGCGGTCGTTGAATTGCTTGAAGGCGTCGATGTCGAGCAGGGCCAGCGACAGCGGCCGGCCCGAGCGCCGCGCGCGCTGCCATTCGAGGCTGTACATCTCGTCGAAGCGGCGCCGGTTGGCCAGCTCGGTCAGGCCGTCGATATTGGCGAGGCGCTCCAGCATCCGGCGCTGGCGCACCACCTGCAGGTGCAGGGCCACGCGCGCCATGACGACGGTCTGGTTGAAGGGTTTGACGATGTAGTCCGAGGCGCCCATCTTGAGGCCATTCGCTTCGTCCTCGGGCCGGTCCAGGCCCGAGATGAAGATCACCGAGATGTGCGCGGTCTGCGGTTCATCGCGCAGGCGGCGCAGCACCTCGTAGCCGTCCATGTCGGGCATCATCACGTCGAGCAGGATCAGGTCGGGCAGGTGGCGCATGGCGCGCTCCAGGGTCTGGGCGCCGTTACGGGCCAGCAGCACCGTGTATTCGGGCTTGAGCAGCTCGCCGAGCACTTCGCGGTTGATGGCGTCGTCGTCCGCCACCAGGACCTTCTGCATCTCTACTACGTTCATTGTGCGTGTTCCAGGCTGTGGCCGAGATCGAGCCGCGCGGCCAGGACGGCCAGCGGCGCCAGCGCCGCAGCATACTCGATCTCGGTGACTGCGCGCCGCACGGCATCGAGCGGCGCGTCGACCAGGTTGGCGTCCATGCCCGCCGCCAGCAGCGATTCGAGCTCGGCCAGCGCATCCTCGGCGCGCGCATCGTCGCCACGCAGGTAGCCGTCCAGGCGCACGATCACCGCCGCCAGCGCTTCTGGATCGGCCGGTTTCGGCAGGCTGGCGGCGGCCACCTGGGCCAGGCCGGCCAGCACCGTTTCGGCCGCCGCCACCAGGGCCGGCACCTGGACCCCGAGGCGGGCCAGCTCGCCGGCGCGCAGGGCCTGCTCCAGGCGGCTGGCGGCGCCGGCCAGTTCGAAGGCGCCGACGTATGCCGCGCTCGACTTCAGGTTGTGGGCCAGCACCTGCAGCCGCGGATGGTCGCCCGTTGCCAGGGCTTCGCGCAGGATGCGCGGCGCGCCGGCATATTCGCGCACGAAGCTGCCGGCCCGCTTTTCGAGGCGGCCGCGCTGGCCGTCGACGTTCTCCAGGGCCAGGCGCCAGTCGATGCCGGGCACCGCCGGCAGCGCTGCGGCCGCGCCCTCTGGCGCCAAAGCCGAAGCCGACGCCGGCCGGCTCGCCTGCGGCACTTCGCGGCCCTCCAGGCGCGCCGGGTCGATCCACTTGAGCAGGGTGCAGAACAGCAGGTCGGGGTCGATCGGCTTGCTGACGTGGTCGTTCATGCCGGCCAGGCGCGAGAGCGCGCGGTCGCTGGCCAGCGCGTGCGCCGTCATGGCCACGATCGGCAGCCCGCGCAGGCGCGGGTCGTGGCGGATCTCGCGGGTCGCCGCCAAGCCGTCCATCCCGGGCATCTGGATGTCCATCAGCACCAGGTCGTAGTCGCCGTCCTGCGCCATGCGCACGGCGTCCAGGCCGTTGAAGGCGATGTCCACCCGCATGCGGGCGGCGGCCATGAAATCGAGCGCCACCTCGCGGTTGTTGGCATTGTCTTCGGCAAGCAGGATGCGCGCGCCGTCAAGGCGCGGCAGCTCGGCCATGGCAGGCAGGTATTTTTCCATCGTGTCAAAGGGGCCCAGCTGCGGGTGCAGGACCTGCAGCAGGCTATGGTAAAGCAGGGCCGGTCCGACCGGCTTGTGCAGGAAGGCGTCGACCGGCAGTTCGCCTTCCTCCTCCATGACGGTCTCGCGGGTGCAGGCCGAGATCATGAGGATCGCGGGCGGTGGACAGTCGTGTCCATGTTCTTGTGCGCTGCGGCGGATGCGGCGGATCGTCTCCACCCCGTCCAGGCCTGGCATCAGGTAATCCATCAGCACGATCTGGTACGGCTTGCGGGCGCCGTCGGCGCGTGCCAGCAGCGCCAGGCATTCCTCGCCCGAGGCGGCGGGATCGGCGTCCACGCCCAGGGCGCCGAGCATCTCGACCAGCGCGGCGCGGGCGGTGGCGCTGTCGTCCACCACCAGCGCGCGCACGTCCTGCAGCATCGCCCTGCGCACGGCGCCGGCCACCGCCAGCGAATCGTCGGTCCCGAGCGGCACGCTGAAGGTGAAGCGGCTGCCCGCGCCGGGCGTGCTGCGCACCGAGATCTGGCCTTGCATCAGTTCGACCAGCTGGCGCGAGATCGACAGCCCGAGGCCGGTGCCGCCGTATTTGCGGGTGGTCGAGCTGTCGGCCTGGCTGAACGACTGGAACAGGCGTCCGACCTGTTCCTGGGTCATGCCGATGCCGGTGTCGCTGACCGAGAATTCGAGCGTGATCCGGCCCTCTTCGGTCCCGACCGCCTCGACCGCGACCACGATCTCGCCGCGCTCGGTGAACTTGACGGCATTGCCGGCCAGGTTGATCAAGACCTGGCCCAGGCGCAGCGGGTCGCCGACCAGGCGCTGCGGCACGCCGGGAGCGACCCGGAAGATCAGCTCGATGCCCTTGGCCTCGGCCTTCACGCCCAGGAGGCCCGCCAGGTGCTCGAGCGTCTCGTCGAGATCGAAGGGCACCGCCTCCAGGCGCAGCTTGCCGGCTTCGATGCGCGAAAAATCGAGGATGTCGTCGATGATGCCCATCAGGTGCTCGCTCGCGCCCAGGATCTTGCTCAGGTAGTTGCGCAGGGCCGGCGCCGGCTCGCTCATCAGGGCCAGCCGGCTCATGCCGATGATGGCGTTCATCGGGGTGCGGATCTCGTGGCTCATATTGGCCAGGAATTCGGATTTCATGCGGGTGTTGGCCTCGGCGCGCAGCATCGCCGCCTGCAGCGCCTTGGTGCGCAGGCCCAGGATGCGCATGAACACCAGCATATTGAAGGTGCTGCCGAACACCAGCGCGTGCATGGTCCAGAAAGTGGCCGGCAGCTTGCCGTTGATCAGCTGGGCCGTGACCAGCGAGGTGCCGAAGGTGACCGCCCAGCCGAGCAGCAGGTAGCCGCCGACCGGGTCGCCGGCGCGGGCCCGGCGAAAGGCCCCGGGCAGGCCGAGCAGCATCGGCATGATGCCCAGCGTGCCGACCACCAGCACCAGGTGGCGATGGCCGATCAGGTCCAGGGCGAAACCGACAGCCGTCACCAGGCACAGGGCGGCAAAGGTTTTCATCAGGCGGCTGAAGATGCGGTCCTGGCCGGGGCGCGCCAGCACGTGTTCGACGAACAGGTAGGCGCCGCAGGAGGCCAGGGCCGAGGCCAGGCCGGCGCCATGCTCGAGCAGCCAAAGGTTGCCCGGCCACAGGTACTGCCCGGCCAGGCCGAACCAGGCCAGCGAATACACGGTCACGCCGGTGGCCAGCAGCGCGTACTTGCCGAACAGGTGTTCGCGCAGCGTGTACCACTGGCCGAGCGCATACAGGATCAGGGTGATGCGCAGTCCCAGCAGCAGGCCCTGCAAGACCTGTTCGCCCAGCGCCTCGGGCAGCACGGCGGTGGGCTGCATGAAGCTGATCGGTACGATCTTGGGGCCGACCGAGGCGACCCGGACCAGCACCGTGTATTCCTTGCCGGGCGCGAGGCGCAGCACCGCGGCCGGCACGCGCCCCTTGAGGGCGTCGCCCGACGGCTGCTGCATGCGGCCCAGCGAGGCGATCCGGCGCAGGCGCCCGTCCTGGGCGACATGCACGTCCACCTCGTCCAGCAGGGCGTAATCGATCTGCATCACCCAACCGGTGGTGGAGTCGTGCGGCACCGCGATCGGGATCCTGATCCAGGTGGCGCCGGGCTGCATGCCGAGGCTGGCCCGGGCGGTGCGGGGGCGCTCGTAGCGGCCGGCCGCGGCCAGCGCGGCAGGGGCGTCCAGCCGGCTGTCGGGATCGCGCAGGATGGTCACCGCCGGCCAGGCGTCGACCACCTCGGCGGCGGCGGCCAGTTGCAGCGGCGCGGCCTGCGCCGGGAACCACATCGACAGCGCCAGCAGCAGCAGAAGCAACAGGAACGGGCCGGCGCCCGCGCCCGGGCCCGCCAGCGGCGCCGGTCGGGACAGGGTGGGTGGCGTGGGCGTCATCTGCTGGAATCCTTGCGGCGGTGTGGTGTCATGCGGCGAAGCAGCCGGTATGGCCGGTGCGGCGCTGCCCGCAGTCTAGCAGGAAGCCCCCTTGCTGGACAGTACCGGATGCGACCCCATGCCGGCGCAAGCATGGTGCGCGGTAGCGTGGGGCGCGACTCAGGCAGGCCCATGCGCGGGTTCATGCGGCGTCAGCGAGAGGCGATCGAGCTGGCGGGCCAGGTCGGCCAGCGGCGCCAGGGCGGCGCCGTATTCGATGTCGGCCACCGCGCGCCGCACCGGCTCCAGCGCCGCCGCCCAGGCGCTGCCGGCCAGCAGGGTCTCGAGTTCGGCCAGCGCGTCCTCGGCGCGCGCATCGTCGGCGCGCAGCCAGGCGTCCAGGCGGCCGATCACCCTGGCCAGCGCATGCGGATCGAGCGGCCTGGGCAGGGCGACCGCGGCCAGCTGGGCCAGGCCGGCCAGCACCGACTCGGCCGCCGTCACCAGCGACGGCACCTGGACCCCGACCAGGTCGTATTTGCCGGCACGCAGGTCGTGCTCGAGGCGGCCGGCGGCGCCGGACAGCTCGAAGGCGCCGACATAGGCCGCGCTCGACTTGAGGTTGTGCGCCAGCGACTGCAGCCGTGCATGGTCGCCGTCATTCAGGGCGTCGCGCAGGATGTGTGGAGCGCCGCCATATTCGCGCACGAAGCTGCCGGCGCGCTTTTCCAGGCGGCCGCGCTGGCCGTCGACGTTATCCAGCGCCAGGCGCCAGTCGATTCCGGGCACCGCCGGCAGGGGCTGGGAGGCGCCGGCCGAAGGCGCCGACGGCGCGGGTGCGCGCTGCGCCGCCGGCAGCGGGCGGCCGTGCAGGCGGGCCGGGTCGATCCACTTGAGCAGGGTGCAGAACAGCAGGTCGGGGTCGATCGGCTTGGTCACGTGGTCGTTCATGCCGGCCAGGCGGGAGAGTGCGCGGTCGCTGGCCATCGCGTGCGCCGTCATGGCCACGATCGGCAGCTCGCGCAGGCGCGGGTCCTGGCGGATCGCGCGCGCTGCGCTCAAGCCGTCCATCCCGGGCATCTGGATGTCCATCAGCACCAGGTCGTAGTCGCCCTCGCGCGCCATGCGCACCGCGTCCACGCCATTGAAGGCGACGTCCACCTGCATGCGGGCGGCGGCCATGAAGTCGAGCGCCACCTCGCGGTTGTTGGCGTTGTCCTCGGCCAGCAGGATGCGCGCGCCGTCCAGGCGTGGCAGGTCGGCCATGATGTCCATGCGCGGCAGCGCCACCGCCTCGTCGCCGGATGCGGCCTGCGGATGCAACGCCTGCAGCACGCAGTGGCACAGCAGCGCCGGCCCGACCGGCTTGTGCAGGAAGGCGTCGACCGGCAGCGCGCCTTCTTCCTGCAGCACCGTGTCGCGGCTGACCGCCGATACCATCAGGATCGCCGGCGGGGCCGCGCCTGCCACGTGGTCGGGAATGCGGCGGATCGTCTCGACCCCGTCCAGGCCCGGCATCAGGTAGTCCATCAGCACGATCTGGTAGGGCTGGCCGCTGCGCTGGGCCGCACCGAGCATGGCGAGGCATTCCTCGCCCGAAGCGGCGCAGTCGGCGTGCGCGCCCAGCGTGCCCAGCATCTCGGACAGCGCGGCGCGGGCGCTCGCGCTGTCATCGACCACCAGCGCGCGTACATCGCGCAGCATCGGCTGGGCTGGCGCGCCGGCGCCGGCCTGTGCGTCGCCGATCCCGAGCGGCACGGTGAAGGTGAAGCAACTGCCTTTGCCCGGCGTGCTCTGGGCCGAGATGTGTCCGCCCATCAGCTCGACCAGCTGGCGCGAAATCGACAGCCCGAGACCGGTGCCGCCATACTTGCGGGTGGTCGAGCTGTCGGCCTGGGTGAAGGACTGGAACAGGCGCCCGAGCTGCTCCGGCGTCATGCCGATGCCGGTGTCGCTGACCGAGAACGCCAGCGTGAGCCGGCCGGCCTCGCTGGCCCGGGCCTCGACCGAGACCACGATCTCGCCGCGCTCGGTGAACTTGACGGCGTTGCCGGCCAGGTTGATCAGGATCTGGCCCAGGCGCAGCGGGTCGCCCACCAGGCGGTGCGGCACGCCGGGACCGACCCGGAAAATGAGCTCGATGCCCTTGGCGTCGGTGTTGACCCCGGCCAGGCTGGAAAGCTGCTCGAGCATCTCGTCGAGCGCGAACGGCACGGTCTCGATGGCCAGCTTGCCGGCCGCGATCTTCGAGTGGTCGAGGATGTCGTTGACGATGCCGAGCAGGTGTTCGCCGGCGCCCAGGATCTTGGCAACGTAGTTGCGCAGCCTGGGGCTCGGGTCGGCCATCAGGGCCAGCCGGCTCATGCCGATGATGGCGTTCATCGGGGTACGGATCTCGTGGCTCATATTGGCCAGGAACTCGGATTTCATGCGCGCCTCGGCCTCGGCGCGCAGCATGGCGGTCTGCATCGCCTTGGTGCGCAGGCCCAGGATGCGCATGAAGACCAGCATGTCGACGATGACGCCAAACTGCAGCGAGTGCATGGTCCAGAAATTGACCGGCAACTTGCCGGCGATGAGCATGGTCTGGACGAAGGCGCCGCTGCAACTGGCAGCCCAGCCGATCAGGAAATAGGTGCCGATGGCGTCGCCGGCGCGTATCCGGCGCAAGGCCCCCGGCAGGCCGAGCAGCATGGGCGCGCTGCCGATGGTGGCGACGATGGCGATCAGGAGCCGGTGGTCGAGCAGGTCGACGACCCATAGCGCGCAGCTCACCAGGTTGATCGCGGCGCCGGTCTTCATGAGGATGCTGAACTTGCGGTCCATGCCGCTGCGCTTGAGCGTCTGTTCGACGAACAGGTAGGCGCCGGCCGACGAGATGCAGGAGGCGATCCCCATCACGTGGGTGGTCAGGTAGAGATTGTCGCTCCAGAGGAATTGCTCGGCCACGCCGAACCAGACCGCCTGGTACATCGTCATGCCGCCCGCGAACATGGCGTACTTGCCGTACAGTGGCTCGCGCAGGGTGATCCATTGGGCCAGGCTGTACAGCACCAGGCAGGCGGCCAGGCCGAAGAACAGGCCTTGCAGCATCTGTTCCTGCAGCGCGGCGCGCTGGTAGGCCTGCGGCTGCATGAAACTCATCGGCATCGTCTTGGGACCGCGCGCCGCGACCCGCACCAGCAGCGTGTACGCCTGGCCCGGCTCGAGCGACAGCGCCACCGCCGGCACCCGGCCATCGAGGTCGCCAAAGCGCTGCTGCAGGCGCCCGGCGCTGGACAGGTGGCGCGCCGCGCCGCCCTGCACCAGGTAGACGTCGAGGTAGTCGAGCAGGGCGAAATCGAACTGCACCACCCAGTCGCGCGGCGCATCGGGCGCCACCCGGAACGGCACCCGCACCCAGGTCGGCACCTGCTGCATGCCGAGGGTGGCGTAGGCGAGGTCGCTGGGCGCGAAGCGCTTCGTCTGCGCCAGTGCGCCGTCCAGATCGAGGCTGGCATCGAGGTCGCGCAGGATGGTCGCCCCCGGCCAGGCTTCGACCCGGGCGCCATCGCGCCCCAGGTCGAGCGGCGCCGCCTGCGCGCCGAACGCGGCCAGGGCAAGGACGATGGCGACGATCAGGCTGGTCAGGAGGCGCATGGCGGTTGGCTCAGAAGCTCAGGTCGAGCCGCAGGTCGGCGGTGCGCGGCGCGGTCGGCGTGGTCATGCCGAAGCTGTCGATGATCGACGGCCGCACCGAGTTCTCCAGGTTGCGCACCCGGGCCAGCAGGCTCCAGTTGCCGCCCGCCGGCTGGTAGCGCAGGGTGGCATCGGTGGTGGTGTGGGCCGGGATGCGGTATTCCAGCAGCTGGCTCGGGACCGCGATCACGTAGTCGGCGCTACGGCGCGAGAACACGCCGGCGCGCAGCTGGCCATCCATGACCGCGAAGCGGTGCTCATAGCCGAGCGTATACACGTGGTTCGGCGCGCGATCGAGCTTGCGGCCGGCCCAGGACGTCGTGGGCGTCGGCGCGTAGCTGACGTAGTGGGCGTCGAGCAGGGTGGCGCCGTAGCTCAGGTGGCCGTTGGCCCCGATGCGCACTTCGCCGTCCAGCTCCAGGCCGCGCGACCGGGCCACGCCGGCGTTGCTGGTCAGGATGCGCGGGGCGCCCGAGACGATCGCGGTGCCCGACAGCTGCAGGTTGGTGTAGTCGTACAGGAAAGCGGCGGCGTTGACGGTCAGGCGGCCGCCCAGGAGGCGCGACTTGAGGCCGGCCTCGTAGGCGCGCAGTTCTTCCGGCTGGTAGTACAGGGCGCTTTCCGTGACCGCGGCGGCGGCAGGGCAGGTCACGCCCAGCGCGCTGGTGCCGGCGATGCAGCCGTCGTTGAAGCCGCCGGCCTTGTAGCCGGTGGCCAGGCTGGCATACAGCAGGGTGGCAGGGGCCAGGTCGAACTCGGCGCCGAGGCGCCAGGTGGTGCGCGCGGTATCCAGTTCGGCCGCGTTCAGCAGGCGGCGGTCGGTGGCTGGATTGAATACGGGGCCCTGCTGGAAGTCGGTCGAGCCGACGCGGTCCTTGTCATCCTCGGTGCGGCGCGCGCCGGCGGTCAGGCGCAGGTCGTCGCGTACGCGCCAGGTCAGTTGGCCGAACACGGCGCGGCTGCGGGCCTGGGTGTGGAGCGGGAACGCGTAATACGGCGGCAGGCCGACCGGCTGCAGGCCCTGGAAGGCGTACGAGGTGTTCGAGTCTTCGCTGAAGTAATACAGGCCGGCCTGCGCGCTCAGGGGCCCGCTGCCGTTGGTGGCGATGCGCAGTTCGTGCGAATCCTGCTCGTTGTGGCCGTCGTAGTTGTTGATCACGCCCAGGGCAACCGTCGGGGCCACCCGGTAATAGTAGTTCTGGCGGATTTCCTGGTCCAGCTTGCGGCGCGAGGCCAGGTAATGCACGGTGGCCGGGCCCAGGTCCCAGCTCAGGTCCGCCGACAGGCCACGCGCCAGGCGGTCGTGCCAGCCCTGGACCGGCGTCATGTTCGGCGGACGGAAGCTGTTGGTCAGGCGCTGGTCGGTGGTGCTGTCGCGCCACACCGGTCGGCCGCCGGCCACGCCGGTATAGAAATTCGTGTCGGGCACGAAGCGGTCGTTATTGCCCTCGGTCTCGCCATGGTCGTAGCGCACCACCAGGGTGGCGTTGCGATTGAACTTGAGGCGCGCGCTCAGGCGCGCATCGCGTTCGTCGCGGTCCATGCCGGGACGGTGCGGCGTGCCCTGGCCGTTCTTCATGAAAGGATCCTGCTTGATCTGGCTGACCGCCGCGCGCAGCGACAGCGCTCCGTTGACTGGCAGGTTGACCACGCCGTCGATCTTGCGCTTGCCGTAGGTGCCGGCCTCGAGACCGAGCGCGCCTTCGAGGCGGTCGGTCGGGGCGTTCGAGATCACGTTCACCAGGCCGGCGGTGGTATTGCGCCCATACAGCGTGCCTTGCGGGCCGCGCAGCACTTCGATGCGGTCGACGTCGAGCAGGTTGCCGCTCTGGCCGGCCGGACGGGCGATATACACGCCGTCGAGCATGAAGGCGGCCGACGGGTCGCCCTTGTCGGTGGTGTCGTTATTGCTGATGCCGCGGATCGTGACGCGCAGGCCCGAGAAAGCCTGGTCGATGTGCACGTTCGGCAGGCGCGGGCCGAGCGTGGCCGGGCTGTCGGCGCCGATGGCGCGCAACTGTTCGCCGTTGACGACGCTCATCGCGACCGGGGTGCGCGAGGCCAGCGAGGCGGTGCGCTGGGCGGTGACGACGACTTCGGGCACGGCCGTGTCATCGTCCTGGGTTACTGGGGCCTGCTGGGCGTGGACGATGCTGCAGACGATACCGGATACTGCCGCGACCAGCAGTTTCTGGGCTGGGCGGACCTGCTTTGCTTTCATGTAAACAACTCCCTGTCTAGACTGTGCTTACCCGTCCTGGGTAATGCGTCCTCATCTTGTTCTTTTTGGCAAATAGAATTGCGCACGAGGATGCTAATTCGTCAGTCTAGCAGGTCATAACCACAGGAAATAGTCTCCAATAGATTAATCGAACGAAAAAGCGTTCGGATTGCAACGGCCGGCCCGTCATACCGGGGCCGGCCGTCAGCGTGGCGTCAGACTGCCAGGGCCACGCGGCGATGTTGCGGCGCCGGGCGCACCTGGGCCGGCGCGGCCGCGCCATGCCCGGTGCGGAAGGTGCCGACCACGGCCGCCAGCTGGCCGGCCTGCTCGCGCATCGAATCGGCGGCGGCAGCCGCTTCTTCGACCAGGGCGGCGTTCTGCTGGGTCACGCGGTCCATCTCGACGATGGCGGTATTGACCTGCTCGATGCCGGCGCTCTGCTCCTGGCTGGCGGCCGCGATCTCGCCCATGATCGTGGTGACTTGCCCGATGCTGAGCACGATCTGCTCCATGGTGGCGCCGGCGCGCGCCACCTGCTGCGTGCCTTGCTGGACCTGGCCGACCGAGTCGTCGATGAGGCCCTTGATCTCCTTGGCCGCCGCCGCCGAGCGGTGGGCCAGGGTGCGCACCTCGCCGGCGACGACCGCGAAGCCGCGGCCCTGTTCGCCGGCGCGGGCGGCTTCGACCGCCGCGTTCAGGGCCAGGATATTGGTCTGGAAGGCGATGCCGTCGATGACGCCGATGATGTCGACGATGCGCTGCGAGGCGGCATCGATCCGGCCCATCGTGCCCACCACCTCGGCCACCATGCGCCCGCCGTCGCCGGCCACGCCGGCCGCCGTCGCCGCGAGCTGGTTGGCGCGCTGTGCGTGCTCGGTATTCTGGCGCACGGTGGAGGTCAGTTCTTCCATCGAGGCGGCGGTCTCTTCCAGCGAACCGGCCTGCTGCTCGGTGCGGCTCGACAGGTCCTGGTTGCCGCTCGCGATCTGGCCGGACGCGGTGGCGATGGTCGCGGTGCCGTCGCGCACCTGGCCGACGATGGCCGCCAGGCTGGCGTTCATGCGCGAAAGCGCCGTCATCAGCTGGCCGGTTTCGTCGCCGCGCTCGAGCATAGAACGGTCGAAGCGGCTGGTGAGGTCGCCGCCGGCGACGCGTTCGGCGACATCGACCGCCTGGCGCAGCGGCGCCGTGATCGAGCGGCTGATGAACCAGGCGCAGCCGGCGCCCAACAGCAGGGCGGCGCCGCCCAGCGCGAACAGGATCACGCGGGTGCTGGCATACGCATCCAGGATCGACTGGGCCACCGCATCGGCGGCCGTGATCTGCATCGTGGCCAGCTTGTCCACCGTGGCCAGGTACGACACCGTGCGCGGCATGAGCTGGTTGCGGTAAATCTCGTCGAGCCTGGCCTGGTCACCGTCGCGCTTGGCCTGGAACAATGCGTCGCGCGCGGCCATGTAGCCGGTCCGCTCCTGTTTGACGAACTTGAACTGCTCGCGCACCCCGGGGTTGCGCAGCGACTCTTCGATTTCCTTCTGCAATACGTTGGAACGGCTGGTGATCGCCTGGCGGCGCGGACCAATGACGTCGAAGACGCCGGCGCCGGCGGCGTAATAGACGGTTTCGTTGATGGCGCTGTTGACTTCGATATTGCGGCGCCATTCGGCAAGGGTGCGCTGGTTCTTGATGCTGGTATTGACCAGGCGGTAGGTCAGGTCGCCTGCCGACTGCATGCGCGTGAGCGCGGTGGCCGTCATGGCCACGAGCAGTGCGAGAACAATGGCAAAGCCGAGCCCCAGGCGGGGGCCAATTTTCAGTTTTTTCACGAGGATAGTTTCCAGGCTGCTAGTAGGACCGTGGGCGCGGTCGGACTGGGATGGCACGGCGCAACGAGGTCCCTGACGGGAGTGCTGCGACACGACATGTCGGATGCCCACAGTATAACCCGCAAAACCGGAACTTGCATTTCCTTGCGGCAAATATGCAACATCTTCGCGATTAAAATGTTGCAATCGTGGCGGTGTTGCGGCCCCGCTAGCCTCGGTCCTACAGCAGTCGGAGCAGGTCGCCTATTGTTGCCGGCGCCGGGAAGGCTAAGATGAAGGTCACGTTAATAGCCAGGGAGGAGAACGCCATGTCGACCAATAACGAAGGCAAGGACGTCAAAGGACGCAGCTGGGACCAGGTCACGGACGGCACTACCAGCGCCGCCACCATGGGCGCGGGCTCGACCGGCGAGGTCGGGGCCAATGCCGAAGGCAGGGATCCGGCCCAGCGTCAGCAGCAAGGTTCGCAGCAGCAGGGCGGCCAGGGCTCGGCCGGCCGTACCGACGACCTGTTGGCCGGGGGCTCGAACGACGAGCAGTCGGACCAGGGATTCCAGGGCGGGGCCAATCGCCAGTCCGGTGACGGCGCCAACCGACAAGGCGGGCAGGGCGCCCAGACGACCGATGACGAGCAGTACGACCAGGGGACGGCGCGCCGCGAAAACCGTTAGCCGGCCGGGCGCGCCAGCCGGTACAGCACGTGGCGCGCCAGCCGGTGGCCGGGCGCCAGGGCTGGGTGGTCGAAGTCGCCATCCGGGTCGCGCCGCATGCCCAGGCGCTCCATTACCCGGCGCGAACGCAGGTTGCCGGGCACCGTGAACGACACAATTTCGTGCAGTCCAAGCACCTCGAAACCGTGGCGCAGGCAGGCCGCAGCGCCCTCGATCGCGTAACCTTGTCCCCAGTGCGCCGTGCCGAGGCGCCAGCCGATATCGGTGCAGGGCGCGAACGGCAGGGTATCCGCATGCCGCTTCAGGCCGACGAAACCGGCCAGCTCACCGCTGTGCGCTACCTCAATCGCCAGGTAGCACATGCCGGTGTCGCGCTGCATCGCGTTGTGGGCCTGCATGAAGCGCTGCACCTGCCCGACGCTCATCGGGCCGGGCAGGAATTCGTGCACTTGCGGGTCCTGGTCCAAGGCATGAAAGGGCGCGGCGTCACACTCGCGCCAGGTGCGCAGCAGCAGTCTTTCAGTACGTAGCACGTCCATATTCATTCCCCTAACTTCACTGCGCCGCGCGCCGGACGGTGGCACTATTTGTACCGGAAATCAAGCTTATCTGATAACCGGTAGCAAGTTTGTGTCAAAATGTGGCAATGAACCAAGAGCTTTCCACTACGCGATCCTACCGCGGACAGTCGCAGGAGCAGCGCCGGGCCGAGCGCCGCGGCCGCCTGATCGCGGGCGCCATTGCCGTCTACGGCGAGCGTGGCTACCACCAGGCGACCGTCAAGGCGGTGTGCGAGGCGGCCGGCCTGACCGAGCGATACTTCTACGAGTCCTTCGCCAACAGCGAGGCGCTGCTGATCGATTCCTACAATGCCGTCACCCGCGCCGTGCTGGGCGAGATCCTGCGCGCGGGCGAGGCGGCCGGGCGCGGCCGGATGGCGCGTTCGCGCGCGATGCTGCAGACGTATTTTTCGGCCCTGCAGCGCGAACCGCGTTCGGCGCGCGTGTTCCTGGTCGAGATCCGCGGCGTGAGCCGGGCCGTCGACCAGGCCTTCGATACCTCGCTGCGCACCATCGGCCGCGAAGTCGCATGCCTGGTGGCGCCGGAGGCGGTCGACGATGAATTGCTGCAGGCCGGGATCATCGGAGGTGTGATCCACATCGCGCTGCGCTGGATCGAGGATGGCTACGCGCCGCCGATCGACGCCGCGGTCGCGACCGCGCTGCGCCTGGCTGCGCCGCCGCGTGTGCGGACGCGGCGCGTGACAGCGCAAGCAAGGTAAGAAAAGTGCCGCCCCGTGAAGGGCGGCGCAGGCACTCAGATGTGCAGGGCGTGGCCCAGCGCCCGCAATGCGGCTTCCTGCACCGCCTCGCCCAGG
>NZ_STGG01000038.1 GCF_005222695.1 Massilia sp. HP4 | reverse complement strand
ACGGTGCGCGCCACGTCTTCGAGCTGGGCGCCCAGCTCGATCGACTGGGTAAAGCCCGCGGCCAGTTCGGACACGCCGACGCCGACCGCCTGCCAGCCCAGGATCAGGTGGTTGTCCTTGCGCGCAACCACGCGCACGAAACCATCGACACTCTCGATCGTCATCGCACGGCCATTGGCGCTGAACGGGAAGTTGGCGCTAATCGCGTCGATGCCGGCAGCCGCCGCCTCGGCGGGCGACATGCCGGCCACGACGATCTCGGGATCGGTGTAGCACACCGCCGGAATCGCCGCCGGCTGGAACCAGCGGCGCTTGCCGGCGATGATCTCGGCCACCATCTCGCCCTGGGCCATGGCGCGGTGGGCCAGCATCGGTTCGCCCGTGAGGTCGCCGATGGCCCAGACGTTGCGCATCGAGGTACGGCACTGCTCATCGACCTTGATCGCGCGGCCGGCCATGTCGAGCATCAGGTTCTCGAGGCCCCAGCCGGTGGTCGCCGGCTTGCGGCCCACGGCCACCAGCACCTTGTCGGCGTCGAGGTAGGCCTCGACCCCGGAAGCGTCGCGCACTTTTACCTGCTCGCCTTCCATGCCCAGCACCGACGTCGCCAGCCGCAGCTCGATGCCGAGACGCTCGAGCGACTTGGCCACCGGCTTGACCAGCTCGGCGTCATAGGCCGGCAGGATGCGTTCCGCCGCCTCGACCACGGTGACCTGGCTGCCCAGCTTGCGGTAGGCGGTGCCCAGTTCCAGGCCGATGTAGCCGGCGCCGACCACCACCAGGCGGCGCGGCACGCCATCTTGCGACAGCGCCTCGGTCGACGAGATCACCGGTCCGCCGAAGGGCATGAAAGGCAGCTCGACGGCCTGCGAGCCGCTGGCCAGCAGCAGGTGCTCGCAGCGGATGCGCACCGTCTCCTGGCCGTCGGCCACCACCTCGACCGTCTTGCCGTCCAGGACCCGCGCCCATCCGTTCACCACGCGTACGCCCTGTTTCTTCAGCAGGGCGCCGACGCCGCCGGTCAGGCGCTTGACGATGCCGTCCTTCCAGGCCACGGTGCGCGCCAGGTCGATTTTCGGATTATCGACGCTGATGCCGAGTGGCGACTCCTGGGCCGCATAGGTCGCGGCCTTGTGGTATTCGTCGGCCGCGTGGATCAGCGCTTTCGACGGGATGCAGCCGATATTCAGGCAGGTGCCTCCCGGGTTGGCGCCTTCGACCACGATGGCCGGGATGCCGAGCTGGCCGGCGCGGATGCCGGCCACGTAGCCGCCGGGACCGCCGCCGATGATCAGTAAAGTCGTGTTGATCGTCTCCATCGGCTCACTCCACGAACAGGGTTGCAGGGAATTCGAGGTAGCCGCGGATCGCTTGCACGAACTGGGCCGCCACCATGCCGTCGATGACGCGGTGGTCGAACGAGGACGACAGGTTCATCATCTTGCGCGCCACCATCGCGCCGTCGCGGATCACCGGACGGTCGACGATGCGGTTGACGCCGACGATCGCGACTTCAGGGCGGTTGATCACCGGCGTGGTGACGATGCCGCCCAGCGCGCCCAGGCTGGTGATCGTGATGGTGGAGCCGGTCAGCTCGTCGCGGGTGGCCTTGCCGGTGCGCGCGGCTTCGGCCAGGCGCGCGATCTCGGCCGCGCTCGACCACGGATCGCGCGATTCGGCGTGGCGCACCACCGGCACCATCAGGCCGTTGTCGGTCTGGGCCGCGATGCCGATATGGGCCGCGTCATAGGTGGTCAGCAGGTTCTTGTCGTCGTCGTAGCGCGCGCTCATCATCGGATAGCTGCGCAGGGCCAGCACGACGGCGCGCATCAGGAGCGGCAGCAGGGTGAGTTTTCCCCGTTCTGCACCGTATCGGGCGTTAAGCTGGATGCGCAGCGCTTCGAGTTCGGTGACGTCGACTTCTTCGACATAGGTGAAGTGCGGGATGTGGCGTTTTGCATCCTGCATCTTCTCGGCGATCTTGCGGCGCAGGCCGATGATCTGGGTCGCGTGTTCGCCATGCTGCTCGGCGTAGCGTTCATCGCTACCGCCATTGGCGGCGCCGCGGCGGCCTTCGACGTGGGCGTCGAGGTCGGCGTGGGTGATGCGCCCGAGCGGACCGCTGCCGGCGACGAACTGGAGCTCTACACCCAAATCCCAGGCGCGCTGGCGCACGGCCGGCGGCGCCAATGGTTTCTCGCCTTCGGCGCGCAGCTGCGGCGCGCCCTTCGGGGCTGGCGCGGGACGTGGCCCCGGCCTGGCTGCCGGGGCAGGCGCGCCGGCAGGGGCCGGGGCCGAGGCTTCGCTGGTCGCCACGGCTTCGAGCTGGGGCTCGGCCACTTCCTCGGCCGGCGCGGTCGCGGCGGCGGTTTTCACCGGCTCCTGGACGGCCTTGGCGGCGCCGTCCTTCAGGTTGCCGGCGCCTTCGACTTCGAGGCGGATCAGTTCCGCGCCCACGGCCAGCGACTGGCCGATCGCGCCGCCCAGGCTCGTGATGGTGCCGGCGACCGGGGACGGAATCTCGACCGTCGCCTTGTCGGTCATGACGTCGGCCAGGACCTGGTCTTCCTTGACAACGTCGCCCGGCTGCACATGCCAGGCCACGACTTCGACTTCGGCGATGCCTTCGCCGAGGTCAGGCATCTTGATGACGTGAATACCCATGAATCAACCCTCCATCACGCGTTTCAGGGCCGCGCCGACACGGTCGGGCCCCGGGAAATAAGCCCACTCCTGCGCATGCGGATACGGGGTGTCCCAGCCGGCGACGCGCCCGATCGGCGCCTCGAGCTGGTAGAAACAATGCTCTTGCACCAGCGCGGCCAGTTCGGCGCCGAAGCCGCTGGTCTGGGTCGCTTCGTGCACGATCACGCAGCGGCCGGTCTTCTTGACCGAGGCGACGATGGTGTCGAGGTCGAGCGGCCAGATGCTGCGCAGGTCGATCACTTCGGCGTCGACGCCGGATTCGCGCGCCGCGGCTTCCGCCACCCAGACCATGGTGCCGTAGGCCAGCACGGTGACGTCGTTACCGGGGCGAACGATGGCGGCCTTGTCGAGGTCGACGGTGTAGTAGCCGGTCGGGACTTCGCCCTTCGGATGGCCGGACCACGGCACCACCGGACGGTCGTGGTGACCGTCAAACGGACCATTGTAAAGACGTTTGGGTTCCAGGAAGATCACCGGATCGTCGTTCTCGATCGAGGCGATCAAGAGGCCTTTCGCGTCATACGGATTGGACGGCATCACGGTGCGCAGGCCGCACACGTGGGTGAAGAAGGCCTCGGGGCTCTGGCTGTGGGTTTGCCCGCCATAGATGCCGCCGCCGCAAGGCATGCGGATCACCATCGACGAGGTGAATTCGCCGGCCGAGCGGTAGCGCAGGCGCGCCGCCTCGGACACGATCTGGTCGGTCGCCGGATAAAAATAGTCGGCAAACTGGATCTCGACCACGGGGCGCAGGCCATAGGCGGCCATGCCGACCGCGGTGCCGACGATGCCGCCTTCCGAGATCGGTGCGTCGAACACGCGCGACTTGCCATACTTGGCTTGCAGCCCATCCGTGACGCGGAACACGCCGCCGAAATAGCCGACGTCCTGGCCATACACCACCACGTTGCCATCACGTTCCATCATCACGTCCATGGCCGAGCGCAGGGCCTGGATCATGGTCATCGGCATAGTCTGTGACATATTCGCCGTTTCTTTTGCTTGATCGTCTCGTGCCATGCTCATACTCCCAACTGCTGACGCTGACGGCGCAGGTGCTCCGGCATGTCTTTATAAACGTCCTCGAACATGGTCGCGGCGCTCGGTGCGCGCTCGTCGCCCAGGATGCCGTAGCTCTCGGCTTCCTTCTGCGCGGCCAGCACTTCGGCCTCCAGCTCGGCCTGCACTGCCTCGTGCTCGGCGTCCGACCAGCAACCCAATTTGGTCAGGTACTGGCGCAGGCGGGCGATCGGGTCGCCCAGCGGGAAGCGGGCGTAGTCGTCGGCCGGACGATAGCGGGCCGGATCGTCCGAGGTCGAGTGCGGGCCGGCGCGGTAGGTGACCCATTCGATCAGGGTCGGTCCGAGGTTGCTGCGGGCGCGCTCGGCGGCCCAGCGCGAGGCCGACAGCACGGCCAGGAAGTCATTGCCGTCCACGCGCAGCGAGGCGATGCCGCTGCCGATGCCGCGGGTGGCGAAGGTCACGCTCTCGCCGCCGGCGATCGCCTGGAAGCTCGAGATCGCCCACTGGTTGTTGACCACGTTGAGGATGACCGGCGCGCGGTACACATGGGCAAAGGTGAGGGCGGTCGAGAAATCGGATTCGGCGGTGGCGCCGTCGCCGATCCAGGCCGAGGCGATTTTCGTGTCGCCCTTGATGGCGGACGCCATGGCCCAGCCGACGGCCTGCGGGTATTGGGTAGCGAGATTGCCCGAGATGGTGAAGAAGCCGGACTCACGCACCGAGTACATCACCGGCAACTGGCGGCCCTTGAGCGGATCGCGCTCGTTCGACAGCAGTTGGCAGATCATGTCGACCAGGGGCACCTCGCGCGCCATCAAGAGGCTTTGCTGGCGGTAGGTCGGGAAATTCATGTCGCCGTGCTGCAGCGCGAGGGCGTGGGCGGTGCCGATCGCCTCTTCGCCGAGCGAGATCATGTAGAAGGACATCTTCTTCTGGCGCTGGGCGATCACCATGCGCGCATCGAAGATGCGGGTCTTCATCATGGTGCGCAGGCCGAAGCGCAGCAGCTCGCGGTCGGGTTCCTCGGCCCAGGGGCCGACGGCATTGCCTTCCTCGTCGAGGACGCGGATCAGTTGTTGGGCGATGTCGCTTGTCTCCAACGGCGCGACATCGATCGGCGGACGCCGGACGGAACCGGCAGCGCTGACTTGTAGGTACGAAAAATCGGTCTTGCAGCCCGGGCGGCCGGTAGGCTCCGGTACGTGCAGCGACAGAGGATTGCTCTGGCTCATAGTTATGCTTTCCCTTTTGAGGTGTTTTGCAGCAAGGAGCATGATAGCCGGTTAGTTGACGTTTACGTCAACTGCGGATGACTATTTTCATATTGCGATGCAACATGGACCTGAACGCGTTCGCAGGATCTGGCGTATCGCCAACTATAGAATGCGTAGCGATTTTCGCGTTGGGCGTTGCCCGCAAAGTTTGAGCTCCGCGAAATGTCATCCACGCGGGAGGCAGCTAATCAGATGCAGGATAGGCAGCGATCGACAGCGTCAATCCGGTCGCGGCGATGCGCTGCAGGTCATGGGTGGTGAATTCGAGCACAGAAGCGAATTGAACGGCGTCGCCGACCGCGACACCGATGGACAGTTCGCCGTGAAGGTCGTAAGCGGGCAAGGTGACATTGCCGGTCACGCAGCGCTCCAGAAATTGCCGGATGCTCGCGAGCATGGCCGCCGGTGTCGGCGCATCGGCAATGTCGATCGTGCAGCCCGACGAAGCATGGACCCTGCCACGACTGCGTGGGTCGCCCGCCTTCCAGTTTGCTGACGTCTCAAGCTGGAGCGTGTGGCAGAACGCTGCGAGGGCACTGTCCGAGCCCAAGAGATGCAACAAGGCAATGTTCATGGTCGCGCGTGAGATTGGATGGCGCAGTGTAGCAGCGGCAGCCATCTAACCGCGCGCGGAAAAACCGCACGCCGTTAGCGCGGCCTGTGTCGCGCGCGCAGCCAGTAGCCCAGGCCCAGCACCGCCAGCCACACCGGAATCAGGAATACCGAGATGCGCAGGCCTGGCGTGAGCAGCATCACGATCAGAAGCAGTGCGACGAAGCCCAGGCAAACGTAGTTCGACAGCGGAAACCACGGGCTGCGGAAGGTCGCCCGTTCGCCCAGGTTGTCCTTGTGGCGACGGAAGCGCAGGTGGCTCCATGAAATCATTGCCCAGTTCAGGACCAGTGCGGCCGTGGCCAGGGTCATGACCATGCCCAGCGCCTCGCGCGGCAGGAAGTAATTGATCGCGATGGCGGAACCCGTGGCGACGGCCGATACGCCCAGCGCGACCAGCGGGACGCCGCGCCGGTTGGTGTATTTCAGCACCGCCGGCGCATTGCCCTGTTCGGCCAGGCCGAACAGCATGCGGCTGTTGGCGTACACGCAGCCGTTGTAGACCGACAGCGCGGCGGTCAGCACGACCAGATTGAGGACATTGGCGACCCAGCCGCTGTCGAGCGCCTGGAAGATCAGCACGAAGGGGCTGCCGCCGGTGACCACCTTTTGCCACGGATACAGCATCAGCAGCACGGCCAGGGCGCCGATGTAGAAGATCAGGATCCGGTACAGCGCGTTATTGGTGGCGCGCGGGATGGTGCGCGACGGGTCGTCGGCTTCGGCCGCGGTGATGCCGATCAGTTCCAGGCCGCCGAAGGAGAACATGATCACCGCCATCGCCATCGCCAGGCCGGCCACGCCATGGGGGAAGAAACCGCCGTGCTGCCACAGGTTGGCCACGCCGGCCTCGGGACCGGCGCCGCCGCCGACCAGGAGGTAGAGGCCGAAGACGATCATGCCGACCACCGCCACCACCTTGATCACGGCGAACCAGAACTCCATCTCGCCGAAGGCTTTCACGTTGAGCAGGCTGATGCAGTTGACCAGCACGAAGAAGCCGAGGGCCGAGACCCAGGTCGGCAGCTCAGGGAACCAGTACTGCATATAGATGCCGAGCGCGGTCAGCTCGGCCAGGCTGACCAGGATGTACATCACCCAGTAATTCCAGCCCGAGACGAAGCCGGCCCAGCGCCCGCAGTATTTGTCGGCGAAGTGGCTGAACGAGCCGGCGACCGGCTCGTCGACGATCATCTCGCCCAGCTGGCGCATGATCAAGAAGGCGACCGCGCCGGCGATCGCATACCCCAGCAGCACCGAGGGACCGGCCATCTGGATGGTCGAGGCGATGCCGAGGAACAGGCCGGTGCCGATCGCGCCACCGAGGGCGATCAGCTGGATGTGGCGGTTCTTCAGCCCGCGCTTGAGTTCATTGTGCCCGTCGGCCATGGTCGGTCTCTTCTTGCCAGAAAGACAGGGATTCTACTGCATCCTTGGGGCCGGGCAAACCTGCGCCGCGCTATTGAGCCACAGGCTATGCTGGCGTCGACGGCATGTCGCCGACCACTATCGAGGAGAACCTATGCGCAAGATGATCATGATGGCCCTGGCAGGGCTGATCTGGAAACAGTTCCAAACGAAAGTCCTGAAGCGTCCACCGGTACGCAAGAGTACCCGGCGCTACTGATACCTCACACGCTGTGCGGCAGGCCGAGGTTGCGGTTTGCCGGCACGGCGATATCCATCATCCGCGGGCGCGGCAGGTCGAGCGCGGCCATCAGGGCGATGAAATCGTCGCGGCTGCGATTGGCCAGGCGCGCATTGTGGCGCTTTTCCCAGCCGATGCTCGACACCGACTGGCCCTTGTAGTCGTGGCCGGGCCACACCCTCACGTGGTCGTCGAGCGTGAACAGCTTGCGGGTGACGCTGTCGTACAGGCTTTCCGGGCTGCCGCTCTGGAAGTCGGTACGTCCGCAGCCATCGATCAGCAGGGTGTCGCCGGTGAACAGGTTGCCACGCCACAGGTAGCACATGCTGCCCGCGGTATGGCCCGGCGTGTGGATTACCGCGATATGCTCGTGCAGGCCGAAGCGGATCTGGTCGCCATCCTGCAACTGCACCTCGGCCGGCGGAATGTCGCAGCCGCTCGGCACGCAGGCCATGGCGCCGGTATGCTCGCGCAAGCGGCCGGCCGACGTCACGTGGTCGGCATGGGCGTGCGTTTCGAGCACATGGGTCAGCTTCAATCCAAGTCGTTCGATATGGGCCAGGTCGCGCGTGAAATGGCGGTCGACCGGGTCGATGATGACGGCGTCGTAGCTGCCCGGCGCGGCCAGGATATAGGTAAAGGTCGACGATTCGGCGTCGAATAGCTGGATTGGATTGACTTGCATAGACATCTCCTCGGTTGCCGCGATGTTTTACCACAAGTCGTTGTGCGAGGGTAGCCTGCCGGCGGCTCACGGCCGCAGCATTTCCAGCTTGTCCCTCAGGGTCGCTTCCGACAGCTCGCCCACATGGCGCAATTGCAGCTTGCCGTCGGCGTCGTAGAACAAGGTGGTCGGATAGCCGGCCGCGCCGGTGCGCGCCGCCAACTGGCCGGCCGGATCGATCACCACATTCTTCAGGTGCAGCTGCTGGGTGGCCAGGAACCGCCGCACGATCACGCTCGACTCGCGCTGGTTGACGAACACAAAGCCGATCCCGGGGTTGGCCTCCTGCGCCGCCTGCATGGCGGGCATCTCACGCCGGCACGGCGGGCACCAGGTCGCCCACAGGTTGACCACCAGCGGCCGGTCGGCCAAGCTGCGCAGGGCGACTTCGCTGCCGTCGAGCCGGCGCACCATCACGTCGGGCATGGGCGGGCGCGGCGGGGCCAGGGCCTGGGCGGCCAGCTGGCCGCCGATCCAGACCGCGCCCCCGGCCAGCACGCTGGCCAGCAGCGGCCGGCGCAGCTCGGCGCGGCGCCGGGTGAGTTCGGCGCCGATCACACAGGCCACGATCAGGCCTGCCGACAGTTCAAAGCCGCCGTCGCGGATGTCGAGGGCGGTCCACGGCGCCCTGGTGTAGATGTCGTGGTGCTTGAGCACGAATACGGCGCGGGCGGCGACGAAGCCGACCAGTATCATCCGCCACAGCACCGTGCCGGCGTCCGCGCCGCGCCGGCGATACAGCCAGTCGGCCGTGGTGGTCGCCGCCAGGATGGCGAGCACCGTCAGCACCGCCGACAGCGGAATGATCAGGGGGCCGAGCTTGACGACGTCCATGGTGCCTTTCTTGCGCTGGCAAAGGCGCAAGTATACGCGCTTGGGCGCCGCCCCGCCGCTAGGCGATGTTCAGGCCCCCATCGACCGCCAGCACCTGGCCGGTGATCCACCCGCCCATCGGCCCCGCCAGGGAGACGATGACTTCGGCGACATCGTCCGGCTGGCCGCGGCGGCCCAGCGGAATGCGCGCCGTCTCGTCGGCCTTGACGGCCTCGATCTGTTCCGGCGTCAGCCCCATGCGCTCGGCCAGGAAGTCGGTCTCGGTCGGCCCGGCGGCGACCGCGTTGACGCGGATGCCACGCGGCGCCAGCTCAAGCGCCCAGCAGCGGGTCAAGTGTTCGATCGCGGCCTTGCTGGCGCCATAATGGGACAGCATGGCGCCAGCCTTGTGGCCGAAGGTCGAGGACAGGTTGACGATGACACCCCGGGTGGCTTCGAGATGGGGCAGCGCGGCGCGCGCCAGCAGCGACGGACCAACGACGTTCACCTCGAAGATGGCGCGGACCTGGTCCGCATCGGCGTCTTGCAGCGGCAGGATGGCCCCGGCGCCGGCGTTGTTCACCAATACATCCAGGCGGGCATGGCGCTCGACGACGGTGGCGATCGTGCGCACCGCATCGGCGGCCTTGCCGGCGTCGGCCACGATATAGTCGATGCCTGCGTGTTCGGCGGCGAGCGCCTCGAGCGGCGCTTCGCGCCGGCCGGTGACGACGACTCTCGCGCCTGCGCGCGCAAATTGCAGTGCGGCGGCGCGGCCGATGCCGGCGGCGCCGCCCGTGATCAAGACGACCTTGTCATTCATGTGCTGCATGGTGCTGACTCCTGTTTCGGTTGAATGGCGTGACCGTTCACGATGCGAGCGTGAACCTCACGTCCAGCAGACGAGCCGCGAGCAGGATGTGTGACACCGTGACGCCCAACCCTCCACAAAGGGAGAGGGGAAGCAGGATCAGGGGTTGCCGGGCGCTACCTCGGGCGGCGCCAGCTGGGCCACCAGTAGCCGGTCGATCCGGTTGCCATCCATATCGACCACCTCGATCCGGTAGCTGCCCCACTCGAAGAATTCAGAGGTCTTTGGAATATAGCCGAACTGGTACAGCACGAATCCGGCCAGCGTGTGATAGGCCCCCGTTTCCTCGTTCGGGAACCGGACATCGGTATTCATCAGGTCCCGGAAGCGATCGAGGTCGACGCCGCCGTCGAGCAGCCAGCTGCCGTCCTGGCGCTGCACGGCATCGGGGTCGTGCTCCTCTCCGATCACGGTGACGTCCCCCACCAGGGCGCTCATCACATCCGACAGGGTGACCATGCCCTGGATGTCGCCGTACTCGTCGACGATCAGGGCCAGCTCGGCGCGGTTCTTCTTGAACAGCTCGAGCAGCACCATCGCGCTCACGGTCTCGGGCACGAACAGGATCTCGGACACCGCGTGCTCGATGTTGACCGCCTCGAGCGAGCCATGGCGCACCGATTGCGCCAGCAGGTCGCGCACCTTTACATAGCCCAGGATCTGGGCGCGGTCACCGCGATAGACAGGGAAGCGGCTGTAGGCGTGGCAGCTGATCAGCTCGAGGGTGTCGCGGCGCTCGGCGTCGAGGTCGATCATGACCAGGTCGACCCGCGGCGTCATGAGCGCCTTCAGGTGGCGGTCGTCCAGGCGCAGCGCACGCGAGACGATGTCGTACTCGGTCTTTTCGAACAGGCCGGCGTCGGTGCCTTCCTTGAACATGCCGGCGATGTCTTCCTCGGTCGGGGCGTCTTCCTTTGCTTCGTGGATGCCCAGCAGGCGCACGATCGCCTCGGTCGTCAAGGAAAGCACCTTGACGAACGGCGACATGACCACCGACAGCATATTGAGCGGCGGCGCGATCAGGGTCGCCATCGTCTCGGGATGGCGCATCGCGATGCGTTTCGGGACCAGTTCGCCCAGGATGATCGAGACGAAGGTGATCCCCAGCACCACGATGAACAATGCAATCTCGTAGGCGTACGGCGCCAGCAAGCCAACGGACTCGATCTGCGGCTTCAGGCGCGAGACCAGCGAGGCTTCGCCGAAGGCGCCGGTAAAGATGCCGATCAGGGTGATGCCCACCTGGACGGTGGAGAGGAAATGGCTGGGATTGTCGGCCAGCGCGATGGCGGTGCGGGCGCCGTGGCTGCCTTCGGCGGCGCGCCGCTCGAGACGCATGCGCTTGGCGGAAACGAGCGCGAGTTCGCTCATTGCGAACACCCCGTTCAACAGGATCAGAACGAGGATGATCAATATGTCTGACATGCTGGGCACTTGCCCCATGACCGGTCGAACCGGGCCGCGGCCGGGCAGGCCCCGATGGCCCGCCCGCGAATCATGGCATAAATGACAAAATCCGGGAACACCGCAGCGTGCGCCAGGCTGTCAGGGCGTCAGTCGGAAATGCTTGCGTATGCCGGCCCAGCACTGCTGGTAATCCCCTTGCAGCTGGGGCGAGGCCAGCGCTTGCGCGGTGGGGACCAGGGCGGTGCGGGTCTCGAACATGAAGGCCATGGTGTCGCCGACCTTGTGCGGGCGGCTGGTGTCGGCATTGCTGGCCTTGTCGAAGGTGGCTGCGTCCGGACCGTGCCCGCTCATGCAATTGTGGATGCTGGCGCCGCCCGGCACGAAGCCTTCGGCCTTGGCGTCGTAGGCGCCGTGGATCAGGCCCATGAATTCGCTGGCCACGTTGCGGTGGAACCAGGGCGGACGGAAGGTGTCCTCGGCCGCCAGCCAGCGCGGCGGGAAGATCACGAAGTCGAGCGTGTCCACGCCCGGCGTGTCCGACGGCGACTGCAGCACCAGGAAGATCGACGGGTCCGGGTGGTCGTAGCTGATCGAGCCGATGGCGTTGAAGTGGCGCAGGTCGTATTTATACGGGACGTAATTGCCGTGCCATGCCACGACGTCCAGCGGCGAGTGCCCGATCGGGGCGCTCCACAGGCGGCCGCCGAACTTGGTCACCAGCGCGAAGTCGCCCTCGAGGTCCTCGTAGCGCGCTTGGGGCGTCAGGAAATCGCGCGGATTGGCCAGGCCGTTCGAGCCGAGCGGGCCCAGGTCGGGTAGTTGGAGCAGGGCGCCGAAGTTCTCGCAGATATAGCCGCGCGCCTCGCCATCGGGCAGCGCCACCTGGAAGCGCACGCCGCGCGGGATCACGGCGATTTCCTGCGGCTCCACTTCCAATAAACCCATTTCGGTGGCGATCGACAGCCGGCCATGCTGCGGCACGACCAGGAGTTCGCCGTCCGAATCATAGAAATACCGGCCCTCCATCGAACGATTCGCCGCATACAGATGGATGGCGCAGCCGCTCATGGCATCAAGCGAACCGTTGCCCGCCATGGTCATCCAGCCGTCGATGAAATCGGTCGGCGTCTCCGGCATCGGCAGCGGGCTCCAGCGCAGCTGGTTGGGCGGCGCCGGGGTGTCGAAGCGGCCCACCAGGCGCGGCGCGTCCAGGGGCGCGAAGCTGCCATGCACGGCAGCCGGGCGGATGCGGTATAGCCACGAGCGCCGGTTATGGCTGCGCGGGGCGGTAAAGGCAGTGCCCGACAATTGCTCGGCATACAGGCCATACGCGACGCGCTGGGGCGAGTTGCGGTGCTGGGGCAGGGCGCCGGGCAGGGCTTCGGTGGCGAACTCGTTGCCGAAGCCGCTCAGGTAGCCCGAGGGTCGGTCTGGCGCGTGGCGCATGGGGGTCTCCTGGACGGTAGATAGTCGGTTTGATGGCGCCACTCTAGAATAATCCGCCATGTTTTACGAGATGAATAGAAAAATGTAGACTATTTACATTATCAATATTACTGTTCGGCCTACCGCCTGGGCGTGGACAATGCGACTCACTTGCCGGCCTGGCCGGCAGCCTGGGACATCCATGATCGAAGCACACGGACCATGCTCGAAGCACACGATATCGACCTGAACCTGCTTGCTGTATTCCAGGAGGTATACAGGGAGCGCCAGATCTCGTCGGCCGCCCGGCGCCTGGGGCTGTCGCAGTCGGCCGTGAGCAATGCGCTGGCACGGCTGCGGCGCAGCTTTGGCGACGAGCTGTTCGTGCGCACAGCCAGCGGCATGCAGCCCACGCCCCTGGCGAGCCAGATGGCCGAGCCGATCGGCGCAGCGATGGCCCAGGTGGCGCTGGCCCTGAACCAGCGCAGCCGCTTCGAACCGGCTACCAGCAACCGCCGCTTCGTGCTGGCCATGACCGATGTCGGCGAGGTGTATTTCATGCCGTCCCTGATCGAGCGCTGCCGCCAGCTGGCGCCGCACGTCGAGATCAGTTCGGTGCGGGTAGGCATGCTGTCGCTCAAGGAAGAAATGGAAGGCGGGCGGGTCGACCTGGCGGTGGGGCCGTTCGAGGACGTCTCCGAGGCCCTGTACCAGCGCCATCTGTTCAGGCAGCCGTTCGTGTCGATGTTCCGCAAGGGCCATCCGCTGGGCAAGGGCGAGCTGACGCTGGCGCGCTTCACGGCGGCCGAGCACCTGCTGGTCGACGCCGCCGACAGCCCCTATGATCGCGTCAACGCAGCGCTGGCCAAGGCCGGCATCGGGCAGTCGACCCGGTTTCGGGTACCGCATTTCACGGCGGTGCCATATATCGTGAGCACCAGCGACCTGGTCGTGACGGTGCCGCAAAAACTGGCCGAGCGCGCCGGCCAGCCTTTCGGGCTCGAATGGGCGACGCCGCCACTCGAGCTGCCGGCATTGCAAACGAATATTTTCTGGCACCGCCGCTTCAACCAGGATCCGGGCAACCAGTGGTTGCGCGGCTTGCTGGCCGATGTGTTCGCGGAATGAGTCAACAACAGTCACACAAAAGGAAGAGACAATGGCAGACCTGTTTGAAAATCCGATGGGCCTGATGGGCTTCGAGTTCGTCGAATTCGCATCGCCCACGCCGGGCGTGCTCGAGCCGGTGTTCGAGGCGCTGGGCTTCACCAGGGTGGCGACCCACCGCTCGAAAGACGTGGTGCTGTACCGCCAGGGCGGCATCAACTTCATCGTCAACAACGAACCGAAGAGCTACGCCGCCTACTTCGCGGCCGAGCACGGTCCGTCGGCCTGCGGCATGGCGTTTCGCGTGAAAGATGCGCACAAGGCCTATGCGCGTGCGCTCGAGCTGGGCGCCCAGGCGGTCGAGATTCCGACCGGCCCGATGGAGCTGCGGCTGCCTGCCATCAAGGGCATCGGCGGCGCGCCGCTATACCTGATCGACCGTTTCGAAGAAGGCAAGTCAATTTATGACATCGACTTCGAATTCATCGACGGCGTCGACCGCAACCCCGCCGGCCACGGGCTGTCGATCATCGACCACCTGACCCACAACGTCTATCGCGGCCGCATGTCCTACTGGGCCGGCTTCTACGAGAAGCTGTTCAACTTCCGCGAGATCCGCTACTTCGACATCAAGGGCGAGTACACCGGCCTGACCTCGAAGGCGATGACGGCGCCGGACGGCATGATCCGCATTCCGCTCAACGAAGAAGGCAAGGCCGGCGGCGGCCAGATCGAGGAATTCCTGATGCAGTTCAACGGCGAGGGCATCCAGCACATCGCGCTGCTGACCGACGACCTGATCTCGACCGTCGACAAGCTGCGCGCGGCCGGCGTGCCCTTGATGTCGCCACCGCCGGACACGTATTACGAGATGCTCGACGAGCGCATCCCCGGCCATGGCCAGGACGCCGACCAGCTGAAAGTGCGCGGCCTGCTGCTCGATGGCGCCGTCAAGGATGGCCATGCGCGCCTGCTGGTGCAGATCTTCGGCGTGCCGCAACTGGGACCGGTGTTCTTCGAGTTCATCCAGCGCAAGGGCGACGACGGTTTCGGCGAGGGCAACTTCAAGGCCTTGTTCGAGTCGATCGAACGCGACCAGGTCAAGCGCGGCGCGATCGCCGGCGCTGCAATCGCGGCCGAGGCCTGATACCGCGCGTAGGCGACGCGCACGCCGCGTCGCAGGATTTGGTATCCTGACCACTTTTGCGGCGGCCGGCACGGCCGCCGTGTTGCGTCAGGAGTGGGTTCATGCTGGCTGCCTTTGCGGTCCTGTTGTTGTTCCAATGCCTGGGCGAAGGCATCGTATTCGTCTTTCATCTTCCCTTGCCGGGGCCGGTCGCCGGCATGCTGCTGCTGATGGTCGCGCTGGTCGCGCTGCCCGGACTACAGGCGCTGGTGGAGCAGGCGGCCAACACCCTGCTGTCGCACCTGTCGCTGCTGTTCGTGCCGGCCGGCGTCGGCATCGTGGTGGCGGCCGGCAGGGGCAGCGGCCATTGGCTTGCCATTCTCACATCGCTGGTGGCCAGCACCGTGCTGGCGCTGGCCGTCACCGGGCTGATCCTGCGCGGGTTGGGCGGCCCGGCCCCGGGCGACGGCGCGAAGGATGGCGATGCCTGATTTCGCCGGCTTGAGCCATTTCTGGGTATATCTGTCCGCTTCGCCGCTGCTGGGCTTGACGCTGACCCTGTGCGCCTATCTTGCGGCGCAGCGGATCTTCGCCCTGTGCGGCGCCTCGCCGCTGGCCAATCCGGTCGCCATCACGGTCGCGCTGATCGCCGGCGTGCTGTGGTTGTCGGGCATGTCGTACGAACGCTATTTCGCGGGCGCGCAATTCGTGCATTTCCTGCTCGGGCCGGCAACTGTGGCGCTGGCCGTGCCGCTGGTGCGCCAGCTGCCGCGCATGCGGCGCGCCTTGCTGCCGCTGGCCACGGCGCTGCTGGCCGGGAGCGTCACCGCCATCGTGTCGGCGGTCGCGATCGCGATCATGCTCGGGGCAACGCCCGAACTTGCGGCGACGCTCGGGCCGAAATCGGCCACCTCGCCGATCGCGATGGCGGTGTCCGAACGCCTCGGCGGGATTCCGGCCCTGACGGCGGCGCTGGTGATCGGGACCGGCATCTTCGGAGCGGTCGTTGGCACACAACTGTTCGCCATCTTGCGCGTGCGCTCCGACGCGGCGCGCGGCTTCGCGCTGGGCCTGGCCGCGCATGGCATCGGCACGGCGCGCGCGTTCCAGGTCAGCCCCGAGATGGGCGCCTTCGCCGGCCTGGCGATGGGACTGAACGGCGCGCTGACAGCCTTGCTCGCGCCGTGGCTGGCGCCGCTCGTGATGGCGTGGATGGGCTAGCAAGCTGCCCTGGTTCTCAGTTCATGCACCAAGGCTACGTTGCGCCGCACAATTGCCGGTGAAGTTAATCTGTGTCCAGTTTATTTCATGACGGAGCAGATTTTGACAAAGACAATCAGCATCGCCATCCAGGGTGGGGGCACGTACGGCGCTTTTGGCTGGGGTGTACTCGACCGCCTGTTGCAAGAAGACGAGCTGGTCATCGACGCATTGAGCGGTTCCAGCGCCGGCGCGATCAACGCGGTGGTGGTGGCCGACGGCTATGCCCGCGGCGGCGGCCGCGAGGGCGCGCGCAAGGCCCTCGACCGCTTCTGGCGCACGCTCGGCAGCGCGGCCACGCTGAGCCCGCTGCAGCGTACGCCGCTCGACCGCATGGCGCCCACCTTCACCATGGAATTCTCGCCGTTCTACCACCTGCTCGAGATGATGGGCGCCCTGATGGGACCGGTGCGCGAAGGTCCGCTGACGCTCAACCCTCTGCGCAACTTCCTTGCGTCCATGATCGATTTCGACCGGGTGCGCGATTGCGAGGAGCTGCAGGTGTTTATCGCGGCGACCAATGTGCGCACCGGCACCGGCAAGCTATTCCGGCGCGAAGAGCTCGACGTGCAGCGCCTGGTGGCCTCGGCCTGCCTGCCCACGGTGTTCGCGGCGGTCGAGGTCGAAGGCGAAATGTACTGGGATGGCAGTTATGTCGCCAATCCGCCGCTGGCGCCGCTGATGCGGCATTCCACGGCGAGCGACCTGGTCATCATCCAGAACAATCCGATCGCGCGCAGCGACATGCCGACCAATATCGCCGATATCGCCAACCGCTCCAACGAGATCGCCTTCAATATCAGCTTCGTGCGCGAAGTCAGCGCGCTGCAATACCTCAATGGAGTGCCCGACGAAAGCCGCGGCGCGGGCGCGGCGGCCCGCAACAAGCACCTGCACCTCATCAGCGGCAACGAGTTCCTGCAGGATCACGGCATCTCGGCCAAGATGAACGCCGAGATGCCGTTCCTGCAAATGCTCCATGATCAGGGTGTCAGCACCGCCGACCGCTGGCTCAAGGAGCATGGCGCCAGTCTGGGGGTCAGGTCGACGCTGGATCCGATGCCCGTGTTCTTCTCCGACGCGCTGTAAACGCCGCACGCCGCCGGTCTCGCGAGCGGCGGCGTGTCAGGCCCGGCGCGGCAGGGTCAGGTATGGGCTGGTTCTGTCTTCCAGGTGCTCTTCTTTGGCTTGAGCGCGAACGCGGCCAGGAGGGCGCCGGCCACGCCGATCACCATCGCCGCCGTGCTGCCCGAGAAGCCCACCAGGTGTTCCTTGGCCAGCTTGCCGGCCTTCGGTCCGACCAGCTGCATGCGGCGGCGCGTCATGTCGGCGCCCAATTCGGCCAAGCGCCGCTTGCCCAGGATCGCCTCGGCGTCCGGCAGCAGCTTGGTTTCTTCTTCTGCAACGTGGTGCATCACGTCGCGCATCAACTCCATGACCAGGTCGTCGTGACGCGGATCGGCGCCCGGGGTGCGGCGCAATTCGGCGATCAGGCGCCGCATCTCGTCGTGTTCTGGCTCGGCCTCGTGGATGAACGGTTCGCCGCCGTCGCGCTGGCGCATGACCGGATAGAAGATCTCTTCCTCGAGCGTGGCGTGGATTTCCAGGCCGTCGCAGATGGTCTCGGCCAGCGCTTTCTTGACGGTCGGGCTCTTGTCCTTGGAATACTGATGGAAGGTGACCATCACATGCGAGTGGTCGAAGCGGATCATGTCGGTGATGCTTGGGCTCAGTTGCTTGAGATTCATGGTAATACCCCCGTTCGTGATTGTTTGAACAATATGGTAGTCCGCGGCCGGGCGGCACGACTGTAGGCGCGCGCGCCGGTGGCTTGTAAGTCATCCCCGCAGCCGGCCGAACGCATGGGTTGACACATGCGTTCCAGCTGGCTTGATCGGAGGATTGTTTATTTGGAATAACACATTGTCACTTTTGTCCTACAAGGACACGGGAGCGCTCCTGACGGGAATTCGACCGCCGACCTGAGAACATGAACGCATTGGGTTGCCGATCCCGGCGGTGGCCCGTCGCGGGCAGTGTACGCAGGACGCGTCGCTGCCGGATTCTCATTCCCACTTCAATCGGAGATACCTGTCATGTTTGCACACAATAAGCGCTTGCAATACACAGTCCGGGTCAGCGGACCGAACCCCGGCCTGGCCAACCTGATGCTCGAGCAGTTCGGCGGCCCGCAGGGCGAACTGGCTGCCGCCATGCGTTACTTCACCCAGGCCGTCGCCGAAGACGATCCTGGCCGCAAGGACATGCTGTTCGATATCGCCACCGAGGAGCTGAGCCACCTCGAGGTGATCGGCCACATCGTCGCCATGCTCAACAAGGGCGCCAAGGGCCGCCTGGCCGAGGCGGCCGACGAAGAGGCCGAGATGTACAAGTCGATCACCGGCGCCGGCAACGACAGCCACATCACGCAGGTGCTGTACGGCGCCGGCGCGCCGCTGACCAATTCCGCCGGCGTGCCGTGGACGGCCGCCTACATCGACTCGATCACCGAGCCGACGGCCGACCTGCGCTCGAACATCGCGGCCGAGGCGCGCGCCAAGATCGTCTATGAGCGCCTGATCTCGCTGACCGACGATCCGGGCGTGAAGGAAGCGCTGGGCTTCCTGATGACGCGCGAAGTCGCCCACTTGAAATCGTTCGAGAAGGCGCTGTACTCGATGGAGCCTAATTTCCCGCCCGGCAAAATGCCGGTGGTGCCGGCCTTCGCCAGCGTCTACTACAATATGTCGCAGGGCGATGGCGAGATGCGCGGCCCGTGGAACCAGGGCGCCGACTGGGACTTCATCAGCGACCGCGAGAAGCAGGCGGCGGTCGACGGCGGTTCGGGCCAGGCCGAAGTGGCCCTGCCGAACGAAGACATCGACATCCTCCAGCAGATGTCCGCACGCACGATTTCGAACCCGGCGGCAACCCCTCGTACGGGGGCCGAGCTGGGGATGTTGCAATCGGCAAGCGGTGGTACTATTGCCAACGCGGGTGATGAATCGAAAGGCCAGGCCACGGTCGCTTCGATGGGCGGTCCGCTCGACGATACCGGTGTCGGTAATCCGATGGGTAGCGGCAAGCCGCTGAAGTAATCCCCCGGCGCCGGGGCCGCGCTCGACGTGCGGCCCCGGCGCAGTTTTTTACAGGAAGATGCATGGACATCCAGACCGAAAAAACAGAGCACCCCCGCAGCCTTGCGCGCTGGCTGACCCCACGCCGCGCCATCGGTTTCGGCATCTGCGCCATCGGATTCCTCGTCCTGCTCGGCAGCATGATCGAACAGATCATGAACGCCAATCCCAAGATGCTGGCGGCCCTGGCGGGCGGCAGCACCGCCGCGGCGGCGACCGCGCTGGGGACCTTGCCGGTCCTGTTCGCACAGAATTTCACGAAACGGACCTACGATTGCTTTTTGGGCTTTGGCGCCGGCGTCATGCTGGGCGCGACCGCCTTCTCGCTGGTGATCCCGGCGCTGTCCGCGGCAAAGACGGCAGGGGCGGGCAGCTGGGAATCGAGTCTCATGGTCGGCGCCGGCATCATGTTCGGAGCCGGCGCGATCCTGCTGCTCGGGCGCGCGGTGCGCACCGAGGGCATCCTGACCAACGACCCCGACAAGGTATCGCTGCGCCGCGCCTGGCTGTTCGTCTGGGCCGTGGCCCTGCACAACCTGCCCGAGGGCCTGGCCATCGGCGTGGCCTTCGCCGGGATCGATGTCGAGAAAGCCACCTCGCTTGCCACCGGCGTGTCGATCCAGGACGTGCCCGAGGGCCTGGTGGTGGCGCTTGCGCTGCACGCCGTCGGCTACAGCCGCCTGACGGCGGTCGCCATGGGCGTGGCCTCCGGCCTGGTCGAGCCGATCGCCGCCGTGTTCGGCGTGGCGCTGATCGGCATCTCGGCCGGCCTGCTGCCCTATGCGCTGGCCGCCGCCGCCGGCGCCATGCTGCTCGTGATCGTCAATGACGTGATTCCCGAATCGCGACAATCGGGCAACGGCACCCAGGCCAGCATCGCGCTGGTCTTCGGCTTCATCCTGATGACGGTGCTCGATACGGCGCTGTCCTGAGCCGCCGGCGGTCGACCACGGGTTGACCACGAAGTTGACCACCAGGTTGACCACGGCGGGCGATGGTCGTAGCATGAAGATCATCGCATCTCTGCAGGTCAAGCATGACTGTCCCAACAAAGCGGGAACAAACCCACGCCCGGATCCTCGACGTCGCCGCGCGCGCGCTGCGCCGTGACGGCTTCAAGGGCGTCGGCGTGGCCGACGTCATGAAAGGCGCCGGCCTGACCCACGGCGGCTTCTACGCCCATTTCGATTCGCGCGACGCCTTGCTGGTCGAGGCGCTCGAGCATGCCGACGCCGCGTCCAGCCCCAATCTCGAGCGCCGCGCGGCCGTCTTGCGCGAAGCCGGCGCCAGTGCGCTCGGCGCCCTGGTCACGGCCTACCTGTCCGACGAACACCTGGCCGCCTGCGAGGGCGGACTGGGCTGCGTGGTCGCCGCCCTCGGCTCCGAGATGGCGCGCCAGGAGGCGCCACTGCGCGACGTTGCGCGCGGCCGCATCGAGCGGCTGGTGCGCAGCGTCCAGGCGGCGCTCGAAGAGGGCGGGCATGGCGGCGAGGCAGTGCACGGCCAGGCCATGGCGCTCACCGGCGCCATGGTCGGCGCCCTGCAGATCGCCCGCACCTTCGGCCCCGATCCACAGGGTAGTGCGATGCTGGCGGCGAGCCGCCAGGCTCCCGACCAGCCGCCCGGCCGGCGTCGCCGCGACCTTGCTGGCGCATGCGGCGCTCATCGCCGCCTGGCAGCACGTGCGCGGGCCAGCGGTGCCGGAGCAAGGCGAACCGGATTTCGTGCAGTGGGTGCAGCTGGAGCCGAAGTCGCTTCGGGTCACCGTGCCGGGCGTCAAGCCTGACCGGGCAGGGGAGGTGCCGGCCATTCCACGCGTGACTGCAGCGCCAGGAAAAGCGATGCGGACCGATCGCGAATCCGTGGTTGCCCCGCCGGCGGTCGCTTCCTCTCCCGCGGCCGACCTGGAGGATGCGCAGCCGTCGCCTGCCACGCCGGTCCCGGGCAGCGCGCGCCAGATGATCGATCAGGCCAGGTTGGACGCCGGCGCCGCCGACCGGGCGCTGCGCAAGGAAAGCAAGCCAACCATCGTCGCGCCGCCTGACAGCCCGCAGATTCGCATGGCGAGCAAGTTCCGCGAAGCCGCGGCGCTGGCGCCGAACCGCTGGTACGAGGCGCCCAAGATCGTCGAACTGGTCAACGACGGTGGCGACGGCGCGCGCCGTTTCCGCGTGCTGACCGCGCTCGGCATCTATTGTGTCACCGAGCGCTCGCCCGCCACCAGCATCGACATGATCGAAAAGCACGGCAAGCAGAGGATTACCAACTGCGGGCATCAGCACGAGCAGCCGGCCAATCCGCAGCAATGGCGTACGGCGCGGGATTGACACTTAAAAATGGCCCTATATAAATGACAACGGCCCCGCAGGGCCGTTGTCATTTTCTTACATCCAGCGACAGGCGTCAGTCGCGAATCTCCAGCTTGCGGTTCAGGCTCAGCGCTGCCAGCGAGACCACGGCGCCTGACAGCAGGTAGAGGCTGACATAGCCCAGGCCGAAGTGCGCCGACAGGCCGAGCGCGACCAGCGGGGCGAAGGCTGCACCGACCAGCCAGGCCAGGTCGGACGTCAGCGCCGCGCCAGTGTAGCGGAAGCCCTTCTGGAAGTTCGAGGTCGTAGCGCCCGCGGCCTGGCCGTACGAGAAGCCCAGCAGGGTGAAGCCGATCAGGATGAAGGCGTTCTGGCCCATGGTGCCGCTATTGATCAGGAACGGGATCGACGCCGAGTACAGGGCGATCAGCGCCGCGGCCGTGCCCAGTGTAGTGCGGCGGCCCAGCTTGTCGGCCACGATGCCCGAGGCCAGCATGGCCAGTGCCGCGAGGCCGGCGCCCCACATCTGGACATGCAGGAACTCATCCATTGGGCGGGTGTCATAGAGCTGGATCCACGACAGCGGGAACACGG
The DNA here is from genome assembly GCF_005222695.1 of Massilia sp. HP4. GTDB lineage: Bacteria > Pseudomonadota > Gammaproteobacteria > Burkholderiales > Burkholderiaceae_D > Telluria. Next base: position 23,050 of record NZ_STGG01000038.1, on the reverse strand, counting down.
TCACCAGGTGGAACAGGGCGTAGCTGGCCAGGGCTGCCATGGCGCCAATGGCGATATTGCTGCCCTGTTTGCTCACCAGTTCGCCGACCGGGGCCGGATCGAGGTGGTGCGAGTCGAGCAGGCGGGCGTATTCAGGCGTACTGGCCAGGCGCAGGCGGGCGAAGGTGCCGACCACGTTGATGGCAAACGCGACGAAGAACGGGAAGCGCCAGCCCCAGGTCAGCAGTTCCTCTTCTGACAGGTAGGTGAGCATGTAGGCGAAGATGCCGGCCGCGATGACGAAACCAAGCGGTGCGCTCAATTGTCCCAGCATGGCGTACCATCCGCGCTTGTTCTCGGGTGCGCTAAGGGCGAGCAGCGAAGGCAGTCCGTCCCACGAGCCACCCTGGGCGAAACCCTGGGCGATACGCAAGGCCGCCAGCAGGATGATGGCGGTGGCGCCGATCTCGCTGTAACTTGGGAGCATGGCGATGACGACGGTGCTGGTACCCATCATGAGCAGCGAGATGCCGAGCTTCATGTCGCGGCTCCAGCGCTTCTGGATTGCCATGAACACGACCGTGCCGATCGGTCGTGCCACGAAGGCGAGGGCGAAGATGGCAAACGAATACAGGGTGGCGTCGAGCCGGTCTGCCCACGGGAAAAAAATGGCGGGGAAGACGAGGGCCGATGCGATGGCGTACGTGAAGAATTCGAAGTATTCCGCCGAACGGCCGACGACCACCCCCACGGCGATGTCGCCGGGACTGACATGTTCGTCCCGGGCATTGATGTTGCGAGCCCCACTGCTGGGGTGTGTGATTGGAGCGGCCCCTGCGCCGCCGGACGTCGTCGTGCTTTGCATATTGTGTTCTCCAGATGAGTCGACGGCCGCCGATGTTAGTAAAATTGCACCCCGAAATTACACCTCGGCAAAGGTGGGACAATGTGTCCAATGTTCTTTGGCGACCGTTGGCATTACAGTAGCATGTTCTCCTTCCATGTAACGTTAGATACCTAGCATGATTCCTAAAATTGTCCGCCGCGGACTCCCATTACTTCCACTTGCAGCGCTGGCCGGCTGCAATGCGGTCGTGATGAATCCTACCGGCGATATTGCGAAGCAGCAGGCCGATCTGATCATCGTTTCGGTTGCGCTGATGTTGTTGATCATCGTTCCGGTGATGATCCTGACTGTCCTGTTCGCCTGGCGATATCGCAAGAACGCCAACGCGAAGTACGAACCCGATTGGGACCACTCGACCAAGCTCGAGCTCATCATCTGGGGCGCGCCGCTCCTGATCATCATCGTCCTGGGCCTGATCACCTGGGTCAGCACCCACAAGCTGGACCCTTACCGTCCGCTCGAACGCCTGGACGAACACCGTCCGATCCCGGCCTCGACCAAGCCACTTGAAGTGCAGGTCGTCTCGCTGGACTGGAAATGGCTGTTCATCTATCCAGAGCAGGGCATCGCCTCGGTCAACCAGCTGGTGACCCCGATCGATACCCCGATCCGCTTCAAGATGACTTCCTCGACCGTGATGAACACGTTCTATATCCCGACCCTGGCCGGCATGATCTACACGATGCCGGGCATGCAGACGGAACTGAACGCGGTGCTGAACAAGACCGGTGACTATCAAGGCCTGTCGGCCAACTTCAGCGGCGACGGTTTCTCGCACATGAAGTTCGCCTATAAAGGCGTGAGCACCGAAGAGTTCAATACCTGGGTGCAGGAAATGAAGGCCAATACCGCCGTGCTCGACCGCGCCGACTACCTGGTGCTGGAAAAGCCGACCGCCAAGGAGGCCGTGCGCCACTACGGCCAGGTCGAGCCCGCGCTGTTCAACCGCATCCTGAACCGCTGCGTCGCAGAAGGCACGATGTGCATGAACCAGCAGATGCACGAAGACATGAAGCGCAACCAGATGGCAGCGGCCATCCGCCAGCAGACGCAGGGCGACAAGTCGCTCCTGGCCGAAGCGCTGGAAATGTGCGTCGCTCCTATTAATACCTTGATGAAGTAATCATGCAAGAATCATTCGACTTGACGAAGTTCATCTTCGGTCGGCTGGGCTGGGACGCGATCCCGTTCCATGAGCCGATTCTGATCGCTACCTTCGCAGGCGTGATCGTCGGCGGTCTGGCCCTCATCGGCCTGATCTCCTACTTCCGCGTGTGGGGCACCTTGTGGCGCGACTGGATCACCAGTATCGACCACAAGAAAATCGGGATCATGTACATGATCCTGGGCCTGATCATGTTCCTGCGCGGCTTCGCCGACGCGCTCATGATGCGCGCACAGCAGGCGATCGCCTTCGGCGACAATGCCGGCTTCCTGCCGCCGCACCACTACGACCAGGTCTTCACCGCCCACGGCGTGATCATGATCTTCTTCGTGGCGATGCCGTTCGTGACGGGCCTGATGAACTACGTTGTGCCGCTGCAGATCGGCGCGCGCGACGTGGCTTTCCCGTTCCTGAACAACTTCTCGTTCTGGATGACCGCCATGGGCGCAGTGCTCGTGATGGCCTCCCTGTTCGTGGGTGAATTCGGCCGTACCGGCTGGCTGGCGTATCCGCCGCTGTCGGGCATCCTGGCCAGTCCCGGCGTCGGCGTCGACTACTACATCTGGTCCTTGCAGGTGGCGGGTGTCGGTACGACCTTGTCTGGCGTGAACCTGATCGTCACCATCATCAAGATGCGCGCTCCGGGCATGGACCTGATGAAGATGCCAGTGTTTACCTGGACCTCGCTGTGCACCAACATCCTGATCGTGGTGACCTTCCCGATCCTGACCGCCGTGCTGGCCATGCTGGGCATGGACCGCCTGCTCGACACCGCGTTCTTCACGAGCGACCGTGGCGGCAACCCGATGATGTACGTCAACCTGATCTGGATCTGGGGCCACCCCGAGGTGTACATCCTGATCCTGCCGGCCTTCGGCATCTTCTCCGAGGTCGTCTCGACCTTCTGCGGCAAGCGCCTGTTCGGGTACACCTCGATGGTATACGCGACCTGCGTCATCATGGTGCTGTCGTACCTGGTCTGGCTGCACCACTTCTTCACCATGGGTTCGGGCGCCAGCGTCAATGCGTTCTTCGGCATCACTACGATGATCATCTCGATCCCGACCGGCGCCAAGATCTTCAACTGGCTGTTTACCATGTATCGCGGCCGCATCCGTTTCGAACTGCCGATGATGTGGACGATCTCGTTCATGCTGACCTTCGTGATCGGCGGCATGACCGGCGTCATGCTGGCCATCCCGGCGGCCGACTTCGTGCTGCACAACTCACTGTTCCTGATCGCCCACTTCCACAACGTGATCATCGGCGGTGTCGTGTTCGGTATCTTCGCGGGCCTGAACTACTGGTTCCCGAAAGCCTTCGGCTACAAGCTGGACCGTTTCTGGGGCCTGGTCTCGTTCTGGCTGTGGTCGATCGGCTTCTGGGTCGCGTTCACCCCGCCGTACATCCTGGGCTTCATGGGCTACACCCGTCGCGTGAGCCATTTCGACGATCCTTCGGTGCAGTGGCTGTTCCAGATCTCGTTCCTGGGCACCCTGATGATCGCCGGCGGTATCGGCGCGCTGCTGATGCAGATCTATGTCAGCTATCGCGATCGCAACACCGCTCGCCTGCGCGACTTCACCGGCGATCCATGGGAAGGCCGTACGCTGGAATGGGCGACCTCGTCGCCACCGCCAGACTACAACTTCGCGTTCACGCCAGTGGTGTACGACAACGACACCTTCGCCGACATGAAGAAGAACGGCTACCGTCGTCCGCTGAAGGACTTCGTGGCGATCCACATGCCAAAGAACACCGGCGCCGGCATCATCATCTCCGCGCTTGCGTGCGCGGTCGGCTTCGGCATCATCTGGCATATGTGGGCGTTCACCATCGTGGCATTCGTCGCCATGATGGCCGCGATCATCATCCATACCTTCAACTACAAGCGTGACTACTACATCCCGGCCGAAGAAGTGGCCCGGACCGAAGAAGCGCGTACCCGTATGCTGGAAAGCCATGTCTGAACTTAACGCATCTGTAACCGGCGGCAGCGTCGCCGACGACGTGAGCGGACGTTACATCGTCCGCGAACACCACCCGGAGCAGGGCACGCTGCTGGGCTTCTGGCTCTACCTGATGAGCGACTGCCTCATCTTCGCGTCCCTGTTCGCCACCTATGCGGTGCAGGGCCGTGCCTATGCGGGCGGTCCGACCGGGGCCGAGCTGTTCGAACTGCCGCTGATCGCGCTCAACACCGCGTTCCTGCTGGTGTCGTCGCTGACCTTCGGCTTCGCCATGATCGCGGCGCAAGCCAAGAACCTGGGCAAGGCCCGCATGTGGCTGGCCGTGACCGGTATCCTCGGCCTGGCCTTCCTGTGCGTGGAAATCTATGAGTTCCAGCACCTGATCCACATGGGCGCCGGTCCCCAGCGTTCGGGCTTCCTGACCGCGTTCTTTGCACTGGTCGGCACCCACGGCCTGCACGTGACGTTCGGCATCATCTGGCTGGTGACCTTGTTCTTCCAGTTGGGCAAACACGGCCTGACCCCCGAGAACTTCCGTCGCCTGTCGTGCCTGTCGCTGTTCTGGCACTTCCTGGACCTGATCTGGATCTTCGTCTTCACCTTCGTCTACCTGATGGGAGTCCTGCCATGAGCGACCACCACGACCACGGTCATCATGACCACGACGTCCATGTGACGCACTACAGCCAGAAGGATTACCTGGTCGGCTTCGCGCTGGCCGCCATCCTGACCATCATCCCGTTCTGGCTGGTGATGGGCAATGTGCTGGCGCCCGAGACGACCAAGTGGGTCATCCTGGCCTTCGCGGCAGTGCAGCTGATCGTGCAAATGATTTACTTCCTGCACTTGAACTCGAAGGCGGAAGGCGGCTGGAACATGATGGCGCTGATCCTGACCATCGTCATCCTGGTCATCGTGATGGCCGGTTCGATCTGGGTCATGCATCACATGAACACCAATATGATGCCTGGCATGGGTCCGAACAACACCCACGACATGACCTAAATGGCAGTAGTGCACGAACAGCCGGCAGGGCCGGCGGGTTTCGCCCAATCGCCTCGGCGCTCCGCCTTCGTGCGGCGCCTGCTGGCGGTGGCGGCCTTGTTGCTGTTCGTGCTGTTCGCCGGTCTGGGGACCTGGCAGGTGGTTCGCCTGCAATGGAAACTGGACCTGATCGAACGCGTCGACGCACGCGTTCATGCGGATCCCGTTGCGCCGCCGGCGGTGGCGCAATGGCCGCACGTCTCGAAAGAGTCCGACGAATACCGGCGCGTACGCCTGTCGGGCCACTATCTCTACGAATTGACCACGCCGGTCCAGGCTTTATCCGAACTTGGCGCCGGTTTCTGGCTGCTCACGCCGTTATGCACGGACGAGGGCCACATCGTTCTCATCAACCGCGGTTTCATCCCGTCCAGCGGCGATATCGCGACCCGCTATCCCGCCCGCAAGGCCGGCGCCGGTGCCTGCGCCGCAAGCCCGGGCGCGCGGGTGGAAGTCACTGGCCTGCTGCGCATCGCCGAGCCCAAGAGTGGTTTCCTGCGCGATAACGATCCCGTGGGCAACCGCTGGTATGCACGCGAAGTGGGCGCCATCGCCGCCGCGCGCGGTCTCGATGGCGCGCCGGTCGCGCCGTTCTTCGTCGATGCCGGCAAGGGCCAGGATCCGAAGGAAGCGCCAGAGACCGCCGTCGGCGGCCTGACCGTCATTTCCTTCCCAAATAATCACCTCGTCTATGCGCTCACTTGGTATGCTCTCGCCCTCATGGTGGCTGCGGCCGTGTGGTGGATCGCCCGTCACGAGGCGAAGCGCGGCAGCGAGTCCGACGACTGAGACGGTGCGCGGATCGGCATGGCCGACCCGCCGGATATAACGGTTCCCAATGCAATCACCGCTGGATTTCTTCGCCAGGGCGGCGCGTTCGTCGCCGTCCGCCGCCGCCGCGAACGTGGAGTTCGCGGCCGGCCACAAGAATATGCTGCAGCTGATCGAGCTGCGCTGGATCGCCGTCATCGGCCAGATCACCACCATCGCCTCGGCGATCCTGATCTTTCACATCGAACTGCCGCTGGTGCACATGCTGCAGGTGCTGGCCTGCCTGATCGCCTTCAACGTCGCCAGCCACCTGCGCTGGCACGAACGGCGGCCGGTGTCGAACGGCGAGATGTTCCTGGCGATCCTGGTCGACGTCTCGAGCCTGACCGTGCTGCTGTACCTGTCCGGCGGCACCACCAATCCGTTCGCCTTCTTGTACCTGCTGCAGGTGATCGTCTCGGCCGTGCTGCTCGACGTGCTGTGGACCTGGATCATCGTGGTCGTCACGATCGCCTGCATGGCCGGTCTGGCCATCTACGCCCAACCGCTCGCGCTGCCGTTCGACCATGCGCGCGGCATCGGCAGCCTGTACGTGCAGGGGCTGCTGGTGTGCTTCGCCCTGAACGCGGCGCTGCTGGTGATGTTCATCTCGCGCATTTCCGACAACGTGCGCGACAAGGCGACCCAGCTGGCCGCGCTGCGCCAGCGCGCCGCCGAAGAAGAACATATCGTGCGCATGGGTTTGCTCGCCAGCGGGGCGGCCCACGAACTGGGCACGCCGCTGTCCACCGTCTCGGTGATCCTGGGCGACTGGAAGCGCATGCCCGCCTTGCGCGACGACCCGGAACTGCTCGAAGAGCTGACCGAGATGCAGACCCAGCTCAAGCGCTGCAAGGCCATCGTCAGCGGCATCCTGCTGTCGGCCGGCGAGGCGCGCGGCGAATCTGCCGAGCGCACCACGGTCGGCCGCTTCCTCGACCGCCTGGCCGAGGACTGGGAGGCCAGCCGTCCGGTGCGCACCTTCATCTACAATAACCGGATCGGCGAGCACCTGCCGGTGGCCAGCGATTCGGCGCTGCGCCAGACCATCGACAACCTGCTCGACAATGCGCTCGAGGCCTCGCCCGACTGGGTCTATATGGACGCCCACATCGACGAGCGCACCCTGGTGGTGACGGTATTCGACCGCGGCCCCGGATTTGCGCCCAGCATGCTGGCCAATTTCGGCAAACCATACCACTCGACCAAGGGTAAACCCGGCGGCGGCCTCGGGCTGTTCCTGGCAGTGAACGTGGTGCGCAAGCTTGGTGGCACGGTCACCGCCCGCAACCGGCGCCAGGACGAGGACGGCGGGGCCGCCGTGACCATACGCCTGCCGCTGGCGGCCATCGAACTCGAAGAGGAAACAGACGATGCAGAATCCTGAGCCGCTGCTGCTCATCATCGAAGACGACGAAGCGTTCGCGCGCACCTTGAGCCGCTCCTTCGAGCGGCGCGGCTACCGCGTGCTGGGCGCTGCCAGCCTCGACGAGGCCCAGGCGGTGCTGGCCCAGCATAACCCAGGCTACGCCGTGGTCGACCTGAAACTCAAGGGCAATACCTCGGGCCTGGCCTGCGTGCAGCTGCTGCACGAACACGACCCGGACATGCTGATCGTGGTGCTGACCGGCTTTGCCAGCATCGCCACCGCGGTCGAGGCGATCAAGCTGGGCGCCGTCCAATACCTGGCCAAGCCGTCCGATGCCGACGATATCGAGGCCGCCTTCGGCCACGTGGCGGGCAGTGCCGACGTCGAGGTCACCAACCGCTCGACCTCGATCAAGACCCTGGAGTGGGAGCGCATCCATGCCGTGCTGGCCGAGACCGATTTCAATATCTCCGAAGCGGCGCGGCGCCTCGGCATGCACCGGCGCACCCTGGCGCGCAAGCTCGAGAAGCAGCGGGTCAAGTAGATGGGCAACCGGGGAATGAGGCTTGGCCTCGCGCTGGGCATGCTGCTGGCCCTTGGCGGCTGCGGCCGGACCGGCGACGCTGCCGTAGCGTCGGCTGGCGGCGAACCGTCGGCGGCCCGGGTCGAGGCCGGGCGCAAGCTGTTCGCGCGCTGCGCCGGTTGCCACGAAGTCGGGCCGAACGCCGGCAATATCTTCGGCCCGCAGCTCAATGGCGTTCTCGGACGCAAGGCGGGCAGTGCGGCAGGTTACAGCTATTCGCCGGCATTGAAAGAATCGGCGCTGGTGTGGGATGAACGGAACCTGGCCGCCTTCATCCGCGATTCGGAGGCAGTCATACCCGGCAACAAGATGCGCTTCATGAATTTCATGAGCGAGCAGCAGGCGGGAGAGATCGTGGCCTTCCTCGCCACGCAGGACGGGCCGGCGGCGACGGCGCGATGACGCCGGCTGGTCCAGCCGGCCGGGCAGCAGTGCCAGGCCGAGATCAGGACGCCATGCGGAAGGCCATGACGGCCGCCACCAGCCGCTGCGGCGCATCGAAACGCACGCCAACAAAAGCCCCGAGCACCAGCGCGGCGCCCGCGACAAGGCTCCACCATCCCGCCTGCAGCCATTCCGGCAGTGCGTCCGCTGTGCCTCCGGTGTTTCATCCATGTTAATATTTTCCGCCGCACAGTGTGCGTACGGAAGGCTAGAAAACACGGATTCCCACCCTGGCGGGCGGGTAGGGGAGCGTATCGCCCGTCTGTACATTCGCACAAATAGGGTTGCCACGATTATACTTTTCGGGCAGTATAGACGAGTGGCGACCGGCAGCGTCCGGATGCCCGATCAGCGATGAGGCGGCTCAACCCGTTTCTTTTCGTCCCCCGCATCCGTCGGGGGGCTTTTTTCGACCTCGCGGCGTAGCGTTCCCACATCTGCCGCGCCTGGCGCTCCCCGCGCCAAATCGGACCATTGTGCCTGTGCGGCTCCCTGCCGCCGATCGGCGCGTCCCACCGGAGATTTTGGATGAGCGAGTTGCTTTCACTCACGCATGCGCTGGCCTGGCCGCTGGCGCTGACGCTGGCCTGGATGGCCGGCGAGCTGCTGTACCGCTGGGCCAACGTGCCGCGTATTTCCATCTATGGCCTGTGCGGCTTCGTGTTCGGCAACCTGTCGAGCGGCTACCTGCCGCCGGCCCAGGCCGATAACTTCATGATGCTGGCCAATCTGGGTTTCGGCCTGATATTGTTCGAGCTCGGCTACCGCATCAACCTGCGCTGGCTGCGCACCAATCCCTGGCTGCTGCTCACCTCGCTGTTGGAGGCCGGCCTGACCTGGGCGGCCGTGTATTACGTCTCGCGCATCTGCGGCCTTGCCGTGCTGCCGGCCTGCCTGCTGGCGGCGCTGGCCATGGCCAGCTCGCCGGCCGGCCTGCTGCGCATCGTCAACGAGCAGGGCGGGGGCGGCCAGGTGACCGAGCGCGCCATGCACCTCACCGCGCTGAACTGCGTGCTGGCGGTGTTCGTGTTCAATGTGACGGTCGGCTTCGGCGTGTTCCAGACGTCGGGCGACGTGGTTCACGCCAGCTGGACCGGCCTGGTGGTGCTGGCCGCCTCCAGCGGCCTGGGTGCGGCAATGGGCTACCTGCTGCCGCTGTGGCAGCGCATCGCCGGCCACGCGCGCTCCAATTCGACCCTGACCTTCGCGGTCTTCGTGTTCCTGCTGGTGGCGATCACCCACGTGCTGAAACTGTCGCCGGTGCTGGCCGCGCTGACCTTCGGCCTGGTGGCCCGCCACCGCCGCGTCACCCTGAGCCCGGCCCAGCGCAATTTCGGCGCCCTGGGCGACTTGCTGACCGTGCTGCTGTTCTTCTTTGTCGCGACCACCATCGCCTGGCAGCCGACCGCCGAGGGCCTGATGCTCGGCCTGCTGCTGCTGCTGGTGCGCGCCATGGTCAAGGTGGCCGTGTGCACCGCCACCGCCCGCGTGTCGGGCATCTCGGCGCGCAAGGGCGCGCTGACCGGGGTGGCGATCATGCCGCTGACCGTGTTCGCCATCATCCTGATCGAGCAGACCCGGCGCTCGGGCGTCGACCTGTTCGACACCCTGGCCCCACTGGCGCCGCTGGCGGCGATGGCCATGATCCTGGAGGTGCTGGCGCCGATCCTGACCCAGATCGCCCTGCGCGGCGCACGCGAGTCGGGCCTGGCCAAATACAAGAACGCAGAAAAGAAGGAGGACCAGGATGCCGCTGCCTGAATTTGCCCGCTCGGAACCGCTGACCATGGGCGTGGAGCTCGAGCTGCAGCTGGTCGGCCTGTCGGATTTCGACCTCGCGCCGGCGTCGCCCGACATGCTCGACCTGCTGGCGCGCGCGCCGTTCCCGGGCGCCGTCACGCCCGAGATCACCGAGAGCATGATCGAAATCAACAGCAGCATCCACACCGGCTATGCGCCGCTGGTGGACGAGCTGCGCCTGATCCGCGACACCCTGCTGCGCGCCGGCGATCGCCTGAATGTCGGCGTGTGCGGCGGCGGCACCCACCCGTTCCAGCAATGGACCGAGCGCCGCATCTACGAAAAGCCGCGCTTTCGCGAAGTCTCGGCCTTGTACGGCTACCTGGCCAAGCAGTTCACCGTGTTCGGCCAGCATGTGCACATCGGCTGCGGCAGCGGCGACAACGCGCTGTACCTGCTGCATGCGCTGAACCGCTACATCCCGCACTTCATCGCCCTGTCGGCCTCGTCGCCCTTCCTGCAGGGGAGCGACACCCAGTTCCATTCGTCGCGCCTGAATTCGGTGTTCGCCTTCCCGCTGTCGGGCCGGGCGCCGTTCCTGCTCAAGTGGGAGGATTTCGAACGCGATTACTTCAAGCGCATGGAAGACACCGGCATCGTGCGCAGCATGAAGGACTTTTACTGGGACCTGCGCCCGAAGCCCGAATACGGCACCATCGAGCTGCGCGTGTGCGACACGCCGCTGACGGTCGAGCATGCGGCGGCACTGGCCGCCTACCTGCAGGCCCTGTGCAGCTATCTGCTCGAAGGCAACGAAGCGCCGCCGCGCGAAGACGATTACCTGGTCTATAACTACAACCGCTTCCAGGCCTGCCGTTTCGGCCTGGACGGCAATATCGTGCTGCCGCAAGAGCACCGGCCGGTCCTGCTGCGCGACGACATCCTGGCCACGCTGGCGCGCATCGCGCCGCATGCCGAAAAGCTCGGTTCCGGCGCGGCGCTGGCCTACCTGGCCCAGGTGACGAAGGCGGTGGGCGACGCCGAGCAGCTGCGCATCGTGCACGAACACGAGGGGAGCGTCGAGGCGATGGTCAATCTGGCCTTGGGGAAATTCCGCGGCGAGGTCTGAAGCTCAGGAATGGCTCAACGGAATCTTGCCCGCCGCTTCGTCCGCATCCAGGCGGGCGATCAGCGTCGCCAGGTCCTGTTCCAGGCGCAGCAGGGTAGCTTCGTCCAGGGTCGCCAGCGCATTCGGCAATACCCCGGCCAGCGGGGCAGGTGCACGGCGCAGCACTTCCTGGCCGGCGGGCAAGATGCGCAGGGCGACGCTGCGCCGGTCCGATCCTTCGCGCGCCGCGGCCACGTAGCCACGCTCGACCAGCCCGCGCACCAGGTTGCTGGCGGTCGACTGGTGGATGTCCATGGCGCGCCCAAGGCTGGTGGCGCCGATCCCGGGCTGGCTGTCGATCACCGACAGCGCCCAGACCTGGGCGCCGCCCAGCCCCGAATCGCGCTCGAGCTGGCGGAAATGGGTCTTGACGGCATTGAAGACGATGCGGAACTGGCGCAGCACGCGCTGGGGCGGGGCGTCGGCGGGCAGCAGCAGGGGTTCTGGATGGGGTTCGGGCGGCATGGGCGAGATGATAATGCAACCGGCCGGAAAGCGGGGCCGGCCGCGATTCTTTTTTAGATCCCGGGCCCCCTGAAAACGCCGTTCTGCGCTAGCATCGATTCATGCGCAATGCATCCGCCAGTCCTGGTGTCCCGGGTCGCGGCCTGTCCCGGGCCGCGCTGGGCACTTGTCTGCTCGGCCTGCTGCTCACCTCCCTGCTGTGCGGCGCGGTGCGCAAGATGGAATTCGACCGCACCCAGGCCGAGTTCGACCAGCGCGCCGTGGTGCGCGTGGCCGCCGTCACCCGCGCCTTCGCCGAGGCCACCGATGCCGCGCGCGCCGTCAACCTGTTCTTCCGCGCTTCCGAGGACATCACGCGCGCGGAATTCGATTCCTTCGCCCAGCCGCTGGTGGCGCGCCACGGCTACCTGCAGGCGCTGGTGTTCCAGCGCTTCGTCGGCCAAGCCGGGCGCGCCGCCTTCGAGGCGCAGCGCGGCGCGTTCTGGCCGGGTTTCGAGATCCGCGAGCGGGTACGCAGCGGCGCCTCCGGGCTGAGGCGGGCCGGTGTGCGCGAGCGCTACCTGGTCAACGACTACGTGGCGCCGATCGTCGGCAACGAGGTCACCTTCGGCTACGATGCCTGGTCGAATGCGCCGCAGCGGGTCTATACCCAGCGCGCGATCGACACCGGCGAGCCGGCCGCCAGCCCCATCATCGACCTCCTGCAGGGCGGTGGCGCGCGCCACGGCGTCCTGATCACCCTGCCGGTCTACCGGCCCGGCATGCGGCCGCTCGAGACGGCGTTGCGGCGGGCGACGGTGGTCGGCACCACCGAGGTGGTGATCGACGTCGGCCTGCTGGTGGGCGGCACGCTGGAATCGGTGCGCCTGCTCGACGACGACAACTTCGCGCTATCGCTGCGCGGCCCGGACGCGCTGGGCAATATCGTCACCGCCTACCAGCACGGCACCCTGGCCGCGCCCGTCGGCTGGTGGGAAAACGTCCTTGATCGCATGAACCTGCGCCATGTGGAAGCCTTCGAGATCGCCGGCAGCCCGTGGCAGGTGGTGGTTCAAGAGCAGCCGCCGGCGATCGGCAATCACATGGCCGAGATGGTCGCGATGGTGCTCGGCCTGATCCTCAGCTTCGCCGCGGCCGGCCTGGTCCAGCAGCGGGTGGCGCGCACGCGGCGCATCGAAGCCCTGGTCGAGCAGCGTACCGTGGCGCTCGAACGGGCCACGGGTTCGCTGCGCCTCTACGAACGGGCGATGGAGGCGAGCGCCAATCCGATCCTGCTGGTCGACGCCCGGCAGCCGGGCTATCCGATCGAGTACGCCAACCCTGCCTGCGAACGCACTTTCGGCTATCCGGCGCGCGAACTGGCCGGCCAGCCGCTCAAGCTGCTCGCCGGCCAGGACGACGACCAGCCGGCGCTGGACGACCTGCGCCTGGCGCTGCGCCAGCAGCGCGAGGACCATGCACTGGTCACCTTCCACACCAGCGACGGCGCCGAGCTGATCGGCGACGTGTACGTTGCGCCGGTGCGGGGCGCCGACGGCCAGGCCGGGCATTTCGTGGTCACCATCTACGACGTCACGACCGCCAAGCGCTACGAGGCCGAACTCGAACGCCATGCCCACTACGACACGCTCACCGGCCTGGCCAACCGCGCGCTGCTCAATGACCGCATCGAGCGCGCCATCGGCAACGCCGGCAACGTACCGGTATGGACCGTGCTGCTCGATTTCGACCACTTCAAGCTCATCAACGACACCCTCGGCCGGCGTGCCGGCGACGAGGCATTGCGCATGCTGGCCGGCCGCATCAAGGGCACGCTGCGCCCGGTCGACACCGCGGCCCGGGTCGGCGGCGACGACTTCGTGCTGGTGCTCGTTGGGGTGGCGGACGAGCGCCAGGCCGCGGCCCGCATCCAGCAGGTGCGCGAAGCAGTGGCCGAGCCGATCCAGCTCGCCGGCCAGCGCCTGGTGCTCAATTGCAGCGCCGGCGTGGCCGCTTTCCCGGCCGACGGCCTCGATGCCGATACCCTGGTCAAGCATGCCGAGATCGCGATGTACCGCGCCAAACAGGGCGGGCGCAACGGGGTCCAGTTCTACGCGCCGCACATGAACGCCCAGGCCTTCGACCGCCTGGCCCTCGAGAGCGCGCTGCGTCACGCGCTGCAAGACGAACAATTCGAGCTGCATTTCCAGCCCCAGGTCGACCTGGCCACCGGCCGCGTGGTCGGCACCGAGGCGCTGATCCGCTGGCGCCATCCCTTGCTGGGCACCGTGCGTCCCGACCGTTTCATCGCCCTGGCCGAAGAGACCGGCTTGATCGTCCCCATCGGGGCCTGGGTGCTGCTCGCCGCCTGCCGCCAGAACCGGCGCTGGCAGCGCGCCGGCCTGGGCCCACTGCGGATCGCGGTCAACCTGTCGGCGCGCCAGTTCGCCGAGCCCGACCTGGTCGACACCGTGGCCCGGGTGCTGGCCGAGACCGGCCTGCCGCCGTCCTCGCTCGAGATCGAGCTCACCGAAAGCATGATGATGGCCGACGCCGACGCCGCCATCCACACCATGGAATGCCTCAAGCGGATGGGCGTCAAGCTGTCGATCGACGACTTCGGCACCGGCTATTCGAGCCTGCAATACCTCAAACGGCTACCCGTGGACGTGCTCAAGATCGACCGCTCCTTCGTGCAGGACATCGTGGGCAACCCGGACGGCGCGGCCCTGGTCGACGCCATCATCTCGCTGGCCCACGGCCTGCGCATGCAGGTGATCGCCGAGGGCGTGGAGACGATCGAACAGCTCGACTACCTGCGCGGCTGCGGCTGCGACGAGGTGCAGGGCCACGTCTTCAGCCGCCCGCAGCCGGTGGAACGGGTCGAGGCGCTGCTGCGCGCCGGCCGCGTCGAGCCGGCCACCAGCCTCGCCTGACGCCCATCCCCTGTCGTGCCGTGGCCGGCGGCGCGGTCGGCTATACTTGCCGCACATTGATTGTTTGACAGGGCAGGTAGATCGAGTGGACCAGGAACACGACAACGAGAACACGGAAACCGCGGGCGCCGCGCCATCCGTGCAACAACGCATCGCGCTGGCCGCCCGGCGCCTGTGGGCCGGGGCCGGGCGCCATGCGGCGGCCCTCAAAAGCGGCGCCGGCCAGCGCCTGCATGGCCGGCCGTTGCCGGTCAAGCTGGCCCTGTTGTCGCTGTGGAGCCTGGCCGCCGGCCTGATGGCGATCCTGGCCTGGCTCCTGATCCTGATCCCGTTCACGCCCGGCATCGACGACCTGGAACAGGCCAGCCGCTCGCGGCCCTCGGTGATCCTGGACGCCGGCGGGCGGGCGCTGGGCACCTTCGAGCAGGGCCTGCAGGAGCGGGTCAAGCTGTCGCAGATTTCGCCGCACGTGGTCCAGGCCCTGGTCTCGACCGAGGATCACCGCTTCTACCAGCACCACGGCGTCGACTTCAAGCGCGTGGCCGGCGCGCTCTGGGCCAGCGTGAACGGCGACCCGCAGGGCGGCTCGACCATCACCCAGCAGCTGGCGCGCAATATGTTCCCGCAAGAGATCGGCCGCGCGCGCAGCGTGAGCCGCAAGATGAAGGAACTGATCACCGCGATCAAGATCGAGAACACCTACAGCAAGACGCAAATCCTGGAAGCCTACCTGAACACGGTGCCTTTCCTGTACAACGCGTATGGCATCGAAATGGCCTCGCGCACCTATTTCGGCAAGCCGGCGCAGAGGCTCGACGTGCTCGAATCGGCCACGCTGGTGGGCATGCTCAAGGGCACCCACTATTACAACCCAGTGGCCAATCCCGAGCGCTCGCTGGCGCGCCGCAATGTGGTGCTGGGCCAGATGCGCAAGCACGGCGCCTTCGACGACAAGCGCTACGACGCCCTCGTCAAGCGCCCGCTGCGCCTGCGCTTCGCGCGCCTGCCCGACCGCAGCGGCAAGGACAACCATTTCACCCACCACGTGCGCAAGTGGCTGCTCGACTGGGCCGACGAGAATGACTACAACCTGCAGCTCGACGGCCTGGTGGTGCGCACCACGCTCGATCCCGAGCTGCAGGCGGCGGCCGAGCGCGCGGTGCGGCGCCAGGCCGACATCCTGCAGGCGATCGCCGACGTCGAATGGGCCAACCCCAATGTGCCGCGTTCGACGGCGACCGCGACCTATACATCGCTGCGGCCCAACATCGACCCGTTCTCGTATTACTGGATCACCCATGCGCGCGAGCTGGACGCCTTCGTGCGCGAGACGGGCGCCTACCGCAATGCGGTCGAGGGCGGCGAAGAGCCTGCTGCGGCGCTCAAGCGCCTGAAGGGCGAGCGCGGCTTCATGAATGAGCTCAAGAGCACGAAATCGCGCCTGGAAGCGGGTTTCGTTGCCATCGATCCGGCCAGCGGGCAAGTAAAAGCCTGGGTCGGCAGCCGCGACTTCGAGCGCGACCAGTACGACCACGTGGCCCAGGCCTCGCGCCAGCCGGGATCGACCTTCAAGCCTTTCGTTTATGGCGCGGCGCTGGAACGCGGCATACCGGCCGACCAGGCCTACCGCGACGTGGTGCTCGAATTCCGCGGCGACGACGGCAGCGTGTGGAAGCCGACCGATATGGACGGCAATAGCGGACGCTCGATGCCGATGCGCGACGGCCTGGTGTTTTCCAAGAACACGATCACCGCCCAGGTGAGCCAGGAAATCGGCCTGCAGCCGATCGTGCGCCTGGCCCAGGGCCTGGGCATCCGCGAGAGCCGCCTGGAAGCCGTGCCGTCGCTGGCCCTGGGCACCAGCCCGGTCACCTTGCTGGAGATGGTCAGCAGCTATGCGACCATCGCCGCCCTGGGCGAATACCACAAGCCGATCTTCGTCAGCCGCATCGAGGACCGCGAGGGCAATGTGATCGCCGACTTCGGGACCGGCCAGCCGGAACGCGCGATGTCGCGCGAATCCGCCGAGGCCCTGGTCGACATGCTGCGGGGCGTCGTGACCCGCGGCACCGGCAACGGCGTGCGCAGCCGCTTCGGCATTCGCGGCGACCTGGCCGCCAAGACCGGCACCAGCCAGAACAACCAGGACGGCTGGTTCATCATGATGCATCCGAACCTGGTGGCCGGGGCCTGGGTGGGCTTCAACGACAACCGCGTTACCATCCGCAGCAGCTACTGGGGGCAGGGCGGCCACAATGCGGCGCTGGTGGTGGGCGACTTCTTCCGCGGCGCTTTCGACGCCGGCAGCCTGGACGCCAAGGCGACCCTGCCCGGCTGGCGCCCACCGCCGCCGCCGCCGCGCTACATCGAGGAAGAACCCGAGGAAATCTTCATCGACGAGGCGCTGGAAGTCACTCCCGAGGCCGGGCCGGAACCGATCGAGCCGGTGCTGCCCGCACCGGTGGAGGCGACCGAACCGTTCGAGGCAGCGCCTAGCGCGCCGCCGACTGGCGTCCCGACCCCGTCGGGCGATCCGCTTCCGCCGCCAGTGCCGTCGGCGCCGTGATCGCGGCCGGATCGGCTTTCAAGAGCGGATAGGGATTGATGGCGCCATCGGTGTCGTAGATGCCGTAGTGCAGGTGCGGCGGCGTGCCCTTGGCGTTGCCGGTGTTGCCGACATAGCCCAGCACCCGGCCGGCCTCGATGCGCATGCCGGCCTCGACGTCCGAGTAGCTGTCCAGGTGGGCATAGTAATGCCGCTGGCCGCCCGGACCCAGCACCCACACCACCAGGCCGCCGAGGCGGTTGGTGCCCACATTCGTGACGATGCCCTCGGTGCTCGAGAGCACCGGGGTGCCGCGCCTGGCGAAGATGTCGATGCCCTCGTGCTTGCGACCTTCGCTGCGCGCGCCGCCCCAGGTGTCGCGCAGCGCGCGCTGGCGCACGTCCTCGACCGGCACCGGCAGCGCCAGGGGCTTCGGCATGGCTGCCAGGCGCATGGTGTAGAGGGCCCGTTCGATATACGGTTCCAGCAGGCCATATCCCAGCACGAGGACGACGGCGACGAAGAGACTGCGCAGGAAAATCGACATGGTGGCTCCGTGGGACTGATGGTCATGCTATCCACTTGGGGGCGCTTGCGCCCATTCACAGGCTATCCGGGCCCGACCTGGACGGTGGACCTGGCGGCGCCGCAGGCATCGCTGTAATCAATTGTCGGAAATATGTAACTCCTACTAGTCGGTATCTATTGCCGCAGATAAACTGTTCCGCTGACTGAGGACACAGGGAGCAGGCGCGATGGACAGGAATGTGAAGGGAGAGCTGGTCGGCAGCAGGACGCCGGCCCAGCTCGAAAACGATCGGCGCTTCAAGGAAGTGGCCCTCAAGCAAATTGGCGATAGCGGCGAAAACTGGGCGGTCCACAGTCTTGCGATCATGAAGCGCAATGCGCTGGCCCGCGTGCTGTACCTGAACGACCTGTACCGGGAAATCGTCACCGTGCCGGGCGTGATCTGCGAGTTCGGCGTCCAGTGGGGGGCCAGCCTGGCGGTGCTGCTCAACCTTCGCAATATGTACGAGCCCTATAACGTCGAGCGCTTCATCTACGGGTTCGACACCTTTGCCGGCTTTGCTTCGGTGCACGAGAAGGATGGCGCCGAGGCAAAGGTGGGCGACTATGCTTCCATCGACAACTACGAAACGACGCTGGCCGAGATCCTCGGCTACCACGAGTCGATCTCGGCGTTCCAGCATCAGCGCAAGTTCGAATTGATCAAGGGCGACGCCACCCAGTCGGTCGACACCTGGCTCGACCAGCATCCCGGCGCCACGATCGCCCTCGCGATCTTCGACATGGATGTGTACGCGCCGACCAAGGCCGTGCTCGAGAAGATCAAGCCGCGCCTGACGAGCCGCTCGATCCTCGTCTTCGACGAATTCACGCACCAGAAATTCCCGGGTGAGGTGCAGGCGGTGAGGGAAGTCTTCGACATGCGGGACGTCGAGTTCACGCGCAGCATTCACCAGAGCCACGTGGCGATCATGAAATTCCGCTGATGCCGGCGGACCCGCCAGGCCTCAAAGGATAGGCGTGCCGCCCGTGACGGCAATGCGCGCACCCGAGATATAGCTTGCTTCATCGGACGCCAGCATCACGAATACCGGCGCCACTTCCTTTGGCTGGCCGGCGCGCTTCATCGGCACCTGGCTGCCGAAGTTCTCGACTTCTTCCGGCGGCATGGTGGATGGGATCAGCGGCGTCCAGATCGGACCCGGAGCCACCGAATTGACGCGGATGCCTTTCCCGGCCAGCAGCTGGGCCAGGCCGGCGCTGAAATTGGCGATCGCGCCCTTGGTCGTGGCGTAAGGCAGCAGGGTGGGTTTCGGATTATCCGAGTTGATGGAAGTGGTGTTGATGATCGACGAGCCCGGCGCCATATGCTTCACCGCCGCCTTGCAGAGGTGGAACATGGCGGTGATGTTCACCTTGAAGGTGTAGTCCCATTCGTCGTCCGGGATCTCGTCGAGCGAGTCGTGCGACATCTGGAATGCGGCGTTATTGACCAGCACGTCGATGCGGCCGAACTCGGCCACCGCCTTGTCGATGATGGAACGGCAGTGGGCGCGGTCGGCGATATCGCCCGGCACCAGGATGGCGCGGCGGCCCGCTTCCTCGACCAGGCGCGCGGTTTCTTGCGCGTCGTCGTGCTCGTCCAGGTAAGAAATCAGGACGTCGGCGCCTTCGCGCGCGAAGGCCAGCGCGACCGCGCGGCCGATGCCGCTGTCCCCGCCGGTGATCACGGTGGCCTTGTCCTGCAGGCGGCCAGAGCCGCGGTAGCTGGTTTCGCCATGGTCGGCTTGCGGGGTCAGGTCGGCTTCATGCCCGGGCGGTTGCTGCTGTTGCTTCGGTACTTCCATCGTTGACTCCGTTTTAATGGATTGCATGGGGAGAGCGCGGACCAGCCCAGGGCTGGTCCGCGCGATCGAACCGGTATCGATGCGAGGGTTTGCGGGGGATTCAGCGGCCCAGGTGTTCGCGCACCGCGCTGGCGCTCACGCCGACCTGTTCGACGGCGCGCTGCAATTCTTCGCGGGTCACGCCGAGGGCTTCGGTCCAGTAGCGGACCTCGTGCTCTTCGTGCATATTGATGCGGCTACGATCTTGCTGGCCGCGTTTGCTCAAATCATCCGACATGATGTGCTCCTTGTGAGACGGTGAGACACAGGGTGACAGCCTCGGGCGGCGGTTTCCGTTAGCTGCCACACGCTCGGGCGCCATCGGCGGCGCGTGACCGGCGCCGGGCATGCCATGCGGCCAAATTTGAGGTACGCTTGCGCTATTCGAATAGCAATAACAAGGAGATCCCATGGCCGCACCCTATGCAAGCTCCCAGCCTGAACGTAGCGCCATCGACGCTGCCGCAGGCCTGGTCGCCCTCGATTTCGGCGCCAACTGGTGCGGCTATTGCCGCGCCGCCGAGCCGCTGATCGACCAGGCACTGGCCGACTATCCCGCCGCGCAGCACATCAAGGTCGAGGATGGTCCGGGCCGCCCGCTGGGCCGTTCGTTCCGCATCAAGCTGTGGCCGACGGTCGTCGTGCTCAAGGATGGCCATGAGGTCGCGCGCGTGGTGCGCCCGACCGGCGCCGACGCCGTCCGCGAGGCGCTGGCCCAGGCGGGTGCATGAGCGACGCCGTCCTGGATCCACCGGCGTCCGCCAACAAGCCCCGTACCGTCCTGTTTGCAAGCCTGATCGGCACCACGATCGAGTTCTACGATTTCTATATCTATGCCACCGCCGCGGTGCTGGTGTTCCCGCGCCTGTTCTTCCCGGCGGCCGACCCCGGCGCCGCCATGCTGCAGTCGCTGGCGACCTTCGCCATCGCCTTTTTCGCGCGGCCGGTGGGTTCAGCCCTGTTCGGCCACTTCGGCGACCGCGTCGGGCGCAAGGCGACCCTGGTCGCGGCCCTGCTCACGATGGGCATCTCGACCATCCTGATCGGCATGCTGCCGACCTATGCCCAGATCGGCGTCGCCGCGCCCTTGCTGCTCGCGCTGTGCCGCTTCGGCCAGGGCCTGGGCCTGGGCGGCGAATGGGGCGGGGCGGTGCTGCTCGCGACCGAGAACGCGCCGCCGGGCAAGCGCGCCTGGTACGGCATGTTCCCGCAGCTCGGGGCGCCGATCGGCTTCTTCCTGTCGGGCGGCGTGTTCCTGCTGCTGGGCGAAATGATGAGCGACGAAGCCTTCTTCGCCTGGGGCTGGCGGATTCCCTTCCTGGCCAGCGCCCTGCTGGTCGGGGTGGGCCTGTACATCCGCCTGAAGATCACCGAGACGCCCGACTTCCAGAAAGTCCTGGACAGCAAGGCACGGGTCAAGGTGCCGGTGGTGGCCGTGCTGCGCGACCACCGCCGCGCGCTGGTGCTCGGCACCCTGATTGCGCTGTCGACCTTCGTCATCTTCTACCTGATGACGGTGTTCGCCCTGAGCTGGGGCACGGCGCAACTGGGCTTCACGCGCCAGCAATTCCTGGTGTTGCAACTGGTGGCGGTGGTGTTCTTCGCATTGACGATTCCGCCCTCGGCACTGTTGGCCGACAGGCGCGGACGGCGCACCGCCATGATGCTGGTCAGCGCCGCGATCGCCGTGTTCGGCCTGCTGTACGGCCCCCTGTTCGGCGCCGGCGGCTGGGTGGCGGTCACCATCTTCATGGTGCTCGGCATGTGCCTGGTCGGGTATACCTACGGTCCGCTCGGCACCTTGCTGGCCGAGCTGTTCCCGGCCGAGGTGCGCTACACGGGTGCGTCGCTGACCTTCAACTTCGCCGGCATCCTCGGCGCCTCGGTGGCGCCGTATATCGCGCTGTGGCTGGCGACCAACTACGGGCTCGAGTTCGTCGGCTATTACCTGAGCGCCGCCGCCCTGGTCAGCCTGGCGGCCCTGGCGCTGGCCAAGGATCTCGTGCCGTCCGCCGCCGCCAGGTGAGCCGGCGCTGCTTCGGCCGCCTCGGTGCGCGCCTCCCCGGACCGGCCGACGCGGCCTTCCTGGACGCGCTCTACCTCGATGCCCGTCCCGATCTCGGCGCGCTGCCGGTCCCGCGCAGTGTGATCGAGGGCATCGCGCGGCACCAGCGCCGGCTGCAGGTCGAAGACTACGCGCGGCGCTATCCCTTGTGCGAGACCTGGCTGCTGCTGGAGGAGGAGCGGCCGGTGGCGCGCGTGGTGCTGGACCGATCGGGTGGCGTGCTGCGGGTGGTGGACCTGTCGGTGGCGGCATCGGCGCGGCGGCGTGGCGTCGCGCGCACCGTGCTGCATGCGCTGCAGGAGGAGGGGACCGCCATGGCCTTGCGTGTGCTGACCGTTAACGCGGCGGCGCGCGCATTGTATGCAAAACTCGGATTCACGCTCCAGCGCAGCGAACCCGCCGCGCTGGAACTCGGCTGGAACCGCGGTCAGAACGAATAGACCATCGTCAGCGAAGTCTGGGTATCGGTGTTCTTCTTGTCGTCGGGGACGTTGCTGTCGTTGCGCACGCTGAAGCCGGCCTTCATCTGCATGCTGCCGTTGATCTTGGTGCTGAGCGAGGTCTCGGCCACCGAGTGGGTGTTGCCCGTGCCTTTCTCGACGCTGACGGTCTGGGCGAAGAAGGCGGACGGGCTGACCTGCCAGCGGAACTGGGCCGCGCTACGCACCGTCATGCCTTTTTCTTCTTCGTCGTTGTCGCGTACGCCGACCGAATAACCGGGACCGATCTCGACGTCGAGCGTCTTGTCGGGCGCCGTGTACCAGCGCGAACCGTAACCGATGCCGAGCGTCGAATAGCGGGTGTAGGCGCCGAACTTGTCGTCGGTGTGGGAGGCCAGCACGAAGGCGCGGCGGCCGTCGCCCAGGAGCTTGAGCGAGGCCTTGGCCGAGGTGGCCCAGCGCTGCGCCGAACGGCTCTTCTGGCGCTCGCCAAAGTCGTCCTCGTACTCGTCTTCCTTGAAGTAGCCGCTGGCGATGAATTCGTGGCTCCAGCGCGTGGTCTCGTGACGGGCGTCGATCTTGCCGGTGACCGAGGTGCCGTTGGTATTGCCCGAGGTCGTGATCGCGCCCAGCTCGGCGGAGGTGAACCAGCCGCCATCGGGAATCGCCGGCATCGCGACCGCCAGCGGGGCATGGACATCGCCAATTTGTGGAAGGTCGGGAGCGGCAAGCGCCACACCCGGGATGCCGGCCAGGGCCAGCGCCAGGATCGAATAAGGTTTCATCAGCATCAGTGGTAAAGCCGCGAGTTGGCGGACATTGTAACGCAAAGACAGTGCAATGCGATGCAATCAGGAATGAACCGGCCGCTGTTTAGTGGATGGCGGCGCGAACGACCGGTCGTTTTTAAAGGCGATGTCACCGTTATCTATGGATGAAGCTGATCGCGATGCGCAGCAATTGCTCTACAGAAGTAACTCGCCCACCATCGAGTGCCCACCGCCAACCCAGGTAATTGGGCAGGCGC
>NZ_STGG01000037.1 GCF_005222695.1 Massilia sp. HP4 | reverse complement strand
GGAAGCGCTCGCCCAGGTATTTACCGGCCGGCTGCATGTTCAGCAGCAGCGGCACCTGGTAGCCGTATTCCATCCAGTCCTCGGGCGTGATGTCGACCCCGGCATGGCGCGCCATCGCAACGATATGCGGCTGGGCGTTGCTCGAGCCGCCGATCGCGGCATTGACCACGATCGCGTCCAGGAAGGCTTCGCGCGTCAGGATGCTCGATGGGCGGATATCCTCTTTGGCCAGCTCCACGATGCGGCGGCCCGTCTCATACGCCATCTGGCCGCGCTCGCGGTATGGTGCGGGAATGGCCGAGCAGCCGGTCAGCGACATGCCCAGCGCTTCGGCGACTGCATTCATCGTCGACGCCGTGCCCATCGTGTTGCAGTGACCGGCGGACGGCGCCGACGCGGTAGCGATGTCGACGAACTTCTTTTCGTCGATGCTGCCCGCCGCCAGCTGCCGGCGCGCCTTCCAGATCGCGGCGCCCGAACCGACCAACTCACCTTCGAACCAGCCGTCGAGCATCGGCCCGCCCGACAGCACGATGGCGGGAATGTCGACCGTCGACACGGCCATCAGCTGGGCCGGCACGGTCTTGTCGCAGCCGGTGGTGAGTACGACGGCGTCGATCGGATAGCCGTGCAGGATCTCGACCAGGCCCAGATAGGCAAGGTTGCGGTCTAGCGCCGCGGTTGGGCGGCGGCAGTTTTCGAAGATCGGGTGCAGCGGGAATTCCATCGGGATGCCGCCGGCGTCGCGGATGCCGTCGCGCACGCGCTTGGCCAGCTCCAGGTGGACGCGGTTGCACGGCGCGATATCGCTGCCGCTCTGGGCGATGCCGATGATCGGCTTACCGCAGCGCAGCTCCTCGGGCGTGATCCCGTAGTTCATGAAGCGCTCGAGGTAGAGCGCGGTCATGTCGATGCGCTCGGGATTGTCGAACCAGTCCTGCGACCGGAAGCGGCGCGTGGCGTTGTTGACTTTACTATCGGTCATTCTGTTGCTCTTTCTTTTCTACTCCTGCAAGCGCAGCGCATGCTGCGGCAGTCCCGGCACGTCGGCGCGGAAAGTGAACAAGCCGCCCGCGAGGGGCTGGGCTTCGAGCTCGGCCGCCGACAAGCCCTTGCGCGCGGTCGTGGCGTACACGGTGCGCAGGTCGTCGCCGCCGAAGGCGAGCTTGGTGATGTTCGCGCACGGAAAGCGCACTTCGCCGACCTTGCGGCCCTGCGGATCGAAGCGGTCGATGCGCCAGCCGCCAAAGGTCGCCACCCACAGGTGGCCGCTGGCGTCGACCGCCATGCCGTCCGGGTAGCCGCCGTCCTGCAGCTCGGCGAACAGGCGCTTGCCGGCTACCTGGCCGTCGTCATCCAGGTCGAAGGCATAAATGCGCTGGGCGAGCGTATCGGTGTGGTACAGCGTGCGTCCGTGAGGACTGATGGCCGGGCCGTTGGTGATCACATAGCCGTCGTCCATGCGGCGCACGTCGCGCCCATCGAAGCAATACAGCGCGCCGGTGGCCTGGGCTTCGGCATCGTCCATCGAACCGAACCACAGGCGTCCGGCGGCGTCGACGTGGCCGTCGTTGAAGCGGTTGCCCGGCTGGTCGGCCTCGACCTTCAGCAGGGGAATGAACCCGCCGTTCTCGTCATCGAAGCGGTATAGCCCATCTTCCAGCGCGCAGGCGAAGCCGCCGCCTTCGATCGGCACGACAAAGCTCACCTGCCCAGGCGCGTCCCAGCTGCGCTGGCCGCCGCTGGCGACGTCGAGACAATGCAGGCGCCGGCCCTTGATGTCGACGAACCAGACCTGGCCCGCCGCGGCATGCCACAGCGCGCCTTCGCCCAGGGTCGCCCCCACCTCCCACAGGCAATGTGGAATCGCGCTGCTCATGCGCCGTACCAGCCCGCGTCGACGAAGTATTCGCGGCCGCTGCAGCGACGCGCATTGTTCGAGGCCAGGAACAGCGACAACGCCGCCACGTCCTGCATCTCGACCCGCTCTTGCAGGCACTGGCCGTTAAGGATGCGCGCTTCCTCGTGCGGCGTATGCCACAGCGCTTCCTGGCGCGGGGTGCGCACGGCGCCCGGCACCAGGGCCACGGTGCGGATGCCGTGCGGGCCAAGCTCGCGCGCCATCGCGCGCGTCATGCCTTCGACGCCGGCCTTGGCGGTCATGTACAGGGACAGTTCGGTATGCGGCAGATGCCACGAGATCGAACCGAAATTCTGGATCACGCCATGGCCCTGCTCCTTCATTCCGGGCAGGACGGCGTGGGCACAGAAGAACTGGTGGCGCAGGTTGACGTTCATCCGGCTGTCCCAGTACGCCGGGGTGACCTCTTCGATGGTGTGACGAGTGTCGTTGGCCGCGTTGTTGAGCAGGATGTCGACGGCGCCGGCCTCGCGCACGATAGCGTCGAACGTGGCCTTGAGCGCATCGAGGTCGGTCAGGTCGCAGGGAAAGAAGCGCGGCGCGTGCGCCGTGCTCGACGCGGCGGCCAGCGACTCGGCAAGGGCGCGTCCTGCGGCCTCGGCGATGTCGAGAAACCAGACCCGGGCGCCCTGCCCGGCGAAGGCGGTGACCAGTTCGGCGCCGATGCCGCTGCCGCCGCCGGTGATGACCACGCGCTTGTCCTTCAGGTCAGGATAGCTTGCGTAAACAAAGGCTGGTTGAATAGTGTCAGACATGGGTTTTTCGTATTCCAGGGTGTGTTGCAGAGGGCTGTCTTATGCCGGCGCCAGCAGGCCGCGCTGCGCCAGGTTGGCGTACAGGGCGCGCACGCCGAAGGTCCAGGGTGCGATCGCGTCGCTGCGTTGCACGGTGTTGACCAGGGTGCCGAGCGATGGGGTCGAGATGCCGACCCGGTCGCCCAGATGGTGGGTAAAGCCGCCGCCTGCGGCGTCGCGGTCCTTGATCGGCGAGAACATCGTGCCGAGGAACAGCATGAAGCCGTCCGGATACTGGTGGTGCGGGCCGCAGGTCTGCGCGACCAGGTCGAGCGGGTCGCGGCTGATCTCGCGCATGCGGCTGCTGCCTTCGAGGATGAAGCCGTCGTCCACGCCCTCGATCAGCATATTGACCTCGCACTCGCGCAGGGTGTCCAGCGTGTACGTGGCGTCGAACAGGCGGATGAAGGGACCGATGGCGCAGGAGCCGTTATTGTCCTTGGCCTTGCCCAGCAACAGGGCGCTGCGGCCTTCGATGTCGCGCAGGTTGACGTCGTTGCCCAGCGTGGCGCCGACGATCTCGGCACGGCTGTTCACCGCCAGCACGATCTCGGGCTCGGGATTGTTCCAGTGCGACGTCGGGTGCAGACCGATCGGGTCGCCGTGACCCACCGACGACATCGGTTGCGACTTGGTGAAGACTTCGGCGTCCGGGCCGATGCCCACTTCCATGTATTGCGACCACAAGCCCTGGGCCGACAGCTCTTGCTTGAGGCGCTGCGCGGCCTCGGAACCCGGCACGATTTCGGACAGGTCGACGCCGATGGTCGCCTGCAGGTGTTCGCGCAGGTCCGCCGCGCGCGATGGATCGCCCTTGGCCTGCTCTTCGATCACCCGCTCCAGAAGGCTGACGGCAAACGTCACGCCGGCGGCCTTGATCGCCTGCAGGTCGCATGGCGCCAGCAGGCGGATGCCGTTCAGGGCGGCGTCGCCACGCAGGGCGGCATCGGCCAGCTCGCGCACCGGTCCCAGGTCTTCGCCCTCGGCGCTGCCGACGATGGCCAACAGGTCGCGGCGCTCGAACAGGTCGGCCACGGTCGGCGCATGGCGGGTAATGTCGACCACGCGGCCGCCGCGCACGGCGACCACGGCTGGTCCTTCGTTGGCGCCGGTGCGCCAGACCCGGCCCACCAGCAGCGCGCGGTCGATGTCGTCGGGAAGCGGATTGGCTTGGATGGTAGTCATGGGTTCCTCTATTGCTGACGCCGCCCCAGGGGGCGGCAGTATAGGATTCGGGATGTAGCCTTCGGACATGATTTTAACATTAATGTTAACGCAATCATCGGCGCTCGTTCATTGCAGCTTGACCGGACAGGCGCTCGCCGGTCAACGGCGAGCGCGGGACTTGACAGTCAGGCGTCGCTAGCGTCAGAACTGGCCGCGGACACCAAGCTGGAAGGTACGGCCCGGGTCGTAGAACCCGAACTGCGCGCTCTCGAACTGGAAGTACGAATCGCGCTTGGCCTTGTTGATGTTGACCACGTCGAAGGTGATGGTCGGCCAGCCTTCGCGATCGAAGACCTGCTCGAGATCCACGCTCGACGAGAAGTCGGCCTGCTTGTAGGCGCGGCCATACAGCGCGGCCGCCGCGATGCCGTTCTGGCCGCCGTTGGCCGCCTGGCTGCCTTCGCGATAGGTATGCGAGAAACGCGCCATGAAGCCGTGGTTCTCGTAATAGACGCCGAAGTTGTTGCTCTTGCGCGGCACGTTCAGCGCCACGAAGCCGTTGGTGCCTTCGCCGCTAGCCGTCTGGTTGATCAGGGTCGCGGTTTCGCTGAAGCCAAAGCCCTTGATCGGCAAGAACCTGTCGAGCGGCTGGACCCAGCCGATTTCCAGGCCGCGAATGCGCAGGATGCCACCGGCATTGCGCTCCTGGCTCATCACCACGGTCGCCGCGCCCGGACCGCCGCGCGCGTCGATCGCCGCCTGCTGGTTAGGAATCAGGTTGTTATAGGTGACACCATACTGCTCCAGCGCGCTGAACGGCAAATTACGGTTCTCGATCACCGTGAAGCCCTTGAGCTTCTTCTGGAACACGGTCAGGCTCACATAGCCTTCGCCGCCGGTGTACCAGTCGACGCCGAAGTCCAGGTTCTTCGAGATATAGGGCTGCAGTTCGGGGCTGCCGATGGTGCCGACGTCGGCCGACACCGAGCTGAAGTTAATGCCGGGACGCAGCGAGTTCGGATTGGCGCGCGTCATGCTCTTCGATGCCGCGGCGCGCACGATGACGTTGTTGGCGACCGTCAGGGCGGCGGTACCCGATGGCAGCGTGTTGTTGTAGGTGTTGTTCACATACTGCCACTCGGTGGCGTTCGGGTACTTGGAGCCATTGAGCGTGAGGTTCGCATTGCGTGGGTCGCTGAACGAATTCAGGGAGCCGACTTCCTGCTTGGTGCGCACGTAGCGAACACCGGCGTTATACCGGAACGGCATGTTGGCGAGCAGGGTCGAACCGTTGATCTCGGTATAGAATCCCGAGGTCTTCTCACGCATATAGCCCGAGCTCGCCCCGGTCGACGAACTGGTCGAATCCGGCGCCGTCGAGTTGTAGTGGTCGTAGTTCGAATCCTTCTTGAAGCGGTCCCAGTCGACGACCAGGCGGCCATACTCGCCAGGCACCAGGTAGCCTGCCAGCTTGTCGGCCGGGATCAGCGAACCCTGGTAGACCAGCGGTGCGGTCGCTCCCGCGGTATAGCCCGTGCCATAGCCAGGATAGAGCGCAGCGGCGCTGGCGCCGGGGGTGTTGGCGCCATCGCACGGCGGAGCGCCGTTCGGACCCTGGATGAAGACGCTCGGATTGTTGCCGCACACCGCCGCCTGCCAGGCAGCAGAGTTGTCCTGGCCGCGGATGCGGCGGTCGATGTCGTCATAGGCATAACCGAGCTTCAGGTTCAGCTTCTTGTCGCCCCAGGTCAGGTCGGTATGGAAGCCTTTGGTGCTGGTTTCGCGCAGCTCGTTCTGGATGTTGACGCGGCCACCCGCCCAGCCGAGATTGGCCGGGTTGTTCACATCGTTGTTGAAGGTGATGTTGGGGACGCCGCCATTGGTGGCGTCATAGCTGGCCACCAGTCCGCTGCCCGCTGCGGTGATCGGCATGACGGTCGGCGCTTCGTGCGTGAAGTCCGACTCCGTCGCGTTGGCCTGCGCCTCGAGCTTCAGGGTTGGCGCGATCTGCCAGGTCATCCCTGGATTGATGCCCTTGAGCGTGGTCTTGTCGCGGCGCGGACCGTATTCGATGAAGTAGCGCGCATTGGCAAAGGTGCCGCTGGTCGCCGTGCAGCCGGCGTTGCAATCGCTGCGGTCCACTTTCATGTCGAGCGGGATCGCGAACTCGTTGCGCATGGCCCAGGTGTAGCCGATGCGCTGCATGTCGTCGTCTTTCTCGCTGTACAGCGTATCGACGTAGAAGTGCAGGTTTTCGGTCGGACGGTACTCGGCGCTGACGATCGCCGCGGTCTTGTCGCGGTCACCGTAGTATTCCATGTAGCGGCCGAGACGGGGAACCAGCGCGTTGTCGATCGCGGTGATGCTGGTGCCCGGATTACGGCCTTCCAGGAAAGCCTGGTCGATGACGGTGCCGGGAACCAGCCCCGCGCCGGCGCCGTTTGGCACCGTCCCTGGAATCGTCCAGTTGCCGCCACCGGTATTGTTACGCGATGGCAAGCCATTCTGCGCGGCCGACAGGTTGGCATTGGTCAGGCCGACCGTCTCGTAGCCGGTGGTGCGTGCTTTTTGACGATTGACGGAAACGCCGGCGAGGATACCGAATTTGTCGCCCCAGGTCTTGCTGGCCAGGAGCGAGCCGCGGCCGCCGATGTCGTTGGCGATTTCCTGCTTCTGCCCGGTCGCGCTATACACGACGTAGGCGCCTTCCTTGTCGAATGGGCGCGCGCTGCGCAGATTGACGGTACCGGCGGCGCCGCCCTCGAGCATCGAGGCATTCGGGCTCTTGCTGACGGTCAGCTTGGTAAACAGTTCGGTCGGCAGCAGGTCGAGATCGATCTCGCGGTTGGTGCTGGCGCCATCGATCGGGCCGGACGATGCCACCGCGATCTGCGCATTGTTCAGCAAGACCTTGGTAAAGCTGGAGCCCAGGCCGCGGATCTGGACGTTCATGCCCTCGCCGGTCACGTCGCGCGAAATCTGGATGCCGGGAATGCGGCTGAGCGATTCCGCGATGTTCTTGTCGGGGAATTTACCCATGTCTTCCGAACTGATGGTGTCCTGGAAGCCGACCGATTCCTTCTTGTCTTTCGCCGACGCCAGCAGACTGCCGCGGTAGCCGGTCACTTTCACGACGTTCACGCCGGCCTGCGCGTTGGCGTCGGTCGTCGTGGTCGTGTCTTGCGCGTAAGCCTGGTGGACCAGGCCCGCCAGTACGGTCACCCCGAGCGCCCATTGGCGCCGGCGTGCTACACCCTGCTGCTTGGAATTGCGAGTCATGTTTGCTGTCTCCTGATGGTTTTTTTGTTTCTACGTAAGCAACCGTCTACGGTTGTCTGGTGCGGGCGAGGTCATTCCAGAAAAGGAATGCCTGCCGTCCTGTTCTGCGAACAGGCAGGCCTAACTTGCCACGGCCGGCTGGCTGGTAACGCTGATCGAAATGGCGGGATAGGGCTGTCGCGGGCTAGGTGACGCCGGCCAGGCGGCCGGACGTGCGGTGACGTCTCTGTGGTGCATGCTCATCTCCTCATTATTTTTTTACTTCAAGCACTGGATGCGAACATTTCTACTAACACGAATGTTATCGCAACCATCCCAGTCTACTGGTCAAAAATAATGATTGTCAACAAAATATTCCGAACGTTGGTAAAGCGCGAATGTTAGAGGTATCAGTTGTGCGGACTCTATCAAGCGATATACCGCTGCCACCCATGCCATCGCGCTAAATTGGCCGATAAAACACTTTCAAATCGAAAAGGTTCGCGCTAACATTCCCTGACACCGGATGATACAAAACAACATCCGGAACCAAAAAAGATATGGAGACAATCAATGCAAGGACTCTTCGGGCGGCTGTGGGCCGCACTTCTTCTCGGTATGTTGCTGTGCCTGCCGACCCATGCCGCCGCAGAAGATGGTTATCAACTGTGGTTGCGCTATCAACCTCTCCCTGACGCCCAGCGCGCCCAGGTCGCCGATTCGATCCTGGTACTCGGCGCCGACAGTCCCGCCAAGGGCGCCGCACGCGCCGAGCTGCAGCGCGGCCTGCACGGCTTGCTGGGCAAGGCGCCGGGCATCGTCGCCAAGGCGCGCGCCAATAGCGTGGTGCTGGCGCGCGGCGCCGAGCTGCCGGCCGGCCTGGATGCCGCCTCCGCCGTGCGCGAGCAGTTGGGCAAGCTTGGCGATGAAGGCTATCTGGTGCGGCGCGCCAAGCTGGACGGCTTACCGGTCACCCTGGTCGCTGCCAACACCGACACCGGCCTGCTGTATGGCAGCTTCGCCTGGCTGCGCGAGCTGCAGCTGGGCACCGGCGCCGACCGCGTGGCGCTGGCGTCGAAGCCTGCCCTGCCCCTGCGCGTACTGAATCACTGGGACAACCTCGATCGCAGCGTGGAGCGCGGCTATGCCGGCCAGTCGATCTGGAACTGGTGGGAACTCCCGCACATCATCGATCCGCGCTACACCGACTATGCGCGCGCCAATGCCTCGCTGGGCATCAATGGCACTGTGTTAAACAACGTCAACTCCAAGGCCGAGGTGCTCGGCGCGCCGTTCATCGCCAAGGCCGCCGCCATCGCCGACGTGCTGCGTCCGTATGGCATCCGGGTCTACCTGTCGGTGCGCTGGTCGACCCCGCTCGAGATGAAGCAGACCAAAACCGCCGATCCGCTCGACCCCGAGGTCGCCGCCTGGTGGAAGAACAAGGCCGACGAGATCTACCGCACCATTCCCGACTTCGGCGGCTTCCTGGTCAAGGCCAATTCGGAAGGCCAGCCGGGCCCGCAAGACTATCGCCGCAACCACGCCGACGGCGCCAATATGCTGGCGCGCGCGGTGGCGCCGCACAAGGGTATCGTGATGTGGCGCGCCTTTGTCTACGCCTCGCCCGAGGAATCGAAGGCCGGCAAGGCGCATGACCGCGCGGTCGAGGGCTATGACCAGTTCATCCCGCTGGACGGCAAGTTCGACGACAACGTGCTGGTGCAGGTCAAGAACGGCGCCATCGACTTCCAGCCGCGCGAGCCGGCCCACCCGATGTTCGGCGCCATGCCGAAGACGCCGCTGATCATGGAATTCCAGATCACCAAGGAGTACCTGGGCTTCGCCACCCATCTGGCCTATCTCGGCCCCATGTTCCAGGAAACGCTGGAATTCGATACCCGCATCGGCGGTAGCAAGGTCACAGTAGCCGACACCATCCAGGGCAAGCAGGGCCGCGTGGGCGGCATCGCGGGCGTGGCCAATATCGGCGCCAGCCGCAGCTGGAGCGGCTCGATCTTCGACCAGTCCAACTGGTATGTCTACGGCCGCATGGCCTGGGACCAGGGCCTGGACAGCCGCGCCGTCGCGCGCGAATGGGCTGCCCAGACCTTCAGCCCCGAACCGAAGCTGCTGGACCCGGTCGTGAACATCATGATGCGTTCGCGCGAAGCCGTGGTCGACTACATGACGCCGCTCGGCCTGAACCACGTGATGGGCAGCAGCCACCACCACGGCCCGGCGCCCTGGGTCGACAACCTGGAACGCGCCGACTGGAATCCGATCTATTACCACCGCGCCGCCCGCGACGGCATCGGCTTCGACCGCACCGCCAGCGGCAGCAATGCCGTGGCCCAGTACGCACCCGAGGTGGCGCGCCGCTTCGCCGATCCCAAGACCACGCCGCCCGAGCTGCTGCTCTGGTTCCACCGCCTGCCCTGGGACTACCGCATGCCGTCCGGCCGCACCCTGTGGGAAGAACTGGTGACGCGCTACGACCACGGCGTGGCCGAAGCCGCGGCGATGCAGGCCGAGTGGCAAGGCCTGAAACCATTCGTGGACGCCGAACGCTTCGCCGACACGGCCCAGCGCCTGGCCCAGCAACACGTCGAGGCGCAATGGTGGCGCGACGCCAGCATCGCCTATTTCCAGGACAGGTCGGGACTGCCGCTGCCGGCCGGCGTGCGCAAGCCCGCGCACTCGCTCGAGCACTACAAGTCGATCCGCTTCCCGTATGCCCCCGGCATCTGAGGCCCATCCTGTTTGCCTGATTCACTGGAGATTGTGTAGATGAACCCAATCCAACGCGCCGCCACCCCGACCATCGTGGAGATGCAAGTCATCCCGGTCGCCGGCCGCGACAGCATGCTGCTCAACCTGTGCGGCGCGCATGCGCCGTATTTCACCCGCATCCTGGTGCTGTTGAAGGACAGCGCCGGCCGTACCGGCATGGGCGAGGTGCCCGGCTCGAACGGCATCCTTCTGGCGCTGCAGAAGCTGGCGCCGCTGGTACAAGGCACCGAGATCGGCCACCACCGCCAGACCCTGATCCGCCTGCGCGCCAGCATCTCGGGCGCCAGCCACCAGGTCACGTCCAGCGCCGAGGCGGCGGTGATGAAGCAGCCGCACGAGATCAACCTGCGCCTCGAGAACGTGGTGACGGCCGTGGAGGCGGCCCTGCTCGACCTGCTCGGCCAGTTCATGCACCTGCCCCTGTGCGAGCTGCTGGGCGAGGGGCAGCAGCGCAGCCACGTGCCGATGCTGGCCTATCTGTTCTATATCGGCGACCGTGGCCGCACCGACCTCGGTTACGACATTGACGCCGGCCGCGACGGGTGGTACCGGGTCCGCAACCAGGAGGCGCTCAGCGCCGAATCGATCGGCGACATGGCCGCGGCGGCGGTCGAGCAGTACGGCTTCAAGGACTTCAAGCTCAAGGGCGGCGTGATGCGGGCCGGGGAAGAGATGGAAGCGGTGGCCGCCATCAAGCGCCGCTTTCCGGACGCCGGCGTGACGCTCGATCCGAACGGCGCCTGGTCGCTGGCCGAAGCAATCGATGCCTGCCGCGGCCAGGGCCACCTGCTGGCCTATGCCGAAGACCCGTGCGGCCCCGAGGGCGGTTATTCGGGACGCGAGATCATGGCCGAGTTCAAGCGCGCCACCGGCATCCGCACCGCCACCAATATGGTCGCCACCGACTGGCGCCAGATGGCCCATTCGCACTTGCTGGGCGCGGTGGACATCCCGCTGGCCGACCCGCACTTCTGGACCATGCAGGGTTCGGTGCGCCTGGCGCAGCTGTGCCACGACTGGGGCCTGACCTGGGGCTCGCATTCGAACAACCACTTCGACGTCTCGCTGGCGATGTTTACCCATTGCGCGGCCGCCGCGCCGGGGACGATCACGGCGATCGACACCCACTGGATCTGGCAGGAGGGCCGCGAACGCCTGACGAAGGAACCCCTGCAGATCGTGGGCGGCCAGGTGGCGGTGCCGGAGCGTCCGGGCCTGGGTATCGAGCCCGACATGGCGCGCATCGGTGAGGCGCACGAACTGTACAAGAAGGTCGCGGGCGGCGCGCGCGACGATGCGATGGCGATGCGCTACCTGCTGCCCGATTTCGTCTACGATCCGAAGCGCCCCAGCATGGTGAACCGATGATCGCAGCGATCCTGGCCAGGACCCGGGGCCGCACCATCCGTGGCCTGCGCTGGTGGATGATCAGCCTGATCATGCTGGGAGCGGTGGTCAACTACCTGACCCGCAGCTCGCTGGCGGTAGCCGCCCCCACCCTCTTGACCGAGCTGAATATCACGACCCAGGAATACGCGTATATCACGGCCGCCTTCCAGGGCGCGATCATGCTGCAGCCGCTGTGCGGCTATGTGCTCGACGTGATCGGCCTCAAATATGGCTTCGCGATCTTCGCCACCGCCTGGTCGCTGATCTGCATGGCGCACGGCATGGCCACCAACTGGCAGACCCTGGCCATCCTGCGCGGCCTGCTCGGCTTTGCCGAAGGCTCGGCCAATCCGGCCGGGATGAAGGCGGTCTCGGAATGGTTCCCGGCCAAGGAGCGCGGCCTGGCGGGCGGCGTGTTCAATGTCGGCGCTTCCTTCGGCTCGATGCTGGCGCCGCCGCTGGTGGTGTGGGCGATCCTGCACTACAACTGGCAATCGGCCTTCGTGATCACCGGCGCGCTCGGCCTGGTATGGGTCTGCGCCTGGCTGCTGCTGTACGACGCGCCCAAGCGCCACCGCCGCCTGTCCGAGGCCGAGGCGCAGTACATCGCCGCCGGCCAGGAAGACCACCTGGCGGGCGACGGCAGCAAGCCGTCGGTCATGAGCATCCTCAAGAAACGCAATTTCTGGGGCATCGCCCTGCCGCGCTTTCTGGCCGATCCGGCCTGGGGCACGCTGGCGTTCTGGGTGCCGCTGTACTTGACTACGGTGCGCGGCTTCGAGCTGAAGGACATCGCCATGTTCGCATGGCTGCCGTTCCTGGCGGCCGACCTGGGCTGCATGTTCGGCCCGATGGTAGTGCTGGCCCTGCAAAAGCGCGGCGTGCGCCTGATCAATGCCCGGCGCGGCGCCTTTACGCTCGGCGCCATCATGATGATGGGCGTGGCCTTCGTCGGCTATGTCGACAATGCCTATGCGGCGATCGCCCTGCTCAGCCTTGCAGGCTTTGCGCACCAGACCTTGTCGGTCACCGTCATCACGATGTCGTCCGACCTGTTCCGGCGCAACGAGGTCGCCACCGTGGCCGGCATGTGCGGCACCTTCGGCAACCTGGGCCTGCTCATCTTCTCGCTGCTGATCGGCACCCTGCTGGCCAGCGTCGGCTATACGCCCTTCTTCGTCAGCCTGGCGGTGCTCGACCTGATCGCGGCGGTGCTGCTGTGGACCCTGGTGCGTGAGCCGGCACAGCCCCACACTCCCCTGGAAAAAACATGATCCACAACCCGATCCTGCGCGGATTCAATCCAGACCCGTCCATCGTGCGGGTCGGCGACGACTATTACATCGCCACCTCCACCTTCGAGTGGTACCCCGGCGTGCAGATCCACCATTCGCGCGACCTGGTGCACTGGCGCCTGGCCGGCCGTCCGCTGACCCGCGCCAGCCAGCTCGACATGCGCGGCGCGCCCGATTCCTGCGGCGTGTGGGCGCCTTGCCTCACGCATGCGGATGGCCTGTTCTGGCTGGTCTACACCGACGTCAAGCGCTATGGCCGCACCTCGACCGGCGCTGCCGGCGGCAGTGCCTCGCTGCGCGATTTTCACAATTACCTGGTCACCAGTCCCAGCATCGATGGTCCCTGGTCCGATCCGGTACACCTGAACAGCAGCGGCTTCGATCCATCGCTATTCCACGGCGACGATGGCCGCAAGTACGTGCTGAACCAGTTGTGGGACCACCGCCCCGGCGGCAAGCGCTTCGCCGGCATCGTGGCGCAAGAGTACTCGGTGCAAGAGCAGCGCCTGGTCGGCAGCCGCACGAATATCTTCGCCGGCACCGAGCACGGCCTGACCGAGGCGCCGCACCTGTACCGCCGCGAGGGTTATTACTACCTGCTCACCGCCGAAGGCGGCACCGGCTGGAACCATGGCGTGACAATGGCGCGTTCGCGCGACCTGCTCGGGCCGTACGAGCTGCATCCTGACCTGAATGTCCTCACCACGCGTTCACGTCCCGACGCGGCGTTGCAGCGCGCCGGCCACGCCGACCTGGTCGATACGCCAGATGGCCGTACGTATATGGTCTACCTGTGCGGCCGGCCTTTGCGCAACCGCGGCACCTGCACCCTGGGACGCGAAACTGCGATCCAGGAAGTCGTATGGGGAGAAGACGGCTGGCTGCGCACGCTCGATGGCGAGGGCATGCCGCAACTGGAGGCCGAGGCGCCGGGCCTGCCCGAACACCGCTTCGACGCCGCGCCTGAACGGGCCGAGTTCGACACGCCCGATTTGCCTTCGGAATTCCAGTGGCTGCGCACGCCATATCCTGAAGAGCTGTTCAGCCTGACGGCGCGGCCCGGCCACCTGCGCTTGTTCGGCCGCGAAACCCTGGGCAGCACCTTCCGCCAGGCGCTGGTGGCGCGGCGCCAGCAGGCGCACTGCTTCAGCGCGGCGACCGTGGTCGAGTTCGAGCCGGAACACTTCCAGCAGCAGGCCGGCCTGGTCTGCTACTACGGCGCGGCCAAGTTCCACTACCTGTACATCACCCATGACGACGAGGTCGGCAAGCACCTGCGCGTAATGAGCAGCCTGCCGAATCACATGCAGGCCGACAGCTTCACCGCGCCGATCGCCATCCCGGCTGGCGTGCCGGTGCAGCTGCGGGTGGAAGTGGACGAAGAACGCCTGCTGTTCGGCTACCGCCTCGGCGACGGTCCCTGGCAGTGGCTGGCGCAGCAATTCGACGCCAGCATCCTGTCCGACGAAGCCGGCGCGCCCGGCCAGCCCAACTTCACGGGCGCGTTCGTGGGCGTGGCCTGCCAGGACATGGCCGGCACCGCCCTGCATGCCGACTTCGATTATTTCGAATACCGCGAGCGGCCTTACCTGCCCCGGCCGTAGGCGCAGTTGTCCAGCTGCTGGAGCGGCACCGCCGCCGCCAGCGCGGCATAGCCCCCATGCGACGGATGCAGGCCGTCGCCGCTGTCGTAGGCCTTGGCCAGGTAGGACGGCCGGGCCGGATCGCGCAGCACCGCGTCGAAATCGAACACGCCGTCGAAGGCCTTTTCTCCCCTCACCCAGTCATTGACCGCCTGGCGCAGCGCCTCGTTGTGCTGCGCCGGCGCATAGTAGCCGCTGCCCATGAAGGGCGTGATCGTCGCGCCGATGACGCAGATCCCCCTGGCGTGGGCGCGCGCGATCATCTGCAAATGCGCCTGCCTGAAGTCGCCCAGCATCGCCTCGATTGCCTGCGGCGTGTCTTCCTTTGAGCGGCGCAGCACGCCGATGTCGTTGACGCCGATGAAGACGATCGCGTGGCTCACGCCATTCCTCGCCAGCACGTCGCGCTCGAAGCGGGTGATGAGGCTCGGGCCCAGGCCTTCGCGCAGCAGGCGGCCGCCGCCGATGCCGGCATTGATCACGGCGAGCGGCCGCTTGCCGTCCTGGGCGATGCGCTGCACCAGGTGATCGGTCCAGCGGTTGTTGGCGTCGGTGGTCGCGCCATAGCCGTCGGTGATCGAGTCGCCGATCACGACCACGGCCCGCGCCGGCGGCGGCGCGCTGACTTCGATATCTGCCAGCTGGTGCCAGCGCGTGACGGTCTTCGCATCGTCGAGGCTTGCCGCGGCGGTCTGGCGGCCCGGGGCCAGGAAGGTGGTCGTGCGGGCGCCGGCATGGCCGGTCTGCTGGCCCGCCGCATTCGCCAGGTGCATGGTCACGGCGACATCGAGGCCGCTCGTCGCCGCCATGTCGACCGGGTCGCTGACGTACTCGGCGCCGGCCGGTATGCGCACCGCGGTGCTGCCGTTGAAGCGCAGACCCTGCAGCGAACCCGCCACCACTTCAGAGGAACCCGGCTTCACGGCGCGCGCGATGCTGGCCTCGTTCACGACCAGCATCTCGCTGCCATAGGCATTGCTGATGCGGACCCGCACCTGGCTTCCTCCAAGCGACAGGCGCACGACCTGGCGCACGGTGCCGTCCTTCCACAGCTCGGCCGGCATGGCTTCGGCCTGGCCGTACGACATCTGGGAGGTACCCCAGCTGCTTACCCAGTGCCGGGCTTCGGCATGGCCGGCGGATGGCGGCAGTGCGCAGGCGCCCAGGCCGAATGCGGCCAGGACGGCGATGGCCAGACGGCCTCGACGATATATATTCAAGCTTGTCTCCGGTGATGGCATGACCCGCAAAAGGCAGGACTACCAAATCTGTAACGCCAATGATAGCGCAATCAAAGTACCGGAGTGTGGTGTTTCAGGCGAATATGCGGACCGGCGGCCGGATACGCGGCGCCGCGTCCGACTGGCGCCGCACGAGCGCGAAATCGGTCTTGACGTGCTCGGGGCCGGCCGGCAGGCCGGTGCGCTCGTTCGTCACGCGCTGGACGATGCATTCGATCGCCGCCTCGGCCATGTCCATGGTCGGCTGGCGCACCGTGGTGAGGGCCGGCCAGATCGTGGTCGACAAGGCGGTGTCGTCGAAGCCGACCACGGTGATATCGCCCGGCACGTCGAGCCCCAGGCGGTGGGCCACGGCGACGGTGGCGGCGGCCATGTCGTCGTTGCTGGCGAAGATCGCCGTCGGGCGGTCGGCCAGCGCCAGCAGGATTTCTGACGCGTCCAGCCCGGAGCGGTAGTTGAACATCCCCTGCGTCACCAGCTCGGGCGCCGGGTCGGCACCCAGCTCCTTGATCGCCGCCTGGTAACCCTCCAGCCGCGCGCTGCTCGCCGACTGGTAGGGATGCCCGGTGATGAAGCCGATCCGCTGGTGGCCCAGCTCGATCAGGTGGCGCGTCATGTCATAGGCGGCCTGGCGGTCGTCGATGCCGATCGCGCTGGCGCGCGGATCGGGCTGGCCGCAGGCGATCAGGGCCAGCGGGATGCCGGCATCGACGATGCGCGACACGATCTCGGCATTGTCGACCAGCGGCGGCGGCAGGATGATGCCATCCATATGGTTGTCGATCAGGCGCTGGGTCTGTTCGGCGATCTGGTCGCCGTCGGCGCACTTCTCGACCAGCAGCTGCACGTTGTTCAGGCTGACCTTGTTCAGCAATCCCAGCAAGACCTCGGTCAGGTAGGCGCCGCTGCGCACGCTGGGCATGCTGTACAGGAAGCCGATGCGGATCGGCCGGGATCCGGCCAGCAGCCGCGCCTCGGGGTTCGGCGCGTAGTTCAGGGCGGCCGCCGCGGCCGTGACCTTCTTGCGCGTACTGGCGCGCACGGTCGACTTGCCGTTCATGACGCGCGAGACCGTCATCGGCGACACCCCGGCGAGCTTCGCCACATCGGCCATGTTCGGGCCGCGTTTGGCATCCGCTGGGACGATGAATCCGGTATTGGAATTAGACATGCGGAGCAACCTCTGACAGGCAATGTTAGCGCGAACTTGAATGATCCCATTCTACCACGCGGCCTTGTACTTACGACAGCTCCAGCGTTTATATCCGCTATGCGAAATGGTAATAAAGCGGTTGACGGAAGCATGCTGTCTCATCCACAATCGACAATAATGATTGCGCTAACTTTTTACTGATGCGGCGTGATACATGCGTGACCTGACTACCGCACGACGGCTTCCCGGCGCTAGACGGTAGACGGTTGCAATTGCTTTTCAACACATAGATTGGCAAGACAATGACGACAATTACCAAAGCGCAGCCGACGCTGGAGACAACTGAAAAAATCGGCTATGCACTGGGCGACCTGGCCGCCAACCTGATCTTCCAGACCCTGCTCACCTTCCTGGCCTTCTTCTACACCGACGTATACCAGATCTCGCCGAACGCCGCGGCCAGCATCATCTTCATCGGCGGCCTGGTCGGCGCGTGCTTCAATCCGCTGATGGGCATCATCGCCGACCGCACCTCGACCCGCTGGGGCAAGTTCCGTCCGTGGATCCTGTGGACCTCGGTGCCGTTCGGCCTGGTGGCGATCCTGGCCTTCAGCACGCCCGACCTGGGCGAGCGCGGCAAGTACATCTACGCGCTGCTGACCTACATCCTCCTGATGCTGGTGTACTCGGCCAATAACCTGCCCTATTCGGCCCTGAGCGGCGTGCTGACCGGCAGCATGGCCGACCGCAACAGCCTGTCGTCGTACCGCTTCGTCGCGGTGCTGGTCGCCCAGCTGGTAATCCAGGTGCTGCTGCTGCCGCTGGTGCTGATCCTGGGCGACGGCGACAAGGTGGCCGGCTTCCAGACCACGATGATGATCTTCGCCGTGGCCGGCACCATCTGCTTCCTGATTACCTTCTTCACCACCCGCGAACGCATCGTGCCGAGCGCAAGCCAGCGCTCGAGCATCAGGCAGGACGTTGCCGACCTGCTGCGCAACCGCCCCTGGGTCGTGATGCTGGTGCTGACCATCCTGGTGTTCATCACGCTGTCGCTCAAGGGCGGCATGTACATCTTCTACTTCCGCAACTTCCTGCAAGAGGCAGCGCTGGCGGCCTTCCTGAACGACGTCGGCTTCCTGACCTTCATCGACGGCCTGAACGCGATGCTCACCAATATGGGCCTGACCAAGTTCCACTGGCCGGAAGACGCCGCCACCTCGGGCTTTTCCCTGTTCAACGCGGTCGGCATCATCCTGATGATCGTCGGGATCGGCTTCTCGAAACCGCTGGCCGACCGCTTCGGCAAGCGCGACGTGTTTGGCGCAGCCCTGCTGCTCGCGGCCGTGTTCCGTCTCAGCTACTACTGGATCGGACCGAGCTCGATCGGCCTGGTGTTCGTCGCCCAGATCCTGTACGGCTTCTTCTACGGCATCACGATCCCGCTGCTGTGGGCCATGATCGCCGACGTCGCCGACTACTCCGAGTGGAAAAACAACCGCCGCGCCACCGCCCTGCTGTTCTCGGCCATGATCTTCGGCCTCAAGGCGGGCCTCTCGATCGGCGGCGCCCTGGTGGCAGCCCTGCTGGCAGGCTATGGCTACGACGCCGCGCAAGCCGTCCAGCCGGCCCAGGTCGCCGATGGCGTGCGCCTGTCGGTCAGCGTGTATGCGGCCATCCCCTTCCTGCTGGCCGTGTGCTGCCTGGCGCTGTACGACATCCGCAAGACCACCGAGCTGCAGATCGAACGCGAACTCGGCGAACGCCGCGCGCTCGCGGCCCAGCAATGATTTTCACTTGAACCCGAACCAGACGAACTCCAATGCCTGAAATCATCGACAAAGACCGCGTCCAATCCCTCACGGAGCGCGCCATTTCCACACCCCTGCTCGAGCACATCTACATCGCCGATCCGTCCGCACACGTGTTCGACGGCCGCATCTATATCTATCCTTCGCACGATATCGAAGCCGGCGTGCCCTTCAACGACGACGGCGCCCATTTCGCGATGGAAGACTATCACGTGGTCTCGATGGACCATCCGGGCGCCGAGGCGGTCGACCACGGCGTGGCCCTGCACGTACGCGACGTGCCGTGGGCCGCGCGCCAGATGTGGGCGCCCGACTGCGCCAGCAAGGACGGCAAGTACTACCTGTATTTCCCGGCCAAGCGCCCGGACGGCATCTTCCAGATCGGCGTGGCCGTCAGCGACCAGCCGACCGGCCCGTTCACGGCGCAGTCACAGCCGATCGCGGGCAGCTATTCGATCGACCCGGCCGTGTTCGGCGACGACGACGGTGAGTTCTACCTGTACTTCGGCGGCATCTGGGGCGGCCAGCTGCAGAAATACCGCGACAATGCGTATGGCGCCGAGCATGAGGAACCGGCCGCCCACGAGCCGGCGCTGCAGCCGCGCGTGGCGCGCCTCTGCGGCGACATGCTGGAACTGAGCGAGGAGCCGCGCGCGGTGCAGATCCTCGACGCCGACGGCAAGGAGCTGCTGGCCGGCGACAACGAGCGCCGCTTCTTCGAGGCGCCGTGGCTGCACAAGCACGACGGCAAATACTACTTCTCGTACTCGACCGGCGACACCCACCTGCTGTGCTACGCGACTGGCGATAGTCCCTATGGCCCATTTACTTACCAGGGCCAGATCATGACGCCGGTGATCGGCTGGACCACCCACCATTCGATCTGCGATTTCGAAGGCCGCTCGTATCTGTTCTATCACGACAGCAGCCTGTCCGGCGGCGTCACCCACCTGCGCTCGGTGAAGGTGACCGAGCTGCATTACGACGACGACGGCAAGATCGTCACCATCGCGCCTTATCGCCAGGCGTGAACCGGACATCGACAACATAAAAGGAGACAACACCCGATGAC
Organism: Massilia sp. HP4; assembly: GCF_005222695.1. Taxonomy (GTDB): domain Bacteria; phylum Pseudomonadota; class Gammaproteobacteria; order Burkholderiales; family Burkholderiaceae_D; genus Telluria. The sequence goes on along the minus strand of NZ_STGG01000037.1, from coordinate 34,939 downwards.
ATCGCGACGCGACACCCTCAAGCTGCTCGGCACCGCCGCCGGCGCCATGCTCGCCCCCAACGTACTGGCCGCGCAGAACGCCGGCCCCGCCCTCAAGGACCTGGCCAAGGCCAAAGGCATGCGCTTCGGTAATGCCATCGGCTTGCTGGAAGACCAGGACACCCGCAAGAGTTTCCGCGACCCAGCCTACCGCGCACTGATGGCGCGCGAGTGCAATATGATCGTCGCCGAGAACGAGACCAAGTGGCAGGCCCTGCAGCCGAAACCGGGCCCCTACCAATGGGGACCGGCCGACGAGATGTTCGCCTGGGCGCGCAAGGAAGGGATGGCGATGCGCGGCCATGCCCTGATCTGGCAGGATCCGAAGTGGCTGCCCGCCTGGGTCAACGCGCTAGACCTGAAATCGAAGCCAGTCGGCCACGCCGAAGCAATCCTGCGCGAGCACGCCAAGACCGTCTGCACGCATTTGAAGGACGTGATCAGCCACGACGTCGTCAACGAGGCGGTGTCGCCGAAGGACGGCAGCCTGATCCAGAACGTGTTCACCAAGCGCATGGGCGCCGTCGAGCAGATCGAATTCGCTTTCCGCCAGGCCCACGAGCACGCGCCGAAGGCGCAGCTGGTGTACAACGACTTCATGGGCCCGGGCCTGGGTGACGACGCCAAGCACCGCGCCGGCGTGCTGAAACTGCTGGCCGAACTCAAGAAACGCGGCGCCCCGATCCATGCCCTCGGTCTGCAAAGCCATGTCAGCGCCGGCGACATGATGTCCGGCCCCGCCAACGCGGCGGTGCTGCGCGAATGGCGCAAGTTCCTGGACGAGGTCACCGGCATGGGCCTGGACCTGCTGATCACCGAGTTCGACGTCAACGACAAGGCCTTCCCCGCCGATTTCGCCAAGCGCGACGCGGCCACTGCGGCGCTGGCGCGCGACTACCTCGACGTGACCCTGAGCTATCCGACTTGCCGCGATTTCCTGCTGTGGGGCATGGCCGACCACGTGAACTGGCTGCAGGTCTGGGCCGACGCGAAGCGTCCGGACGGCCTGGCGCAGCGTCCGACACCTTACGACAGCCAGCTGCGCGCGAAACCAATGCGTGAAGCTATCGCCGCCTCGCTGCGCGCGATGCCGATGCGTAAGGCCTGATCGTCGATCGCACAGCGTCAAGCCTGCTGTGCGGTACGATCAGCCGCAGCACTCACAAGATCGTTGTATCGAAGGAGATCCGTATGCGTTTTTACCCGATGTTTTCCGCGATTCTCGCCGCCGCTGTTTCAGCCGCGTCGCCGCTTGCAACAGCACAGTCCGGCCAATGCTCCACCACGAGTTCGGCAACTTCGGCCGCACTCACAACGCAAGAAATTGCCGAAGGCTGGAGCGTCTTGTGGGACGGCACATCCAACGCCGCCTGGCGCGGTGTCAACTCGGAGCAGTTCCCGCAACATGGCTGGCAAGCCTGCAATGGGATCCTGACCGTCCAGGGCGAGGGAGGCGAGGAATCGCGCGGCGGCGGAGACATCATTACCCGCAAGCGCTACGCCGATTTCGACCTCAAACTGGAGGTGAAGATCGCACCTGGCGCCAATAGCGGCGTGAAGATCTTCACCCAGCCGAACCTGGCCCCGATCGACAGGCTGACTGGCAAGCCGGCCGCAGTCGGCTCGGCCATCGGGCTTGAATTCCAGGTGCTTGACGACGAACGCCATCCGGATGCAAAGGCGGGCCGCGACGGCAACCGCACCATTGGCTCCTTGTACGATCTTATTGCTGCCAAAAAAGACAAGACGCCTTCGCCGGTTGGCGATTGGAACCAGGTGCGCATCCTGTCGCAGGGCAAACACGTGACGTTTTGGCTCAACGGCAGGAAGACCGTGGAATTTGAACGCGGTTCCCCTGCATTTCGCGCCGCCGCTGCGGCGAGCAAGTTCCGTGACATTCCCGGCTTCGGTGAATGGGCCGATGGCCACATCCTGCTGCAGGATCACGGCGACCAGGTCTCTTTTCGCAATATCATGATTCGCGACCTGCGCCCACAATAAGCGCCCATGTTTCATCACACGCTAGGCGCGATGAATACGCGCTTTTGCATGGTCTTGCCGGCTGTCGACGCCCGCGAAGGAATGGTGCTTGCTCGCCATACGCAGGCGCTGCTGCGCGAGCAGGAGCTGATGATGAGCCGCTTTATTCCAGAAGGCGATCTGGCCACGCTCAATCGCACTGCCGCCCACGGTCCGGCGCCCGTGCCCGACGGGCTATGGCGGGTGCTGGATACCTGCAGGCGCCATCATCGCCTGACCGGGGGCGCGTTCGATATCGCCCAGGGCGCACGGCGCCGCGGCCACGGCATGGCGCTGCTGCACTTCGACGCCACGGCGCGCACGCTGCACTTCGCCGATCCAGGCATACAACTGGACCTTGGCGGCATCGGCAAAGGAATCGCTGTCGACGTGGTCAGGCAATACCTGGTCGACCAGGGAGTGGAACAGGCCCTCCTGAGCTTCGGAGAAAGTTCCGTGGGTGTCATTGGCGCCCATCCGGCCGGCGACCACTGGCCGATCGGCGTCGAACACCTCTATGAGCGGGGTAGATCGCTGCACCGCTTCGAACTGCGCGGCGGTGCGATGTCCACCTCCGGCAACCGTGATGGCCAGGCGCACATCGTCATTCCGGCTTCCGGCGAACTGGTAGAGGGATGCACCACGATTTCCGTTTCCTGTCCAGGCGCAGCGGACGCCGAGGCACTGTCCACCGCACTATTCGTACTGCCCAGCTCGCGGCGCGCAAGCGTCCTGCGGAACTACCCTGGCGCGCAGGCAGTGGAATTCGCGTATCTGGAACGAGATGCAAGCTGGACTGTAGAAAAGAGATGGCAGCATGAATAGTCAATTCCCCGACAAACCCCACACTGCAGCGAGCGATCCGGCCCTGCGGCGCCGCTTCCTTGCGCGACTGGCTGCGAGCATCGCCGGCTCGAGCCTGCTCAGTGGCTTGCCATGGATGGCGCCATTGCGCGCGCAGCCAGTGGGCGACGCACCTTCGGACCGCGTACGGCTTGGCATGATCGGCACTGGTTCGCGCGGCAAGCTGTTGCTGCAACACTTGTTGAACACGCCTGGCGTCGAGGTGACGGCGCTGTGTGACGATTACCCGCCACACTTGACCGCCGCCCTTGCGCTGGCGGGAGGCAAGCCGAAAGCCTTCACCGATTACCGCAAGCTGCTCGACATGCCGGACCTCGACGGTGTGCTGATCTCGACGCCGCTGCATGAGCACGCTCCCATGTGCCTGCATGCTCTGGCTGCCGACAAGCATGTGTTCTGTGAGAAGAGCCTGGCGTTGACCGTGGACGAGTGCAAGGCCATCTCGCGGGCGGCAAGCACCAGCAAACGTGTATTCCAGGTCGGGCACCAGCGCTTGTTCAGTGCTTCGTTCCTGCACGCGCACGAGATCGTGCGGTCGGGTCGGATAGGACCCATTACGCAGATCCGCGCGAGCTGGCACCGGAACAATGACTGGCGCCGCCAGGTACCGACGCCCGGGCTCGAACGCAAGCTGAACTGGCGGCTGTATCGCGCCTCATCGGCTGGTCTCATGGCTGAGCTGGCTTCGCATCATCTGCAGATCGCCAACTGGTATCTCGATGCCGCGCCCCTATCCTGCGTCGGCTACGGCAGCATCAATCACTGGAAAGATCAACGTGAGGTGTACGACAACGTGAACGTGCTGTTTCGCTACCGCGATGGCGTCACCTTTATCTATGACTCGCTCACCAGTAATCGCCACCACGGCATGGAAATCCAGATCCTGGGCTCCCGGGGCACGATCGAAGGCGAGAGCGGAAAAATGTATTCGGAACAACCGCCTCCCGCGCCCGGCATCAAGACAGCCATCGATCGCGTGGAGCGCGCCAGCATGGAGACGATTCCCATTGGCGGGCCGAGCTGGCAAGCGGACAGCAAGAGCGACGCGCTTGGACAGGCGCTGCGCCGCGACCTGGGCGGTGACGACGGCACCCTGCTATCGATGGCTGCATTTGCCAACGCAATTCGCCTCGACCAGCCGATTCCGCAAATGATCGACCACGCTTACCGTTCCGGCATTGCCGCACTGATGGGGCAAGCAGCAATGGACCAGGGAGGTGAAATTGCCTGGCCCGGCGACTACAAGTAAGAACCTATAACAACTCAAGGAGACTTCATGCAGCACTCGCACTCTTCGACCCGCCGCCGACTCGTCAAGGGGGCACTCGCCGCCCTCGCTGTGCCTGGGTTCGCCCATGCAGGCAAAGCGACCGGCAAGGTCAACCTGGCTTGCGTCGGCATCGGCAATCGCGGCGCACAGATCATCAAGGAACTGCATGCCACCGGCCTCGCCAACATCGTGGCGCTGTGCGACGTCGACATGGGTGCGCCGCACACGGCCGAGATCCTCGAGATGTTCCCGAAGGTGCCGCGCTTCCAGGATTTCCGCCGGATGTTCGATGCGATGGGCGGGCGTATCGACGCCGTCGGTATCGGCACGCCGGACTTCTCGCACTTCCCGATCGCGATGTTGGCAATGTCGGAGGGCAAGCACGTCTACTGCGAGAAGCCGATGGGGCAGAGCTTTCGCGAAATCGAACTGATGATGGCAGCCGAACGCAAGTACAAGGTTGCAGCCCAGATGGGTAATCAGGGCCACTCCGAGGCGAACTATTTCCAGTTCAAGTCCTGGGTCGACGCCGGCATCATCAAGAACGTGCGCGCCATCACGGCGCACATGAACAATCCGCGCCGCTGGCATGGCATGAAGGTGTCCGGTTACCTGCCGCGCCAGCCGATACCGGCGACACTCGACTGGAACGGGTGGACCGCCACCGGCGCGTTCCATGAATACAATCAAGGCTATATCAACGGCGATTGGCGCTCATGGTTCGACTACGGCAACGGCGCCCTTGGCGACTGGGGCGCCCATATCTTTGACACGGCCCATGAGTTTCTCCAGCTTGGCCTGCCGACCGAAATCGACGCCGTCCGGCTTGAAGGCTACAGTCCGCTCATCTTCCCTCAAGCCTCTACGCTGGCATTCAGGTTCCCGCAACGCGGTGCGCTGCCGCCGCTTGAACTGACGTGGTATGACGGTGTCGACAACCTGCCGCCGCTGCCAAAGAATTTCGGTGCAGCCATTGTCGATCCAAACGTCCCGCCCCCGTCGAAAGGCAGTGGTACTGCAGCAAAGCTGCCTCCTGGGAAGATCATCTACGGCGACGACCTGGCGTTCAAGGGCGGTACACATGGATCCGAACTGAGCATTATTGGCGAGGCCGGACAGGACCTCGCCCTTCCAGCCGTGCCGAAAAGCCCATCGAATCACTATGCGAATTTCCTCAAGGCGTGCATGGGAGAGGAAACCTGCCGCTCGAACTTTGCCGTCGCAGGTCCCTTGTGCCAGGCGATGGCATTAGGCGTCATTGCCCAACGGGTCAATGCCAGGCTCACTTTCGATCCGGTCAGCAAGCAGATCACGAATCACAAGCGCGCCAATGCGCTGCTTGCCGGAGCACCGCCGCGCAAGGAGTGGGAGAGCTTCTACAAGCTGGCGTAACAGCGGCCCGACTCTCAGCCGCGCAGCAATGGCGGCGCGTCACATAGTGGCGCGCCGCCCTGGAGGTATCTACAGGCGCGGGCTTTGCTGCGGCCCCAGGTAGCTCGGTTTCAGGCCGCCGGCATCGATCACCAGCTTCTGCACCACCAGGCCCGGATCGAGCGCCCAGAACTTCAGCACATGCTTGCCCGGCTTGCTCAACTGATGCTCGGTCGTGAATACCGCCGCCCCATCCGACACGATCTTTTCCCAGAATTTCTCCGACTCGTCAGCATGCACATTGACGATGGTCGGCGCCTCGTCGTCGATCGACACGGCATAGCGGAAACCCGCGCCCGGCTGGAATTTCAGGGTCGGCGCCAGCGTTACCTGCACCTTGACCGGACCGCTGCTGACCGTATTCACGTCGTACTCCAGGCGCATGCCCTGCTTCACGTCCAGTGCCTTGGCGGTGACCGGCAAGGTCGTCACACCCGAATCGGTGCGGCCATGGCCCGGAATCCTGAGCCAGTTGCGGCCCTCGGGCGCCAGTGCACGCGCATAGTTCGTGGCCTCGATCGACACCACGCCGTCGGTCTCGACGAAGCCTTTGGAGCCAACCGGGATGTCAGCACGACGTAGCGGCACATTGACCAGCACCCGCGTATCGTTCGGCCCGGTGATGGTCAGGACCGCCGGCTGCGGCCTGGCCGGCACCTTGTCCCAGCGTACATCGACCGTCACGCGCTGCTCGCCCGTCACCTTGCCGCTGGCCTGGCTCACCACCACCCAGGGTTGATTGGACTCGATCCGGAAGTCGAACGGCGCGCTGCCGCGGTTGAAGATATCGAGGTAGTGCGATTTTTTCGCGTAGGGATCGAACACCGGCAAGTCCAGCGCCTTGAGACCGTAGGCGCCCCAGGCCTTGACGCCGCCTTCGACCGCCACCGACATATTGGCGCCAGCCGGCACATCGATGCGGTGCACGGCCGGCAGCACATTGGCGCGCGGCTGTTCCCAATTGACGTAGCCGAAGCGGGTCTGCGACATCATGTGGTTCCACTTGCCGCCCTTGACCGCATGATACTGGCGCGCCAGCTCGACGTCGTTCTTGTACAGCGCCTGCACACGCTCGGCCATGTCATTGGTGGTGGCGCGGAACTGGGTGGCGTAGTGGTGATTGAGGCCCGCCGCCACGTACAGTTCGTTCATATTGCTCGATGCCGCGACCGGATACTGCACCAGCTGGAAGAAAGCGTCGCGCTGTTCGGGCCGCAGTTTCCCGGCCATCTTGCGCGCACGTTCGGCCAGCGCGGCGTAGTCGCGCGCGATGCGGCCGGCTTCATCGTAATTGAGCACGCTATAGGTGTCCGGCGCGAGCTGCTCGGGCTTGCGGCGGCCGTTGAAGCGCGTGTACTGATCGACCAGGTCGGCGATCTCCACCGCATGCTCGGCGCCGAACTCGCGCGTCGCCCACAGGCGCAGGTATTCCGGCAGGCGCTCGGCCGGCCAGGCTTGCGGGTTCCAGGCATAGGTCAGGAAGAACTCGATCGGCACTTCCATCGGCTTCAGGTCGCCGACATTGACGATCCACATGCGCTTGGCGTCGTACTGCCAGGCCAGGTGCATCTGTTCCCAGATCTTCGGGATCGGCGTCACGTTCAGCCATTTATAGGAACGCGGGCCGCCCACGTAGTCGAAGTGATAGTAGACGCCGGCGCCGCCCGGACGCGCGCGTTCGTCAAGCGTTGGCAGGCGGCGGATATTGGCCCAGTTGTCGTCGCACCAGAGCAGCAGCACGTCGTCCGGCACGCGCATGCCCTTCTCGTAATAGCCCTGCACTTCCTTGTACAGCGCCCAGACCTGCGGCACCTCGCCGGCCGGCTTGCCGGTGTCCTTCTCGATCATCGCGCGCTGGTCGCGCACGATTTTCTGCAGCAGGTCGACGTTGTCGTCCTCGGACATCGGCTCGTCGCCGTCGCCGCGCATGCCCAGCGTGATCACGCGGTCCTGGCCATGCGAGTTGCGCAGGCCCTGCTTCCAGAATTCCTGCAGCACGCCGGCGTTCTTGCTGTAGTCCCACGGGCCCTTGCCGAAGCGGGCCCATTCGTCGTGCGCGCGCATCATCGGCTCGTGGTGCGAGGTGCCCATGATGATGCCCATCTCGTGCGCCAGGCGGCCGTTCTCGGGGTCGTCGGCATAGAAGGCCGCGGGCGGCCACATCGCCGGCCACAGGTAGTTGCCGCGCATGCGCAGCACCAGCTCGAAGACTTTTTCGTAGAACTTGTGGTTGAAGCCGCCGTATTTCTCCTTGGCCCAATTGGTCAGGGCCGGCGCCTCGTCGTTCAGGAAGATGCCGCGGTACTGCACCACCGGCGCGTCGCTCACCTTGGTATCGAGGGGGACAGCCAGCGTGGCCTGGCGCGCCGGGACCACGTCGGCCCACCACTTCCAGGGCGAGACGCCCATCTGTTCCGACAGGGTATAGACACCGAAGATGGCGCCGCGACGGTCGCTGCCGGCCACCACCAATGCCCGCGCCACGCCCGGCATCGGGTTGGCGACGGCCTGGATCAGGAAGCCTTCCCACTTGCCGCGCAGGCCGGCGACGTCGATCTTGCCTTCCGCGGCCAGGCGGTCGACCAGGGCGCTTTGCCCAAGGGTGCCGACGATGATGACGCTATCGGCCGCGCTACCCGCGGCGTGCGTCAAGGCCGGCCTGGCGCCGGTGACCAGCGCGATATCGCCCTGCAGGTCGGCCACGGCGCGCCGCACGCCAGCGTCGTCCTCCGGATCGACCAGCAGCGGCGCGGCGCGGCCCTTGTCCGCCAGCACCACGGTTTGCGGGCCGGCCTCGAAGCGCACGATCTGGCGCTCGCCCACCGCCCAGGCCGATGGCGCGGCCAGCACCGCGCAGAGCGCCGCGCATAGTCCCATCCCTGGCGCAAGGGCGCGCCGAAACAGCTTCATCGTCAGTGTCATGAGCTTCCTTGTCTCCTGAGTTTTTATGGTGATCTCCAACTGTAATAACAATTTATAACATTTTGTGTTAGCGCGATCATTCGAGTATAGGTTTGACGGTTATTTGTTGTCAATTCATACGTGACACGGGCAGGCGCCCGGGCGGCAATGACGGCGGGTGTAGAATGCCGCCTTTCTTCCCCTATCTATAAGCTGCAACCATGAAGCCTGCCCGCATCCTGACCTTCAAGTGCGCCAAATGCACGAAGCCGGTCAAAGTCTTCCTCCAGAAAGTGTCCGCCTGCTCGCACATCCAGCCCTACCAGGGCATCTGCGCCTGCGGCGAAGTGAAACGCCACGCAACCGGCAGCCCGGACGCGGTCAAGGGCTATCTCGAATCGCTTGATACCAACTGGCATCACCATCACTGATATGACGACGCGGATCGCATGGCAGGAAGGTGGAGAAACCCGCTGGGCGCTGTGGCGCTCGGAGAGCGGCTGGCCGGCGCCGAAGAAAGTGGTGCTGGCCGATGACACCATGAGCGCCGACGCCGCCTATCGCCTCGCGCTGGACGGCACCGCCCTGCTGTGGCGCGGCGACTTCCAGAACGCGCGCCAGCTGCTGCAGGCGCTGGTGCGCCGCATCGAGCACAAGGGCGAACGCGGCCGCCGCGCCAAGCCCAAGGCGCCGGCCACGCCAACCGAGGCTTTCCACCGCCATCGCCTGACCCAGCTGCAGCGCGCCCGCACCCTGGCGATGCTCCTGATCCCGTTCGAAGCCGACCATGGCATCCCCTTGCGGCGCGCACCCGATGCGCGCCTGGCCTGCCTGGAAGCCTACGGCCCGGCCGATGAACCTTATGTCGCGTCGCTGCGCGAGCTGCTGGGCGTGATCGGCGCCCACGAATGGCGGCGCAAGGGCGTCATGGTGCCGGCGCTCGACGACCGCATCCACCCCTGGTATGGCGTGTTCTCGCCGGTGCGCGGCGAGTACGTGGAACTGGTGGCGCAGGCGCCGCTGCCCACGGGCGCGAAAACGGCTTTCGATATCGGCGCCGGCACCGGCGTGCTGTCGGCCGTGCTGGCGCGGCGCGGGATGCAGGTGCTCGCCACCGACATGGATGCGCGGGCGCTCGGTTGCGCGCGCGAGAACATCGCGCGGCTTGGTCTTGCAGCCCAGGTCGACATCCAGCAGGCCGACCTGTTCCCGCAAGGCCGGGCGCCGCTGGTGGTGTGCAATCCGCCCTGGCTGCCGGGCAAACCAAGTTCTGCCATCGAATACGCGATCTACGATCCGGACAGCCGCATGCTGCGCGGTTTTCTCGATGGCCTGGCCGCGCACCTTGAACCAGATGGCGAAGGCTGGCTGGTCATGTCGGATTTCGCCGAGCACCTGGGCCTGCGCAGCCGCGAGCAGTTGCTGGGCTGGATTCAGGGCGCCGGCCTGGAAGTCGTCGCCCGCCACGATACGCGTCCCGTGCACCCTCGCGCCAGCGATCCGGACGATCCGCTGCATGCGGCGCGTTCGAAGGAAGTCACCTCGCTGTGGCGCCTGCGCGCCGGCTGACCCTGTCTTATTGCGGCAACTTGCGTACCTCGGTGTCACCGGGCGCCAGCAAGTTGCCGTCCTCCCCCACCGGCGCCATGCGCGCCAGCCGCTTGCCGGTCTTCTTCTCGACCAGGTCCGAATGCGCCTCGCCCGGCGCGAACAGTTCGCCCTCGCCCCACTGTCTCAGCGCCACCACGACCGGGAACAGCCGCTGGCCGCGCGCGGTAAGCACGTACTCGTGGTAGGCGCCGCCCGGCGCCGTCGGCTGGGCGACCAGGATGCCGGCCTCCACCAGCCGCCGCAGGCGGTCCGCCAGAATGTTGCGCGCAACGCCCAGGTTGCGCTGGAAGTCGGTGAAACGACGCATTCCATCGAAGGCATCGCGCACGATCAGCAGCGACCAGCGGTCGCCGATCAGGTCGACCGACCTGGCCACCGGACATGGCTCATCGATCAGGGTATCTTTTTTCGCCATAGTGGTTGCATTTTAAAACCAGATTGACTACGCTTCAACTGGTTTCAATTTGCAACCGAATGGAGATGAACTCTTGCCCACCCCACTGTTCGCCATCGCCGCCGGCATGAGTGTCGCCAATGTCTATTTCGCCCAGCCGCTGCTGGACGCCGTGGCGCGCGACTTCGCGCTACCGCAGGCCGCCATCGGCGGCATCGTCACCGCCACCCAGCTCGGCTGCGGCCTGGCGCTGCTGTTCGTGGTGCCGCTGGGCGACCTGCTCGAGCGCCGGCGCCTGATGCTGGCGCAAGCCCTGCTGCTGGCCGCGGTGCTGGCCGCCGTCGGCATGGTGGGGTCGGCGCCGCTGCTGCTGGCGGCCATGCTCCTGACGGGCCTGCTCGGCACCGCGATGACTCAGGGCCTGATCGCGTACGCGGCCAGCAGCGCCGCCGAACATGAACGCGGCCGCGTGGTCGGCGCCACCCAGGGCGGCGTCTTCGTCGGCCTGCTGCTGGCGCGCGTGGTGGCCGGCGCCATCGGCGATGTGGCGGGCTGGCGCGGCGTCTACCTATGCTCGGCCGGCGCGATGCTGCTGCTCGCGGCGCTGTTGTGGCGGCGGCTGCCGGTGCTCGCGCGCGGCAAGGCGAGCATGGCGTATCCGGCGCTGCTGGCCTCGATGTTCGCCCTGCTGCGCCGGCACCGCGTCCTGCAGGTGCGCGGCGTGCTGGCCCTGTTGATGTTCGCCGCCTTCAATGTGTTCTGGAGCGCGCTCGTGCTGCCGCTGAGCGCAGCGCCCTACGGTTTCTCGCACACCGCCATCGGCGCCTTCGGCCTGGTCGGCGCGGCGGGCGCCCTGGCCGCCACCTGGGCCGGCCGCCTGGCCGACCGCGGCCGGGAACGGCAGGTCACGCTGGCGGCGCTGCTATTGCTGCTGCTGGCCTGGTTGCCGCTGGCGCTGATGCCGCTCTCGCTGTGGGCGCTCGTCATCGGCATCGTGCTGCTCGACCTCGGTGGCCAGGCCATCCACGTCACCAACCAGGGCATGATTTTCCGCACCGCCAGCGAAGAACACAGCCGCCTGGTCGGCGCCTATATGCTGTTCTACGCCGTGGGCAGTGGGCTGGGTGCGATGGCCTCGACCCAGGTCTACGCGCATGCCGGCTGGAACGGCGTGTGCCTGCTCGGCGGTGGCATCAGCCTGGCGGCACTGTGGTTCTGGGCGGCGACACGGAGACTATCTGACTAGCCTCGATTGCAAACGGCCGCCAGACGCGCTATACTATCGTTCTCAGACGCGGGGTGGAGCAGTCTGGCAGCTCGTCGGGCTCATAACCCGAAGGTCACAGGTTCAAATCCTGTCCCCGCAACCAAATTCGATACAAGAGCCCGACTCAGAGAGCCGGGCTTTTGTTTTCTGCGGCAACAAATGCAGAAAATGAGGCAAAGTGTGAGAGACAAGAAAGACAACGCAACGTTCGACCTGCCGGGCTTCGAGCCGGCGGCGCCGCTCGCTCCAGTTGTTGAGCCGAAACGCACCGGCCCTCGTCCGCGCCGCAGTGGGCTCAAGCAAGAGCAACTTCACCTGCTCGACGAAACCGACACCACCGGCCTGCCAGTCTGGCAGCGCGACGACAAACTCGACCTGACCGGCCTGCCGGTCTGGGCGCCCGATCCCGAATAGCCCGGCCCTGCCGGCTGGAGGCTTTGCCATGCAATCCGATTCCTTCACCGCGCTGTCCCTCGCACCGCGCTTTCTCGCCAACCTGGCCACGCTCGGCTACCACCACATGACCCAGGTGCAGGCCGAGACCTTGCCGTCGGTATTGGGCGGGCGCGACCTGATCGCCCAGGCCAAGACCGGCAGCGGCAAGACCGCGGCCTTTGGCATCGGCATCCTGAACAAGCTCAATCCGGCCTGGTTCGCGGTGCAGGGCCTGGTGCTGTGCCCCACGCGCGAACTGGCCGACCAGGTCGCGGGCGAATTGCGCCGCCTGGCGCGCGGCGTCGGCAACGTCAAGATCCTGACCCTGACCGGCGGCGTGTCGATGCGTCCGCAGATCGCCTCGCTGGAGCACGGCGCCCACATCGTGGTCGGCACCCCGGGCCGCATCCGCGACCACCTGGGCCGCGCCACGCTCGACCTGTCGAATGTCCAGACCCTGGTGCTCGACGAAGCCGACCGCATGACCGATATGGGCTTCTACGACGAGATCGCGGACATCGTCTCGGCCACGCCGGTCCATCGCCAGACCCTGCTGTTCTCGGCCACCTACCCTGACGATATCCGCTTCGCCACCGCCGGCTTCCTGCGCGACCCGCTCGAAGTGACGGTCGAGGGCCAGCACAGCCTGGAGGCGATCGACCAGCGCTTCTACGAAATCGGCTTCGAAGGCCGCGAACAGGCCGTCGGCCGCCTGCTCAAGCACCACCGGCCGGTGTCGGCCCTGGTGTTCTGCAATACCAAGGCGCGCTGCCGCGAGGTGGCCGACAGCCTGCAGGCGCAGGGCTTCTCGGCGCTGGCGCTGTATGGCGAACTGGAACAGCAGGAACGCGACGAGATCCTGGTGCTGTTCAGTAACCGCAGCTGCTCGGTGCTGGTGGCCACCGACGTTGCAGCGCGCGGCCTCGATATCGCCGACCTCGATACCGTGATCAACGTCGACATCTCGCGCGACCCCGAAGTCCACGTGCACCGCGTCGGCCGCACCGGCCGCGCCGGCGCGAGCGGCATGGCGCATACGCTGGTAGCGCCGAACGAAAAGAAATGGGTGCGCCTGGTCGAGGAATACCAGGACCAGCAAGCCGTGTGGGAAAACCTGGATGGGCTGGGCGAACACGAGGAAGCGGCCGCCCCGGCGCCGATGGTGACCTTGTGCGTGGCCGGCGGCAAGAAGGCCAAGCTGCGTCCCGGCGACCTGCTGGGCGCGCTGACCGGCGACGCCGGCCTCACCCGCGAACAGGTCGGCAAGATCAATATCGGCGAGTTCAACAGCTATGTCGCGCTCGACCGCAATGTGGCGCAGGCAGCCGTTGCGCGCCTGGGCCAGGGCGATACGCCAGGCCCGGGTTTCGGCGCCATCAAGGGGCGCTGGTTCAAGATGCGCTTCATCGAAACCTGAACGCCTCACCCCGCCTTTATCTGTAACACCTGCGCACGGTTGAGCGGGACCGCGCCATCCTCGGCGCAATTCTGGCATTATTTGCAATAAATAAACATTCACCGGACGCACTCCGCGCGTCCGGCACGATGCCATGATGACCCCAGACACCACAGCACAGCAGCTCGACGGCCGCACCGTCCGCGAGATCGTCGAGCACAACCACGAGATGGTCAGCGAAGCCTGGTGCCGCCGCATCGTCCGCCAGGTGCTGCAGTCGCTCGAGGTGCAATACGGCATGCGCATGCCGCACCGCGTGATCACGCCCGACACCCTGCTCATCCTCGATTCCGGCGATCCAGTCCTGCTGCCCAGCTCGGACCAGGAGCCCGATCCCGACGCCCTTGCCGAGATCGAAGCGCGCGACGTGCACGACCTGGCGGCCGTGGTCCATTACGCGGTCACGCTCGACCTTGCGCCCACCACGCCGCTGCGCGGTCGTCCGCTGCCCGACTACAGCGACGGCTTCATCGACGCCATCGACCGCTGCCTGGCGCCCGATGCGCCCACGCGGCCGCGCACCATCGAGCGCATGCGCGACCTGCTGGGCATCGTGGTGCTTGGGCCGCCGCCCGCGGCGCCGCTGCCGCCTGACGACGAGGTGGCGGCGCCGCTGCCGCCTGACAACGAGGTGGCGGCGCCGCTGCCGGCCGCCGTCGCGCCGGATGCGCCGCTCGAAGCGCCAGCGGCTGCGCCCACGCGGGCGCCGGTGCACGTGCCACGAACCCGCTCCGCCCCCGATCCGGCGCCGCCTGCCGCCCCGGAGCGCCCACGACGCTGGCTCTTGACCGGCATCGCCGCGCTGGTCGTGGTCGCTGCGCTGGCCGCCCTGGTCGCGCTATTGCAGCAGGCCGACTCCAGCGATGCGCTGGCACTGTCGGTGCCGCCGGCGCTCGAGGATCCGCACCATGCGTCGGATGCGCCGCTGGTGACCTTGCCGCAAGACCCGCCGGCCCAGCTGCACGGCCCGGTGATCGACGAATCCGCATCCGGCGCGCCGATCGCGCCGCCGCCCGCGCCGGACGCCACGGTGCCGCCGACGGCGGTGCAGCTCGCGCCGCAAGGCACGCCGCCCGAGGCGGCCGTCGCCGGCACCACCTATACGCTGGCGGTCAAGCCCTGGGGCACGATCGTCGTCGATGGCGTCGAGCGCGGCGCCAGCCCGCCGCTCAGGCACATCACGCTGCCGCCGGGCGAGCACACGATCCGCATCGTCAACCCGAGCTTCCCCGAACATACCGTGACCGTGCAGTCGGTACAGGGCCAGGCCGGCACGATCGAACTTGATTTCACCGAGGAGGCAGCGCAGTGAACATTGGATCTTATGGCCGTGCAGGCATGCTGGCGCTGATGGCGCTGGCCATGGCGGGCTGCACCCAGTTCGGCCCCGTGCTGGGCGGCCAGGAAAAAGCCCGTCCCCATCCGCGCGCCGACGGCGGCAAGCCACGCGCCCAGCGCGCGCAGGCCAACCGTCCAACCGCGCCAGAGTCGAAACGCGACGACGCCGCGCTGCGCGAAGGCATCGCTCTGTACGACAAGGGCGACTACAACGGCGCAATCCGGCGCCTGAACGGCAGCGACATGAACGGCGCCGGCCAGCGCGAACGGCTGAGCGCCCTGAAATACACCGCGTTCAGCTACTGCCTGACGGGCCGCCAGGCGCTGTGCCGCCAGACGTTCGATCGCGCCTTCAAGCTCGATGCGTCGTTCGACCTCGGCCCGGGCGAACATGGACACCCGCAGTGGGGCCCCGTGTTCGCGCAGGCCAGGCAGGCCGCAAGCCGTTAAACCGGGATGCGCGCCGCATAGGTCGGCGCGCGGCGGCGCCGGCCAGCCTGCTCGTAGGCATAGGCCATGGCGATCAGCGCCGGCTCGCTCCAGGCCTTGCCCACGAAGGACAGCCCCACCGGCAGCCCATGCAGCAGGCCGGCCGGCACCGTGATGTGCGGATAGCCGGCCACCGCCGCCGGCGACGAAAAGCTGCTGCCGTAGTGGTCGCCGTTGATGTAGTCGGTGAGCCAGGCCGGGCCGCCGGTCGGCGCCACCAGGGCATCGAGCTTCTGGTCGCGCATCACCTGGTCGATCCCCTTGTCGCGCGCATAGCGCCGATTATTGGCCAGCGCTTTTACATAGTCGCGCGCCTGCAGGCCGCCCTTCGATTGGGCCGCGATCAGGTGTTCCTGGCCGAAGTACGGCATCTCCTTGTCCGCATTGCGCACGTTGAAGTCGATGATGTCGGCCATGGTCTTGACCGGCGCATGCGGGGCATAGGCGGCCAGCCAGGCTTCGAGGTCGGGCCGGAATTCGTGCAGCAGCACCGTCAGCTCGGTCTCGCCGTACTTGTCGCCATGGGGGATGGCGACGTCGACCAGGATCGCGCCCTGCTCCCTCAGCAGGCTCAATTCCCGCTCGACCAGCGCATTCACGCCATCGTTGGCGCCAAAGAAATCGCGCGCCACGCCCAGGCGCTTGCCGCGCAGGCCGTCCTTGCGCAGGAAGCTGGCGTAGTTTACGCGCGGCGCCTTCGCGGTGACACCGTCCTCGGGATCGGGGCCGGACAAGGCGCCCAGCAAAAATGCCGCGTCGGCCACGCTGCGCGTCATCGGGCCGGCCGTATCCTGCGAGTGCGCGATCGGGATGATGCCGGCGCGGCTGACCAGGCCCAGGGTCGGCTTGATGCCGACGATGCCGCAGCTGGCGCTGGGCGACACGATCGAACCGTCGGTCTCGGTGCCCACCGCCAGCGTGGCCAGGCTGGCCGCCATGGCCGCCGCCGAGCCGCTGCTCGAGCCGCTGGTATTGCGGTCGAGCGCATATGGATTGCGGGTCTGGCCGCCGCGCGCGCTCCAGCCGCTCGTGGATCTCACCGAGCGCATATTCGCCCATTCCGACAGATTGGTCTTGCCCAGGATGACGGCGCCGGCATTGCGCAGGCGTGCAACCAGGTGGGCGTCGCGCGTGGCGCGCACGCCGTCCAGCGCCAGCGAGCCAGCCGTGGTGCACATCTTGTCGCCGGTGGCGATATTGTCCTTCAGTAGCACGGGAATGCCATGCAGCGGGCCGCGCAGCTTGCCGGCCTTGCGCTCGCGGTCGCGCTCGCGCGCGATCCCCAGGGCGTCGGGGTTCAGCTCGATCACCGAGCGCAGCCGCGGCCCGGCGCGGTCGACGGCGTCGATGCGGGCCAGGTAGCGCGTAGCCAGGCCGTGCGCCGTCAATTTACCGGCGCGCATGGCCTGCTGCTGGACTTGTACGCCGGCTTCGAGCATGGCGTCGGCCGCGAATTTCAACGGCGCCGCCTTCTTCGCCGGCGCCGCCAGCGCCAGGCCAGGTGCTCCCGCGGCCGCCCCGGCCGCCAATCCCAGTCGTACGAAATCCCTGCGCTCCATGCCGTGCTACTCCTACGTTACAAAGCAATAGCATAGCAGCACGACGCCATGCTCCACAGTGCCGTGTGATACGCAGAACCACTTACAGACTACACGATCATATATTGGACAAATCCAGCCCCAGCCTTCACCCTGATGCCAACATTGTTTTTCGCCCCATTTTGAATCGCAGGAGCATCCCATGCCGACTTACCGTTCACGTACCACCACCCAGGGCCGCAATATGGCCGGAGCACGCGCGCTGTGGCGCGCCACCGGCATGAAGGACGGCGACTTCGAGAAACCGATCATCGCGGTCGTCAATTCCTTCACCCAGTTCGTGCCGGGCCACGTGCACCTGAAGGACCTGGGCCAGCTGGTCGCGCGCGAGATCGAGGCGGCCGGCGGCGTGGCCAAGGAATTCAATACCATCGCGGTCGACGACGGCATCGCGATGGGCCACGGCGGCATGCTGTACTCGCTGCCGTCGCGCGACCTGATCGCCGACTCGGTCGAGTACATGGTCAATGCCCACTGCGCCGACGCCATGGTGTGCATCTCGAACTGCGACAAGATCACGCCCGGCATGCTGATGGCTGCGATGCGCCTGAACATCCCGACCGTGTTCGTCTCGGGCGGCCCGATGGAAGCCGGCAAGGTGGTCAAGGTCGTCAACAACGACCGCAAGGTGATCAAGCTCGACCTGATCGACGCCATGATCAAGGCCGGCGACGCCAGCGTGTCCGACGCCGAGGTGGCCGAAGTGGAACGCTCGGCCTGTCCGACCTGCGGTTCGTGTTCGGGCATGTTCACCGCCAATTCGATGAACTGCCTGACCGAGGCGCTGGGCCTGTCGTTGCCGGGTAACGGTACCATCGTCGCCACCCACGCCGACCGCAAGGAACTGTTCCTGCGCGCCGGCCGCCTGATCGTCGACGCCGCCAAGCGCCACTACGAGGGCGACGACTACTCGGTGCTGCCACGTTCGATCGCGACCAAGGCCGCATTCGAGAACGCGATGGCGCTCGACGTCTCGATGGGCGGCTCGACCAATACCGTGCTGCACCTGCTGGCCGCCGCCCACGAGGCCGAGGTCGAGTTCACGATGGCCGACATCGACCGCATTTCGCGCCTGGTGCCCTGCCTGTGCAAAGTGGCGCCGATGACCGATAAATTCCATATCGAGGACGTGCACCGCGCCGGCGGCATCCCCGCGATCCTGGGCGAGCTGGCGCGCGCGGGCCTGCTGGACACCTCGCTGCCGACCGTGCACAGCCCGAGCATTGGCGCTGCGATCGCGCAATACGATATCAGGGTCAGCGACGACCAGGCCGTGCACCAGTGGTTCCGCGCGGCGCCGGGCGGCGTGCCGACCCAGGTCGCGTTCTCGCAATCGGAGCGCTACGAACAGAACGACCTGGACCGCGCGACCGGCTGCATCCGCGATCGCGAGCATGCTTATTCGCAGGATGGCGGCCTGGCGGTCCTGTACGGGAATATCGCCGAGAAGGGCTGCATCGTGAAGACCGCCGGCGTGGACGAGAGCATCCTGAAATTCTCGGGCAAGGCGCGCGTGTTCGAGAGCCAGGACGCGGCGGTCGAGGCGATCCTGGGCGACACCGTGCATGCGGGCGACGTGGTCATCATCCGCTACGAGGGCCCGAAAGGCGGCCCGGGCATGCAGGAGATGCTGTACCCGACCTCGTACATCAAGTCGAAAGGCCTGGGCAAGGCCTGCGCGCTGTTCACCGACGGGCGCTTCTCGGGCGGCTCGTCGGGGCTGGTGATCGGCCATGCATCTCCAGAGGCAGCGGAAGGCGGCGCCATCGGGCTGGTGGAAGAAGGCGACCTGATCGACATCGACATCCCGGCGCGCACCATCAACCTGCGCGTATCGACCGAGGAACTCGCGCATCGTCGCGCGGCGATGGAAGCGCGCGGCCAGGATGCCTGGCAGCCTGTCGGGCGCGTGCGGTATGTGTCGCAGGCGCTGCAGGCGTATGCGGCGCTGACCACCTCGGCCGACCGCGGCGCGGTGCGGGATTTGTCGCAGTTGCGACGCTGAGGCTGGCTGAGCCTGGGTTCCCGGCCTCGCCGGGACGAAAAAAAACGCTGCCGAGGCAGCGTTTTTTCTTGGACAGCCAGTGCTTAGTTACGCACGACTTTCTTGTACTCGTTGGTACGGGTATCGATCTCGATCACGTCGTCCTGGCTCACGAACAGCGGCACCATGATGGTGTGCTGGTGGGCTTCGATCGCGTTTTCCAGCTTGGCTTCTTTCAGGACGTTGCCCGAAGTATTGCCCTTGACGGCTGGTTCCGAGTAAATGATCTGGCGTGCGATGATGGTCGGCAGTTCGACCGAGATGGCCTTGCCGTCATAGAACACGGCTTCGCATTCCATACCGTCTTTCAGGTAGTGCAGCGCGTCACCCAGGTTCTCTTCTTCGATTTCGAACTGTTCGTAGTCGGCATCCATGAAGACGTACAGCGGGTCGGCGAAGTACGAATAGGTGACCGGCTTCTTGTCGAGCACGACCACGTCGAACTTGTCGTCGCCGCGGAACACGTTTTCGAGAGGAGCGTTGGTCAGAAGATTCTTCATCTTCCATTTGTAGGTGAAGCCCGTGCGGCTCGAACCATTGACGTCGGAACGCAGCACGATGAACGGCTTTTCATCAACCATGATGATGTTGCCAACACGAATTTCTTTTGCGGGTTTCATAGGTATTTTACGTAAAAAGATAGTTGCATTAAATCATCGCGGGCTGGCGGGCTGAGCGCCTCGGAACCTGCGTTTGATCGTCGGAATCCGGAAGAAACTAACCGGGCATTATACGCGGTTTTCCTGGCCCTGCCCCAGCTCGCGTACGAAATCGAGCAGCTTCGTCGCCAAATCGCCATGCGCCGTGACCTGCTCGCGCCAGGCTTCGGCCCGGGCTGCGATGCGCGGCAACTCGGTCTCCAGCGCCATCCAGGCCGCCGTCCAATCGCCAATTGCCTGCGCGCCGTTCCAGCCGAGCATAAAGGCATCCAGCGCCGGCAAGTCTTGCGCATATATCTTCAGGAAGGCGCGCAGCTTTTTGTGGTGCAGGTTTTCATCCTGCAGGTAAATATGCCAGATGAAGGGGCGGCCCGCCCATTGCGCACGCACCCAGGAGTCTTCGCCACGCACGAAGTTCAGGTCGCAGGCCCACAAGAGCGAGTCGTAATCTTCTTGCGGCACGAAAGGCAGTACCCGCACGGTCAGCTGGCCGCGGGTCGCGCTTGTGCCCGCCAGCGCCGCGCCATCGATGAAGGCTTCGACCTGCCCGCGCGCCACGCCTTCGGGCACCAGGCACAGGGTAGGCTGCCGGTCTTTCTCCCAGGCGCGGAACAAGTCATCCACCGGCGCATCCGGATAGCAGAACAGCGACACCTTGCGCCCGGCCGCCTCCTGCGCCGTCACCCCGAAGCGCGCCAGGAAGGCGGCGGCCTGCGCGGGATCGTGCTGGAAGGCGCGGCGCCGTACGTCGAGGCCGGCTTCGCACAACAGGCCGCCGGTGCGCTCGTTAAAGCCGGGGAAGAAGAAATGCTTGGTCAGCTTCAGCCGCGGATGCATCGACGGCAGCCGGTGGCAGCCCTCGACCCAGTCCTCGGCCGTCAAGCCTTCGTAGTTGATCCAGGCCGGACGCGGCGTGCGCGCGGCCATCGCCTCGACATAGCCTGGCGGCAGTTCGCAGCCGAAGAACTCGATGACGATGTCGGGAATGTCGCTGGCGGCATGGCTGCCGTCCTGGCCGCGCCAGTGGCGGACGGCGACGTCCTGCACGGCCTGCTCCTCGGCCGCCGGATCGACTTGCGGACAGATGCGGCGAAAACTCGCCAGGTCGTCCACCCACAGCGTGACCGCGACCCCGTGCTCGTGGCGCAGCTGGCGCGCCAGGCGCCAGCAGATGCCGATGTCGCCGTAGTTGTCGACGACCTTGCAGAAAATGGCCAGCGATGGCGCGGAAGCGTTCTGGAGCATGGTGGAGAAGAAGCGGGCCTGGCAAGCCCCGGTGGCAGGGGCCGCCATTCTACCGTCATCCGACAAAATGTCCTTGAACACAGTGCAATGCGCGAAGAAACACCATCCTTTCTGGCGCGCGTCTGCGTTATCGCAATGACCAAAAACGAAGTGAGCCTCGGGCACCAGCATGCATAAACTTCGCCATCGACGCCCGGTCGAACGCCTACCTGCAGGGAAGGCGGCCTCGATGGCAGCCCTTCCTGCCCTTCGCTCGCGCCTTCGGCCCTGCCCTGGCGCGGACTATGTGAACACGGCCGTTTGCGGCAGGCTTGCTTCCGTCATCCGCTCGCCGCAACACGGCCGACTACCTGGAGGAGTTGAAACATGAACGAGTATCAGCAAGCAGGCTATCCGCAACAATTCTCACCGCAACAGTTTGCACCGCAATCGCTGGGCAGCATGTTCGGCGCACCGCTGGGCGGCCTGATCGGGCGCGGCATCGGCGGATTGTTCAACAATTCGGGCCTGGGCAGCCGCATCGGTGAAACGGCCGGCGGCTTCCTGGGCCGCTTCTCGCCGCTGTCGGCCGATCCGTCGGCAGGCCTCGGCGGACAGCAACTGGATCCGCAGCAGCTGCAAGAATTGCAGCAGCTGCAGCAGCTCCAGCAATTGCAGCAGCTGCAACTGCAGCAACAGCAAGGCCAGCTGACCCCGCAGGGCGGCTTCTTCGGCAACCTGATCAGCACGATCGGCCGTCCGGCCGGCGCCCTCATCGGCAACCTGACCGGCAATAAAACGCTGGGCAATATCATCAGCGAGGGCTCCAGCTACGGCCGCATGGTGCCGTTCGGCGCCGATCCGCAGGCCGTGCAACAAGCCCAGCAACAGCCGCAGTCGCCGCTGGTGCAACTGCAGCAGCTGCAAGTGCTGCAACAGCAATTGCAGCAAACCTTGCAGCAAGTCCAGCAACAGCAGGCGCTGCTGCAACAGCAACTGGCCCAGCAGGGCGCCCAGCAAGGCGGCCAGATTGCACCGCAAGGCTGGGTGAGCAATGCGATCACCCAGTATGCTCGCCCGGTCGGCGGCTTCATCGGTGAACAACTGGGCAACCAGGGCCTGGGCAGCGCGATCGGCAATGTCGCCAAGGAGCTCGGCCGCTATGTGCCGTTCTCGGCTGATCCGTATGGCCAGCAACAGCAGTTCGGCGGTCAACAATACCCCGTTCAACAATATCCGGTCCAGCAAGGCCCCTACCCTGGCCAGCAGTTCGGCGGCCAGCAAACCGTGCACTAAACCATCACTCACGGCCGGCCTGTTGCCATGGCAGCAGGCCGGTATCCAGGAGCTCCGCCATGCCGGCATCCCTGCCTCCCACGCTCGGCCGCTACATCGTGCGCGCCGCAAGCGACGACAACGCACTCGCCCGGTTTCTCACGACCCTGGCCTCCGAACCCGGCGTGCAATTGGTCGACATTATCGGCCCCTCTTCCGGGCCGCCGCACACGGCCGTCGTCGAGACCGACGCGCCGACTGCCGAACGGCTGCGGCAACAGACTCTTCACCAGTTAACGATCGAACCGGACCAGCCGCTCTCACTGTCCGACTGAGCGCATCCGGGCAAAGGACATCCCATGCCAAAACATACGAAAAGCGCCGCCAGCGAAGCGCCGGAGACGCCAGATCCAACCCCTGACGGCGCCGCAGGCAAGCGTACCGCGGCTGCCGAAGGCGCCGTGGATGGCGCCGCGGCCATCGCGCGCGGCCGCCCGGTCGTCGAGCGCAAGAAGAAATACCTGGTCGCGCCGCGCACGGCGCTCGGCGGCGCTTTCGGCGCCAGCAGCTGGGTCGCGCCGCTCGGCCTGTCGGCCGTGCAGCAGGCTTTGCACGCCCTGCCCGACATCGACGTGGTCGACACCATCGCCACCCGCGGCGGCATGGCGCCGGCCGGCTTCGGCCCGGCCTCCATGGGCGAACCGGCCGACGGCGTCGTGGTGGCGCGCATGACCGACCAGAAAGCGGGCGAGCTGTTCCAGCGCGGCCAGGGCCAGTTGCTGGTCGAGCGCGACCAGCATCTCGAGCTGCTCGATCCCATGCTGCGGCGGCCCGACCTGGTCAATTCGCTGACGCCCTATCAGGGGCCACAGGCCGAGCTGCTGCTCGCCGTGGTCGGCAAGGATGGCGTACCGTTGGCCGACGTCGAGGTCTCGCTGTTCGGCGGCGCGCTGCCGAGCACCGCGGTCACCGGTCCCGACGGCGTGGCCCGCCTGCGCCTGTATGGCGAAGACGCGCACACGATCAGCGGCCTGTACGTCAAGCCGCGCACCGACTACTGGAGCCTCTACCAGCGCGACCCCGACCTGAGCCTGGACGAGCCGAACGTCGTCATGGTACGTGCGCTGGCCGACTGGCCGGCGCTGCGCGGCATGCCGCAACAGGCCGCCCTGGGCTGGGGCGCCCGCGCCATGCGCCTCGACCAGGTGCCGCAGCAGTTCCGCGGCCGCGGCGTCAAGATCGCCGTGATCGATTCCGGCGCCGCCACCACCCACGGCAACCTGAACCAGATCCGCTCCGGCTTCGACGTCGTCAACAAGCAGGTCGACCGCTCCACCTGGAACGTCGATACGTTTGGCCACGGCTCGCACTGCGCCGGTGTGATCGCCGCCACCGATCCCGCCTGGGGCATCCGCGGTTTCGCGCCCGAGGCCGAGATCCACGTCTGCAAGCTGTTCCCGGGCGGCCAGGTCAGCCAGCTGATCGATGCGCTCGAATACTGCATCGAACAGGGAATCGACGTCGTCAACATGAGCCTGGGCGGCGGGTCGCCGTCCGAGGCGCTGGAGCGGCAGATCGTGCGCGCCAGGCAGGCCGGCGTGGCCTGCATCGCCGCGGCGGGCAACTCGGCCGCGGCCGTCCAGTACCCGGCATCGTCACCGCATGTGCTGGCGGTGGCGGCGATCGGCAATGTCCACGAGTTTCCTCCCGACAGCTACCATGCCGAGACCATCGGTCCCGACCGCGATGCGCAAGGCTACTTTACGGCCAGGTTCAGCTGCTTCGGTCCGCAGGTCGACGTCTGCGCACCGGGCGTGGCCATCGTGTCGTCGGTGCCGCCCAATAATTTCGCGGCCTGGGACGGGACCTCGATGGCGGCGCCGCACGTCACCGGCCTGGCGGCGCTGGTGCTTGCGCACCGGCCCGAGTTCCAGTCCATGTCCCTGCCACGCTCGCCAGAGCGGGTCGAGCGCTTGTTCCAGGTCTTGCGCATGAGTGCGCGCCCTGTCACGGTGAGCGATCCGAACCGGATCGGCTATGGATTGCCGGACGCGCTGGTGGCGCTGGGCCTGCCCGTGGCGCAGCCCGGCATGGCGTGGCAGAGTGTGGCTGCCGGCTTTGGCATTCCGGCCGGCATGTTCGCAGGGGCGCCGGGCGACGGTGCGCGCATGGGCGTGGGGCCGCCCGGCATCGGCGCCGCGGGGCAGCCTGGGGCGATCAACTATCCGTTCAGGGCATTGCGTTCGTCGGGGTGGTGATACCACCTGGCGTCCAGGCCACCGAATATGGCGCGCCAAAAGAAAAACCGGAGCCCCACTCGCGTGGCCGGCTCCGGCTTCTGTCTGGCGTCCCCACGGGGATTCGAACCCCGGTACTCACCGTGAAAGGGTGATGTCCTAGGCCTCTAGACGATGGGGACCTAAAACTGTACTACTGCTACTGGCCGACTTGACTACTGCTGCATCATGTCGGGCCTATTTTGCCAGCACAATAGAAAAACCGGAGTACCTTCGACGCGCATGCGCGTTGGTCTACTCCGGTTTTAAGCTGGCGTCCCCACGGGGATTCGAACCCCGGTACTCACCGTGAAAGGGTGATGTCCTAGGCCTCTAGACGATGGGGACCTAAAACTGCACAAAACTTAAACTACCGATACCTTACCATGCGCCGCCGCTGGCGCGGCGCATTACCAAATTCTTGGCGTCCCCACGGGGATTCGAACCCCGGTACTCACCGTGAAAGGGTGATGTCCTAGGCCTCTAGACGATAGGGACCCTAGTAACTTCCGATACTGCAAACTGCTGTTGTTCTTCCAACGTGGTGGAGGTAAGCGGGATCGAACCGCTGACCTCTTGCATGCCATGCAAGCGCTCTCCCAGCTGAGCTATACCCCCTACGGGAAAACAACATTTTACTACACTGCTACTGCTTCGACTAGTGCGGCTTTCGCTGCTTTCGTCCGGTCATTCTTGCCAGTTACCTGGCGTCCCCACGGGGATTCGAACCCCGGTACTCACCGTGAAAGGGTGATGTCCTAGGCCTCTAGACGATAGGGACCGGGAACAACCGATACTACTTTTACTGTTCTACTACCTTACTGCCACTTCAGGGTTGGTGGAGGTAAGCGGGATCGAACCGCTGACCTCTTGCATGCCATGCAAGCGCTCTCCCAGCTGAGCTATACCCCCGCAGCGCTGAAGTGCGAGCATTATATAGGACGCCCTTGCATTTCGCAAACTACGATTTGGCGTTTGTGTAGCGCTCAATTTGGCGGCCGATTTACTTCAATTGCGGCACATCGCCTGTGCCGTCATTCGGCGCCGCATCATCGACGCCACATCCGTAGGGTTGGCGGCTTTGCCGCCGACGCGGTGATGGTTGGCAGCGAGGTCATTCGGCGCGAGATCGGCGCCGGTAACAATCACCGCGTCGGCGGCGTAGCCGCCAACCCTACGCCTTCTTACAACCCCTTCTGCACCCGCGCCAGCACTACCTCGCGGCCGAACAGCTCGAGCACCGCGTCGATCGCCGGCGTCTGCAGCTGCCCCGTCAACAGCAGGCGCAGCGGCATGGCCAGTTGCGGCATCTTGAGGCTGTGGGCCGCCAGCACTTCTTTCAGCATGGCCGCCAGCGCCGCCTTGTTCCATTCCACCGTGGCGCAGCGCTCGGCGAAGGTCGCCAGCGCACCACGTACCGCCTCGGTCAGGTGCAGGGCCAGCAGCTCCGCATCCGGCTGCGGATCGCGGTAGAACAGCATCGCCGCATCGGCCAGCTCGTTGATCGTATTGACCCGTTCCTTCATGAGGCCCAGCACGGTCGGCAAAGCCGGCGCGCCGTCGAAGCGGGCGCCGTCGCGTTCCAGCTTCGGCAGCGCCAGCTGCGCCAGGCGTTCGTTGTCGCTCGCCTTGATATAGTGGTTGTTCAGCCAGCCCAGCTTTTCCGGGTTGAACTGGGCCGCCGATGCGGTCAGGTGCTCCAGGTTGAACCACTCGGTGAACTGCGCCATCGAGAAGATCTCGTCGTCGCCGTGGCTCCAGCCCAGGCGCGCCAGGTAGTTCAGCATCGCCTCTGGAAGATAGCCCTGCTCCGGGTATTCCATCACGCTCACGGCGCCGTGGCGCTTGGACAGCTTCTGGCCGTCGGCGCCCAGGATCATCGGCAGGTGGCCGTACTGCGGCAGCTCGGCGCCGAGCGCGCGCAGGATGTTGATCTGGCGCGGGGTGTTGTTCACGTGGTCGTCGCCGCGCAGCACGTGGGTGATCTTCATGTCCCAGTCGTCGACCGCGACGCAGAAGTTATAGGTCGGGGTGCCGTCCGGACGCGCGATGACCAGGTCGTCGAGTTCCTTGTTGCCGATCGTGATCGGACCCTTGACCACGTCAAGCCAGGTCACTTCGCCGTCCAGCGGATTCTTGAAGCGCACCACCGGCTTGACGCCTTCCGGTACGCTTGGGAGGGTCTTGCCCGGCTCCGGACGCCAGGTGCCGTCGTAGCGCGGCTTCTCGCCGGCCGCGCGCATGCGCTCGCGCATCGCCTCGACTTCTTCTGGCGAGCAGTAGCACAGGTAGGCGGTGCCGGCTTCCAGCATGCCCTTGACCACTTCGCGGTAGCGGTCCATGCGCTGCATCTGGTAGAACGGACCTTCGTCGTGCTCCAGGCCCAGCCACTTCATGCCGTCCAGGATCGCCTGCACCGCTTCAGGGGTCGAGCGTTCAAGGTCGGTGTCTTCGATGCGCAGGATGAAGGTGCCGCCGAAGTGGCGGGCATAGGCCCAGGAATACAGCGCGGTGCGCGCGCCGCCAAGGTGGAGGTAGCCGGTCGGGCTGGGAGCGAATCGAGTGCGGACGGTCATGGCAGGAAGCAATCAGGTAAAAGGCCTATTTTACCCCGTTGCCCTGCGCGCGGCAGCATCGCCCAGGCCCGTGGCTGGAGCCTATCCCGGTCCGGCCGCCCTCCTCGCGTCGAGATAGGCGGCAAGCTGCGCCACCGTCTGGTATTCATATAAGAGCTCGGCATTGATCGTCATCCCGGTCTGGCGCTCGAGGGCCAAGGCCACCGGCATCGCCGACAGGGAATCGAGCCCCACCTCGGCAAAGGGCTGGTCGTCGCCCAGCGTCTCGACGCCGCCATCCAGGCCATACAGCAGGCAGCGCCGCACCAGCGCCCGGGTATCGCCCGCATCCGCCACCACCTCAACCTTCCCGGTATCCGGCGCCGGCGCGGCCGCTTCCCCGGCGCCGGGCATCCAGTCCGCCCCCAGCAGCGGATCGCGCTCGCTGCCCTGCCCGGCCGCGTCCTGGTCGGGCGTGCCGATTGCATCGGCATAGGCCGCGATGCGCGCCGCCAGCGTCGCCGCCGGCGCCGGCGTGCCGGGCTGTTCCAGTTGCGCCAGCAAGGCCGACCAGCGGCGTCGCGCCCAGCCGGCGGCCGGACCGTCGCCGCAAGCCGCCACCAGCAGGGTCCATGCGCACAGCTCGCCCGCCGCATGGCTCGGGCAGGATGCGCCGGCCTCCAGCAGCGCAGCGCGCGCCTGCTGCGCCACGCCAGGTGCGTCCAGCATCTCGGCGGCGAAGGCCAGGCAGCCGCCGTCCAGCGCGCCAGCGCCCAAATGCACATACAGCGCCTCGGTCGGCCCCTCCAGGATGCGCATCACGCGCGCATCGCGCATCAAGAGCGGCGCCAGGTTCGGCTCCAGGTAACCGCGTCCGCCCAGCAGCTGCATCAGCATGTCGGTTGCCTCCCACAGCAGTTCCGAGGCCACGCATTTGCAGGCCATGCAGGCCTCTTGCGGCAGGCCGCCCTGAGCGTTGCCGCGATCGTCGTACGCGCCGAGCGCGCGCACCAGCGCCTCGAGCGCGCCGATCGCGCCGGTCAGGCCGTCCAGGCGCGCCAGGGTCACCGGATGGTCGAGCAGGCGCCCGCCGGCCACCTCGCGCCGCCCGGCATAGCGCAGCATCAACTGGGCACAGCGCTTCATGCCGCCCACGCACAGCGCGCCGATGCCGAGCCGGGCGAAGGCCATCGCATCGCGCGCCACCTCCATCCCGGCGCCGGGCTGGCCCAGCACGTGGGTATCGGGCACGAACACATCGTCGAAGCGCAACGCGTTCTGGACCATGGCGCGCATGCCCATGGTCAGCGCCTCGGCTTGCTGGCGGAGGCCCGGCGCGTCGTCCGGCAGCAGCAACGCCACTGTCCCCAGCGCCATGCCGTCTTCATCCAGCGCACGCGCCACCACCGTGATCCAGCCGGCCCAGTTGGCCAGGCCAATCAGGTGCTTGTCGCCGTTCAGGCGCCAGCCGCCGGCGCAGCGCTGGGCGCGCGTGCGCATCGCCAGCGGATTGGCGCCGGCCGCCGGTTCAGTGAGCGCGAACGCGGCCAGCTGGCGCCCGCCGGCCAGGTGCGGCGCCACCGCCGCGCGCAGGCGCTCGGGCGCGAAGCGCAGCAAGGGCCGCAGCCCCAGGCCGT
This sequence comes from Massilia sp. HP4, assembly GCF_005222695.1. Classification (GTDB taxonomy): domain Bacteria; phylum Pseudomonadota; class Gammaproteobacteria; order Burkholderiales; family Burkholderiaceae_D; genus Telluria. The sequence continues at coordinate 6,157 of NZ_STGG01000037.1, read as the reverse complement.
TGTGCACGCCCACCGCCGTGGCCAGGGTCAGGTCGATCGCGGCCAGCTGCTCCATCAGGCGCAGCAAGTCGCCCGTCGCCAGCGCCTTGCCGCCCAGCGCGACCGGCGCCTGCATGCCCAGGAAGCCGTGGTTGCCCAGGTCGAGCAAGACATGCGGCGGCATCGTGCGGCGCTCGTCCATCAGGCGCGAATCTAGCCGGCGCGGCGCCCAGCGCCGCAGCCAGTCGCGCATCTCGCCCGCCGTGCGCCGGCTTTGCTCGGCCGCGCCCAGCGCGTGCGCGTCGCTGCTGCGACGGCGCGGATGCAATTCCCTGGCCGCATACACCACATCCAGTTCGCCGCGCGCACTGAGCGCCCGGCACAGCGCGCGCTGCACCTTGCCGCTGCTGGTGCGCGGAAAGCTCCCGGGCCGCACCAGCACCAGCAGTTCGACCGTGGTGCCGAAACGGCTCGCCACCGCGCTGCGGATGCGCTGGGCCAGCGTGTCGAGCTGGGCCAGGCTGGCGGCGTCGCTGCGCGCGCGGCGCGCCACCCGCACCAGCCGGCGGTCGGCCTCGAGCACGATTGCCAGCCGCTCCTGGCCACTGTCGTCGACGGCGAACACGGCGCAACGATTCGGCTCCAGGAAGCCGGCCACCTCTTCCACCAGCATCTCTACGTCCTGCGGATAGAGATTGCGGCCATTGACGATCACCAGGTCCTTCAGGCGCCCGGTGACGTATAGCTCGCCGTCACGCACGAAACCCAGGTCGCCGGTGCGCAGCCAGGGGCCATTCCCATCGGCCAGCGTGGCCTCGAAAGCCGCCTGGGCCGCCGGCGGCGCGTTGCGGTAGCCACGCGCCACCGCGGCGCCGGCCAGCCAGATCTCGCCGACCCTGCCCGGCCCCGCCGGACGGCAGCTGTCCGGGTCCACCGCCAGCAGCTCGACACCCGGCGCCGGCGGGCCGCAGCTGACCAGTTCGCGTGCATCCGGGTCGCTGCGCTCGGCCTCGCGCACCTGGCCGGCCTCGAGCCGCGACTGGCTGATGGCGAAGGTGCGCGGCGCCTGCCCCCGCGGGCCGCCGGTGGCCAATAGTGTGTGCTCGGCCAGGCCGTAGCACGGAAAGATCGCGCCGGGCCGCAGCCCGCATTCGGCGAAGGCCGCGAACAGGCGGCGCACTGTGGCCGCGCGCACCGGTTCGGCGCCGTTATAGGCCACCGTCAGGCTGGACAAGTCCAGTCGCGCCTTGTCGTCTTGCGTAAGGCGCCGTGCGCACAGGTCCCAGGCGAAGTCGGGGGCGCCGGCGCAGGTCGCACGGTAGGCGTGGATCGCCTCGAGCCAGCGCAGCGGCTGGCGCAGGAACGTCGCCGGCGCCATCAAGACCGATCGAAACCCCACGCTGACCGGCGTCACGATGCTGCCCACCAGCCCCATGTCGTGGAACGGCGGCAGCCAGCTCACCATCACGCTGTCGGCATCGAAGCCGAAGGCGGCGCGGATCATCGCGACGTTGGCGGCCAGGCTGGCGTGGCCGACCTCGACCCCGCGCGGCGCCATGGTGGAGCCCGAGGTGTATTGAATGAAGGCCGGCGCATCGCCGGCAATCGCCGGCAGCGGCCCCGGCGCCGGCCAGCCCTCCACCGCATCGGTGCACAGCAGGCGCGTACGCCCGCCGTCCAACGCCGGAGCAAGGGCGGGCGCCGCCTCGCGCATGGCCAGCGCCAGCGCCGGATCGGCGTCGACCATCAGCGCGCGTAGATGCGCCGCGCCGCCATGACGGCGCGGCAGCGGGGCCGGCACTGCCACCAATCCGGCGCGCAGGCAGGCGAAGAAGGCGGTGACGAAAGCCAGGCCAGGCGGATACAGGAGCAGCGCGCGCTCGCCTGGCGCCGCCTCGTGCACCAGCAGGCCGGCCAGCGCGTCGACCCGCGCCGCCAGCTCGCCATTGTTCATGGAATCCTCGCGCCCGTCTTCGCGCACGAAGGTGAAGGCGATGCGCTCGGGCGCCACCCTGGCGTGGCGCTCGATCTGGCGAAGGACGAAAGCCGCCTGCAGCGGCTCGCGCTCAGCCACGATAACGCCCCTGGCAAGCCGGGACTGCAGGACGCGTCACGCCGGCACGCCCACAGGCACTGGCGACCAGGCTGGCGCCGCGCCGCAGCTGGGCCGGCGTGTGCTGGGCCATCAGCTGCAGCCGCAGCCGCGCGGCGCCGAGCGGCACGCCCGGGAACTCGACCGGATTGACGAACACCGCGTCGCGCGCCAGCAGCATGCCGGCCACGCGCGCGGCCGACTCGTGGCCGGTCCACACCGGCACGATCGGCGACGGATTGCCCAGGCAATGCAGGCCAGAGCAGGTCAACAGCGCGCGCAACTCGACCGCGTTGCGCAGCAGGTCGGCGCGCAGTCCGTCGCCCTCGCCGGACGCCGCGATGCGCAGGCTCTCCCCCGCCACCGCGGCCTGCATCGGCGACAGCGCATTCGAGAACATATGCGGCCCGGCGTACAGCTGCAGCTGGCGCCGCGCCGCCTGGCTGGCGCAGGCGACGAAGCCGCCATTGGTGGCGAAGGTCTTGGAAAAGCTGCCCATCACGATGTCGACCTTGCCCAGCATGCGCTGGCTGGCCAGCACCCCGCCCCCGCCCGCTCCCAGCGCGCCCAGGTCGTGGGCCACGTCGACCAGCAGGGTCGCGCCGTATTCGCGGCACAGGTGCTGCAGGAGCGGCAGGTCGGGGCTGTCGGCATCCATGCTGAACAGGCCTTCGGTCACCACCAGGATGGCATTGGCCGCATCCTGGGCGCGGATCCGCGCCAGCAGCTCGCGCACATGGTCGCAATCCAGGTGGCGGTGCACCAGCACATTGCGGGTGGCGCAGGCGGCGCCCTGGCGCAGCGAGGCGTGGGCCAGGGCGTCGATCACCACGTGGTCGAGCGAGTGCACCAGCGCCGTGATGGCGCCGAAGGCCGCCGCCCAGCCGGTCGGGAACAGCACCAGCTGGTCCAGGCCCAGGAGCTCGCCGAGCGCGCTTTCGAGCGCCTGCGAATAGCGGGTATTGCCCAGCAAGACGGCCGAACCGGCGCTGTGCGGCCCGGCGTCGTGCAGCGCACGCCGCGCCGCCTCGTGCACCGCCGGATGGGCGGCCAGCGACAGGTAATCCTGGGAGGCGAAATTGATGCCGCGCGCGGGCGCCTCGCCGCCGGCTGCGACGCTGGCCAGCGGCCCGGGCGCACCGGTCAGCACCCGGCCATACGGCCACACGCCATGACGCGCGCGCAGCTGTACCCAGGCGTCGAGCGCCCCGCCGCGGCGCAGCAGGTCGGGCCCGCGCGGCTGGGCATACATGGCAACGTTGCCGTCCAGCGCGCCGGAAGCGCCGAGGGCGGCCGGGTCACGCACCGGGTCGAAGGGGATCGATTCATTCTGCACGGCGTTCTCCAGCTGCACTTCGAGGATGAGGTCCATGGGGCTTCGCAAGTCCTTGCCTTCACGCCGGCAGCACGGCCGGCGGCTCGGGCCCGGGCGCGCGCGCAGGCACAGGCACAGGAACAGGCGCATATTCGCGCGCCTGGCGCGCCAGCAGCGCCGCCACCAGTTCGGGCGCCAGCGGCCGGTCGAACAGATAGCCCTGGGCGGCGTCGACGCCCATCGCGCACAGGTCGCCCAGCTGCTCCGCGGTCTCGACCGACTCGGCAATCACGACCAGGCCGAGGCGGTGCGCCATCGCCACGATGCTGTCGGCCACGGCGTAGGCACGCGCCCGCCCGCTGGCCGCGCCCAGGCGGCGCACGAACAGGCCATCCATCTTGAGGATGTCCACCGGCAGCTCGCACAGGTAGTTCAGGCTCGAGTAGCCGGTGCCGAAATCGTCGATCGAGACCAGCACCCCGGCGCGCCGCAGCTGGCTCAGCACGGCGCAGTTGGCAGCCAGGTCCTCGATCAGGATGCCTTCGGTGATCTCCAGGTCGAGGCAGGCCGGCGGCATCCCGGTCTGTTCCAGGATATCGATCACGCGCCCCGCCAGGCCCGGCTCGCGCAACTGGCGCGCCGACAGGTTGACCGCGGTCTTGATCTCGGGCAGGCCGGCGGCGCGCCAGGCGCGGTTCTGCAGGCAGGCGCAGCGCAGCACCCATTCGCCGATCGGGACGATCATCCCGGTTTCCTCGGCCAGCGGAATGAAGCGGCCCGGGTCGATCCGACCGTATACTGGATGCTGCCAGCGCAGCAGCGCCTCGACCCCGATCACGCGCCGCTCGCGCAGCTCGACCTGCGGCTGGTATTCGATGAACAGCTGGCCCTGGGCCAGCGCGTCGCGCAGGCCGTTCTTCAGTGCCAGGCGCTCGCTCTGCGACGCCGCGCCGCCCCCGGCGACCGCATTGGCGGCGGCGCCGGCATAGATGCGCACGATGTTCTGCCCCCAGCCCTTGGCGCTGCGCTTGGCCATGTCGGCGCGCTTGAGCAGCGCATCGACATCGCAATCGGGCGCCGCGGCGGGAACCGGATACAGGGCGATGCCCACCGCCAGCGTGAGATAGCAATCGCGCCCGGCGACCGGCAGCGGCGCGGTGAACCGGTCCAGGATCTTGTCCGCCACCAGCTGGGCATCGGCCTGGCTGCCCAGGTCTTCGAGCAGGGCCACGAATTCGTCGCCGCCCCAGCGCGCCACCGTGTCGCAGTCGCGCAGGCAGCGCCGGATCGCATGGCCGGCCTGGTGCAGCAGCGCATCCCCCGCCTCGTAGCCGAGGGCGTCGTTGACTTCCTTGAAGCGGTTGATGTTCAACAGGAGCAGCGCCACCACGCGCCCGTTGCGGCGCGCGCGGTCCATCGCATGGCGCAGCCGGTCGCGCAGCAGGCGCCGGTTCAGGAGGCCCGTCAACTGGTCGCGCCCGTGGCCGTCCGCGCCCTCGACCGGCGCCCGCGCATCGCTTACCGCCGCCGGGGCAGGAACGACGTCGACCGGGCCGTCCTCGCCATGGCACAGCACCCGGTTACGGCCGCCCGACTTGGCCAGGTACAGGGCCTGGTCGGCGCGCACGATGGTTTGCGCCACCTTTTCCCCGAGCCGGTACTCGGCCACGCCGACCGAGACCGTCATGGTGATCCTGCGTTCGCCGTCCGTGCAGCGCAAGCCCTCGACCACGCCGCGCACCCGTTCGGCGAGCGCGATCGCGCTCGCCGCCGGCGTCTCGGGCAGCATCAGCAGGAACTCTTCGCCGCCATAGCGCCCGAAGGCATCGAGCGCGCGCAGCTGGTCCTGCACCGTCCGGGCGAAGTCGCGCAGCACGGTGTCGCCGGCCGCGTGGCCGTAGGTATCGTTGATGCGCTTGAAGAAGTCGATGTCGAACAGGCACAGGCAGAATTCGCTGCCATTGCGGTCGGCGCGCTCCTTTTCCTTTTCCACCAGGTCGAGCAGGAAGCGGCGGTTGTGGATGCCGGTCAGCTCGTCGCGGATCGCCAGCTCGTTGATCGTCGACAGCGCCTGGCGCAGGCGCGAAAAACCCTCGTTCTTGGTCAGCTCGAACAGCAGCACGAATACCAGCACCACGACGTACAGGCCCAGGTCGCACACCAGGTGCAGCAGCGGCATGTCGGTACGCGGCGCCAGCGGCTGGGCCAGGCCGTTCGCCTCGAGCAGGTAGATCAGGGTAGCGCTGGCACAGCTCATGGCCAGCCAGACGCCGGCGCAGCGCCTCCCGCCCAGGAACATGGCGACCACCGGCCCCGTGATCAGCCAGCTGACGGTGGGCGAGACGATGCCGCCGAGGTGCCAGCTGAGCCAGCTGAAATTGAAGAACAGCGCGCACAGGAAAACTTCGCGCGCCGCCACCACGCTGCCGCTCAGGCGCAGCACCGGCGGCGCCGACAGCATCACCGCGCAGCACAGCAGGATCTCGACGGCGGCCGTTTCCAGGCCCAGCGACCAGTAGGCGAGCGCATACAGCGGCCCGGCGGTGCCGGCCATCACCGCCGCGTTCACCACATTCGTGGCGCGCGCGGCCTGGGCCGCGTCCTGCTGCAGCGCGGCCGGGATGAAGCGGTGCGCAACGCCCAGGTAGCGCCCGCTCCACCGCTGTGTGCTGTCGTCGTCCATGTGATTCCCAATCCCCGTTGCGCACACTTGTGCCGTGGATGCTCAAGCTCAGAGTGTAGGTAGGGAATTTCCTAACGACTTTATTTTC
>NZ_STGG01000036.1 GCF_005222695.1 Massilia sp. HP4 | reverse complement strand
GCGTTTTCGGCATACGAAATGCATGACGCGCGCCAGCAACATGTGCTGGCGCGCGTCAGTGTCGGGCTTGTTGCGCGGACGTTTGGCGGGGTGTGGAACCCCGCTGGGGATCAGTCGTTCTTGACGACGATGCTTGGGAACTTGCTGCTCATGTCCTTCGCCTTTTCGGCGATCTTGATCGCGACCTTGCGCGCGATCTGCTTGTAGACAGCAGCGACCTGGCCATCCGGCTCGGCAACCACGGTCGGACGGCCGGCGTCGGCCTGCTCGCGGATCGACAGGGTCAATGGCAGCGCGCCCAGGAAGTCGACGCCGAAGTCGGCGCACATCTTCTCGCCGCCGCCATGGCCGAAGATCGCCTCGGTATGGCCGCAGTTGGTGCAGGTATGGGTGCTCATGTTCTCGACCACGCCCAGGATCGGGATGCCGACCTTCTCGAACATCTTGAGGCCCTTGCGCGCATCCAGCAACGCGATGTCTTGCGGCGTGGTAACGATCACGGCGCCGGTGACCGGCACTTTCTGCGACAGGGTCAGCTGGATGTCGCCGGTGCCTGGCGGCATATCGACGATCAGATAATCCAGGTCGCGCCAGTTGGTTTGCTCGAGCAATTGCTGCAAGGCGCCACTGGCCATCGGGCCGCGCCACACCATCGGCTCATCCGGATCGATCATGAAGCCGACCGACGACACCTGCACGCCGTGGTTCTCCAGCGGTTCCATGGTTTTATTGTCATGGCTGAGCGGACGGCCGGACACACCCAGCATCATCGGCTGCGACGGGCCATAGATGTCGGCATCCAGGATGCCGACACTGGCGCCTTCGGCGGACAGGGCCAGGGCCAGGTTGACGGCCGTGGTCGATTTGCCGACACCACCCTTGCCCGAGGCGACGGCGATGATGTTCTTGACGTTCGGCATGACCTTCATGCCGCGCTGCACCGTGTGCGAGACGATCTTGCTATAGGCGCGGATCGCCACGCCTTCGACGCCGGGCAACTCCAGCACCGCAGCGGCCGCCATGCCACGCAGCATTTCGACCTGGCTGGCGGCCGGGTAGCCCAATTCCAGCTCGAAAGACACTTGCGCGCCTTCGATCTTGATGTTCTTGACCGACTTGGTCGTGACAAAATCTTTTTGGGTGTTAGGATCGATGACTTCCGACAAAGCGGTCTTGACGTCGTTCTCAGTGATGCTCATGGTGCTCTCCGGATGATATTGGGGCGAAGTGTAGCGCAAAATGGCCTGCGGGCTGGTCCGGAGGCCCCAAACCGGGCCAATACCCCCTGAGCGCACAGGGCCATCCACTGGTAAAATGCTTCTTTTCATATAACCCGAGCGTTTCGACACCATGACCCGCAAGCTGTTCGTCACCACTGCACTGCCCTACGCCAACGCTGCCTTCCATATCGGCCACATGATGGAATACATCCAGGCCGACATCTGGGTCCGCTTCCAGCGAATGCAGCGTGAGGGTAACAAACTGAGCGGACAGCCGCGCGAAGTGCATTTTGTATGCGCCGACGATACCCACGGCACGCCGATCATGATCGCGGCCGAGAAGGAAGGCATCACGCCGCAGGAATTCGTGGCCAAGATCGCCGCCGGCCGTGGGCAATACCTGGATGGCTTCCATATCGCTTTCGATAACTGGTATTCGACCGATTCACCGGAAAACGTCGCGCTGTCGCAGGGCATCTACCGCAAGCTGCGCGATGCCGGCCTGATCGTCACCAAGACCGTCGACCGCTTCTACGACACTGCCAAGGGCATGTTCCTGGCCGACCGCAACATCAAGGGCGAATGCCCGGTCTGCCACGCCAAGGACCAGTATGGCGACAACTGCGAAGTCTGCGGCGCCGCCTACCAGCCGACCGAACTGATCAACCCGTTCTCGGTGTTCACCGGCTCGACCCCGGTCCTGAAACCATCGGAGCAGTATTTCTTCAAGCTGTCAGACCCGCGCTGCTTCACCTTCCTGAAGGAGTGGCTGAACACCCCGGGCCGCCTGCAGCCCGAAATGGTGAACAAGGTCTCGGAATGGCTGGGAGAAGAAGGCGAAAAGCTGGCCGACTGGGATATTTCGCGCGACGCGCCCTACTTCGGCATCCCGATCCCGGATGCGCCAGGCAAGTTCTTCTATGTGTGGCTGGACGCGCCAGTCGGCTACCTGGCGAGCTTGAAAAACTATTTCGAGAAGCAAGGCCAGGATTTCGACGCCTTCCTGAACGATCCGGACGCCGAGCAACTGCACTTTATCGGCAAGGACATCGTGTCCTTCCACCTGTTGTTCTGGCCGGCGATGCTGAACTTCTCGGGCCACCCGATCATCGACAAGCTGAAAGTCGCGGTGCACGGCCACCTGACCGTGAACAATGAAAAAATGTCCAAGTCGCGCGGCACGGGCATTTCGCCGCTGCGCTACCTGGAACTGGGCATGAATCCGGAATGGCTGCGCTACTACCTGGCCTTTAAACTGAACGCCAAGGTCGAAGACCTGGATTTCAATGGCGATGATTTCGTGGCCCGCGTGAATAGCGACCTGATCGGCAAATACGTCAATATCGCCAGCCGCTGCGCCGGCTTCATCGCCAAGCGCTTCGACGGCAAGCTGGCCGACAGCCTGTCGCAGACCGCCCGCGACACGATCTGCAAGGCCTTGATGGCGGACGGCGCCGAGCGCCAGACCAGCATTGCCGCCGCTTTCGAGGCGCGCGAATACGGCCGCGCCCTGCGCGAAATCATGGAAATCGCCGACGTCATCAACCAGTACGTCGACGAGCACAAGCCATGGCTGCTGGCCAAGGACGAGACCAAGACCGCAGAATTGCACGATGTGTGCACCACGGCGCTCATCTTGTTCCGCCAGCTAACCATCTTGATGGCGCCGGTGCTGCCGAACGTCGCGGCGCGCGTCACCGAATTCCTGGGTGACACTGAGCTGAGCTGGGCCGACACCCATGGCGCCGCTGTCTATGAAACCATGCTCGGCCGCAGCATCGGCGCCTACAACCACCTGATGCAGCGCGTCGATGCCAAGATGGTCGAGAATCTGTTCGACAAGCCAGCCGTCGCAGCGGTTGCAGCGCCGGCTCCGAAAGTTGAGGCAGCGCACACCGAGTCGGCCGGCGACAGCGATATCGAAGCCCTGGCCCCGGAAATCTCGATCGACGATTTCACCAAGATCGACCTGCGCGTGGCAAAGATCGTCAACTGCGAACATGTGGAAGGCTCGAGCAAGCTGCTGCGCCTGACCCTGGACGTGGGCGAAGGCCGTCACCGCAATGTGTTCTCGGGCATCAAGTCGGCCCACCAGCCGGAAGACCTGATCGGCAAGCTGACCGTGCTGGTTGCCAACCTGGCGCCGCGCAAGATGAAATTCGGCGTCTCCGAAGGCATGGTACTGTGCGCCTCGGCAGCCGACGAAAAGACGAACCCGGGCCTGTACCTGCTGGACCCGATGCCGGGCGCAACGCCAGGCATGCGCATCCGTTAATCTTCAAGGCATGCAGCCGCTTTATCGCCGGCAAAGCCGGCCGTAGAGCGGCCTCATGCAAGCCTCGGGAAGCATTCCCGAGCTTGTGGCGTGTGTGTACAATGCCATGTTTTAAATATGACAAAACGCCGCCACAAACTCTTTTGATAGGTAGCTAATAATATGACCGATTTGACTCCTCTCCGCCATATCCCAGAAGCCAATGTGTTCCGCAAGGGCGACGTGTTCGTCCTGTTCGGCGAACTGTTCGGCCGCGGCTATGTGAACGGCCTGATCGACCAGGCGCGCGCCGCCGGCATGACCATTGTCGGCATCACCGTGGGCCGCCGTGACGACGCCGGCGTCCTGCGCGCGCTCGACGATGCCGAACTGGCCGAGGCGGAAGAGAAACTGGGCGGCCGCATCATCAACGTGCCGCTGATGGCCGGCTTCGACATGGACGCCCCGGAAGGCGAACAGAACCCGACCGAAATGCTGTCGGGTATCACCCTGAAAAACTGGCAAGAAGAAAAGCTCGACTGGGAACGCATCGAGCGCTCGCGCGAAGCCGGCGTGCGCCGCTTCACCGCCTCGGCCGCCACCGTGATGGCTGAGATCGACAAGCTGGTGCCGGATGGCGCCAACGTCTTCTTCGCCCACACGATGGCCGGTGGCATTCCACGCATCAAGGCCTTCCTGGCCATCGCCAACCGCATCTATAAAGGCCGCGGCGAGCGCTTCATGTCCTCGCGCGCCCTGCTCGACAGCGACCTGGGCAAATTGATCCTGATGAACTTCGACGAAGTCTCGGCCAATACGCTCAAATACCTGATCGATGCCTCGGCGCCGATCCGCGCGCGCGTCGAGCAAGCGGGCGGCGAAGTGCGCTACACCGCCTATGGCTACCACGGCACCGAGATCCTGATCCAGGACCAGTACCAGTGGCAGACCTATACCAACTACACCCAGGGCTATGCCAAGATGCGCCTGGAATCGATCGCCGAGGCGGCCTGGAAAGGCGGCGTCAATGCCACCGTGTTCAATTGCCCGGAAATCCGCACCAACTCGTCCGACATCTTCGTCGGCGTCGAGCTGTCGCTGTTCCCGCTGCTGCGCGCGCTGAAGAAAGAAGGCGGCGGCGCCTGGGCCGACGAGCAGTGGCGCATCTGCGAAGAGCTGCTGGGCGAAGGCACCTCGCTGCAACAGCTGCTCGACACCATCGAGGGCTACAATAACGATGCGACCAGCGCCACCTTCCGCAACTTCGAAGCCTGGCCGATGGACAACACGCCGGAGCTTGCCGACGTCATGATCGGCACCTCCGAAGCCATCACCGCCCTGCACAAGGACAAGAAGGCGCTGATCACCGACCACCTGTCGAGCCTGGTGCTGGAAGGCGCCGGCCCGTTGATGTTCCATGGCGCGTCGGAAAAAATCGCGCCGGTGGTGTGGCTCAACCACGACATCATCGCCCGTCAGCTGAACGAGTTGCACAAGTAAGACTTGACGCCGGCGGCGTGTGGCACAAGAATCTGCCCCGTCGCCGGCTACCGAGCCGCTTATAACTTTACGCACTGCGAATCATGATCTTCTCGAAAAAACACGTGATGTACGAATCCGAGCATACCAAGTTCATCTCGGAACTGAAGAAACAGAACCCGCACCTGGACGCAGGCCAGGTTGCCGGCCGCGCGCTGCTGTGGGACAAGGAACCGGTCTCGCTCGACGAACAGGAACGCGTGAAGCAATCGCGCCTGAGCCAACAAGCCTACCCGTACCAGAACAAGGTCTGAGGACGGGAGCGCGCGCATGACGCCCCAAGCCGAGGGGCAGGATTTGCCCCCCGATGCCGTCGTGGACACCGGGCATGCCGCGCCGCCCCTGCCGGAAGACGCCGCGATCGCACGCCTGTATGGCGAGCCGCTGACGCGCCTGCCGAACGACCTGTACATCCCGCCCGAGGCGCTCGAGATCTTCCTCGACGCCTTCGAAGGTCCGCTCGACCTGCTGCTGTACCTGATCCGCAAGCAGAACTTCAACATCCTCGACATCCCGATGGCGCAGGTGACCCTGCAATACCTGGTGTACGTGGAGCAGATCCGCAAGAGCAATCTTGAGTTGGCGGCGGAATACCTGTTGATGGCGGCGATGCTGATCGAGATCAAATCGCGCATGCTGCTGCCCAAGCGCCAGGACGACCTCATCGAGGACGCCGGCGACCCGCGCGCCGAGCTGGTCCGCCGTCTGCTGGACTATGAACAGATCAAGAGCGCTGCCGTGGCACTGGGCAATGTGCCCCACGAAGGCCGCGACTTCGTGCGGCCCCAGCTGTTCGTGGAACAGGGCCTGGCGCCCGCCCTGCCCGATGTCGATCCCTGGGACTTGCAGCGCGCCTGGCTTGACGTGCTGCGCCGCGCCAAGCTGACCCAGCACCACCGGATTGGCCGCCAGGAACTGTCGGTGCGCGAGCATATGTCGGCCATCCTGCGCACCCTGCAATCGCAGCGTTTTGTCGAGTTCGGTGACCTGTTCGCAGGCCAGCACACGGTGGCTGACGCGCCCCGACCGATCGTGGTAGTACACTTTGTCGCCATGCTCGAACTGGCCAAAGAAACCTTGATTGAAATCACACAGGCCGAGCCCTTCGCGCCGATCTACGTGCGCCTGGCCTATTCGCCGGCTTAAGGCCGGTTTATTCTTTTCCGATCACCCATGAAAATCATTTCTTCCATTGACGAATTGCGCGACCAGTTGCGCGGCCAGCTGCGCACCGCCTTCGTGCCGACGATGGGCAATCTGCACGAAGGCCACCTGTCGCTGATGCGCCTGGCGCGCCGCCACGGCGATCCGGTGGTCGCCTCGATCTTCGTCAACCGCCTGCAGTTCGGCCCGAATGAGGATTTCGACAAATACCCGCGCACCTTCCAGGAAGACGTGGCCAAGCTGGAAAAAGAAGGCGTATACGTGCTGTTCGCGCCGACCGAAAAAGATCTGTATCCGGAACCGCAAGAATACCGTGTGGCGCCGCCGGATGGCCTGGGCAATACGCTGGAAGGCGAATTCCGTCCCGGCTTCTTTGGCGGCGTGTGCACCGTGGTGACCAAGCTGTTTTCCTGCGTGCAGCCGCGCGTGGCCGTGTTCGGCAAGAAGGATTACCAGCAACTCATGATCGTGCGTAATATGGCGCGCCAGTTCGCCCTGCCGACCGAGATCATCGGCGCCGAGACCTTCCGCGCCGAAGACGGCCTGGCCCTGTCTTCGCGCAATGGCTACCTGTCCAGCAGCGAGCGGGCCGAAGCGCCGCTGCTGTACCAGAACCTGAACGCGGTGGCCGACACCATCCGCAGCGGCGAGCGCGACGTCGGCGCCGTCGAGGCACGCGCGATGGCGGCCCTGGCCGAGCGCGGCTGGAAGCCGGACTACATCTCGGTGCGCAAGCGCATCGACCTGCAGGCGCCCGGCGCCGCCGACCTGGAAAGCGGCGAACCGCTGGTCGTGCTTGCCGCGGCAAAACTGGGCAGCACCCGCCTGATCGATAACCTGGAAATTTGATCGATGCTAAAGCTGCACGGTTGATTTCCAGTTTGCAACAACATTGCAAAGAGCGTTATACTTCCGTGCAGCAGCATTTTACAATCACGCCCAGGACCCCGCCGTGAACGTCTCCGATGCCGTCGCTCTTCGCCGCAAGGGCCCGCCAAAGCCTTCAGACCAGCTGACCCGTATTCCCGGCAATGCCACGCCGCATCAAATGTCGGACCCTTTCGACATCGGCGAGGCCTTGGCCGCGCTCGCGCTCAGCGGTGATCCGGTCACGGTCTATGCCGGCATCCAGGATCCGATCCTGGCCCGGATCGAGTCGGTCGATCCCGAACTGCCACATTTCACGCTCGATTTCACCGGCAACGCGCTGCCGAATACCCACCACGCCACCTTCGTCGCGTCGATCGGCGGCAACGCCAAATTGCAGTTCGAACTGGAAAGCGACTGGGCGAGCCTGCCCGGGCAAGCGCACCTGGTGCCGGCGACCTTCCCCGAACACTGCCTGGTGCTGAACCGGCGCTCCGCGCGCAGGGTCGAGACGCCGATCGGCGGCAACTACACCGCCAGTTTCGGTTTGTCGGGCAAGCAGTACGAACTTCCTTTATACGATTTTTCCCAGGGCGGTGTCGGCATGCGCGCTTCGCCCGAGCAATGCTTCGGGCTACATGTCGGCAAGAAGCTGATCGGGGTACGGCTGGAGCTGGGACCGGCGCTGATGGTCGTGGCCGACCTCGAAGTGCGCCTGATGCGGCCGTTCCGCACCTTCCTGCTCGGCGACCAGGTGCAGATCGGGTGCAGTTTCGTGAATATTTCGATGCAGTTGCAGCAGACGCTGGAGCGATTTGTGACGACCGGGCAGCCGGAGCGCCGCGCCGCGCGTTAGGCTTCCACCGCCACGCTCTGCGCCCAGGCCAGCGCCGACAAATGCGCCTGGTTGACCTCGGTCGGTGCGATATCGAGCGACTCGGCCAGCGACGCCACCAGATTCGAATTGAGCTCGCACGCCTCGGCCAGCGCGAGATACGGCCCGTAACGCCCTTCCCTGCGCCGCAAGGCCTGCACCACTTCATCCGGCAACTGGATGGTCTGCAGCACCTCGTCCATCGACAGCCCCAGCAACCGGTCGAGCAGCGAGAACATTCCCGCCACGAACAGGTTCTCGGCCTCGCCCTTGCCCAGGAATTTCTGCCCCAGCAATTCGGCCAGGCGGCCGCGCACGACCGCCGTCTCCATCAGCACCGGAGAGTAGCCACTGGAACTGGCCGTGGCCAGCAGCAGCACCAGCCAGCGATACAGCGGCGCATACCCCAGCAACGAAATCGCTTGGCGCAATGAATGCACCTCGCGCCCCGCACCAAAGCCGGCGGTATTGATATACCGCAGCAGTTTATACGTCAGCGCTGGATCGCGTTTCAGCACGCTCTCGAGCTTGGGCACGTCCTCGTTGGTCTGCACCAGCTGCATCAGTTGCAGGATCACGCTCTGGGTCGGGTTCATGCCTTTGACCGGGTTGCCCGGCCGCGGCGTCAGGTGCAGCTTGCCGACGAAGGCATCCAGCCCCAGCGCGGCGCAGGCGTCGAAGTCGGCCCAGGTGCCCACCGGCCGCCCCACCATGCGCAGCGCCGAATGCTTGGCGGCGGCATAGGTGCGGGCCTGGTCGGCCACATTGGCGCCGGTAAAGCGCACCTCGAGATAGGACGCATAGGGCGACAGGTTGCGCCCCAGCAGGTTGATATCGCAGCCGCGGATCGCCACGCCGACGCCGCCGGCGCGCACGGCCTGCACGGCCGAGCGCACGTCGAGATCGGCCAGCTGGCGGATGTCGAAGGCGAGGACGGTGCGTTCCGGCGGCAGCGCGTGCAGGGCATCGGTCGAGAGCATGGCCGGCACCGCGTCGAGGAACAGGATCTTGTCGCGCAGCAGCCAGCCGTGATCTTCATGGTTGACGTGCTGGGCCACGAAGCCGACCAGCCCTTCCAGGTCGTGGTCGGTGGGAATGCGACCGTCGTGCTGTTGCCACGACAGTTCATAGCCGATCACGCGCTGCCTGGGGTCGAGCAGCGGTTCGCGGACGATGAAGTTAGTGCGATGCATGGAGGCGCCGTTGGTTGTTGCCCGGCGCTGGCCTAGAAACCGAGACTGTCGAGCAGGTCGTCGACCTGGCCCTGGTTGGCCACGACTTCGGTGCCGGTTGGCTTGATTTGCGGGCCGTTCAAGAGGCCGTTGTCGAGATCGCGCTTGATCTCGCTCGGCGCGAAATCGATCAGCACCTGCACCAGTTGCTTCTCGAGGTTTTGCGCGATGCCGGTGATGCGGCCGATGACCTGGCCGGTCAGGTCCTGGAAGTCCTGGGCCATCATGATGTTCATCAGCTCACTGCGGGTGGCAACTGCCCCCGCGGCCGACTCGTTCATGCTGGCAATCGTGCGCTGGGCCATCTCGCGCCATTCGGCCTCGGTCGCGTCCTTGTCCAGCAGCGACTGCCAGCCGGACGCCAGCTCGGCCGAGCGGGTTTCGATCGCGTCTTGCAGTGGGCCGGCCGCATCGGTCGCATCCAGCACCTTCTTGGCGGCCTGTTCCGACAGGCGCGCGACGTAATCGAGGCGGTCGCGCGCATCGGGGATGTCGCTCGCCGCTTTCTCGATCAGCTTGTCGAGCCCCAGCCCACGCAGGTTTTCGTGCAGCGCACGGGTCATCAGGCCGACCCGCTTGAGCACCTCTTCATGCGAGGAGGCCGCGCTGGCCTCGTGCGCCGAGTTCATCTCACCCATTTCAGGCTCCGGCTTTGTCCAGTTTCTCGAAGATCTTGTTCAGCTTCTCGTCGAGCGTCGCGGCCGTGAACGGCTTGACCACGTAGCCGCTGGCGCCCGCTTGCGCGGCGGCGATGATGTTTTCTTTCTTCGCTTCCGCGGTCACCATCAGGACCGGCAGCTTGGCCAGCGCTGGATCGGCGCGGATATTCTGCAACATGGTCAGGCCGTCCATATTCGGCATGTTCCAGTCCGACACCACGAAGTCGAACGATTCGCTGCGCAGCTTGGCCAGCGCCATCACGCCGTCTTCTGCCTCGTCGACGTTGGCATAACCCAGTTCTTTCAACAGATTCCGGACAATGCGGCGCATCGTCGAGAAATCGTCAACAACCAGGAAACGCATCTTTGGATCAGCCATGAATAACTCCGTTTGAATCTTTTACTGTGGTTTGTTGGGTGAGCTGCTTTTTACAGGCTCAAGAATAGCATTTTTGTTGCCTCACGGCGATAAAATAGCCCTGAAAGCATTGCTGCGACTCTAATTCGGATCAAACACGCAACGCCCGGCTGCCCTGCGCCGCCAGATGTTCGAGCACCATGCGCGGCAAGGCCTGCAAGGGGCCGACATCGTGGGCGGCGCCCAACGCGATCGCCTCGCGCGGCATGCCGAACACGACACAGCTGGCCTCGTCCTGGGCGAAGTTGTGGGCGCCCGCCTGGCGCATCTCGAGCATGCCGGCCGCACCGTCCTTGCCCATGCCGGTCAGGATAACACCAACCGCGTTTTTACCGGCCGCCTGCGCAGCGGAGCGGAACAGCACGTCGACCGAGGGCCGATGGCGATTGACCGGCGGGCTTTGCTCGATGCGGGTCATGTAGTTGGCGCCCGAGCGCGTGAGCAGCAGGTGCGAGTGGCCCGGGGCAATATACGCGTGGCCAGGCAGCACCCGCTCGTTGCCGGCCGACTCCACCACGCTGATCTTGCACAGCGAATCGAGGCGCTTGGCGAACGAGCTGGTGAAACCTTCAGGCATGTGCTGGGCGATCAGGATGCCCGGGCAATCGGAGGGCATCTGCATCAGGAATTCGCGGATCGCTTCGGTGCCGCCGGTCGAGGCGCCGATGATGATCAGTTTTTCGGACGAAATCAGGGGGCTCCTCAGGGCCGACAGCGGCGCGCTGGCCACCGGCGCCGTGCGCGAACGCGGCGCGATGCGGGCGCGGGCCGCGGCGCGGATCTTGTCGGCGATCATGTCGGCATACTCGCGCATGCCGCTCTGGATCGAGATCTTGGGCTTGGTCACGAAGTCGACCGCGCCCAGTTCGAGCGCGCGCATCGTGATTTCCGAGCCGCGCTCGGTCAGCGACGACACCATCAACACCGGCATCGGGCGCAGGCGCATCAGTTTTTCCAGGAAATCGAGGCCATCCATCTTGGGCATCTCGACGTCCAGGGTCAACACATCGGGGTTATGCTTTTTAATCAGCTCGCGCGCGACCAGCGGATCGGGCGCGGTGGCGACCACTTCGAGGTCGGGCTGGGAATTGACGATCTCGCTCATCACGCTGCGAATCAGTGCGGAGTCGTCGACGATCAGCACCTTGGTCTTCATAGTTTTTCCTTTCAGCTGGCAAGGAATCAGAACAGGTCGATGGCGCCGCCGACGGGTTCGACCTTGAGGCGCTTGGCGTAGTCGAGCTCGCGCTTGGCCAGCGTATCGTTCTGGGTTTGCATCAGTTTCTTGACCAGCACCTTGCCCGTGCGCGGGAAGAAGAACACCTTGCGCGGATAGATGTCGTTCAGGTCTTCGGCCAGCACCGGGATGCGTTCGGTCTTGAGGAACTGCATCACGAACGCCGCATTGCGCTCGCCGACGTTCATCGCGGTAAAGCCGCGCAGCACGGCGCCGCCGCCAAAGACCTTGGCCTCGAGGTGTTCGCGCCGCGCGCCGGCCTTGAGCAAGTCATTGATCAGGATCTCCATCGCGAACGAGCCGTAGCGCATGGATGCCGAGACCGGACTGCTGGCGGCATCGGCGCCGCCGTCGGGCAGCATGAAGTGGTTCATGCCGCCCAGGCCGGTCAGGCGGTCGCGGATGCAGGCCGAGACGCAGGAGCCGAGCACGGTCGCGATCAGCATGTCCTTGCCGGTATAAAAATACTCGCCCGGCAGGATCTTGGCCGCGTCGACGTTGAAGGTGCGGTCGTGATAGAGGTTGGTGGCGAACTGGCTGTTCATGGAATTACCGTTCTCAGGCACTGCGCCCGTCGAGTTCATACACCGTCTTGCCACGCAGGCGCAGCGAATCCGATACGTACAGGAAGTTCTCGGAGTGGCCGGCGAACAGCAGCGCGTGCGGCTTCATCAATGGCACGAAGCGGCCGAGGATGGTGCGCTGGGTCGGCTTGTCGAAATAAATCATCACGTTGCGGCAAAAGATGGCGTCGAACTGCCCTTCCAGCGGCCAGCGGTCGCCCAGCAGGTTCAGCTGCTTGAAGGTCACCAGGGACCGTAGCTCGGGACGAATGCGCGCCATGCCCTCGTGGGCGCCCTTGCCTTTCAGGAAGAAACGGCGCAGCCGCTCGGGGCTCATCTTCTCGACCCGCTCCATCGGATACACGCCGTTCGAGGCCGTGGACAGCACATTGGTATCGATGTCGGTGGCGACGATCTGCACCGGCGGCGTGAGCGTGTTGAATGCTTCGCAGGCCGTCATCGCGATCGAGTACGGCTCTTCGCCGGTGGAGGCGGCCGAGCACCAGATGGTGAGCGGACGCGTGTCCTTCTTGCGCAAGGCCACCAGGTGATCGAGCAGCAGCGGGAAATGGTGCGCCTCGCGGAAGAACGAGGTCAGATTGGTGGTCAGCGCATTGGTGAACGACTCCCACTCGCGGTCCATGCGGCCCGCTTCGAGGTCGTCCAGGTAGTTCGTGAATGACTGGATGCCGGTCGCGCGCAGGCGCCGCGCCAGGCGGCTGTAGACCATCTCCTGCTTGCTGTCGGCCAGCGAGATGCCGGCGCGCTGGTGGATCAGCGCGCGTACCCGTTCGAAGTCACGACGCGTGAAATCGAATTCCTTGACCGTCTCTGTTTTCTGCTGCGGCACGTTCTTTGCCTTCTGGATGCTGGTTGGACCGCGCCACGATTGACGCGGTCCGATGTGGATGCTGCGTGCCGCTGCCTTGTTATGCGGCCAGCTTGTCGATCAGGCCCATCTCGCCCGACGACATCAGCTTGTCGATGTCGACCAGGATCAGCATGCGCTCATCGACCGTGCCCAGGCCGATCATGTAGTCGGAATTGAACGCGGTGCCCATCTCTGGCGCCGGCTTGATCTGGTCTGGGGTCAGGGTGGTGACGTCGGACACGCTATCGACCACCATGCCCATGATGCGGCCACCGATGTTCAGGATGATCACGACGGTGAACTGGTCGTACACCGGAGTGCCCAGGTTGAACTTGATGCGCATGTCGACCACCGGGATGATGATGCCACGCAGGTTGATCACGCCCTTGATGAATTCGGGTGCGTTGGCGATGCGGGTCACCGCTTCGTAGCCGCGGATTTCCTGCACCTTCAGGATGTCGATGCCGTATTCTTCCGAGCCCAGGGTGAAGGCCAGGAATTCGTTGCCGGCGCCGTCGTTTGCGGTCCCGTCAGCCGAGGTGGTGTTTGCCAGGTTGGACATGGGTTTCCTCTTGTGTTGATAGTCTAAAGATTTAAAGAACGACGGGATCGTCGGCCAGCTGGCGCGACGAGCGCACCAGCGCCGCCACGTCCAGGATCAGGGCGACGCCGCCGTCGCCCATGATGGTTGCGCCGGAAATCCCGGCCACTTTTCGGTAATTCGCTTCCAGGTTCTTGACCACCACCTGCTGCTGGCCCACCAGCTCGTCCACGAACAGCGCCGCCTTCTTGCCCTCGGTCTCGAGGATGACGACGATGCCGTCGCTCGGCTCGCGGTGCACCGGCTCGATGTCGAACATCTGGTGCAGCGGGATCAAGGGCAGGTATTCTCCGCGCACCTTCAGCACGCGCCCGCGCCCGGCGATGTCGCGCACATCTTCGCGCGCCGGCTGCAGCGATTCGACCACGAAGGACAGCGGCAGGATATAGACTTCCTCGCCGCTCCGGATCGACATGCCGTCCAGGATCGCCAGCGTCAGGGGCAGCGAGATCGAGATCGTGGTGCCGAAGCCGGCCGCCGAACGGATGTCGACCGTGCCGCCCATGGCGGTGATGTTCCGCTTGACGACGTCCATGCCGACCCCGCGGCCGGAGACGTCGGTGACCACTTCGGCGGTCGAGAAGCCCGGCGCGAAGATCAGCTGCCAGACGTCCGAATCGCTCATATTGTCGGACACCGCGAGCCCATTCGAGGCCGCCTTGGCCAGGATCTTATCGCGATTCAGGCCGCCGCCATCGTCGGCCACCTCGATCACGATGTGGCCGCCCTGGTGGCCGGCCGACAGGAACAAACGCCCCGCTTCGGATTTGCCGGCGGCGACGCGCGCGGCCGGCATCTCGACGCCGTGGTCGATCGAGTTGCGCACCAGGTGCGTCAGCGGATCGACGATGCGCTCGATCAGGCCTTTATCGAGTTCGGTCGCGGCGCCGTGGGTGATGAAGTCGACCTTCTTGCCGAGCTTACCGGCCAGGTCGCGCACCATGCGCGGGAAGCGCGAGAACACGAAGTCCATCGGCATCATCCGGATCGACATCACGGCTTCTTGCAGCTCGCGCGTGTTGCGTCCCAACTGGCTCACCGAGGACAGCAGGCGTTCGTGCAGGATCGGATCGAGCACGGTGCTGCGCTGCTCGAGCATGGCATTGGTGATCACCAGTTCGCCGATCAGGTTGATCAACTGGTCGACCTTCTCGACCGAGACCCGGATCGACGACGATTCGTTCTTATCGTCCTTCTTCGCGGCCTTTTTCTCGGCGCTCAGTTCGGCCAGGTGCTCGACCATGTTTTGTGCCTGGGCCGAGATCGCCGCGGCCGCTGCGGCCGCCGGTTCAGGCGCCGCGGCCACGATGCCGGCGGCGGCGCGGATCTGCTCGATCGGCTGGAAGAAACCGTAACCCAGGTCGTCTTCCGACAGCTCGCCGCTGGCGGGCGCGACGTCGTCGTCCGGCCCGAAGAAACCATAACCCTGGGCATCCTCGACACGCTTGCGTTCGGCCGCCTCGATCGCGCGCTGCTCGGGCGTGAGCGCCGGCGCCTCGAAAATCCTGAGGTCGTCGGGGTCGAGCACGAAGGAGCAGATCGCGATGATATCGTCCAGGCTCTCGTGGGTGGTGATGATGAGTGCCGTGCGGCCGCCGTCGAGCGGGGCCACCGAGACGCGGCCCATCAGGCCCAGCTCGTCGACCAGGGCATTGATGTCGCGCTGCGCGACCTGCGGCAGCTCGATCTTGTAGCGGTGCGCGTTGTCCAGGGAATGCTCGGTACGCGGCGCAGCCGTCAGGTACGACGGCGCCACGACCGGCGCGGCCGGGACCAGGCCCTCGGCCAGGTCGTGCAGGGCCATGCGCACATTGGCGATGGCTTCGTTGTCGACCTGCGCGCCATGGCGGTGGCCATCGAGCTGCATCTTGAGCCCGTCCTTGGCCGCCAGAAAGGCGTCCACGTGGTTCGAGGTCAGCGCCATCTCGCCCTTGCGGACGCGGTCCAGCAGCGACTCCAGCACGTGGGTCACGTCGCACATATCGGTCAGGCCGAAGGTCGAGGCGCCGCCCTTGACCGAATGGGCGGTGCGGAAGATCGCGTTCAGGTCTTCCGCATCCGGCGCGGCGACGTCGACGCCCAGCAGCAGGCGTTCCATTTCGGCGAGCAGTTCCTCTGCTTCGTCGAAAAAGACCTGGTAGAACTGGCTGATGTCGATGGTCATAAGGCCGTCCGCTCGGATGGGGGCAAGGTCAGGGCGTCGCGCATGGCGTCAGCCGATCACTTTTTTGACCACCTCGATCAGGCGCTGCGGATCGAAGGGCTTGACCAGCCAGCCGTTGGCGCCGGCGGCGCGGCCCTTGCTCTTCATCTCGTCCGACGACTCGGTGGTGAGCATCAGGATCGGGGTCTTGGCATAGCCCGGCAGCGTGCGCAGGGTCTTGATCAGCTGCAGGCCATCCATTTTCGGCATGTTCTGGTCGGTCAGCACCAGGTCCACGGCCTGCAGCTTTGCCTTCTCGAGACCGTCCTGGCCGTCGACAGCTTCCACCACGTTGTAACCTGCCGCCTTCAGGCTGAACGCCACCATCTGGCGCAGCGAACTGGAATCGTCGACCGCGAGAATCGTTTTTGCCATGCTTTGCTCCTGCTATCTTGTATCCGGCTTCGCGCCGGTTGAATTGTTTATTTGTAGTGTGCGCTCAGAACAGCTCGACGTCGCCGCTTTCCAGGTGCTTCTGCTCGACCGAGCGGCGCAGCATGCTGCGCAGTTCGAGCGACTGGATCGCCAGCGCCATGCTCACCTTGCCGAGCCGCTCGACGATCTCGTCGCTGTCGGTCTCTGGGGCGATATCGGCGCCATGCTCGCTGAGCGTGCCCAGAAAGTCGCGCAGGCCCGCCACGCGTCGCAGTGTACGTTCAATCAGTTGCGCCGTCATGTCCTGGAACTGCATGCTGGTGATCGCCGTGTTCACGTGCAACCCCACCTCGCCCGACATCGACGACAACAAGGCCCGGTCTTCCGGCGTCGGGGTGCCGCCGTCCAGCAGCCGCTCGATCGCTCCCTGGCGCGCGCCGACCGCGCCATGCACCGCCATGAAGCTGGCGGTGAGCTTGTCGATCGCTTCTTCCAGCAGCAGTTCGGTCTGCAGCAGGTCGGTCTCGACCTCGGTCAGGTGGCGTCGCCCGTGCAGGGACACGCCGGACAACAGGCGCTTGACGTGCGATCCCAATATTTTTTTTCTTGTCATTTCTTCTCTCCAGTCCTGCCCTGGCCTACTTTTTCACCGCTTCCAGCGTGGCGGTCGCCGCGCCTGCCGCGTCTTCCGCCGGCACGTCGAGCGTCGCCGCGTCGCGCCGCACCGCGTCTTCGGTGCGCTTGTTCATGACGATGATGCTGATGCGGCGGTTGACCGGGTTGAACGGGTCCCTGGCGTCCAGGTGGGCGGCCGCGGCCAGGCCCACCACGCGCAACACCTTGTCGTCCTGCAGGCCGCCCAGCACCATCTCGCGGCGCGAGGCGTTGGCGCGGTCGGCCGACAATTCCCAGTTGCTGTAGCCGGCATCGCTGTAGTACGGCGTCGAATCGGTGTGGCCCGAGATGCCCAGCTTGTTCGGCACCTCGTTCAACACCATGCCGATGATGTGCAGGATCTCTTTCGTGTACGGCTGCAGCTCGGCCTTGGCCAGCGCGAACATCGGGCGGTTCTTCTCGTCCACGATCTGGATCCGCAGGCCTTCGCTGGTGATGTCGAGCAGCAGCTGGTTCTGGTACTTCTTGAGCATCGGGTTGACCTCGATGGCCGCTTCCAGGCGCGACTTGAGCATTTGCAGGCGCTGTCCTTCCTCGCGCGCCAGCGCGGCCTTGGCCGCCTGCAGGTCATAGGTCTTTTTCTCGGGCGGCGAATCGCCGCGCTTGACCTGGCCGGCGGTGCGGGTCAGGTCCTCGCCGCCGCCCTTGATCACCGACGACGAGTCGCCCGAACCCGAGCCGCCCGCCATCGCGACTTTCAGCGGCGTCTTGAAGTATTCGGAAATGCCGACCAGGTCGCCCTTGGCGGTCGAGCCCAGGAGCCACATCAGCAGGAAGAACGCCATCATCGCGGTCACGAAGTCGGCGTACGCGATCTTCCATGCGCCGCCGTGGTGGCCGCCGGCCACCTTCTTGATGCGCTTGATGACGATCGGCCGCGCGTTGTCGTCAGCCATGCGCGCCTCCCTTCACCCTGCAGGACGTACTATCGAATGCGGTCATCGCGGCTTACTTCTTCTTCTTGATGTGCTCTTCGAGCTCGGCGAAGCTCGGGCGCTCGGTCGAGTACAGCACCTTGCGGCCGAATTCCACGGCCAGCGCCGGCGCATAGCCGTTCAGGCTCGCCAGCAGCGTGACTTTCACGCACTGGAACATCTTGGTCGATTCCTCGAGCTTTTGTTCGAGCACGCTCGCCAGCGGGCTGACGAAGGCATAGGCCAGCAAGATGCCCAGGAAGGTGCCGACCAGCGCCTTGGCGATCAGGATGCCCAGCTCGGCCGGCGGCAAGCCGACCGATTCCATGGTGTGGACCACGCCCATGACCGCTGCCACGATGCCGAACGCCGGCAGGCCGTCGCCGATCTTGGCGATCACGTGGGCCGGAACCGCGCCCTCGTGGTGGTGGGTCTCGATTTCGTTGTCCATCAGGTTTTCGATCTGCATCGCGTCCATATTCCCCGACACCATCAGGCGCAGGTAATCGGTCATGAATTCGATGATGTGGTGGTCAGCCACCACCGCAGGATATTTGGAGAACAGCGGCGACGATTCAGGCGCCTCGATGTCGCCCTCGATCGACATCAGGCCTTCCTTGCGTACCTTGGAAAGCACATCGAACTGCAGCGCCATCAGCTCCATATACATGTCCTTCGTATACTTGGAGCCCTTGAAGACGCTCGGGAAGGCCTTCATGGTGGCCTTGATCGACTTGCCGTTGTTACCGACGAAGAAGGCGCCAAATGCGGCGCCGCCAATCATCAGGAGCTCGATCGGCTGCCACAGCGAGGCCAGGTGGCCACCGGCGAGCGCGAACCCGCCGAAGACGCAAGCGCAGACGAGGATATAACCAACAATCACTAACAAGGGATTTTGCTCCAGAAAAGCCTGTTTCGACCTCGTCCTGAGGACCCGAAACCGGTAATTTCAGAAAAAGTTTATGTAGGGAACTACTCTAGCTGGAGAATGGCCCACGGGCAAGTAAAACCACCCTGAATACTCACCGTTTGTCGCCTAAAAGTCCCACATGTACAGCGCCGGTCCGCCGGCGACCGGGTGGACGACGCGGCTCGGCGGCCGGTCTTCGATGATGAATTCGTAACTAAAAAGCGTCGAACCGGGCCGCATCTCGCGCGCGGCCTTGCGCCACAGCGCGCCCATGGCGGCCGGCGACAGGTAGGCGAACACGGCGTCGTACCGGCCCAGGTCGAGTTTTTCATAGTCGCCGCGAATGAACCGGGCGCCGCTCTGTGCGAGGAGCGCGCGCACGTGGCTGGCCAGCCACGGCAGCGGCGCCAGCTCGATGCCCTCGATGGTCGATTCGGGCCGGCGCCGTTGCAGCTCGAGCACCAGGCCGCCGATCCCGCTGCCGATATCGATCACGCGCAGCAGCCGGCCTTGCGGCAGCGCGGCGTCCACTGCCGCCCACACCTTGCGTCCGGACGGGTAGTAAGGCACTTGCGTACGATAGGTCGACCAGTACAGTAACAACAGGAACAGGAAGATCGCCAGGAAGGCGGCCGGTGGAATGGCCAGACCGCTGGCGCCCAGCAGCGCCAGCGGAAAACCGAACTGGATCGCGCGCCACCAGCTGGCCAGGCCGCGCCACCAGGACAGCAGCGCGGCAACCACGCCCTGCACCAGGGCCACATGCCAGTAATGGAAAACGACGCCGCTGCTGGCGAGCAGGTAGACAATGGCGAGGGTGAGCGGAAAGGCGGCGACCTGGATCAGGAGCGCCCGGACCGCGGGAAATCTCAAGCAGCGCAAGGAAGAGCGCGCCGCGAAGTCAGGCGCGGTCGCGGCCGGATTCGTCGTCGGCCGCATCGGCGACGGCGCGCTCGGCGGCCTCGCGGGCATCCTTGGCCTTGCGGGTCTTGCCGGCGCGCGAAGGCATATGGCACAGGCCGCACAGGTAGTCGGCATTCAGGTCGAGGGCGTTGACGATGAACTTGCCCTGGCAGCGGCTGCACGGGGCCAGCAGCAGCATGCCGCTCTGGAAGAAGCGGACCAGCGTCCAGGCGCGGGTGAGCGACAGCAGCGGTTCTTCGCCCGGCGCCGGCGGCATTTGTTCGAGATAGAGTTTGTAGGCCTTCATGACGGCCTGGATGCCGGTAGCGCCGGCATGCTCCACCAGGAACTGGTGGATATTGATGAACAACGAGGAGTGGATGTTCGGTTGCCAGGTGAGGAACCAGTCGGTCGAGAACGGGAGCATGCCCTTGGGTGGAGAGACACCCTTGAGCTCCTTGTACAGTTTGAGCAAGCGTTCACGCGACAGCGAGACCTCGGTCTCCAGCAACTGCAGGCGTGCGCCCAGGTTGATCAGTTCGATCGCGAGCTGGATTTCCTGCGCTTCGGATACGACGCTCTTTTTGCTCATGGTCTGCTTCCCTGCCTGGTTCCATGCGGTCTTCCAGCAAGACCGCTGGCAGGGATTATACGATCTCTTCGACCGGCTGGCCTGCCATCAGGATGGCGGCGTGCGATTGCGCCAGGCTGCGTTCCTTGGTGTGGCTGGTCAGCATGCCCAGGATGGCGCTGTCGTCGAAGCGGAAGCGGGCCAGCATCATATTGCCGCCGGCGAGCTTCAGGATCTGGGCATTGCTCATGCCCTCGATCAGGTCGGCGATCTCGGCCGACACACCCAGGCGGAAGATGGCGGTGACTTTGTCGGCACGAATCATCTGCTGGGCCAGCATCAGGTAGCTCAGGTTTGCGTCGCGAATCTCAGCCATCATGTCGTTCATCGTCATCTTCTCTCTCCGTTGGTTGTTTCGGCGTTTTTTGTGTTGCCGACGAGATAGATTCTGACTGTGAGGAAACTTTTCGAGAATTGGACGAAATCTGTATTTTGGGTAGGCGAACGACGAGGTGGAGCCCTAGGAGTTTGTCTGACAAACGCCTCTGGCTCCCTATGAAAACCCAGGTGAAAACTGGGTTGGAATGGCGCCGGGAAGCGCCTTGATTTGGGTCTACTACAGCCCTCGGCTGTCGCAGAATCACTACAGGTTTTGCTGAATTTACTGTCGGAAACTCAGAAAACACCGTTACTGCCGAGTTGCAAGTGTTGCTTTTCTGCACCTCACTCATCATTAACGGCAGCAACATCGCGGACTTTAGGGCTGTCTGAAAATATTTTTTGATATTTTTTCGACGCCTTACCGCCCTTCCGAATCGTTATCGGACAGCTCATCAGGAACTTTAGGGTTCGATGCAAAAAAATTTGAACATTTTTTTTGCCCTCCCGTTTGATGCTTCAGTGGCAACGCCATGCTGTCGATCGCCATGGAACTTGCTACACTGCCGACCTGTAAACATTCTTGAAGCGTCAACTATTGATATGGGACCGGCATGACCGCATCGACCACCACCCGCGCCGACTGCCTGGCGCGCGACGCGCGCGACCCGCTGGCCGGGCTGCGCTCCCGCTTCGACCTGCCCGACGGCGTCATCTACCTGGACGGCAACTCGCTCGGCGCCCGCCCTGTCGCCGCCCTGGCCCGCGCCCAGGAGGTAGTGGCGCGCGAATGGGGAACCGACTTGATCAAGAGCTGGAACACGGCCGGCTGGTTCGACATGCCCAAGCGCCTGGGCGACCGCCTGGCCCCGCTGGTCGGCGCCGCGCCGGGCGAAGTGGCCGTTACCGACACCACTTCGCTCAATCTGTTCAAGGCGCTGGCCGCCGCGCTGCGGATCCAGGCCCAGGACGCGGCCAGCGACCGCCGCGGTAACGACCGCCGTACCATCGTGACCGAACGCAGCAACTTCCCGACCGATATCTATATGGCCGAGGGCCTGACCCGCTGGCTCGAACGCGGCTACCGGGTGCGGCTGGTCGACAGCGTGGACGAGATCCCGGCCGCGCTCGATGCCGACTGCGCCGTGCTGATGCTCACCCACGTCAACTACCGCACCGGCTACCAGCACGATATGGCCGGGCTGACCCGCCTGGCGCACGAGGCAGGGGCGCTGGCCGTCTGGGACCTGGCCCACTCGGCCGGCGCGGTGCCGGTCGACCTGGCGGGCGCCGATGCCGACTTCGCCGTCGGCTGCACCTATAAATACCTGAACGGCGGACCGGGCGCCCCGGCCTTCATCTGGGTGCCGCGCAAGCACCAGGCGCAGTTCGACCATCCGCTGTCCGGCTGGTGGGGCCACGCCAGCCCGTTCGCGATGGCGCCCGCCTTCGCGCCAGTGGCCGGCATCGGCCGCGCGCTGTGCGGCACCCAGCCGATCGTGTCGCTGGCGCTGGTCGAATGCGGTCTCGAGATCTTCGAGGCGACCGACATGGCCGCGATCCGCGCCAAGTCGCTGGCCTTGACCGACCTGTTCATCGATCTCGTCGAAAACCGCTGCGCCGGCCACCCGCTGGGCCTGGTGACCCCGCGCGAGCACGCGCGCCGCGGCAGCCAGGTCAGCTTCACCCATCCGCACGGCTATGCGGTGATGGCGGCCCTGATCGCGCGCGGCGTGATCGGCGACTACCGCGAGCCCGAGATCATGCGCTTCGGCTTCACACCCCTGTATACCAGCTTTGCCGACGTCTGGGACGCGGTCGGGATCCTGAAGGACATCCTCGACCGCGGCGACTACGACATCGCCGCCGAACGCGGCGCCGTCACCTGACTGGATGACCAACATCATGACCGACACCAGCAAACACCCCGCCGAATGGCACGGGGCAAGAATGGACTTCAAGGAAGCCATGAGCTACGGCGACTACCTGGGCCTGGACCAGATCCTGAACGCCCAGCATCCGCGCTCGCCGAACCACAACGAGCTGCTGTTCATCGTCCAGCACCAGACCAGCGAGCTGTGGATCAAGCTGATGCTGCACGAGCTGCAGGCAGTGCGCCGCCATATCCGCGAAGACAACCTGCCGCCCGCCTTCAAGATGCTGGCCCGGGTCGCCCGCATCATGGATCAGCTGGTGCACGCCTGGGACGTGCTGGCCACCATGACCCCGCCCGAATACACGGCGATCCGCCCCTACCTTGGCGCCTCCTCGGGCTTCCAGTCGTTCCAGTACCGCGAACTCGAGTTCATCCTCGGCAACAAGAACGCGGCCCTGCTGGCGGTGCACGAAAAGTCGCCCGAGGCCCACGCCCTGCTCGCGCACGAGCTGGGGCTGCCGTCGATCTACGACGAGGCGGTGATGCTGCTGGCGCGCAGCGGCTTGCGGATCGATCCGGCGCGGCTCGAGGCCGACTGGACCCAGCCGACCCGCGCCGACGATTCGGTCAAGGCGGCCTGGCTGCAGGTGTATGGCGACACGGATCGCCACTGGGCGCTGTACGAGCTGGCCGAGAAGCTGGTGGACCTGGAGACCGCCTTCCGCTTCTGGCGCTTCCGCCACGTCAGCACGGTCGAGCGCATCATCGGCTTCAAGACCGGCACCGGCGGCACGGCCGGCGTGAGCTACCTGCGCAAGATGCTGGACGTGGTGCTGTTCCCGGAACTATTCGCGCTGCGCACCGAGCTGTAAGGCACCAAAAACTGCGGGGTCACAAAAACTGCGGGGTCAGGTTGAGATGGTCCGGGTTTCATGAACATCCAAATAAGGGACAATATGTCCCTAAAGGATAAACATGAAAAAGAAACAGCTACCATCGAAGCGGGAGATCATTCCCGCC
>NZ_STGG01000035.1 GCF_005222695.1 Massilia sp. HP4 | reverse complement strand
GCCACGACAATGCCGTGGCAGAGAGCTTTTTCTCAAACCTGAAAAACGAAGTGACCCATCACACGATCTACGATGACCACCAATCAGCATTGGCTGCAATCACTGATTACATCGACGTGTATTACAATCATCAGCGCCTCCACCAAACCCTCGGCTACCAAACGCCCTCCCAGGTGGAAAAAATGCACAGGTGTACCTGATTAACCCTGTCCACCATCCCGGTGCATCTCACTCTGACCCTCATTATTCCCCTACCTGACTGCCGGCACCTGCTTATTAGAAATAGCTGCCGATCAAGTCAAGAAATTGCTCAATAATTTTACTCTGACCCTAATTGTGGAAGCTTAGCTGCCGAAGTAGCGGCCGGCGCGGTGCCAGGCCATGACCATGCTGCTCATGGCGATTGCGCTTACTGCCGACCAGCCGACCAGGTGGGGGGCCACCAGGCCCAGGGCCAGCAGCAGGATGACGCTGTCGATCATCACCTGGGTGCGGCCGGCGTTGATGTTGTATTTCTTTTGCAGCCACAGGGTCACGATGCCGGTGCCGCCCACGCCGGCGCCATGGCGCGCCAGCGCCAGGATGCCCATGCCGCAGAAGGTGCCGCCGCCCAGCGCCGCCACCGCGGGATGGATGTGGTCGATCACCAGCACGTAGGGCATGATCTTCAGCAGGCCCATGATCAGCGCACTGCCGGCCAGCGACTTCAGCGTGAAGAGCGGGCCCATGAACAGGTAGCCGAACAGGAAGAATGGCACGTTGATCATCATGAACAAGGTGCCGACCGATACCCCGCTCACATACGACGACAACAGCGCGATGCCGGCCACGCCGCCGGTGATCAGCTGGGCCGCCTGCAACAGCACGATGCCGACCGTGACGAACAGCACGCCCACGGTAATCCCGTAGACGTCATCGAGCAGCGAATGCGGCTTAGCCACGACGGGGCGCGGGCTCGGCGCGGCCGAACCCGGGAACATGGCAGACTGGCTCATCCTCGTACCGCCGCATCGGTGTCGATGGAAGCGATCGCCACGCCAACGGAAAGGTTCCGCCGGATGGCCGTGCAGGGGGTAGTGACGAGCGACGAGCTGAAGTTCATGTTCCTTGCGATAGTCTGGCAACAGGGTTCAACGGCGCGCCTGGTGGGCGCAAAAGACCGAATCTCACGGGGTACGGAGTGCTTCGGGTCGCTATTATCGCTCATGTTGCGATGCAATGTCGATACGTGCGGCATCCGTGCGTACCGAATGGGAAACATTCTTGTGCGATGCACTATTGCGGTGCAGTCACTCCCGATCGAGGTGCGGCCCAGGCCGTAACTATGCCCTAGCCTGGCGCCTGCGCCGCCGCCAGTTCGCGCTCCAGGAACTCCACGCACACCCGCACCTTGGCCGAATTACCCAAGCGCTGCGGATAGACGGCCCACACATTGGCGTCCTGGGTGAAATCGGGCAGCACCTGCACCAGCCGCCCGGCATCGAGATGGGGCTGCGCATGCCAGCGCGAGCGCAGGATGATGCCGGCGCCGTCGAGCGCCCAGCGCAACGCGATCTCGCCATGGTTGGTCGACAGCGCGCCCGAGACCTTCACCGTCTCGTCGACACCGCGCGAACGCAGCCGCCACACGCCGAATGGATGGTCGCGTTCCTTGATCACCAGGCACTGGTGACCGGACAGCTCCTGCAGCGAACGCGGTGCACCGTGCTGCGCGACATATCCAGGCGCGGCGCACAGGATGCGGTGATTGGCCATCAGCTGGCGCGCAATCAGCTGCGGCGCGATCTCGTCGCCGATCCGCACATCGAGGTCGAAGCCCTCGGCCACCGGATCGACCAGGCGGTCGAACACCTCGAACCGGATCTGCAGCGCCGGCCAGGCGCGCACCAGTTTCGCAATGGCCGGCGCCACCACATTGCGCCCGAAGCCGAAGCTGCTGCAGATGCGCACCCGTCCACTCGGCTCGCGGCGCCGCTCGGACACCTCGTCGACCAGGTCGTCCAGGCTGTCCAGGATGGCCTGGGCGCGGCCGAATGCCTGTTCGCCGTCCTCGGTGATGACGATGCGGCGCGTGGTGCGCTGGAACAGCCGTACGCCCAGCGCGTCTTCAAGCACGCCGATCCGCTTGCTGACATAGGCCGCTGACATGCCCAGCTCCGCAGCCGCCGCCGCGAACGATCCCTTGCGCACCACGGTCACGAAGACCCGCAGGTCGGCATTCTCCAACAGATTATTCACGCATCGTGTTCCTTGATATCACAGAGTGCCACATTATAAACAATCCGTTTGGGATTATGCTGATCGCTCTACCTAAGCACAGCAAGAGGACGCCCCATGAAAACCCACAAGATCGCAGTCATCGCCGGCGACGGCATCGGCAAGGAAGTCATGCCCGAGGGCCTGCGCGCGCTGGACGCGACGGCGCGCCGTTTCGGCATCGCGCTCGAATTCACCACCTTCGCCTGGGCCGACTGCGACTACTACGCGCAGCACGGCAAGATGATGCCGGACGACTGGCGCCAGCAGCTGGACGGTTTCGACGCCATCTATTTCGGCGCCGTCGGCTGGCCCGACACGGTGCCCGACCACATCTCGCTGTGGGGTTCGCTCCTTAAATTCCGGCGCGAGTTCGACCAGTACGTCAACCTGCGCCCGGTGCGCCTGATGCCGGGCGTGCCCTGCCCGCTGGCAGGCAAGAAGCCGGGTGACATCGATTTCTACGTGGTGCGCGAAAACACCGAAGGCGAATACTCCTCGGTCGGCGGCAAGATGTTCGAAGGGACCGAGCGCGAATTCGTGCTGCAGGAATCGGTGTTCACCCGCCACGGCACCGACCGCATCCTCAAGTACGCTTTCGACCTGGCCCGGCGCCGCCCGAAGAAGCACCTGACCGCCGCCACCAAGTCGAACGGCATCTCGATCTCGATGCCCTACTGGGATGAGCGCGTGGCCGCCATCGGCCAGGACTACCGCGACGTCAAATGGGACAAGTACCACATCGATATCCTGTGCGCGCGCTTCGTGATCTCGCCCGAGCGCTTCGACGTGGTGGTGGCCTCGAACCTGTTCGGCGACATCCTGTCCGACCTCGGCCCGGCCTGCACCGGCACCATCGGCATCGCGCCATCGGCCAACCTGAACCCGGAACGCACATTCCCTTCCCTGTTCGAACCGGTGCACGGCTCGGCGCCCGACATCTACGGCCAGAACATCGCCAACCCGATCGCGATGATCTGGTCCGGCGCGATGATGCTCGAATTCCTGGGCCAGGGCGATGCGACCTATACCGCCGCGCATGACGCCATGCTGGCGGCAATCGAGCAATGCCTGGTCGAGGGTCCGCGCACGCCGGACATGGGTGGCGCCGCCAGCACCACCGAGGTCGGCGAGGCAGTAGCGCGTTACCTGGGTGCCGGCGCCTGATTCGCAGCGGCTTGCCTGGCCGTGTTCCAGGTGCTAATGTCGCTGGCACCATCGACATCACGCCAGGAATGACAGCATGGCGCCACACGACACGAACGAACCGGAATACGTTGGCTTCTGGGCCAGGGTGGGCGCGGCCCTGCTCGACACCATCCTGTTGATGATGCTCACCGTGCCGCTGCTCTGGCACCTGTACGGGCCGGCCTACTGGCACGAACCGTCCTTCGACGGCGGACTGGCCGACCTGTTCATCAGCTGGGTACTGCCCGCCATCGCGGTCATGCTGTTCTGGCTCGCGCGCTCGACCACGCCGGGCAAGATAGCGATCGACGCAGTGATCGTCGACGCCCGCACCGGCGAGCAGCCCAGCGCGCGCCAGTTCCTGCTGCGCTATATCGGCTACTACGTCTCCACGATCCCGCTCGGGCTCGGCCTGTTCTGGGTCGGCATCGATCCACGCAAGCAGGGCTGGCACGACAAGATGGCAGGCACCGTCGTGGTCAAGCGACGAAAGCCCTCGGTCAGGCGCCGCTGACAAGCATCGAGATGGCGGCGCCCAGCAGCACTGTGCAGAACGCCACCCGGAGCAGGCGCTGCGGCAAGGTATGCGCCAGGTGCACGCCCCACGACACGGTGAGCACACCGCCCAGCGCCAGCGGCAGGCCGACCTGCCAGTCGACCGCGCCGCTATGGCCATAGGTCGCCAGCGCCACGAAGGCGCCCGGCACCACCAGGGCCAGGGCCATGCCCTGGGCCCGCGTCTGCGGCATCTTGAACAGGCTGACCAGGGCCGGCACCACCACCATGCCGCCGCCGATCGTGAAGAAACCGGACACCGCGCCGCTGGCGACACCGATCACCGGCATCAGGCGGCGTGGCACTTCCCTCTCCGGCGGTGGAGCACCGGTCTTGCGGCGCGACGGCCAGCCGAAATACACGGCCAGCGCGACCAGGAAGGCGGCGAAGGCGTAGTGCAGCAACTGCGCATCGATCGCGACCGCGAAGCGCGCCGCCAGCCATGCCGTGCCGATCGAGCACAGGCCGGCCACGCCGACCGAGCGCAAGTCGACCGGATGCTTCTGGTGATAGCGCCAGAAGCCGATCGCCACGTTCGGCGCGATCATCACCAGCGCCGTGCCCTGGGCCAGGTGCTGGTTCATGCCGTACAGGATGCCCAGCACCGGAATGGCGATCAGGCCACCGCCGATGCCCAGCATGCCGCCGGCAATCCCGAGCGAGGCGCCCAGGCCAAAATTCAGTGCGATGTCGATCAGGGAAGCCATGGCTGAAAAAAAAGGACGGCGGCCCGCAAGGGGCCGCCGGATATCCGGCCGCGACCGGAAAAAGCGCGCTTAAACGACCTGCGCAGCCGCCAGCGCCGTCATGTTGACGATGCGGCGCACGGTGGCGCTCGGGCTCAGGATGTGCACCGACCTGGCGGCGCCCAGCAGGATCGGGCCGACCGTCACGCCCTTGCCGCTCGCGACCTTGAGCACATTGAACAAGATGTTGGCCGCGTCCAGCGACGGCATCACCAGGAGGTTGGCGCTACCCGAGTAGCCGGCGTCGATCCCGTAGATGTCGCGGATTTCCTGCGACAGCGCGGCGTCGCCGTGGATCTCGCCGACCACCGCCAGCCCGGGCGCCTGCTCGGCCAGCAGCGCACGCGCCTCGCGCATGCGGCGCGCCGACGGACGCTCGGACGAGCCCTGCGACGAATGCGACAGCAGCGCCGCCTTCGGCTCCAGGCCGAAGTGCTGCAGCGCGTCGGCCGCCTGGCGGGTGATCGCCGCCAGTTCCTGGGCGCTCGGGGTCTCGTTGACGTAGGTGTCGGTGATGAACAGGGTCAGCTTGTCGAGCACCAGCGCGTTCATCGCGGCCAGCACGGCGCCGGGCGCCACGCCGATCTCGCTCTTGACGTGCTCCAGGTGGCTGTCGTAGCTGCCCTTCATGCCGCAGATCAGGGCGTCGACCTGGCCCGACTTGAGCAGGCGCGTACCTTGCAGCGTGGTGTCGGATTCAGCGGCGACCACGGTGTAGTCGCTGCCTTCCTGCAGGCGCAGGCCGGCGGCCTTGATGCCGCTGGCAATCGCCTCCGGCGCGCCGATCAGGACCGGATGCGCGATGCCCTCATCGACCACGGCCTGCACCGCGCGCAGCACGCGCGGCTCTTCTGCTTCGGCGTAGGCCACCTTGCGCACATTGGCGCGGGCCTTGTTGAACACCGGCTTCATGAAGAAACCGGTGTGGTAGATCATCTGGCCCAGCTTGTCGCGGTAGGCGTCCATGTCCTCGATCGGACGGGTCGCCACGCCCGATGCGGCGGCGGCTTCGGCCACGCGCGGGGCAATCGCGGCCAGCAGGCGCGGATCGAACGGTTTCGGGATGATGTACTCAGGGCCGAAGGCCAGGTCTTGCCCTTCGTAGGCCAGCGCCACCACGTCGCTCGCCTCGGCTTCGGCCAGTTCGGCGATCGCGGTCACGCAGGCCAGCTTCATCTCGTCGGTGATGCGGGTCGCGCCGCAATCCAGGGCGCCGCGGAAGATATACGGGAAGCACAGCACATTGTTGACCTGGTTCGGATAGTCCGAGCGGCCGGTGGCGATGATGACGTCCGGACGCGCGGCCTTCGCCACCTCTGGACGGATTTCGGGTTCCGGGTTGGCCAAGGCCAGGATCACCGGCTTGTCGGCCATGGTCTTGACCATCTCGGCGGTGAGCACGCCGGCGGTCGAGCAGCCCAGGAACACATCGGCGCCAGCCACGATGTCGGCCAGGTTGCGGGCGTCGGTCGCCTGCGCATAGCGCGCCTTGTTCGCTTCCATATTCGCTTCGCGGCCCTGCCAGATCACGCCGCGCGAGTCGGTCACGTAGATGTTCGACTGCTTCACGCCGAGCAGGACCATCATGTCCAGGCAGGCGATTGCCGCCGCGCCGGCGCCCGAGGCGACCAGCTTGATCTGGCCGATGTCCTTGCCGACCACCTTCAGCGCGTTCAGCAGCGCCGCGGTCGAGATGATGGCGGTGCCGTGCTGGTCGTCATGGAAGACCGGGATGTTCATGCGCTCGCGCAGCTTCTTCTCGATGTAGAAGCATTCCGGCGCCTTGATGTCTTCGAGGTTGATGCCACCCACGGTCGGCTCGAGCATGGCGATGGCGTCGACCAGCTTGTCCGGATCGAGTTCGTCCAGCTCGAGGTCGAACACGTCGACGCCGGCGAATTTCTTGAACAGGCAACCCTTGCCTTCCATGACCGGCTTCGAGGCGAGCGGGCCGATGTTACCGAGACCCAGCACCGCGGTGCCGTTCGAGATCACGGCCACCAGGTTGCCGCGCGAGGTGTAATCGAAAGCGGTGGCCGGGTCGGCGGCGATTTCCTCGCAGGCGTAGGCCACTCCCGGCGAGTAGGCCAGCGACAGGTCGCGCTGGTTCGACAGCGGCTTGGTCGCGACCACCTCGATCTTGCCGCGGGTCGGGCTGCGGTGGTATTCGAGCGCGTCGATGCGCAATTGCGTGTTCTGGGCTTCGTTCAGATTACTGTCGGTACTCATGTTCTTCCTATAGCTTGGTGTCGCGGCGTGGAAGGCGGCCTTCCATTCATGGGCAAACATTCTAGCCGAAGCGACAGCATCGCGTGCGGGCCTGCTTCAGCACGATCGTTCGCAATTCACGACCGCCGCAGGCGCGCATACAGCAGCACGGCGCCGGATATGTCGCGCGCCAGCAGCAGCAGCGCCACCAGGAGGAACAGGCCGGCGGGCCGCGCCAGCACCGCCGGGAACACGCAGGCCAGCGCCAGGAGGACCAGGCCGGCGAGGTGCCAGCGCCACTGGCGCGCCGCCTGCGCCTCGCCCAGCACCGCCGACAGTTTCGGCATGCGCTCGCGCGGCAGGCGCGCATCGTCCACATGTGCGTGCGCCAGGTGATACCAGACCAGGAAGGGCACGATCTTGTACAGCATGCCGTTCACCGCCGACATCGCGCAGCCGACGATCACCAGCACGCCGGTCAGCAATGGCAGCGCATCGGGCGGCACGAGCAGGCGCTCGAGCGCAATGAAATGCAGCAGCGCCGCCAGCAGCAGGCTCCCCATCGCCAGCATCCAGTAGCGGGTGCCGGTATCCGGCTTGCGCTTGCGGCGCCGCAGGTAGCGCACAGTGGTGAACGCATAATGCAGCAGCAGCGCGGCGATGCCGATCTCGCAGGCCAGGCGCCACCAGGCGGCGTCGTGCAGCCGGGCCGCGCTCCAGCCGAACAGCAGGACGAACAGCAACGGCGGCAGCCAGGTCTCGAGCAGGCGAGGATAGGTCGCCGTGCCCTGGAACATCGGGATCACCTGGAACGACACCGTCGCGGTCAGCACGATCACCCAGCCGACCAGGCCCCAGGTGGCGTGGATATCGGTCAGCAGCGGCGCATTCACGACACCGATCCCTCCCAGGTAAAGGGCCAGCGTCGCGCCGATCGCGATGGTGATCGCCAGCGACGCCGCGGCATAGCGGATGCCTTCGACCAGCGCCTTCGCGCCCGGCGGCACGCGCCCGGCGATCGCGGCGCCGATCGCGCTCAGGAACACGAAGCCGGCGCTGCCGAGCAGGCCCGCCGCGACGCGGAACGCCTCCGCGCCCAGTCCAAGGCCGAGCGAGGCGGCCAATAGCGCGGTGCCCAGTCCCAGCGCGCACCAGCAAAAGAGCGCCACCGGTCGCGCCAGCGGCACGGCCACGCCGGCCGTCACCGGCAGCAGCTGGAACAGCGCGCCGACGATGGTCATGGTGAGAAAACCGAGCGCGATCAGGTGGGTCATGCCGAGCGTGACCGGGGTCCAGCGCGAGACCAGCGCCAGTTCGCCATGCCACACCAGCAGCAGCGCAGCCGCCAGCGCGAAGCACGGCGCCGCCAGCATGAACGACAGCGGCACCGAGATCGCCGGCATACCCGCGTAGTTCAGGGCGCGCTGCATGCCATCGCTTCGATCTCGAGGTCGTAGCGCGCATCCGGCCGGCGCATGGTGCGGTGGGCGTAGCCGCGCCGGTCGAGGATTTCGTACAGCGGAAACGGTTCGCGGTGGATCAGCACCTGCAGCCGGCCGCCGGGCGGCAGCGCATCGAGCGCGTCGAGGATGCGCTCCATCGGTTCCGGCGCTGCCAGGGCCGAGACGTCGATGGCGACGATCTGGTGACTGTTCATGCGCCCTCCTCCAGCGTCGAATGCTGCCAGCGCCATGCATTGGTCGCCAGCCAGCCCGGCACGCCGTCTTGCGGCTGGGCGCTGCTGGAAATCAGGTCGGCCAGGGTCACGCGATTGAGTTCGGCCAGGTAGGCGGCGGTGGCCACCGCCAGCGATTGCTGCAGCCGGTCGTCCGGCTGGCCGCATGCGGGCCGCTCTCCCTCGGGAGCGCCGCGCGCGCCGCGCGCCAGCCCGCGCTCGGTGCAGCGCACGACTTCACCCAGGCGGATGTCGCGCGGCGCGCCGGCCAGGCGCATCCCGCCCAGGCGGCCGCGCGAAGTCTCGATCAGGCCCGAGGCGGCCAGCACGCACGACACCTTGGCCAGGTGATGGCGCGAGATGCCGTAGCGTTCGGCGATCTCATTGATGGTCGCGATGCGTTCGCGGTGCTTGCCCAGGTAGACCAGCAGGCGCAGTGCGTTGTCGGTGAATTCGGTCAGGTGCATGTACATATGACTGCCTCCGTAAGTGGGTGATGGCGGCGCGGCGTCAGCCTTCATAGGCGCGCAGGCGCTCGATATCGAGGATGGTGATGCTGCGCCCGGCGATGCCGACCATGCCGCGGTGGGCCATGTCGTGCAGCACGCGCGAGAAGTATTCGGGCGACAGCGAGAGGCGCGACGCAATCATCTTCTTGCGCGCCGCCAGCGTCACCTGCGCGCCCTGCGGCGGGTCGTCCTTGAGCAGGTAGCTGACGATGCGCTGGCTGCCGCTGCGCAGCGTGTAGGATTCGACGTCCGAGATCAGGCCGTGCAGGCGCCGGCTCATGCACGCCAGCATGCGCCGCGCGAAGCCGGGATTGCGCTCGATCTGCGCGAACAGCGCGTGCTTCGAGATATGCAGCAGCATGCTGTCGGCCAGCGTCTCGGCCTGGGTCATGTAGGGCCGCTCCATGAACAGCGGCGCCTCGCCGAAGCTCTGGCCGGGGCCGATCAGCTCGACCACTTTCTCGTCGCCTTCGCTCGAAACGATCGAGAGCTTGACGTCGCCGTAGATCACGGCGTGCAGGCCGCTGCAGGATTCGCCGCGCTCGACGACCACGCGGCCGCGCGGCACATGCAGCTCGGTGGTTGCTTGCGCGAGCAGGTCGAGCTGCTCGGGCGAGAGGTCGGCGAACAGGGGCAGGGTTGCCAGGAACTGGCGGGGTGCGATGCGATGTCGGCTCACGATAAACTCGGGGCGAAGCCCATAAAAACACGGTCAGGACTGGTGCGCCGACAAGTTCCGGTGCACCGGCAGTGCGTCCGGCCAGAGTGGTGAACGCGTATGCCGCATCCTACAATTCGTTGACTAAATAAAAACTTGATGTGGATCAAAAACGACCGAGCTAAGTGTTGAAGTAGTCAATTTGAACTAGCGACCGTACGTCGTCATGCCAACTGCCTGCGCCGCGGCCCCTGCCTACAATGCGGTAAACCGGAGGCCGACATGCAGGACATCGAAAAATTCATCCGCGGCTTCAGCCGCTTCCAGGACCAGTACCTGAAAGAGCCGACCGCGCTCGACAGCCTGCGCCAGGCCCAGCACCCGCGCACCCTGGTCATCGGCTGCTGCGATGCGCGCGTCGATCCGGCGCTGCTGACCGGCTGCGACCCGGGCGACATCTTCGTGGTGCGCAATATCGCCAACCTGGTGCCGCCCTGCGCGCCGGATGCGCCGCCGGGCGTGAGCTCGGCCATCGAATTCGCCGTCTGCGGCCTGGAAGTGGCGCGCATCATCGTGCTCGGTCACGCGCGCTGCGGCGGCATTCGCGCGCTGATGTCGGGCGCCGGCACCAGCGGCGAGGCGCAGGAAACCGGCTTCGTCGCGCGCTGGATGCAATTGGCCGAACCGGTGCGGGTCGAGGTGCTGCGCGAGCTGCACCACAAGCACGGCGACGAGCAGTGCCGCGCCGCCGAACTGGCCAGCATCCTGCACTCGCTCGACAACCTGCTGACCTATCCATGGATCCGGCGCCGGGTCGAGGCTGGTACACTGGCGATGCACGGCTGGTATTTCGACCTGGCCGCCGGCACCCTGCTCGCGTACTCGGCGCGCAAGCAGGAGTTCTTACCCATCCTCGATCCGGTCGCGGTCCCGAGGCCA
Organism: Massilia sp. HP4; assembly: GCF_005222695.1. GTDB lineage: Bacteria > Pseudomonadota > Gammaproteobacteria > Burkholderiales > Burkholderiaceae_D > Telluria. Next base: position 104,053 of record NZ_STGG01000035.1, on the reverse strand, counting down.
CGCGCCGCCTGAACCGCCTGAACCGCATGCCAGCCTATTCCGCCCTCGCTCCCGCCAAACGCCTGTCGACCAAGATCGTCGGCGCCCTGATCAGCTTTTTATTGCTGGCCCTGGCGGCAATCGGCGCCACCCTGTGGCTGTCATGGCAGCTCGAAGGCGCGGCGGCGGCGATCAACGAGACCGGCAGCCTGCGCCGCCACAACTACCGGCTCGCGCTGGTCTTGCCGCGCACCCCGCAGGCGCCCATGGTCGAGGCCTACCGCAATGTCGAGCGCCAGATCGCCACCATCGAGGCGACCCTGCTGCTGCTCGAACGGGGCGACCCGCAACGCCCGCTAGGCCTGCCGCCGACGCCGGCGATCCACGGCGCCTTCCTCGACGTGGCGCGGCGCTGGGGCAGCCAGGTGCGCCCCGCGGCGCGCCAGGTGCTGCAACAACAAGGACCGGCGCGCGCCGAGGCCCTGCGCCTGTTCGACAACCAGCTCGAAGACTACGTGGCCGACATCGACCGCCTGGTCTCGCTGATCGAACGCGACAACGAGTTGCGCACCTTCTGGCTGCGCGCCTCGCAGCTGGTGCTGGTCGCGCTGGCGATTGGCGGCACGGTGGCCCTGGTCTACCTGATGTTCGGGATGATCGTCGCGCCCGTGATGCGGCTGCGCGAGGGCATGCGCAGCATGGCCGGCAGCGATTTCGGCGTGCGCCTGGACGTCGAGAGCCGCGACGAATTCGGCCAGCTGTCGAGCGGCTTCAACGAGATGGCCGACCGCCTGCAATACTTGTATTGCAACCTCGAAGACGAGGTGCGGCGCAAGACCGCCAGCCTCGAAGACAAGAACCGCGAACTGGCCCTGCTGTACGACTGCGCCGCCTTCCTGCAGCAGCGCCATACGCTCGAGACCATGAGCAGCGGCTTCCTGGCGCGCATCGCCGCCTATTTCGGCGCCGCCGGCAGCACCGTGCGCATCGTCGACCCGGGCAACGAGAACATGCACATGGTGGTGCACGACGGCCTGTCGAGCGAGATGGCCGAGTCCGAGCGCTGCATGAAGATCGGCGAATGCCTGTGCGGCGAAGCGGCGGCCAAGAAGATCTCGGTGGTGCACAAGCTCGAAGACATGCCGCAGGTCGGCCCGCTGGCCTGCAGCCGCGAGGGCTTCGCGACGCTCTCGGTGTTCCAGATCCATGCGCAAGACCAGCACGTCGGCCTGTTCAGCCTGCACTTCATGGAAAAACGCAGCTTCAGCGAACGCGAACGCGCGCTGCTCGAGACCCTGGCCAAGCTGGTTGGCGTGGCGATCGAGAACATGCGCCTGGCCGCGCGCGAGCGCGAGATGGCGATCTCCGAAGAGCGCAACCTGGTCGCGCGCGGCCTGCACGACAGCATCGCCCAGGGCCTGAACTTCCTTAACCTGCAAGTGCAGATGCTGGAAACTTCGCTCGCCAAGGGCCATCATGCCGAGGCGCAGGACATCGTGCCGCTGCTGCGCGCCGGGGTCCAGGAAAGCTACGAGGACGTGCGCGAGCTGCTGTTGAACTTCCGCAGCCGGCTGGCGGAAGAAGACCTGAACGCGGCCCTTCACAAGACGGTGCGCAAGTTCGCCGACCAGTCAGGCGTCGAGACCGCGTTCTCGGTGCACGGTAAGGGTGGGCCGCCGATCGGGCGCGAGGCGCAGCTGCAGATCCTGTTCATCGTCCAGGAAGCGCTGTCGAACGTGCGCAAGCATGCGCAGGCCAGCCGGGTGGAGGTGCGGGTCGACGACGGCGACGACTACCTGGTCGGCATCAAGGATAATGGCGCCGGCTTCGACACCGACGCCCGGCCGGGAGCCGACGGCAGCCACGTGGGCCTGCACATCATGGGCGAGCGCGCCGGCCGCATCGGCGCGAGCCTGGACATCGAATCGAGGCCGGGAGCGGGCACGCTGGTGCGGCTCCGGCTCGCGCAGGCGCAGCGCCGCGCCGCCTGAACCACTGGATAGGAGACCATGAATGACTGTTGAGTCCAATACGGAGGGCAGCACGATCAGCGTGCTGCTGGTGGACGACCATACCCTGTTTCGCAGCGGCGTGCGCTCGCTGCTGCAGCGCAATCCGCGTTTCAATGTGGTGGGCGAAGCGGCCGACGGCGTCGATGGCGTCAAGCGCGCCTTGCAGCTACGGCCCGACGTCGTCCTGCTCGACCTGAACATGCCCGGCATGTCGGGTATCGAGACCCTGCAGTTGATGCTGCAGGACCGACCCGGCGCCGCGGTGCTGATGCTGACCGTGTCCGAGGAAGCCGACGACCTGGCGGCGGCACTGCAGGCCGGCGCGCGCGGCTACCTGCTCAAGAATATCGATGCCGACTACCTGACCCGGGCCGTGGAACGGGCCGCCGCCGGCGAATCGGTGCTGGCCGAATCGTTGGCCGGCAAGCTGTTCGCCCACGTGCAGCGCGCCAACGCGCCCAGGGCTCCGACGCCGGCCTCGGAACTGGATAAACTGACCCCGCGCGAGCGCGAGATCCTGGCCTGCCTGGCGCGCGGCGAAAGCAACAAGGTGATCGCACGCGCGCTCGACCTGGCCGAGAGCACGGTCAAGATCCACGTCCAGAACATCCTCAAGAAGCTCGGGCTGTCGAGCCGGGTGCAGGCGGCGGTGTTCGCGGTGGAGCATGGGCTGCAGTCGGGCCAACAGGCGGGACAAGAGCGGCGCGACTAGCCGCGCCCATTACTCGCCGTCGAGCGCCATCCTGACCTGGCTTGCCAGCTGCGCCAGCGTGAACGGCTTGGCCAGGATCCTGGCCCGCGCCAGCATGCCTTCCAGGACTTCCACGTTGCGCGTATGCCCGCTGGTGAACAGGACCGGCAGGCCGGGCCGCTGCTCCAGCGCGCGCACGGCGAGCTCGCGGCCGTCGAGTTCGGGCATCAATACATCGGTAAACAGCAGTGCGATATCGGGATGCGCAGCGAGCAGGCGCAGGGCCGCCGCCGCGCCGTCCGCCACGTGCACCGTGTAGCCCAGCATCTGCAGCATTTCCGCCGACAGGTCGCGCACCGCGGCCTCGTCGTCCACCACCAGGACCGCCTCAAAGCCGCGCGCGCGCACGATGTCCGGCGCCGCCACGCTCGGCACGCTCGGCACGGCCATGCTCGCTGGCGCCAGGTGGCGCGGCAGGTACAGTTCGACCCGGGTCCCCTGGCCGGGAACGGAGTCGATCCGCACCTGGCCGCCGGACTGCTTGACGAAGCCGTAGACCTGGCTCAGGCCCAGCCCCGTGCCGCGCCCCACTTCCTTGGTGGTGAAGAAGGGCTCGAAGGCCTTGGCCAGCACCTCGCGCGCCATGCCGGTGCCGGTGTCGGCCACCGCGATCATCACGTACTCGGACGGCGCGGCGTCGCCCAGTTCCACGAAGGCGTGCCGGTCGAGCACGCGGTTGGCGGTCTGGATCAGCAACTGGCCGCCGCGCTCCATGGCGTCACGTGCGTTGACGGCCAGGTTCAGGATCGCGTGCTCGAGCTGGTTGTGGTCGACGTGCAGCAGCCACGGATCGCCGCCCAGTTCGAGCTCGACGCGGATGGCGCCGCCGAGCGAATGGCGGATCAACTCGGACATGCCGGCCACCAGGTCGTTGGCGCACACCGACTCGGGCTGCAAGGGCTGCTGGCGCGAGAACGCCAGCAGGCGCTGCGTCAGCTGGGCGGCGCGCCGTACGCCCCCCTTGGCGATGCCGACATAGTGCAATGCGCGCTCGTCGCTGCCGGCCAGGCGCCGGCCGAGCAGCTCCATCGCATTCGACACCACGGCCAGCATATTGTTGAAGTCGTGCGCGATCCCGCCCGTGAGCTGGCCCACCGCCTCCATCTTCTGCGACTGGCGCAGCGCTTCTTCCATGCGCGCATGGCGCTGGACTTCTTCTTGCACCCGGCGCTCGAGCGTGTCGTTCATGTCGCGCAGCGCCAGTTCGGCGCGGTGGCGCTTGGTGATGTCCTGGAACAGCACCGCCACCTGGCGCCGCTCGGGCGGCTCGATGCGCAGCGCCGCCAGTTCCAGGAAACGTCCGGTATGCCGCAGCTCGCGCTCGAAGCGCAGCGGCCGGCCGCCCTCGAGCACTTCGCGGTAGGTGTCGATCCAGGCCTGGGCCTCGAGCGGCACCATGTCCCTGGCCCGTTGCCCGACCACGTCCTCGATGCCGGTATTGGCGGCATACGCCGGGTTGGCCAGCACGTGCACATAGTCGCTCAGCGGCCCATGCGGGCCATCCACGAACTCGATCACGCAAAAGCCCTCGTCGATCGACTCGAACAGGGTGCGGAACAGGCGCTCGCTTTCCCGCAGCGCCGCGCGGGTCGCCTTTTGCTCGCTCAGGTCGAGCATCGCGCCGATCATGCGCAGCGCCCGGCCGTCGGCATCGCGCAGCACCGTGCCGCGGTCGAAGATGTCGGCATAGCTGCCGTCGGCGCGCCGGAAGCGGTACTCGCCCGACCAGCTGCTGCCCTGGCTGTCGATCACCGCATGGATCGTGCTGTCGATGCGCGGCCGGTCGTCGGGATGGATGTGGTCGAGCCACCAGTCGGCGCTGGTCGCGTCCGGCGTGTGGCCGAACAGCGTCTGCACCGCCCGGTTCCAGATCACGTGACCGTCGGCCAGGTTCCAGTCCCAGACAGCATCGTTGGTCGACAGAACCGCCAGCCGGTAGCGCTCGGCCGTCTCCAGGGTCTGGGCATTGCGCAGCGCCGCCGCGGCCTCGCTGTCGCGCAGGCTGCACCGGGCGGCCACCAGCGGGCCCAGGTCCTGCATGGTGCACAGCAGGCCGCGCACGCGGCCATCGTCGTCGCGCAGCGGCGCGAACGAGAACTCCGCCCAGGCCGAGGCGGCGCCCTGCCCACGCTCGACGCGCAACTCCAGCTCTTCGATCAGGCTGCCCCGGCCCTCGATCGCCTGCATGGCGGCCGGCCGCAGCGCGTCCCAGGCATCGGCCCAGGCATCGGCGGCGGGCGCGCCCGGCCGATAAGCGTGCGCGGCCGGCAGCAGTGCGCGGCAGGCGTCGTTGGCAAGCAGTGCCAGCGCATCGTCCCAGGCCAGCCACATGGGCGCGGGCGAATCGCGCACCAGCGATGCGGCCAGGCGCAGTGCCGACGGCCAGCCGCACGGGTCGCCCAGCGGCGAATCGCGCCACTGCTGTTCGCTCCATTCCGCCTGGCGTGATACGGCCATGTTCATCGATCCATGCAGATAAAGTAAAGGGACTCGGGTGGCCAATGCCGCCAAGGATGGTACAGGAATGCCAAGTCATTGTCGCGTCAAGAATCAGCCCGCCGGCTTCCAGCGCAGCGCCCGCACGGATACCGTCACCCGCCGGAATGCGGCTCTCGCTTACGTACCCTGGCGTCGCGGCAGTGTCAGGGTAAAGGTCGTGCCGTCTTGCGGCGTCGACGCGACGCTCAGCTGGCCGCCGTGCGCCTGGACGATCTCGCGCGAGATGAACAGGCCGATCCCGAGGCTCGTGCGCTCGGTGTAATCGGTGTTGACGCTCGACGCGATGCGCACCAGGGGATCGAAGATCCCGGCCAGCTTGTCGGGCGGGATCGAGGGACCGCGGTTGTTGACCGCAATGACGACCGCCTCGTCGCCATCTTTCACGCGCACCTTGACCGAAGCTTCCGGCGCGCCGTACTGCAGGGCGTTGCCGATCAGGTTCGACAGGACCTGGGCCATGCGGCTGCCGTCGAATGCCGCTTCGAGCTTGGCCGGCGCCTGGAAGTCGATCAGCTTTTCGGGGTGGGAGGTGCGCAGTTCCTCGACCACGTCTTCACATACCTTCAGCAGATCGCCGTCCCTGGCCTTGATCGGAATGCCCGGCCCCAGGTGAGTGCGCGTGAAATCGATCAGGTCGTTGATCAGTTTGCTCATGCGCTTGGCGCTGTTGAACATCCGTGTCGCCACCAGCACGTATTTGGGCGGGATGTCCTGCGCCTGCATGACGACGCTGGCGCCAGTGACGATGGTGCCGAGCGGGTTGCGCAGGTCGTGGCCGAGAATGGCCAGGAACATGTTCTGCGATTGCTTGACCATCGCCTCGTAACGCGCGACCGATTCGGCCAGCGCCTGGTCGACCGCCTCGTTGAAGCGATTGACGTCGTCCATGTCGGTCGACTGGCCGGTCGCGACATCAGCCGCCCACAAGGTGAGCACACTGGATCGCAGCGCGCGGTACTCGGACACCAGTTGCACCACGGTATAGCCGGAAACCAGGCGCGCTTCGGCATGGACTTCGGCTGCCGTGTCGGCGCGCCCACGTTTGCCGAGGCCGCGCGATTTCGCGCTGCGCTCTTCGTCGCTCTGGGGCTGCGCCAGGTCGTTGGCGAACGCCTGCAGCATCTGCTTGGCGTGGTCGCGCAATTCGACGTCGTCCATCGTCAGTGCGGGAGGCTCGATGGTGCGCGCGAAATCTTCCCAGGCCTGCAGGATAGGCTCAAGATTATCGCGGATAAAATCACCGAGTCGATGTTTTGTCATTATTATCTATTCCATTTCCCGACTTTGCGTCAATCGCATCGCACCGAGCCATTTCATCATAACAGTCATCCTCGATTCGCGTAAAAAAGCGCTCGACATTCAACGGGAGATTAAATTAAGAAACAGTTAGGACATCCGACCAAAGTCGTGTATCTTTCAATCCTGCACTACATCAAGTCGTTGTTATTGTTGGATTTTCTTTCCTGTCTCGCCGTTTGGCAGTCCTGTTTGATTCCCTCCCGTCACACCTTTTCTTGGTCGAATGTGCATTTGAGCAATCTTGCTCTGATTAATGCAAAAGGAATTATCGAATGACTACCCAGACCGGCACCGTAAAATGGTTCAACGATTCCAAGGGCTTCGGCTTCATCTCCCCTGATGCGGGCGGCGCCGATTTATTCGCGCACTTTCAGGATATTCAATCCGACGGTTTCAAGAGCCTGTCCGAAAACCAGCGCGTGTCCTTCGTGCGCTCGACCGGACCCAAAGGCGATAAGGCAGGAAACATCTGCGCCATCTGACCTGACGGCCTGCCGGCGGCGCGCACCACGCAGATAGCGTGGGCGAGGCTGCCGCGGGCTGCAAGCGCTTCCCAAAGCCCGCCCTTCGGCGGGCTTTTTGTCGTGGCCGCGCCAGTCGCGCCGCCCTCCGGCCCGGCCCCGCCAACGCTAGGCCCTTGTGCCTAGCCGTTTCCACGCCTCCTAGCCCATCCGGCTGACTTGCCCTAGGCCGTTATTGCTGGCGCCGGCCACCCTCCGGCGAATGGCCGCGCACGCCCGCATTCCCTAACCTTGGTGGTAACCGTCCCACCACCCAAGGAGAAAAACATGGGAACCGATAACCGTCACGCCCATCGTCAAGACCGGCGCCCCCTCGCCGTCCTGGTGAGCAGCACCTTCGCCTTCACGATCTGCTTTGCCGTCTGGATGATGTTCGCCGTGCTGGGCATCCCGATCAAGACCCAGCTCGGCCTGAATGAAACCGAATTCGGCCTGCTGGTCGCCACCCCGGTGCTCACCGGCTCCCTGATCCGGGTCCCGCTCGGGATCTGGACCGACCGCTATGGCGGCCGGATCGTGTTCTTCCTGCTGATGCTGGCCTCGATCCTGCCGATCTGGATGATCGGCTATGCCACCGAATTCTGGCACTTCCTCGTCTGCGGCCTGTTCGTCGGCCTGGCCGGCGGCTCGTTCTCGGTCGGCACGCCCTACGTGGCGCGCTGGTTCAAGCAGGAGCGGCGCGGCTTCGCGATGGGCGTGTTCGGCGCAGGCAACTCCGGCTCGGCCCTGACCAAGTTCCTGGCCCCGGCCATCATCGCGGCCTGGGGCTGGCAGGCGCTGCCCCATGCCTACGCTGCCCTGATGCTGGGCACCGCCCTGCTGTTCTGGGTCTTCTCTTACTCGGACCCTGCGCACAAGGCCCCGACCGGCGTCACCTTCGCCCAGCAGATGAAGGTGTTGAAAGACCCGCGCGTGTGGCGCTACTGCCAGTACTACTCGGTGGTGTTCGGCGGCTACGTGGCCCTCGCCTTGTGGATGACCAAGTACTACGTCGGCGAATACGGCTTCGACCTGAAGCTGGCCGCGCTGCTGGCTGCCTGCTTCTCGCTGCCGGGCGGCGTGCTGCGCGCGCTGGGCGGCTGGATCTCCGATAAATACGGCGCTTATAAAGTCACCTGGTGGGTGATGTGGGTGTGCTGGGTGTGCTTCTTCATCCTGTCCTATCCGCAGACCAGCATGACCATCCAGACCGTCGAAGGAGCCATGGGCCTGGACATCGGCCTCGGCCCGGTCCTGTTTACCGTGCTGCTGTTCGTGGTCGGCGTCGCCATGGCCATCGGCAAGGCATCGGTGTTCAAGTTCATCTCGGACGACTTCACCGACAACATCGGCGCCGTCTCGGGCGTGGTCGGCCTGGCCGGTGGCCTCGGTGGCTTCGTCCTGCCGATCATGTTCGGCGCCGTGGTCGACCTCACCGGCATCCGCTCCAGCTCCTTCATGCTGCTCTACGGGACCGTCTGCGTCTCGCTGGTGTGGATGCATTTCTCGTTCAAGCCCGGCCAGCAGGACCAGCCTGCGGCCGCGCCGCTCAAGCGCGCAGCCTGAGCCCAACCCCATTACAACCATCAGGAGAACAACGTGAGCCGTTACCTCATATCGACCTGGGAGCCCGAGGTTCCCGCATTCTGGCAAAGCCAGGGCAAGGCCACGGCCAACCGCAACCTCTGGATCTCGATCCCGGCCCTGATGCTGGCCTTCGCGGTCTGGATGGTATGGAGCGTGGTGGTGGTCAACCTGCCGAACATCGGCTTCACCTACAGCACCAACCAGCTGTTCTGGCTGGCCGCCGTGCCCGGCCTGTCGGGCGCCACCTTGCGCATCTTCTATTCCTTCATGGTGCCGATCTTCGGCGGGCGCAAATGGACCGCGATATCCACCGCCTCGCTGCTGCTGCCGGCGATCGGCATCGGCTACGCCGTGCAGGACCCGGCCACCGGCTACCCGACCATGCTGGTGCTGGCCCTGCTGTGTGGCTTCGGCGGCGGCAACTTCGCCTCGTCGATGGCCAATATCAGCTTCTTCTTCCCCAAGGCGCAGAAAGGCTATGCCCTCGGCATGAACGCCGGGCTGGGCAACCTGGGCGTGTCGGCGGTGCAGTTCGTGGTGCCGCTGGTGATCACCGCCGCCGTCTTCGGCGGCGACCCGCAGACCTGGACCCGCGCTGGCGTAGTCAAGGAGATGTGGTTGCAGAACGCCGGCTTCATCTGGGTGCCCTTCATCGCCCTGACCGCGCTGGCCGCCTGGTTCGGCATGAACGACCTGGCCTCGGCCAAGGCTTCGTTCGCCGAGCAGGCCGTGATCTTCAAGCGCAAGCACAACTGGCTGATGTGCTGGCTGTATGTCGGCACCTTCGGTTCCTTCATCGGCTACTCGGCCGCCTTCCCGCTGCTGACCACGACCCTGTTCCCCGACGTGAACCCGCTGCAGTACGCCTTCCTCGGCCCGCTGGTCGGCGCCCTGGCGCGCGTGGCCGGCGGCTGGATCTCGGATAAATTGGGCGGTGCGGTCGTCACGCTGTGGACTTTCGTCGCCATGATCGCGGCGGTCGTCGGCGTGCTGCAGTTCCTGCCGCTGCAGGGCAACGCAGGGCAAGGGGTTGGCAACTTCGGGGGCTTCTTCTGGATGTTCATGGTGCTGTTCGCCTGCACCGGCGTCGGCAACGCCTCGACCTTCCGCATGATCCCGGTGATCTTCCTGAGCCTGCACCAGCGCGCCGCCAAGGGCAAACCCGAGGCCGTGCAGCAGCAGGCGATCGTCAACGCCAACAAGGAAGCGGCCGCGGTGCTGGGCTTCACCTCGGCGGTGGCGGCCTACGGCGCCTTCTTCATCCCCAAGAGCTACGGCACCTCGATCGCCCTCACCGGCAGCCCCGGCGCGGCGCTGTGGTGCTTCATCGGCTTCTACGCGACCTGCATCGCGATCACCTGGTGGTACTACTCGCGCAAGGGCGCGGAGATGCCTTGCTAATCAGTCATTAGATCGAAAGGACTAGTCGGTCTAGTCCCGATGCGACGGCACCGACCGACTTCCTGCGAATACCCAGCGTCGCAGCGCAAACCTACACTGGTTCCAGGCTGTACGCACCAATGGAGAAATCATGAGTCACTTTCTGGACCGCCTGAATTTTTTCGGCAAACCGAAGCAAACCTTCTCGAACGGCCATGGCGCCGTGGTCGAGGAAGACCGTACCTGGGAAAACGCCTATCGCCAGCGCTGGCAGCACGACAAGATCGTGCGCTCGACGCATGGCGTGAACTGCACCGGTTCGTGCAGCTGGAAGGTCTATGTCAAGAACGGCCTGATCACCTGGGAAACCCAGCAGACCGACTACCCTCGCACCCGTCCCGACCTGCCCAACCACGAACCGCGCGGCTGCCCGCGCGGCGCCAGCTACTCGTGGTATGTGTATTCGGCCCAGCGCGTCAAGCACCCGATGGTGCGCGGCCGCCTGATGCAGCTGTGGCGCGAGGCGCGCAAGACCATGGCTCCGGTGGAGGCCTGGGCCTGGGTCAGCCAGGATCCGGAGCGTGCGCGTAGCTATAAATCGATCCGCGGCCAGGGCGGCTTCGTGCGCGCCAAATGGGACGAGGTCAACGAGATGATCGCCGCCGCCAACACCTACACGATCGACGAATTCGGCCCGGACCGCATCATCGGTTTCTCGCCGATCCCCGCCATGTCGATGGTGAGCTATGCCGCCGGCACCCGCTACCTGAGCCTGATCGGCGGCGTGGCGATGAGTTTCTATGACTGGTACTGCGACCTGCCGCCGGCCAGCCCGCAAGTCTGGGGCGAGCAGACCGACGTGCCGGAATCGGCCGACTGGTACAACTCGACCTACCTGATGGTATGGGGCTCGAATGTGCCGATGACCCGCACCCCGGACGCCCACTTCTATACCGAGGTGCGCTATAAGGGCACCAAGACCGTGGCCGTGTCGTCGGACTTCGGCGAGATGGCCAAGTTCGGCGACATCTGGCTGGCCCCCAAGCAGGGCACCGACGCCGCGCTGGCGATGGCCATGGGCCACGTCATCATGAAGGAATACCACGCCACGGGTAAATCGGCGTATTTCAACGAGTACGCCAAGCAGTACACCGACTTCCCGATGCTGGTCATGCTCAAGGAAAAAGACGGCCTGCTGGTGCCGGACTACTTCCTGCGCGCCTCGCACCTGGCGAACAATCTCGACGAGACCAATAACCCCGAGTGGAAAACCCTGGTGCTCGATGCGGCCAGCGGCAAGATCGTGGCCCCGAGCGGCTCGATCGGCTTCCGCTGGGGCGAGAGCGGCAAGTGGAACCTGGAGCAGAAGGACGGCAGCTCGCGCGCCGCCATCGATCCGCAGCTGTCGCTGCTGGGCAGTCAGGACGATATCGTCACGGTCGGCTTCCCCTATTTCGGCGGCAAGGATGCCGAGGATCTCCTGGAACGCAAGGTGCCGGTCAGGAAGGTCACCCTGGCCGACGGCACCCAGGCCCTGGTCACCACCGTGTTCGACCTGTCGATGGCCAACTACGGCGTCGACCGCGGCATCTGCCCCAACACCCCCACGAGCTACGACGACGACCTGCCCTACACCCCGGCCTGGCAGGTCAAGCATACCGGCGTCAAGGCGGCCGACGTCATCACCGTCGCGCGCGAGTTCGCCGACAACGCCGACCGCACCCGCGGCAAGTCGATGGTGATCGTGGGCGCCGCCCTGAACCACTGGTATCACATGGACATGACCTACCGCGGCATCATCAATATGCTGATGATGTGCGGCTGCATCGGCCAGAGCGGCGGCGGCTGGTCGCATTACGTGGGCCAGGAAAAGCTGCGTCCACAGACCGGCTGGACCCCGCTCGCCTTCGCGCTGGACTGGAACCGTCCTTCGCGCCAGATGAATTCGACCTCGTTCTTCTATGCCCACACCAGCCAGTGGCGCCACGAGAAGCTCAGTACGTCCGAGATCCTGTGCCCGACCGCCGACGGCGAACGCGCCGAAATGTCCCTGCTCGACTACAACGCCAAGGCCGAGCGCATGGGTTGGCTGCCGTCGGCGCCGCAGCTCGAGACCAATCCGCTGGACGTGGTCCAAGCCGCCGAACGCGCCGGCGAGGATCCGGTCAAGTACGCCGTCGACCAGATCAAGGCCGGCACGCTGAACCTGTCGTGCGACGATCCGGACAATCCGAAGAACTTCCCGCGCAATATGTTCGTGTGGCGCTCCAACATCCTGGGCAGCTCAGGCAAGGGCCACGAATACTTCCTCAAGTACCTGCTCGGCACCCAGAACGCCCTGATGAGCGACGAGGACGATTGCGTCAAGCCGCGCGACGTCAAGGTGCGTCCGGCCGCCGAAGGAAAACTCGACCTCCTGGTGGTGCTCGATTTCCGCATGTCGACCACCTGCCTGTACGGCGACATCGTACTGCCGACCGCCACCTGGTACGAGAAGGACGACCTGAACACCTCGGACATGCACCCCTTCATCCACCCGCTGTCCGAAGCCGTGCAGCCGCTGTGGGAATCGAAGTCGGACTGGGAGATCTATAAAGGCATCGCCGCCAAGTTTTCCGAGATCGGCGGCGCCCACCTGGGCACCCGCAAGGACCTGGTGCTCACGCCGCTGATGCACGACACCCCGGGCGAACTGGGCCAACCGTTCGATCCGAAGGACTGGCGCGCCGGCGAGTGCGAGCCGATCCCCGGCAAGACCATGCCCAGCATGACCGTGGTCGAGCGCAACTTCGGCGACGTCTATAAGAAGTTCACCTCGGTCGGTCCGCTGCTCGAGAAGGTCGGCAACGGCGGCAAGGGCATCGGCTGGAAGACCGGTCACGAAGTCGAGGTCCTGCGCGGCATCAACCGCACCGTGCTGGCCGACGGCGTCTCGAAAGGCCAGCCGCGCCTGGACACCGCGATCGACGCCGCCGAGATGATCCTGTCGCTGGCGCCCGAGACCAATGGCCACGTCGCCGTCAAGGCCTGGGATGCGCTGTCGAAAATGACCGGGCGCGATCACACCCACCTGGCGATCCCGCGCGAGCATGACAGCATTCGCTTCCGCGACATCCAGGCGCAGCCGCGCAAGATCATCTCCTCGCCCACCTGGTCGGGCCTGGAAAGCGAGGAAGTCAGCTACAACGCCTGCTACACCAATGTGCATGAACTGATCCCATGGCGCACCCTCACCGGCCGCCAGCAGTTCTACCAGGACCATGCCTGGATGCGCGACTTCGGCGAGGGGCTGTGCGTGTACAAGGCCGCGATCGACACCAAGACCACGGATGCGCTGCTCAATGCGCGCCCGAACGGCAACAAGGAGATCGCGCTGAACTTCATCACGCCGCACCAGAAATGGGGCATCCACTCGACCTATTCGGACAATATGCGGATGCTGACCCTGTCGCGCGGCGGCCCCCACGTATGGCTGTCGGAGATCGACGCCAGGAATGCGGGGATCGAGGACAACGACTGGATCGAGGTGTTCAACGTGAACGGCACCCTGACCGCGCGCGCCGTGGTGAGCCAGCGCGTCCCCGAGGGCATGACCCTGATGTACCACGCCCAGGAAAAGATCGTGAACGTGCCCGGCGCCGAAACCTCGAAGAAGCGCGGCGGCATCCACAACTCGGTGACCCGCGCCGTGACCAAGCCGACCCATATGATCGGTGGCTACGCCCAGCTGTCGTATGGCTTCAACTACTACGGCACGGTCGGTTCCAACCGCGACGAATTCGTCCTGGTGCGCAAGATGCGCGATGTGGAATGGATGGAAGGCCCGCGTGACGAATCGCGTCCGAATGGCGACCCGGGTGTCCGGGGCGGCAAGAAGCCAGCCGGCGCAGTGCGCGCCGTGGACGCCGCCGCCGCATCAAAGTCCAGCCAGGCGCAGGAACCAGCGCTGGCGTCCGCCGCCAAGGGCGCTTGAGAATAACAGGAGTCAAACATGAAGATCAGAGCACAAATCGGGATGGTGCTGAACCTGGACAAATGCATCGGTTGCCACACCTGCTCGGTGACCTGCAAGAACGTCTGGACCAGCCGCGACGGCGTGGAATACGCCTGGTTTAATAATGTGGAAACCAAGCCCGGCATCGGTTATCCGAAGGAATGGGAAAACCAGGACAAGTGGAATGGCGGCTGGCGACGCAACGCGGCGGGCAGGATCGAGCCGCGCCAGGGCTCGCGCCTGAAAATCCTGGCCAATATCTTTGCCAATCCAAACCTGCCGGCAATCGACGAATACTACGAGCCGTTCACCTACGACTACGAACGCCTGCAGAACGCGCCGCTGTCCGAGACGCCACCGACCGCGCGTCCGGTGTCGGTCCTGACCGGCAAGAAGATGGACAAGATCGAGTGGGGCCCGAATTGGGAAGATGACCTGGGCGGCGAATTCGCCAAGCGTAGCCGCGACAAGCTGTTCGACAATGTACAGAAAGAGATGTATTCGACCTTCGAGAACACCTTCATGATGTACCTGCCGCGCCTGTGCGAGCATTGCCTCAACCCGGCGTGCGTGGCCTCTTGCCCTTCGGGCTCGGTGTACAAGCGCGAGGACGATGGCATCGTGCTGATCGACCAGGACAAGTGCCGCGGTTGGCGCATGTGCATCTCGGGTTGCCCGTACAAGAAGATCTACTACAATTGGTCGTCGGGCAAGGCCGAGAAGTGCACCTTCTGCTATCCCCGCATCGAGGCCGGCCAGCCGACCGTGTGCTCCGAGACGTGCGTGGGCCGCATCCGCTACCTGGGCGTGCTGCTGTACGACGCCGACAAGATCGAGGCCGCCGCCTCGGTGCCCGACGAACAGGACCTGTACGAATCGCAGCTCGGCCTGTTCCTCGACCCGCATGACCCCGAAGTGATCGCCGAGGCGCGGCGCCAGGGCATCCCCGACGCGTGGCTCGAATCGGCCAGGCGCTCGCCGGTGTACAAGATGGCGGTCGAGTGGAAGATCGCCTTCCCGCTGCACCCCGAATACCGCACCCTGCCAATGGTGTGGTACATCCCGCCGCTGTCGCCGATCCAGGCCGCGGCCGAGAGCGGCAAGATGGGCATGAACGGCATCCTGCCCGATACCCGCAGCCTGCGCATCCCGGTGCGCTACCTGGCCAACCTGCTCACCGCCGGCAAGGAAGCGCCGATCGTCCACGCGCTCGACCGCATGCTGGCCATGCGCGCCTATATGCGTGCCAAGACCGTGGATGGCCAGCCCGACCTGAAGGTGCTGGGCCAGGTGGGCCTGACCCAGGACGTGGTCGAGGACATGTACCACATCATGGCGATCGCCAACTACGAAGACCGCTTCGTGATCCCCAGCAGCCACAAGGAGATGGCCGAGGACAGCTTCAACGACAAGGGTTCGTGCGGCTTCTCGTTCGGCAACGGCTGCTCGGACGGGGTCAGCGACGCTTCGCTGTTCGGCAAGAAGAAGCAGGGCTCGACCCACTTCATGTCGATGCCGAAATCGCGCAAGAAAAAAGAAACCGAGCAGGCCTAGGAGTCATCATGCAACACTACCGCATCCTTTCCGCCCTGCTGCTCTATCCCGAGCCCGAACTGGTCGCCGCGCTGCCCGAGATGCAAGGACACCTCGATGCCCGGCCCGGCATGCGCGCCGCCCTGCGGCCGCTGCTGAATCACCTGGCGAGCGAAGACCTGATCACGCTGCAGCAGTATTACGTGCAAACCTTCGACCGCACGCCCTCGCACTCGCTGCACCTGTTCGAGCATATCCACGGCGAGTCGCGCGACCGCGGCCAGGCCATGGTCGACCTGATGGAAGAGTACGAGAAGCACGGCCTGCAGATGGAGGGCGACGAATTGCCCGACTTCGTGCCGCTGTTCCTGGAATTCCTGTCCCAGCTCGAGGGCGAGGACAAGGCCGGCCCGCTGCTGGGCGACGCCGTGCACGTGCTGGCCCATATCGGGGGCAAGCTGGCCGCCAACGGCAATGTCTATGCCTGCGTGTTCGACGTGCTCGAGCAACTGAGCCCGGTGCAGGCCGAGGCATTGAGCGAGCCGCCGATCAAGGACATGGACGAGGCGCTCGAGACCTTCGGCCCCGGCGTCGACGGCGTCGAGCCGCTGCTCAAGCATGCACCCGGCGGCGCGCACCCGATCAACTTCTATCCGCAAGGCGCACGCCGCGCCCCGGCATCCGCCTGAACAGGAGACCCATCATGGACTACGTGAACCAATTCTTCTTCGGGATCTATCCCTATATCGCGCTGGCGATCTTCCTGCTCGGGAGCCTGATCCGCTTCGACCGCGAGCAATACAGCTGGAAGTCCGAATCGACCCAGGTGCTGCACCGCGGCAGCCTGCGCTGGGGCTCGGCGCTGTTCCACATCGGCATCATCGGCCTCTTGTTCGGCCATGCCGTCGGCCTGCTCACCCCGGTGTGGGTGTGGGACACGATGGGCGTCGCCCACGGCACCAAGCAGATCGTCGCCATGGCCGGCGGCGGCGTGATGGGGCTGATCTGCCTGGTCGGCCTTACCATGCTGCTGGTGCGCCGATACACCAGCGACCGCCTGCGCCGCGTGACCACCTTCAAGGACAAGGTCGTGCTGCTGTGGATCCTGGGCACCCTGCTGCTCGGCCTGGGCTCGATCTTCACCTCCTTCGACCACCTCGATGGCGAGACCATGGTCAGCCTGATGCGCTGGGCCCAGCACATCGTGACCTTCCGCGGCGATGCGGCGTCCTATGTGGCCGAGGCGCCGATCGTCTTCAAGCTGCACCTGTTCATGGGCATGTCGCTGTTCGTGATCTTCCCGTTCACCCGCCTGGTGCACGTGTGGAGCGGGTTCGGCGCCCTGACGTACCTGGGCCGCGCCTTCCAGCTGGTCCGTCCACGCTAAGGAGCGATTATCATGGGACTCTCGGTCAACGGCGTCGACATCGACGACCGTGTCATCGAACGCGAGCTGGCGCACCACCAGCATGCCGACAATCCGCTCAAGCAGTCGGTGCATGAAGTGGTGCTGCGCACCCTGCTGCTGCAAGAGGCGGATCGCCTCGGCCTGTGCATGCTGGGCGAGGATGAGGATACCTGCATCGAAGCGCTGCTCGAGAGCGAGGTGAAAGTGCCGCAGGCCGACGATGCCGCCTGCGCCCGCTTCTACGCCGCCAACCCGCAGCAATTCACCAGCGGCGAGCTGGTCGAGGCGCGCCACATCCTGTTCCAGGTCACGCCCAACGCGCCGCTGGAACTGCTGCGCGAGACCGCCGAATCGGTGCTGGCGGCGCTCAAGGCGGCGCCGGAGCGCTTCGACGAGCTGGCGCGCCAGTACTCGAACTGCCCGTCGGGCGCCGTCGGCGGCAACCTGGGCCAGCTGGCGCGCGGCCAGTGCGTGCCGGAGTTCGACGATGTCGTGTTCCGCCTGGCGCAGGGCCAGCTGGCCGAGCGTCCGGTCGAGACCCGCTTCGGCCTGCACCTCGTGCAGGTCCAGCGCCGGGTCGAAGGCCGCCTGCTGCCGTTCGAGGCCGCGCGCGACCGGATCGCCGACTATTTGACCTCGGCGGCCTGGCAGCGCGGCGTGCACCAGTACCTGCAACTGCTGGTCGGCCGCGCCGACGTCCAGGGCGTCACGCTCGAAGGCGCGGCCTCGCCGCTGGTGCAGTAGCGCCTTGGCCGCCCCCGCCCCACAGGCGCACGGCATCCTCGACGACCTGCAGGCCCTGGTCGCGGGCGCCATGCTGGTCTCGCTCGGCATCGCCCTGATGGGCGCCGCCGGGCTGGTAACCGGCGGCGTCGCCGGCCTGTGCCTGCTGCTGCACTACGCCAGCGGCATCGGCTTCGGCCAGATCTTCTTCGTCCTCAGCCTGCCCTTCTATGCCTTTTCGCTGCGCCGGCTCGGCCCCGTCTTCACCTTCAAGACGCTCGGCGCGGTGCTGCTGTTCTCGCTGTGCGCCGAATACCTGCCGCGCATGCTGCGGCTGGAAAGCGTGCATCCGCTGTACGCTGCGCTGATGGGCGGCATCCTGGTCGGGGTCGGCCTGCTGATGCTGTTCCGGCACCGCGCCAGCCTGGGCGGCTTCAACATCCTGTGCGTCTACCTGCAGGAACGCTTCGGCTGGCGCGCCGGCCTGGTGCAGCTGGGCCTCGATCTGCTGATCCTGCTGCTGTCGCTGGCGGTGGTCGAACCGGGCGCCTGGCTGCTGTCGCTGCTCGGCGCCGTGGTGCTCAACCTGACCCTGGCCGTCAATCACCGGCCCGGGCGCTATCTCGCTCAATGAGCCGGCGCGCCATGCGCCGGCTTCACCTATTTCATCCCTCATCATGCACATCTCGAATTTTTCCGATTTCCTCGCCGCGGCCCGCACCCAGGACCAACCGCAGCGGCTGCTGTTCCTGTTCGCCGTGCGCGAACTGCCGCACAACCATACGCCAGGCCAGAAGAAGCGCTTCGAGGCCGGCCAGGGCGGCGCATTGACGCCGGTGATGTGCGTCGACAAGGGCGTCGACGAGCTGGCCGATTTCGCCGCCCTGGCGCAGGAGTCGCGCCAGACCGGCCAGCCCTGGGATGTGGCGTTCGCCGCGGCCCTGGCCGGCCAGGACGGTGCGCCGCCGACGGCGTCAGAGATCGAGCGGGCGCTGCGCATGATGGTCGACGCCGTGCACCGTGGCGCCATCGAGCGCTTCATCGCCTTCGACCCGCAGGGCGCGGCGATGCGTTTCCAGTAGATCGCGGGCTCAGGCCTCGGCGCCCAGCGCGCCGGGGCTT
This sequence comes from Massilia sp. HP4, assembly GCF_005222695.1. Taxonomy (GTDB): domain Bacteria; phylum Pseudomonadota; class Gammaproteobacteria; order Burkholderiales; family Burkholderiaceae_D; genus Telluria. The sequence goes on along the minus strand of NZ_STGG01000035.1, from coordinate 85,266 downwards.
GCCTCTCGATCGCGCTTGCCGCGCATCAGCCGCAGCGCGAACAGCGACAGGCACAGGATGCCGGCCGCGAACACGATATCGCCCGGGACCCGCAGCCACACCATCGTCTCCATGAACGGCGAGTGCACCACCTCGGCCGAACGCGCATACCACATGCCCCTGGTGATGCTGGCATGGGCCTGGTAGATGCCGGCCGGGACCAGCGACATGAACACCATCCCCGCCAGGCCGGCGTTGAGCAGCCAGAAGGTCGGGCGCAGCAGCGCATCGGACCAGCCGTGGCCGGCGCAGAGGCCGCGCAGGCAGAACAGCATCAGGCCGATCCCCAGCATGCCGTATACCCCGAACAGGGCGGCGTGGCCGTGGGCGGCGGTCATGTTCAGCCCCTGCATATAGTACAGCGCGATCGGGGTATTGATCGAGAAGCCCAGCAGGCCGGCGCCGACGGTGTTCCAGAAGCCGACCGCGATGAAGCACAGGATCGCCCACTTGTAGTTGCGCACCCATGGCGCCGCCTTCGAGCGCCGGTAGTTGCGGTAGGCCTCGATGCCGATCAGCGACAGCGGCACGACCTCGAGCGCCGAGAACATCGCGCCGATCGCGATGACCGAGGTCGGGGTGCCGGTGAAATACAGGTGATGCAGGGTGCCGAGAATGCCGCCGAACAGGAATACGATGGTCTCGAGCACGATCGCGCTATTGGCCGAGGCGGCGCCGATCAGGCCCAGGCGGGTAAACAGCAGCGCGATCACGGCGGTGGCGAATACCTCGAAGAAGCCTTCCACCCACAGGTGGACCAGCCACCAGCGCCAGTACTCGACCATCGAGTAATGGGTCTCGCGGCCCCATGCCAGCGAGGTGGCGTAGAAGCCGCCGATGCACAGCGCGGCCAGGAACACCATGGCGATCAGGCCGCGGCTCTCGGACGGCTTGCGCAGCGCCGGCCACAGGCCGCAACCGAGCAGGCCGGCCCAGAACATCAGCCCGATGAACAGCAGGATCTGCCACACCCGGCCCATGCTGGTAAATTCCAGCCCCTGGTTGCCGATCCAGAACGAGAAGTCGGTGCCGGCGGCGCTGATCGTGCCGATCCAGCCGGTGGCGGTCGACCCGACCACGATGAACAGCAGCGCGTAGAACAGCACGTTCACGCCCAGCTTCTGGTATTTGGGCTCATGGCCCGAGATGGCCGGCGCGATATACAGGCCGGTCGCCAGCCAGGCGGTGGCGATCCACAGCACGGCGAACTGGGTGTGGATGGTGCGGCTGACCGTGAACGGGAGTACCTCGGCCAGCGGAATGCCGAAGAAACTCTGCCCTTCGACCGCATAATGGGCAGTGATCACGCCCATGCCCACCTGGGCCAAAATCAGTCCGATCACCACGAAGAAGTACTTGCGGGTAGCGCGCATCGATGGCGTGATGCGCATGCCGCCCAGCGGATCGCGGTCGGGCACGGGTGGATCGTTGTCGTCCTTGTGCATGCCATGGAAGAACACCATGCCGGCAATCGCGGCGATCATCAGGATCACGCTGGCGATCGACCAGATGCCTGCGCCCGAGGTGGGCGTGTTGCCGGCCAGCGGCTCGTGCGGCCAGTTGCTGGTATAGCTCAGGCCCGATTCGCCGGGACGGTCGGTGGCGGCCGACCACGAGGACCAGAAGAAGAAGGCGGTCAGCGCCGCCCGGTCGGATGCCTGCGGCAGCGAACCGGCTTTCATGGCGTACTGCTCGCGCAAGCCGTCGAAGCGGCTGTCGCTGCCGAACAGGCCCGCGTAGTGCTGCGCCACCTGGCGCACGGCGGCGGCGCGCACCTCCGACAGCCGCAGGGTCCTGGACCCGGCGTCGTAGGTATTGGTGCGCAGCTCCTCGCGCACGAAGGCGTCGACGTGACCGCGCAGGGGGGCGTCGAGTTCGGCGTAGGGACGGCCGAACTCGCGCCGGGCCAGGCCGTCCTGGATCGCCAGCGCTTCGCGGTGCAGCCAGTCGGCCGACCAGTCCGGCGCCAGATAGCTGCCGTGGCCCCAGACGCTGCCGAGCTGCTGGCCGCCGGCAGCGAGCCAGGCCTGCTGGCCATGCTGGATCTGCGGGCCTGAGTAGATCACCTCGGCGCGGCTGTCGGTGACGGAGAGCGGAATCGGCGGCGCCGTGACGTAGATTTCGCGACCGACCCAACCGAGTACGGAAAACGAGAGAACGCAGATGACGGCCAGCCATGTCCAGAGTTTGCGTGTGGCGTGCATGAAGATGTCCTTGTGATTGAAAGGTGGAAGGCGTGCGTGCCGTCCGGGACGAATCTTAGGCCCGCGCCAATTAAGATGTAAATAGTATGTATCTTTAAAACTTATGCCTGGTCAAGTAAGTGCGACCCCACATGCTCTGTGCGGCACCCTTGCTATCCCGCTGCGCCGCAGCGCATTTGCTTACTTGAACCAGTTCAATGCATCGGCCAGGGCCCGTGGCTATAGTCGGGGCACGCTACCAAGGAGCTTCCCGCTGCCCATGACATCCACCCCGAACGACACCCCCACCGCGGACGCCTTGTCGGCGCGTCCCCCCATGGAACTGGTCTGCCCCGCCGGCAGCCTGCCCGCCCTCAAGGCCGCCGTCGACCACGGCGCCGACTGCGTCTACCTCGGTTTTCGCGACGCCACCAACGCCCGCAACTTCGCCGGCCTGAATTTCGGCGAGGACGCCATCCGCTCCGGGATAGACTACGCCCACCAGCACGGCCGCAAGGTGTTCCTGGCCCTGAACACCTATCCCCAGGCCGCCGGCTGGGACGCCTGGCGCGCCGCCATCGACCGCGCCGCCGACTTCGGCATCGACGCCGTCATCCTGGCCGATCCCGGCCTGATGGAGTACGCGGCGCGCGTGCATCCTGGCCTGCGCCTGCACCTGTCGGTGCAGGGCTCGGCCACCAACCTGGACGCCATCGATTTCTATCACCGCCACTTCGGCATCGCGCGCGCGGTGCTGCCGCGCGTGCTGTCCCTGAGCCAGGTCGAGCACCTGATCGGACGCACCCCGGTCGAGATCGAGGTGTTCGGTTTCGGCAGCCTGTGCGTGATGGTCGAGGGCCGCTGCCAGCTGTCGTCGTATGTGACGGGCGAATCGCCCAATACCCACGGCGTCTGCTCGCCGGCCAAGGCGGTGCGCTGGCAGCAAACGCCCAAGGGCCTCGAAGCACGCCTGAACGAGGTGCTGATCGACCGCTACGGCGAGGGCGAGCATGCCGGCTATCCAACCCTGTGCAAGGGCCGCTTCGACGTCGGCGATGAAACCTATTACGCGGTCGAGGAACCGGCCAGCCTGAACACGCTCGAGATCCTGCCCAAGCTGGCCGCCCTTGGCGCGCGCGCCATCAAGATCGAGGGCCGCCAGCGCAGCCCGGCCTATGTGGCGCAAGTCACGCGCGTCTGGCGCGAGGCGATCGATACCGTTCTCGCCGGCCAGCGCTTCTCGCTCAAGCCGGCCTGGATGGCGGCACTCGACAAGGTCGCCGAAGGCCAGCAGCACACGCTCGGCGCCTACCACCGCCCCTGGAAGTAGGATTGGAGCAAACCGCATGAAAATCTCCCTTGGCCCCATCCAGTACTACTGGCCGCGCGCTACCGTCCTTGCGTTCTATGAGGCGGTGGCCGGCAGCCCGGTCGACATCGTTTATCTCGGCGAAGCGGTCTGTTCGCGCCGCCACGAGCTGCGCCTGCCCGACTGGCTGGCCCTGGCCGAACTGCTGCAGCAGGCCGGCAAGCAGGTGGTGCTGTCGACCCAGGTGCTGATCGAATCCCACTCCGACCTCGGCACGATGCGCCGCGTGGCGTCCAATGGCCGCTTCCTGGTCGAAGCCAACGACATGGGCGCGGTCCACTGCATGAGCGGCCAGCCTTTCGTGGCCGGGCCGCACCTGAACCTGTACAGCGCCCAGTCGCTCGGCATCGTGGCGCGCCTGGGCGCCACGCGCTGGGCGATGCCGCTCGAGATGTCCAGGACCGGCCTGGCCGCGCTGCTGGCCGAGCGCCCCGCGAACCTCGAGACCGAGGTCTTCGCCTACGGCCGCCTGCCGCTGGCGTACTCGGCGCGCTGCTTCACTGCGCGCCAGCGCAACCTGCCCAAGGACGATTGCCGCTTCAGCTGCATCGAGCATCCCGACGGCCTGGTGATGCAGACCCGCGAGAAGCAGCCGTTCCTGGTCCTGAACGGCATCCAGACCCAGTCGGCCCTGGTCTACAACCTGGTGGCCGAGGTCGACGACATGCGTGCGATGGGCGTGGACGTGCTGCGCCTGAGCCCACAGTCGACCCAGATGCCCGCCATCCTGGCCCTGGTGCGCGGCGCCGTGGACGGCGCCATCGCGCCGGTGGAAGCAGCCGCGCGCATGGCGCCCCTGATGCCGGACCAGGCCTGCGATGGATTCTGGCACGGCCGGCCCGGACTCGAGCGGTGCGCCGCCTGACCACATATGAAAGCTCCACTCATGCACCCTGAATCGCATCCCGTGCCCGCCCCCGTCAAGCGCTTGCTGTCGCTGCTGCCGGCCGCTCCCGGCTCGCGGCTTTTCTCCAGCGCGCTCAACCTGGCGCTGCTGCGCCACTTGCCCGACGACGTGCGCGCCGCCCTGCATGGCAAGCGCCTGCGCCTCGCCGCGCCGGACGCCGGCATCGCCTTCGACTTCGCCTGGAACGGCAGCGCCTTCAAGCCGGCCGCGCGCGGCGATACCCCCGACCTCGTCATCAGCGCCAGCCTGCACGACTTCGCCCAGTTGGCGGCGCGCAAGGAAGACCCGGACACCCTGTTCTTCAGCCGCCGCCTGCTGATGGAAGGCGACACCGAGCTGGGGCTCATGGTCAAGAACACGCTCGATGCGATCGACGGCCCGCTGTTCGACCCCGCCTGGCTGGCGCCGCACCGGGTACTGGCGTCGCTGGCCGCGCGGCGCCCCGGCGTACCGCCCCGTCCCCATTGAAAGACCAGCATGGACAAGACAACTTTCCCCGTGGTGTATTCGTGCTCGGGCTGCTCCAGCGCGGCCCAGACCGCGAACCAGGTCGCCCTCGAACTCGATCGCATGGGCGTTGCCGAGATGTCGTGCATCGCCGGCATCGGCGGCGACGTCAAGCCGATCCTCAAGCTGGCCAGGTCGGGCCGTCCGCTGGCGGTGATCGACGGCTGTCCCTTGCTGTGCGCCCGCCGCTGCCTGGCGCGCCACGGCATCGAACCGAGCCTGCACTGGCAGCTGGCCGAGCACGGCGTCAAGAAGCGGTATCACCATGACGTCGACCCCGGCCAGGCGCGCACGATGACGGCGGTCATCGCCCAGGATATCCGGGCGCTGGCGCAGAGCATAGGCCAGGGCGCGGTCCAGGATTCTTGAATTGGTTTAAGGCGCCGGACGGGCGAAGCGCGGATAGTGGATGGATACCCAGACTTCACCCACTCAGTAGAACCCGATGAACGCCAAAGACCACTTGATTACCACCGCCATGCCTCCACAAGAGGTATCGACCGACGTCCTGCGCGAAAAATACGCGCGCGGCCTGGAAACCACGATCGAGGAAGTGCGCGCCCGCGTGGCGCATGCACTGGCCAGCCACGAGCCGCAGGCGCTGCGCGCCGAGATGGAGGGGCGCTTCCTGTGGGCCCAGGAACACGGCTTCGTGCCGGCCGGCCGCATCAACTCCGCCGCTGGCCTGGGCATCAAGGCCACCCTGATGAACTGCTTCGTGCAGCCGGTGGGCGACTCGATCACCGGCGAGGACGACAGCCTGCCCGGCATCTACACGGCGGTGGCCGAGGCCGCCGAGACCATGCGCCGCGGCGGCGGCGTCGGCTACGATTTCAGCCCGATCCGCCCGGCCGGCAGTGCGGTCAAGGGCACCCACTCGCGCGCTTCCGGCCCGGTGTCGTACATGGAAGTGTTCGACGCGTCCTGCCGCACGGTCGAATCGGCCGGCGCCCGTCGCGGCGCCCAGATGGGCGTGCTGCGCATCGACCATCCCGATATCGAGCGCTTCATCGCCGCCAAGGACGGCGGCGCCTTCAGCAATTTCAACCTGTCGGTCGGCGTCACCGACGCCTTCATGGGGGCGGTGCTGGCCGACGAGCAGGTCGACCTGGTGCACCGCGCCCCACCCGCCCAGGACGCGATCGACGCCGGATCTCTCCAGCGCGACGACGGCCTGTGGGTGTATCGCAGCGTGCCGGCGCGCGCGCTATGGGACAAGGTGATCGGCTCGACCTACGACCACGCAGAGCCGGGCGTGCTGTTCATCGACCGCATGAACCAGGAAAACAACCTGTACTGGTGCGAGCGGCTGGCGGCCACCAATCCCTGCGGCGAGCAGCCGCTGCCGCCCTACGGCTGCTGCGACCTGGGTTCGCTCAACCTGACCTGCTTCGTGAGCCAGCCCTTCACGCCCGGCGCCGCCTTCGACTTCGACACCATGCGCGAAGTGGCAGCGATCGGTGTGCGCATGCTCGACCTGGCGCTGGACGCCAACCAGTGGCCGCTGCCGCAGCAGGCCGAGGAAGGCGCCAACAAGCGCCGCATCGGCCTGGGCTTCATGGGCCTGGGCAGCGCCCTGGTCATGCTCGGCCTGCGCTACGACGCGCCGGAAGGCCGCGCCATGGCGGCCTGCATCGCGCGCGAATTGCGCAACGCCGCCTATGCGGCCTCGATCGCGCTGGCGCGCGAAAAAGGGCCGTTCCCGCTGTTCGACGCCGAGCGCTACCTGGCCGGCCAGTTCGTCGGACGCCTGCCGGACGCCCTGCGCGAGGACATCGCGCGCCACGGCATCCGCAATTCGCACCTGCTCTCGATTGCGCCGACCGGCACCATCTCGCTGGCCTTCGCCGACAATGCCTCGAACGGCATCGAACCGGCGTTTTCCTGGGTCTACCAGCGCAGGAAGCGCATGCCGGACGATACCATCCGCACCTATGAAGTGGCCGACCATGCCTGGCGCCTGTACCGCCACCTGGGCCTGCAGGCCGACGAAGGCGAGCCGCTGCCGCCGCAATTCGTCACCGCGCTCGAGATGCCGGCCCTGGATCACCTGCGCATGATGGAAGCGGTGCAGCCGTATATCGACACCGCGATCTCGAAGACCGTCAACGTGCCGGCCGACTATCCCTACGCCGACTTCAAGGACCTGTACACCGAAGCCTGGCGCGCCGGCCTGAAGGGCCTGGCCACCTATCGCCCCAACAGCGTCACCGGCAGCGTGCTGAGCGTGGCCGCGCCGGCGTCCGAAGCTGCGCCAGGCAGCACGCTGCCCGAACCGGATCCACTGCGCAAGCGCTTCGAATCGCGGCCCTTGGGCGAACTGGAGTCGCTGACCTCGAAAGTCGAATACACGACCCAGGAAGGCAAGAAAGCAGTGTATCTGACCATCAGCTTCCTGCGCGTCGAGGGCCTGCACGAAGACCGTCCGGTCACCATCGAGCGGCCGTTCGAGTTCTTCATGCCGGCCAACCAGCGCAGCGACGGCCACCAGTGGATCACCTCGACCATGCGCCTGCTGTCGCTGGCGGCGCGCGCCGGCAGCCCGGTGGCCAAGGCCCTGGCCGATATGCGCGAGGTGGTGTGGGAAAAAGGACCGGTTCGCTGCGGCCACCTGACCCGCGAAGATGGCGTACAGGTGCCGGTCTATCACGACTCGGAGGTGGCGGCGATTGCCTTCATGCTGCAGCGGATGCTGATACGGCGTGGTTTCCTGGACGCCCAGGGCAACCAGGTGCCGGTCGACCAACTCGACCGGGCGCTGGCCGCGCGCGCAGCCAGCCATGCCGAACCGGCACAGCCGCCCGCCGCCGAGGCAGCCGCGCCCGAGCCGCATGCGGCTACCGCCGCCGCCAAGTGCCCGGAATGCGGCGCCCGCGCCCTGCAGAAAGTCGACGGCTGCGCGCACTGCGCCGAGTGCCACTACATCGGCAGCTGCGGCTGACCGCTCACCTCACCTTTGAAGGAACACATTCATGGAACATCTCCTGCAACTGGACGCCGCGCTCGACCAGCCCGGCGCCGACCACATCCTTTACTGGCTGCGCGCGATACCCGGCGTGAACGCGGTCGAGGCGAATGCCGGCGCCAGCCAGGTAAGGGTGCTGTACGACGGCGATCTGACGTCGTCGCGCGAGATCGACATCACGGCCACGCGCGCGGGCTTCCCCGTGCGGCAGGCGCGCGCCAGCGGCTGTTGCGGCGCCTGCGGCGGCGGCTGACGCCCTATAAGCCTAGATGCTGCTCAGGTAATCCGCCGCGTCCGGCCTCGGGCGCGGCGGTTTTTCCATTGCCGCGGTGCCGATACCGATGAAGCAGATCGCGCTTTCATGGGACGCGAGGCGCAGCAGGCGCCGCATGCCCGCGGCGTCCATCGCGGCACCGCTGGCCAGGCCGGTCGCGAAACCGGCGGCGCCAGCCGCCAGCAGCAGGTTCTGGAGCGCGCAGCCGAGCGACACCAGCTTTTCGGCCACCGGTATCGTCTTGGCTCCAGCATCGTCGCGCAATACCGCTACCAGCAGGCAGGGCGCGCGAAAGGCCTTGTCGCGCGCGGTGGCCAGCGCTTCCTCGTCGCAGCCGGGATCGCGCTCGGCCAGGGCCGCCGAGAACACCTCGCCCAGGTCGCCGCGCCGCGCCTGCGGGATCAGCACGAAGCGCCACGGCCGCAACAGGCCATGGTCGGGCGCGTGGGCGGCCGCTTCGACGATGCGGTCGAGCGCTTCGCGGTCGGGCCCGGGCGCGTGCAGGCGCCGCAGCGTGAAATTGCGGCGCGCCGCCACTAGGGTCTGGAAATCGGCGTGGGCGCCTGGTTGGGGGATCGTCATGCGCGCAGTATAACGAGGGCGGCGCTACCCTGCAGGCGCCGTGCGACCTAGGCCGAACGGATGGACCGGGGCCCCGCGCCTCCGCCAGAGGGAGGAGAAAGGCGCAAGCTGGCGCCGGTTTGCTTGACTTGGGGCAAGGCCAAGATAAGATAGATTGTAAATATATCTTCTGATCGTCACCATGCGCCTGACTTCGTTCACCGACTACACGCTGCGCGTGCTGCTGCACCTGGCCGCCAACGACGGCACCCAGTTCACCATCCAGGAGATGGCCGACCTGCACCGGATTTCGAAGAACCACTTGATGAAGGTGGTGTGCGCGCTCGGCCAGGCCGGCTTCGTCGAGACCGTGCGCGGGCGCAAGGGCGGCTTTCGCCTGGGCCGCCCCGCCGCCGGCATCCGGATCGGCGAAGTCGTGCGCGTGGCCGAAGCCGATTTCCACATGGCCGAGTGCTTCGGCAGCGGCGGGAGCAACTGTGCGATGGGGCCGGCCTGCGGCCTGAAGCATGTCCTGGCGCGCGCCACCGACGCGTATCTCGACGAGCTCGACCGCCACACGCTGGCCTCGCTGCTGACCGCATCGGCCCAGTTCGCGCCACCGATAGCACCACAGCGCATCATCCACCTGCTGCCCATCTCCCAAGAGCGATAGCCTGCAACAGGCCGAGGAACATTGCGAACAGGTAATAAGGTACATACAATATGCATGTTCAAACCAAGACGCCGTTACCGGTATTTTTTTTGAATCTAAAGCTGCATTTGAAATACATTTTTAAGGAGAACACCATGCATGCCACCACACGCGGCTGGCGCGGCGCCGCCGCCGCCCTGCTTGCGATCGGCGCCCTGGCCGGGAGCGCCGCGTTCGCGGCCGAGCGCAAGTTCGAGATGAATATCGAGGACACCCGCATCACGCTGGTCGAGAAGCAGCAGTTCCATACCTTCGCCTTCCAGGGCCAGGTGCCGGGCCCGCTGTTCTATGTCGACGAAGGCGACCAGGTCGAAGTCACCGTCAATAACGTCACCGCGCTGCCGCATACCATCCATTGGCATGGCATGGTGCAGAAAGGGACCTGGCAGATGGACGGGGTGCCGGGCGTGACCCAGCCGAACATCGCCCCCGGCGAGTCCTTCACCTACAAGTTCACCGCCGATCCTTCGGGCACCATGTGGTACCACTGCCACGTCAACGTCAACGAGCACGTCGCCCTGCGCGGCATGTGGGGGCCCTTCATCGTCAAGCCGAAGAAGCCGACCGCGCTCGAGAAGACCGTCACCAAGGACTTCATCCTGATGTTCTCGGACTGGGATTCGAAGTGGGCCAACAAACCGGGCTTCGGTGGCGTGCCGGGCGACGTCTTCGACTACTTCACCATCAACGGCAAGTCCTACCCCGACAACCAGCCGATGCGCGTGACCAAGGGCGACGTGGTGCGCCTGCGTCTGATCGGCTCCGGCGACAAGGTCCACAGCATCCACCTGCACGGCCACGTGATGACGGTCGCCTTCAAGGATGGCTTCCCGCTGCCGGCGCCCTACAAGGCCGACACCATCGCGGTCGCGCCGGGCGAACGCTACGACGTGATCTTCACTGCCGACAATCCCGGCCTGTGGATGCTGCACGACCACGTCGACACGCACACCATGAACGGCGACCGTCCGATGGGCGGGATCATGAGCGTGCTCGAGTACACCGAGATCAAGAAGCCCGACTTCTACGAGTGGAAGAACAAGAAGTTCGAGCCGAACTTCTACTACGAGGATTCGCTGCGCAAGGGTCCGGGCATTTATATGCACGATGGCTTCAAGGGCCAGGCGGTCCAGTAAGGAGAAATGAGATGAACACGACTTCCCTGCGCGCCATCCTGGCCGCCCTCGCCTTCACCCTGCTCCCCGGCGCGGCCCACTCGGCCGACCTGCTGTCGCAGCAATGCGTGGCCTGCCACGCGATCGCCAAGCCAGAGAAAGCCTCGCTCGAGCGCATCCTCGAACGCAAGGGCCCCGACCTGTACTACGCCGGCGCCAAGTTCAACCAGGAGTGGCTGGTGGCCTGGCTGCAGAACCCGACCACGATCCGCCCCGGCGGCGCCATGTTCCTGCACGCCGTGAAGGCCGGCGCCGACCGCGCGGTCGACACCATCGACGCGGCCAAGGTCGCGCCGCATCCGAAACTGTCGGCGGCCGACGCCAAGGCCGCGGCCGAACTGCTGATGGCCCTCAAGCCCGACGGCCTGGTCACACCAGGCGCCCACAAGGGCGAACCGGGCGGCTCGATGGCCTCGATGCTGTTCTCCAAGCTGCGCGGCTGCACCTCGTGCCACGCCGCCAAGCCGGGCGATGCGCCGCTGTCCGGGCCCGAACTGTACAGCGCCGGCGCGCGCCTGCAGCCCGACTTCATGCTGGCCTATATGAAGGATCCGCAGCGCTTCGACCCGCACACCTGGATGCCGACGCTCGGCCTGACCGACGCCGACATGCAGAAGCTGACCAGCTACATGTCCACGTTGAAGAACCAGGAGAAGAAATGATGCGCACGCCTATCACGCTCCCCCGCCTCGTGCCCACACTCGCGCTCGCGCTCATGCTGGCCGGCGCACTGTCGCCTGCCCGCGCTGCCGAACCGAACCCGCGCGCCGTCAAGCTGTACGACACCTATTGCGTCCAGTGCCACGGCATCAACCGCGACGGCAACGGCATCAACAGCGCCGCGATGGCGGTCAAGCCGCGCGACCACACCGACACCAAGGCCATGGGCGACACCCCCGACGAGACCCTGTTCAAGGCGATCAAGGGCGGCGGCCTGGCGGTGAGCAAATCCGTATTGATGCCTAAATGGGAAGGAGTACTGAACGACGAACAGATCAACGAACTCGTGACCTACCTGCGCTTCGTCAGCAAGAGCGGCGCCAAATAAATCCATAACAGGGAAACACCATGAAACAAACCTCACTTTGCATCGCTCTCGGCCTCGCCCTGGCGCTGTTGGCACCGATGGCCGCGCAGGCCAAGACCGTCAAGGTCAGCATGACCGCCAAGGAAGTCGAAACGCCGATCGACAACAAGGGCACGATGTACCGCTCCTGGACCTTCGACGGCATGGTGCCCGGCCCCGTGGTCCACGTGGAAGAAGGCGATATCGTCGAATTCACGCTGTACAACGACAAGTCGAGCAAGAACTCGCACTCGATGGACTTCCACGCGGCGCGGGTCGACGTGGTCAAGGACTTCGAGCAGGTCAAGCCGGGCGAGAAAGGCAGCTACACCTTCCGCGCCGACTATCCGGGCATCTTCTACTACCACTGCGGCGCCGATCCGATGATCCAGCACATCGCGCGCGGCATGTATGGCGCGATCATCGTCGAGCCGAAGGACAAGAAGGCGATGCCGAAGGCCGACCGCGAATACGTGCTGATCCAGTCCGAGCTGTACCAGAACCCGGACAACCAGGCCGAGATGATGGACAACAAATGGACCAACATCCTGTTCAACGGCGGCATCTTCAAGTACGACCCGGTGCACGATCCGGCCGCCACCCGCATGCTGCAGGCCAAGCCGGGCGAGCGCGTACGCATCCACTTCATCAATGCCGGCGCGAACGAATTCGCCTCGTTCCACGCGATCGCCGGCATCTGGGACCGCGTCTACCCGAGCGGCAATCCGAAGAACCAGCTGCACGGCCTGCAGAGCTATGTGGTGGGCCCGGGCGACGCCTCGTCGTTCGACATCATCTCGCCGGTCGAAGGCGCCAACGCGCTGGTGACCCACTCGATGCGCCAGGCCCTCACCGGCGGCATCGCGATCCTGCAGTTCACCAACGACGCCGATCCGAAGATGGGTCGCGGCGAAAACATCCTGGTGCGCTAAGCGCTTCAATTCGCCAGGAGGGTGGGCCGCAAGGCCCGCCCTTTTCCAAAGGAGCACGAGATGGCACTGTCACGCCGATCCTTCATCGCCGGCCTGGCGCTGGTCGCCGCCGGCGGCGCGGCGGGCGGCTACGCCTGGACCCGCCGCGGCGCCGGCCCCGCGCAGGCCGCGGGCGCGCTGTACACCTGCGGCATGCATTCGCACCTGCGCCTGCCCAAGCCCGGCAACTGCCCGATCTGCAATATGACCCTGGTGAAGGTCGGCGCGGCGCCGATGACCATGGGCCCTGCCGGCGACGGCGTGCACGTGGCGCCCGAGGCCCAGCGCAGCATGGGGCTGGAAACGGCGGTCGTCGCCAGCGGCCCGCTGGCGCGCACCATCCACGCGTATGCCAGCATCGCGCTTGATGACAGCGCCGTGGTCGAGGTCAATCCCACGGTCGAGGGCTGGCTGCGCAGCATGCAGGCGCGCGGCGTCGGCGACCGCATCCGGCGCGGCCAGGTGCTGTACGAGATCTACTCCCCCGAATTGCAGCAGCGCCAGCGCGAGTACATCGACCTGCTGGTGCGCAAGGACGCCCTGCTGTCGACCGACGGCGGAATGGGCGGCGCCACCAATGCGATGGCCGGCAGCCTGGCCAAGGAGCGCTTCCGCAATCGCGCTCGCCTGATCGCGGCCGGCATGGACGAGGAACTGGTCGAGGAACTCGAACGCGGCCGCCGCATCATCGAGGTGGTGCCGGTGCGCGCCCTGCGCGACGGCGTGGTGACCGCGATCGGCGCCCGCGCCGGCGGCTACGTGACGCCGATGCAGCAGATCCTGGCCTACGCCGACAACCGCCGCCTGTGGGCCGAACTGACCCTGTTCCCCGACCAGCTGGCCTGGCTCAGGGATGGCGACCGGGTGCGGCTGCGCTCGACGATCGAGCGTGGCGCCGTGGCCGAGGCACGGCTCGACCTGTCGACCGTGCAGATCGATCCCGGCAGCCGCACCGCGCGCGTGCGCGTGGCAGTGAGCGGCCATGGCGCGGCGTTCGCGCCCGGCGCCTTCGCCGACGCCACCATCGAGACCCGCAGCCAGCATGGCCTCAGCATCCCGCGCGAAGCCCTGATCCGCACCGGCGCCGGCGACTACGTGCTGCGCGCCGCGCCCGACAACCATTTCGAGCGGGTCGCGATCGAGACCGGCATCGAATCCGACGAAGCGATCGCCGTGGTGTCTGGCCTCAAGGCCGGCGAGCGGGTCGCGGTGCGCGCGCAATTCTTGCTCGACGGCGCGCTGGCGCTGCAGGCCAATGCGCGGCCCGATCCATCGATGCTGCCCATGAGCCTCGACGACCCGGACATCTGCCGCACGCCGCCATCGGTCCCGGCCGCCCCGGCCACCCCGGCAGCCCCGGCTTCGCATGCGGGTCACGGCCACCAGCATGGCGGGAGCATGCCATGAGCGTCGCTTCTCTCATCGACTGGTCGCTGCGCCACCGCCTGCTGGTGCTGGCCGCCAGCGTCGCGCTGCTGTTTGGCGGGATCGTCTCGCTGCAGCGGCTGCCGCTGGACGCCCTGCCCGACCTGTCCGACGTCCAGGTCATCGTCAACACCGACTACCCTGGGCAGGCGCCGCAGCTGGTCGAGGACCAGGTCACTTATCCCCTTGCCGCCGCCCTGCTGGCGGTGCCCGGCACGCGCGCCGTGCGCGGCTTTTCGATGTTCGGCGAATCCTTCGTCTACCTGATCTTCCACGACGGCACCGACCTGTACTGGGCCCGGACCCGGGTCCAGGAAGTGCTGGCCCAGGCCCGCGGGCAGCTGCCGCCGGACGCCATGCCGCGCCTCGGCCCGGACGCCTCGGGCATCGGCTGGGTCTATCAATACGCGCTGCGCGACCGCACTGGCAGGCTGGGGCCGGAACGCCTGCGCGCACTCCAGGACTTCCACCTGAAGCTCGAGCTGCAGGGCGTGCCCGGCGTGTCCGAGGTGGCCGCCATCGGGGGGCAAGCGCGCCAGTTCCAGATCGAGGTCGATCCGGCGCGCCTGGCGGCCCACGGCGTGGGCCTGGAACAGGTAGCCGCCGCCGTGCGCGGCGCCAATCGCGCCAGCGGCGGCGCGCCGCTGCAGCTGGGGGGCGCCGAATACCTGCTGCGCATGGACGGCCGCCTGGAAGGCGTGGCCGACCTGGCCCAGGTGGGCGTGGCGGCCGGCGAGCGTTTCATCCCGCTGCACCAACTGGCCCAGGTCGGCACCGGCCCGGCCCCGCGGCGCGGCATCGCCGACCTCGATGGCCGCGAGGATGTCGCCGCGGCGGTGGTCGTGATGCGCCACGGCGCCAACGCGCTCGAGGTGGCGCATGCGGTGCGTGCCCGCCTCGATGCGCTGGCCAAGACCCTGCCGCCCGGGGTCGAGATCGTCACCACCTACGACCGGGCCGGCCTGATCGAGCGCGCCATCGCCACCCTGCGCGGCAAGCTGGTCGAGGAATCGATCGTGGTGGCGCTGATCTGCGGCGTGTTCCTGTTCCGCCTGCGCTCGGCGCTGGTGGCCATCGTCACCCTGCCGCTCGGGATCCTGGCCGCGCTGTGGGTCATGCGCCTGCAGGGCGTATCGGCCAATATCATGTCGCTGGGTGGGATCGCGATCGCGGTCGGCGCCATGGTCGATGCCGCGATCGTGATGATAGAGAACATGCACCGCCACCTCGAGCGTCTCGACCAGCCGCCCAGGGGCGCCGCGATCTGGCCGCTGGTGCGCCAGTCGGCGATCGAGGTGGGCCCCGCCCTGTTCTTCTCGCTGTTGATCATCACGGTCTCGTTCCTGCCGGTGTTTACCCTGCAGGGCCAGGAGCTGCGCCTGTTCGCGCCGCTGGCCTATACCAAGACCTATGCGATGGCGGCCAGCGCCATGCTGGCGGTGACGCTCACGCCGGTGCTGATGGGCTACCTGATCCGCGGCCGCCTGCCGCCAGAAAACGCCAATCCGCTCAACCGTTTTCTCCAGCGCCTGTACCGGCCGCTGCTCGGCGCCGCCCTGCGCCGGCCGCGCGCGGCGATCGCACTTGCGCTGGCGGTGCTGGCCTCGAGCGCGCTGCCCCTGGCGCGCCTGGGTTCCGAGTTCATGCCGCCGCTCGACGAAGGCGAGCTGCTGTACATGCCGACCACCATGCCCGGCATCGGTGCCGACGAGGCGGCGCGGCTGCTGGCGGCGACCGACCGCATCATCCGCGCCATGCCCGAGGTGGCCCAGGTCTTCGGCAAGGCCGGGCGCGCCGAGAGCGCGACCGACCCGGCGCCGCTGTCGATGCTGGAAACCACGATCTTGCTCAAGCCGCGCGACCAGTGGCCAGCCGGCTCGGCCCCCAGCCAGGCGGCGCTGGTCGAGAAGCTCGACGCGGCGCTGCGCATCCCGGGCCTGACCAATGCCTGGGGCTACCCGATCAAGACCCGGATCGACATGCTGTCGACCGGCATCCGCAGCGAACTCGGGATCAAGATCGGCGGTCCCGACCTGGCGGTGCTGGACCAACAGGCGCGCGCCGCAGAGCGCCTGCTGCGCACGGTGCCGGGCGCACGCTCGGTATTCGCCGACCGCGTCGGCTCCGGGCGCTACCTGGCGGTCGACATCGACCGCGCCGCCGCCGCCCGCTACGGCCTGGCCGTGACCGAGATCCAGGATGCGGTGGCGGCGGCGGTGGGCGGCAACACCATCGACACCATCATCAAGGGCCGCGAACGCTATCCGGTGCTGCTGCGTTATCCGCTGGCGCAGCGCCAGGACCCGACCGCCCTGGCGGGCATCCGTCTCGAGGCGCCTGGCGGCGTGCAGCTGCAGCTGTCGCAGGTGGCGCGCCTCGCCGTGACCGACGGCCCCACCGAGATCAAGAGCGAGAACGGACGCCCGGTGGCCTATGTCTATGTCGATGTCGCCTCGAGCGACGCCGGACGCTTCCTGGCGGCGGCCGAGCCGCTGCTCGACGCCGCGCTGCGCCTGCCGCCCGGCTATACCGTGCACTGGCAGGGCCAGTACCTGCAGTTCAGGGACGGCAAGCTGCGCCTGTGGGGCGCCAGCCTCCTGACCCTGGCCCTGGTGGCGGGCCTGCTGCAACTGCATTTGCGCAGCGGCGCGAAGGTGGCGCTGGTGCTGGCCAGCCTGCCGTTCGCCGCCACCGGCGGCCTGTGGCTGACCTGGCTGCTGGGCTTCCAGCTGTCGGTGGCGGTGGTGGTGGGCCTGATCGCGCTGGCCGGGGTGGCCGCCGAATTCGGCATCGTGATGCTGCTCTACCTCGACCATGCGCTGGCTGCGGATCCGCGCCGCCCCTACCGCGCGCTGGTGGCCGGCGCCGTGCTGCGCCTGCGGCCCAAGGCGATGACGGTGGCCGTGATCCTGGGCGGCCTGGTGCCCGTGATGCTGTCCGACGCGGCCGGCGCCGACGTCATGCAGCGCATCGCCGCGCCCATGATCGGCGGCATGCTGACCGCCCCGCTGTTCTCGCTGCTGGTGATCCCGGCGGTCTACCGCCTGGCCATGGCCGGCCAGGTCAAGAGAAACCGGAGTCGTCCATGATCGCCCTGCTGCGCTCGATGCGCTTTGCGGTCGCCGTGCTGTGCGTGGTGGCGCTGGCCGCCACCATCGGTTCGGTACTGGCCCAGAACCAGCCAACCGCCGAGTATGTGGGCCGCTATGGCGCGCACTGGACCGCGCTGTTCCGCCTGGCCGGCCTGATGGACGTGTACCACGCGCCCTGGTTCCTGGCCCTGCTCGGCTTCATGGCGACGTCCACCTCCCTGTGCCTGTGGCAGCGCACGCCGGCCATGTGGCGCGAGATGCGGAGCTTTCGCGCCCAGCGCAGCCGCGCCAGCCTGCTCCGGGTGCCGCACCATGCGGCCTGGCCGCTGGACCGGGTGAGCGCCAGCGCCGCCCATCCGGCGCTGCGCACCCTGCTCGCCGGCGCCGGTTTCGCGCTGCGCCACGAAGCTGTCGACGGCGGCTGGGTGCTGGCCGCCAGGCGCGGCGTGGGCCGCCGCGCCGGCTATGTGCTGGTGCATGGTGCCATGGTGCTGATCTGCGTCGGCGGCCTGGTCGACGGCAACCTGCCGCTGCAATGGCGGCTGTGGCGCGGCGAGGCGGCGCCGGCCCCGCTGCACCTGGCGCCGCAGGATGCCCCGCTTGCGGCGCGGCTGGCGCCCGGCGGCGGCTCGTACCGCGCCATGCTGACCGTGCCCGAAGGCGGCGCGGCCGACAGCGCGATCCTGGCCGCGGGCGACGGCTACTTGGTGCAGCCGCTGCCGTTCGAGGTCCGCCTCAAGCGCTTCAGCCTGGAGCAGCATGCCAATGGCCAGCCGCGCGACTTCGCCAGCGAGATCGAGATCCGCGACGGCGAGCGGGTGATCCCGCTCACCCTGCGCGTGAACCAGCCGGCCAGCCATGACGGCGTGACCTTGTACCAGTCGGGCTTCGACGACGGCGGCAGCACCGTCGCGCTGCGCCTCGGCGGCGGGGTCCAGCGGCTGCGCATCGGCCAGCAGGCGGCGCTGCTGGTGGGCGACGAGCCGGTCACGCTCGAGCCGGTCGAGCTGCGCACCGTCAATGTGCTGGCGCGCGAGTCGCTGCCGGCCAGCTGGCGCCGCCTGGCGCGGCCGGGCGAGCGCAGCATCGACGTCGGCCCCTCGGTGCTGCTGCGCGTGCGCGACCGCCAGGGGCAGGCCCAGGAATGGCTGTCGTACCAGAAGCCGTTCGAGATCGAGGGCAAGCGCTGGTTCGTGTTCGGCCGCCGCACTGTCGGCGCGGCGGAGATGCAGTACCTGCGCCTGCCGGCCGATGCCGAAGGCACGCTGGACGGCTACCGCGCCTGGAGCGCGGCACTGAATGACCCGGCCGCGCGCGCCGCCGCTGCGGCGGCGGTGGCTTCCTCGAGCCAGGACCGGCGCCTGGCCGCCACCTTGCGCGCCAGCGCCGAACACCTGCTGGCCCGCTATGCCGAAGACGGCCTGCCGGGCATCGCGCAGATGGTACAAGCCGCGCCCGAAGGCGGCGCCGGCCTGGTGCTGGACCTGCTGCGCCACGCCGCCGCCCGCCTGGCGCCCGACATGCCGCGCGCGCTGCTGGACGACAGCCTGCTGGCCTACAGCGAGGCAAGCGCCATGCAACTGACCGCGCCGGCCGAACTGGAAGGCTATACCCAGGTCCAGGCCTCGGTAATACAGGTCACGCGCGCGCCGGGCGCGGGCCTGGTGTATCTCGGCGCAGCGCTGCTCGGCCTGGGCGTGATCGCCATGACCTTCATCCGCGAACGCCGCCTGTGGCTGCACTACGACGGCCATGCCCTGCTGCTGGCGCTTGATGCCAACCGTCCCAGCCCCGTGCTGGACGACGAATTCACCGCCCATCGGGCGGCCATCGACCAACTCCTGCTCATCGAGGTGTCCCATGTCCACCATCCTGTCCGCGCCTGAGGGCCGGCTTGCCACTCCTCCCCGCCTGCCGCGGCGCCTGGCCGACGGCCTGTTCCTTGCCCTCGTGGCCGGCGCCGTCGGCTATGTCCTGGTGCGCCACCGCGCCGCCCTGGACGAATACGATCTCGCCATCCTCGGCTGCAGCGCCGTCTCGCTGTGCGTGCTGGCGCTGCGCTGGCGCGCACTGCAAGTGCTGGGCGCGAGCTGCGGCCTGCTGGTCGTCGGCGCGGTCGCGCTGTACCGCGGCGACCCGGCGCGCGCCGAAGAGGCTTTCTTGCTGCGCCACTTCCTGTCCAGCCAGAGCGCCATCCTGTGGATGGGACTCTCGTTCTGGACCGCCACCCTGCTGTACGCGATCGGCTGGTGGAAGGCGTCCGGCGCCTGGCTGCGGCGCGGGGCTTGCGCAGCCTGGATCGGCAGCGCCGCCGGCCTGCTCGGCCTCTTGGTGCGCTGGCACGAATCCTATCTACTGGGCGACGGCATCGGCCACATTCCGGTGTCGAACCTGTACGAGGTATTCGTGCTGTTCTGCTTCTTGACGACGCTGCTGTACCTGCATCTCGAGCACCGCTCGGGCAACCGCCAGCTCGGCCTGTTCGCCATGCTGCCGGTGAGCGCCGCAGTGGCCTTCGTGTTCGTCTACGGCCGCGGCGCGCACGAGATCCAGCCCTTGATTCCCGCATTGCAGTCGTGGTGGATGAAGCTGCACGTGCCGGCCAATTTCATCGGCTACGGCGCGTTCTCGATCGCCGCGGCGACGGGCGCCGCCTGGCTGCTGGCCGGGATCCCCGCGCTGGCGGCGCGCCTGCCATCGCGGCGCTGGCTCGACGAATTGTGCTACCGCAGCAGCGCGCTCGGCTTCGTGTTCTTCACGATCGCCACCATCCTCGGCGCGTTGTGGGCGGCCGAGGCCTGGGGCGGCTACTGGTCGTGGGATCCGAAAGAGACCTGGGCCCTGGTCGTATGGCTCAACTACGCGGCCTGGCTGCATGCCCGCCTGGTGCGGCAGATCAGTGGCAAGGCGCTGGCCTGGTGGTCGCTGGCGGGATTCTGCATCACGCTGTTCGCGTTTATCGGGGTGAATATGTTCTTGTCCGGCCTGCACTCCTATGGCTCGCTTTAGGAGACGACGATGTCTGCCGAACTGATTCCTGCCCTCCACCTGGCGCTGGGCGCGCTGCTGGCCAACCTGCCGTGGCTCACGCCGCGTTGGCGGTTTCCATGGCGCCTGGCTCTAGCCCTTGGCGCTTATGCGCTGTGGGTCGGCGGTGCGCAATTGGCGCTGCGCAGCGGCGGCCATGCGCCGGTCACGGCCTGGGAATTGTGGCCGGTCACGCTGGCGCTGTTCGCCGTGGCCGGCTTTCCCGGCATCGTCTGGCGCTATTTGCGATGACCCAAAACACCAGATTACCACGCTTTAGGTCACTTGCACGATAGGATATGAGGCAGACTTTTGTCCCCCCATATCTGGTGTGGCGGCTGCCTGGCCGAAGGAATGTAATGGAGGTCCACACACAAGGAGAACTTTCATGTCCAAGTACTCATCCACCATCGGCCGCCTGCTCGCCGGCGTCCTGGCCAGCGCCGTCCTGGCGGGCGGCGCTGCCGCCCAGATCCCGAAAGCCTATGCCGATCCGGCCAAGCCGGCCCTGCCCGATCCCGGCATGCAGCTCGACCTGAAGCGCACCGCGCTGGTCGTGATCGATCCGCAGATCGACTTCATGAGCGCCAAGGGCGCGGGCTGGAGCGTGGTCGGCGAGAGCGTCACCGAGCAGAACCTGGTGCCCAACCTGGGCAAGCTGTTCAAGGCGTCGAAGGCAGCCGGCATCGTGGTCTCGATCTCACCGCACTATTACTACCCGCACGACCACGCATGGAAGCATGGTGGCCCGGCCGAGATCTTCCAGCACAAGATCAAGATCTTCGACCGCCCGAGCGCCCTGAGCCTGGACGGCTTCCGCGGTTCCGGCGCCGACTTCATGCCCGAGTTCAAGCCATATATCGAGGATGGCAAGACCATCGTCGCCTCGCCGCACAAGTTGTACGGGCCGCAGTCGAACGACCTGATGCTCCAGCTGCGCAAGCAAGGCGTGGACAAGATCATCCTGGCCGGCATGCTGTCGAACCTGTGCGTGGAATCGCACCTGCGCGAATTCCTCGAACGCGGCTTCGAGGTGGCCGTGGTGCGCGACGCGGTCGCCGGTCCCAAGACGCCGGAAGGCGACGGCTATGCCAGCGCACTGGTCAACTACCGCTATATCGCCAATGCGCTGTGGACCACCGAGCAGACCGTACAGCGCCTGCAGGCCGGCAAATAAACCTTAATAGACGTCGCGCCGGTAGCGCCCCGTCTCGATCAGGCGCTCGAGCTCGGGCCGGCCCAGGATGGCGGCCAGCGCCTCGTCCACCGCGCCGGCCATGCCCTGCAAGCTGCCGCAGACGTGGATCGTGGCGCCGTCGTCGACCCACTGGCGCAGCAGGTCGGCGCGCGCGTGCAGCCGGTCCTGGACGTATTCGGGCGCGGGGTCGCGCGAGAACGCCAGGTCGAGTTCGGGCAGCATGCCTTCGGCCCGCAGCACCGCGAGCTCGGCGCCGCACAGCCTGTCGACCTCGCGCTGGCGCTCGCCGAACAGCAGCCAGTTGCGGGCCCGCCCCAGGCTGGCGCGGCCGCGCAGATGACTGCGCAGGCCCGCCATGCCCGAGCCGTTGCCGATGTAGATGCAGGGGCGGTCGTCGTCGGGCGCATGGAAGCCCGGATTGGCGACCAGCCGCGCGCGCACCGCCTGGCCGATGGCGAGGTGCTCGGTCAGCCAGCCCGACGCCAGGCCCAGGCCCTGTTCGTGACGCTGCTGGCGCACCAGCAACTCGATCGCGCCATCCTCCTGCACGCTGGCGATGGAATAGCGGCGCGGCGCCGACGCCTTGAGCGTGGCGGCGCATTCCTGGGGCGACGCGAAGCGGTGGCCGGCGCCCGGCAGTTCGCTCCAGGCCAGCGCCTCGAGCAGGGGCTGGCGCTTGCCTTGCCATTCCACGAGCGCGTCGCCATCCAGGCCGCTGGCGGCCAGCCAGGCGGCGATCGCCGCAGGCGCATGGGGCGCCGCGATCTCGACCAGGTCGCCCGGCTGCCAGCAAGCGTCCGGGCCGGCCAGTAGCCTGATCTCGTAGAGTGGCGCGCCCAGGCTGCCGTGGTTGAGCAGTTGGCGCGCACCGAGCACCCAATCCGAGAACGGCGCGCCCTGCCCGGCCAGCGGCAGCTCGCCCCCGGCGGCGCCAAGCTCACCCAGCGCATGCATCCAGCGCCCGAGCGCCGCCACGTCGCCCTGGTCGACCTCGATCAGCGGGAACAGCGGCGCGGCGCCCAGCGCCCGCAGGCGGCGCTCGAGCGCATGGCCATGGCCGCAGAACTGGGCATAGTTGCGGTCGCCCAGCGCCAGCACCGCGAAGCGGCAGCCGGCCAGGCCGGCCTGCTGCGCCGCCAGCTCGCGCCCGAAGCGGCGCGCGGAGTCGGGCGCTTCGCCTTCGCCGAAGGTGCTGGCCACGAACAGCGCGTTCTCGTAGCCGGCCAGGTCGCCCGGCGCCAGCGCCGACACGGGGCGCAGGTCGACCGCACGGCCGCCGGCGCGCAAGGCGCCGGCGCTGTGCAGCGCAATCCGTTCGGCCTGGCCGCCCTGGGTGGCAAAGGCCACCACGATCGGCGCGCCGTGGGCGCTGGCATTGGCATCGGCGGCCAGGGCGCGCTCGCGTGCCAGGGCCCGTTTCTGGCGCCGGCGGCCCAGGTACAGCATCCAGCCGGTGACCGCAAAGCCGGGCAAGGCCAGGCTGGCGAGCATCATGACGATCCGCCCCGGCAGGCCGAAATAGGTGCCGGTATGTAGCGGACGGATGGTGGTGAGCGCACGCTGGCCGGTCGTCATCCCGGCATGACGCTCGTCCTTGAGCAGGGCGCCGTCGCCGCCCAGCGCCATGCGGTTGCGGGCGCGGTCGTGCGGCGCATCCTGCGCCACCCAGGTCAGCTGGTAGGCGCCGCCGCCGCGTTCCGGGAGGCGGATGGTCGCGTTCGACCAGCCGGGGGCCCTGGCCACGAAGCCCTGCCAGGCCGGGTCGATGCCGCCGCCAGCCGCATTGCGCCCCGTCCTGGCCGGCTTGCCCTCGCGCGGCTGGGCAGGCGGCGTGGCGGCCCAGTCCTGCAAGGTGCCGCGCACGATGTCGAAGCTCCAGTAGATGCCGGTGCCGGCCACGACCAGGTAGGCGACCAGCGCCCAGGTGCCCGCGATCGCATGCAGCGCCCACAGGAAGGAGCGGCCGCGCAGCTTCGTGTTGAAGGTCAGCCAGCTGCGCCAATCCTTCTTGCGCGGCCAGCGCAGGTACAGGCCGCTGAGCGCCAGGCCCACCAGGCACAAGGCCAGGATGCCGAGCACGATGCGGCCCGGGGCGCGCGGCAGCAGCAGCCAGCGGTGCAGCGAGTCGACGAAGTGGAACACGGCTTCGCCGCGCACCGCCGGCAGCAGCGCGCCGCTATAGGGGTGGATGTGGACTTCGAGGCCGCGCCGCTCGCCGGGCGGCGCGGCAAAGCGCAGGCTGACGCTGCTGCCGGGCTCGGCCTTGAAAGAAAGGCTGGCCACGCGCGCGCCGGGGTGGGCCTGCTGGGCGGCCTGCATGAGCTGCGCGCGACCGAGCAGCGGCCGCGCTTCTACCGGCACGCTCGATACGCCGGGATTGATCGCTTCGACGATCTCGTCTTCGAAGGCGAGGATGGCGCCGGTCAGGCCGATCAACGCCAGCAGGGTGCCGGCCGTGATGCCGACGAACCAGTGCAGCTGGAACCAGACCTCGCGCAGCGTCGGCAAGCGCCAGCGCCGCACGTCCGGCGCCGGCACTGGCACCGGCGTCGCCAACGTTACCGGCTCGGACCGCTCGAGCATTGCGCCGGCGCTCACAGTTCCACCTTCATCGACAGCTTCACCAGGCGCGGCAGGCCGGCCGAGAGACGCGTGCCGGCCCCCGCCCAGTACTGCTTGTCGCCCGCGTTATCGACATTGAGCTGCCAGGTGGCGCGCTTGCCGAACATCTGCCCGGCGTAGCGGCCGCCTACGCTGAACAGGGTGACACCGCCCAGCCAGGCCTGGTTCAGGTCATTCACCGGTCGCCTGCCCGTATGGTAGGCGCCGAGCGTGAGCGACAGGCCCGGCACCGCATCGAGGTCGTAGGCCAGGAAACTGCTGGCGGTGCGGCGCGCGGCGTTCTCGGGCAGCTTGCCGTCGTAGGCCGGACCGATGTCGCGAAACTCGGGATCGAGCACCTGGGCCGAACCCTGCCACGAGAGGTTCCGGGTCAGCCGCCCCTGGGCCGACAGCTCGATGCCGCGATAGCGCTGCTCGCCGTCGGCGGTGAACACGTTCGCGGCATTGGTGTAATAGCCGGGGCGGTCGATGTCGAACAGCGCGAGCTGGGTCAAGAAGCCGCCGCCCGTGCGCCAGCGCGCGCCGATCTCCTTCTGCTTGCTGATGCCGGGCGCCATGCGGGTGCCCTCGTTGGCGCTGCCGGCGGGCGCCGCCTCGCCTTCTTCGAGCCCTTCGGCCATCGAGGCATACAGCGAGATGTCGTCGCGGGCGCGCCAGATCACGGCCGCCATCGGCGTGGTCTCGCTCACGTCGTAGCGGTTGGCGCCCTGGCTGCTCTCATAGTCGACCCGGCGCACGCCGCCGATCAGCTGCCACTGGCCCAGCTGGATGCGGTCGACCAGGTACAGGCCCTTGTCGCGGCTGTCGAGGGCGGCGGTGGTCGGCCGGGTCGGCACCGCGCCGAAACTGGTATTGCGGATCGGGACCGGGTCATACAAGTTCTGCGCGGGGATCGTGTAGTTGGATTGGTAGACCGGCGCCTGGCCCTTGTCGGTGCCGCTCACGCCGATGGTCAGGTCGTGGCTCAGTGCGCCGCTGGAAAAGCGCCCGGCCAGTTCGGCGCGCAGCATGTCCGAGTCCACATCCGCGTGCTGCAGGTTGCCGGTGATGCGGCCGGCGCCGGTGGCGACGCTGGCGGCATTGTCGAAGCGGAAGATCGGCAGGCTGCGGTCGCGCTTCGTCTCGGCGTGGCCCGCCTCCAGGGTCAGGGCCCAGTCCTGGTTCAGGGCGATGTCGGCGCGCAGCTGGGCGTTGCGCGCATGCGTCTCGAAGCGCGCCCAGTCCGGGCCGACGAGGCCGCGCGGGTCGACCGCGCGCGGCAAGGCGATCACGCCACCGACCACCTGCGGCAGGTTGATGCCGGCCTGCTCGGTCACGCGGCGCTTGTCGTACTCGAGGTCGGCGCGCACGCGCACGCGCTCGTTCAGGCGCCAGTCGAGGGCGGCGGAAGCAAAGCCGCGATTGCCGTTGCCGACGCCATCGAGATGCGAACCGAGCGTGCCGCCGGCGGCATTGATGCGCACGCCGAATTCCTGGCGCTGGCCGAAGCGGCGCGCCACGTCGGCCGTGGCCACGGCGCTGCCGTTGTCGTCCAGGCTGAGGCCCACCGTATTGACCGGCGTACTGCCGGCGCGCTTGGTGACGAAATTGACCACGCCGGCCGGCGAAGTAAAGCCGTAGTACAGGGCGGTGGCGCCCTTGAGCACTTCGACCCGTTCTTTATTCTCCATCGAGACCTGGCCGAAGTTCATCAGCGGCAGCGAGCCGTTGAGGCGGTAGTTGGTGCGGTTCTCGACCGCGATGCCGCGGATGACCAGCTGGTCCCAGGTGTCGCCGCCGTTCTGCTGGCGGGTGACGCCGGCGGTGTTGCGCAGCGCATCGTACAGGCCGGCGGCGGCCTGCAGCTCGAGCACCTCGCGCGTGATCACATTGACGGTGGAAGGCACGTCCATGACGTCCGAGCCGCGAAAGCTCCCTGCTTCGACCGTGTTCGGCATGAAGCCCTGGGCTCGGGTGGCGGTGACCCGCACCGCCTGCATGTCCTGTTCATCGCGCTCCTGCGGGGCAGCGAACACGGGACAGGCCTGGGACAGGGCAAGGACGGCCAGGAGCGGGCGCAGGGCAAGGGACGGCGGCATGGCATGCAGGTTTCATGAACAATCCCGCATCATATCGAGAATGAGAATCATTTTCAATACGAACAATTACCTAGCCGCGCTACCGGTACCAGCGGTCCTTGCCCAGCATGATCTCGTGATGGCCGCGCCCTGCGGGCATCATCGGAAAGCAGTTCTCGGACTGCGCCACCGCGACGTCGAGCAGGAAGGGCTTGTCCGACGCCAGGCAGGCGTCCATGCCCTGTTCCAGTTCGCCGGCATGCTCCACCCTCTTCGCTTCCCAGCCGAAGGCGCGCGCCAGCGCCACGAAGTCGGGCAAGGCTTCGGAATAGCTGTGGCTATAGCGCCCGCCGTGGTGCAGCTCCTGCCACTGGCGCACCATGCCCATGCAGCCGTTGTTCGACAGGACCAGCTTGACCGGACAGCGGTGCTGCACGGCGGTCGACAGCTCCTGGATATTCATCAGCACCGAAGCGTCGCCGCTCACGCACACGACCAGCGCATCGGGATGGGCGATCTGGGCGCCGATCGCGGCCGGCAATCCATAGCCCATGGTGCCCGCCCCGCCCGAGGTCAGCCAGCGGCGCGGCGCATCGAAGCCGAGGTACTGCGCGGCCCACATCTGGTGCTGGCCGACGTCGGTCGAGACGATCGCGTTGCGGCCCGCCAGGCGGCCTGCCAGCGTGGACATCAGTTGCTGCGGGATGATCGTCGAGGCCGAGGCAGCGAACTCCAGGCAGCGTTCGGCGCGCCAGGCCCCGATCGTGCGCCACCAGTCCATGACCAGGGCCGGATCGGCGCGCAGGCCGCCAAGCCGGTCCAGCAGGCCGCGCAGCACCGCGCCGCAATCGCCGCGCAGGCCGACGTCGGCCGCCACTACCTTGCCGATCGAGCGCGGGTCGATGTCGACGTGGACGATCTTCGCATCGGGACAGAAATCGGCCATCCGCCCGGTCACCCGATCGTCGAAACGCGCGCCGACGCACACGACCAGGTCGGCGCCATGCATCGCCAGGTTGGCCTCCAGCGTGCCATGCATGCCGAGCATGCCGAGCCAGCGCCGGTCCGAGGCCGGGAAGGCGCCGAGGCCCATCAAGGTGAGCGTACACGGCGCATCCTTCCAGCGCACCAGGCGGGTGAAGGCGGCGCAGGCGTCCAGGCCCGCATTGATCAATCCACCGCCGCCATAGAATACCGGGCGCCGTGCATGGCGGATGAGCAGCGCGGCGGCATCCAGGCCGTCCAGGTCTTCGCCCGCGGCGCGCAGCTGCGGAGCCGGCTTGAGCTGGCGCCCGAAATCGGCCGCCTCCACGGCCCGCGCCTGGATATCCTTGGGCACGTCGACCAGCACCGGGCCCGGCCGGCCTTCGGTGGCCTCGGCCACGGCGCGCCGGATCGTGGCGACGATGTCGCGCGTGGCCCGTACCTGCGTATTCCACTTGGTGACGGTGCGCGAGATGCCCAGCGCATCGCACTCCTGGAAGGCATCGGTGCCGATCGAGGCGGTTGCGACCTGGCCGCTGATGCACAGGACGGGAATCGAATCGCTCAGGGCGTCGAGCAGGCCCGAGGTGGTGTTGGCGATGCCCGGCCCCGAGGTCACGAACACGACGCCCAGCCGGCCGGTCGAGCGCGCATAACCCTGGGCCGCATGGACGGCGGCCTGCTCGTGGCGCACCAGCACGTGGCGCAGGCGCCCGTCCTGTGCCAGCGCATCGTACAGGGGCAGCACCGCGCCGCCGGGATAGCCGAACACGGTGTCGACGCCGCAGGCGACCAGGGTGTCGAGCAGCAGGCCGGCGCCGGTGAGCGCGATCTGGCCGGCTGGCGGCGGAAGGAATTCGGGATGTGGTTTCATGCCTTGAAGTCTATCGACTCAAGAGATGAAAGTGCTTCATATTTTCCGCTAGAATTGGCTAGTTACCTGAATACTTTTCACCAAAGATGACAACCGACAAAAAATCTTTCGATGCGACCGATCTCGCCATCCTGGGCATCCTGCTGCGCGACTCGCGCACGCCGCTGCAGGAGATCAGCGCCACGGTCGGCCTGTCGACCACCTCGTGCTGGAACCGGATCAGGCGCATGAGCGATTGCGGGGCCTTGCAGGGCTATACCGTCAAGGTCGACCTGCCCAGCCTGGGCTACCACGACACGCTGATCGTCCAGGTCACCCTGGACAGCCACAGCGAGGAGACTTTGTACGAATTCGGACGCGCACTCGAATCGATCCCCGAGGTGCTCGAGGCCTCGCTGATCTCGGGCGACTACGATTACTTCCTGCGCATCGCCGTCAAGGACACGCGCGACTACGAACGCCTGCTGCGCGAACGCCTGTACAAGATTCCCGGCATCCGCCACAGCAAGTCGAGCTTCGTGCTGCGCACCCTGAAGAAGGTCGATACGCCCTTGATTGCTTAGCGCAGGTCCATGCCCAGCTTGACCGCGGCCGCGATATTGCGCGCCGCGCTCTGCAGGTTGACCTGCGCGCCGGCCAGTACCTCGGCCACCGTCTCCGCCTTCATGACGGTGCTGAAGGTCGCCGCGATGCCGTGGGCATGCACCGCGCTGGCGTCGTTGGCCAGGCAGCCGCCAATGGCGATCACCGGCTTGCCATGGCGTCCGGCCACGCGCGCCACGCCGATCGGTGTCTTGCCGTTGACGGTCTGGCTGTCGATCCGGCCCTCGCCGGTGACGACCAGGTCGGCGTCGCGCACGGTGTCGTCCAGGCCCACGGCATCGGCCACGATCTCGCTGCCGGGACGCAGGCGCCCTTCCAGGAACACCAGCATCGCCGCCGCAATGCCGCCGCCGGCACCCGCGCCCGGGACCTCGGCCACATCCTGGCCCAGGTCGCGCGCGATCACGCCGGCGTAATGGCGCAGGTTGGCGTCGAGCTGCTGCACCATCTCCGGGGTGGCGCCTTTTTGCGGTCCGAAGATCGCGGACGCGCCCCTTGGCCCCACCAGCGGATTGCTGACGTCGCAGGCGACCTCGAACACGCAGTCGTTGACGCGCGGATCGAGGCGGGACACGTCGATGCTGGCCAGCCGCGCCAGCGCGCCGCCGCCCGGCGCCAGCTGCTCGCCTAGCTCGTCGAGCAAGCCGACGCCCAGCGCCTGCAGCATCCCCGCCCCGCCGTCATTGGTGGCGCTGCCGCCCACGCCGAGGATGAAGCGGCGCGCGCCGGCATCGAGCGCGGCGCGGATCAGTTCACCGGTGCCGCGGCTCGTGGCCCGCAACGGGTCGCGCTCGCCGGGCGCCACGAGTTCGAGCCCGCTGGCGGCCGCCATCTCGATCACCGCGGTCGACTCGTCGCCGGTCAGGCCATAGAAGGCCTCGACCGGGCGGCCCAGCGGGCCGGTGGCCTGCAGTGTCACCAGGCGGCCGTCGGTGGCGGCGATCATGGCGTCCACCGTGCCTTCACCGCCGTCGGCCACCGGCACTTTCACGTAGATCGCGTTGGGGAAGATCTCGCGAAATCCGGCCTCGATGGCGCTCGCGGCTTCCAGCGCCGACAGGCTTTCCTTGAATGAATCGGGTGCAATGACGATTTTCATGGGCATTCCCTTTCAACGGTTGACAAGGCGGGCCGGCACCACCAGCACGAGCATGGCGCCGATGAACAGCACAGTCGACAGGATGTACAGCGCGACATCGGTACTGCCGGTAACATCCTTGATCCAGCCGACCAGGAAGGGGCTGACGAAGCCGGCCACCTGGCCCATCGAGTTGATCAGGGCCAGACCGCCGGCCGCCGCGGCGCTACCCAGGAAGGCTGCCGGCAGCGGCCAGAACATCGGCAGGCCGGTCAGCGCGCCCATCGTGGCCAGTGACAGGCCGACCAGCACGATCACCGCATTATTCGAGAAATTCGCGGCCAGCAGCAAGCCCACCAGCGCCATCAGCAGCGGCGCCGACAGGTGCCAGCGGCGTTCGCGCCGGCGGTCGGCCGAGCGGCCCACCAGCACCATGAACACGCCGGCGAACAGGTAGGGGATGGCGCTCAGCCAGCCGACCGTGGTCGCGTCCTCGAAGCCGAGCGACTTGATGATCGAGGGCAGCCAGAAGTTAATCGCATATACGCCCATCTGGATGCTGAAGTAGATGAAGCCCAGCATCCACACATGCCAGTCGCGCAGCACGGCGCCGAAGGAATGCACGGCGTGCACGCCCTTCGAGCGCTGCTGCTCGTCCTGGTCGAGCGCGTCCTGCATGGCGGCCTTCTCTTCCTGCGTGAGCCAGGCGGCTTGCGCGATACCGTCGTTCAGGTAGAAGAACACGGCCACGCCCAGGAATACGGTGGGCAGGCCTTGCAGCAGGAACAGCCACTGCCAGCCATCCATGCCGCCCTGGCCGTGCGCGAAGTGGCTCAGCATCCAGCCCGACAGCGGGCCGCCGATCAGGCCCGAGACGGGGATCGCCGACATGAACAGCGCCATCACCTGGCCGCGCTTGTGGGACGGGAACCACTTGGTGAAGTACAGGACCATGCCGGGGAAGAAACCGGCTTCGGCCACGCCGGTAAAGAAGCGCAGCACGTAGAATTCGGTCGGCGTGGTCACGAACAGCATGCAGGCCGACAGCGCGCCCCAGGCCATCATCATGATGGCAATCCAGCGCCGCGCGCCGAGCCGGTGCAGGATCAGGTTGCTCGGCACCCCGAAGGTGACGTAGCCGATGAAGAAGATGCCGGCGCCCAGGCCGTATACGGTTTCGCTCAGTTGGAGCGCGTCGAGCATCTCGAGCTTGGCGAAGCCGACGTTGACCCGGTCCAGGTAGTTGAACAGGTAGCAGACGAAGATGAAGGGAATCAGGCGCCAGGTGGCCTTGCGGTAGGCGCCATCCAACAGGGCCGAGCCGCCGGCTCCGCCCTGGTTGCCGGATGTGCTTGCGGTGGTGCTCATGCTGTCTCCGAGTTTCTAATAACCGATTCACCAGATTATCGGCCAAACAAGACGATTCGGGCGTCGGCGACACGCACAAGCGACAGGGCCCGATTACAGGCTTTTTTGGTGCATATTCACAAAAGGCACGAATATCCGCCAGGCGCGACGACCTCTGCGCGAACGATTTTGTGCATAATCACAAGACCGAATCGCTACCGCCTACACGCCATGCACATCCTCGACACCCGGCTCGCCCAGGAAATCGTCATCCGCACCATGCGGATCATTCCGTTCAACGTCAATGTGATGGATGCGAATGGCGTGATCCTCGCCAGCGGCAATGCCGATCGGGTCGGCGAGCTGCATGCG
This sequence comes from Massilia sp. HP4, assembly GCF_005222695.1. GTDB lineage: Bacteria > Pseudomonadota > Gammaproteobacteria > Burkholderiales > Burkholderiaceae_D > Telluria. Next base: position 53,858 of record NZ_STGG01000035.1, on the reverse strand, counting down.
GGCGCCCTGCTCGCGCTGGCCAAGAAGCTCACGGTCGAAATCGACGCGGCCGCCGCGCGCAAGCTCCATGGCGCCCAGCCGGGCACCAACCTGCCGCTCTGCGTGGACGGCCAGGTCTGCGGCGCGGTGGGCCTTTCCGGCGCCCCCCATGAGGTCCGCCAGTTCGGTGAACTGGTGCGCCTGACGGCCGAGATGATCCTGGAACAGGCGGCGCTGGCCAGCCAGTTGCAGGACAATTCGCGCTACCGCGAAGCCTTCGTGCTGAACCTGATCCGCAATGACAGCGCGCAGCGGCCCGAGCTCGAAGGCTGGGCGCGGCGCCTGGGCCTGGACCTCGAGCGCATGCAGCTGGTGTTCCTGCTCGAGCTGCAGCCGGAACCCGCCGCCGCCGCCAGCGCCCTGCACGACATCCAGCGCCTGCAGACGCGCCTCTTTGCGCGGCGCGACGACGCGCTGACCGCCACCGTCGGCCCGTCCGAGATGGTCTTGCTCGACTCCTGGGAACCGGCGCGCAAGGGTTTCGAGAGCACGCCGCAGCGGCGCCTGGAGGCCCTGGCCCAGCTGGTGCGCGAAGAATGCGAGCTGCCGTTCACGCTCTCGATGGGCATCGCCCTGCCCGGCCTGGAGGGCGCCGCCATCTCTTACCAGAGCGCGCGCAGCGCCAGCCGGCTGGGGCGCCTGCGCGCCCCGCGCCAGCAGCTGTTCAGCTATTACGACCTGGCGCTGCCGGTGCTGCTGTCGGGGCTTGACAGCGGCTGGCAGGCGCACCAGCTGCGCATGCCGATCGGTCGCCTGGCGAACGACAAGAGCCGCGCCATGCTGCGCGTCACGCTCGACACCTGGTTCGGCCGGGACGAGAATTCGGCCGCCACCGCGGCCTCGCTCGGCATCCACCGCAACACGCTCGACTACCGCCTGCGCCGCATCGGCGAACTGACGGGACTCGACCTGGCGCGCAGCGAAGACAAGCTGCTGCTGTACGTGTCGGCGCTGCTCAGCCCTGCCTGATCGGCGCGCGGTGCTTACCGGTTCACCAGCCGCGCCGGCACCACCAGCACCAGCATGGCGCCGATGAACAGCACGCTCGAGAGGATGTAGAGCGCGAGGTCGGTGCTGCCGGTGGCGTCCTTGATCCAGCCCACCAGGAGGGGGCTGACGAAGCCGGCCACCTGGCCCATCGAGTTGATCAGGGCCAGGCCGCCGGCCGCCGCCGCGGTGCTCAGGAAAGCCGCCGGCAGCGGCCAGAACATCGGCAGGCCAGCCAGTGCGCCCATCGTGGCCAGGGAGAGGCCCACCATCACCAGCACGACATTGTCCGAGAAGTTCGCGGCCAGCAGCATGCCCGCCAAGGCCATCAGCAAGGGCGCCGACAGGTGCCAGCGGCGCTCGCGTCGGCGGTCGGCCGAGCGGCCCACCAGCACCATGAACACGCAGGCAAACAGGTAGGGAATCGCGCTCAGCCAGCCGACCGTGCGCGCGTCCTCGAAGCCGAGCGCCTGGATGATCGACGGCAGCCAGAAGTTGATCGCATACGCCCCCATCTTGATGCTGAAGTAGATAAAGCCGAGCATCCATACATGGCGGTCGAGCAGCAAGGCGCGCAGCGATTGCACGGCTTCGACGCTGGCCGGGCGCTCGCGCTCGTCGCGCGCCAGCGCATCCTGCAGGGCCGCCTTTTCGTCGGCGCCAAGCCAATGGGCCTGTGCCACGCCGTCGTTCAGGTAGAAGATCGCCGCCAGGCCCAGGAACACGGTCGGCAGGCCTTGCAGCAGGAACAGCCACTGCCAGGCGGCCATGCCGCCCTGGCCGCCGGCGAAGTGGCTCAGCATCCAGCCCGACAGCGGGCCGCCGACCAGGCCCGAGACGGGGATCGCCGCCATGAACAGCGCCATCACCTGGCCGCGCCGGTGCGAAGGATACCAGCGGGTGAAGTACAGCACCATGCCGGGGAAGAAGCCGGCTTCGGCCACGCCGGTCAGGAAGCGCAGCACGTAGAATCCGGTCGGCGTGGTCACGAACAGCATGCAGGCCGACAGCGAGCCCCAGGCCATCATCATGATCCCGATCCAGCGCCGCGCGCCAAGGCGGTGCAGGATCAGGTTGCTCGGCACCCCGAAGCTCACGTAGCCGACGAAGAAGATGCCGGCCCCCAGGCCATAGATGGTCTCGCTGAACTGCAGGGCATCGAGCATCTCGAGCTTGGCGAAGCCGACGTTGACCCGGTCCAGGTAGTTGAACAGGTAGCAGACGAAGATGAAGGGGATCAGGCGCCAGGTGATCTTGCGGTAGGCCCCGTCCAGCAGGGCCGGGCCGGCCCCTGCCGCCGGCATGCCGGGCCGGCTTGCGGTGTCGCTCATGCTGTCTCCGAGTTATTCGATAATCAAACCTGCCCATTATCGGCTGAACCGGAGACATCGGGGGCCTACGCGCGTTGCCCGAGGTCGCGTGGGCATGGCGGAGCTCAGCGCGCCTGCCGCTTGCGCTTCCAGGCGCGCCAGGTCATGGCCCACTGCGACGGATCGTCGAGATGGCCTTTCAGGCGGTGGATCGCCCCGTTGTGCGGCGCGGTCTTGACCAGTTCGGGATTCGAATAGGCTTCATCCGAGATCTGCGCCAGCACCGCGATCCAGGTGTCGAGCGCTTCCTTGCCATACATCTCACCGGCTTCCGGCGTGAACGGTTCGGGAATCAGCCAGGGGTGGTGGCTGCTCCACATCGGGTCGATGCCGAAGTCGCTCATCCGGTTCTGCACGTCGTGGGCGTCGACGCCGGTGTCGTCCTTCATCTGCTGCAGGCTGTAGCGCGTCATTTCCAGGCGCGGCGCAGTGTGGCCGGGATGCGAACGGGTCACGCCGCGGATCGCCAGCAAGCCCTTCTCCATATAGTTATTGGCCAGCACCGAGATGTCGGCGGCTTCGGCCATGCCGGTCGCGCCCATCGCGCGCGCCCAGGCATAGGCCTTGATAATCACCGGGACGTTGCCCCAGAATTCGCGGATCTTGCCGATGCTGAGCGGGCGGTCGTGGTCGAGGCGATAGCGCTCGCCGTCGCGCACCACGATCGGCCGCGGCATGAACGGGGCCAGTTCGGCCGAGCAGCCATAGGCGCCGACCGCCGGTCCGCCGACGCCGCTCTTGGGCGCGCCGAAGGTCTTGTGCAGCATGAACATGCAGGCATCGAAGCCCAGTTCACGGGCGCGCAGGCGGGTCATCACGCCATTGAAGTTGGCGTGGTCGTAGAATGACAGGCCGCCGGCCTCGCGCACGATGCGGGTCCATTCCTTGATCTCGGGGTTGTACACGCCCATATCGTCCGGATTGTTCACCATCAGCGCCGCGGTGCGGTGCGACACGGCCGCCTTGAGCGATTCCAGCGACGGGTAGCCGGTCTGTTCGTCGATCATCAGAGTGATCACCTTGAAGCCGGCCGCCGCCGCGGTGGCCGCGCTGCTCGGGTGGGTCTGGATGGTCGTGATGATCTCGTTGCGCTGTTCCAGCTCGCCGTGCGCGGCGTGGTAAGCGCGGGTCACCGCGGCGCTGGTATAGGCCGCGTCGGCGCCGCCGCCGGCCTGGAACACGAACTGGTCCATTCCCGACAGCTCGCGCAGGATGGCGTCCATGCCATGCACGATTTCCAGCGCGCCCTGCAGCGTGTCTTCGTCCTGGAGCGGATGCACGTGGGTCACTTCGGGACGCCAGGCCAACGCTTCGTTGACCTGGGCGTTGTACTTCATGGTGCAGGTGCCGAACAGGCTGATGTTCATCATGCCCAGGGTCTGCTGCGACAGGCGCAGGTAGTGGTACAGCACCTCGGGCTCGGACATCTCGGGCAGCGCCGGCCGCTTCTTGCGCCGCATGGCGGCCGGCACGAGACCGGCGCCGGCGCCGACCGCTGCCTGCACCTCGTCCTCGGCTTGCGGGATTAGCACGCCGCGACGGCCGGGATGGCCCATCTCCATGATGATGGGTTCGTTCCACACCGGTGCGTGGTATTGCTTGACTGGCTTATTCATCGTTGATCACCTTGTCGATTGCCGCGGCCAGGCGGTCGATATCGGCCTGGGTATGCACTTCGGTCACGCAGTACAGTGCGCTCTGGCCGAGTTCCGGGAAATCCCGGCCCAGGTCCTTGCCGCCGAAGATCCCCTCGGCCAGCAGGCGCTTGTTGATCTCGGCCACGCCCAGTGCGGCGCCGTCGAAATTGACGACGAATTCCTTGAAGAAGCCCGAGGGGAAGGTCACGCGCACACAGGGAATGGCGGACAGCTTGTGCGCCGCATAATGCGCGCGCTGCAGGATCAGGTGGCCCACTTCCTGGAAGCCCTGCGGCCCCATCATCGCCACGTACACGGCATTGGCGATGGCCCACATATAGACCGAGTGGCCGGTCCAGTCGTTGCCCTTGTCGCGCAGGCCATACGACGACTGCTCGAACAGGCTGAGGCCAAAACCGTATTCGCCGGCCTGGGTGGTTTCGGCGATGCTGATGAACAGGGTCGGGTACTGGTGGGCGTAGCGCTCCTCGTCGCGCGAGGCCATGAAGCCGCTGACGCCGCCGCCGATATTCATGTGCACGCCCAGCGGCTGCATAGGGCCGACGACGATGTCGGCGCCATAGTTCGCCGGCGTCTCGAGCACGCCAAGCGAAATCGGATCGACGCCGACGATCACTTCGGCGCCGGCCGCGTGGGCGATGGCCGCGATCCCGGCGCCCTGCCGTTCGATCACGCCAAAGTAAGATGGCGTCTCGAAGTACACGGCAGCGGTGTCCGGGCCGACCAGGCTGCGCAGGTGGTCGAGGTCCATCAGGCCGCTGGCCGGATCGAAATCGACCTGGCGGATCGCGATATGGCCCGGCATCTGCACCGGTTCGCAGAAGTTCTCGATCACGGCCAGGCGTTCGGGATCGATGGCGCGCACCACCACGACTTCATTGCGTCCGGTGAGGCGCGCGGCCATGCGGATCGCGTGGCCGGCTGCGACGCCCCAGCTGCGCACCGGCAGCGCGACCAGGTCGAGCTCCAGCAGTTCGCCGAGCTGGCTGCAGAATTCGAACCAGGCCTGGTTGCGGCCGTGGTCCGAGCTGGGCTCGCCGAACACGGACGTGAGCCACTCGTTGCGGCGCACGACTTCGTCCACGGCGGCCGGCACGTGGTGCTGCCAGACGCCGGCGCCGAGGAAGTTCAGGTTGTCCTCGGCCGTGCGGTTCTTCGACAGCGTCTCGACCAGGTGCCGGCGCAGCTGGTTCTCGGTCAGGGCCGGCGGCAGGGCAATCGGTCGGGTGGTGCGATGATCCTGCGGGATCTGGACAAACAGCTCTTCGATGCTGCCGGCGCCGATTGCGTCGAGCATTTCCTGCTTGATCGCCGGCACCGAGTTGGCCATATAGGGATGGGCGGTGTGGTCACGCATGTGGACCTCCTGGTGGGTACTGCGGGTGGAACCAGGTCACGACCGGACCTGGAAGAAAATGGAACGGTCGGGCGCGGTGCGCACTGGCATTGGGCCGGCGAGCGTGGCGTCGAGCGCCTCGTCACCGGTATCCACGTAGAGGGCGCGCGGCGAGAGCTGCAGCAGCTTCTCGATCGACGCCACGACGATGATGTGTTCGCGCCCGACGCGGCGTATGACTTCGCTGCTGATCTGCTGGTTGCCGCGCCCGAACAGGCTGCCGTGGCCGCCCAGCACGCCGACGATGAGCGAGGCCTCCCTGCCCTCCATCAGGCGCAGCAGGTCGGCCTCGGCCAGGTCGGACCCGACCAGCTTGCCGTCGGCGACGACATCGACCCCGAGCAGCGTGGCCGGCAGCGACAGCGCCGACAACACGCGCCGCGTGGTGGTGCCCGGCCCCAGGATGTACAGGCGGCCGGGTTCCATCTCGCGCGCGACCTGGCGGCACACGGCCTCCAGCGCCACGTCTGCGCGCAGGCTGGAACCGGCCTTGGCGTTCTGCGACAGCGCCGAGGCATACGGACTGCGGGCGTAGCCATACAGGCGGGTCGAGACGCGATCGCCGCGCATCGCGTCCTCGTCGATGTCCATCACCTCGGCCTCGCGCATGCGCACCGTCGGGTCGCCGGCCAGGAAGCGCGCGGCCAGCGTGCCCACGTTGCCAGGCGTGGTGCCGAAGATCGCCGACACCATCTTGACGCCGGCCGGGATGCCCAGCAGCGGGATGGTGTCCTGGACCACGTCGAGAATGTCGCGCGCGGTGCCGTCACCGCCGGCGAACAGCAGCAGGTCGACCTTCGCCTCCAGCATGGCGCGCGCCGCGGCGCGGGTATCGTCGGCACTGCTGCCGGCGTCGGATTCGGGCATGTGCACGATCATCGGCGCCAGCCCGGCGCAGCGGGCCGCGTCTTCGCCCAGCGCACCGGCCGCGGTCAGCACGACCAGCTGCGGGGAGGCTGCGGCCAGGCGCAGCAGGGCTTTCAACACGCGCTCCTGCGAGGCGGGAAGCGCGCCACGGCGGCGGGCTTCCTCCAGCGCCGCGCCGCCGTCGGTGCCTTTCAGGCCGACCCGCCCGCCCATGCCGGCGATCGGGTTGACGATCAGGCCGATCGTCCGTGGGCAGTGTGCTGGAGACATGGGGCGTCCTTTCCTGGAACTGTGAGCGGCGCGTGGAAGCCAGAAACACTCACATACGCCTCGTATGTGATGTATACTAGTCACATACATCGCGTATGTCAAATTACATTCGCGGCGTATGCGAATTTATCCGGATAGAGAGAGGCCGATGGCACAGAAGCGCGCAGACATGATTGCCCAGACCCGGGAAAAGCTGATCAAGGCGGCAAGGGAAGCCTTTGCCAGCAAGGGATTCGCCGACAGTTCGATGGACGAGCTGACGGCCCAGGCCGGACTGACCCGGGGAGCCCTGTACCACCATTTCGGTGACAAGAAAGGCTTGCTGCAGGCGGTGATCGCGCAGATCGACGGTGAAATGATGGCGCGGCTGGCGGCGATCCTGGCGAACGCGCCGACCGCATGGAATGGCTTCGTGGACGAGAGCGTCGCCTACATCATGATGGCGACCGAACCCGAGATCCAGCGCATCATGCTGCTCGACGGCCCGGCGGCGCTGGGCGATCCGTCGCAGTGGCAGATGCAGAACGCCTGCATCGGCAGCACCCAGCGCAGCCTGGAAACGCTGATGGAAGAAGGCACCATCCGGGAGGTGGACGCGCTGGCAACTTCGCGCCTGATCAATGGCGCCCTGCTCAGCGCCGCACTGTGGATCGCCCACGCCGACGACCCGCAAGCGGTATCGAAGCAGGCGGTCGACAGCTTCGTGGTACTGGTCGAAGGCCTGCTGCTGAAGCCTTAGGCGACGTGCGCCGGACGGCGCCCGTATTCCAGGTTCCGATCAAGTCCTCAGAACCGGTGCCGGATCCCCGCCCCGACCGAGGTGCCCGAGGCGGTCTCGCTCAGCTTGTCGTAGAGCGAGGTAATGTACACGTCGGTGCGCGGCGAGAGGCGGTAGTCGTAGCCCAGGCCGACGGTGTCGCGGGTGCGCGCGACCGTGGGCAGGGCATCGTTGCGCGCCCGCGCCCAGGACAGCAGGATATCGCCGCCGCCGGCCGGCACCGCGACGCCGAGCTGGGCCTGCTTCACTTCCTGGTCCGGGGTACGGTCGCGCGCCACGGTGTACGAGGCATAGGCCCTGGCCAGGCTGAACTTGTACGAGCCGCCCACGAAGTACGCCCGCTGCACGCTCTCGCCCACCTGGCTCACGCCCGGTCCCACCTTCACCTGCTGCGCGTGCGCCGTCGCATACAGCGGTCCTTTGCTATACACCAGGTTGATGCTGGCATTGCTGGTGCTGGTGCCGAATTCGGTCTCGCCGGCCTGCCACATCGCGGTGGCCTTGACGCCGTTCCTGGCCGGCAGCGCAAACGAGATCGTGTTGTCCCAGCTGGTGTCACCCGAGACCACCCGGCCGTAGGGCAAGGTCCAGGCCTGCGTCAGCAGGGGCGCAAAGCGCGTCGAACCACCGAAGGGATTGGACAACGCCGTCGAATAGAACAGCGGGTTGATGATGCGGCCGATCTTGAGTTCGCCCCAGCTGCCCGCCACGCCGACCCAGGTGTCGCGCGAGAACATGCGGTCGGTCGCCGTCCGGCCAGCCGCGCCGGTGTCCATCAACAAGTAGCCTTCGATGTTGAACAGGACCTTGAGGTCGTCGCCAATCCGTTCCGAGCCCTTGATGCCCCAGTACGAGGTAGTCAGTCCGCCGCTGTTGACGACGGTCGACGAGCGTTCCTCGCCGCTGGCCTTCGAGGTGCCGGCCCAGGTATCGAGGACGCCGTAGAGCTGGATGCTGTCTTGTGCCAGCGCCGTGGGTGCGGCAAGGATGCTGGCGGCCGCCAGCACGGGCCCGAGGGCCCGGTGCGCTTGTTTCATGCTTGTCTCCTGTGATCGCTCGTAGCGATCTTTTTATGGATGGTTGGTTGCGCCGGCGGCGCCTCAGGCGATGGCGGGCAGCACCTGGCCGCGGCATTCGCCGAAGCCGATCCGCGCCGCTCCCTCGCGTTCGCACCAGCCGCGCAGGATGACGGCGTCGCCGTCGTGCAGGAAGCTGCGCTGTTCGCCATCGGGCAGCTGGAATGGCTGCTTGCCGGCCTGCGCCAGCTCAAGCAATGCCCCGGCTTCGCTGGGCTCGGGGCCCGAGATGGTGCCGGTGCCCAGGATATCGCCGGCCTGCAGGCTGCAGCCGCCCATCGTGTGATGGGCGAGCATCTGCGACACGGTCCAGTGCTGGTGGCGGAAGTTGCTGCGAGAGAGCAGCGCGCCGGCGCTGCCCCGTTCCCGCATCTGCGCCGTCTGCAGCGTGACGCTCAATGCGATGTCGAGCACCCCGCGTTGGCGCAGCCCGGCGCCGTCCAGGTAGGGCAGCGGCGCCGGATACTGCGCCTCGCGTTCGAACGGGGAACGAAACGGCGCCAGCGCCTCCATGGTCACGATCCAGGGCGAAACCGTGGTCGCGAAATTCTTCGCCAGGAAAGGCCCGAGGGGCGCCATCTCCCAGAACTGGAAGTCGCGCGCCGACCAGTCGTTGAGCAGGCCCAGGCCGAAGACGTGTTCTTCGGCCTGGCCCAGGGGCACCGGCTGCCCCTGGGCATTCGGCTGGCCGATATAGATCGCCAGTTCGAGCTCGTAGTCGAGCCGCTCGCAGCGGCGCACGACCGGCGCCTCGGCGCCCGGCTCCAGGCATTGGCCCAGCGGCCGGTGGAACTGCTGGCCGACGCCCAGGGTCGAGGCGCGGCCGTGGTAGGCGATCGGCATCCACAGGAAGTTGGGCGAGACCATGTTCGGATTGCCGATCGCCTTGCCGCAGTTGCGCGCATGGTGCAGCGAGGTATAGAAGTCGGTGTAGTCCCCCGCCCGCACCGGCATCCTGTGCTCGACGGCGTCCTGCGGCACCAGGCAGGCGCGCACGGATTCGCGCACCCCGCTCGCGACATCCTCGCGCAGCAGGGCGAACAGCGCGTGGCGCAGGGTGCGCCACGCGGCCGGGCCCATGGCCATGAAGCCGTTCAGTTCAGCCGCCGCTGCGGCTTCGGCCGCGCGCTGGGCCAGCCGTGCGCCGTCGCCGTGGCCGGCCTCGAGCAGCCGGGTGCGGGCCAGCGCCGCCAGGTCGAGGACGGCGTCGCCGATCGCCACGCCGGCGCGCCAGCGTTCCTCGGTGCCAGCGCGGCGAAACACGCCATATGGCAGGTTCTGGATCGGAAAATCGCCGCCCTGCCCGGCGCTGTCGACCCAGCTGCGCAGCGCCGGATCGTGGGTATGGTTGATGTGCATATCGCTCCCCCTGCGAAGTCTGCGCCTCAGGCCCGTGGCGCCAGCAATGCGTCGTCGAAGATCGCCACCGCGCGCGTCCAGCCGGCCGAGGCGCCGCGGATCTTGTGCGGGAAGCAGCTGATGATGAAACCGGTCGGCGGCAGCGCCTCGAGGTTGTGCAGCTTCTCGATGTGGCAGTAGCCGATGTCGCGGCCGGCCTTGTGGCCTTCCCAGATCAGCGAGGCGTCGCGGGTGTCGGCGTATTTATCTGCCGTGTGCACGAAGGGCGCATCCCAGCTCCAGCCGTCGGTGCCGGTCAGGCGCACGCCGCGCTCGAGCAGGTACATGGTGGCCTCGTAGCCCATGCCGCAGCCGCTGCTGACGTAGTCGGACTCGCCGTAGCGCGAGCCGGCGCGGGTATTGACCACGACGATTTCGAGCGGCGCCAGAACGTGGCCGATGCGCGCCAGCTCGGCCTCGACGTCGGCCGCGGTGACGACATAACCGTCCGCGAAGTGCCGGAAGTCGAGCTTGACGCCGGGCTGGAAACACCATTCGAGCGGAACTTCGTCGATCTTGATGGCAGGCTTGCGCTCGCCCAGCGCCTGGTCCATCGTCGAATGGAAGTGGTAAGGCGCATCGAGATGGGTGCCGTTGTGGGTGGTCAGCTGGATCTTCTCGATGGCCCAGGCTTCGCCGTCCGGCAGGTCGTGTTTCTGCAGGCCGGGGAAGAACGGCGTGATCTGCTCGACGGTGCTCTCGTGATCGAAATACTCGATCTTCGGTGCGAACACGGGTGGGTCGCTGATGACGTCGTTCTCGAGATAGATCGACAGGTCGACGAAGGTGCGCGTCATGGATGCTCCAATAAATGGTTGATGGTCAGGCAGATGCCTGGTCAGGCGTCACTGCGGCTTGCGCGGCATGGCGGTCGCCGTCCGGCATGAAGAACACCGTGATGGCCGACAACAGGAAGAAGCATGCGCACAGCGCGATACCGGTCGCCAGGCCGAATTGCGAGGCGATCCAGCCCAGCACGAAGGGCGCGAAGGCCGATACGCCGCGGCCGGCGTTGAAGCAGAAGCCGGCGCCGGTGGCGCGCACGTGGGTCGGATACAGCTGGGCGAAGTAGGCGCCGAACAGTCCGGCGAACGAGATGAAGAAGGCATACACGGGGCCCAGCCACAAGAGCGCGGTATGGTCGCGCACCAGCATGTACAGGGGCAGCGTGACCACGGTGCCCATCAGCGACAGGATGATGGCGCGGCGCTTGCCGATCACGTCGGCGATGTAGCCGAACACGTTGTAGCCGATGAACATGCCGACGTTGAGGATGACCACGAACAGCGCCATGGTTTCGACGCTCAGGCCGCGCTCCTTGACCAGGTAGGTCGGCAGCCAGGTGGTCGAGCCCCAGTAGGCGGTCAGGGCGAACGACGCGGCCAGCGTGCCCAGGATCGTGTGGCGCAAGAGGCCGGGCGCGAAGATCTCGCGCACCGAGACGGTGGCCGGCTTGCCGGCGCGCGCCGCCTGTTCGCGCTGGCGCGCCCAGCCCGGCGACTCGGGCAGGTAAAAATACAGGATCGCGGCCAGCGCGACCGAGCCCAGGCCGCACACCAGGAACAGCATGCGCCAGCCGTAGACCGGCAACACCAGCGCCGCGATCCCGGCCGCCAGGCCCGCCCCCACCGGGAAGGAACTCAGGACGAAAGAGGTGGCGCGGGCGCGCTGCTTCTCGGGCCAGCTCTCGGCGATATAGGCGGCAACCACGCCCCACAGGCCGCCCAGCCCGAGGCCGGCAAAGAAGCGCAGCACGACGATCTGCAGCCATGTGTCGGCGGCGGCCACCGCCGCGGTCAGGGCGCCGAAGCTGACGAGGCACAGCAGCAAGGCCTTCTGGCGGCCGTAGTTGTCGGCATACCAGCCCACCAGCACGCTGCTGCAGCCGATGCCCAGCAGGGTGGCCGTCACCAGGAAGCCGGCTTCGCTGGTGCTCATGTCCAGCGCCAGCATCAGCACGGGAATGGCGATGGTCAGCGCGATGATCTCGACGGCGTCGAACATATAGCTCAGGAACCCGGCCGAAAGCACCCGCCATTTGTCAGGGATGTGCATTGTTGTCTCCAATATTGTGTGGTGTCGGCCGATGCGTGGCGCTCGTCCGTACAGAAACTATACGAACGTACAGTCAGGATGGCAAGCGCTTTTTAAAATTTTGTGGAGACGCGCGGGCAACGCCTATAATTTTCACCATTGATGGGAGAACCGATGACAGTCAAACGGGCAGGAGACGCAGGGACGAAGAAGAAGGAGCATGGCGAAGAGCCAGCGCCGGCGCCGAGCAAGCGCGAGCGCGTGCTGCACGAAGCCGAGCGGCTGTTCGCGCTGGATGGATTTCACGGGGTATCGATGCGCGACATCGCGCAGGCGGCCGACGTCAAGCTGGCGCTGATCGTGTATCACTTCGAGACCAAGGAAAAGCTGTACCGCGCCGTATTCGAGCACCGCAAGCACCTGTTCGACGAGCGCCTGCAGTTGCTGCGACTGGTCACCGACCATGCGGCGCCGGACGCGCTGGAACGGATCGTCCATGCCTTCGTGGAGCCGATCCTGCGCAGCCACATGCTCGATACCGGCCGCTCGTATGCGCAACTGGTGGTGCGCGAGGCCTCCGATCCGCGCGAGGATACCCGCGGCATCATCGGCGACTACTTCGACCCGTTCGCCAAGGAGTTCATCGCAGCCCTGCAGAAGGCGCTGCCCGACGAATCACTCGATTACATCCGCTGGGCCTACCTGTTCGCGGTGGGAGCGCTCGTGATGAGCGTATTCGACAGCCGCATGACCCGCATCTCGGACGGGGCGACGCGCCCTTCCGACCTGCAGCGCAAGACGCGCTACCTGTGCAACTTCATCGCGGGCGGCATGCGCGGCGGCCAGGACACTAGTTCAGGTGCGGATTCGCGCGCAGGTGGCCGGCCAGCAGGTCGATGAAATTGCGCACCTTGGATGAGCCGAACTTGCTCTCGCGGTGCACCAGGTGCACCGGCCACGGCGCCTCCTCGTATTCGGCCAGGACGATCTTCAGGCGGCCGGCACTCAACTCGTCGGCGACCTGGTAGGACAGCAAGCGGCAGATGCCCAACCCCGCGCAGGCCGCCTCGATGGCCGCATCGTTGCTGGTCACGGTCAGGCGCGGGCGCAGGCGCACCATGGTCGGATCGTCGACCGCGCCGAACTTCCATTCGACCCGCGGCGAGATGCCACTGGCGGCGATCACCGTGTGGCGCAGCAGGTCGGCAGGATGCTGCGGCAAGGGGTGTTTCGCGAGGTACTCGGGCGAGGCGCACAGCACGCGCCGCACCTGGCCCACGCGCAGCGCCTTGAGGCCGGAGTCGGGCAAGTGGCCGATGCGCACGGCGACGTCAATGCCCTCGTCGACCAGGTTCACGATGCGGTCCAGGAACAGCGCCGACACCTCGACTTCGGGATACTGGTTCAGGAACTGCACAATGCAGGGCATGACGAAGGTCTTGCCGAACAGGACCGACGCCGTCACCGACAGATTGCCCTTGGGCGCCGAATTGACGCCGGCCGCCGCCGCGTTGGCCTCGATGATGCTGGCCAGGATGGCGCGCGTATCGTCCAGGTAGCGCCGCCCGGCTTCGGTCAGGCGCACATTGCGCGTCGTGCGCAGCAGCAGCTTGATGCCCAGCCTTTCCTCGAGACTGGCAATGGCACGGGTAACCGCGGCCGGCGACAGGTCCAGGCGCCGCGCGGCCGCCGCGAAGCTTTCTTCTTCGCCGACGGCGACGAACACGTTCATCAGATGGATCTGATCCACTCGTTTCTCCCTGCGAAATAGCGCTCGTCAGCGGCGCACCACCGGCGCGGTCAGGAGATAGCCGCGTCCGGGCACGTTCAGGATCAGCCGTTCGACGCCGGCAGCGTCGAGGGCGCGGCGCAAGGCCGCGATCTGCACCCGCAGATTGGCTTCGCCGACCACGCGGCCGGCCCAGGCCCGCTCCATCAGGTAGCGGTGCTCCAGCACCTGTCCGGGCGCCTCGGCCAGCAGCCGCAGGATGTCGAAGGCGCGCGACCCGATCGGGACGACGGCGCCGTCGCGGCTGAGGCGGCGCAGGCGCGGTTCGATGTCGAAATGCGCGAACGACAGCGTATAGGGGGCGGGCTCGTCCCCGCTCATGTTTCCGATCATGGTATACCGACAGGTCGACGCGCTTCCGGCCACGTCGGCCGGTTTGGCGCTCGTCATCATTGTCGTAAATACCGACAATTTAGGGAATCGATATCGCCAGCAATTCATCGTTTCGTTGAAAGCAACAGTCAGCAGCAGATCCCCCCGCCTCGTGTTGCGCGCGCTTAGAGTCCCAGGTCGGACAGGCCCGGGTGATCGTCCGGACGGCGCCCCAGCGGCCAGCGGAACTTGCGCTCTTCTTCCTTGATCGGCATGTCGTTGATGCTGGCGTAGCGGTTGACCATCAGGCCGTCCGCGCCGAACTCCCAGTTCTCGTTGCCATAGGACCGGTACCAGTTGCCCGAATCGTCGCGGCTTTCGTAGGCATAGCGCACGGCGATGCGGTTGTCGCTGAAGGCCCACAGCTCCTTGATCAGGCGGTACTCGAGCTCCTTCTTCCATTTGCGCTCGAGGAAGGCGCGCGCCTCGTCGCGGCCGTTGGCGAATTCGGCGCGGTTGCGCCAGCGGGTGTCCAGGCTATAGGCCAGCGACACCCTGGCCGCATCGCGCGTGTTCCAGCCGTCTTCGGCCAGGCGGACTTTCTCGATCGCGGATTCGCGGGTGAATGGCGGCAGCGGCGGGCGGGTTTCGGCGGATGTTGTCATGGCAGACCTCGTGGTGGTGGTGTTGAAAGAGCGGCAGCCCCTGGGCCGTCGCCGGGAATCATTCTCATCGATTATGCGGCTACCGGGAATCCACGCATGCCGCAATTCATTATTTCGCCAGCAGTAATACTTGAACGGATTGCTGCGCGGCGTACCAGATTCGCAACATCCCTCGAATCCGGCAACGATTGTTCTTTACGCCGCACGCCGCCCGTTTAATATCGACGATTATTCTGTAGTTACACAAGGACAATTGATGAATATGAAGTTAAGGGCGGTAACGCGCGCCGTGCGCGGCGCCATGCTGGCAGGCGCCTGGATGGCGGCCGGGGTGTCCGGGGGCGTGCTGGCACAGGAAACAGCCGCAGCCACCACGCCGGCCGACATGCCGAAGGTCGAAGTCACCGGCTCGGCCATCCGCCGGGTGCTCTCGGAAACCGCCCTGCCGGTGCAGATCGTGTCGCGCGCCGAGATCGAGAAGGCCGGCGTGACCACCGCCTCCGAGCTCCTGGCCCGGGTCTCGAGCAACGTTGGCGGCCTGACCGACGGCGCCAGCATCAATGTCGGCGGCGACCAGCGCGGTTTCAACAGCGCCAACCTGCGCGGCATCGGCACCTCGTCGACCCTGGTGCTGCTCAACGGCCGGCGCATGGCCAACTTCGCTTCGCCCGGCGACGACAGCGGCGTGGACCTGAATAACATCCCGGCCGCCGCCCTGGAGCGAGTCGAGGTGCTGCTGGACGGCGCCTCGGCGCTGTACGGCACCGATGCGATCGGCGGCGTCATCAACTTCATCACCCGCAAGGACTTCCAGGGCCTGGAGCTGAACGCCTTTGGCAGCACCACCGACGAGGGCGGCGCCGGCAAGCGCACCGCCAGCATCAGTGCCGGCAAGGGCGACCTCGAACGCGACGGATACAATGTGTTCGCGGTGGCCGACTTCCAGCGCACCAATGCACTCAATACCTCGCAGCGCAGCTTCATCCCCGGCCTGCGGGTCGAGGAACGGCTGGGCCACCTGCTGTCCGGCTACACCGGCCCGGCCAATATCCGCCTGACCGCGAACCAGCGCGACCACCTGCAAGACCTCGGATTCACCATCAACGGCCGCCCGATCACGAACCGCCTGATCAACCTGTCGGCGCCCGACTGCGCGCCGCCGGCCAACGTCTACCTGCCAGACGGCACCGGCGGCGTGGATGCCTGCACCTATAACTACATGGGCGACACCGAGCTGTATCCGAAGACCGAGAAAGCCAGCCTGCTCAGCCGCGGCGTGTTGAAACTCGGCGGCGGCCACCAGGCCTATGCCGAGGTCGCGCTCAGCCGCTCGAAGTCGTACTACACCGGCTCGTCGGCGCGCGTGACCGGCTATGTCGACTACCGCCTGGTGCCGCAACTGGTGGGCACCGGCCTGGAAGACCTGGACGACGACTATCCGGGCGAACTCGAACTGCGCATGCGCCTCTCGGAGGCCGGCCAGCGCACCAGCGAACTGACCAGCGAAGGCATGCGCTTCGTGGTCGGCATGAGCGGCACCGTGGGCGGCTGGGACTACGACACCGCCTACAACCACAGCGTCAACACGGTCAAGGACCGCGACACCAACGGCTATGTGCTGTACAACGAGCTGATGGAAGGGATCATGGACGGCCGCATCAATCCATTCGGCCCATCCAGCCCCGAGGGCCTGGCCCTGCTCGACAGCATCCAGGTCGACGACGTCGTGCGCCGCGCGCGCGGCACGCTCGACGCGCTCGACGTCAAGTTCTCGCGCGCGCTGATGCCGCTCGCGGGCGGCGAGCTGGCGGTGGCCATCGGCGGCGAAGTGCGGCGCGAGAAGAACAACTTCACGCCGTCCGCCCTGCTCCTCTCCGACAACATCAACAACGACGCCGCGCCGGAAGGCGGCCGCGCCACCAGCGACAAGCGCGACGTGGCCGGCCTGTATGGCGAACTGCTGGTGCCGTTCGCGAAGCAATGGGAAGCCCAGCTGTCGGCGCGCTACGACCATTACGAGAAAGTCGGCGGCGCGGCCAGCCCCAAGATCGGCCTCTCCTACCGCCCAACGGACGCCTTGCTGCTGCGCGCATCAGCCGGCCGCGGTTTCCGCGCGCCGACCATGAATGAGCTGTACCGCCCCACGGTCTACAGCAGCACCGCAACCCTGCCCGATCCGGTGTATTGCGCCACGGTCGAGAACAACTACGCCGATTGCGCCGACAACTGGGATACGCGCCGCTACAGCAACGCCGACCTGAAGCCCGAGCGCAGCCGCCAGTTCTCGCTCGGCGCCGTGTTTGCCGCCGGCCGCAACGTGAGCGCCTCGCTCGACTACTGGAACATCAAGCGCACCGACTTGATCAGCGAGATCGGCGACGACATCATCCTCGGCAACCTGGCCAAATATGGCAACCTGGTATACCGCGATGAAGACGATGTGATCGACTACATCGAGCTGCGCAAGGAGAACCGCGGCGCGCAAGTGGCCAAGGGGCTGGACCTGGCGGTCACGGTGCGCGGCGTCGATACGCCCATGGGGCGCTTCGGCGGCCGCCTGAACGGCACCTATGTGCTGTCGTCCGAGATCCAGAACGCGCCCGGCGACGCGTTTGTGAGCAACCTGAACAAGTTCGTGACCGATGGCGTGGTCCAGCGCTGGCGGCATACCGTGAGCTTCGACTGGGAACGCGGTCCGCTGTCGGCCAGCCTGCAGAACACCTGGTCGAGCGGCTACGACGACCAGAACACGGCGATCAATATCGACGACGGCTCGGTGGTGGCGCAGAACAAGGTCAAGTCGTATTCGCTGTGGGATATCTCGGCGGCGTATGTGATGACGCCGCGCCTGAAGCTGCGGGCGGGCGTGCAGAACCTGTTCGACGAGAGCCCGCCGTATTCGAACCAGGCGTATTTCTTCTTGTCGGGGTACGATCCGAGTTATACGGATCCGCGCGGGCGGCGGTTCTATGCCAGCGTGAACTACGCTTTCGATTGAGCAGCAGGTGAAATACCTGGGTTTTCTGTTATTGCTCCTGTCGCCGCTAGCCCATGGGTCATTTACACCTGTGTCGGGCACCTTCAGCAATGCTGGCGGCGACACTGCGGCATACGGTTTTAACCTGGTCGTGACCGTGACAGGCAAAGGGCAGCAATTCTTCCTGCAGTGCTTCAGGGACCGGATGCCGGCATTTGGCACCGTCACCATTTTCCGGCGCCCGAAAATCGAAGCCGTTTTGAATGCAGGACGAGACTGTCCAGAAAAGAAACTGCGGATACGTTTGGACTATGAAGAAGCCTACATCGAGGTCAACGGTCAATGGACGCCCCTGCCAAGGAGGGACATCGTGATTCCGATCGTCGATTAGCATCCGCCAGCTCAGCCTGGACACTACCTGGCTCCGCTGGCGGACGGCTTGGATCATTTCGCCGTATACATCGCCGCGTATTTGGCGCCGAAGTACAAAACGAAGGCATAGCACGCCGCCGGCAGCAGGAACGACACCTGCACATTGAACGCATCGGCCAGCGCCCCTTGCGCGAACGGCACCAGCGCCCCGCCGACGATCGCCATGCACAGGATGCCCGACGCCTGGCCCGTATGCTTGCCCAGGCCATGCAGCGCCATGCTGAAGATGGTCGGAAACATGATCGAATTGCACAGGCCAACAGCCAGGATCGCCCACATGGCCAGGTCGCCTTCGGTGAAGGTCGCCACCAGCACCAGCGCGATCGCCGCCAGCGAGTTGAAGGCCAGCGTCTTGCCAGGGCTGACCACGCGCATCACGGCAAATCCGATGAAGCGCCCGATCATCGCGCCGCCCCAGTAGATGCTGACATAGTGCGCGGCGTCGGCGTGCGACAGCCCGGCGATATGCGGCTCGCCGATGAAGTTGATCAGGAAGCTGCCGATGCTCACTTCAGCCCCGACGTACAGGAAGATGCCGATCGCGCCCAGCACCAGGTGGCGGTGCGCCAGCGCCGAACCCTGGCTTTCTCCTGCCAGCGGCACGTCGTCGGTGTCGGCGATCGCCGGCAACCGCGCCAGCCAGAACAGCACCGCCAGCAGCGCCAGCATCCCTGCCAGCACGAGGTAGGGGCCGCGCACCGACGCTGCTTCGGCGGCCGCCTCGGCCACCCCGTCGCTGCCGGCTACGGCAACCGCACCAGCAGCCGACAGGATCAGCAGGCCGCCCACTGCCGGCCCGATTGTCGTGCCCAGCGAATTGAAGGCCTGGGTCAGGGTCAGGCGGCTCGATGCCGTACGCGCCGGGCCGAGGACCGCCACATAGGGATTGGCCGCCACCTGCAGCACCGTGATGCCCGACGCCAGCACGAACAGCGCCAGCAGGAACAGGCCGTAGCCGCCGAACGAGGCCGGATAGAACAGCGTGCAGCCGACGGCGGCGACCAGCAGGCCGGCCACGGCGCCTTTCTGGTAGCCGATGCGGCGGATCAAAGCGCCGGCAGGCAGCGACACGATGGCGTAGGCGCCGAAGAAGCAGAACTGCACCAGCATCGCCTGCACATAGGTCAGGGTATAGACCGCCTTCAGGTGCGGGATCAGCACGTCGTTGAGCGACGTGATCAGGCCCCACATGAAGAACAGGATCGTCACGATGACGAGCGCACCGGTATTGCTGTCGAGCTGCGTCGCCGCACCCTGGTTGTGGGCGGCGGGCGCCGCCTTGTATGGCATATTGGCCATGCTGTCTCCTGATTATCTTTTAATGGGCGCCTGGAGCCTATCCCGGTAGGTGGGGGAAAGCTCATGGCGACATGCGGGTAGGCGATGCATGGCGGGCGTGAGCAAGGCGCGAGGAGGTCGCATGGCTAGCCATGCAACGACGAGCAACGCCGCGCACGCCCGCCAGGCGCGGCAGGAGCGACTCCGACCTACCGGGATAGGCGCTTAGTGCGCCACACCCGCTGGCGCCCGCGGCAGGTCACGCCCGCGCGTGCCCCAGCCCCTGGTGTCCGGCTTGGTGGTGAGCTGATACTTGAGCGTGCCGGCCGACTGCAGCTGCTCCCAGTCCAGCCATACGCGCTGCACCGCCTTGCCGCTGTAGTCGACCGACTTGACGAAGCGGCGCTCGCCCGGCTTGGCGCCCGGCGCCTCGATGCGCAGGACGCGGCCTTGCGGCAGGTCGATCTCGGCCTTTGCGAAGCGCGGCGCGTGCAGCAGGAAGCGGCCGCTGCCCGGCATGTCCGGATACATGCCGAGTGCGCTGAACAGGTACCAGGACGACATGGTGCCCAGGTCGTCGTTGCCGGTCACGCCGCCGGGGCCGTTGGTAAACAGCGTCTCGGCCGCGCGCGCCACGGTGGTGGTCTTCCACGGCTGGCCCATCAGGGTGTACATCCATGGGGCGTGCAGGTCGGGCTCGTTGTTCGGGTTGTAGCGGAACTGGGCGTAGTAGCTGTACGGGCCCACCACCCACGACTTGCGCACCGCGTTCGGATCGGCCAGCACCGCCTCGTAGTCGAAGAACTGGTCCAGGCGTTTCAAGGCTTGCGGGGCGCCACCCATCGCCGCGGCCAGGCCGGGGACGTCCTGCGGCACCAGCCACTGGTATTGCCAGGCCGTGCCCTCGTGGAAGCCGTGGTCGCCGCGCGGATCGTAGCCGCTGCCGACGTCGCCGAACCAGCTGCCGTCCAGCAGGCGCGGACGCGGGAAGCCCTTCTGGCCGGTCTCGGCGTCCACCACGCTCGGGTCCCAGATCGTCTTCCAGTTCAGGGCGCGCTGCGCCAGCACCCGGGCGTCGTCGGCGTGGCCGAGCGCCTTGGCCATCTCGGCCAGCGCGCCATCGGCGGCCGCGTATTCCAGGGTCGCCGAGGCGCCGTGGTGCGGGTCGGTGTCCATGCCCTTCGAGATGAAGCTGCGGTCGTACTGTACGAAGCCCTGTTTCAGGTAGCTCGGGTTGCCCGCACGGCCCTGGGGACGGATGCCGTGGGCCGGAATGCCGAAGGCGTTCTCACGCAGTGCGGCATAAGCCTCGGCTTCGCGGCCCTTGAGCGCGCCGAAGCGCCACAGGTCGACCAGGAATGGCGTCACCGGGTCGCCGGTCATGATATTGGTCTCGAAGTTGGCGTAGCCCCAGCGCGGCAGCCAGCCGCCCTGCTCGCGGATCTTGAGCACCGAGGTCGCGATATCGCTCGCGCGCTCGGGACGCAGCAGCGCCAGCATCTGGTTTTGCGCCCGGTAGGTGTCCCACAGCGAGAAGAACTCGTAATAGGTCCAGTCTTTCGCCACGTGGATGGCGTCGTCGTAGCCGCGGTAGCGGCCGTCGGCGTCGTTGCCGGTCAAGGGCTGCAGCAGCGTGTGGTACAGCGCGGTATAGAACACGGTGCGGTCGTCATTGCTGCCGCCCTCGATGCGCACGCTGGCCAGCTCGCGCTGCCAGTTGGCTTGCGCCTTGGCCTTCATGGCGTCGAAGCTCATGGCGCGGCCGCCTTCCATGCCCTCGGCCTTCAGGTTGATGCGGGCGCCCTCGGCGTCCACGTGCGAGATCGCACTGACCGCGGTCACGGCTTGCCCGTCCTTGAGGTCAAAGCTCAGCCACACACCGTGCGGCTTGCCCTCGCCCTGCTGGCTCGGGCCGTCCACGCCAGGCCAACCGGCGCGGTCGTCCCAGATGCCGCGCTTGGCGAAGGGCTGGTCGAACTCCATGCGGAACCAGGTCGTGTACTTGGCGCCGCCGCAGAAGCTCCTGGTGACGATCCTGCCTTCGACGCTGCGGTCGCCCACCACTTTCACTTCGCTGCCGATGACGGAATGGCGCTCGTTGGCCTGGCCCAGGTTGAGCAGCACGTGGCCGGTCTTCGTTCCCGGCGCATAGGTATAGCGTTCGGCGGCCGCGCGCGTCAGCGCGGTGGCTTCGGCGGTAATGCCGCCATAGCTGGTGAGCTTGACCTTGTAGTAGCCGGCCTGGCCGACTTCGCCCTCATGCGTGTACTCGGCGGCGTACTTCTTGTGGTCGAAACTGCCTTTCGCGCCCGTGTCGAAGTCGCCGCCCGGGCCGATGGTGCCGGTCACCGGCAGCACCGACAGCTGCCCGCCCTGCTCCCAGCAACCGGCGCCGGAGATGAAGGAGTGGCCAAAGCCGCGGATCTTCTTGTCGGTGTAGCGGTAGCCGGCGTAGTGGTCGGCGATCGGGCTGACCTGGATCATGCCGAAGGGAGCCGAGGCGCCGGGGAAGGTATTGCCTTCGTCCTGGGTGCCGATGAAGGTGTTGACCGGCATCGTGCCCACGGCGACGGCCGCCTTGGCCGGCGCGCCGGCCGCGGTCGCGTCAAACGCGGACAGCGGTAGCAGGCAGGCGGCGAGGGCGAGGCAGACGCCGCGCAGGATCGGTTGGAAGGGGTTGGTGGGTGTGTGACTGATCACGCTGCGTCTCCTTCGAGTTGTTCGAATAGTTGTTGCATGGCCGCGGGCGGCGGCGGCGTGGCGCCGGATTGCAGGCAGGCGGCGGAACCGGCGGCCAGGGCCGCGTGCAGGTGCGATTGCAGGCGGCGTTGCGGGTGATGGGCCAGGCTGCTCAACAGGCCGGCGGCGCTGGCGTCGCCGGCGCCGACGGTGTCGACCACCGTCACTTTCGGGGCCATCGCATCGCAGCGCTCGGCGCCGTGGAACAGGCTCGCGCCCTGCCCGCCGCGCGTCAGCAGGCAGTACGCCGCCGGATTAAAGGCGCGCAGGCGCACCAGCGCTTCGTCCAGCTCGACGCCGGGGAACAGGCCGCGCAAGTCGTCGTCCGACACTTTCACGATATCGGCGATCGAGGCCATCGCTTCGAGCGTCGGCGTATAGCGCTCGTCCATCAGGTTGCGGTAGTTAGGGTCGTAGCTGATCGCGACGCCCTGCGCCTTGAGCTGGCGCGCCAGCACGACCAGCTTCGCCGCAAGCGGCTCGCGCGCCAGGCTGATGCCGCCGAAATGGGCCCAGCGCAGGCGGTCGGCCCAGCCGGCCGGGAACAGCGCCGGCTCGAAGTGCAGGTCGGCCGAATCGTCGCCGATGAAGAAGTAGCGCGGCGGCTCGCCCTGTTCGACCACCGCCAGCAGCGGCGAACGGTCGACCCGCTGCAGCAGGCGCGTGTCCAGGCCCACGGCTTCGCTTGCGGTCCACAGGGCGTCGCCGAAGCGGTCCAGGCTGATGGCGCCCGCGAACGCGGTCGGCTCGCCCAGTGCCGCCAGCGCGCGCGCCACGTTCCAGGTAGAACCGCCCACGCGGCTCACCCACTGTTCGTCGCCCTGGTGGATCATGTCGGTCAGCGCCTCGCCGGCGCACAGCATCAGGGGAGCATCAACCACGATCTTTCCCCTTGAGCACCGCCACGATGTCGTAGACCGCGCCCATGGTGTGGTAGTCAACCTTGCCGGCCGGGCTCTTTTCGTCGGAAAGCTTGCGGTTCTCGCGGTCCAGGATGCGGTACCAGGCGCCGTGCTGGTGGTCGACGAAGTGAGACCAGCTGTATTCCCACAGGCGCTCGTACCAGGTCCAGTATTCGGCATTGCCGGTGCGCGCGGCCAGCATGGCCGCCGCGGCGGCGCTTTCGGCCTGCACCCAGAAATACTTGTGCGCGTCGCACACGGTCAGGTCGGGCGCCAGCGAGTAGCACAGGCCGCCGTGCTCCGGGTCCCAGCCCTTCTCCACTGCCACCTTGAACAGCTTTTCCGCGGTCGGCAGCAGCCACTCCAGGTCCTGCTCCAGCACGCCCTTGCCGCGCGCCTCCAGCTGCACCAGCAGCTTGGCCCACTCGGTGAAATGGCCCGGCTGATAGCCCCAGGGACGGAACAGGTTTTCCGGATCGTCGATATTGAAGGTCCAGTCGGGCTGCCAGTCGGTGTCGTAGTGTTCCCAGACCAGGCCACCGCAGCGCGCGGCCTGGCGCTGGGTGATGTTATAGGCCACGGTCCAGGCGCGCTCCAGGTAGCGCCGTTCGCCGGTGGCGGCGTGCGCTGCCAGCAGCGCCTCGCAGGCGTGCATGTTCGCGTTCTGGCCGCGGTAGGTCGACAATGTGCTCCAGTCCTGGCTCGCTTCGTCGGCATACAGGCCGTCGGCCGCGTTCCAGAAGCGCTTTTCCATCAGCTCGAAGGCCTCGCCGATCCAATCCCGCGCTTCGTCCAGGCCGGCCATCGTCGCGTGGGCATAGGCCAGCAGCACGAAGGCTTCGCCATACGCATGCTGGGTGCCGTCCTCGATCGCGCGGCCGTCCAGCATCCAGGCATAGCCGTCGCCATCCGGGGCGCGGTGCGCCTCGCGCAGGAACCTCACGGCGTGCTTCAGGCCATCGAGGTAGGCCGGGTCCTGGAACTGGCGCCAGGCCATGGCATAGGTGAACACGAAGCGTGTACTGCTGACCAGGTGGCGGTGGCGCGGATCGTAGACCGCGCCGTCGTCCTTGAAATAGTGGAACATGCCGCCGGCGGGATCGATCGCGCGCGGGTGGTAGAAGCGCATGGTGTGGCGCGCGTGGTCGAGCAGCACGTCCGGGCTGCGAAAGTTCGGGAAAGTGGTCATGGTGGCTTGGGGTGGGTGTGCGCTAGTCGTCGTAGCTGCTCTCGCGTACGATCATCTCGACTGGCAGGGTTATCTGGGATGGTTGTTCGTCTGTCTTGTGCAGCAATGAGTCGACCCCGGCCCGTCCCAGCGCTTCCTTGTCCACGTGGACGGTGGACAGCGGCGGGATGGCGGCGGCGGACGCCGCGATATCGTCGAAGCCGACGATGGCGAGGTCGTAGGGAATCTTCATGCCCTCGGCCAGGCAGTACTTCATGGCCACCAGGGCGGTGCTGTCGTTGTAGCAGAACAGCGCGTCCGGCGGCTTCGGCAGGGCCAGCAGGCTGCGCATGGCCTCGACCACGCCCTCCTCGCCCTCGCCCATGGTGGGCACGATGACTTCGAAGCTCGGGTCGGCGTGCATCCTGGCGTCGAACAGCGCCTGGCGAAAGCCCCGGTTGCGCTGCTGGATGCTGTAGTGGGCCAGGGAGCCGGACAGCATGGCGATGCGCTTGCGGCCGCAGCGCAGCAGGTGTTGCGTGGCCAGGTAGCCGCCGCCCATATTGTCCGGGTTGATCGACGTAAAGCCGCGCCGGTGCATGTCCACCAGCACCATCGGCTTGCCGGTCTGCTGCAGCGCGCTCAAGACCTCGGGCTCGAAGAAGCCGGCGCACAGGATCGCGTCGGGCTGGTGCAGGCGGATCTGTTCCAGCACCGGCTCGGCCGGGCCCACCACGATCAGCGACAGCGCGATGCCCTCGCGCCGGCAGGCTTCCTCGGCGCCATGCAGCACCGGCGTGAAGAAGGGGCTGGAAGTGAGCGTGTTGTGCTGGCTGTGCAGCAAGAAGGCGATGCGGCGGATGCGGCCCTTCTTGAGCAGAGAGAAATCGTAGCCCAGGCGGATCGCCGCCTCGCGCACCACGCTGCGGGTCGCCTCGGTCATGCCGCCCTGGTTCTTGAGCGCGCGCGAGACGGTGCCGATCGACAGCCCGGTCTCGCCCGCGATGTCGCGCAGGGTCACCTGGCTCATGGCAGCACCAAAATCGACGACATGCTGTGTCTCCGTAACTTATTATTCAAAACTGTTTTATTAAACGCTGGGCGCCGTGTTTTACCGCTTCTTACCTGCCTATGGAATTCGCGTACACCCAGCAGGTTTTATAACAGTCGTACTTTCGACGCGTCAATCGAAGAGCGGCCACCCAAGCGCTTTTTAGCGCTTTTTAGTAAACAGCCATTGCGGCACCTCGCATGACGCCCTGCCGGCGCATCGCATGCCCCGGCAGAACGTACTTACTTCGTGTTTACCGCGTGTTTACCTGGCGCTCAAGACACCGGTTGACGGCTTGCGCACGCCCGGCTCGAGCAGCTCGAGTTCGGCCAGTTCCACCGTGCTGCCATTGTCGAAGCGCAGGCGGTATTCGCGGTAGGCGCCCGGCTTGGCGATGCCGAACGGACGCAGCTGGCGTTCCCAGTCGAAGCGCTCGCCGCTGCGCTGGTCGAGCGCGGTCCAGCCGCCCTTGCCACTGCGGCCTTCCAGGGTCCAGCCCAGGCCTTGCAGCGCCGAGGCGCCCGCGGTGATCGTGTAGTGGCTGATCCGGGTGGGCGCCGCGAACGCGAACGCCACGCTGGCGCGCGCCGGCAGCGCCAGCGCGGTGGCCGCGTCGTCGTCCACCAGCGCGCCGGCAATGCGCTTGCCCCCCAGGGTCACGCTGCGCGCGCCGCTGCTGCGGTCTTCCAGCCCTGTCGGCTTTGCGCCGGGCGCGGTCAGCGACGCCGGCAGCGTCGCTGCATCGCTGCCCCAGGTCGACGGCGTGCTGCCCATCGTGAATTCCAGGGTGGCGCCATTGGCGATGTCGGCGTGCCCGATCCAGGCCTGGTTCCACGGCTTGCCGTTGACCTTGAGCGACTGCACGTACACGTTCTGCGCGCTGTTGTTGTTGGCGATCACGCTCAGCATGCGCCCGTTCTCCAGCCGCACGTCGGTGCGCGCGAAGGCCGGCGAGCCGATCACGTACTCGGGAGAGCCCATGCGCATCGGATACAGGCCCATCATCGCGAAGGTATACCAGGCCGACATCTCGCCATTGTCCTCGTCGCCGGCATAGCCCTGGCCGATCTCGCTGCCCAGGTACAGGCGGCGCAGCGCTTCGCGGGTCAGCGCCTGGGTCTTCCAGGGCTGGCCGACCGAGGCGTACAACCACGGAATATGATGCGAGGGCTGGTTACTGTGCGCATACATGCCCATGCGCACATCACGCGCCTCGGTCATTTCATGGATCACCCGGTTGTAGCGGCCAGAGAACTTCTGCTCGCCCGTCTCCGGGGTGGCGAAGAACTGGTCGAGGCGCGCCGCCAGCTTGTCGCGGCCGCCCATCAGGCTGGCCAGCCCCTCGGCATCGTGCGGCGTGGTGAACGCGAAGGTCCAGGCATTGGCTTCGGTGTAGTCGGCGCCCCACAGGCGCGGCTCGAAGCTGGCCGCCGGCTGGCGCCACTGGCCCTTGGCGTCACGGCCGCGGAAGAAGTTCGTCGCCGGGTCGAACAGGTGCACGTAGTCGGTGGCGCGGGCGGCGAAATACTCGCTCTCCTCGCGGTAGCGGCGCGCGCGCGCGGCATTGCCCTTGCCGGCCTCCTCGACCGCCAGCGCCTGACCCATCCGGGCCAGGCCGAAGTCGTTGAGCGCGCCTTCGAGCGTCCACGACATGCCCTCGTGCACCGTGGTATCGGCGTAGCCGCGGTACATCGACTTGGCCAGGCCCTTGCGGCCCACGTTCGAGACGGGCGGCGCCACCGTCGCGTTCTTCAGCCCCGCCTCGTAGACCTGGTGCACGTCGAAACCGCGCACGCCCTTGAGCCAGGCGTCGGCGAAGGCGACGTCGGAGCTGGTGCCGACCATCAGGTCGGCGTAGCCCGGCGACGACCAGCGCGCCATCCAGCCGCCGTCGCGGTACTGCTGCAGGAAACCGTCGACCAGTTCGCCGGCACGGGTTGGCGTGAACAGCGCATAGGCCGGCCAGGTGGTGCGGAAGGTGTCCCAGAAACCGTTGTTGACATAGTTCTTGCCGGGGATGATCCTGGCCGAGGTGCTGACGGCGTCGCCGCCGGCATTGTCCTTGGACCAGCCGCTCTGGTCGGCATGGCGCCAGTCCGGCTTGTCGACCGTGCCCACGTTTTCATGTGCCATATTCGGATACAGGAACAGGCGGTACAGGTTCGAGTACACGGTCACCAGCTGGTCCTGGCTGGCGCCCTGCACGTTCACCCGGCCCAGTTCCGCGTCCCAGGCCGCCTGGGCGCGCTCGCGCACGGCCTCGAAGCCGGTGTCGCCGACTTCCATGTCCAGGTTGCGGCGCGCCTGTTCGAGCGAGATCAGCGAGGTGGCGATGCGCATGCGCACCTCGCCGTTGGCATCGGGCTTGAACTTGACGTAGCCGGTCGGGCGTCCGGTCTCGAGCGCGCCGCTGGCGGTCCATGGCTGGTCGAAGCGTGCGAACACGAACATGCGCGAGGCGCCGTTCGACAGGCCGCTGCGGGTGTCGGTATAGCCGCGCAGGGTCTGGGTCGCCGCGTCCAGCGTCAGGGCCCCGCGCGCGTCGACGTTGTCGAACAGGAGGTTGGCCTCGCCATCGGCAGGGAAACGGAAGCGGAACACGGCGGCGCGCTCGGTCGGCGCGATCTCGGCCCGGATGCCGTTGTCGAAGTCGACGCGGTAGCCATGCGCGCGCGCTTCTTCCTGCTCGTGCGAGAACGACAGCGAGCGGCGCTGGCGGTCGGGGTCGGGCTGGCCGCTGGCGGCCGACGGCATCACCTGGAAGGTCTGGCGGTCGGCCATCCATGGGCTCGGCTGGTGGCTGAGCGACAGCGCTTGCAGGCGCGGCCGGTTGTCGTCACCGTTCTTCTCGTTCCAGCTGTACATGAAGCTGAGCGTGCCGGCGTCGGTGACCGGGGTCCAGAAGTTGAAACCATGCGGCATCGCCGTCGCCGGGATGTTGTTACCGCGCGAGAAAGTGCCGTTGGCCTGGGTGCCGCGCGTGGCCAGCACGTAGTCCGACACGCGGGTGACCGCCAGCGGGGCCTGGTCGGCGATCACGATGTCGTCCAGCCAGCCGATGGCCTTGCCCGCCTTGCCGCCGGCAGGCTGCACCTCGAGCTCGATCGACTTGATGCGGCGGCCTTTCAGTTGGCCCAGGCGCACCGCTTTGTTCGCCCACTGCTGCGGGTACAGGGTCTTCGATTCGGCCTGGGCAACGGCGCCGACGCGTACACCGTGGTGATCGAGCATGCCCAGCCCCGACAGGCGGCTGCCGTCGTCCAGCACCAGGTCGAGCGAGACGCCGGTCGAGGCCACCGTGTCGTCGCCGACGATCTCGGGCAGCACTTTCCACGACAGCGTGGTGTCCGCATCGATGGCGATGTCGACCGGGAACAGCTGCATGCGGCCGCCGCTGCCGTCGGCCTGGTAGCGCAGCGCGCGCAGGCCCGTATAGCCGGCCTTCGGCTTGGCGGTATACGGGCGCTCCGGGCCCGCGCCGGGTTCGACGCGCACGCCGCCGCCGGCCAGGTTTGCCGGCATGGGGTCGCCGGCCTCGAACGAACTCGAGAACCGGGCCGCGTCCTTCGCGGTCCCCAGGGTATCGGGCGTGGTGCTGGCGCAGCCGAGCAGCAGCGCGGCGGCGGCGACCTGGGCGGCGATGGCGCGCCGCCGTGGGGCAGCACCGCGACGGCGTGGTTGGTCGGACAGCAAGGCGGCGCTGCGGGTATCGTGAGCGGTTGCTTTCTGCGTCATGGTGCGGAAGGGCTCCTGGTCTGTGGAAGGGTGGCTGGCACGGCATCGGCCAGCGTGCGAAGTTGGAGGGCGGCGCGCAAGGCGTCTTCGCTGGCGTCGGACGTCACGTTCAGCGTGATGCGTTCGCCGGGCAGCAGGGTCAAGGCGTTGTCGGACAGGTCGGCATCGAGGTCGCCGAACCCGATCCAGACCGCGCGCGCAAGGCTGGCGGCGGAGATCTCGAGCAGGTAGGCGCCGGCATGGTGGGGATCATGGTGCAGTTCGGCGCGCAGGCCGGCGTCCTTCCAGGCGATGTTCCTGGCCGGCGCGAAGTACACCACGGCGCGCGCGGCCGGTTCACCCTCAGCCAGGAGCTCGAACACGGCGACGGTGTTGGCTGGATCGGCCCTGCCGAGCAGGTCGGCGTCGCGGTAGCCGGCCACTTTCGTTGCCGACAGCGGGGCCATCTCTACCGGCTTGCGTTCGTCGCGCAGCAGCTTGCCGTCCAGCGTCATCACGCGGGTGCGCAGCTCGCCGCGCACCCGGCTGGTGCGGTCGTTCATCAAGCTGATCCCGGTCTGGCCCCTGGCGTCGCGCAGCGCGGCCAGCGTCACCGGCGCGAAGAAGCGGCGCGCGTGAAAGTGCAGCGCCTTCGGGCGGCCATACCAGTCGATACTGGACCAGGAAGCGCCCGGCCAGACGTCGTTGAGCTGCCAGTACAGCGAGCCCATGGTATACGGACGGCTGCGGCGGTGATGCAGCGCCGCCAGTTCGATGCCCTCGGCCTGCATCGCCTGGCTCAGGTAGACAAAGCCGGCGAAGTCGCGTGGCGTGCCGAATTCGTCCTCGATGTACTTCAGCAGGCGTTCGTTGCCCTTGCCGGCCATGAATTTCTGGTGGGCGTCGATCACGGGCGCGCCAAGCTGCTGCTGGTCGCGCGGCGCGAACGCATCGATAGTGCGCTGCACCGGCCACGCCTGCAGGCCGTATTCGGACATGAAGCGCGGCGTGATCTCCAGGTATTTGGTGACCGGATGGGCCGGATTGCCCCACACCTCCCAGTAATGCATGTCGCCGCTGGCTTGGGTATTGGCGACTTCCTGCAAGTCTTCGCCCGGTGAGCTGGACCAGTAGCCGATGCCGCCGCCCTCCTCTTGCACCACCCGGCGCAGGTCGACGCCGAACAGCTGCACATAGCCCTTCCACACCTGGTCGGCGAAGGCCGGGTCGGCCGCCTTCAGCGTCTTGCCGTGCCCCCAGTATTTCCAGGCGATCTCTTGCTCGTTATTGCCACACCAGAGCACCACGCTTGGATGGTTGCGCAGGCGCCGCACCTGGTCGCGCGCCTCGTGCACGACGTTGGCGCGGAAGGCCGGGTCGTAGGCCGGCTGCATGCCGCCGCCGAACATGAAGTCCTGCCAGACCAACAGGCCCAGCTCGTCGGCCAACTCATAGAAGTCGCGCCCCTCGTAGTAGCCGCCACCCCAGCTGCGCAGCATATTCATATTGGCGCCCTGCGCCAGTTGCAGCGCGCGGCGCAGTTGCGCCTTCGTGACGCGCGGCTGGAACATGTCGAACGGGATCGTGTTGGCGCCCTTGGCGAACACCGGGATGCCGTTGACGACGAAATAGAAGGCGTTGCCGCGCGGGTCGCGGTCGCGGCGCAGTTCGACGCTGCGCAGTCCCGTGCGGGCGGAGACGCTCGCCAGCCGGGTCTCGCCATCGGAGATCTCCAGCTCGTAGCGGTACAGCGGCTGCCTGCCGTAGCCGTTCGGGAACCAGCGCTGCGGCTGGTCGATTGCCACCGGCAGCGCGATGCGATTGGCGCCGGCCGTCAACCCGGCGCGCTGGCGGGCGGCCAGCGTGCGGGCGCCATCGGGCGCGGTCTGCCACAGGCGCAGCTCGACCGCAGCGGCGCGCACCGCGTCGAGCGAGGCGATCGCGGTCAGTTCGGCGCGCGTGGCGTCGACCCGGTCCTGGCGCAGTTGCAGGTCGTCGATGCGCACCGCATCCCAGCTTTGCAGTGCTACCTGCCTGGTGATGCCGGCGCCGACGTAGCGCGGCCCCCAGTCCCAGCCGTAGTGATAGCCGGGTTTGCGCACGAAGTTGCCGGTCATGGCGTCCTTCGGCTCGTCGCCGTAGGGAGAAGGATAGTTGCCGGCGATTTTGTGCGGCATCGCCGCGACCTGCGGCAGCATCCGCGCGATCGGCGAACGCAGCACGATGCGCAGGATGTTGCCGCTCGCGCGCAGCCGGCCCTCGACCGGTACCCGCCAGCTGCGGTGGGCATTGTCGGCGTCGAGCACCTTGTGGCCGTTGAGCCAGACTTCGGCGAAGGTGTCGAGGCCGTCGAACACCAGGTCGCTGCGCGCATTGTGCAGGGCCGCGCGCGGGGCGTCGAACACCACGCGGTATTCCCAGTCCGCCAGGCCTATCCATTGCAGGTCG
The DNA here is from genome assembly GCF_005222695.1 of Massilia sp. HP4. GTDB lineage: Bacteria > Pseudomonadota > Gammaproteobacteria > Burkholderiales > Burkholderiaceae_D > Telluria. The sequence goes on along the minus strand of NZ_STGG01000035.1, from coordinate 22,510 downwards.
GCCTCGGGTGCGCCGACATAGGGATCCGGAATCAGCTTGTGCGCCAGGAGGTCGGTATGCACCGTGCCCGGCACCGTGGCCGCGCGCGACGGCGCCGCCTCGGGATGGGCGCTGGCCTGGGCGTGGCCCGGCACAAGGCGGAAGGTCCAGCCCTGGTCGATGGTGAGCTGCAGCGGGGCGTCGGCCAGGGCGACGCCAGAGAACAGCGCCATGAAGAGGCCGAGCAGCAGGCGGGTAGAGGCCATCATGGGACGGGAGCCTTCCAGTAGCGCTCGATCCACTCGCTGTGGGTCGGCATGGTGGGGACGGCTTGCGCCAGCATGGCGCGCACGCCGTCGACGTGCTCCGCCACGCGCTCCCCGGGCATCTGGTCGACCATCGGGTGGTACGACCGCGGCACGATTCCCTGCCCCAGCATCACCTGCACCCAGTTCGGCAGCGCGAAAAAGTCCTCGCCATGGCGCAGGTAGCGCCCATCGGCGCGGAACAGTTCGATCGCCTCATGCAGGCTGTCGGGGATCGCCATCGTGCGGCAGGCGTTCCAGAACGGGGTGTCGTCGCGCGTGGTGGCGTGGTAGTGCAGGATCAGGAAATCGCGGATGCGTTCGTATTCGGCGGCGGTGTCGCGGTTGTAGCGCTCGGCCAGCAACGGATTGAAGTCACGCCGCGGGAACAGGCCCAGCAGGCGCGTGACGCCCGACTGGACCAGGTAGATGCTGGTCGATTCGAGCGGCTCGAGGAAACCGCTGGCCAGGCCCAGCGCCACCACGTTGCGGTTCCAGAATTTCTTGCGCATGCCGGCGGTGAAGGCCAGCCGGCGCGGTTCGGCCAGGGCTCTGCCGTCGAGATTGGCCAGCAAGGTGGCGGCCGCTGCATCGTCGCTGAGGTGGCGGCTGGAATAGACATAGCCGTTGCCGGTGCGGTGCTGCAGCGGGATGCGCCACTGCCAGCCGGCGGCCCGCGCCGTGGCGCGGGTATAGGGCGTCAGCGGCTCGACCCGCTCGCTCGGCACGGCCATGGCGCGGTCGCACGGCAGCCAGTGCGACCAGTCGACATAGCCGGTGTCCAGGGTTTCCTCGATCAGCAAGCCGCGAAAACCGGAACAGTCGATGAACAGGTCGCCGTCGACGACCTGCCCGTTATCGAGCGTGACCGACTCGACGAAGCCGTCGCCGGCGCGTTGCCTGACCTGGGTGATCTTGCCTTCGATGCGCTGCACGCCGCGGCTTTCCGCCAGTTCGCGCAGGAAGCGCGCATACAGGGTGGCGTCGAAGTGATAGGCATAGGCGATGTCGGCCAGCGGCGAATCGGCGGGCGCGTTGCGCGCGCCGGGGGCGAACTTGCCCGATGGCGCCATCACGCCCTGTGCCGAATAATTGCCGATCGGTCCGGCCTTGCCGGCCAGGCGCTCCTTGAGCCAGAGCTGGTGGAAGGGCAGCGGGCCGAGCGAGCGGCCGGGGGCGCCGAAGCCGTGGATATAGCTGTCGCCGATCCGGCCCCAGTCCCTGAACTGGATGCCGAGCTTGGCGGTGGCCTGGGTGCGCCGCACGAAATCGGCCTCGTCGATGCCGAGCCACTGGCCGTTGAACTGCCGCAGGTGGGGCACGCTGGCTTCCCCCACGCCGACGATGCCGATGGCCTCGGACTCGACCAGGCGGATCGTCGTGCCCGCGCCGACATAGGTGGCGAGGGCCGCCGCGGCCATCCAGCCCGCGCTGCCGCCACCGACGATCGTGATCCTGCCGACCCGCTCGGGGTCGGCGCCGTCGTGTGCATTCATAGTCACATCCATGGAGCGAAGACCTTGTCCGGCGCGCGGACAAGGCCATGGAGACGCCTCCCGGCGCCTCATGGTCGAGGCGCCGGGAGGAGCGAGGCCTTAGAACTTGTAGTTCAGGCCCACGTAGGCCACGCGACCGCTATAGCCACTCGAGTAGTAACGCGCCTTGGTGTCGTTGCCCAGGCGGGAACGCGACTCTTCCTCGGTCAGGTTCAGCACCGACGCGGTCAGGCTGAGCTCCTTGGTGAAGTTGTAGGCGGCGTTCAGGTCGACCTGGCTGTACGGCTCGTCATACACGTTCAGGCCATTGACCAGGCCGTTGACCACTTCGCCACGGCGGTTGTACGAGGCGCGCAGCATCATCCTGTCGTCCGAGTAGAACACGGTCAGGTTGGCCTGGTTCTTGGCGCTGCCCACCAGCGGCGAGGTGCCGATCTGCTGGCCGTTGGACAGGGTGATCGCGGCCTGGTTGGTCTTGTTGTAGGTGTAGTTGGCCTGGAAGCCGATACCCGAGCTGAAAGTGTGCTGGGCATACACTTCGATGCCCTTGGACACCGCGTCGCGGCCGCCGGCGCTGGTGCTGTAGTTCTGCACCGCCACCGCCTGGCCGCCGATGTCCAGGGTCACGTCACGCACCACCGGCACCGCGAAATTGCTCACGTTCTTGCGGAACACGGCCGCGCCCAGCACCGAGCCGCGCGTGAAGTACCATTCGAGGCCCAGGTCATATTGGGTAGCCTTGTAGGCATCCAGTTCCTTGTTGCTGCCCGAACCGAACCAGCCGACCTGGTCGCCGCCGCCGATCAGGCGGCGGTCATCGACGTATTCCTGGCTGAAGTTGCGCAGGCTGCCGGGGGCGGCGATCGCGTTGTAGCTCGGCCGCGCCACCACCTTCGACGCCGCGCCGCGCAGCAGCAGGGTGTCGGTCAGGTCGAAGGCCAGGTTCAGGCTTGGCAGGTAGTCGGTGTAGGTGCGGTCGAGCGCGCTCACCACGAAGGTCGAGATGTGGCCGCTGGCCGGATTGGTCTGGCTGTCCGGCAGCACGGTGAAGCCGCTGGTGCAGCCCGAACCGGCCGGTGCGCCGGCAGCAGGTGCGCCGCCCGGCAGGCAGGGCGCCGGAGAACCGTCCGGGCCGTCGAAGAAGTAATCGTTGTAGTAATCGACCTGGTCGGTCGAATCGGCGTGCTGGCGGGTGCGCACCACGCGCATGCCCAGGTTGCCGCGCAGGCGGTCGGTCTTGATATTGGCCTGCAGGTACATCGAGGTGATCTTCTCGTCGACGTTGTAGACGAAGTTGTCCTCGTTACGGGTCTGCATCGGGCCGTAGGTGTCGTTCAGGTGCGCGATATAGGCCGGGTAGTTAATCGCCGGGAAGGCGCTGGCCTTGAGGCCGTTGGTCAGGTTACCCAGTTCTTCGCTGTACAAGAAGTCCGGACGGAACTTGTTGGCATTGATGTCGCAACCGTTCTGGAAGCGCTTGTCGTAGTCGCCCGGGTCGGCGCCCTGGCACACCCAGTAGTTATTGCCGGTGCGGCGGTTGGTGCCGCCGTCGCGGTACTTGGCGCCGAACTGGACCGAATCGAGCCAGCTGCTGTTGTCGACGTGCCAGGTCAGGTCGGCCTGGGCGTAGTTCTGGTCGGTCTTGTTGCGGGTCCAGGACGAGCTGGTCGAACCGAGGTCGATCTCGCCGATGCCGTTGCGCAGATTGGCCATCAGCTCGGGCGAGAAGTTCATGGTCGGGGTGCCGCTCAGGTCCCACGCCGAGTAGTGGTTGCCCAGGCTCCAGCTGCCGTCGGCATTCTGGCGGCGCGGCTTGATCGGCATGCCGAGGGACATTTCCGGACCGCCCTCGGCCCAGGTGCGGCCGAGCTTGATGTCGGCGTCGAGCGACTCGCCCTTCCAGTTCAGTTCGAAGTCGGCGGTCTGCGACAAGGCTTTTTCGCGGTTCAGGTTACCGGCGATCTGCGGGGTCGGAATGGTGCAGTCGTCGGGACCGAAGCCGCCGGTATTGGCCAGCCCAGCGGCGCCAGCCTGCTCCGAGCTGCAGTAATAGTTCTTGCCCGGACGCGCGCTGTACTGGGCGCCGGTGACGATGGTGCCGCTCGGGTCGAAGGTCAGCCCGTCGAGCATGCGGCCGCCCGGATAGTTGCCGTCGCCATTGAAGCGCGCGATGCTCCATTCCGGGATCTTCAGCGAGTTGGTCTGCGTATTCTGCTTCAAGTCGAAGCGGAAGTAGTTGGCCGTCATGTTCAGGTTGCGCAGGGGCTTGAACTGCAAGGTCAGCTGGCCGCCCTTGCGCTCGCGTTCATTGGTCACCACGTCCAGGTTGACCGAGGTTGGCAGCGCGAAGTTGGTGTAGTAGTCGCCATCCTGGTTGTAGAAGCCCGATTCGCCCCACCAGTACGAGTTCAGGCCGTTCGGCTGGCCGTTGACGTCGACCGACGGATTGGTGGCGCGGCTGTCGCTGTACCACTGCCAGTTGGAGGTGCTGCCGCCCATGGTGCGGATGGTGCGCTTCTGCTGGGTATAGCCGATCAGGACGCCGATGCGCTTGCTTTCGTCGTGCCAGGCGTACTGGCCCGAGATCTGCGGATCGGTCTTCTTGGTCGTGTCGGACCAGGTACCTTCGGCATTGACGAAGCCGGAGCCCGATTCCACGTCCAGCGGACGGCGGGTGCGCAGGATCACGGTGCCGCCGATGCCGCCTTCATCGAAGCGCGCTTCCGAGGTCTTGTACAGTTCGGCGCTGGCCAGCATATTCGACGGCATCAGCGTGTAGTTGAACGAACGCGACGGATCGCCGTTCGATTCGGCGGTGGCGACGTAGTTGCCGTTCAGCTGGGTCAGCGTCAGTTCCGACGACAGGCCCCGCACCGAGACGTTCTTGCCCTCGCCGCCGCTGCGCGTGATGATCACGCCCGGCACGCGCTGCAGCGCGTCGGCCACGTTCTTGTCGGGGAACTTGCCGACGTCTTCGGCGGTGACCACCTCGACGATCGAGTTGGCTTCGCGTTTCTGGTCGAGGCTTTTCTCGATCGCGTAACGGTAGCCGGTCACGTGGACCGTCACGGGGCCGGCGCCGGCCGCCGGCGCGGCCGGCTGCGCGGCCTCGGCTTGCTGGACCACCGGCTCGGCCGGTGCTGGCACGGGGGTCGTGGCGGTCTGGGCGTGGGCGCTGGAAATCGACAGCAGTGCGGCGCCGACCGCCATGGCGATCGGCGTGACGCGGCAGCGCAGCTGGGTGGAAGCGGCTTGGGTTCTTGAAGTCATCATCTGTCTCCTGATCGTGCCCTGTAGCGGGCTTTCTTTTATGGCGAAGTGGCCTGGATGCCGTACCGCCCGATGCGTCGACCGGTTACGGCGATCCACCTTTGAAGCGCATGCGAAGTCCGGCAAATGATAGCGTTCACAGGAATTTACTAAACGACCTGATGCTGCTTGCATGACGGAGGACATCGCTTTCCTACAAAGCGAATTTATACAAAGGAAACAACTAGCACTCAACAGTCACGCGTAAAACCGGTGAAGTTTAGCGTCGTTTACTAAACTCACGTGATGCTTAGCGTTGCGTCACGCCAATGACGATTGCTTTATCATCGCGGCAACTTAACCAAAGACAAGAGTGCTGCCGCTGTGTTTTTCCCTTACGTCTACATCGCCTACATCTACCTGGTACTGCGCCTGATCGTTCCCCTCCCCTTGCACCGTTTCACCCGCATCGGCCTGGGCCTCGCCCTGCTGCTGGTCTGCCAGCACCACATGATCCAGCGCTGGGTGTTCGGCACGATGTTCTCGCCCGAGATCCCGCGCGTCTTCATCATTGCTCTCGGCTGGCTGTACTGCAGCTTCCTGCTGGTGCTATTGCTGCAGCTGCTCGCCGACCTGGCGCTGCTGGCCGCCTGGGCGCTGCGCCGCGGACGCGCGATCGACGGGCGCCTGGCCTTGCGCCTGCGCCATGCGGTCGTGGCCTGCGGCGCGCTGCTGTCGGCGGTGGGTGTCAGCCAGGCCATCGTGGTGCCCGAGGTGCGCCGGGTCGAGCTGGCGGTCCGCAACCTGCCTGCCAGCCTGGAGGGATTCAGGATGGTGCAACTGACCGACCTGCACATCAGCCGCCTGATGCACGAGGACTGGGTGCGCGCGGTGGTCGAGCGCAGCAATGCCCTGCGGCCCGACCTGGTCGTGATCACCGGCGACCTGATCGACGGTTCGCCGCAGGCGCGGGCACGCGACGTGCGGCCGCTGGCCGATCTGGCGGCGCGCCACGGCGTCATCGCCAGCCTGGGCAACCACGAATATTATTTCGGCGCCGAGCGCTGGACGGGCGTCTTCGAGGGACTGGGGATGCGGGTGCTGGCAAACCGCCACGCCGTGGTCGAGCACGAAGGGGCCAGGCTGACGGTGGCCGGCGTTACCGACCGGGTCGCGCCGCGCTTCGATATGGAAGGGCCGGACACGCGCCGCGCGCTCCTCGATGCACCGGCTGGCGCGCCGGTCGTCCTGCTCAGCCACCAGCCGATCGGCGTCGCCGCCAATGCCGAAATGGGGATCGACCTCCAGCTGTCGGGCCATACCCATGGCGGCATGATCCGGGGCGTGGACCAGGTGGTCAAGCGCGCCAATGGCGGGTATGTGTCGGGCGCCTATCGCATCGGCGGCATGCAGCAGTACGTCAGCAATGGCACCGGCTTGTGGAACGGGTTCCCGATCCGGCTGGGCGTGCCGGCCGAGATCACGGAATTCGTGTTCAGGCGCGCACCTTAGTTGAACGCGTGGACGGCTCGGCCGTCCACGCGTCCGACAGGCCTCAACGCGGTTTTTTCTCGAGCTTCGGCACCGGCGGCAACGACGCCCGGTGCTTCTTGATATCGCTCTGCAGCAAGCGCGCCTGGGTACCCCAGCCGCCGATGAAGACGTCGTCCTTGCCGTCGCCGTCGAGGTCTCCCCTGCCCATGCTCCAGCTGCGGCCGACGGTCACGCCGGGCAGCACCGACAGGGTCACGTCCCTGAAGTTGCCCTTGCCGTCGTTCTGCCACGCGCGCGGCTGTAATGGGACGAAGCCCGGCACCTGGATCGCACCGACCAGCAGGTCGGGCGCGCCGTCGCCGTTGAAGTCGACCACCGTCCCGGCCCAGCTCGAGAAGGTATGCTGCGGCAAGCGGGCCGCGGTCTCGTCCCGGTAACGACCCTTGCCGTCGTTGATGAGCAGCCGGGTTTGCGGATCCTTCTCCCAGCCGGCGTTATTGCTGGTGATGTTGAAGAAGACGATGTCGGGCAGGCCGTCCCCATTCGCGTCAAGCACGTGGACTTCGCGCGTCTCCATCGGCACTTTCAGCTCGAGCCGGTGCGACTCGTCCCTGAAGCGTCCGCTGCCGTCGTTGACCAGGAGCCGGTTCGGCTGGCTGGGGCTGGCCAGCACCAGGTCGAGGTGGCCGTCGCCATTCATGTCGGCCATGACCGCGCCCTCGGTCTGGTCGTTGGCCTGCGGCAGATGGGTGGCAGAGGCATTGATGAAATGACCGGGCCGCCTGGGGTCGCCCAGGAACAGCAGGTTCCTGGCCGGCACCTCCTTGCCGCCGCCCGCTTCGCCGGTGCTGCCGATGAAGATGTCGGGCAGGCCGTCGCCATTGACGTCGCCGACCGCCAGCCCATTGCCCTGGCTGTGGGCCGGCAGGCGCGCGCTGGCGTCAACGAAGCCGCCCTTGCCGTTGCCCATGTAGAGCTGGTGGTATTCATCCGCCTCGGCCACGAACACCACGTCCATATTGCCGTCGCCGTCGAAATCGGCGGCGCGCACGTGTTCGCTGTCGTGCATGCGGGTGCCGAAGGCGTCCGGCACATAGGTCAGCTTGCCGCCGCCGTCGTTGCGGTACAGGCGGTTGACGCCATGCTCGACCGAGACCACCACATCCAGGTCGCCGTCGTGGTCGACGTCGATGAATACCGAGTCGGTCGCGTGCAGGGCCGGGGCCACCGGCACATTCGGCAGGGTGGCATCGATCCAGCCCGAGCCTGGCGCCTCGGGAATCAGGGCGAAGGCATCGTAGGCGGGATCGCGCCCGGCCTGCTGGCCGGGCTGCCGGGCGGACTGGATGCGCCACAGGTCGTCGAGCTCGGGTCCACCGCCGCGATTGCCGCTGCCGGCCGCGATATACAGCTTGCCATCGAGGTGGGCGGCCTGGGTGCCGTGGCGGCCGACCGGCAAGGCGGGCAGCGTCTGCCAGCGGGCCGTCTTCGGATCCCAGGCTTCGACTTCGCGATGGGCCGGTTCCTGCTTCAGGCTCTCGCCGCCCATGACCACCAGCTTGCCGTCGATGACTGCGCTGGCCGTGCCGGCGCGTTGCGTGGGCAGCGGGGCCGGGAGCGTGTTCCAGCGCTTCGCTGCGATGTCGTAGACGTCGACTTCGCCCACGGTCTGGGCCAGGGCATTGCCCAGGTCGTGGGCGGAGCGGCGCCCGCCGGCTGCGTACAGCTTGCCGTCGATGACAGCGGCGTGGAAGTGGTCGCGCGCATGCGGCGCGTCCGGCAACTCGGTCCAGCGTCCGGTGGCCGGATCGAAGGCGTCCAGCCACGCGACGTAGCCGCTCATGTGGCCGCGGCGGTTGCCGCCAACCAAGTAGATCAAGCCCTCATGCACCGCCACCCCGCTCGCGCCGCGCCGGCGATGCGGCGGGATCTCGGGGCCCTTGTGCCAAAGGTCGGCGGCGGGATCGTAGATCAATATGTCGGGCACCGGCGCCTCTTCGGGGAACTTGCCGGTCAATGCGCCGAGTACGTACAGCTTGCCGCCGAATTCGACGCCCTGCAGGTGGTGGATCTCGAACGGCGGCTGCTCGCCCCGGGTCCAGCGTCCTGTCCTTGGGTCGTAGATGTCGAGCGGCCGGTCACCGCGCCCGCCCACCAGGACCAGGCGTCCGCCGACGGCAACGAAGCCGTTCTCGTGGCGCGCGGTGGGCCGCGATGCGGCGTCCTGCTGGCGCCATTGCAGCGCCGTCGTCTCATGTGGCAGGGGCGCTTGTGCGTGGGCGCTGGCGCCGGCCAGCGTCGCGGTGGCCAGGGCGATGGCGGCGGCGCGCCAGATCCAGCGGGTGTTGCGCGGCTTGGCGCAAGGGGCTATCGTCATCGATGCTTTCCTCCAGTGGCTGCGAACCGGCAGCATAGCAGACCAGGCATGTCGCCCACGAGCCCCGATGTCACCTTCATGTCACGCGCTTGTCATGCGGCGCTGATAGGATGGGTCAATTTGGTTCTGTAATATAACAGCCCGGTGCCTGCCCAGATCCCTACTCCGCTCGCCATCCTGCGCCGCCGCGTGCTGTCACTGGTCAGCCCCAATGCCCTGCTGCCCATGACCTGCATCCTGGGCTGCACGATCGCGGTCTCGATCTGGCTGTTCTACTTCGACCGCGCCGAGCAGGAAAAGACCGTGGCGCGCCAGGCGGCGATCACGAGCAGCGAGAACATCGCCCTCATCGTCGCCACCAATCTCGAAGAAGTGCTGGGCCGGGGCAAGCTCTATGCGCGCATCGCCGCCAGCGACGGCCTGGCCATGCAAGCCACCGCCATGCACCTGAATCCCCAGCTGGTCGGCGATTCGGCCTATGTGCGCGCCGCGGTGTTCGACGGCGCCGGCGCCCTGCTGTATTCGTCCGCCAGGCAGGCCCGCGAGCCCGGGCTGCAGCCGCTGCTGGCGCGCGCACTCGGCCAGCCGCGTGCGGCGCCCGCGATGTCGATCGGCCACCCGGCGGCGGACGGCAGCCACCCCTGGCGCCTGCCGGTGCTGGTCCGCCTCGATGGCGACGGCGGCGGCATGCCTGGCTACTACGGCGCCATGGTCGACCTGGGATATTTTTTGGGCAGCTACCGCAACGTCGACCTGGGACCGGACGGCCGCATCGAGATCGTGCACCAGGACGGGGCGCCGCTGGCGATCATGCAGGGCGGGATCCTGCTGCCGGCCAGCGGCCAGGCGAGCGCGCCGCTCGCCGCCGGCAGTGCGATCGCGGCGCGCGAAGTCCTGGCCGACATCCCGATCCGGGTCGCGGTGATCCAGGACCCGGCGCTCGTCATGGGCCAGCTCGACGCCCGGCACCAGTCCTATTTCCTGCGCGCTGGCGCCTATTCGCTGCTGATCCTGGTCGTCACGATCGGCATCTCGGCCGGCCTGTGGCAGCAGCAGCAACTGCATCGCGCCGTGGCCACATCAGAGCAGGAAAAGCAGCGCCTGATCGCCCAGCTGGAGCAGGAAAAGACCCGCGCCCTGGCCCTGGCCTCGCAAGACCACCTGACGGGCCTGGCCAACCGCCGCATGTTCCAGGAGATGGCGTCGGCCGAACTCAAGCGCGCCCGGCGCAGCCGCAACCTGTATGCCCTGCTGTTCTTCGACCTCGACCGCTTCAAGGTGATCAACGACACGCTGGGCCATGGCGTCGGCGACCAGCTCCTGAAGGCGGTGGCCGCGCGCCTGCGCGGCGCGGTGCGCGAATACGACCTGGTCGCCCGCCTCGGCGGCGACGAGTTCGTGGTCTTGCTGTCCGAAGTGCCGTCCGAGGAATTCGTGGCCCAGCTGGCCGGCAAGCTGGTGCAGGGCCTGTCCGCGGTCTACCACGACCTGGACGGGCACGACGTAGTGACGAGCCCCAGCGTCGGCATCGCCCTCTACCCGCGCGACGGCCAGCACCTGGACGCCCTGCTGCTGCACGCCGACCAGGCGATGTACAGCGTCAAGGCGCGCGGCCGCGGCTTCTTCAGCTTCTACGACGCCTCGCTCAATGCCTCGAGCGCGCTGCATTCCGAACTCGCGGCGCGCTTTCGCCAGGCCATCCACGACGACGAGTTCTGCCTGCATTTCCAGCCCAAGCTCACGCTCGACACGCTGCAGATCGTCGGCCTGGAAGCCCTGATCCGCTGGCAGCACCCGGACCACGGCCTGATCTTCCCGGGCGACTTCATCCCGCTGGCCGAGGAACAGGATTTCATCGTGCCGCTGGGCCGCTGGATCATCGACGCCGTGTGCCGCCAGCTGGCGCAATGGCGGGCCGACGGCGTGCCTTTGGCGCCGGTGGCGATCAATGTGTCGGCCCGCCAGCTGCGCGACGAACGGCTGACCGCGGACTTCATCGGCGCCCTCGCCCAACACGGCATCGCGCCCGGGCTGATCGAGATCGAGATCACCGAGAGCAGCCTGATCGAGGACGCTGAGCTGGCCCAGCGCAACCTGGACGGCCTGGCCGCGGCCGGCATCCGGATGGCGCTCGACGACTTCGGCACCGGCTTCTCGGGCCTCTCGCGCCTGAAGCAATTCCCGATCAATACCGTCAAGATCGACCGCTCCTTCATTCGCGACATCCGCAACGACACCAACGACGCGGTGATCGTCGCCTCGACCATCTCGCTGGCCCACAACCTGGGCCTGACCGTGGTGGCCGAAGGCGTCGAAACCAAGGACCAGCTGGTGCACCTGAAGGCGGCGGGCTGCGACCAGGTGCAGGGCTTCTACCTGCAACGCCCGGTCGGCGCCGCGCAGATCGCGCCCCTCCTCCACAAGAAGTCCCTGACCCTCCAGCCGACATGAACCTCGATCCACGCCGCCGCGCCATCATCCGGCTGCCTTCCCTCGCAGCGCTCGCGGCGCTCGCTACGCACAGCGTACCGTCCTTCGCGGCAGCCTGCGAGCGGCCCGAGCGCCTGCGCTTTTCGATCATCCCGCGCGGCGACGTCAGGAAGGAGATCGCCGAACTGCAGCCGCTGCTCGACCAGCTGCGCGCGGCGCTCGGCATCCCGGTCGAGGTCTATGCCGCGCCATCGTACGGCGCCGTGATCGAGGCGTTGCTGTCCGGCGCCGTCCACCTGGCCCGGCTGGGGCCGGCCACCTATGTATCGGCCCGGCGCGCCGACCCGCAGCTGACGGCCTTCGCCAGCTATGCGACCAAGGCCTCCACGTTCCAGCCGGCCGGCGCCTTCTACCACTCGCTGCTGATCGTGCGCGCCGGGAGCAGGATCGCGAACCTCGACGACCTGCGCGGCAAGCGCCTGGCACTGGTCGATCCCGAGAGCACGTCCGGCGCCCTGGTCCCGCGCCACGTGTTCGCGAAACAGGTGGGCCGGCCGCTGGAATCGTATTTCTCCCAGGTCGGTTATTCGGGGAGCCACACCCAGTCGGTGAACCGGGTGCTGGCGGGACAGGTCGACGCCGCCTTCGTCGGCAGCCAGAACCTGGCGACCGAGACGGCCTCGAACCCGTCAAAGGAACAGCAGATCCGGGTCGTGTGGCGCTCGGGCCCGATCCCGACCGACCCCTTCGTGTTCCGGGGCCAGCTGTGCGACGCGCTGAAGGACAAGATCCGCGGCGCCTTCTTCGACCGCGGCGCGCAGCGCGCGGACGTACTGGACAAGCTGAATGTCGCGCGGTTCGTGCCGGTGTCGGACCGGGATTACCGGATCGTGCGCGAACTGGATTGAGCTGGCTGTGCCCGGTGGCCGGCATGCCGGCGCATACCTGCTATGCTGCGAGACCCGCATAGCCTCGCCGCATCGCAAGCGAAACGAATCACCATGAATCACACGAACAAGGCCACCCTGACCGGCCTGGTAGCCATCCTGCTATGGAGTTCCATTGTCGGCCTGATCCGCAACGTCAGCGAACACCTCGGCCCGACCGGCGGCGCCGCCATGATGTACAGCCTGGCCTCGGTATTTTTGTTGCTGTCGGTCGGATGGGTGAGGCTGGACGAATTCCCGCGCCGCTATCTGATCTGGGGCAGCCTGCTGTTCGTGGCCTATGAATTGTGCCTGGCGCTGTCGATCGGCCATGCCAACTCGGCCCAGCAGGCGATCGAGGTCGGCATGGTCAACTACCTGTGGCCGGTGTTTACCATCGTCGCGGCGATCCTGTTCAACGGCCAGCGCAGCAACTGGCTGATCGTGCCCGGCTTCGCGCTGTCGATCGCCGGCATCTGCCGGGTGCTGGGCGGCGAACAGGGCTTCGACGCGGCCGGCATGCTGGCCAATGTGCGCGACAACCCGCTCAGCTACGGGCTGGCCTTCGGCGGCGCCCTAGTCTGGGCAGCCTATTGCGCCCTGACGGCGCGCATTGCGAACGGAAAGAACGGCGTGACCCTGTTCTTCATCCTGGTGTCCCTCACCCTGTGGAGCAAGTACGCCCTGCAGGGCGGCGGCCGCATGGATTTCAGCCTGGACGCGATGCTGTACCTGGTGCTGGCCGCCGCGGCCATGGGCTTCGGATACGGCGCCTGGAATATCGGGATCTTGCATGGCAACGTCACGATCCTGGCCGGCGCCTCCTACTTCACCCCGGTGCTGTCGGCCGCGCTGTCGAGCGTACTGCTGCATACGCCCTTGTCGTGGGCGTTCTGGCAGGGCGCAGCCATGGTGTGCGGCGGCGCGATCCTGTGCTGGCTGGCGACGCGCGCCAGGCGCGCCGCACCGACTCCAGCCTGATCAGAAGTCGAACTGCGCCGACACCAGCGCGGTGCGCGCCGCGGCCGCCGTCACGAAGCTGCCGCTGGCCAGCCAGTAGGCCTTGTCGGCGACATTCTGGACGCTGGCGCGCAGGATGACCGGCTTGCCCATCAGGCTGGTGCGATAGCGGGCGCCGACGTCGAGCCGGGTCCACGATGGCAGGTACAGCGTGTTGGTGGCATTGAGCGGCATGTCCGAGGTGTGGATGGCGCGCGCGTTGAAGCTCAGGCCAGGGACCTGGTCGAGGTCATATTCCAGGCTCGCGTTGAAAGCGCGCTTGGCCACGTTGGCGGCCTTGTTGCCGTCGTTGATGCCGCCCACGGTGCGCTGCAGCTCGGCGTCGTTGAACACCGCACTGGCCATCAGGCGCAGGTTGCGCGCCGCCTCGCCCATCACCGACAGTTCCAGGCCGCGGTTGCGCTGGTTGCCGTCCATGCTGTAGATGGTGGTGACCGGATCGGTGACGGCGTTCGGGCGGTCGATCTGGAACACGGAAACGCCGGCCAACAGCTTGCCCTGCTCGACCTTCACGCCGGCCTCGTACTGCTTCGATTTGTACGGAGGGAAGACCTCGCCCCGGTTGGCGGCGGTATCGGGTGCGGTACTGCCGCGCGACAGGCCGGACGTCATATTGGTATACAGCGACACGTTCGGCAGGGGCTTGACGACGATGCCCACCAGCGGCGTCGTCGCGCTCGCGTCGTACGAGGTCGAGCTGGCGCCTGCAGGGGAGATGTTTTTCGCGACCACCTTCTGCCTCCTTACGCCGCCGGTCAAGAGCAGGCGGTTGTCGAAGAACGACACGGTATCGGTGAGCGCCACGCTGGACAGCTCGCTGCCGGAGGTCGTGGTCGGCGACTGGCGCGCGCCGGTCATGGGGATCAGCGGCGCTGGATTGTAGATGTTCGAGATCACCGCGACGCCGGCCGGCGCCGCCAGGAAGAAGCTGCCCGACTCCTGCTCCAGGCGCGAGGCCGAGACGCTGACCAGGTGCTTTACGCCAAGTCCTTCGAGGCGCGCGCGGGCGCCGACCTCGCCGGTCTTGTTGCGGGTGGCGGCATCGTACCAGGCGTTGCTGACGCGCAGATTACCCGCCATGTCGATCGCATCGTTACCGCGCGCGGAAGGGAAATCCTGCTCGCTGGCTCCGTAGTGGTAGCCGGCGGCGGCGTACAGCATCACATCGGGGGTAAGGTCGTATTCAAGCCGCGACGCGATCGTCGAGTCGCGCATCGTGAGTTCGACGCCCGGATACATCGCGCGGTGGCCGGACGGCGCTTGCGGGACGCGCGTCACGTTCGGCCGGAAACTCGACTGGCCGCGGAAACCGTCGGTATCCTCGCGCTGGGCATAGGCATCGACCACCCAGCGCAGGTTCGACGAGCGGTAATCGAGCCCCAGCGCGGCGATGGAAGCTTCGGTCTTGCTGTCGTCGAGCGTGGTGTCGCCCTTGCGGTAGACGCCATTGAAGCGCACGCCCCACTGGCCCGCGTCGCCGAAGCGGCGGCCGACGTCCACGTGCGTGCCGAGGATGGACTTGCTCTGGTAGGTGCCGGTGATGCGGGTCAAGGGCTTGTCGCCAGCGCGCTTGGTCACGATATTGATGCTGCCGCCGACGCTGCCGCCCGGGCTCATCCCGTACACCAGCGAGCCTGGCCCTTTCAGCACTTCGACGCCCGCCATGATCTCGGCCGGCATGCGGTTGCCCGAACTGAGTCCGTACAGGCCGTTCAGGCCGACGTCGCCGCTGCCCACGCTGAAACCGCGGATCTGGAAGTCGTCGCTGAAGCCGGCGGTCGACGTCTGGACGCGGATCGACGCTTCATTGATGACCACATCGGCCAGCGTGCGCGCCTGCTGGTCTTCCAGCATTTGCGAGGTGTAGTTCATCGTGCTGAACGGCGTATCCATGATGTCCGCCGCACCCAGCACGCCGACGCTGCCACGCCGCGCCACGCCGCCGCCCATGTACGGCGCCTCGTCGTTGGTGCGGGCGCCGGTCACCAGGACCTGCTCGATCTGCGGGGCCGCGGTGTCCTGCGCGTGCGCGGCGCCAGCCAGCAGGGCGATGGGCGCGGCCGCGAAGGCGGTCCCCCAGGCACTGCCGATCATCAGCGACAGCGCCTTGCGGCGGTTGGATTGGGCAGGTGGCGGGGTCCGAAGCTTGTTCATGGAGAAGTCCAGTCAGTTGGAGATTAATAAATGCAAATGAGAATTATACTCATTTGCATAATCAATCACAATACCGGACAGTAAACCGCTTCCACCGTCACCCCTCGGAAGGAGGGATCGGACCCCTCACCGAAGCTCAGAAGAACGGCCAGGCAAGGAGCCGCCTGAGGTGCAGCACGACCCGCAGCACGGGATAGCCGAGCGCGAATCCGAAAGCTTGCAGGCAGCGCCAGTCACCCATGAAGGCCAGCCAGAAACCGGCGACCATGCTCGCAGCCGCCAGCACCATCAGCCATAGCTCGATGCTCAGCAGGAAGCCGGCCACTTCACTTCGGACGTGCCGTACTTCGGCGGCGACTTGCCTGGCGTATTTCAGGTGGTGGGCCATGTTGGTCTCGATTCTGGTATGAGCGCGACGGACCGGATGCCGGCGACATCGGGCGTCCGTCGCCGATCCATCCTAGTCCCAGCCTACTACGGCATTTTTGCCTTACGCCAACAAAGCTGTTTTGGTATGTCCTTGACCGCAAACCTACTAGAAGGTAGACTTATTGCCAATCCGAGCCAGCTGGGACTCGGACAAATAAAGGAGCAACCATGCCGCACGACCAATCATCGTTCGAGCAGCGCCTGGCCGTCATCGAAGACCGGCTTGCCATCTATAACCTCATTGCCTCGCATCCGCTCAGCGCGGACACGGGCCACGGTCCTTTCTTCCCCGAGGTGTACACCGAGGAGGCGGTATTCGACCGCGGCTCGGCGGCGCCGGGCGCGGTCGGGCGCGAGCAGCTGGCGGCGCTGGTCGGCAGCCCCGCCCACCATGCGGCCCTCGACGGCGGCCTGGCCCACTTCGGCAACCTGCCGTATATCGAACTCGATGGCGACGAGGCGCGCGTCACCTCGTACCTGATGCTGCTGCGCTTCGACCGCGATGCACAGGAAACCGCGCTGCCGAACCACGGCCTTTCGCGCGGCCACAGCATCTTCCGGGTCCTGGCCAATCAGTGGCACGTGGTGCGCACGCCCGAGGGCTGGCGCATCAAGTCGCGCAAGCTGTTCCCGATGGACGGGAGCGCGCCTGCGCGCGGCCTGCTGCGCGACGTCGTTGAACGATAGGCCGCCGGCTGCGTCGTCATCGCTGCACCACGCGGCCGATGCTAGAACGCGGCGCCGGCCACCAGGGCCAGGTTGCTGCGGTCCGCCAGCAGGTTGTAGGCGCCGCCGGAGAAGCGCATATACGCGGCCTCGATGAAGTAGCGCTTGCCCCAGTCCGCGCGCAGCCCGAAGCGCGACGTCGGGCGGCCCTCGCTGAAGGTGGAGTCGTGCGAGTAACCCTTCAAATCCTTCGCCGTCGTCAGCTGAAATGCGAACTCGGCACCGCGCTGATCCGCATGTCGCACATCATGCACGACGATGCCGGCCGCCCGGTGCTGTACGTGACGGCGCACCTGACGCCGCAGCACACCCGCATCCTGATGGAGATCCAGGGCGACGCTATCGACACGATGAGCGCGGGCCACGTCACCAACGATCCCTCGCTGCTCGGCCAGGCTGGCGCCGGCAAGAGGCGGGTCAAGCCCTGAACCGACCTGCCACGCCCGCTTTACGACTGCCCGCGTGCCGGGAGCAATGCCCTGCTCTTGACTACGTGGCGCCCGAGTTCAGTCCGAAGATCTCGGGCACGCGTTCCAGATAGTCATGCGTGAATTCGGCCCGACGATCGCGCAGGCTATCCACCGAATACCTGAACCCGAATCCGGCGAGCGAAGTCACCGTCGGCTCTCGTGCATCGTCCAGCGACTTTACGCGCTTTTGATGGTAGAGCCCGCCGCGACTGCGCTGGGAATTGGCGTCCTCGAGCGTGCGATACACGGTGCGGCCGTCGGTGATGCGCGCATCCATATAGCCGCCATCCTCGCGCTCGAACGCCACCAGGCGCAGCGCGGCCTTGTCCCCCAGCGGCAGGTTGACCATCGCGTTGAGCGCGTGGTTATCTCCGCCGCCCGCGGTCTTCGAGGCGGTAGCCTGGTAGGCCGCGGCGGCCTGGTCGAAGCGCGGCTTGTTGGCGATGAAGCGCACCGTGCCGGCCAGCGAACCCTCGCCGAACAGGGTGCCCTGCGGGCCCTTGAGCACCTCGACGCGCTGGATGTCGAAGGCGCCGATGCCGGGAAAGCGGCCGCCCGCGCTCAGCGGCATCTCGTCGAGGTACATGCCGGTGGCCGAACCGGTGCCGCCGTACAGGTTCATCATGTTCAGTTCCGAGATGCCGCGCACCGCCACGCCACCCTGCCCGGCCTGCTCCTGGCGCAGTTCCACGCCCGCCATCGACCCAATCAGGCCGGTTAAATCGCGGGCGCCCGTGTCCTTCAGGTTCTTCTCTGAAAATACATTGATGGTCTGGGGTACGTCCTGCATGGCCAGCGCGCGCCGGGTCGCGGTGACCACCACGGTTTCCAGCGCGCCGCCGGCCGGCGGTTCAGGAGGCGCGGTTTGCGCAAGGCCGGTCAATGGAATAACGGGAATCAGGCCGGCGAGCGCCAGGCCTCGTTGCAGCTTCTTCATGTTGTCTCCTTTTATTTTTGGATCGACATGAGCTGGTAACGCGACGCTCGTCGACTTGATCAGGCTATTGGGTCAATTCAGTCGTGTCAATCTTGACGAATTCCAGTCAACCATAAATCACGCAGTTACGCGCACCGGCAGAAAAAAGACCCGGCATCGCGCGCGCGATGCCGGGTCCGGGAGCGTCGTCCGCTCGCTTGCCCGCGTCAGGCTTGCTGGCGCCGCAATTCGACCACCTGCCCGCCACGGTAGGCCGCCAGCAGCCTTTCCCAATCGGCGTCGAAGCGGTCCATGGCCGCCAGCTTGACGTGGCCATAGCCGCGCACGCCATCGGGCAGCTGGGCCAGCGCCAGCGCGGCCTGCAGGTTATCGGCGCGCAGGCTGCCCGCCAGCATGTCGGCGAAGGCCAGGTAGCGATCGCGCAGCGCCCGTTCGCGGCGGCGCTCGGCGGTATGGCCGAACACGTCGAGCGCCGTGCCGCGCAGCCGCTTGCCCCTGGCCAGCATGCCGAACACGGGCATCATCCAGCCTCCCAGGCGCATCTTGCGCGGCACGTTCGATCCCGGTTTGCGGCGCGCCAGCAGCGGCGGCGCCAGGTGGAAGGCCAGCTGGTAGTCGCCTTCGAAGGTGGCCGCGATCCGGGCGCGGAAGGCCGGGTCGGCGTGCAGGCGCGCCACCTCGTACTCGTCCTTGTAGGCCATCACCTTGAACAGGTTGCGCGCGACCAGTTTGGCAAGCTTGCGCGCGCCGCCGGGCGCCAGCTCGCCCTCGCGCCGCTCGACGGCGGCCACCGCCCGCTCATAGCGCGCAGCATAGGCGGCATCCTGGTATTGCGCCAGGAAGGCGCTGCGCAGCGCGACGCTGTCGGCCAGCGACGTTGGCGGCGTGAAGCCGACGACTTTCTCGTTGCGGCGGTCCAGCCGCTCGAGCGCCCCCATGTCGGCGGCGGCCAGGCGGCCCAGCGTGAAGGCGCGCTTGTTCATGTCGACCGCCACGCCATTGAGTTCGATCGCGCGCATCAGGGCCGGCAGGCCGACCGGCACCAGGCCCGCCTGCCAGGCATAGCCCATCAACAGGATATTGCCGCCGATCGGGTCGCCCAGGAAGCGCGCTGCCGTCTCGTGCGCGTCCAGCCGCCGCAGGTTCTCCGCTCCCGCGGCCAGGCCGATCTTTTCCAGCAGGCCGTCTTTCTGGATCGTGGCGTCGCGCTCGCGCGTGAAGTCGGCGGTGGGGATCTCGCGGTCGTTGGCCACCACCCGGGTGTGCCCGGCGCGCATCACCGATAGGCTGTCGGGCATGGCCGCCACCACCAGGTCGCAGGCGAAGACCGCGTCGGCCTGGCGCAGGTCGATGCGCACCTGGTTCAGGTCGGCCGGCGAACGCGCCACGCGCACGTGCGACAGCACCGCCCCGCCCTTCTGCGCGAAGCCCATGAAGTCCAGGGTCGAGGCGCCCTTGCCCTCGATGTGGGCCGCCATCGTGACCAGCGCGCCGACAGTGACGATGCCGGTGCCGCCCACGCCCGCCACCAGGATCTCGAACGGCTTATCGAGCGCCTGCGGCGCCGGCATCGGATAAGCGGATAGAGCCTGCTCGAGGTCGGCCAGGGTCAGCGCGACGCTGGCTGGTTTACGCAGCGCGCCGCCGAGCACCGACACGAAGCTCGGGCAAAAGCCTTCGACGCAAGAGTAATCCTTGTTGCACGACGATTGCTCGATCTGGCGCTTGCGCCCGAACTCGGTCTCGAGCGGCAGGATCGACAGGCAGTTCGACTGGACGCCGCAATCGCCGCAGCCCTCGCACACGGCCGGGTTGATCACCATGCGCCGCGCCGGATCGGGAAACACCTCCTTGCCCGGCCGGTTCTTCTTGCGCCGGCGGCGCTTCTCGGCGGCGCAGGTCTGGTCGTAGACCAGCACCGTGACGCCGGGGATCTCGCGCAGCATGCGCTGGATCGCATCGAGCTCGTCGCGGTGGTGCACGGTGACGCCTTCGGGCAGGCGCACGCCGGCGTAGTTGGCCGGCTCGTCGGTCACCACGACTGTCTTGCGCGCGCCTTCGCTCACCACCTGCTGCACGATCTGCGTCACCGACAGGCTGCCGTCCACCGGCTGGCCGCCGGTCATCGCGACCGCGTCGTTGTACAGGATTTTATAGGTGATGTTGGTGCGCGCGGCGATCGCCTGGCGGATCGCCAGCGAGCCCGAATGATAAAAGGTGCCGTCGCCCAGGTTCTGGTACACATGCGGCGCGTCGACGAAGCGCGAGGATGCCACCCAGCTGATGCCCTCGCCGCCCATCTGCGACAGGTAATGGGTGTCGCGCTGCATCCAGGTCGCCATGAAATGGCAGCCGATGCCGGCCAGCGCGCGGCTGCCTTCCGGCACCCGGGTCGAGGTATTGTGCGGGCAGCCCGAGCAAAAATAGGGCGTGCGCTTGACGCCGTCGGCCGCGTTCGACGGCAGCGCCGCGCCGCAGAAGGCGGGCAGCATCCGCTGCAGGTCGAGGTGCGGAAAGCGCGGCGCCAGCCACTGCACCAGCACCGGCGCGATGCGCGAAGGACGCAGCTCGCCCAGCGCCGACAGCAGCGGCTGGCCGTTGCAGTCGGTCTTGCCGAGCACCATCGGGCGACGTTCGGCCGGCAGGTTGTAGAACAGGTTCTTGAGCTGCTGTTCGATGACCGGGCCTTTTTCTTCGACCACCAGGATTTCTTGCAGCCCGTCGGCGAAGGCGGCCAGGCGGGTGCGCTCGAGTGGGAAGGTCAGGCCAGGCTTGTAGACTCGCACGCCGAGCCGTTCCAGGCTGGCCAGCGGCACGTCCATGCGCGCGAGCGCCTCGACCAGGTCGAGATACGCCTTGCCGGCAGCGACGATGCCGATGCGGGCCTGCGGCGCGGCCACTACCAGGCGGTCGATCGGATTGGCCCGGGCAAAGGCCTGCACCGCCTCGAGCTTGGCGGCGGCGCGCTGTTCCAGCGCTAGGCCCGGCAGGTCGGGCCAACGGTTGTGCAGGCCGTCGGCGGGGGCTACGTAGTCTTGCGGCGCGGCGAAGCGCGGCAGCGCCGGCAGCTCGACCACCGCCCCGCCCTCCACCGTCTCTGAAATCGCCTTGAAGCCGCACCAGGCGCCCGAGAAGCGCGACAGGGCCCAGCCATACAGGCCGAACTCGAGGTATTCCTGGATATTGGCGGGATTGAGCACCGGCATGCTCCAGGCGATCAGCGTCTGCTCGCTCTGGTGCGGCATCGACGACGACACGCAGCCATGGTCGTCGCCCAGGATGACCAGCACGCCGCCATGCGGCGAGGAACCGTAGACGTGGCCGTGCTTGAGGGCGTCGCCGGCGCGGTCCACGCCGGGCCCCTTGCCGTACCACATGCCGAACACGCCATCGACCTGGCGCGTCGGGTCGGCCTCGACCTGCTGCGAGCCCATCACGGCGGTGGCGCCGAGTTCCTCGTTGATCGCCGGCAGGAACTCGATGCGGTGTTTCTCGAGCAGCGCGCGGGCGCGCCACAATTCCTGGTCGACCGCCCCCAGCGGCGAGCCGCGGTAGCCGCTGACGAAGCCGGCGCTGTCGATCCCGTCGCGCTCGTCGAGGACTTTCTGCATGCACAGTAGGCGCACCAGGGCCTGGGTGCCGGTCAGGAACACCCGGCCCGCCTCGCGTGTCAGGTTGTCGTCGAGCGCGTAGCCTGGATCGGCCAGCGCGCCCGGTGGGGTGGTCATCGAATTCATGGTCTCGTTATCGTTATCGTTATTTGACCAGACAGGATATGCCGCACGACACGAAAAATTATTTCTATTTGTTTGATGGCCGGCAGTAAACTGGCGAGATCCTTTCGATTGACATGGCAAAAAATGAAAAATACACCGCTCGACCCGGCGTCGCTCAAGATCCTGGCAGAACTCCAGAAAAACGGCAGGGTGTCGTCGAATGAACTGGCCGAAAAGATCGGCATGTCGGCCAGTCCCTGCTGGCGGAGACAGAAGGAGCTCGAAGAGAATGGCTATATCGTGCGGTACGCCGCCCTGCTCGACCGCCGCAAGCTGGGGCTGGCCGTGGTGTGCCTGCTGCACATCACGCTGCTGCGCCATGCCGAAGGCGTGGTCGAACAATTCGAGGAAGCGATGCGGCTGCGGCCCGAGGTGGTGGAATGCTATGAAACGACCGGCAGCTCGGACTATATGGTCAAGGTGGTCGTAGCAGATATGGATGCCTACCACGACTTCCTGCACAATGTGCTGGTCAAGCTCAATGGGGTGGCGCAGGTCAATACCAGCGTGGCGCTGCGCGAAGTGAAGTACGACACCAACCTGCCGCTCCATGCGGCAGGATTGTGAACGATCCGGTCAGCGGTCCGTGATTATTTCTTCGGTGGACCGTTATCGCGGCCACCTCCGGACTTCTGTCCATCCTGCTTGCTCGGCCAGTTTGCTTGCTTACCCATGATGCTGCTCCTTTGATGTATCCCGGTCGGATGCCGCCTGCAGCCGGGATGCGCTGCAGGGGCGTCGG
>NZ_STGG01000034.1 GCF_005222695.1 Massilia sp. HP4 | reverse complement strand
CGCGTACCCCGGGCACGGCCGTCGCCGCCCCGAATACAGGGGTACGCGGTCTTTCATCGACCGTCGTCCCCGTTCGCCGGATACTGCGGCCCTCTTCAATTTCAACCTGTTACCGCTATGGCCCGCATTCCTTCTCCCGAACAGATGCTCATCGAGGCGCTCCAGAGTCTTGGACTCGATCGCCCGCCCACGAAACATATCGACCAGTTCACCGAGCTGGGCTTTCCGCTGCCGCGCCAGAAAGCGTTCCTGGAAGAGCTGGTCGAGAACATCTTCTCGGCGCTGGAAATGGATGAACAGGCCCGTAAAGACGCATGGAGCAATCTCCGCGAATGGTGCACGTTCGACGTCGCCACCGCTGCGCACACCTGGACCCATGGGGCCAGCCAGCGCCAGGTACTGTGGCATTTGCTGGCTTATGCCTGGGTGCCGGGATTGGCGCGCCGCCTGGCGTTCTGGAGCCTCGCAGGCGCCCGCAGGGGCGTCCCCTTCGATGCCGGGATGCCTGGCGGCGCGTTCTGGTTTCTCCCGGACTGGAATCCATCCGGGGAAACGGTGCGGCTACCGATGGAAGGTGTACTCGCATGGCTGCTTGACCTGCTGGGAGACCAATCGCTCGAACACGTCGCCGGTGCGCTCCAGCGCGAGCAGGCGGCGCGCAAGAACATGCACGCGCTGCGCACGCTGCAGGGCTGGCGGCTGGAGGGACGGCTCCCGCAGAGCGCAAAGGTCATCGATGAACTGTTTCACGACGACGCGGCGCTGGATTTCCTGGGCAGCTTCGACCTGCCCCCCAAAGACGAAGAACAGCTTGGCGCCGCCATCGCATTCGTGCGTCGCAAGGGCCTGACGCCGGAACTGCTCGAACACGAGATACCAATCCGGGCCACCCGCTTGCAGGCGATCCTGGAGGGCGGCGCACCGGCCGAAGACAACCACGCCTTCGTCCTGGCCCTCGCCATCCGCTACGCGGCGCCGTCGATGCGGTCGGTACGCCAACGGCTGCGCGTGGCCCGGATGTCGCAGGACGCCTACCGCCGCCTGCAGGCAGCGCTGTGCGGCCCGGGCATGGCGCCAGGATGCGCGGAACCGTCGCAAAACCGGGTGTTGCCGCTGCTCGCACTCTTCCAGACCGTGTACAACCTCACGATCCAGTCGTTCGGGCAGGGAGAAACCGACGAAGAGCGGGACGCCTGGTTCGAATCGAAGATCGCTCCATGGGACCGCGCCGACCTGCTGCTTTCCATCATGCCGTCGGCCAGGGGGTTCGGTTATCGGATGCTGGGAGCACGCCTGACACGACGATTCATGGCGCTTGGCGCCGATGAATCCCTGCCCGACCTGGTTCCGTTCGGCGACGAGGACCAGGCTTCGGCCACGGTGCTGGCGCGGATCCGGATGCTCGAGGCCGAGGCCGACGAGAATGCGCGCATCGACCGGCTCCGTTTGGCCGCCTCGCTCCCGCCTCCCGCGCTCGGGCAGGCGCTGGATGCCGAACGCAGTTATCTGGTCGTCAGCCAGATCGCGGTGGATGGCGCCCTGTCGGCGCACGCGCGCCTGCTGGCCGCCGCGCGCATGCATGCACTGGCCGGATCACCCACCCAGCGTGCGGGAGCCCAGGTGGCCGAACTGGCCCTGCTGGCCGACGGCCCGGTTCCCGCACGGAGCGAGGACGCGCAAGCCCGTATCGACAGCCTGCTGCGCGAACTCGGCGTCACCGATACGCAAGGGCCGTTCAGGGCGCCGTTCCTGCGCTTCCGGGCGAGGCACCGTCTTGCGCTGAACGACTTCGAAGGCGCAGCCAACGACTTGCGCGAGGCCCTGCAAGCTTGTCTCTCGCACAACCATGGGCCGCTGCGGGAAGAGATCGCAAAAGAGGGCCTGGCGACCGAGGTGGCAATGCGGGGCTGGGTCCGCAAGACCCAGGACTTCTGGTATCGCCATCTCGTTCCACCGACCTGGATGACCGACGCGCGCCCCTCGTTCGAGGACATGGCCGTCGGTTGCGACGATTTCTTCTGGGCGCAGCTGTACCAACCCTACGAAGGCACCGAGGCCAGGACCGGCCAGGCGACAACGGTGCTGAAGGACCTGCTTGCCGAGTCCGTGGCGCTCATCCAGGGCGCCGACATGCATCGGCTCGGGTCCTGGCTGCTGCAGCACGAGAAGCAGTTGCGTAACCTCGGGATGAAAGACGTCCGCAAGGACAATCTCCTGCTGCTGTGGATGAAACTGCTGTCGAATATGGAGCGCATCGTGCGCCGGCCGGTCTCGCTCGGCGCCCTGCGGCCGGCCCGCGCGGCGCCTGGAACAGCCATGCGACGAGCGATCGGTGTGCTGGTGGAACTCTGGCCGGAGCAGGCGAAGGCTGTCGATTTCAAGCAGCAGACGCCGCTCATGATTGCCGCCGACGACGGCGACGCCGGACTGGCTGCGCTGCTTGCCAGCCGGTCAGACATCGATGCACAGGACTATCTGGGCAGGACTGCCTTGCACGCCGCGGTCACCGGCGGCTCGGTTCGATGCGTGGGCATCGTCCTCGACCGGAATCCCGACGTCAGCAAGGTGACCGTCGACGAAGGACAGACGGCGCTGCATACCGCGGTCCGGTTCGGGAACCTGAAGGCGGTCTCGCTCATTGCCGATGCGTTTCCCTGCCGGCTGGACACCAGGAACCACGCCGGCAAGACGCCGCTGGAGACCGCGCGCGCGCTGCTTGCCGATTACGATGGATGGCGTGAATTCATGCGGCGGCAGAACCGCCGGAGCGGATCGATGGAGGACTTCCAGGCGATTGTTTCGCGCCTCGACGCCCTTTCGGCCTGACCCGCCCGACCGAGGCCCGCAGCGCCAGGCTGACCTCGAAGCTGCGGACCACCTGGCGGCTGCCGCCGTCGCACAGGTTGAGCAGCTGGGCCACGCCGCTGGCCGTCATCTCGCGCCACGGGATGCGCACCGAGGACAGCGGCGGCGCGGCGTAGGCGGCGCTCGGCGTGTCGTCGTAGCCGACCACCGACACGTCGCGCGGGACGTGGATGCCCGCTTCGTAGAAGCACGAAATCGCGCCGAGCGCCATTTCGTCGTTGGCGCAGAACAGCGCGCTGAAGCGGGTGCCGGAGGCCAGCAGGGCCTGCGCCCCGGCCCATCCCGCGCTGGAAGAGAAATCGTGTTCGCTGACCCACATGGCGCCGGTGTCGATGCCGGCGCCTTCGAGCTCGCGCAGGAAGCCGCCGATCCGGTCGACGTTGTCCTGCACCGCCGTCGGCCCGCCGAGTACCGCGATCTCGCGGTGCCCATGGTCGAGCAGCGCGCGCGCCGCCAGCCGGCCGCCCAGCACATGGTCCACCGTGAAGCACTGCTCCGGGATGCTGCCCAAGGCATGGTTCAGCGCGACCAGCCGCTTGCCGTGCGCGCCGAACAGCGCCAGGTCTTCCTCTTGCAGGGCACTGGTGAGCACGATCACGCCGTCGCAGCCGCGCGCGAACAGCAGGTTGACGCCCTCGACGGCGTCCTGCCTGGCCCGGCCGGTGCCGGCGCCGCTGCTGGTGCCGGTACCGAAACCCATCATCATGTGCAGCCCGGCGGCGCGCAGCTCGGTATCGATGATCTGCAGGATGGCGGTATAGAAGGTCCCCGCCAGCATCGGGATATAGACCCCGATCATGCGCGAGCGGCCATACAGCAGCGAGCGCGCCGTATGCGAGGGCCGATAGCCCAGCGTCTCGATGGCCTGCCTGACCCGTTCCAGCTTGTCGGCCGAGACCGAGCCCTTGCCGCGCACCACGCGCGACACGGTCCCGGTCCCCACCCCGGCCATGCGGGCCACCTCCTTGATTGTCGCCACATCCCTCCCGATGCCGTTGCTGAGCTGCTTGATGAGCAGTCTACAACAGCACGGTCTGGATCGCGCGGGCCGGAATGTCGACCGCGGTCTCGACGCCGTCGATCATCAGGCGATAGCGCTGGGCCGCGTCGAGGCGGTTCATCACCACCACCGCCAGCTTGCCGTCCCCGTTGCGGAAGGCCACCGTATCGAGCGTGCTGCGGCTGGTGGTGGCGCCCACGCGCCGCGCGCCCGGCTTGATGTAGCGGGTAAAGTGGCCCATATACGCATAGCTCGGCGTGTAGATCAGCTGCCCGTCGTCGCTCGCATGCAGCAGCGCGAAGCAGAAGTTGCCGACGTGGTTCGGCCCGCCCTGGCTGTCGAGCAGCATGTTCCAGTCGATCCAGCCGGACGCGCCGGCGTTCAGGTCGGCCATGATCTCGCTGCCGTAGCGCTCGCCGTTGGCCCAGTCCTGCAGGCGCGCCGGATCGAATTTCTCGACCGTCGCCTCGGTCATCAGGAGCTTCACGTCCGGGTAGGCCGCGTGCACGGCGGCGACGTTGCGGTGCATCGGCTGGCCCTTGGCCCAGGTCTCGTACCAGTGGAAACCGATGCCCCAGACGTAGGGCCGCGCCTTCGCATCCGACATGATGTGGGCGGCGCGCTGCGGCAGCAGGTCGCGGTTGTGGTCCCAGACGATGATCTTCTTGTCGCCCATGCCGGCCTTGGCCAGCGCCGGCCCCAGGTGGTCTCCCAGGAAGCGCGTCTCTTCCTCGGCCGTGTAGAGCATCGATTCCCAGGTCTGGGTCGCCATAGGTTCATTCTGCACCGACAGCCCCCACAGCGGGATGCCCGCCTTCTCGTAGGCCTGCACGAACTTGACGATGTAGCTGGCCCACAGGTCGCGGTTTTCCGGCAGCAGCTTGCCGCCCTTGAGCATGCTGTTATTGGACTTCATCCACGCCGGCGCGCTCCAGGGGCTGGCGAACACGCGCATGTCGGTGCCATGCGCGCCCGCGGCGGCCAGCGACTGGCGCAGCAGCGGGATGCGGTGGCGCATGTCGTGCTCGATGCTGAACGAGCCCAGCGAGCGGTCGCCATCCTTGACATAGGTGTAGCTGGCGCTGCTGAAGTCCGAGCTGTGGATCGTGGTGCGCAGCACGTTGTAGCCCAGGCCTTCGCGCGGGTCGAAATACGCCTTCAGGAAGGTTTTCTGCGCGGCCGGCGTGAGCCGGTCATAGACCTCGGCCACGGCGTCGGTGATGGCGCCGCCGAAGCCGAACACCTCCTGGTAGCGCTGGCGGGTGTCGACGAAGACCGCGGTCTCGGTCTCCAGCGGCTGCCCGGCCGGCTGCGGCGCGCCAAGCGCCTGCAGCGCGAAGCGCTGCGCACCGCCCTGCGCCGTGGTCACTACCTGCCACGGGCTGCCCGCGGCCGGCGCCGCCGGTGCCGCCATCGCCCCCGCCCCCATCATCGTCAGCGCCACTCCACACACCACGCGCATCGCATGTCGTCTCGTCGTCATCCGGTCTCCTCTCACAGTTTGTAGTTCACGCCGAACAGGACTTGCCGTCCATAGGTCGTGTAGCGCTCGGGCGCATAGGCACCGCTGGCAAACGGGCTGCCCTGCCTGGTCTGGTAAGGCTCGTTGCCGAGGTTATTCACCTGCAGCAGCAGGCCCAGGTTCTTCAATGGGCCGTCCTGGAATTCATAGCCCAGCTGGATGTCGACCTGGTCCTCGGCCAGGATCTCGCTGAACGCGCGCTGGGCGAACAGGCCCGTGACTTCGCCGCGGAAGGCCGAGCGGTAGCGCTGGGCCACGCGCGCCGAGAAGCCGTGCTTCTCGTAGAACAGCGTGATGTTGCGCACCACGCCGGACAGGCCCGGCAGCTTCTCGGTGGTGCCCGGCCCGTTCGGGCTGACCGAGCTCTCGGTGCCCGACACGCTGGCCTGCACGCCGAAACCATCCAGCGGCTGCCACAGGGAGCCGAACTGCAGCGATCCGCTCAACTCGATGCCGCGCACGAAGCCGCCCTGGCCGTTGCTCGGCTGGTTGATGGTGCCGATATTCGAGATCGGGATCACGGCGCTGGAATTCGGGAACGCGCTGAAGTCGAACGGGCGCTGCTGGTTGTAGATATAGCTCTTGAGGTCCTTGATGAAGTAGGCGGCCGACACATAGCTGCCCTTGCCCATATAGTGTTCGAGCGAGAGGTCGAAGGAGTTGGCGCGCCACGGTTCCAGCTTGGGATTGCCGCCGTTGCCGTTCCACATGCGGGTGGTCGCGTCGACGCCGGCCGCTATGCCGGCGCGCATGTCCGACATGCGCGGCCGCGCGACGGTCTTGGCCATGCCCATGCGCAGGTAGGTGTCGCGCAGGTAGTGCCCGAAGTCGAAGTTCAGGTTCAGGCTCGGCAGCACGTCCTTGTACGAGTGCTCGTCGCGCAGCGACGTGACCAGGCTGCCGTTCACCGCCTTGCCCATGCCCTCCTGGTTGACGTGGACGTACTGCACGCCGAGGTTGCCGCGCAGCGGCACCGTGCCGAGGTCGGTGTCGATGGCCAGGCGCAGGTAGCCGATGGCCTGCTTTTCGCTCACTTCCCAGTCCTGCTGGGCGACATCGGTGTCGACCGGGCGCTTGTCGTAGAGCCGGTCGATCGCCGCGCGCGGGTCGAACGACAGCACGCCCGGGATGCCGGCCCAGGACAGCGAGGTGGTCGGCCCGATGATGTCGGCCGGGACCGCGGTCAGGGCGCGGTCGTTCTTCAGCCAGTAGGTCTGCGAGACGTCTTCGTGCGACTTCTCGCGCTTCGAATAGCTCAGGCCCGCCTGCAGGTTGCTGAACCAGCCATCGAGCTCCCGGCGCACGTTCAGCTTGGCCGCACCGAGGCGGTCTTCGACGCGCGGATGGTGCATGGTGGCGTCGTGGCCCCAGCCGCCGACGTCGGTCAGGCGGATCAGGTTGGGATCGGCGAAGTTCTTGCTCGGCGCGAACTGCGGCAAGCCGGCGCCGACCGGGATGCTGAAGCCGAAATCGTCGTCGGTGGCGCCGGAACCGGCCGGTCCCAGGCCGGCATAGGTCTCGGAGGTGGTCTCGAAGCGCTTGGCGGTGGAGTACGACAGGTCGCCGTCGACCGACCAGCGGTCGTTGACCCGCAGCTTCGTATTCCAGCCGACCGCGCCCATTTCGTCGCGGCGCTCGTTGTAGTCGTTGCGCACGATCGGCTCCATGCCGACCAGGGTGCCGCCGGTCAGCATGCGTCCGCCGCCGATGGTCTCGATCCGCGGGTTGCGGTAGCTGACCGTGTCGGCCGAGTTCCACATCATGCCGCGCATGGTTTCTTCCTGGTCGAACTCCGAGTAGTACAGGTCGAGGGTAGAACGCAGGTCGCGGTTCGGCTTCCAGTCGAGTACCGCCATCAGGCCGTCGCGCACCTGCTTGCGCGAGGTCGAGGTGACTTCGGCGCCCTTCAGCGCGATCACGTCTTCGTTCCCCGCCGGCAGGTTGTTGTTATTGCCCCACCACCAGGACTTGTATTCCTTCTGCTGGCCGGGCGTATCGAGATGGGCATAGCCGATGGCCAGGCCCAGGGTATTGTTCAGGTACTGGTCGATGTACGACACCGACACGCGCTTGCCCCTGGTCGACGAGCCGCTATTGAGTTCGCCATTGCTATTGTGCTCGCCGCGTACATTGACGGCGATGGTGCGGCCCTTGCGGTCCAGCGGACGCACGGTGCGCAGGTCGATGGTGCCGGACAGGCCGGACGCGGTCATATTCGCGTCCGGGGTCTTGTAGACCACCACGCCGCTGAGCAGCTCCGACGGATACTGGTCGAATTCGGCGCTGCGGTCGTTGCTGGTGCTGGTCTGTTCACGGCCGTTGAGCAGGGTCACGCCAAAGTCGGGCGCCAGGCCGCGCAGCGAGATCACCTGGGCGCGGCCGGCCACGCGCTGGGCCGAGAGGCCCGGCAGGCGCGCGATCGATTCCGCGATCGACTGGTCGGGCAGCTTGCCGATGTCCTCGGCGGTGATCGATTCCACGATCGAGTCGGATTCCTTCTTGATCGCGATCGAGCTTTCGATACTGCCGCGGATGCCGGTCACCTTCACCTGGGCCGGCGCGCTGTCCTGTGCCACGGGCTCGGACTGCACCTGGGCCTGGACCGATGCGCTCCACAGGCACAGCGCGCAGGCGGCCGCGATGGGAGTGAGGGAAAGCGCATGGCGGCCGGCCGAAGCGGCGCCTGCTACGTTGCCAAAACGAGTCATACCTGTCTCCTGAGTTTTTTATAATTGAACATCGCATTTGGAAACGTTGCCAAATCGCTGCGCTGGTTGGCGGAGTTTCCCTGCTTGCTGCGCTTGATACCCTGTGCGGCTGGCTATCCTGCCCCTCCCCAGCCCGCCGCACATCACAAACTGGAAACGTTGCCAAATCCAATCAAAAAAATTTGGAAACGTTGCCAAATTACTTGGGACATTATTGCGCCGCGACTAATTCGTTGTCAATATAATCGCAACGCCTGTCGTATTATTGTTGACTGCCCCAGGCGAACGTGGCGACGCTCAGGCCTGGCAAGGTGTAGCGGAAGCTCTGCCCTGCGATGCGCACCGAGAACGTCTGCTCCTTCTGCGCGCCGTTGGCCACGACCAGCGCCAGCGAGCCGTCGCTGTTGCGGAAGGCGACGTTGGACAGCTCCCCTACCCCTTCGCTCGACTGGATGCGCCGGGCGCCAGGCATGACGAAGCGGCTGGCATGGGCCAGGGCGTAGTATTCGACGTTACGCGTGACCTCGCCGCTGCGCGAGTCGATCGTCACGACGCCGCGGCAATCCTTGCAGCCGCCCAGGTGCGGACCATCGTTTTCGTCGAGCGCCATGTTCCACAGCAGGACGCCGCGCGCCCAGCCGCGCGTGGAATCGATGATCAGGGTCTTGGTGAAGAACATCAGGTTCTTGGCCCAGTCCGGCGACCAGCGCCCGCCCGAGCATTCGGTGAACCAGGTGTCCTTGTCGGGGAACTGCGCATGCACCTGGGCCTGCACCGCCACATTGCCCGCATAGCAGTGCCACGCCACGCCGCTCACGTAGTTGGCGGCTACCGGGTCCTTGAGCACGGTCGCGGGCGAGTCGGGTTCATCCCAGTTGTGGTCCCAGTCGATGACCGTGGTGCCGGGGTGTTCGCGCGCCAGCAAGGGGCCGAGATGGCCGCCGATGAAGGCGGCGCGGCTGGCCGGATCGACGCGCATGCCCGGGTAGTCTTCGGGCTCGAAGTGCGGCTCGTTCTGCAGCGTGAGCGCGAACAGCGGCACGCCCTCTTTCTCCATTGCGCCCACGTAGCGGCCCAGGTAGCGGGCGAAGGCGTCATAGGCCTCGGGCTTGAGCGAGCCCTTGACCAGGCTGTCGCTGGTCTTCATCCAGCCCGGCGCGCTCCAGGGCGAAGCCATCACCTTCAGCTGCGGATTGATCGCCAGCGCGCGCTGGATGGTCGGCAGCACGCTGGCGCGGTGCGGCTCGATGGAAAAGCGGGTCAGGCCAGGATCGCTCTCGCCGCGCGGCATGTCGTTGAAGCTGTAGTGGCTCTGCGAAAAATCGGATGCGCCGATGGTCAGGCGCGTGAAGGACATGCCGAGGCCGGGATTGCGGCCGAACAGCTCGCGCAGCAGGCCTTCGCGCTGCGCCGGGTTCATGCGCTGCTGGATCAGGTAGGCCGAGGCGTCGGTGATCGAGGCACCGAAGCCCTGCATTTCCTGGAAGCGGGTGGCGGGATCGATGTCGATGACGAGCGCGGCCGGCTTGGCGCGGCCGAAGCGGGCGTCGGGGCCGCGCGCCATCAGTTTGGCCTGGTCGCCGGTCGTCAGCCAGGCCTGGACGGCGCCGGCATTTTCGGCCGCCATCGATGGCGGGACGCTCGCGCCGAGCAGCGCCGCCAGGATGGCGCCGCGGAGCATCAGGGCAGGTTTGTACATTGTCTTTGGTCTCCTTTTATTATCACGTCTCCTCGAAGTGGAAACGTTGCCAAATCAATATAGCATGCCTGCGCGGCAATGTGGGCCCTCGCGTCGCTTCAGGCGTGGTTGGCGGTACGCGCTCCCCACACGGCATAGAACAGCACGTACAGCTCGCACGCCGCCGTCAGCAGGAAGGACAGTTGCAGCCCGACCGTGTCGGCCAGCCAGCCCTGGCGATGACCAGGGCCCCGCCGGCGATCGCCATGATCAACAGGCCCGCGCCCTCCCCGGTCGGCGGCCCCAGCCCCCTGATGCCGAGCGTGAAGCCGGCACGCCCGCCACGATCAGGTAGGGCAGCTGCACCGCCTGGGGCATCGGCGAGGCGCTCGGCGATGGCCCAGCCTCGCATGATGGAGCCTTCTACGATCGTGTTCCGATCAAGAGTTTGACGGGGTCGATACTTGTTTCGGTATCAATCCCGCTTTTCTTCAGTCCTGCTGACTCAGAAATAATAGCCAGCCTGCAGATTGATGCGGCGGGTAAAACCCTGGTGCTCGGTCGAGGTCGACGCCAGCCCGCCCAGGTCGGGCGACAGGTAGGGATGGTGCTTGCCGATCATCAGGTCGGCGTAGAACGACCACTTGCCTGACGAGAAGCTCATGCCGGTGACGTTTTGCACGGAATCGCGGTAGGCGGTCTTCCGCTTGCGCAGGACGCTGTAGTCGTTATAGAGCTTGAAATCGGTGAACGGCCCGAGCCTGCCGGGCAGGTCGTAGCTGATGGTGGCAACGTAGATGTCGCCGCGCGACGCCACCGGATAGGGGTAGCCGAACCCGCCGACCATGAAGAAGCTGTTGGGATCCAGTCCGCCATAGGTCTGCTCGGGACCGTGCGCGGTGTGGTAGCGGTAGCGCGTCGCCTGCAGCATCACGCCCAACCGGCCATGGCTGCCGCGGTAGTGCACCGCGGCGGCATTGCGCCGGGTATCGGTACCACGGCCGTTGTCGATCTCGCCGGTCAGGCCGGAGATGCCGAACTCGTGGTTCTGGTCCGCGCCGACATGCCAGGCCAGGCGGCCGACCACGGTATTGCGCTCGCTGTCGGTCTGGCCGGTGCCGTAGCCCTGCTCGTCGTCGTCGGGCACGATATCGTAGGAGTAGCGGTTCGACTTGCCGGCCGTATTGCTGCCACCGCCATACGAGCCGCCGTCGCGCGGATAGAAGCCGAGCTGCCATTCGACGGGGCCGGGACGGCTCAGGTAGGTCAGGCCCAGCGAGTAGTTGTCTTCGAGGCCGGCGTAGAAGGCGATCGATTCATAGAAGTTATTCGATGCGAACGGCTGCAGGCCGAAGCGCAGCTGGTCCAGGCCGACGTGCAATTCGCTGCGGTCGTCGAAACGCCGGCCGACCCACGCATGCTGCAGGAAATGCTGCCAGTAGCCGCCCTGGCCGTCCGGATAGTTGTTGTAGCGGTACTGGCCCGAGCCGATGAGCGTGCCGTCGTCATACTTGACGTCCACGCGCGCGGTGTCCAGGCCGAAGAAGCCGCTGCGGTACTCGTCCTGCCAGCTCTTGTGCACATAGTTGAAGCGGACCGCGCCGCCGATGGTCAGCGGCGACGCGCTTTCTTCCTGCGCGCTGGCGGCGCCGGGCGCGAGGAAAGCGATGCCCATCGCGACCGCGCACAGGCTTGCGCTCGCGCTCATCGCAATCCTGCGGCTGTTGGCGGCGTTTGCGCGTGGCGTGGCAAGGCATTGGGGATTGCTTCCGAAATGTCGGTTCATGACGATTTCCTGTTCGAGGGATCGGCGGCGAGCGAGCAGCAGGCATCGCCTGCTGGGCATCGCCTGCTGCCCGCGGCAGGCCGGCTGGCCTCGGCAATGCGAGGGGCCAGGCGCGTTGCGCCGCGTATCCGAATTGTTTTCCGCGCACTGCGGATGGGTGATGCCTGCATGGATCGGCTGCCTGGGCTGCGCGGATCCGGGCCACACGCTCGTGTGACGAGAGGCTGCGGATGGGGCGAAAGCTGCGCTTGGCCCCACTGGAGTCACGGCAACCGAAAAACAGTCGCCAGCGGAAACGCCCATTATAGCGCCGCAAAACTATTTGCACAAATGTTCTTATTTATATTGCAATTTACCGTGAGTGTTCCCAGGCGGGCAATTGCAAACGAGCGCCTGCAGCACCACGGGCACGGCGATACAAAAAAGAGGGTCTGCCTGACGTGTCACCCGCGTCGCATCGCCCCAATCTTGCGCCATCGCCATGCCCTTGCAGTCATGCGTCCATCCTTAGCGGCGGCCATCCGATGTCCTTGCCAGCATCCGGTCTCGCGGTTTCTCGCACATCAGTGCCGAGTTCGACGCTCGCGGAGCGCCTCGCCGTCATCCAGCGCGTGGCCCAGTCGGATTGTGGGAGATGCGGGTCAGCGACCGCCGCATGTTCGTCTCGGATGAAACACGCGTCCTGCGTTCTTCTTGCATTACCAGCCGCAGGTCGGGCTTAACTGGCGCATCGTCGGCGTGGAAGCCCTGGTGCGCTGGCGCCACCCGGGGCGCGGGCTGGTGTCGCCGGCCGAGTTCATCCCGGTGGCCGAAGCCGTCGGGCTCCCCTGGCCGAAGGCGTGGAGACCAGGGCCCAACGCGATTGCTTGTTCGAGAGCGGGTGCCAGGCTTGCCGGGGCTATCCATGCGCGAAACCGATGCCGGCCGCGGATGTGGAACGGTTGCTGCATGAGATGGACGGCGCGCACCGGCCTACTGGCCAACGCAGATGATCCTGGTCTCATATTCGTGGGCGTTTCCCTTCTTGCTTGCAGCCCAGTCGATGACTTGCTGGGCGTCGGCGACCGTCATGACGGTCGCCTTCTCCTTGTTCCTGATGAACGAGACGCCTTCGAACCTGCCTTCTTTACTGCGCATGACTTTGGCGAACACGGGCGGCTTGCCCTCGTCGCTGCGCTTGTTTTGCTGGACGAGGTAACGCTGGTCGATGGTTTCCATGAGAACATTTCTTACGTGGTGGATCAATGCCGCATTTTACGGGGTATGACTGGCCCATAGTGTCACGGGTGCTGGTGCCGGACAGCGCCCATCAGGCTGGATCAGGATCGTCCAGTGTCGGGGGAGCGCCCTTTGGGACGACGACCTGTCGAGATGCTCACGATGACGCCTCGCTTTCCTGGGACGACGTCTTGATCCGACGCCTGGCCTGGCGGCCGTTTGACAAGTTTTACAGCGATGCTGAGCACAATCCCGAGCACGCCGACCACTACCAGCAAAACATCAAGCATCATTCTTCCTTTTGTGAACGGGCGGCAGGTCACTTCGGCCCAGGCGAAGCTTGCCCCTGCTTAACGAGGATCATGGGTAGTGAGCTTAAGCGGGTAGCAGCCCTGTGGCAATCTGGCAATTCCGCTGTTAGAGTTCGGATATTCCGAAAACTGAGCGATTTCCCATGCGTTTCGACCTGACCGACCTAAGACTGTTCTTATCCGTAGTGGAGGGCGGCAGCCTGACGCATGGCGCGCGCGCGATGCACCTGGCACTGGCATCGGCCAGCGAGCGTATCTCAGGCATGGAAGAAGTGCTGGGTGCGCCCCTGCTCGAGCGTAACCGGCGCGGTGTCCGCGTTACGCCGGCAGGCGAAGCACTGGTTCGCCATGGACGGTCGATCCTGGAACAGGTCGAACAGATGCACGGTGAGCTGCGCACCTATGCCACCGGCTTGAAGGGCCGCGTACGGCTGCTGTCGAATACTGCAGCGATGGCGGGTTTCCTGCCGCATCACCTGTGCCGGTTCCTGGCAGCGCATCGCGACCTGTCGGTCGACGTCGAAGAACGGCCGAGTATCGAGATCGTGCAGGCGCTGCTGAACAAGCGAACCGACCTGGGCATCGTGTCGGATGTCACGGACTTCGGCGCCTTGCAGTCCCACCTGCTTGCCAACGACCAGCTGGTCGTTGTCGCCAGCCGGTCGCACCGGTTTGCCCGGCGGTCCAGCGTGACCTTCGCCGACGTGCTTGCCGAGCCGATCGTCGGCATGGCCGATACGGCGATTACGATGCACCTGGCAGAGCGTGCTTCCCGTCTCGGCCGCCAGCTGGATTATCGTATCCAGCTGCGCAATACCGAGCACGTGGCCATGCATGTCGAGGCCGGCATCGGCATCTCGATCTTCTCCGACGCGGTAGCGAAGACGCTGCGCCGCGATCTGGTGATCCTGCCGCTGGCAGAAACCTGGGCAGCACGACGGCTCTACCTGTGCGCGCGCGATTTCACGGCGCTGACCCCGCACGCCCATTTGCTCGCGAAAGAACTGTTGGAGCGCTTGCCGTAAGGCGGTGGTTGGCATCGCTTCGACCCGCGCAATCGTGCGACAACGACAGTGCTCCTGCGTGTCACCACAGGCCAGATACGCGGGTATAGCTCTTCGAGGACGATCCCATGACAGAATGGCCGCTGTTGGCATCGATGGGGCGAATTTCCACGTTGTGCGACAAGACAAACAGCAGTTTGTCCGACTCCGCATACAGCGGTTCCCATTGGCCGGGGCGCAGGGCGATCATCAGCTGGCCGTCGCGTTCAGCCACATGGAAATCGCCCAAACCCGCAATCCTGTACTTGCCGACCAGGGCCTTGCGCGCCTGCGGCGTGAGGGCCACCGCTGGACGTATCACGGTCCGGTTTCCAACCCACTTGTATTCGTGGGCAATAGCACGCAGCAAGCCGGCAGCGAGCTCGTCGCCATTATCGCCGTTCGTCAGGATCACCGCACCGTCGCCGCCTTCGATCGCGCCAACCATGATCGACTTGAAGCCCATATTGCTGCCGTTATGGCCGAAGCGCTTGCCCTTGTCCTGGATATCCAGGCCGAGCGCGTAAGTGCCCCTCACCGGCGTGAGCATGGTGCGTGTCATCGCTGGCGAGATGGCGCCGTTGTCGGCGCCGGCCGCTCCCCGCTGGATCGCGATCGCGAACTTCGCCAGGTCAGCCGGTGTGCTCCACAGGCCCGCCGCGGCCTGCTCGGGGTGAGTGTAGGCGCCACCGGAGAAGGGTTTGCCCTCGTGGTCGTGGGGACGGGCAGCCGTGGCCTGCAATGCGGCCGGCAGCGGTTGGGCGAAGGTACTTCCGAGCATGCCCAGTGGCGCCAGCACCGTCTCCTGCATCAAGACCTCGAACGGCTTGCCGGCACGGTCGA
This sequence comes from Massilia sp. HP4, assembly GCF_005222695.1. Taxonomy (GTDB): domain Bacteria; phylum Pseudomonadota; class Gammaproteobacteria; order Burkholderiales; family Burkholderiaceae_D; genus Telluria. The sequence goes on along the minus strand of NZ_STGG01000034.1, from coordinate 42,824 downwards.
TCATGGCCTGCTGCAGCACGGTATAGCCGCCGCCCGAGTAGCTCCATGCGGTCCCGGGCGCCGTGTCGACCCTGACCGCCTTGGTATTGGCGGCCCAGGCGCCGTCCAGTACCTGCACCAGCGTCGGCACGGATTTACCCGCTGCATAGCCGGGGAATCCCGGGACGGTGGTGCCGCCGGTGTGCGACAGCAGCTGGCGTACGCTCGGCTGTCCGTGCTTGGATGGCAGCTTCCAGCTGGTGAGCGCGGCGTCGATGCCGGCGTCGAGATCCAGCTTGCCCTGCTCGACCATGCGCAGGGTGGCCATGGCCGTTACCGGCTTGCTGATCGAGGCCGCCTGGAACAGGGTGTGCGGCGTCACCGCCGGCCCGCCAATCCAGGCCACGCCGTAGCCGCGGCTCCAGGCCACCTTGCCATCCTTGATCACGGCCACGCTCACGCCCGGCACCTTCAGGCGTGCCATCGCTTGCTGTAGCGTCTCTGTGCTGACCGGCGCATCGGCCAGCGCAACCGGTGGGCGCAGGCCGGCCTCGACGCGCGCCATGGCGTCACGCTCGCCGGCATGCGAGGAATGCGCGATCGACGGGCCCTGCTCCGCTGCGAACGCGGAAAACGACAATAAAATACTCCCTGCTACGCTTGACGCAAACTTCATCGTGCCTGACATACTCGCTCCCAAATTGGACTACTTATCGTTCGATGGCTGTGTGGAGGGTTCTTGCGGTGGCGAGTCGTCATGCCGGCCCGGCAAGTTTGCGTCGCGGATGCGCGCGCCGAAGGGGCGTCGCTCCAATACCGCGATTGCCTGTTCGAGGCAGGTAGACAGGGGAAACGCCAGTTCCGCATCGAGGCTGTCAGCGGCAGACTTCGTCGCCTGCCAGCACACCTGCAGACGCGGCAGCAAGGCTTTGCCGTCGGCACTGAGACTGACCATCCGCTGCCTGCCGTCTTCGCCGCTGGCAGCGATTGTCAGCAGGCCTTTCTTTGCCATTAATGCCACTGTCTGGGTGGCGGCGGGCTGCGTGAGCCCGCCCAGCGCTGCCAACGTTCCAATCGTCGCACTGTCCTGCTCGGCGAGGACGCGCATCACCGGCGTGTAGCGCGGCCGATAATCCAATCCTGCGTCCACGTAGGCTTGCTCGACGGCTCCGTCAAGCAACTCGATCAGATGCCGCAATTGCGTGCCAAGTCCTCTTTTCATGAACGCAGTATAGCATTAATTATATAAGCACTTATATAAAAAGTTGGTAATTGAACACGTTCATGTTTGTTTGGTAGTAGATGACGGCTACGAGAAGGTCAAGAGCCGGTGAGTGGAAATATTGTCGGTGACTGACTTCTCTGATCGCTCGTCACATGCGCCCTGCGTTCTTGCTCGCAGCGGCATTCGCGCTCTCGCGTCCGGGCAGGATATGGTGGACTCGCTCATGAGCTGCATTGCGCCATGTTGGGAGTCAAACTTGCACATTTCCGGAGTAGACGAGCTAGATGGGCACTGAGCTTTGTACAGCTGAGGACATGCTGGACTTGTTCGTTGGTACGAACATAGGATTTATTCAGATGCATGGCGCGAGCGCTATGTAACGGGTTGTGCTTCTCAGCGGTCCCGTGGCACCGAGATATGCGTCGTCTCTCATCGCATGGCAGCGCACTGTTCTCATACATTTCCGCGAAAGTGCAGGACTGAGGTATGCCTTGAGTTTCAGCAGGCGTGAACCCATAACGAAACGGGCTCAAATATGATTGAAGCCTTTGCAGCCTAACTGCCGAGTCCTTTGAGCCCATCTGCAGCGGCCTGGTAGGCCGCAAACATGAGCTATCGACTTTGGCTCGACCGCTGACAAATTGAATTTGGTTACTACGCGACCGCAAAAAACAAAACGGGCCTCTATTGAGGCCCGTCCGTTTATTATTTGGAGGCGAGGATCGGAGTCGAACCGACCTAGACGGCTTTGCAGGCCGCTGCATAACCGCTTTGCTACCTCGCCAGAGGATATAGTGCGCTTATTGACGAGAGCGGTTATGTCCCGCATCAACAAGGGAAGAAGATCTTCCAAGAATTCTGGAGCGGGAGAAGAGTCTCGAACTCTCGACCTCAACCTTGGCAAGGTTGCGCTCTACCAACTGAGCTACTCCCGCTTAGGAGTGTTACCACTTATATGCAAAACCTGGAGCGGGAGAAGAGTCTCGAACTCTCGACCTCAACCTTGGCAAGGTTGCGCTCTACCAACTGAGCTACTCCCGCATGGAGTCTTACATTTTACTACCGCTTGCCGCCCCAGCCTTGAAAGACTGGAGCGGGAGAAGAGTCTCGAACTCTCGACCTCAACCTTGGCAAGGTTGCGCTCTACCAACTGAGCTACTCCCGCGTACAGAACAACGATTATGACAGAACTTTGACGTTTTTCCAAGATCGCTTTACAACTTTGCAATCTTTGGAGCGGGAGAAGAGTCTCGAACTCTCGACCTCAACCTTGGCAAGGTTGCGCTCTACCAACTGAGCTACTCCCGCTTCGTCTTTCATTCTGTTGCGTTGTTGTCGCAACAGGCAGGCATTATAGAGATTCTATTCTGTACGTCAAGGATGCCACGAAACAAATTAAAACGCCCCGCCTTTCTCCTTGATCAAGGGCCAGGCACGGCGCAAATAATAGAACATCGACCACACCGTCAGCACGCCCGCCACCCACAACAGGTACTCGCCCCAGAAGTGGATATCGATGCCGAACAGGCGGTCGTGGAACAGCAGCATCGGGATCGCCGTCATCTGGGCCGCGGTCTTGATCTTGCCGATCGAGCTGACCGCCACCGAGCGCGTGGCGCCGATCTGGGCCATCCATTCGCGCAGGGCCGAGATGGTGATCTCTCGGCCGATGATGATGCCGGCGATGATGGCGTCCACCCGGTCGAGCTGGACCAGCACCAGCAGCGCGCCGGCCACCATCAGCTTGTCCGCGACCGGGTCGAGGAAGGCGCCGAAGGCCGAGGTTTCGTTCCAGCGGCGGGCCAGGAAACCGTCGAACCAGTCGGTGATGGCGGCGATGATGAAGACCGCGGTGGCTGCGAGATTGCGTTCCGGGAGCGTCATCCAGTCTGTAGGCAGGTAGAACAATCCGACAACGAGGGGAATGAGCGCGACGCGTAACCAGGTCAGGAGAATCGGTATATTGAAGGGCATGAGAGAGCTGATTACCGTGGAAAAATGCTTGGCCGTTAGTCTACATGGGTATGGGGGTTTGGGCCAGTTGACTCATCTGTATGCGGCGGGATGGGCGCTTGGGGGCTCAACGGTTGGCGGGTGTTTTGGGTTGACCATGTGGAAATATTGATGCGGTATGGGTGACGCGAAGGATGGTTGAACGCGTGGACGGCAGGGCCGTCCACGCCACATGTGCATATCAATGCAACTGCCTGTAAATCTCTTCCGCCAACGCGCTCGAGATTCCCTCGACCGTCATCAAATCCTCCACGCTGGCGTCGACCACCCCGCGCAGCCCGCCAAAACGCGCCAGCAGGCGCTGGCGGCGCTTGGCGCCGATGCCCTCGATCTCTTCCAGGCGCGAGGCCTGGCGCGCCTTGGCGCGCTTGGCGCGCATGCCCGTAATCGCAAACCGGTGCGCCTCGTCGCGGATCAGGGCCACCAGCATCAGTGCAGCCGATTCCTTGCCCAGCTCCTGGGCCGGCCGGCCATCGGCGAAGATCAGCGTTTCCAGGCCCACGCGCCGCCCTTCCCCTTTGGCCACGCCGACGATCATCGCGATGTCCAGCCCTAGCTCCGTAAATACCTGGCGCGCCATCTCGACTTGCCCCTTGCCGCCGTCGACCAGCACGATGTCGGGCATCACGCCCTCGCCGCCCGCAACCTTCTCGTAGCGGCGCATCAAGACCTGGCGCATGGCCGCGTAATCGTCGCCCGGCGTGATGCCGTTGATGTTGAAGCGGCGATATTCGCCGTTCTGCATCTGGTGGTGGTGGAACACCACGCATGAGGCCTGCGTCGCCTCGCCCGCCGTGTGGCTGATGTCGAAGCACTCGATGCGCAGGGCGTCCAGGTCTTCGCTGTCGAGCTGCAGCGTGTCGGCCAGTGCGCGCGTGCGCGCCTGCTGCGAACCCTGCTCGGACAGCAGTCGCGCCAGCGCGATCTCGCCGCCCTTGCAGGCCATCTCGAGCCACTGGCGGCGCTGGCCGCCCGGCTGCAGCACCAGGCTGATGCGGTGGCCGCACTGCTCTTGCAAGGCCATGATCAGCTCTGGCTGGTCGAATTCAACGTTCATGATCAAGGTGCCGGGGATGAACTGGCCGGCGTAATGTTGCGCCAAGAACGCGCACAGCACCTCGACCTCGATCGGACACTCACCCAGCGATTCGCCGACGTGGCTCGGGAAGTAGGCGCGGTCGCCCAGGTGGCGTCCGCCGCGCACCATGGCCAGGTTGACGCAGGCGCGGCCGCCCTGCACCACCACGGCGATGACGTCGACGTCGGCGTCGCCCGTCGTCTCCATGCTCTGCGCATGCAGCACCTTCGACAGAGCCTGGATCTGGTTGCGCACCGAGGCCGCCTGCTCGAATTTCAGTTCCATCGCATAGGCCTGCATCTTTTGCTCGAGGTCGGCCATGACTTCGCTCTGGCGCCCGCGCAGGAAGCGCGCCGCATTCTCGACGTCGTGCTTGTATTCCTCGGGCGCGATCAGGTTCACGCAGGGCGCGCTGCAGCGGCCGATCTGGTGTAGCAGGCAGGGCCGCGTGCGGTTGGCGTAGACGCTGTCCTCGCACGTGCGCAGCATGAACACGCGCTGCAGCAGCTGGATCGATTCCTTGGCCGCCCAGGCGCTGGGGAAAGGACCGAAGTACTGGTTCTTCTTGTCCAGCGCGCCGCGGTAGTACGCCATGCGCGGCGCCTCGCCGCCCGTGATCTTGATGTAGGGGTAAGACTTATCGTCGCGGAACAGGATGTTGTAGCGCGGCTTGAGCGTCTTGATCAGGTTGTTTTCCAGGATCAGCGCTTCGGCCTCGCTGGAGACCACCGTCGTTTCCAGGCGCGCGATCTGCGACACCATCATCGCGATGCGCGGGCTGGCCAGGTTCTTCTGAAAGTAGCTCGAGACGCGGTTCTTGAGATTGCGCGCCTTGCCGACGTACAGCACATTGTCGGCCGCGTCGAAATAGCGGTACACGCCGGGCAGGCCCGGCAGGCGATTGACGACCGCCAGCACTTGCGCGCGTACGTCGACATCGACTTTCGGGCTCAGTTCGCGGTTGGCTTCGGCGCGCGACTCTTCACGCGCATCCAACAGGCGCTCACGGCCCAGCCGGGCCGCGAGTTCAGGGGTCACTTCAACAGAAGGTGCTGCAACTGGTTTTGCTTCGGACATTAATCAACCAAAGGGGTGGACGGGGCCGGCGCCTGGGTCACGATCACGAAGGCGACGCCATAGTCGGCCTCGTCGCTGATCGTCACCTGGGCGCTGAGCCGGTGCTCGCGCATGAAGTCGCCAAGGGCGCCGCTGCAGACGATGACCGGCTTGCCGCTCGGGTCATTGAGCATCTGGGCGGAACGCCAGGTCATGGGCATGCGCATGCCCATGCCGATGGCCTTTGAAAACGCCTCCTTGGCCGAAAAACGTGTAGCCAGGAAGCGCAGGCCGCGCACCGCGTTCTTGGCGCTGCGGGCATGGTATTTTTCGAGCTCTTGCGGGCCGAGGATCTTCTCGGCAAAGCGCGGGCCGCTGCGCGCAAGCGCCGCCTCGACACGCGAAATCTGGACGATGTCGGTGCCGATGCCATAGATCATTTAAGCACCCGCTCCGTACTGCACGCCCAGGCGCGCCGCGACCATGATCGCCTTCATCTCGCGCACCGCGTTCTCCCAGCCCGCGAACAAGGCATGCGCCACGATGGCGTGGCCGATGTTCAGCTCGTGCAGGTCGGGAATCGCCGCGATCGGCTGCACGTTCGTGTAATGCAGGCCGTGGCCGGCGTTCACGCGCAGGCCGCGCCTGGCGCCCTCGTGCACGCCCAGCTTGATGCGCTCGAGTTCAGGCGCCACCTCACCGCCTTCAGCCTCGGCATAGCGCCCCGTATGCAGCTCGATCACGGTCGCGCCGACGCTTGCTGCGGCTTCGATCTGGCGCGCATCGGCATCGATGAACAACGAGACGCGGACGCCCTCTTGTTTCAACTGCTTCACCGCCGCCTCGACCTCGTTGTAGTAGCGCACCACGTCCAGGCCGCCCTCGGTCGTCACTTCCTCGCGCCGCTCGGGCACCAGGCACACGTCCTGCGGCTTCACCTGGCAGGCGAAGTCGATCATCTCGCGGGTCACGGCCGCTTCCAGGTTCATGCGCGTCAAGAGCAGCGGACGCAGCGCAAGCACGTCGGCATCCTTGATGTGGCGGCGGTCTTCGCGCAGGTGCAAGGTGATCAGGTCGGCGCCCGCCTGCTCGGCCAGCAGCGCGGCGCGCAGCGGGTCCGGGTATGCCGTCCCGCGCGCATTGCGCACGGTGGCGATGTGGTCGATGTTTACGCCCAGGTCGATCACCTGGCCGGCGGGTTGCAGGAAGCTCATAGTGTTCTTTTTACAGTTGCATCAAGTCGATCAAAATCTGGCGCGTATTGAGCGGCTGCCCGCCCAGGTGGTGCGCCAGCAGGAAACGCATCAATTGCTTGCTTTGCGCCTGGGTCGCCGGATCAGTATAGTCCTCGCGCTCCATATCCAGCAGGGTCTTGCCCAAAACGACGGGCCAGACTTCGCCGGCGCCTGCCACGCGCGCGCCACGTTCCGGATCGACCACATAGTCGCGCCCGGGCTCGACCCGGTCGCGGCTGCTCGTGCAGCGGCCGAGATCGGCGGCCACGCCCGTCTCCTTAAGTAAGGCCCGTTCGAATTTTCGCAAGACGATTTGCGCGGGTTCGCCGTGGGCGAGCTGGTTCAGGGTCGAGACGTAGTGGTTGAACAGGGCCGGATGGCGGTCATCGCGCGCCAGCAGTTTCACCAATAATTCGTTCAGATAAAAGCCGCACAGCAGCGCCGTGCGTTCCAGCGGCAGCATGCCGCCCACCCATTCGGCGTCGATCAGCGTGCGCAGCTCCGACTTGCCGCTCCACGACACCGAGAGCGGTTGAAAGGTTTGCAGCACGCCACGCAGCTTGGAGAATGGCCGCTTGGCGCCCTTCGCCACCAGCCCCACCCGCCCATGGTCGCGGGTGAACATGTCGATGATGAGACTGGTTTCTTTATAGGGATAGCTGTGCAGCACGAAGCCGGGCTGGCCGACGATGCGATTGTCGCGGCTCGGCGCGCGCGGGCGCTTGCCCGCGGCGGGCGCCGCCTGCTCGGGCAGGTCGTCGATGAATTGATCGTGGCTGGACACTAGCGTCCCCTGCCCTTACTCGTAACCGTAAGCGCGCAGGCCCGCTTCGTTGTCGGCCCAGCCGGATTTGACCTTGACCCAGATTTCCAGGTAGATCGGGCCGCCAAACAGTTTCTCCATATCCAGGCGCGATTGCGTGGAAATCTCTTTCAGGCGCGCGCCCTTGTTACCGATGATCATCGATTTATGGGTGTCGCGCTCGACCAGGATCGCGGCGAAGATGCGGCGCAAATTACCCTCTTGCTCGAACTGTTCGATCAATACGGTGCTGGTGTACGGCAGTTCGTCGCCCAGCAGGCGGAACACTTTTTCGCGCACGATCTCGGCCGCCAGGAATTTCTCGCTGCGGTCGGTGATGTCGTCCGGTCCGAAGATCGGCGGGTTCTCGGGCAGGTGGCGCTTGATCTCGGTTTCCAGTGCATCGACCTGGAAACGCAGCTTGGCCGAGACCGGCACGATGGCGGTGAAGTCGAACAGGCCGGCGATCTTTTGCGCGAAGGGCATCAGCACGGCCTTGTCCTTCACGCGGTCCGATTTATTGATGACCAGTACCACCGGGACGTTCTTTGGCAGCATGTCCAGCACTTGCTGGTCGGCCGGGCCGAAGGTGCCGGCTTCGACCAGGAACAGGATCACGTCCGACGAGGTCAGGGTGTTCGAGACGGTCTTGTTCAGCGTCTTGTTCAGCGCGTTCGCATGGCGGGTCTGGAAGCCCGGGGTGTCGACGTAGATGTATTGCGCGTCGTCATGGGTCTGGATGCCGGTGATGCGGTGGCGCGTGGTCTGGGCCTTGCGCGAGGTGATAGATACCTTGGCGCCGATCAGGACGTTCATCAGGGTCGACTTGCCGACGTTCGGGCGGCCGACGATGGCGATATAGCCGCAGCGGAAGTTGTCGGGGATGGCGTTCATGCTTTTTCTGTTCCTGGTTGTGCTGCGTGGGGCGCGCCGGATGCGGCGTCGCCCTGGTTGGTGCCGATGCCGGCCAGCTTCAATTGCGCCGCGCGCTGGCGCGGCTTGCGCGCGCCCGGCGCCTTGGCGAGCGCCTTCTGGGCCGCTTCGAGGGCCAGGCTGGCGGCAGCCTGCTCCGCCGCACGGCGACTGCCGCCGCGGCCGAACACCTGCACGCTCAGTTTGGGCACCAGGCATTCGACTTCGAATTCCTGGCTGTGGGCAGCGCCGTGGGTCGCCACCACATTATAGGTCGGCAGCGCAATGCGCTTGGCCTGCAGGAATTCTTGCAGCAGGGTCTTGGCGTCCTTGCCCAGGGTGGCCGGGTCGACCGTGTCCAGCAGCGGAATATAAAAGGCGCGGATCACATCGCGCGCGCTGTCGAAGCCGCTGTCGAGGAAGATCGCGCCGAGCAAGGCTTCCAGCGTGTCGGCCAGGATCGAGGGACGACGAAAACCGCCCGACTTGAGCTCGCCCTCTCCCAGGCGCAAGAATTGCGACAGGTCGAGCTTCTGGGCGATCTCGAACAGCGCCTGCTGCTTGACCAGGTTGGCGCGCAGGCGCGACAGGTCGCCCTCGTCGAGCGTCTTGAAACGTTCGTACAGCACCGAGGCCACGACGCAGTTCAGGACCGAGTCGCCCAGGAATTCAAGGCGCTCGTTATGCAGACTGCTATGGCTACGGTGGGTCAGGGCTTGCTGCAGCAGGCCGATGTCCCGGAACGTATAAGCCAAGCGTGTTTGCAATAACTGAAGATTCATTGTCGATGTCGTCAACGTGGCTGGGCCACGGTATTTCTATAAAGCCCTACTGGGCAGCGCTGTCGGCCTCGGCCACCACGCCGCTCGGGTCGGTGGTGCCCTCGAAGTCGATCAGCAGGCTGACGTTGCCCATCAGTGGCAGGCGTTTTTCGTAGGCAAAGCTGATGTCGACGGCATCGCCGTCGCGGGTAAACACCAGGTCTTGTCCGCGCACCGCTTCCACGTCGTTGACGCTGGTATGGCGGTTGAAGGCTTGCTGCATCTCGCGGATGGTGCCGCCGCCGTCCTTGACGGTCACGATGGCGGACTTGATCGCGTTATACTCGATATAGGCCGGGACCATGCGCATGGCAAAGATCGCCGCCACGCCGATCACGGCCAGGGCCAGGATCAGGCCGGACAGCGAAATGCCGGCTTGCTTGTTCTTGAACAGCTTGCTGCGATCCATGCGCGCCCCTTGTTATTGGATACCGCCGACACGTTTCGGATTGCTGAAGTTCATCCAGACCACGAAGGCCTTGCCGACGATATTGCGGTCAGGCACGAAACCCCAGTAACGGCTGTCCGCGCTATTGTCGCGGTTATCGCCCATCATGAAATACTGCCCTTCCGGCACCACGCAGGTGAACTTGTCGTAGGTGTAATCGCAGTTTTCGCGCAGCGGGAAGTTTTCCACACTGCCCAGGTCGATATTGCGCTTGTCGGCCGTGTTCAGGATGCGGTGATCGGTCACGCCGCCCGGGCTCGGCAGTTTCTCGACAAACTGCTTGTGGTAGACCGGATGCTGGTCGTCCAGGTAGTCGTCCAGTGCGGTGTACTCGACCGGCTTGCCGTTGACCGTCAGGCGCTTGTCTTCGTAACTGATTTTATCACCCGGCACGCCAACGACGCGCTTGATGTAATCCTGGTTCATATCTTTTGGATACTTGAACACCATCACATCGCCGCGTTCCGGATTATTGATCTGGATGATCTTCTTGTTGATGATCGGCAGCCGGATGCCGTAGGTGTACTTGTTGACCAGGATGAAGTCGCCCACCAGCAGGGTCGGCACCATCGATGACGACGGGATCTTGAACGGCTCCCACAAGAAAGAGCGCAAGATAAACACCAGCGCGATCACCGGGAAGAAGCTGCCCGAATACTCGATCCAGGTCGGCTGGCGCAGGTTGGCCTGCTCGATCGCGGCGCGGTTGCCGTTGTGGTCGACCTTGATCCCATCCGCCGCCAGTTTGGCGTTGCGCGCATCGTATTCGCGCAGGGCGGCATCGGCGGCGCGGCGCCGTTGTTTCGCCAGATAGAATGTGTCCAGGCACCAGATGATGCCCGTGATCACCATGGCGACGAACAGGATCAGGGCAAAATTGCCCAGGATGGGTTGCAGGTTCATTATTTATCTTCCACCTGGAGAATGGCCAGGAAGGCTTCTTGCGGGATCTCCACCGAGCCGACCTGTTTCATGCGCTTCTTGCCGGCCTTTTGCTTCTCCAGCAGCTTTTTCTTGCGCGAGATGTCGCCGCCATAGCACTTGGCCAGCACGTTCTTGCGCAGCGCCTTCACGTTCTCGCGCGAGATGATGGTCGCGCCGATCGCGGCCTGGATCGCCACGTCGAACATCTGGCGCGGGATCAGTTCGCGCATCTTTGCCGCCACCTGGCGGCCGCGGTAAGGCGCATTGGCACGGTGGACGATGATGGCCAGCGCATCGACCTTCTCGCTATTGATCAGCATATCGACCTTGACCACGTCGGCCGCGCGATTCTCCTTGAACTCGTAGTCCATCGAGGCATAGCCGCGCGAGGTCGACTTGAGGCGGTCGAAGAAGTCCAGCACGATCTCGGCCATCGGGATCTCGTAGTGCAGCTTGACCTGGCGGCCATGGTAGGCCATGTCCATCTGGATGCCGCGCTTGCCGTTACACAGGGTCATCACGGCGCCGACATACTCTTGCGGCATGTACAGGTTGACGTCGACGATCGGCTCGCGCACCTCGTTGATCTTCGATGGTTCGGGCATCTTCGACGGGTTGTCGACGCGGATGATGCTGCCGTCCTTCATTTCGACTTCATACACAACGGTCGGGGCCGTCGTGATCAGGTCCATATCGAATTCGCGCTCCAGGCGCTCCTGCACGATCTCCATGTGCAAGAGGCCCAGGAAACCGCAGCGGAAGCCGAAGCCCAGCGCCTGCGAGACTTCGGGCTCGTACATCAGGGCCGCATCGTTCAGCTTGAGCTTTTCCAGGGAATCGCGCAGTGCGTCGTACTGGTTGGCCTCGACCGGGAACAGGCCGGCGAACACCTGCGGCTGCACTTCCTTGAAGCCCGGCAGTGGCGCTGGCGCCGGACGGCTGGCCAGGGTCACGGTATCGCCCACGCGGGCGGCGGTCAGTTCCTTGATGCCGGCGATGATGAAGCCCACTTGACCGGCGGTCAGTTGCGGCAGCGACACCGAACGCGGGGTGAACACGCCGATATTCTCGACCAGGTTCACCGACTCGGTCGCCATCAGGCGGATCTTGTCCTTCGGACGCAGGGTGCCATTCACCACGCGCACCAGCATCACGACGCCGACATACGGGTCGTACCAGGAGTCGACGATCAGCGCCTGCAGCGGCGCGTCCGGATCGCCCTTCGGCGGCGGCACCCTGGCGATCAGGGTTTCCAGCACGTCTTCCACGCCCAGGCCGGTCTTGGCCGAGCACACGGTGGCGTCGGACGCGTCGATGCCGATCACGTCCTCGATCTCTTTCTTGGCGTTGTCCGGGTCGGCGTGCGGCAAGTCGATCTTGTTCAGGATCGGCACCACTTCGACGCCCAGATCGAGCGCGGTATAGCAGTTGGCGACCGTCTGCGCTTCCACGCCCTGGGAAGCGTCGACCACCAGCAGCGCGCCTTCGCAGGCCGACAGCGAGCGGCTCACTTCGTACGAGAAGTCGACGTGGCCCGGGGTATCGATCAGGTTCAGGTTGTAGACCTGGCCATCGCGCGCCTTGTACGACAGCGCCGCGGTCTGGGCCTTGATGGTGATGCCGCGCTCGCGTTCCAGGTCCATCGAATCGAGCACTTGCGCGTCCATTTCGCGGTCCGACAGGCCGCCGCACAGCTGGATGATGCGGTCGGCCAGGGTCGATTTGCCATGGTCGATGTGGGCGATGATGGAGAAGTTACGTATGTTGTTCATTAGCAAAGCTCAAAACCAAAAAGGCCGCGCAAGGCGGCGACGACGAAGTATGGCGCTCTGCCAGGTGCACCGTGCTGCGGTGCGAACGGGTTGCGCAATACGAAAAAGCGCTGCGTCGGGGGCCGTGCCGGTCCCCAGGCGAGCGCCTTGGAATTCTATGGAAGGTATGCAATTACCGCTCCGACCCGGCATTTTACCGGATTTCGAGGCAGAAAGGCCGGTTTCCAGAGGGATGCCTAGGTTGCGGCCTGCGCGCCGGCGCAGGCGGCCAGGTATGCCCGCACCGCCGTTTCATCCAGGAAGTAATGGCACAGCTCGGGCTGGCCGGGATCGCCATACAGCACCGGGACCAGCTCGTCGAAGCGCGCCACCAGCGCCGGGTCGGCGTCGACGTCCAGCACGGCGACGTCGAACGGCTGCCCGGGCGGCTCAAGCGCGCGCAGCGCCGCCAGCATGTCCTCGCACAGGTGGCACCAGCTGCGCGAGTACAGGGTGAACTGCGGCGCCCTGCCTTGCTGCGTCACTGGCGCGGCTTGAGCGTGATGTACTGCGTGGTTTCCTCGCGCTGCACCAGCAGGGCCACGGCCTTCGACTTGTCGTGCTTGGCCAGCAAGGCCTTGAACTGCTCGACGCTGGTGATCGGCGTATTGTTCCACTGCAGGATCAGGTCGCCCGGCTGGATGCCGGCGGTGGCGGCCGGGCCTTGCGCTTCTTCGACCAGCAAGCCGTGGTCGATGCCCAGCTCCTTGCGGTCGGCTGGGGCGATATTCGCCAGGTGCAGGCCCAGCGCGTCAGGCGTGGCGCCCGGCGCCGGTTTCTTCGGCTGCTGGCGGCCCTGGGTCGGACGCTCTTCTTGCAGCTCGACGATGGTGACCGGCACCTCGACCTGGGCTCCACGGCGCCACACGGTGACACTGGCGCGGCTGCCGACCTTGGAGGCGCCGACCAGGCGCGGCAGGTCGCCGGTGCTCTGGATCGGCTGCTTGTTGAAGGCCAGGATGATGTCGCCGACCTTGATGCCCGCCTTCTCGGCCGGGCCGTCCGGCTCGACCATCGAGACTTCGGCGCCGCGCGCCTTGCCCAGGCCCAGCGATTCGGCCACGTCGCGTGTGACTTCGCTGATCTGCACGCCCAGGCGGCCACGGGTGACCTTGCCGGTGGCCTTGAGCTGGTCGGACACGCGAATGACTTCGTCGATCGGCACCGCGAACGAGATGCCGTTGTAGGCGCCTGACAGGGTCGCGATCTGGGAGTTGATGCCGATTACTTCGCCGCGCAGGTTGATCAGCGGGCCGCCCGAGTTGCCCGGATTGACCGCCACGTCGCTCTGGATCAGCGGCAGGTAATCGCCGGTATCGCGCGACTTGGCCGAGATGATGCCGGCGGTCACGGTGTTCTCGAGGCCGAATGGCGAGCCGATGGCCAGTACCCACTCGCCCACCCGGATCTTGCTCGAGTCGCCGGTGCGCAGGTAAGGCAGGTTGGTCGCATCGAGCTTGAGTACCGCGACGTCGGAGCGGCGGTCGGCGCCCAGCACCTTGGCCTTGAATTCGCGGCGGTCGGAGAGCGTGACGGTGACCTGGTCGGCGCCCTCGACCACGTGGGCATTGGTCAGCACGAAGCCGTCGTTTGATATGATGAAGCCCGAGCCGACGCCGCGCTGCACTTCGCGTTCTTCTTCTTGTTGTGGCGCGCGGCGGCCGCCGCCACCGCCGCGCGGGATCTGGCCGCCGAAGAAACGGCGCAGGAATTCCTGCATCTCTTCGTCGCCCGGCGCGCCGCCGCGGTTGCGCACGCGCTCGGTGGTGCGGATATTGACGACGGCCGGGCCGACCTTGTCGATGACGTCGGTGAAATCGGGCAGGCCGGAGACGGTTGGGGTTGGAACGGGGGCGGCAGCGTGGACGGGCTGGATGAAGGCCGTGGCGCCGGACACGAGCAGCGCCGACAGGAGCAGGCTGGCAGTTTTACTGGTCATGGATTCGCTATTGAATGGCTAAGATTGACTGAATGGTAAGCCAAATTGCGCGCTTTGTCGCGCCGTGACCATGCCGCGCCGCCGCTAAAAGCGGCGTCCTGGCCCAAGGATGGAGGGATTTTAAGCGTGGAGTAAGTAAGAGCCTACCCCGGTAGGCTCTAAGTCAGGACGAAACGCTCTTGGCGAGCAGCGCCGCCAGGCCGGTGGGCTCGGCGGCGACCGTCGCGCGCCGCAACGGCGGCGCTTCGCCGGCCAGGCGCTCGGCAAGGCGGGCGCGAAAATCGGGCGACAATGCCGGCCCCGAGGCGTGGGCGGATGCGTCGCGCAAGGTGTCGCCGATCAGGTGGTACAGATCCCATGCCTGCCGGCCATCGCTGCCCTGCAGGGCGGCCAGGGCCAGTTCAAGGTCGGCCTCGGGCAAGGCGCCGTCTTTCAGGGCAGAGATCTGCTCGCGTAATTTCTTGTTGGTGTCCATCGGTATATCCGTCGACGTCGTCGGCGTGTTCAATATGTGTTCGTACGATCCCGCTACCTACCGACGTTTGTCAACCGGGAAATCGAGTAAAGGGCGTAATTTCTCGGCGATGACTTCGCGCGCGCGGAAAATCCGGCTGCGCACCGTACCTATTGGACAGGCCATCACTTCAGAGATTTCCTCATAGCTGAGTCCTTCGATTTCGCGCAGCACGATCGCCGTGCGCAGTTCGAGCGGCAATGCCTCCATGGCCGCGTTGACTGTATGGGCGATCTGCTTACTGGCGAGCATGGATTCTGGTGTACTAATGTCGCGCAAGCTGTCAGCATCATCGAATCCTTCGGCGCGTTCGGCATCCGTCTCGGTCGAGGTCGGTGCGCGCCTTCCCTGGGTGACTAAAAAATTCTTGGCTGTGTTGATTCCTATTCGATAAAGCCATGTATAAAAAGCCGAATCCCCGCGAAAATGGCGCAGGGCCCGGTATGCCTTGATGAAGGTCTCTTGCACCACGTCTTCGGCTTCGGCCGGATCGTGGACGAGACGCGACACCAGGCGCATCAGGCGACGCTGGTACTTGGAGACGAGCAAATCGAAAGCCCCCTGGTCCCCGGCCTGGACGCGCTCTACCAACAACTGATCACACTCGCGTTCTGTCGTCACGGACCATGCCCCATTGGCGGCCCACCCATTCTTAAGAGTTGGCCCCCTGCAATAAGTTCACACTGTTTTGTATTGGTATTGTTGCAGCCCCATTGGCAAGCGCACGCACGGCGACCGCCAATGCGCGGTACTGACTGGGCGGCACGGCATCTGGCAGCAGCACCAATGGCCAGGTCGCACCGTCCTCGGCGCGCAGGCGCAGCAGGATGCAGCAAGGCCAGACCGTGGCGCCGGGCAGCAGCGTCATGGGTGAGCCCGATGCGGCAAATGCGGCCGCCGCCCTGCCCTTCCGCCACTCATGTTGTACCGTCAGGCCAAGCTGCCCAACTCCAGAAATATCAATCCGGCGCACCGTTGCAATCGCGTGCAAAAGCGGGCGCAGAAGCGACAACGCGGCGAGCAGCGGCACGCATGCGACAGCGCCGCCGAATGCGAAGCGTTCAGGCAGCAGCAGTCCCACGGCCAGGCCGGCCGCGCACAGGGACGCGCAGAAGGCGGCAAGCAGGCAACGCAAGCGACGCGACGGCGCGATGATGACGGACACTGCGAGCGACATGAGGCAGGCCCAGCAAAGGG
This sequence comes from Massilia sp. HP4, assembly GCF_005222695.1. Lineage (GTDB taxonomy): Bacteria > Pseudomonadota > Gammaproteobacteria > Burkholderiales > Burkholderiaceae_D > Telluria. The sequence goes on along the minus strand of NZ_STGG01000034.1, from coordinate 26,870 downwards.
AAAAACGAGCGGGTGGAGACGGATGAAACTGGAGGGAACCTGCCCGATGGGCAGGTTTTCAGGAAGCGCCCATCCCGTTGGACCGGGATGGGGCGATCGGGTTCAGACCTTGGCGAAGATCAGCGTACCGTTGGTGCCGCCGAAGCCGAAGGAATTCTTCACCGCGTAGTCGATCTGCATCTCGCGCGCCGTGTTGGCGCAGAAGTCCAGGTCGCACTCCGGGTCCTGGTTGAAGATGTTGATCGTCGGTGGCGAGACCTGGTTGTGGATCGCCAGCACGGTGAACACCGATTCCAGGCCGCCGGCCCCGCCCAGCAGGTGACCGGTCATCGACTTGGTCGAGTTGACGACCAGGTTCCTGGCATGGTCGCCGAACACGCGCTTGATGCCCTGCACCTCGGCCTTGTCGCCCAGCGGGGTCGAGGTGCCGTGCGCATTGACATACTGCACCTGGTCGACATTGATGCCGGCGTTGTTGAACGCATTGACCATGCAACGCGCCGCACCACTGCCATCCTCGACCGGCGAGGTGATGTGGTGGGCATCCGCGCTCATGCCGAAGCCGATGACTTCAGCATAGATCTTGGCGCCACGCGCGACAGCGTGTTCGTATTCTTCGAGCACCATGACACCGGCGCCCTCGCCCAGCACGAAGCCGTCGCGGTCGCGGTCCCATGGACGCGAGGCGGTAGCCGGATCGTCGTTGCGGGTCGACAGCGCACGTGCCGAGGCGAAACCGCCCAGGCCCAGCGGCGACACGGTCGATTCGGCGCCGCCCGCGATCATCACGTCGGCATCGCCGTACTCGATCAGGCGCGCTGCCGCGCCGATGCTGTGCAGGCCGGTGGTGCAGGCGGTGACGATGGACAGGTTCGGGCCACGCAGGCCGAACTTGATCGAGAGATCGCCCGAGATCATGTTGATGATCGAGGCCGGCACGAAGAACGGCGAGATGCGGCGTGCGCCGCGGTTCGCGTATTCCTCTTTGGTCGCTTCGATCATCGGCAGGCCGCCGATGCCCGAACCGATCACCACGCCGATGCGGTCCGCGTTCTCTTCGGTGACTTCCAGGCCCGAATCCTGCAGGGCCTGGATGCCGGCTGCCATGCCGAAATGGATAAACGTATCCATGTGGCGGCCTTCCTTGCCGGGCAGGTAGTCTTCGACGTTGAAGTTCTTGACCTCACCAGCAAAGTGGGTCGTGAATGGCGCTGCATCAAACTTGGTGATGTTGGCAATGCCCGACTTGCCGGCCAGTGCCGCGTCCCACGTTTCGGCAACGGTGTTGCCGATTGGTGAAATGCAGCCCAGGCCGGTGACGACGACACGGCGGTTGCGTGAACGACTCAAGCGATTCTCCCAAAAACTGTAAAGCGACTACTTAGGCCTTGACGTGCGCGGTTGCGTAGTCGATGGCTTGCTTGACGGTGGTGATTTTCTCAGCCTGCTCGTCAGGGATTTCCATTTCGAACTCGTCTTCCAGTGCCATCACCAGTTCGACGGTGTCCAGCGAGTCAGCGCCGAGGTCGTCAACGAACGAGGAATCGATTTTGATGTCTGCTTCTGCAACGCCCAGTTGTTCAGCGACGATTTTTTTAACGCGTTGTTCGATATCCGACATGTTGTAGCTCCATTAAGGTATGTGTTGCGGAAAGTGCGCGCATTTTATCAGGTTTGCGACCCGAAAAACTATTTTCGGCGACTGCGGCCAATTCGCCGGAAAGTCCTGCTAAAAGTCGAGATTGCGGCCATATCGGACCCGGTTTACCGGGGACGATATGGCCGCGGGTCTTACTTTACTTATTAGTTCATATACATGCCGCCATTCACGTGCAACTCGGTGCCCGTGATGTACGCGGCTTGCGGACCAGCAAGGAAAGCCACCGCATGGGCGATGTCTTCCGGCTGGCCCAGGCGGCCCAGCGGAATCTGGGTCAGCAAGGCCTCGTGCTGGCCTTCGCCCAGTGCGCGGGTCATGTCGGTGTCGATAAAACCCGGGGCCACGCAGTTGACGGTGATGTTGCGGCTGCCGATCTCGCGCGCCAGCGCGCGGGTCATGCCGGCCACGCCGGCCTTGGCCGCGGCGTAATTCATCTGGCCCGGATTGCCGGCCGCGCCGACCACCGAGGTAATGCTGATGATGCGGCCAGCCTTGGCTTTCATCATGCCGCGCAGTACCAGGCGCGACAGGCGGCCGACGGCGGTCAGGTTGGTGGCGATCACGCTGTCGAACTCATCGTCCTTCATGCGCATGGCAAGGTTGTCCTGGGTGATGCCGGCATTGTTGACCAGGATAGCCAGGCTGCCGAAGCCCTTCTGCACCTCGTCCACCACTTCGGCACAGCGGGCAGCGTCGAGCACGTTCAGCACGACGCCCTTGCCGCCGAATTCGGCCAGGTAATCGGAGATCGCCTGGGCGCCCGATTCGCTGGTGGCGGTGCCGACGACCTTGGCGCCCTGGCGCGCCAGTTCGAGCGCGATGGCCTTGCCGATGCCGCGCGATGCGCCGGTGACGAGCGCGACTTGGTTCTGCAGATTCATGGGTTTCCTTTTATCTTTTATTCGGAGAACGAGGCCAGCACGCGTTCCAGCGCGGCCTGGTCGACCAGCGCTTCGCCGACGAGGTTGGCGTCGATGCGCTTGGCCATGCCGATCAGGGTCTTGCTCGGCGCGCATTCAATGACCTGGGTCACACCCTCGGCAGCCATCTTCTGCATGGTCTCGACCCAGCGCACTGGACCTGCGGCCTGGCGCACCAGCGCATCCTTGATCTGTTCGGGGTCGCTCAGCACGGCGACGTCGACGTTGTTGATGACGTCGATTTGTGGCGCGGCAAACTTCAGCTCCGCCATATAGGTACGCAGGCGGTCCGATGCCGGTTTCAGGAGCGACGAGTGGAATGGCGCCGACACCGACAGCTTCATGGCGCGCTTGGCGCCCTTGGCCTTGGCGATCTCGCAGGCGCGCTCGACGGCGGCGGACTGGCCGGCGATCACGATCTGGGTCGGCTCGTTGAAATTGACGGCTTCGACCACTTCGCCCTGCGCTGCCTCGGTGCAGACGGCGCGCACGTCGTCGGCCTGCAGGCCGAGGATGACGGCCATGCCGCCCTGTCCGACCGGCACCGCGTCCTGCATCGACTGGGCGCGGAAGCGCACCAGCGGCACGGCGTCGGCGAACGGGATCACGCCAGCCGCGACCAGGGCCGAATATTCGCCCAGGCTATGGCCCGCGACCACGTTCGGCACCGGGCCGCCGGCCGCGATCCAGGCGCGGTAGACGGCGACCGCGGCGGTCAGCATGACCGGCTGGGTATTGGTCGTGAGATCGAGGTCTTCCTTCGGGCCTTCGGCGATCAGGCGCTTGAGGTCGAAGCCCAGGGCATCGGACGCTTCTTGCACGGTCTGGTCGACGACCGGGTTACCGGCAAAGCCGTTCAGCATGCCCACTGCCTGGGCGCCTTGTCCGGTGAACAGGAATGCGAATTTGCTCATCGTTGTTTTCCGTAGTGTTGTTGTTATCGGGAGTGCGGCCGGCGCTTACATGCGCGCCAGCACCGCGCCCCAGGTAAAGCCGCCGCCCACGCCTTCCATCAGCACGTTCTGGCCCGGCTTGATGCGGCCATCGCGCACCGCCTGGTCGAGCGCCAGCGGGATCGAGGCGGCCGAGGTATTACCGTGCTCATGGACGGTGACGACCATCTTTTCTTGTGGCAGGCCGAGCTTCCTGGCGGTGCCGTTCATGATGCGGATATTGGCCTGGTGCGGCACCAGCCAGTCGACCTGCTCGGCGGAAACGCCGGCATGGTCGAGCACTTCGTGCGCGACTTTCTCGAGCACCGACACGGCCAGCTTGAACACGGCCGGGCCGTCCATGTGCAAAAAGCCGCTGCCGGCCACCGCGCCATTGGCCAGATTGCCCGGAATCGACAAGATGTCGGCATGGCTGCCGTCGGCATGCAGCTTGCAACCGAGGATGCCTGGCTCGCTCGAGGCTTCGAGCAGCACGGCGCCGGCGCCGTCGCCGAACAGCACGCAAGTGGTGCGGTCGTTGAAGTCGACGATGCGCGAAAACACTTCGGCGCCGATCACCAGCACGCGCTTGTGGTTGCCGGCGCGGATGAAGGCGTCGGCGGTCGCGACCGCATACACGAAGCCGCTGCACACGGCCGCCACGTCGAAGGCGGCGCTGCCGTTGGCCATGCCCAGTTTTTGCTGCACGATGCAGGCCGTGCTGGGGAAGCTGCCGTGGAAATCGGGGGTGGAACTGGCGACGATCACCAGGTCGACGTCGCTGGCGGTCTTGCCGGCCATCTCGAGCGCGCCGCGGGCGGCGTGCACGGCCAGGTCGGACGACAGCTCGTCGGGGGCGGCATAGTGGCGCGCCTCGATGCCGCTGCGGGTGACGATCCACTCGTGCGAAGTCTCGACGCCCTTCTCGGCCAATTGCGCGGCGAGCTGGTCATTGGTAACGCGGTTGGCTGGCAGGTAGCTGCCGGTGCCGGTGATTTTGCTATACAAGGTCATTGCTTCACCATCCTGCTGGGTTATTGCGCCTGGCGCTGGCCATCGAGCACGGGCGCCGGCGCCGCTGCGGGCACGGCCGCCGGAGCCGTTACCGGGGAGCTCGGCATCAGTTCGGCGATCAGGGCCGACAGGTGCTCTTGCACATTATTGTGCGCGGCATCGTAGGCGCGCTTGATTGCCCACTCGAAGGCATAGGCGTTGGCGCCGCCATGGCTCTTGAAGACCAGGCCTTTCAGGCCGAGCAGGCCCGCGCCATTGTAGCGCTCGGGATTGAGCTTCTTGAGCGCCTTGCGCGCGAATACCGCGCCCAGCATCGACATGATGCTTTCCTTGAACGTGGTCTTCATGAAGCGCGACAGGCCCTCGATCGCCTTGAGCATGACGTTGCCGACGAAACCGTCGCACACGACGACATCGACCGTGCCCTTGAAGATATCATTGCCTTCGACATTGCCGAAAAAGTTCAGTTTGCCACGCTCCGCATCGGCGCGCAGCAGCACGCCAGTGGCCTTGACCACCTCGTTGCCCTTGATTTCCTCGGTGCCGACGTTGAGCAGGCCAATGGTCGGACGCGGGATACCCTCGATTGCCGAGCACAGCACCGAACCCATGATGGCGAACTGGTGCAGGTGATCCGGCTCGCAGTCGACATTGGCGCCGAGGTCGAGGATATAGGTCGGGCCACCCTTCTGGTTCGGCATGATCGAGCAGATCGCCGGACGGTCGACGCCGGCCATGGTCTTGAGCACATAGCGCGAGACGGCCATCAGGGCGCCGGTATTGCCGGCCGAGACGCAGGCATTGGCGCTGCCGTCCTTCACCGCCTCGATCGCCACCCGCATCGACGAATCCTTCTTGCGGCGCAGGGCCACTTCGACCGGATCGTCCATCGCGACGACTTCGGAGGCATGCTTGACGGTCAGGCGCGGGTGATCGTCCGCGTGGTGCTTCTTGAGTTCTGCGCGCAGCACATCTTCGACGCCAACGAGCACGAGCTCGGCGTCAGCTTGCTTTTTGAGAAAGGAGATGGCTGCCGGAATGGTGACTGAGGGGCCGTGATCGCCGCCCATGCAGTCAATGGAAATTTTAATTGTCATTTGTTGGAGATGCCGCGGCTCACACAAGACGGGCGGCCAGAGGGGATCGGGTCGTGGCGCGCATGCGCACGGGATCCAGGCTGTTCAACATGACGGTGCCAGGAGCGTTGAAACGGGCTCCGGGGATGCAGCCGGTTACTGAGCAGATGCCAAAGAAAAAGCGGCGCCACGCAGATAACATACGTTGCGCCGCTTTCATGATGCTAAAAGCCAGAACGTCGATTACTCGTCGTTCTTGGTCTTCAGGACCTTGCGACCACGGTAGAAGCCGTTAGGCGAGATGTGGTGACGCAGGTGGGTTTCGCCGGTGGTCGGCTCGACTGCCAGGTTAGGGGCGGTCAGGAAATCGTGCGAACGGTGCATGCCGCGCTTCGATGGGGATTTCTTATTCTGTTGAACAGCCATGATAACTCCTAGTACAAAGTTCTAAAATTTTAACACATTCGATATGCAAAAAGGATGCAAGTCGAGTATCTCGGCGGCAAGCCTTGACGGCTGCCGACATGTTGAACGCTGCTACAACTACCGCGAATGCCATACTCGATTGCACGCGTTTGACACGTTTGTTTGCAGAATTTGGACGACATTGTTTCTACGCTGCCGCCACCGTACTGCGAATCCTGTGCTGCTGATTGTTCTTGCTGTTACTTCTCTTCCGGGCCGGCCTTCAAGTTCTTGAGGGCGGCGAAAGGCGACACTTTATCGGTTTTCAGGCGATCGAGCAAGCCCGTATCCGGACAAACTTCATGCCGCGGCGACTGCGGCAAGGCCAGCAAGGCCTCGTCCTCGAGCAGTTCGCGGATGTCGCAAGTGCGGCTGCCGACGATCACGTCGATGCTTTCGTCGTCGAGGATGACCTCGATTGCATCGGCGTCTTCATCGTTCTCGCCCAGCACCAGCATGGTCGACGAATCGATCTCGTAGTCGAGCGGCTGCAGGCAGCGCTGGCATACCAGCTTGACGTGCCCGGCGACCGCGAGCGTCAGGGCAGGATAGCCCTGGCGGGTCTTGCCGCCCTGGATCGACCAGCTGATATCGCCGCTCTTTTCCACACTTTCCGCGGCCAGGCGACGCATGTCGACCAGGGGCGTAGCGCCTTCACGATGGCCGTCGTTCTTGCAAAACTCGAAGGCGTCGATGACAAAAGCGCTCATTTGGAAAGTTACCCCGGAAAACCTGCGATAATAGCAGGCTTTTCGCGCCAGCGTCAAAAAACCGTCGTTTTCTTCTCACCGCCCCATGACACTGCCCCCCTCGCGTGTACGCCTGATCCTGGCGTCAAGTTCGGCCTACCGCCGCGAACTGTTGCAACGGCTCGGCCTGCCCTTCGAGGCGATCGCCCCCGATATCGACGAGACGCCTTTGGCGTGCGAGACCCCGCACGCCACCGCGCTGCGCCTGGCGCGCTCGAAGGCGCAAGCCATTGCACGGCTGCATCCCGGCGCGCTGGTGATCGGTTCCGACCAGGTCGCCACATTGGACGGGCTGCAGATCGGTAAACCAGGCGACCATGCGCGCGCCCTGGCCCAGCTGCAATTGATGCGCGGGCGAGAAGTCGTGTTCCACACCGCCCTGTGCCTGTGGGATGGCCGCCTCGCCGATCCTGGCCAGGCCGCGCAAGTCGAGAACGTGCAGGTACGCGTGGCTTTCCGCGACTTGCCCGACCACGAACTCGACGCCTACCTGCGCATCGAACAGCCCTATGATTGCGCCGGCAGCGCCAAGAACGAAGGGCTGGGCATTGCCCTGCTCGACAGCATCCAATCGAACGACCCGACCGCCCTCACCGGCCTGCCGCTGATTGCCCTCACCGGCATGTTGCGCAAGGCCGGCGTACAGTTTTTTGGCACCTGATTCCACTTATTCCACCATGCCCGGCACCCTGTACCTGATCCCGAACACCCTCGGCCCGACCGACGCCGCTCCCGGCGCGTTGAACGCCCTGCTCCCGACCCAGGTGCAGGCGCTGACAGCCACGCTCGATTACTTCGTGGCCGAGAACGCCAAGACCGCCCGCGCCTTCCTGAAATTGATCGCGATCGACCACCCGCTGGCGAAACCGCTGCAGGAAATCGCCATCGCGGAACTGAATGTGAACACGCCGCCGGCGGCGCTGGCGCAGTTGCTGGCCCCGCTGCTGGCGGGGCGCGACGCCGGACTGGTATCGGAGGCCGGCGTGCCGGCGGTGGCCGATCCCGGCGCCGACCTGGTGCGCCTGGCCCACCAGCACGGGATCGCCGTGCGTCCGCTGGTCGGGCCGTCGTCGCTGCTGCTGGCCGTGATGGCGAGCGGCCTCAACGGCCAGAGCTTCGCCTTCAACGGCTACCTGCCGACCGACGCGGCGCAGCGCACCAAGCGCATCCAGGACCTGGAAAAGCGGTCGCACAACGAGCGCCAGACCCAGTTGCTGATCGAGACGCCCTACCGCAACGGCGCCATGCTGGAAGCGCTGGCGGCCAGTTGCCAGCCGGGCACGCTGATCTGCGTGGCGACCGACCTGTCGCTACCCAGCGAGTCGGTGCGCACCCTGACGGCGGCCAAGTGGAAGGCCGCGCTGGCGGCCAACAAGGGGCCGGACTTCCACAAGAAGCCGACCGTGTTCCTGTTGCTGGGCCAGTAGCTCAGAACAGTGGCCTCGACTCGAGGGGGCGGTCGCACACTGCCAGGGATGTTGGCCAGCCCATGCGTCGCCACGTGGCATTGTAGTCGGGGTCGCTCGCCATCCGGATCTGCATGAGGCGTATGCCCGCCTCGCAATGCCCCTTGTCAGCACCGTGTTGTAACATCGCGCCCGCCAGCGTGCTGTCGCCGCGCCGCGCCAGCGCGGCGCTGTAGCCATAAAAGGCGGCCGGATCGCGCGCGCGCATCGCCGCATCGAACAGCGCAAGCGCTTCGTCCGGCGTCTCGGCCCTGGCGCGGCCGGCCTCGATCAAAGTCGCCAGCGCGGTTTCGGCCCGCCCGCTGCTGCGCCCGAGCGCCTTGCGGTACTGGGCCGCGGCTTGCGCATCGTCCTGCACGGTGCCCAGCCCCCGCTCGTAGACACGTCCCAGGTAATAGCGCCCCTTCGGATCGTCGCGCGTGGCGGCGCGTGCCAGCCAGGCCTCGGCTTCGGCGCGCTGCTCTGCAGAATCCGCGCGATCGAGCAACAGCAGGCCAAGTCGCACCTGGGCCGGCGCCAGTCCGCCCTCGGCCGAGCGGGTCAGCCAGTGCAGCGCCTTGTCCATATTTTGCTCGCCCGCGGCGCCATACTGGTAGGCCCAGGCCAGGTTGTCCTGGGCCCAGCCGTGCCCCTGCACGGCCGCTTTCGCATACCAGTAGACCGCCTTCCGGCGGTCGCCAGGCACGCCATTGCCACGGTAATACAGCACGCCGAGATTGTTCTGGGCCTGGGCGTGGCCGCTATCCGCCGCCCGCCGGTACCAGGCCGCGGCCTGCGCCATGTCGCGCTTGAAGAAGCGTCCTTGCTCATGCCAGGTGCCAAGTGTGGTCTGGGCGGCAGGGTCGCCTTCTTCCGCCAACTCCTGCGTGCTGGCGACCAGTGCGGGATCCAGCGGCCGCGGCGCTTCGCCCGGCGTCCAGACGAACTGCGCCCGGTAGCGTTTGCCGGGCGGCTTGCCCAGTGTGGCCAGCACATGGAAGGTGCATGTGCGGATGCCGGTCAGCGCCGACGTGTCGAGATCGGTCCTGCCGCTGGAAACGGCGACACGGGCGTCGGCGACCTTGCCTTCGGCATCGAGCTGGATCTCCAGCATCGACTTGCCGCCGGCCCTATCGGCCAGCGCGGCGCGCGGATAGGCAGGACGGGTGCAGGCGTAAAGATCGAGCTTCATCGCCTGCCGTATGCGCTCCTGCTCTGCAGAATCATGAACCGACAGGGTCGCCGCGGCGGCGGCAAGGAAAAGGATGGCGAGACTCATCCCATGACTGTAGCGCCTTGCGAGGCGCTACACCTTCACGGAATGTCACGCATCGCGCGAAGGGTGCTGGGCGTCGTTGGTCAGTTCGCGCACCCAGTCGAAGGCTGCCAGCTCGATCTCGCGCACTTCGGCCACGGTCAGGCCGATCTTCCTGAGCGCGCTGGCCAGTTTGCGGCCGCCCTCGGCCGCCTCGAGCAGTTCGGCGATGCGCAGCATGGTGCCGAAATCGCCTTCGCGCTCGAGCAGCGCTTCGCGCACGTCATGCGCGATATCGACATGGGCCAGGATGTCGGCCATCGGCACCGAGAACAGGGCCTCGGCCAGCGACATGATGCCGACCGTGAAGGCGCGGTCGGCGCTGGCGGTGTCGCCCGGCCGCACGCGCAAGGTCATCAATTCGAGCAGCTTGCCGCGCGTGGTGGCCAGTTGCAGCAGGGGCGACTTGAGCTCGACCCGGGCGCCGGCCGCCGTGTACAGCAGGATCTGCAGCCAGCGTCCCAGCTGGCGGCGCCCCAGCTGGACCAGGGCCTGCGACAGCGATTCGATGCGCGGGCCAGCCACGGCGCGGCTGTTTACCAGGCGCAGCAGGTTCAGGCTGATCAGGGCGTCGCGCTTGACGGCGGTCTCGATCGCCTGGCTGTCGGCATTCGAGTTGACCAGTTCCAGCAGGCGCAGGATGGTGATCTCGGAGGGCGTGATCTTGCGGCCGCTGAGGATCACGGGACGCGCAAAATAATAGCCCTGGAAGTATTCGAAGCCGAGTTCCATGCACAGCTTGAATTCGTCGATGGTTTCGACTTTTTCGGCCAGCAGGCGCTTGCCGGTGCCGCGCAGCGAATCGACCAGCTGGGCCAGCGCGTTCGGCGCGACGCCTTTGACGTCGACTTTGATGATGTCGACCAGTTTCACCAATTTGTCGAGCTCGCTCGAATGCTCGACCACGTCGTCGACCGCGAACTTGAAACCGAGTTCCTTGAGTTCGGCCACCCGCGCCAGCAATGCCGGCGTCGGCTCGACGGTCTCGAGGATTTCGAGGATGACCTTGTGGGGTGGCAAAAAGCGCACAAAGTCGCTCATCAGCACGACTTCGTCGACATTGACGAAGGCGAGCTGGTCGCCCACCACCTGCTCCATGCCGAGCTGGGAGGCATGCGAGATGACGGCGGCGGTGGCCGCGGCGCCGTCGGTCAGCTTGGCGTCGTCATCCTCGCCGGCGGCGCGAAACAGCAGCTCGAACGCCACCAGATGCTGGTCGCGCCCGAGTATGGGCTGACGTGCAAGAAAGAAATCATCGGACGGCACGGAGACCGCTGCCGTTGCATCGGCATGCATCGAAAAATACTCCTGGAAACAGTCACGGCAGCGCGCCGCGCCCGGTGGACGGCACGCGCCACCCATGCCGACTATACTACAAAAACGCCAATCTTAGCATTTCGACATCGAATCGAATCGAATTGGGCTGGTGGTCAGCCTTCGCGTCCACCCTGGCGGTTGCGGCCATTGCGCGGCGCACCTGGGGCCGACGGCCGTGCGGGACTGCTGCGCGGAGTGCGCGGATTGGCGTCACGCGGTGCGCCATCGCGCGACGCGGCGTTGCGCGAGGTAGCGCTGCGCGGGGCGCGCGGTGCGCCATCAGGAGACGCAGTCTCGCGCGGCGTGGCGTTACGCGGACCACCGGCACGGGCCGGCTTGGCGGCCGGGGCCGGCGCCTCGTCGGCGCGCGGCATGCTCTGGCCCGGCAGGCGCAGGCTGCCCTTGCCCGACAGCGGGCTGGCGCGGCGCGCATTGCCCACCGGCGCGCGCGGCGTGTCGCCCACCATGCGGCCGGAGGCGGCGCCGGTCACCTGCGCGCCCTTCTCGATCGTGAAGCGGGCGCCGGCATCCTTGCCCAGCACGCGCACCAGGTAGGGCATGACTTCGCGCAGGATCGGCTCGAGCGTGTACGGCGGGTTCAGGATGAACATGCCGCTGCTGTGCAGGCCGGTGCCGTCCGGGGTCGGGGTAGCGGTCGTCAGGGTGACATTCAGCCATTCCTTGGCCGGCAGGCGCTTGAGGCGGTCGGCGAACTGGCGTGACTCCATGCGCTGCAGTACCGGATACCAGATCGCGAAGATGCCGCTAGGGAATTTCGCCAGGGCTTCATCGAGCGCATCGCGCACGCGCTTGTAGTCGTCCTTGATCTCGTACGGCGGGTCGATCAGCACCAGCGCGCGGCGCGAGGGCGGCGGCAGCAGCGCCTTCATGCTGTGGAAGCCGTCGCCGTGCTCGATCATCACGCGACGGCCGCGCGAACGCTCGCCCTGCTCGGCCTTGTGTGCGTCGAGCTTGCGGAAGTTATCGGCCAGGATCTTGCAGTCGGCGGGATGCAGTTCGAACAGGCGCAGGCGATCCTGCTCGCGCGACATCTGTTCGGCCACCCAGGGAGAACCCGGGTAGTAGCGCATCTTTCCGCTCGGATTCATGCCCTTGATGAGGTCGAGGTATTCCTTCAGTGGGGCTGGAACGTCGGTGCAGTTCCATAGCGGGCCGATGCCGGTTTCAAATTCCGCGGTCTTGTTCGCCTGGAAGCTGTCGAGCGAGTACACGCCGGCGCCCGAGTGGGTGTCGATATAGGTATAGGCGGCGTCCTTCTGGTTCATGTACAGGTGCAGCTGCACCTGTACAAAATGCTTGAGGACATCGGCGTGGTTACCCGCGTGGAAGGCGTGGCGGTAGCTCAACATAAGCTGGAATTCCTAAAAGAGTCGTTGCCGCGGAAAAGGTGGCGGCAGAATAGGCGCCATTATCCACTACAACCGACTACGGCTGGGAATTCCAATTGGGTCGGCGGGTATCGTGCCGCCCCAACGATCACGCCACCTTTTTCTCTTCGAAGAACTGTTCGTCCTCGGTCGAGCCATGCAATGCGGTGGTCGAGCTCTGGCCCTGCTGGATGGCCTGGGTCACGGCGTCGAAGTAGCCGGTGCCCACTTCGCGCTGGTGCTTGACGGCGGTGAAGCCTTTCTCGGCGGCGGCGAATTCGGCCTCTTGCAGCTCGACGAAGGCCGACATGCCGCTGCGGGCATAGCCGTGCGCCAGGTTGAACATGCCGTAGTTGAGCGAATGGAAGCCGGCCAGCGTAATGAACTGGAATTTATAGCCCATGGCGCCCAGCTCTTGCTGGAACTTGGCGATGGTGGCGTCGTCCAGGTTCTTTTTCCAGTTGAACGATGGCGAGCAGTTATAGGCCAGCATCTTGCCCGGGAATTTGGCGTGGATCGCCTCGGCGAAGCGGCGCGCGAACTCAAGGTCGGGCTTGCCGGTCTCGCACCACACGAGGTCGGCATACGGCGAATAGGCCAGGCCGCGCGAGATCGCCTGCTCGATACCCGGCTTGACGCGGAAGAAGCCCTCGACCGTGCGTTCGCCGGTGCAGAATTGCTTGTCGTTGGCATCGACGTCGGACGTGAGCAGGTCGGCCGCCTCGGCATCGGTGCGGGCGATGACCAGGGTGCCCGTGCCCATCACGTCGGCCGCCAGGCGCGCGGCGTTGAGCTTTTCGACCGCTTCGCGGGTCGGCACCAGCACCTTGCCGCCCATATGGCCGCATTTCTTGACCGAGGCCAGTTGATCTTCAAAATGCACGCCGGCAGCGCCCGCCTCGATCATCGACTTCATCAGCTCGTAGGCATTGAGCACGCCGCCAAAACCGGCTTCGGCATCGGCCACGATTGGTGCGAAGTAGTCGATGTCGTCCTTGCCCTCAGACCATTGGATCTGGTCGGCGCGCTGGAAGGTGTTGTTGATGCGGCGCACGACCAGCGGCACCGAGTTGGCCGGATACAGCGACTGGTCGGGGTACATCTCGCCGGCGGCGTTGGCGTCGCCCGCCACCTGCCAGCCCGACAGGTAGATTGCCTTCAGGCCGGCCTTGACCTGCTGCATGGCCTGGTTGCCGGTCAGGGCGCCGAGGGCGTTGACGTAAGGTTCGTCGTGCACCAGGTTCCACAGCTTGTCGGCGCCGCGCTTTGCCAGCGTGTGTTCGATCGCGACCGAACCGCGCAGGCGGACGACGTCGGCCGCCGTGTAGTTGCGGACCACGCCTTTCCAGCGCGGGTTGGTGTCCCAGTCTTGCTGCAGTTCTGCGATTTGCTGTTCACGGCTAGTCATGGTGTCTCTCCTGGAGGTGGGTGATGCGATTGACGGTAATGCGAATTCCCTTGAACAAATCATAGCCCGCTTGTGCACAGCACAATCACTCTTATATAAGACAGATCAGTAAATTTTTCTCTTTAATTTTCAGAGACTTATATGTGCAATTTCGGCATGCGGAATGATATTTCTTACAATGAGAACAAGACAGTGTTTGCGATTTGCTGCGCATTCCGCATGGCAGGATCATCATTTCGCATCCTGAAAAATTGCGTCTTATTTCCCGTCAAGAAATATGGCAAGCGCGCGGCCGTTAACGACAAAGGGCGCGGCAGTTGCCGCGCCCTTTGTCAGTACCACCCCGCCGCGCTTACTTGGCCAGGTCGACCGTCTCTTCGCCAAACACCAGCTCGCCGCCACGCACCCGCACCGGGATGACATCCTTTGGCCCGAAGCGACCTGCCAGGATCGCCTTCGACAGCGGATTCTCGATCTGCTGCTGGATCGCGCGCTTGAGCGGCCGCGCGCCATATACCGGATCGTAGCCGGCCTCGGCGATTCTTTGCAGCGAGGCGTCGTCGATATCGAGCGTCATCTCCATCTTGGCCAGGCGTCCTTCCAGGTTGTGCAGCTGGATGCGGGCGATGGCGCCGATATTCTTCTCGTCGAGCGCATGGAACACCACGATCTCGTCGATCCGGTTGATGAACTCGGGACGGAAGTGCCCGCGCACCTCGGCCATCACGGCCAGCTTGACCACCGCCGGTTCGTCGGTGTCCATCGACTGGATCCGGTGCGAGCCCAGGTTCGAGGTCATCACGATCACCGTGTTCTTGAAGTCGACGGTGCGGCCCTGGCCATCGGTCATGCGGCCATCGTCCAGCGCCTGCAGCAGCACGTTGAACACGTCCGGATGCGCCTTCTCGATCTCGTCGAGCAGGATCACGCTATACGGCTTGCGGCGCACCGCCTCGGTGAGGTAGCCGCCCTCCTCGTAGCCGACATAGCCCGGCGGCGCGCCGATCAGGCGGGCCACCGAATGCTTCTCCATGAATTCGCTCATGTCGATGCGGATCAGGGCGTCCTCGGTGTCGAACAGGAAGGCCGCCAGCGCTTTACAGAGCTCGGTCTTGCCGACGCCGGTCGGCCCCAGGAACATGAAGGAGCCGTACGGGCGGTTCGGATCCGACAGGCCGGCGCGCGAACGGCGGATCGCATCCGACACCGCCTCGATTGCCTCGTCCTGGCCGACCACGCGCTTGTGCAGCTCGTCCTCGATGTGCAGCAGCTTGTCGCGCTCGCCCTGCATCATGCGCGCCACCGGGATGCCGGTCGCGCGCGCCACCACTTCGGCGATTTCCTCGGCCCCCACCTGCGTGCGCAGCAGCTTGGGCTGCTGGCCATCGGCGTGGGCGCGCGCCGTGGCTTCCTCGGCCTGGCGCAGCTGGGCTTCGAGCTCCGGCAGGCGGCCATACTGCAGCTCGGACGCCTGCTGCCAGTTGCTCTGGCGCCGCGCTTCTTCCATCTGGTAGCGGATGCGCTCGATCTCTTCCTTGATATGGGTGGTGCCCTGCACCGCCGCCTTCTCGGCCTTCAGCACTTCTTCATAATCGTTGTACTCGCGCTCCAGGCGCGCGATTTCCTCGCCCAGCAGCTCCAGGCGGCGCTGCGAGGCTTCGTCCGTCTCGCGGCGCACGGCTTCGCGCTCGATCTTCAGCTGGATCATGCGGCGTTCGAGACGGTCCATGACCTCGGGCTTGGAATCGATCTCGATCTTGATCTTGGCCGCCGCCTCGTCGATCAGGTCGATCGCCTTGTCGGGCAAGAATCGGTCTGTGATATAGCGATGCGACAGCTCGGCCGCGGCGATGATCGCCGGGTCGGTGATGTCAACCTGGTGGTGCAGCTCGTATTTTTCTTGCAGGCCGCGCAGGATGGCGATGGTCGCCTCAACGCTCGGCTCGTCGACGATGATCTTCTGGAAGCGGCGTTCCAGCGCGGCGTCCTTCTCGACGTACTTGCGGTACTCCTCGAGCGTGGTCGCGCCGACGCAGTGCAATTCGCCCCTCGCCAGCGCGGGCTTGAGCATATTGCCGGCATCCATGGCGCCTTCGGCCTTGCCGGCGCCGACCATGGTGTGGATCTCGTCGATGAAGACGATGGTCTGGCCCTCATCTTGCGCCAGCTCTTTCAACACGCTCTTGAGCCTTTCTTCGAACTCGCCGCGGAACTTGGCGCCCGCCAGCAGCGCCGCCATGTCGAGCGACAGCACGCGCTTGCCCTTGAGCGAATCGGGGACCTCGCCGTTGACGATGCGCTGGGCCAGGCCCTCGACGATGGCGGTCTTGCCCACGCCCGGTTCGCCGATCAGCACCGGATTGTTCTTGCTGCGCCGCTGCAGCACCTGGATCGCGCGGCGGATCTCATCGTCGCGGCCGATCACGGGGTCGAGCTTGCCGGCGCGCGCGCGTTCGGTCAGGTCGAGCGTGTACTTCTTGAGCGCTTCGCGCTGGCCTTCGGCCTCGGGCGAATTGACCGACTCGCCGCCGCGCACGGCCGAGATGGCCGACTCCAGCGACTTGCGGGCCAGGCCGTTCTCGCGCGCCAGGCGGCCGGCGTCGGATTTGTCGTCACTGAGCGCCAGCAGCACCATCTCGGACGACAGGAACTGGTCGCCGCGCTTCTGTGCCTCGCGGTCGGACAGGTTCAGGAGCGCCATCAGGTCGCGCCCGGCCTGGACGTTGCCGCCGGCGCCGGTGACCTTCGGCTGGCGCTCGAGCGCCAGCTTGAGGGCATTGCCCAGCGCGCCGACATTGACGCCGGCGCGCTGCAGCAGCGAGCGCGGAGCGCCGTCGTCCTGGTTCAGCAGGGCCGCCAGCAGGTGGATGGATTCGATGTACTGGTTATCGTTGCCGACCGCCAGGCTCTGGGCATCCGCCAGGGCTTCCTGGAGCTTGGTCGTCAATTTGTCTTGCCGCATGGTGTTGCTCCCTAGAGGTTGTTCTTAGTTCGAGAACAAGATAGGGATCGGCAAGACACTTTTCAAGATGCGCAACTCAGCCACGCAGCGCGCGCCAGGTCGCAAAGCCCGCCGCGCACAGCAGGAGCGAACCGAACAGGTGCAGCGCCGTGTGCGCCAACGCCCAGCCGACTTCGCCGCGCTGGAGCAGGGTCACCGACTCGCCCGAGAAGCTGGAGAAGGTCGTCAGGCCGCCCAGGAAGCCGGTGACGATGAACAGGCGCCACTCGGGCGCCAGCTGCGGCTGGGCAGTGAAGAAGCCGAGCGCGAGGCCGACCAGAAAGCCGCCGAGCAGGTTGGCGGCCAGGGTCCCGACCTGCACGAAGCCGTGCAGGCTGCCCAGCCAGAGACCGAAGCCCCAGCGCAGCCAGGCGCCAAGGGCGGCGCCCAGGCCGACCGCGGCGAAACTCAGCGAGCTTCCCACTTGGCCCGGGCGCTGTCGTCGGTGACGCGGGCGTCGACCCAGCGCGCGCCATCCGGTGTCTGCTCTTTCTTCCAGAACGGCGCGTCGGTCTTGAGATAGTCCATGATGAACTCGCAGGCCGCGAAGGCATCGCCCCGGTGGGCGGCGCTGCAGGCCACCAGCACGATCTGGTCCAGCGGCGCCAGCGGGCCGACGCGGTGGACGACCAGGGTGCCGTACAGGGGCCAGCGCGCGCATGCGCGCGCCGCGATCTCCTGGAGCGACTTTTCGGTCATGCCCGGATAGTGTTCGAGCTCCATCTCGGACACACGGGCGCCGTCGTTCAGGTCGCGCACGGTGCCCACGAAGGACACCACCGCGCCGATGCGCGCATCGTTCGCGCGCAGGCGCGCCACTTCGAGGCCGAGGTCGAAATCCCCGGCTTGTACCCGTACTTCGTTCATGGATGGTCCTTCGGCTGGCGCAGCAGCAAATGTTCGATGCGCGTTTCGGTGCGTACGTCGAGCACGGCCGGCAGGGCCAGCAGCGCGCGCAGTTCGGCCGTGTGCGCGCCGGGCTTCTGGCCCGACTTGAGGGAGCTTTGCAGCACCTCGACCTGCAGGCGCAGGCGCTCGCGCGCGAACTCGGCGCCGCTGTCGATACCAGCGGCGATCTCGAGGCGCAGCAGCTCGTTCAGCAGGCGTTCGCGGTTGCCTTCCATCTGGCGCACGTACGCCGCACGCTCGCCTTCGGACGCCTCGAGCGCCGCCAGCGCGGTGACGAAGCGCGCCTGCAGGATCGGCTCATAGCCGCCCTCGAGCGGCAGCAAGGCATCCCAGCGCCCGCGCCAGTCGGCGGCCTGGGTGTGGGCGTCGGGATTGGCCAGCGCCGTCTCGAGCGCCTGCACCAGCCGCAGCTTGTCGCGCACGGCCCCGGCCAGCGCCGTATCCTGGGCGCGGCGCGCGGCGCCGGCATGCTGCTGCACGCTGGCGATCGCGGCGTGGTAGCGCTTGTCGATGCGCGCCTCGTGGGCGCGCGGCACCGGGCCGATCGCCTGCCATTCGGCGGCCGCTTCGCGCAGCAGCTTGCCGACGTTGGCAGGCGTGGCCTCTGCCGCGGCGGCTTCGAGCCGCTCGCACACGGCCTCCTTGGCCACCTCGTGGGCGCGCCGTTCGCTGTCGGCCGCGTGCGCGTGTTCCTTGCGCGCCGCGAACAGCGCGTCGCAGGCACCGCGGAAGCGCTGCCACAGCGCCTGCTCGGCCTTGCGCTCGAGCGGCAGCGCGCGCGCATGTTCTTGCCAGCGCGCCTGCAGTTCGCGCAGCAGGTCGACCGCGTGGCGCTCGTGCGGGTCGAGCTTGTGCACTTCTTCGATCAGCTGCTCGCGCACCGCGATCTCGACCTTGCGCTGGTTTTCCAATGGTCGCTGCAAGGTGGTCAGGGCCTCGGAGAACAGCGTGTCGAGGCGCTTCTTTTCCTTGCGGTCGACCGCGCCCAGGTGGCTCCAGGCGGTGCGCAGGCGCTGCACGGTGCCCGACACATGCTTCCAGTCGGCTTCGTTCGACGCCAGGCGCGCCACCTCGGCCTGGGCTTCCTCGACCAGGGCCTGGCCGCGCGCCGCATTGCTGTGGCGTTCATCGGCCAATTGCCTGAAGTGGGCCGCGGCCGGCGCGTAGGCGGCGCTGCAGGCGGCGTCGAAACGCTCCCACAGGCTGCGCGGCGCCGATCCGGACAGGCTGTCCAGGGCTTTCCAGCGCTCGCGCATGCTGCCCACCTTCTTGGCCAGCTCGGCCATCGCCAGGCCCTGGGCCGGCAGCGACTCCACCGTCTTGATCAATTCTTCGCGCGATACGTTGCCACCCCAGCGCGCCCAGTCCGACAAGCGCTTGAGTTCGGCGCGCAGATGGGCCAGGTGGTCGGCCTGCGGCGTGGACAGGCGCGTGCCCTTGTCCTTGGCTTCCTTCAGTGCCTTGTCGAGCTCGGCGGCGGTGCCGAGCGAACCCTGTTGCAAGGCGGCCTCCAGCGCGTCCATATTGTCGAGGAAGGCCTGGTCGGCGCCGCGCGCGGCCGGCCTGGAGCCCTCTTTCACCGCGGCGGGCGCCGATGTGCGTTTCTGCGGCTCGGGCGGCAAGGCCGCGCGCAGCGCCGCGAAGCGCGCCTCCAGGGCGGCGCCGGCGCCGTTCGACGGCAAGGCCGGCAGGCGCTGCCACTCCTTGCGCAGCGTATCGGGCTTGAGCTCGGCAGGGACCTGGGCTTCCCATGCGGCCAGCGCGGCCTCGCGTGCGGCGAGCGCGGCCTGGTCTTGCTCGAGCGTCGCCAGGCTCGCAGCCAGGCTCGCACCCAGGCGTGCGTGTTCGGTCGCGAATTCGGCCACCAGCGCGCGTGGCAGCGAAGCGTGGCCGGGATCGACCAGCGCGGCTTCTTGCTCTTGCTGCAAGGCAGTCAGGCGTGCGGCCAGCGCGGCCGCATCCAGGCCGCCCGTTTCCAGCTGGCGCAGCACGGCCAGGCGGTCGATCATGGCGCGCTGCAAGGCGACCTGCGATGCGAGTCGCTGGCCGAGTTCGGCGCGCACGGCGTCGAACTCGGGCGCCAGCCCGGGGGCGCGGATGACCGACCATTTGCGGTCGAGCTCGGCAACGTGGTTCGGCGTCAGCAGGGCCTCGCCCAGCAGCGTCCTGGCCTGGGACAGGGCTTCCTGGCCGCGGCGCAGTTCGGCATCGTGGTGGCGGATCGCGTCCAGCCTGCCCTGCACCAGCTTGGCGACGCGGCGGTCGACGTTGCGCATCGCCGTGTGCACGCGCTCGAGCTGTTCGCGTCCGTGGACCAGCTCGGCCGCGGCGAGGCGCAGCTCGGAGAATTCGGATTGGAGGAGAAAATCGACAACGGCCGCTTCGTCGGCGCCTAGTTGCTTGAGCCGTTCGGCCTGGCGTTCGCGGGCGTCGGCGAGGGCTGCACGGGCATCACGGGCGGCATGCGCGTCATGCGCAGGCGCCGCAGTCGACCCGGCATTGCCCGACTTGCCCGAACCAGCCCTGGCGCTGCCGACCGCCGCGGCGGGGGCCTTCGCGGCAGGCTTGGCGCCGGATGCGGCCGATTTCCCGCCCTGCCGCTTGAATAGGAATTCGAACATGATGAAATCGCACTTCCAAAACTCCCATCATAGCAAAGAACCACGGTATCGATCGGCATGCACGGGCCGGCCGTCCTCCCTAATTTACCACCGGCAAGGCGTGATTTTGCTTTGAAGAAAGCTCCTGCGGCGGCATGCCGCGTGCCGCCGCCATGCCCGCGCCCCGGTTCTCGTTCTGGTGGGCGTCATGCGCGAGCATCTGGTTGGCGATCGCGAACCAGGTCTCGCCCGGGATCATGGTGCGCGCCAACGGCAGCAGTTCGCGCTCTTCGCGCTCGAGGCGTTCGAGCAGCAGCTGGCAGCAACGCTCGAGCGCCGCCAGGCAGCCGGGATCGCCCTCGAGGGCGGCGGCCTGGGCGGCCTGGCGCGCGTCACACGCCTGCCGGCTCAATCCATCCAGCTCGGCCACCAGCCTGGCGGCATCCTCTCCGCGGCGGCGCAACGCCGGCAGCACGAACTTGTCGAGCTTGCGCCAGTGGCAGGATTCGCTGACCTGGCGCAGGGCGTCGCAAGCCTGTTCGTACTGGCGCATGGCGGGCGGCTCGCCCCACCAGGCGCCGGGGCGCCAGCGTTCGAGCAAGGCCTGCACCTCGATCCGCGTGCGAGCCTGCTCGACGGACAAGGCGACCAGCGTATAGGTTGATGTCAGCATGGTGTCTCCTCTAGATGCTCTCGTCGCTCCTCCGGCGGGCGTGGACTGTCCACGCCTGGGGCGGCCGGGGATGCTTTATATAGGGGGTGGCCGGCTATTGGTTTGGTCTGGCGCCGGCCGACAAGAACTTCGTAGTGTAGAGAGAAGGAGGTAGGCGGGTTTGACATTGCTCAAACCCGATTTCACAATGCGAGCGAGGTCAGGCGGGGTTAATTTCCTGTACCAAATGTCCCTTCAACATGCTACTGAAAGCCGGCGCGCGCCGCCTGTTTCGGCCGCGTCACATGGTTTCTCCAGCAGCCCAGCCGCAGGCTGCGCTATAGTAGGCGCCGATTTGTCGTTTCACTTTTCTCGAGTCTCTCATGCGGCTGCTGCACACCTCCGACTGGCACCTCGGCCAGACCCTGCACAATCACGACCGGACCTACGAACACCAGTGCTTCCTCGACTGGCTGGCCGACACCCTGGTCGAAGAGCGCATCGACGTGCTCCTGATCGCGGGCGACATCTTCGATACCGCCAATCCGTCCTCGAGCGCCCAGCGCCAGCTGTACCGCTTCCTGCAGCAGGCCAGGGCGCGCGTGCCGCAGCTGCAGGTGGTGGTCATCGCCGGCAACCACGATTCGCCCGGCCGGCTCGAAGCGCCGGCGCCGCTGCTCGAAGCGCACGGGACGATCGTGGTCGGCAATGTCCTGCGCCGCGGCGATGGCGAGATCGACCTGGAACGCCTGCTGGTGCCGCTGCACGACCGCGACGGCAAGGTCGCGGCCTGGTGCCTGGCCGTGCCTTTCCTGCGCCCCGGCGACCTGCCGCGCCTGCGCGCCGAAGGCGAGGAAGCGGCCGGCGAAGGCCCGCGCGACCCTTACCTGCACGGCACCGCCCTGCTGTACCGCCAGGCGCATGCGCTGGCGCGCGAGCGGGCCGCGGCCGGGCAACCCATCATCGCCATGGGCCACTGCCATATGGCCAAGGGCGAACCATCGGTCGACTCCGAGCGCCGCATCGTGATCGGCGGCAGCGAAGCCCTGCCGGTCAGCATGTTCGACCCGGGCATCGCCTATGCGGCGCTGGGCCACCTGCACCTGGCCCAGCGCGTCGGCGGCCTGGAACACGTACGCTATAGCGGCAGCCCGCTGCCGCTGTCGTTTTCCGAAGTCGACTACCGGCACCAGGTGCTGCGCATCGATCTCGAGGGCGGCAAGGCCGGCGCCATCACGCCATTGTTCGTGCCGCGCCCGGTGCAGCTGCTGCGCGTGCCGGCCTCCCCGGCCCCGCTGGAAGAAGCACTGGCGGCGCTGGAAAGCCTGGAACTGGACCCCGGACTGCCAGAGCAGGCCTGGCCCTATCTCGAGGTGCGGGTGCTGCTGGACGGCCCCGAACCGGGCCTGCGCGGGCGTGTCGAAGCGGTCGTGGCCGGCAAGCCGGTCCGCCTGGCCAAGATCGAGCCGACCCGCAAGCTGGTGGCCGGATCCGACGAACCCGAGGCGCTGAGCCTCGACCAGCTGGCGCAGCTGCAGCCGGACGATATCTTCCGCCGCCTGTGGCGGCAACGATATGGCGACGAAGCGCCGCCCGAGCAGATCGATTCGTTCGCCGAACTGTTCCACGCCGTGGAAGGAGACGCGCGATGAAGATCCTGCGCATCAGCGGCAAGAACCTGGCTTCGCTGGCAGGCGAGTTCGCGGTCGACTTCGAGTCCGAACCGCTGGTCTCCTGCGGCCTGTTCGCCATCAGCGGCCCGACCGGCGCGGGAAAAAGCACCCTGCTCGACGCCCTGTGCCTGGCGCTGTACGGCGACACACCGCGCCTCTTGAAGCGGTCGAGCACCCGCCTGCCGGACGTCGGCGAAGACACGGTGACGGCCCAGGATCCGCGCACCTTGCTGCGCCGCGGCGCGGCGGAGGGCTGGGCCGAGGTCGATTTCGTCGGCAGCGACGATGGCCGCTACCGCGCGCGCTGGGCCGTACGCCGGTCGCACAAAAAGCCCAGCGGCGCGCTGCAGCCGGTCAAGGTCACCCTGCATCGCCTGCCCGAACTGGCCCCGCTGGGCGGCACCAATACCGAATCGGCCGCCGAGATCGTCCAGCGCGTCGGCCTGTCGTTCGACCAGTTTACGCGCGCAGTGCTGCTGGCCCAGAACGAGTTCTCGGCTTTCCTGAAGTCCGACGAGAACGAACGCGGCGAGCTGCTCGAAACGCTGACCGGCTCCACGATCTACAGCGAGATCTCGCGCCGCGCCTTCGAGCGCTACAAGCTCGAACAGCAGCGCACCCAGGCGCTGCAGGCGAAGCTGGAGAACGCGGCGCCGCTCGCGCCCGAGGAACGCGTACAACTCGACACCGAGCGCTGCGCAGCCGATGCGGCGCGCGAGGCGCTCGACAGCCGCCACGCCCTGCTGGAACAGCTGCTGCGCTGGCACCACGAACTCGACAAGCTCCAGCGCAGCGAAACCCAGGCCGAGGAAGCGCTGGCCGCCGCCAATGCCCAACGCCTGGAAGCGCAGGAACGCCGCCAGCGCCTGGCCACGCTGGAAGCGGTGCAACCGGCGCGCCCGCTGGCGGTCGAAGTCCAGCGCCTGGAAACCGAGCGGCGCCAGGCCCAGTCCTCGGTGGCCAAGCTGGAAGCCGAGCTGGCGGCGGCGCTCGAATTGCGCCGCACCAGCAGCGGCGAAGTCGACGCCGCCATCGCGCGCCTGGACGCCGTTGACGAGCAGCTGCGCGCCGCCGCTCCACAACTGGACCAGGCCAAGGCGCTGGATGCGGCGCTCGACACGCTCGCCCCCGGCCATGCCCAGGCCAGGAATGCGCTGGAAGCGGCGCGCCAGCAGGCGCGCGAGGCACGCGTCCAGCACGGGGCCAAGTCGGACGAGCTGGCGCGCGCACGCGGCCAGCGCGACGCCGCCGCCACCTGGCTGGCGGCCCAGTCCCGGCACGAAGCCGTGGCCACCGGCTGGCAGCAATGGGAACGCCTGCTGCGCCAGGCCGACCAGGCGCAAGCCGCGCTCGCCGCCGGCGCAACGGCGCTGATCGCGACCCGCACGGCGGCCGACCAGGCGCTCGGGCGCGATGCCCAAGCGGCGGGCGCGCTGGCCCAGGCGATCGAGCGCCTCGACACCCTGGAAGCGAACCGGCGCACGGCGATGGCGGCGCTCGAAGGCTTCGACGCCGAAGCGATCGGCGCCGAACGCCGGCAACTCGAGGGTCGCCGCGAACGGCTGGCGGCGTTTGAGCGCACCTGGCTCGATCTGGCGGCGGCGCGCCAGACGCTGGCCGGCGTGGCGCGCGAATCCGAGCGCGCCGCGACCGGCGCGGCAGGCGCCGAACGCGCCCTGCAGGAGGCGCGCGGCGCCGCGCCGGCACTGGAGGCGGCGATGGCGCAGGCCGAGCGCTCGCTGAGCGCGGCCGAACTGGCCTGCGCCGCCAATGTGGAGCAACTGCGCGCCAACCTGGTGGACGACGACCCCTGCCCCGTGTGCGGCGCCCTCGACCATCCCTACGCCCACCAGGATGCGACGCTCAAGGCGATGTTGACGGGCCTGCGGGCCGAAGTCGACGGCTGCCGCATGCGGGTGCGCGAGAATGGCGCGCTGCAGGCGACCCAGGGCGCCGCCCTCGCCGCCGCCAGGGAGCGGTTGGCCGCGCTTTCGCAAGACCGCGCGGCGATCGATCTGCGCATTGCCGCCCTGGCCGACGCCTGGGATGCCGATCCATTGGCAACCGAGGCGCCGGGCGAACAGGAATGCAGCGACTGGTTCGGCGCGCAACGCGGCGTCTTGCGCGCTGCCCTCGATGCGCTCGCGCAGCGCGAACAGGCATGGCGCGCTGCCGCCAATGCGCGCGATGCGGCCCAGCGTGAAGTCGACGGCGCCCAGTCGGTGCTGGCCAGGCTGCGCCAGAATGCCGAGGCCGAGCGCGAAGCCGCCGCCCGCCTGCAGAACGAATTGAAAACCCTGGACGCCGGCCAACAGGCGGCGGGCGCGCAACTGGATGCGTTGCTCGCCGAACTCGATCCCGCCATGGCCGCCGCCCACGGCGATGGCTGGCAGGCGGCATGGCGCCGCGACACTGCCGGCTGGAGCCAGGCGCGTGCAGCCGAGGCCGCCCAATGGCGCGAGCAGACCGAGGTCCAGGCCCGCAGCGCCGCCGCGATCGCGACCCTGGAAGTCGAGGCCGGAGCGGCCCAGGCACGTATCGCCGAGATCGACGCGACGGGCGCCCGGCTGGCGGCCGAGTTCGAGCGCATCGACGGCGAGTTGGCCGCGAAACGCGCGACCCGCGCCACCTTGTGGCAGGGCCGCGCTGCAGCCGAGGTAGAACGCGAACTGACCGTCGCCGTCAGTGGCGCGCGCGCGCAGGTAACGGCGCGCCAGCAAGCCGCCAACGAGGCGACGCAGGCCGAAACCCGTGCCCGCACCGCGCTGGCCCAGCTATCCGAGCGCATCCTGGAGCTCGACGGGGCCGGCGCCGCGGCCAGTGCGGCCCTGGCCGACTGGCTCGAAGACTACCGCCGCCAGGCCGACGGCCTGGACCAGGAACTGGACGAAATCGGGGACACCGATGAACTGGCGCGCCTGCTGCAGGTCGGCGCCGCCTGGCTGGCGCAGGAGAGGAGCGCCCTGACTGCCATCGAGACCCAGGTCGGCAACGCTACCGCCATCCTCAACGAACGGCGCGCCCAGCGCGCGGTGCACGTGGCGTCAAGCCCGCCGGATGGCCAGCCGGTCGAGGCCGTGAAAGCCAGCTTCGACGCGCTGGTCGTCGAGCGCCAGGCCGCGATCGAAGCGGCGACCGCGCTGCGCCTGCGCGCGATGCAGGACGACGAGCGGCGCCGCCAGGCCGAATCCAGCCTGGCCGAGATCGAGCGCCAGCAGGCGCTCGAGCAGCGCTGGGGCAAGCTGTCGGAGCTGATCGGTTCCAGCGACGGCAAGAAGTTCCGCAACTATGCCCAGCAGTTCACGCTGGACGTGCTGCTCGGCTATGCCAACGAACACCTGAAGCAACTGGCGCGGCGCTACCGCCTGGAGCGGGTCAGCTACCAGGGCATGCCGTCGCTGGCGCTGATGGTGCGCGACCAGGACATGGGCGGCGAAGTGCGCTCGGTGAACTCGCTGTCGGGCGGCGAATCGTTCCTGGTGTCGCTGGCGCTGGCGCTGGGCCTGGCCTCGCTGTCGTCGAACCGGGTGCGGGTCGAATCGCTGTTCATCGACGAGGGCTTCGGCAGCCTCGATAGCGAGACGCTGGGCGTGGCGATGGATGCGCTCGACGCCCTGCAGTCGATGGGCCGCAAGGTCGGCGTGATCTCGCACGTGCAGGAGATGACCGAGCGGATCGCGACCAAGGTGCTGGTGCGACCCGCCGGCGGTGGTAGCAGTACGGTAGTAGTGGAGTAAAGCCTTAGTGGTTGTGGCGTGGCATATCGTGCGCCACACCGCGGTAAGGCAAGGCCAGTTCCATGCAGGCGCCCCGATGCAGCTGGCCGACCGTGGCGCGGTAGATCTCCTGCCACGGCGTCTGGCTGGCGGGAATCGCCGGCGGCGTTTCCTGCTTGCGCGCTTCCAGCTCTTCATCCGACAGCTTCACGTCGCAGCGACCGTGGTTCAGGTCCACGCGAATCACGTCGCCCGTGCGCAGCAGCGCCAGGTTGCCGCCGGCCGCGCTTTCGGGCGAGGCATTCAGGATCGACGGGCTGTCCGAGGTGCCCGACTGGCGGCCGTCGCCCAGGG
Source organism: Massilia sp. HP4 (assembly GCF_005222695.1). Taxonomy (GTDB): domain Bacteria; phylum Pseudomonadota; class Gammaproteobacteria; order Burkholderiales; family Burkholderiaceae_D; genus Telluria. The sequence continues at coordinate 276 of NZ_STGG01000034.1, read as the reverse complement.
TCGGCAGGTTCATGATGCCTTCCTTGATCAGGTGGTCGGGCGGCTGCATATTGACCACCTCGGCCGAGCCGGGCCAGCCGACCGGGCCGGCGCCGCGGATCACCAGCATCGTGCACTCGTCGATGCCCAGGCTCGGATCGTTGATCCGGTGGTGGTAATCGTCCGAGCCGTCGAACACGACCACCTTGCACTCGAAGCAGTTCTCGTGGCCCGGATTGGCCAGATAGCGCGCGCGGAAGGCCGGCGAGATCACGCTGGTCTTCATGATCGCGAAGT
>NZ_STGG01000033.1 GCF_005222695.1 Massilia sp. HP4 | reverse complement strand
CACACCCTGCGGAGACGATTGTTCGATAAGTAGCTGAGCCGTAAACCTTTTGGCCGTAGTCTTGAAAACTGCCGACGGTGTGAGCCGTTCGTGAGTTCGAATCTCACCGCTTCCGCCAAGCATACTGAACAAGAGCCTCGCAATCGGGGCTTTGTTCGTCTTCTCGCAGCACCAAACAATCAAAATCGGCTTCTGTGCTGAATCCGCTTTCCCGCTTCAAACACAAGGAATGCGTCATGGTACATCCGCTGCTTCAGCGTTATTTCAGGGTCGCAGCGCGGTGATTAATCCCTGTAATCTCCGCATATGTTGCGGTGATTAGAAGTTTATCTGGGCCGGCGCCCGCAGTACCGCTGTGGTCTGGTACCGAGGCGGAAAATCCTCAGCCGGCTAGCTCCACCGCATCTTCTCCAGCCGGATAGCGCAGCGTTTCACCCGCATCGTTCGCCGCCCGCCACACCGCTTCCGCCACCGCCGCTTCCGTTGTCACCGCGCTCGACTGCCCAAGCGTCGCGAAGATCGACTGCGCCAGCGGCATATAGGCTTCGGGCAGCAGCCCCTGCATCCGCTGCGCGCCATTCGATGCGAAGCGCGTGGTCGGCCCGTACCCCGGTTCAATCAGTTTCACGCGCACGCCAAACTCGGCCAGCTCCAGCGCCAGCGATTCCGTGAACCCCTCGACCGCCGTCTTGCTCGCCGTATAAGCCGCGACGAGCGGGAAGGGCGCCAGCGTAGCGCTCGACGTCACATTGATCACGAGCCCCGAGCGCCGCGCGCGAAACTGCGGCACCACCGCCTGCGTCATCGCCATGGTGCCGAAGGTATTGGTCTCGAAGATGTCACGCACGGTCGCCATCGGCGTCGCCTCGAACGCCCCGAACAATCCGATGCCGGCATTGTTCACCAGCACATCGATCGGCCCGGCAAGCGCCAGCGCCTGCCCGATGCTGTCGGCCCGCGTCACATCCAGCGCCACGATCCGCAACCGCTCGGCAGGCGCCAGCACAACGGGATCCGGCGTACGCATCGTCGCGACGACCTGCCATCCTTGCTGGTGAAACAGGCGGGCGGTTTCCAGGCCATAGCCGGACGAGCAGCCGGTGATCAAGATCGTTTTCATTGCAGCTTCTTTGGTGAGGTGGGAGTAAGGTGACTTTAAAGCGCCATACCCGGATTGGCTATAATCCAGAATCCATATTTCATTCGCAGGAGTCCGAACATGGTGGACCCGCTGGCTGAGGTCATCGGTTTACTGAAACCGCGGGCGGTCTTCTCGAAGGTGATCGCGGGCGCCGGCGCCTGGGCCGTCCGTTATTCTGAATTTGGCGTGCCGAGCTTCTGCACGATGCTGGCCGGCGAATGCGTGCTGGCGGTCGATGGCCAGGAGGCGGTGCTGCTGAAGGCAGGCGATTTCGTCCTCATGCCCCGGACTCCCGGATTCACGCTGTCGAGCACCGCCCCCGCCATCCCGGTCGAGATGGACCCGGCCGCGCCACCAAGCCAGGACATCGAGATACGCCATGGTCGCCAGGAAGGCCCGCCAGAGACGCAAATGCTCGGCGGTTACTTCGCCTTCGATTCCCCCGACGCCAGCCTGCTGGTGTCGCTCCTGCCGACGCTGCTCCACCTGCGCGGCGTCGAGCGGCTGACCGTGCTGGTGCAACTGGTGCGGGACGAATCCCTCGAGCAGCGATCGGGCCGCAACCTGGTGCTGGCCAGGCTGGTCGAAGTACTGCTGGTCGAAGCCCTGCGATCGGCGCCGTTGAACGCGGCATCCCACGGTCTGCTGCGCGGGCTGGCCGACCCGCGCATCGGCATCGCCATCCGCCACATGCATGGCGACCCCGCCTATCCATGGACGGTAAAAGCACTGGCCGAGAAGGCCGCCTTGTCCAGGACCGCATTCTTCGACCGGTTCTCCCGGGGCGTAGGTGTCGCACCGATGGAATACCTCCTGGCCTGGCGCATGGCGCTGGCCAAGAACCTGCTAAGGCAAAAGAAATTCGCCCTCGCCGACATCGCCGACCGCATCGGCTATGGCTCCGCCAGCAGTTTCAGCACCGCGTTCAGTCGCCACGTCGGACTCCCGCCCAGCGCCTACCCGAACGAGCGCTGAGCAAGCCTGCCTGCGTGAGCGCGCCAGGCCTAGCGGGAGGGCAGGGCGGCCGGAACCGGCTTCCAGACATAGATGCCGCCGTCGGCCATCAGGCTCATCGATAACGTCCCTCCCTGCAGGGTGTAGGAACGCACGTTGCCCATGTCCCTGGCGATACGGGTGTCGAGCGACCCCTCCGGACACATCATCCGGGTCATGGCCACATTAGCGAACGAGATGACGCCACGACCCGGCTCGCCCGCTTCTTGCGTGTACGAGGTCGTGCCGCGATTGCAGTCCAGTTGGAGCGCGGCGCGTCCGTCGGGCGACAAATGCACGGTGTAGATGCGACCGGGCTGGGGGCGGGTCACGCCTTGTGCGTCGTCCATGGACTGGATTTCGTGCAGCTGCCAGGTCGTGCCGACCAGGGCGGTCTGCTTGCTGTCTTGTCCCGCGGACCCGCCGGCCGGCGGTGCTCCGATACTGCAGGCGGCGCACAGGACGGCCGCAAAAACAACGGTCATGCTTGACGATGTCGACATGGCAGGCTCCTTACATTCTTGTAATTACGGGATAGGGCGACATGGAGATCATCCCATGCTACATTCGAAACAGGTGCACTGTTGAGTCGCCCAATCGATTATTCACGCCGGGTAGCTACTGCAGGCGCATCGTGAGCAGGCCAAAAATACAGGCAGGTTTTTCATGAGGGGACATCGATGCAGATAGCGAAAATGATAGTCGCGGCCACCGTTGCCGTAATGGCGTTCTCAGTGCCGGCGCATGCCAGGGAAGACGACAGTTCAACCAGGATCACCTTGCCGGCAGCCGGCAAGCCAGCTGCGTACAAAGGCTCGATCCGCGGCCATGCCGCCGCCGAGTATGTGTTCGAGGCGACCGCCGGCCAGAAAGTGCGGATCGACCTGGATACGAATAACCGGTCGACATTCTTCAACCTGCTACAGGACGGCAAGCCCGAGGCCCTGTTCGTCGGGTCCATGAAGGGAGATTCCTTCAGCGGCGCATTGCCCGGCGCCGGCACCTACCGCGTCAAGATCTACATGATGCGCAATGCGGCGCGCCAGAACATCACGTCGAAGTACGAGTTGCGCCTGCGTTGACCGGTAGCGCGACGGGGTGCACCGCGCGGTGTCCCCGTCCGCAAATGCGCGGCCTGGCGGCCTAACGGCTTGCTGGCCTGGCCGTCTGCGCCGCGTCGATCTCGCCCGCCCATGGGTCTTTCTGCGCGACCGGCTTGCCGCTCGCGGCGAAGTCCATCAGCTCGTCGCTGGCGCGCCCGTAGCGCGGCCATGCCGGCAAGCCCGCCCCATTCGGATCGCCGCGCTTGGCAAAATTGACCATGTACGTGCTCATCGCCTTGCCCACGGCGATATCCTTCTGCGTCGCCTGTTCGCCATACTTGACGGCCACCGTATCGAAGAAGAAGGGGATGTCGGTCGCATGGCCGGCGCCGGCGCCCGGCTTGGCTACCGAGTCGGCCACGTACGAGAAACGGTAGGCATACACCGGCGCCCCGTGACCGGCCAGTGTCGCCGCCAGGCTGCGCGCGCCGGCGACCATATAGCCCGTCTTGCCGCCGATGTCGGCGCTGGTGGCGCCGATCATCACCGGCACCTTGTGCATGCGGCCCGCGGCAAAGGCGGCGCCGGAGTCGATCGCCAGCTTGCCGTCGACGAAAGGCCCATGGTAGGTCGCGGCGGCGGCCGGCTGCCCGAAGGTGGCCAGGTTCATGCCATCGACCACCTGTTCGGCCGGCAGCGCGCGCAGCTTGTCGAGCGCTTTCGGATCGTCGGAGGCGATGCCCTTGGCGGCCGCGAAGTCCTGGCCGATCTTCTCGACGCCAGCCAGCGGCGTCGGCGCGGTATTTCCATCGCCGCCCGACATCACGACCGCCTTGGCGAACAATCCCTGGCTCAGGGGCGAAGTCAGCAGCGCATTGACCGACATGCCGCCCGCCGATTCGCCAGTGATGGTCACATTGGCCGGGTCGCCGCCGAAGGCGGCAGCATTGCGCTTGATCCACTGCAGCGCCGCGACCTGGTCCATGAAGCCGTAGTTGCCGAGCGGGGTCTTGTCGCCCGCCTCGCGCGTCAGTTGCGGATGGGCGAAGAAACCGAAGCGGCCGATCCGGTAGTTGAAGCTGATGACCACGACGCCCTGTTTCGCCAGTTCCGCGCCGGAATAGGTCGGCGGCGACGAGCCGCCGTTGACGAAGCCGCCGCCATAGATCCAGACCAGCACCGGGAGCTTGCCCTGGCTGGCGGCCGGCTTCCAGACGTTCAGGTACAGGCAGTCTTCAGCGGGCTTGGTGCCGAGCGGCGCGGCATCGCTGGGGAAGGGCAGTTGCATGCAGTCGGCCGCATGGCTGGTCGCCTGGCGCACCCCGGTCCAGGGCTGCACGGCTTGCGGCGCGCGCCAGCGCAGGCTGCCCACGGGCGGGGCAGCGAAGGGGATGCCCTTCCAGCTCGCGATGCCCTCGTCGACCTTTCCCTCGACCTTGCCGCTATCGATCGTCACCACCGGGCCGGCGGTCGCCGCGAATGCCAGTGGTGCGGTCATCGCCAGCGCGGCGGCGAGCAGGGGAGCGAAAGGGGAAGTCGGCATCGGGGGTCTCCTGTGTCATGGTTGGAATGGTGTCCCCCATGGTAACCGACTCGTTCCGCCAGAGTGTGCCAGCTCAACCATGTAAAGGGTTTCGGACTGAAAACGTCTATTGTCAAAAATATGAAAAACCCAGTAAAAATGTCCTTTATATATAGCTTCTAAATCAGAATCCTTCTATCAATTGCAATTTTTAGACAAATTATTTGGCGGAGATGTCAACACAAGCGTTACTGTTTCGTCCAAAATATATGTTTGGAAACAAATTTCTTTCAGTATATTTAGTCGGCCCTATTTGACTCATGGTTTCGGAGTTATTATTACGGGTTATTACGAGCGGGCCTGCGCCTTTCCTGCCTGGCCTGCCTCGCGTTCCACTTTCCGAGCTTCGTACACCATGACCCAAATCAGCCAGATCATCGCCACCATCAAGCGCCAACTGAAGCTGCAAGGCCTGACCTACCGCGACGTCGCCGTCGCGCTCGACTTGTCCGAACCGAGCATCAAGCGCCTGTTCGCCAGCGAGCAGTTCACGCTCGAGCGCATCGTGGAAATCTGCAGCCTGCTCGGCTTCACCCTGGCCGAGATCGCACAGGAAGCCCAGAACGGACAGCGCCGCCTGCGCACGCTGAGCGCCGAGCAGGAAAGCGAGCTGGTGCAGGACGACAAGCTGCTGCTGGTGGCAGTCTGCGCGCTGAATCAATGGCGCATGCTCGATATCCTGAACGTCTACCGGATGAGCGAATCCGAGTGCCTGCAATACCTGCTGCGCCTTGATCGCCTGCAACTGATCACGCTCCTGCCCGGCAACCGGATCCGCGTCAATGTGGCGCGTGACTTCGACTGGCAGGCCGACGGTCCGATCCGGCGCTACTTCAACCAGCAGGGCATGCCCGACTTCGTCGCCGGCGGTTTCGATGGCGCAGGCGAAACGCTCGATTTCGTGCACGGCATGCTGACCGAAAGCGCGCGCGCCAAGCTGCAGCACGAGCTGCGCCTGATGCGCGCCCGCTTCGCGCAGCTGCATGAGGAAAGCCTGGCCGCGCCGCTGGCGCAGCGCACCGGCAGCGGCCTGCTGCTGGCGCTGCGCGAGTGGGAGCCGGCCGCCTTCGCATCGCTGCGGCGCTAGGTTCACCATTCGAGTTTGATCGTAAAGATTGCCTTGGCTTACTGTTTCGGTGTACGGTACAGAACAGTGAGGCGGATCAAGGCAGCGCGCAAGGCAATGCGTTGGCGCATGATGACGCTGAAACTCTCGGTTATGTGAGGTATTAGACAGATCAGGCTGCCATAACAGGCGGATAGTAGGTGTCAGGGAGAGATTGACGCCATGAGAATGTCCATCGTCGCAGTGGCTGTGCTCGGAGGGAGCGCGGCGTGCGCCTCGGCGCAGAACGCACCGGCATCCTTTCACGAAGGTGCCGGCGCCGGGGCGATCCAGGAAGCCGTTTGCGGGCCAGACTGCCTGGCCGAGCTGCAATTGGTCGCGCGTGCCGAAGCGGTGCCGGCCGCGGCGTCGATCTTCATGCGCGAGTCGGCGCCCGAGAGCGAAGGCGAGACAGCGCGCGAACGCGAGCAGCAGGCCGCATTCATGGCCAGGCGCCAGTACAACCTCGACTACACCACCCTGAACGAAGTGGGCGATCCGTTCCAGGGCGGCCTGTCTGCCCAGGCTGCGCCGCGCGGCATGCGCGCCGATGACAGCGAAGGCTTCGAAGGCCGCTTTGCCAACTTTAGTGCCGGCGGCAAGTGGCGCAAGGGCGATGTCGACGGTTCGCAATCGGGACGCGCCTGGGGCATGACGGTCGGCGTGAACCTTGGCCCGCTGAACATCCGCGCCGCCCACCAGAACCGCAACGTGGCCAAGGTCACGCGCTACAACGAGGTCGACATCACCATGGCGGCCCGCAATTCCATCGTCGCCGCCAATATGCGTTTCGACTGGGGCACGGCCTACACCGCCTACAGCGCCAACCGCGGCTGGGGCAACTCGCCGCTGTTCAATCCCGATAACCCCTATGGCGCCAGCGTCGCCGCCACGCGCTCGACCGACAGCCGCGACGTGCTGATGGGGGTGGCCGTGCCGATCTCGCGCCAGACCACGGTGCTGGCGTCCTACGTGCGCCGCAACGACCGCGACCCGTCCAACAACGATGCGCGCCAGCTCGCCGTCGGCGCCACCTACGCCGTGTCGCGCCGGATGGATTTCTATGCCGCCTACTCGCACATCCAGCACCTGGCCGGCGAGCACCTGGGCATCAAGCCTGGCAACGGCTCCTCGCTCAACGTCGGAATGCGGCGCGCGTTCTGAGGCCGAACCGCGCTGCCAGCGCGGCGACAACAAGCGGCGAAATTCAGTACTCTGTCTCCATGGTTCATCAACACATGAGGAGGCAATATGACTGGCACCAGCACACTCGACCCCGATAACTTCCCGGAACGCCCTGACCGCAGCCTGGGCAAGGGCCATGGCATCGACGCGCTTGGCCCGAGCGATATTTCGGACACCGGCAGCGACGTCGTCGGCGGCCCCGGCTTTGCGGCCAATCTCGATCCCGACCAGGTGCTCGATTTCGATGAAGGCACGACATCCGACCTCGAAGCGAGCCACGCCGGCGACACCGCCGGTCCCGACGTCGGCGACGCCGATTTCTCGGGCGACAGCGATATGGGCGGCACCGGCGAACGGGCCGCGGCCGGCCGCGATGCGGTGGCCAGGGATGGCGCCGACATCGATACCGACCGCATCGAGTCCATCCCCGACCTGCCGCTGACCGAGGAGGACACCGAGTTCTTAACGAGCCGTCCGCCGACTCAGGGCGAAGGCCGCTAGCAGCGCGCCGCCGCCCAGCAGGGCGGTGGTGATCTGCTTCGAGCGCAGCTGGGCCGCGGTGTAGGGGCTGCGCTCATGGACGCGGTGCGGCGAGCCCTGGCGCTCGCGCAGTTCGCGCGTGTGGTCCGGCTTGTGCAGGGCGTCGCGGCGGCCCGGGTCGGTCGGGATGTCCATCTTCTGGTTCTTGAACATGGTCGCCGTCACATACTTGTCGAAGGCGCGCGGCAAGAAGCGGGCGCCCGACGAATTCATCTTGGCCGCGCCGCCGACGAATACGTCGCGCTTCGGATGTTGGGCCGCATACAAGATGGCGTCGGCCACCAGTTCCGGCGCATATACCGGCGCCGGCAGCTTCGGTTCCTTCTCCATATAGTTTTTGGCGTGTACCGCGAACATGGTGTCGATGCCCGACGGCTTGACCAGGGTGACCGACATCGGCGCGCCCTCCTTCTCGAGTTCCATCCGCAGCGAATCGGTGAAGCCTTTCACCGCGTGCTTGGAAGCGGCGTACATGCCCTGCAGCGGGATGCCGTGGTCGGACAGTTCGCTGCCCAGGTTGATCAGGGCGCCGCCGCCGCGCTGCTTCATGTGCTTGACTGCTTCCAGCGAGCCGTTCACCACGCCCCAGAAATTGGTCTGGAACAGGCGGTGGTGGTCGGCGGGCGAGACGTCTTCGATGCGGCCGAAGATCGAGATGCCGGCATTGTTGACCCAGGTATCGATGCGGCCGAATTCGCGGATGGCGGCGTCGCCGATGCGCTCGACGTCCTCGATCTTGCCGACGTCGGCGGGGACGGTGACGACCAGGGCGCCGCGTGCGCGCAGTTCGTGGGCGAGTTCGTCGAGGGCATCGTCGGCGCGCGCCGCCAGCACCAGCCGGGCGCCGCGCTCGGCGGCCATGCGGGCGGTCGACAGGCCGATGCCGCTGGTGGCGCCGGTGATGACCATGACTTGTTCGTTGATCCTGCGGAGTTTGACTGACATTGCGCGATCCTTTCCGTGTTCGGTGTGGTGCAGGGAAGGACTGCCGCGTTCGCGAATGCGATGCGCGGCAGGCCACGAGTTAGTGAAATGTTCACTTCGTGACCGAGTTTGCTATGTCAAGGGATTTTTTGGCGCGCGGGTGGCGTGTGCACGTGCAGAGGTGGCGTCCGACAAAAAAAACGCCGTTCCACCAGAGGCGGAACGGCGTCAGGAGACAGGGATGCCGAGGTGATGCGTATTACCGATTACTTCTTGGTGTAGATCTGGTCGAAGATGCCGCCGTCAGCGAAGTGCGCCTTCTGGGCCGTGGTCCAGCCGCCCAGCTCGTTGATCTGGATCAACTTGATCTGCGGGAACTGCGACGCGTATTTCTTGGCGAACTTGTCGACCGCAGGGCGGTAGTAGTTCTTGGCGATGATGTCCTGGCCTTCGTCGCTGTACAGGTATTCGAGATAGGCCTGGGCCACCTTGCGGGTGCCTTTCTTGTCGACGTTCTTGTCGACCACGGCCACCGGCGGCTCGGCCAGGATGCTCAGCGACGGCGCGACGATCTCGAATTTATCGGGGCCGAGTTCGCGCAGCGCCAGCAGCGCCTCGTTTTCCCAGGCCAGCAGCACGTCGCCAATGCCACGCTCGACGAAGGTCGTCGTTGAACCGCGGGCGCCCGAGTCGAGCACCGGCACGTTCTTGTACAGCGCGCCCAGGAATTCGGCCGCCTTCTGCGGATTGCCGCCCGGCTGGCGCAGCGCGTAGCCATAGGCCGCGAGGTGGTTCCAGCGCGCGCCGCCCGAGGTCTTCGGATTCGGCGTGATCACCGAGACACCCGGCTTGACCAGATCGTTCCAGTCCTTGATCTTCTTGGGGTTACCCTTGCGCACCAGGAACACGATGGTCGAGGTGTATGGCGCGCTGTGGTATTGCAGCTTTTGTTCCCAGCCCGGATTGATCAGGCCCTTGTCGCGGATGGCGTCGATGTCATAGGCCAGCGCCAGGGTGACGACGTCTGCCTGCAGGCCGTCGATCACCGAACGCGCCTGCTTGCCCGAACCGCCGTGCGATTGCTTCACATTGACGTTGTCGCCCGTCTTGGCTTTCCAGTGCTTGGCGAAAGCAGCGTCGAACTCATGGTACAGCTCGCGGGTCGGGTCGTACGACACATTGAGCAGGTTCACGTCGGCGGCGAAAGCCGAGGTTTGTACCAGCAGCGTCAGTGCTGCGAGGGAACGAATGAAGGTTTTGCGAAGCATTTATTATCTTTCTGGAGGGTGGGAAACCGTAGCGTACGATCTCAGCCCATAGAAAGAAAACGAATATATTCAACAATCCTTATTCGGTTTCTACCGCATGCCGTGCCGGATCAGTGAGCCTTGGACAAGATGAGCAGCCAGCGGCGGAACAGCAGGATCTCGACGTGGCCGGCCTCGACGCCGGTGTCGCACTCGATGATCGGATTGACGGCATAGAAGCGCTTGCGGAAATCGCGGGTGACGAGGATCTCGCGGCGGCCGATGCGTGCCAGGAAGGGGACAGGTGCGTGTTCCAGGCCGAAGGAGCTGTTCAGAGTGGTCATGTTCGTTTCCTTGTGTCGAAGTGGTTGTGCAGTGAGGAAAGAATAACACAACCACTGTATAAATCTACAGCTACTGTTCAAATACACAGTGTTTTTTTGTGTGTGTGGTTTTTTCGCCAAGTCGGTCATAATCTGCCCACCATGACCAAGAGCCTGCCCCGCCTCCACCGTTTCGCCGCCGCCCGCTTCTCGCCCGAGGGCGAATATGGCCTGCACCTGACTGTCGGGGTGGTCCTGCTGCTGCTCGCGATGGCGGGCTTCGCCCACCTGGCCGGGGCGGTGGTTGCCGGCGCCCCGATCACCCGGCTCGACGTGGCGGTGGCCGGATGGCTGCATGCGCACGCGAGCCAGGGGGGCCTGCTGCGCGATGCGCTGCTGGTCCTGACCCACGTCCACAGCACGCCCGGCGTGCTCGCGATCGCCGCCGGCGTCGGTATATGGCTGGTCCGGCGCGGCCATCGCTACTGGCCGATCGCGCTGGTCGCGAGCGTGCCGGGCGGGATGCTGCTCAATGTCGCGCTCAAGCACACCTTCGAGCGCGCGCGGCCGCATTTCGAGGAGCCCATCCTCACGCTCACCACCTACAGCTTCCCGAGCGGGCACACGATGGCCGCCACCGTGCTCTATGGCCTGCTGGCCTGCTATTTCGCGCGCCGGGCCAGCTCCTGGGCGGGACGCCTGCTGCCGTTCCTGCTGGCCGCGCTGATGATCGGCCTGATCGCGTTCTCGCGCATGTACCTCGGTGCGCACTACCTGACCGACATCCTGGCGGCCCTGGCCGAAGGCTGCGGCTGGCTGGCGATCTGCATCGGCGGCACCGCCACCCTCAACCGGCGCCATGCCCGGGCCGCGCGCGAACGCGGCGCGGCGGGCGGGGCGCCGCCGCAAGAGATCTGAAAAAAGGAGACCCGATGCGTACCCTCGTTCACCTGTCCGACCTGCACTTCGGCCGCGTCGACCAGGCCTTGCTGGGCCCCTTGCGCGAGCTGGTCGAGCGCATCGCGGCCGACGTGGTCGTGATCTCGGGCGACCTGACCCAGCGCGCCAGGGTCGAGGAATTCGAACAGGCGCGCGCCTTCCTCGATACGCTGCCCGGGCCGCAGATCATCGTGCCGGGCAACCACGACATCTCGCTGTACAACGTGCTGCGCCGCTTCGTGCGGCCCCTGGCGCGCTACAGGCGCTTCATTACCGACGAGCTGGAACCGGTCTTCATCGACGACGAGATCGCCGTGGTGGGCGTCAACACCGCGCGCTCGCTGACCATCAAGGACGGCCGCATCAGCCAGGAGCAGGTTGCCGGCTTGCGCGATCGCCTGGCCGGCCTGGGGCCGCAGGTCACGCGCATCGTCGTCACCCACCACCCCTTCGACCTCCCTGAGCACTACGAAAGGCGCGACCTGGTGGTACGTGCGCCGATGGCGATGGAAGTGTTCGCGCAGACGAATGTCGACATCCTGATGGCCGGCCACATGCACGCCAGCCACGCCGGCAGCACGGCGGCGCGCTACCAGATCGCCGAATATGCTGCGCTGGTGATCCAGGCCGGCACCGCGACTTCCACGCGGGGGCGCGGCGAGGTCAATTCATTCAATGTGGTGCGGGTCGAGCCGCAGCGGGTCGAGATCGACCGCTATGGCTGGGATGTGGTGGGCGGCAAGTTCGAACTGGTGACGACCGAGAAGTTCGTCCGGGCCGGCAGCATCTGGTCGCCGCATAGCGACGGGATGCTGGCGGCCGGCCTGTGACCGGGTATGCGTAGGGTAGGCGGCTCTGCCGCCGACGCGGTGATGGTTGGCCGCAGAATCATCCGGCGCGAAAACGGCGCCGATAACGATCGACGCGTCGGCGGCGAAGCCGCCAACCCGACGGCTTTCTAGATCCAGTACTCGGTCAGGCGCGACATCATCTCGCGCAGCCGATCGCCCCACGGCCGCCGCTTCCACTCGTCGAGCTTGATCTGCTTCGAGTGCCGCAAGTCTTCGCGGAACGCCGCCTCCATATCGCGCCCGAAGTGCGGATCGAGCACCACCACATTGACCTCGTAGTTGTGGATGAAGCTCCGGCGGTCGATATTGGCCGAGCCGATCGACGACCACATGCCGTCGATCACCGTGGTCTTGGCGTGCAGCACCGCCACCTGCAGCTGGTAGATCTCCACGCCGCCCTCGAGCAGCGCTTGGTAGAACGACTCGCCCGCATACTTGATGAAGTCGTGGTCCGACACGCCCGGCAGCACCAGCTGCACCTGGACCCCACGTTGTGCGGCCGCGACCAGGCCGTCGACGATCTGCTGGTCGGGCACGAAATAGGCGGCCGTCATGTGGATCGATTTCTTCGCTTCGCCGATCGCCAGCACCAGCGATTTATAGATCTCCGAATCGCGGTCGGGCGAGGTGGCCAGCACCCGCACCACCTTCTCGCCGACCGGCGCGAGCTTGGGGAAGTAGTCGATCTGGGGCAGCTCGCCCGCGTCCTGGTGCACCCAGTTGTCGATGAACGCCCATTGCAGCGCGCCGACCGCCGGGCCTTCGATCTTGATGTGGGTATCGCGCCAGCCGACGTCTTCCTCGTTGACCTTGCCGGCCCGCTTATTGGAGCGGAACAGCGAGCTGTTGGCGTAGGTGCTGCTGATATTGATGCCGCCGGTGAAGGCGACCTTGCCGTCGACGATCATGATCTTGCGGTGGTCGCGGTTATTCAGCGCCCATTTGCCCGGCCGCTTGGTCGGGTTCACCGGATTGAACACCAGCACGTTGATGCCGGCCTGGCGCAGGCGGTCGAAGAATTCCTTGGGCGTGGCCAGGGTGCCCACGCCGTCGACGATGATATTGACCACCACGCCGTCGCGCCGCTTCTGCATCAGGATCTCGGCGAACTGGGCGCCGATCTCGTCGTGGTCGAAGATATAGGTTTCGAGGTTGATCGAGGTCTTCGCGTTTTTGGCCGCTTCCATCATGGCGCGCATGGTCGCCGGGCCGTCGAACAGCAGCGAGACCTGGTTGCCGGCGATGAGCGGCACGCCGGTCGCCTGTTCTTCGAGCACCGCCAGCTGCTTGAGGTCGGGCGAGGCGCGCGCCCAGCGCCGCTTGAGCAGCGCCGCCGCCTGTCCGTCCTTGAGTTCCCCACGCTGGGTGGCGACGGTGGGCACGGCCTTGTCGGGCGCTCCGGCGATGGTGCTACGGTCGGGCAGGGCCTTGCACGAGGCCACGACGCAAACGAAACCGATGAAGCCGAACCAGGCGGCGAAGCGCTTCTTGTTCATTTTGATCCCCTCGACGAGACGGTGTCGGGCGGCGGCAACTGGCGGTGCCGCGGTCCCAGGAAGAATTCGACCGGCGAATACGCGAAGCGCCGGCCCAGCGCCTGCACCAGCAGGATCCAGCGCTTGAACTGGATATTGCGCGCGCGCAGCGCCACCCACAGCGCCAGCCCGAAGCTGACCAGGAGGTTGACGGTACCGATCAGGAGCACGCCGGCGGCGGCGTTGCCGATCTGGGCCCAGCTCATGCCATAGTCCAGGGCCACCAGCGCGGTCGCGAAATTGGCGGCCGAGAAGGTGATGTGGCGGATGTCGATCGGCAGGCCGAGCAGGAAGCCGACGGTGCCGGTGGTGCCGAGCAGGATGCCGAAGAAGAAGTTACCCATCAGGCCGCCGAGATTGTCCTCGACATAGCCGCCCAGCCGCGCCAGGCGCTCGGCGCCCAGCAGCCGGCGCAGGCCGCGGATCTGCTGCACGCGCTGGCCCATGCGGGTATACAGGGCCTTATTGTCGTAATACCCCGAGATCAGGCCGGCGACGAACAGCCAGACGCCGGCCACGGCCGCGTAGAACAGGGCCGGGCTGTGGAGCGGATCGATATCGTTGAGCAGGTGCAGTGCCTTGATCGGGTCGACCAGGTGGTGGCCGGTGTACCAGCGCACGCCTTCGGCGATGCCCCAGGCGACCGGGAAGGCCACCAGCACGTTGCCGAGCACTGCCACCATCTGGGTGCGGAATACCTTGTTGACCAGTTCGGCCAGCTTGTCGACGTCGATCCCGCGCCCGCTGGCCGAGCGGTGCAGCGAGGCGGCGATGCGCTGGGCCGTCATGGCCGGCTGCTTGGTCGCGACCGTGAAGTGCAACATGTGGATCAGCACGAAGCCGAACGAGTAGTTCATGCTGAACAGGAAGGCCTCGATCAGCGGCGGCATGCGCAGATAGCCCATCAGGATTTTTACCAGCGCCATGAAGCCGACGATGAAGCCGGCGCCGGACGACGACCACAGCATGCGGCGCAAGTCCTTGCGGTCTTCGGCGATGTAGTGCTCGCCGGTGCGGCTGGCGTTCTCGGTGACGTTGCGCGCCAGCAAGTGGACATTGTCGCGCACCAGGCCGCTCACCTGGTATTTGGTGTTGTGGGCTTCGATCAGCTCTTCGGCCAGGGCGATCGCGGCGCGCTGGCGCGGGCTGAGCAGCGGCGCCTCGAGCGGCGCCAGCTGGCCCGGCTTGTCGGCCACCGGCACCACGGGCGCCAGGACTTCGCCATCGACCACCAGCTCGTCCATCACTTCCAGCGCGGCGGGAATCGGCACCGGCGTCGAGCTCTGTTCGTCGGTGACGTCGACCAGGAACAGCAGCTTTTGCAGGCGGTCGATGCTTTGCTGCACCGCCACCAGCAGGTAGGTGAGGGCGATGCTGGTGCCGTTCGACAGCGCCAGGCGCCGGATCTTGAGCACCACGTCCTCGCACTGGTCGAGCATCACCAGGAGGTGGCGTGCGTCGTCCGGGAGCGCGCGCTCGCCACCAAGATAGCGCGCGTACTCGTCGAGGTAGCGGTTGGCCTCGATGTTCTGCATCAGGAACGGCGAATCGAAGTTCTCGATCTGGCTGTAGCTGTGCACCAGGCGCGGCTCGAGGCCGAGCGCGCAGATGCGGCAGGACAGGGTGCGGATCGCATCGAGCAAGCCCTTGAGCGTGACCACGCGCGCGCGGCCGGGAGCGTGGTCTTCTGGCGGCGGGGCATTGGCGATCACGTCGAACAGCTGCATCCAGTCGGCGTCTGGCACCGCGCGGATCCATTCGAAGTCGTCCTCGCGGTACAGCACCTGGTCGAGCGCGTCCGACAGGTACAGGTCGTCGAGCGCCGGCGGCAGGAAACGGTAGGTGATGCGGCCTTTCAGTTCGGTGACGAAGCCATCGTTCGACAGGATGCCGATATCGCTGTAAAGGCTGGTGTGCCGGCGTTTCTCGAGCAGGGTGGTGATGTAGCGGCGCAGTGACCAGGCCTGGCCCGGATTGCCCTTCAGCAGCTGGGTCAGCGTGCGCACCGCCTGGGCCGGATCGTCCGCGTCCTGCCACACCCAGCGCTGGCTCGGGCGCAAGTGGCAGACCAATTCGACCAGCAGGTCGATATTGTCGCTGTAGGGATCGATCCGTTCGAGAGTAGCAAGCATGAAAACAATTTTTACTGGAAAGCCGTAGTGTACGCGAGGCGAGCAGTAAATATGGTGTGGCAACGAACAGTAAGCCACCGGTCCCGGCCGTCCGGGCAACTGGACGGAAAGGGGCTGTCCCCGCTACACTGGTTCGGTTTATGTTCGAGAAGGCAACCATGTACCTCACTTATTACAACGGCCAATGGGCCGAAGGTAACACCCCCCTGTATGGCGCGATGGACCACAGCCTGTGGCTCGGTTCGTCGGTCTTCGATGGCGCGCGCGCGATCCGCGGCAAGCTGCCCGACCTGCGTCCGCACCTGGAGCGCGTGATCGCGTCGAGCGAAAAACTGGGCCTGCGCTGCCCCTTGGACGTAGACGAGATGGAAGCGCTGGTGCGCGAAGGCGTGGCCAAGTTCCCGCCGGATGCCGAGCTGTATATCCGCCCGCTGGTGTTCGGCTCCGAGGGCTTCCTGATTCCGGTGGCCGAAAAAAGCCAGTTCGCGCTGACCCTGTTCGATGCGCCGCTGCCGCCGTTCACCGGTTTCTCGAGCTGCCTGTCGACCATGCGCCGTCCGCAGCCGAATATGGCGCCGACCGACGCCAAGGCCTCGGCCCTGTACGCCAACTCGACCCGCGCCATGCGCGAGGCGAAAGAGCGCGGCTTCGACCAGGCCATCATGCTCGACGCCGAAGGCCACGTGGCCGAGTTCGCAGCATCCAATCTGTTCCTGGTGACCGAGGACGGCAAGGTAGTGACGCCGGCCCTGAACGGCACCTTTTTGGCGGGGATCACGCGCGCCCGCGTGATGGCGCTGCTGGCCGATGCCGGCGTGCAGGTCGAGGAACGTACGGTCAAGGCGACCGAGCTCAATACCGCGCGCGAGATCTTCAGCACCGGCAACTACGGCAAGGTCACGCCGTGCACCCGCTACGAAGACCGCACGCTCGAAGCCGGCCCGGTCGCGCGCCAGGCGCGCGAGCTGTACCTGGCGTTCACCGACGCCGGCTGAATACCCGCGATATCAGCGTCTTGAAACGACAAAGGCCGGCATTGCCGGCCTTTGTCATCGTGGGCTTAGAAGATCAGCCGCGCGCCGGTTCGGCGACGTAGATCTCGACACGGCGGTTGCGCGCCTTGCCTGCATTGTCGTTGTTCGAGGCGATCGGTTCGCGCGAGCCGCGGCCCTCGATGGTGATGCGGTTCGGGTTCACGCCGCGGCCGGCCAGGTAGTCGCGGGTGCGCGAGGCGCGGTCGACCGACAGCGGCTGGTTGATGGAGTCGCTGCCGGTGCTGTCGGTGTGGCCGATGATGACCACATTGGTGTTCGGATTTTCTTGCAGCGTCTGGGCGAAGCGCTGCAGGATCGGCTGGAAGTTGCCCTTGATGTCAGAACGGCCCGTATCGAACGAGATATCGCTCGGGATCTCGAGTTTCAGGCGGTTGTCCTGGGTCTGGGTGACTTGCACGCCGGTGCCCTGGGTGGCCTGTTCCATCTGCTGCTTCTGGGCTTCCATGCGCTTGGACCAGATATTGCCGATCACGGCGCCCGCGGCCGCGCCGATGGCGGCGCCGCCTGCCACGCGGCCACCGCCGCCGCCGCTGGTGGTGCCACCGATCAGGCCGCCCAGGCCGGCGCCGATGCCGGCGCCGGTCGCGGTGCCGCGCTGGGTGGTGGACATGTCGGCGCAGCCGGTGGCGGTGAGGGCGACGATGGCGATGGCGGCAGTCGTCTTGATGAAGTTTTTATTCATGGTGGAACTCCTTAAAGTAAAAAATCCGTTTCGTCGTCACGCCCGAAACAGGCGCGACCGCGAAACGGATTGGGTGTTTCGACAAGCGGGACTTGTCATTTTACATCTATATGCCGCGACCGCTGATCAGGCGAACCAGGATCATGATGACCGCGACGACGAGCAGGATATGGATGAAGCCGCCGATGGTGTACGAGGTCACCAGGCCGAGCAGCCACAGGATTACGAGAACGACAGCGATGGTATATAACATGATGGTTTCTCCTCTACTGTTTGCGCCGGTTGCGCTGTGATTCCAGTATTGACCAGAGTACTGTTGACTACCGTTCGATGGCGTACATTAAACACAACTTTTTTGTTTGCGAATGCCAGGGATCCAGCCCATCATGCCCATCAGCCCGGTGCAGCCGATCAGGCAGGTCACCAGGCCGCCCGCGATCAGGAACACGATGTCCTGCGGCTGCAGGTGACCGTGTCCGTCGGGCGCCGGTCCGGCCGACAGCAGGCCGAACAGAGTCAGTACGATTCCCCAGACGATGATGCCGATCCATGCCAGGCTGTTCATGCGTTTCTCCCACGGTTGATGGTGTGCCCCGCCATTCGTTTCAGCGTGATTCGATTGTCGGGTCAGCTCATCCATATTTCCGTGCGTTGGCGCACATTGCGTTCAGGAAAAACTTTGGCCGGAACGCTTGCGCGATTCCGGCCATGTGGTAGTCATGCAGAGTGCGTGATCAGGCGACCGAGCGCAGCTTTCCCTTGACGATGCGCACGCGATCGCCGCTGCGCCATTGCGGCTGGCTGTTCTGGCGGAAGGTGCGCAAGGTGCCGTCGTCCAGGCGCACGCGGATCTCGTAGCTGGTGGTGGCTTTCATATTGCCCTCGACCTGGTTGCCGACCACGGCGCCGCCGATCGCGCCGGCCGCGGTGGCCAGGGTGCGGCCGCTGCCGCCGCCGACCTGGTTGCCCAGCAGGCCGCCAATGACGGCGCCGCCGGCCGCGCCCAGGCCGCTGCCTTCGGCGCGCTGGGTGATGGTGCGCACCGATTCCACGTTGCCGCAGTTCGAGCACCAGTCGCGCTCGTTGGCGGCGACCTGGGTCGGCTTGCTTTCTTTAACGGGTGCGGCCACGACCGGGGCCGGCGCCTGCTGCACCGGGGCCACGGCCGGCGCCGGCGCATAGGCCTGCGCCGCCGGCGCCAGCGGCGCGCCGGGGTAGTCCGTGCCGGGGGCCACGCCAGGCGCCGGCTGGGGCACGTCCTGCGGCAGGGTCGAGGCCAGCGCCAGGCGCTCGGCTTCGCTCAGCTGGCGGTTGGCGGTGCCGCCGACGGACGAGGGCAGCCAGCCCATGATGGCGGCGGTGCCGACCATGCAGAACAGCACGACGGCCGCGGCAGCCAGCAGCAGCAAGGGGTGGGTGCGGCCCTTGACGGGGTGGTTTGGTGGCGTATTCATCTTTATTCCTTTCGTATGGCGTTGACGCCGAGGGTTCAACAATTGTCGTCAGGAACAACCGGAGCTTCCGTGCGTCACCGTACATACTGGCTCAGGGGCGGCGGTTACGCTGGCTTAAATTGTTTGCAAATGTATCTGGAACGCCGCGTTCCCGGCTTGCGCTGCGTGCCCTTGCTGCCAGTCTCTTGAGGAAAAAATGAACTCTGCCGTTCACCCGCCCGTCGCCGAGCACAACAGTAACCTGTTGCTGGCCGCGTTGCCGCCACAGGACATGGCCCGCATGCTGCCGCTGCTGAACCAGGTCACGGTCGAGGCCGGGCAGGTGCTGTGCGAGGCCGGCAATCCGATCGAGCACATTTATTTTCCACACGATTGCCTGGTATCGCTGCTGGGCGTGGTCGAAGGCCGCATGACGCTCGAGGTCGGCCAGGTCGGACGCGAGGGCATGCTCGGCGTGACCACCGCGCTCGGCCACGACACGACCCAGGTGCGCGCCGTGGTGCAGCGCGCGGGTAGCGCCAGCCGCATGGAGGGCGCGCGCTTTCGCGCCGAGGTCGAGCGCAATCCGGCCCTGCAGCGGGTGCTGTACCGCTACACCGATGCGCTGCTGGCGCAGGCGATCCAGATCGCCGTCTGCAGCCGCTTCCACGTGCTCGAGGCGCGCCTGGCGCGCTCGCTGCTGGTGACGCGTGACCGGCTGCAGTCCGACCGCTTCCACCTGACCCATGAATTCCTCGCCCATGCGCTCGGCGTACGCCGGGTGGGCGTGACCAAGGCGGCCAGCGCGCTGCAGCAGCAGGGGCTGATCAACTACAGCCGCGGCAATATCGAGATCCTCGATCCGGACGGCCTGGCGGCGGCCTCGTGCACCTGCTACCAGATCGTCAGGGAGGCGGGGGCAATGTCGGTGGCGCAGGAAACCTGAACATCATTTCGGTGGCGGTGACGGTGACGGTGACGCGTCGGCGGCGGAGCCGCCAACCCTACGGACCTCAGCACCACCAAGCAAGACGCCCGGACGAGCCGGGCGTTTTGTTTTTGGTGGCGGACTACCTGGATCAGTTGGTGGTCTTGACCTGGTTGCCGATCACGCCGCCGACGGCTGCGCCGCCCACGGTGCCGATGGCGCTGCCGCCGGTCACGGCCCCGCCCAGCACGGCGCCGGCGCCGGCGCCGATGGCGGTGTTACGGTCCTGCTTCGACATATTGCCGCAGCCGGTCATGCCGATTGCCGCGGTTGCCAGGGTGACGGTCACTACCAGGGTTTTGATGGTTTTCATGGTGATCTCCTTAGATGGGGTTATTTCAGGCGCAGGTCATTCCTGACCGATTTGACGCCCTTGACGGTTCGCGCGACCGAGGCCGCCGCGGCTACGCTGTCCGCCGAGCTCACGAAACCGCTAAGCCGGACAATGCCTTGGTACGTGTCGACATCGAGATCGGAGACCGTCAGTTCCGGATCGAGCCGGATGGCGCTGCGCACACTGGCGCTGATGGCGTCGTCGTGTGCGGCATCGACGGCGCCGAAGCCGGGGATGCCAGAGGCGCAGCCTGCCAGCGGTCCGCCAGCCAGCAGGGCCAGCAAGACCAGGGTAAATCCATGACGCTTGACGCTCGATCGGTTCATTCGGTATGTCGTTTCTCGGTGACTTGGTGCAAGCGTAGAGATCGGCGCTGGTTTGATCTGTTCGGCAACACACAATGCGCATGCCGTGTTGTTACAGGGTGTTTCAGAGGCACAGCTGCCTTGGACAATGTGCGTCAACGTACTGATCGGCGGCGATAACAGGTTTATAACGTTCCTTACAACACTTCCCCAGGAGAATATGCGATGAATAAACATCAAACGATGACCGGGTTTGCCCGCCTTGGCTGCGCCGCTGCCGTACTGGCGCTGACCGCGTGCGCGAGCCCCGACCAGGCGCCGGCCACGGCCGACGTGGCGGTCTCGCGCCATGCAGTGGAGAACGCCGTGTCGGCGGGCGCCGCCGAACTGGCGCCGGCCGAGATCAGCGCTGCCCGCGACAAGATGGGCCGCGCCAACCAGGCCCTGGCCGCGCGCGACTACAAGCTGGCGCGCGAGCTGGCGGTCCAGGCCCAGGCCGACGCCAAGCTGGCCCAGAGCAAGGCCGTGTCGGCCAAGGCCACCGCCGCCTCGACCCAGCTGAACGAAGACCTGCGCGTGCTGCGCGAGGAAGTCGATCGCGCCAACAGCCAGTGATGTGAAGCTTCAATGCCTGTGTTGAATGCATGAGTCCGCGCCGTCGAACGGCGCTCCAACAAGAAGAGGAACAAGAACATGAAAAACCGTAAATCCGCCGTATCGATCCTGGCCGCCGCCGTGCTGGCCGCCGCCTGCGCCAGCGCGCCGATGAGCACGCCGACCCTGGACCAGGCGCGCGCCGACTTCGTCAGCGCCAACAATAATCCGCAGGTCTCGACCTATGCGCCGATGGAGTTCAAGCAGGCCAGCGAGGCGCTCGACCAGGCCAACCAGGCCGCGCACCGCCGCGAAAGCCTGGCAGACGTCGACCGCCTGGCCTATGTCGCCAAGCAGCGCATCGCCACCGCGCAAGAAGTCGCCAAGGCCAAGGCGGCCGAGGCCGACATCGCCGATGCGTCGCGCCAGCGCGACCAGGTGCGCCTCGAGGCACGCACGGCGGAAGCCGACCGCGCCAAGCGCGAGGCCGAGGCCGCCCAGGCCGCTGCCCAGCAAGCCCAGGCACAGGCCCAGGCCACCATGCAGCAGAATGCCGCGCTGGCCGAGCGCGCCGCCCAGCTCGAAGGCCTGCTGAACGATATCCAGGCCGTCAAGACCGAGCGCGGCTATGTGGTGACGATCGGCGACGTGCTGTTCGCGACCGACCAGGCGACGCTGAATCCGAACGGGACCTCGACCCTGCGCAAACTGGCCGACGTGATGACGCAGAACCCGAACCGCTCGGTGCTGGTCGAAGGGTTTACCGACAGTACCGGTAGCGCGAGCTATAACCAGGACCTCTCGCAGCGCCGCGCCAATGCGGTCGCCACTGCGCTGGCCCAGATGGGCGTGTCGCGCGACCGCATCTCGATGAAAGCCTACGGCCAGGCCTTCCCGGTGGCGTCGAACGACAACGCCTCGGGCCGCCAGCAGAACCGCCGCGTCGAGATCGTGCTGTCGAACGAGGGTGCGGCAATCCCGCCACGCGCAGCAATGCGTTGAACATTTTGAACCGAGTAAGGAAACAGCATGGAACAGACGAACAAGCTGGCACACGGTTTCGACATCGAGGCCATCCGCCGCGCGGCGGCCAACCTCGATGACGGCGCCGTCACCGAGGGTTACCAGGCCGACCGCGAAGCGGTCATCGCAATGCTCAACGACGCCCTGGCCACCGAGCTCTTGTGCGTGATGCGCTACAAGCGCCATTACTACACGGTGGCCGGCCCGAACACCGGCCACATCAAGGCCGAGTTCCTCGAGCACGCCCAGCAAGAGCAGGAACACGCCGACCGCATCGCCGAACGCATCGTGCAGCTCAACGGCTCGCCCAACTTCAATCCGGCCACGTTCACCGCGCGCAGCCATGCCGAATACGACGAATCCGACGACGTGCAGGCGATGGTGCGGGCCGACCTGATTGCCGAGCGGGTGGCGATCGAGTCATATCGTCAAATGATCGCGGCGATCGGCGACAAGGATCCGACCACGCGCAATATGCTCATCGACATCATGGCGGTCGAAGAAGAGCATGCCGACGATTTGCGTGACCTGATGGCCTGAGCCAGCTTGTTCGTCCAGTCTGACCGATTCACCATAGTTACAGGAGTAGAACATGCTAGAAACATCCCGCAACACCAACGGCAGCATGCACCCGATCAGCGGCAGCACCTATGCCACCCAGTCCGACGTGAAGGCGCTGGTGCGCGATGCGCAATCGATGCTGACCGCGGCCGCCTCGCTGACCGGCGAAAAGGCCGAAGAATTGCGTGCGCGCGGCATGGAGCTGCTCGACAAGGCCCTGGGCGGCGCCAGCCTGCTGCCGACCCATGCCGTCGAAAAGGGCAAGGAATTGGCCCACACGGCCGATGTCTACGTTCACGACAATCCCTGGCGCACGATGGCGATCGCGGCCGGCGTCGGTGTGCTGCTCGGCATCCTGCTGAGCCGCAAACATTAAGGCCGGGGGAACAACGTGGATAAAAAAGAATCGATCGTACACACCCCCGGTGTCTTCAGCGGCATCTCGAGCCTGTTCAAGAGCCTGTTCGGCCTGGCAGTGTCGCGGGTCGAGCTCGCGGCACTCGAATTGACCGAGGTGCGCAACCACATCATCGAGCTGCTGGCCATCTTTGCGGCGGCGGTGCTGGCGGTCTGGTTCGCCGTCGCCTTCGGCGCCATGACCGTGGTCGCGCTGGCATGGGATTCGATGGGTTGGACCGTCCTCCTGATCATGTTCGCGGTGTTCGCGCTGGTCACGGCGGTGCTGGTGACCAAGGGCCTGGCGCTGCTCAAGCAGAACAAGCTGGCCTTCCCGGCGACGATGAAAGAACTCAAGAACGACCGCGAGATGTTGCTGTAAGCGGCTGCTGTAAGCGGTTGCAGCAGGCGGCCGCCGTCGGCGGCAGTCGTGCGCGACCGCTGCCGGCGCAAATAACAAGGGAGAAAGTATGCAAAATCAAAACGGAACGATTGGATTGGCCGGTCACCAGCACAGCCTGGATCCGGCGGTGCGCAAGGCCGAGCTGTTGCGTGAAGGCGAGTTCTTCCGTGCAGGCGTGGCCCATGCCAAGGCCAGCATCCAGTACAGTATCAAACCAGAGGTGATGCTGCACTCGGCGATGGACCATGCCACCTGGGCCCTGCGTGCCCGGGCCGATGCGATGCTCAAGCCGACCGGCACCAATGTGTCGGTGCTGCTGCCGTATGCCCTGGGCGTGGTCAATTTCGTGCGCCAGCGCCGGCTCGGCAAGCAAGCGGCGGGCGCCGCCCTGGTGCTGGGCGCACTGGGCTGGTACGCCAATCGCAAACGGGCGCAGCAAATCCCTGAATAAGGGTAAGCTGTGTTTCAAGGGTTGCCGCAAAGGCTTTTGCGGCAACAAACAGCTGGCAGGCGAGCGACCGCGCCGTTATCGAGACACTAGGGCAGGTCGCGTTGTACAGAATATGGTGGGGCTTGAGCGGCGTCGCAATCGGGGATTGGACGCCGTCTTTTTTTGCCTGCCGCCCCTGATTGCCGTTCTTACTTGCGAGGCGCCGCATGCATCCATCCAATATCGTCCTGCTCGAATTCCACCCCGAACGCGATGCCCTCAGCCCCGGCAAACAATTGCGCAACGGCCTGTCGGTGGCCCTGCGCATGGGCGACACCCTGTGGCTGGCCAATGACGAGTCGCTCAGCATCGAGCGCCTGACCCTGGCGGCCGAGGACAGCCGCGGCAAGACCAGTTTTGCGCGCGCGCACCGCCAGTACGCGCTGCACGATTTCCTGGCGTTGCCGCTGCCGCCCTACGAGGCCGAAGGCAAGCGCATCAACGAGGCCGATATCGAGGGCCTGGCCAGCGATGGCGGCTACCTGTGGCTGACCGGCTCGCACAGCCTGCGCCGCAAGCGGCCGGACGAGGGCGATGGCGTGCGGCGTAGCCACAAGCGCCTGGCCAACGTCAGCGCCGACGGCAACCGCTACCTGCTGGCGCGCATTCCGCTCGTCGGGCGGGACGGTTCGCATGAGCTGGTGAAAGAGACTGGATCAAAAGGCAAGCGGCGCACGGCGGCGCTGCTGCGCGGCGACGAGCATGGCAACGAACTGACCGCGCTGCTCAGGAACGACGAGCACTTCGGTCCCTTCCTGGCGATTCCCGGCAAGGACAACGGCTTCGATATCGAGGGTATCGCCCTGGCCGGCAAGCACGTGCTGCTGGGCCTGCGCGGCCCGGTGCTGCGCGGCTGGGCAGCGATCGTCGAAGTGGCTCCGGTCGACGATGCCGGGGAAGGCTGGCTGCGGCTGGCGCCGCTCGACGAGGATGGCGCCATGTACCGCAAGCACTTCCTGGACCTCGATGGCCTGGGCATCCGCGACCTGTGCGTGCAGGGCAAGGACTTGTTGATCCTGGCCGGGCCGACGATGGACCTGGATGGCCCGGTGACGCTGTTCAGGTGGCCCGGCGGGGCGCGGCCTGATAAAGCGTCGGCGGTGACGCGCGAGATGCTGGAACATGTGCTGGCGCTGCCGTTCGGCCAAGGCGTCGACCACCCTGAAGGCATCTCGCTGTTCTCGAGCCAGGACGGCCGCGAGGAGGAACTGCTGGTTGTGCACGATTCGGCATCGCCCAGCCGCCAGATCGGCGACAGCACCCTGGTCGCCGACGTGTATGCCTTGCCGCCGCGGCGCAACAAGAAATAGGGCAAGAAAATAGGGCAAGAAAATAGGGCAAGAAGCAGGGGCAAAAAAAGCGGTCACCGAGGTAACCGCCATATGCCTGTTGCCTGCCGGCCCGATAACTGCCTATTGGCGCGGCATCGGCTTGCCCAGCTGCGCTGTTTCGCGCTGCCAGGTCGAGCGCGCCGCGTCCAGGCACGACTTGCGCTCGGCCGCCGGCGCCTTGCGGCAGGCGTTCTGTGCTTCCTGCAGCGCGGCGCCGAGTTCCTTGCGCAGGGTTTGTTGTTCGGGATCGTTACGATACCAGCGCGCCGGATCGCCGTTGGCGATTTCCTGGGCTTGCTGGCGGGCGATGGTCGGGTTGACCGTCGCGTCGGTCCCGGCCTGCGCCTGCTCCTGGGCCGATGCCGAGCATGCGGCGCCAGCCAGTGCGCAGGCGCCGAGGCCGCGCAGGATGCGGATGAGAGTTGCCATGCTTGCCTCCAGCTGTTCGGTGGCCGGCGCGCCGGCCCGGGTTGCATGAGGGCAGGCTAGCGCGCCGCACTCATGCCGTCGGATCAGTAACGGTAGACGCGGCCGTCGACGATGCGCACGCGGTTGCCCACGCGCAGGTCATAGGCGCTGTCCTGGGTCACGGCGCGGTATTCGCCGTTATCCATGCGCATATTGATTTGGTACATCTCTGGACCTGCGGCATTGCGGTTCTTCTCGACGTTGTTACCCACCACGGCGCCGGCCAGGCCGCCGGCCACGGTGGCCGCGGTACGGCCGCCGCCGCTGCCGATCTGGCTGCCGGCCAGTGCGCCGACCACGCCACCGAGCACGCCGCCCGCGCCGCTGGTGCGATTCTCGCCCTGGACCACCTGGATCGATTCGATCACGCCGTAGCCAGCCGAGGCGGTGCTGCTGCCCGAACCATAGCCATTGTTATGGCCGTATGGCTGGGAACTGTTGCTGGCGCAGCCAGTGAGAAGTGCGCCGGACGCCAGCAGGGCGACGATAAATTTACGGTTAGCATTCATGTTGTTCTCCTGACAAAAGTATGAATCCAGAATAGTCAGGTGCCCGAGCAGGGTCTGTGCGTTGCCGCACCCACCTTGCCCCCAGGGTAAAGCCTGCCGCTATGCGCGAGGGCGATCCGGGCATGCGGCATCTGCCCGATTTTTCCTAACCACGTTTGTCCAATATTTGGCTCAACAGAGACGTGCGACAACACTCTGCCGCTTGTGTTCGGCACCGAACAGAAGGCGCGTTCGCGACATGTAAAGATGTCTCCAGTGTTGACAAATGGAGAACAAAAACAATGAAGACTTCGCATGCGCTCCTCCTGATCGGTGCAGCCCTTGGCTGGGCTGGGCAGGCCGTCGCCCAGCAGCCGGCGCCGGATGCGAAGATTGTCTACCAGCAGACGATGGATGGCGCCGAGACCGCCTATGACGCCGCCAAGACGCGCTGCGATGCGCTGGCCGGCATCCCGCACGAGATCTGCGTTGCCGACGCCAAGGCGGCCCGGGTGCGCATCGAAGAAGAGGCGGGCGCTGCCTACAAGAACACGCTGGCGGCCTATACCCAGGCGCGCATGCGCATTGCGTCGGCCTATTACGAGCGCGACAAGACGCGCTGTGGCGCCGCGGTCGGCAACGACCGCGAGGTGTGCCAGCGCCAGGCCAAGGCGACGCTGGTCGCCAGCCAGGCCGATGCCAGGGCCGACCGCAAGGCGATCGAGGCGCGCCTCGATGCGCAGGACGTCAAGATCGACGCCGAATACCGCGTCGCACTGCAGAAGTGCGATGCCTACGCCGGAGAGGTCAAGGAAGGTTGCGTCAGCACCGTCCGGACCGCCTACGGCAAATAAGAACCCGCGGGCCGGATTGCCGGCGCCGCCCAACCCGCCCGCAAGGGTATTGCTGCACCATGACCATCAATAAGGAGCCATCATGAAAATCGCTAAAAACCTCATCTCCGCAGCTTTCGTCGCCACCGTCGCCATCACCGCCGTCGGCTGCTCGTCGACCAACAACCAGGCCAGCACCGGCGAATACGTCGATGACACCGTGATCACCACCAAGGTCAAGGCTGCCCTGATCAATGACCCGAACGTGAAGGCACGTGAAGTCAATGTCGAAACCTTCAAGGGCGACGTCCAGCTGTCGGGCTTCGTGTCCGATCCACGCGACGCACAGCGCGCCGTCGAGATCGCACGCGGCGTCAAGGGCGTGACCTCGGTCAAGAATGACATCCGTGTGAAATAATATGCGCACAACCGGGGCGGCCCGGTATCTCGTTCAGGCACACCATGCAGCTAGCACAACCCGATCCGGCCACGCCGGCAGCATCCAACCTTTCGCCTGATCCAGCCGCCCCTGGCGACGCCGTCCGCGCCGAGACGCGCGGCGGCGACGACATCGCCTTGCACATTGGCGGCATGCGCGTGCCGCTGCACGTCAATGCTCGCGGGCTATCGCTCGGCATCCTCGCCACCATCGCCTTCGTATTCGCGCTCCAGTGGGCGCAGAAGTTCTTCGTGCCGCTGCTGCTCGGCATCCTGATCGCCTATACGCTCAATCCCGTGGTGCGCTGGCTCGAACGCTGGCATATCCGCCGCATCGTCGGCGCGACCCTGGTCACGGCCGTGATCGTCGGCGCCATGGCGGGCACCTTGTACCGCCTGCAGGGCGAGTTCTTCAATATCCTCGACGAATTGCCGACCTTGACCACCAAGGTCACCCGCATCCTGACCAATACCAGCGGCCAGCGCTCGACCCTGCAGCAGATGCAGGCGGCGGCAGCCGAGATCGAGCGCGCCGCCAACAATGTGGGCGCCGACGCCAGGCGCCAGGCGCAGCAACGGCGCCAGTATCCGCCGCCGGCGGCCGCGGCCAGTTCGCCGATCCGGGTGATGGATTGGGTGCTGGCCGGCTCGATGAGCCTGGCCGCCTTCATGTCGCAGGCGACGATGGTGATCTTCCTGGTGTTCTTCCTGCTGCTGGCGGGCGATACCTTCAAGCGCAAGCTGGTCAAGCTCACCGGGCCCTCGCTCACGCGCAAGAAGGTCACGGTCCATATCCTTGACGACATCAATACCTCGATCCAGAGCTATATGTTCATGCTGCTGGTGACCAATATTCTGCTGGCCCTGCTGATGTGGGGCGCGCTGCGCCTGATCGGTCTCGAGAATGCCGGCGCCTGGGCCGCCTTCGCCGGCGTCGCCCATCTGATGCCGTATTTTGGCCCGCTCGTGATCACGGTCGCGACCGGCATGGCGGCCTTCTTGCAGTTCGAGACCCTGAGCATGGTGATGCTGGTGGCCGGCGCCTCGCTCGCGATCGCGACCCTGGTCGGCATGGTCGTCGCCACCTGGATGACCGGCAAGATCGCGCGCATGAATCCGGCGGCGGTGTTCGTCAGCCTGCTGTTCTGGGGCTGGTTGTGGGGCGTCTGGGGCTTGCTGCTGGGGGTGCCGGTGGTGATGGTGCTGAAGGTGGTGGCCGAGCGGGTCGAGGGGATGGAAGTGGTGTCGGAGCTGCTGGGCGAATGAGGCAGGGACGCCGTGGGGTAATGGGGTGGCGGCATGGCCGCCACCCCGTCAACCTCAGGCCGCGCTGGCCTTCGGTTCCACGCCGGTGATTTCTTTCGGCTTGTTGTGCAAGCTACCCATCTGCAAGGCATACTGGCGCGCGAATTCGGCGCCCAGGAAGAAGATCTGCGCCGAGTAATACACCCACAGCAGCAGCGCGATCAGCGAACCGGCGGCGCCGAAGCTGTCGGTGGTGCCGCTGTTGCCGATGTACAGGCCGATCCCGAACTTGCCGAGGGTGAACATCGCCGCCGTACCGAGCGCGCCGATTGTGACGTCCTTCCACGACAGGCGCACGCGCGGCAACAGCTTGTAGATCACGCCGAACAGGGTGGCGATGACCAGGAAGCCGAGGCCCGAGGCGATCCAGCCCATGACGATGGCGGCTTCCTGCCACACACCGGTGATGAACTTCTCGGCCACGGTGGTGGCGGCGCTGACGACCAGCGACACCATCAGCAGGAAACCCAGCACCAGGACCATGCCGAACGACAGCAGGCGGGTGCGGATCGTGTTCCAGATGCCGGCATCCGGCGGCGCCGGAAGACCCCAGATCTCGTCCAGGCTATCCTTCAACTCTGAAAACACGGTGGTGGCGCCGACGATCAGCAGCACGGTGGCGACGATCGTGGCGAAGCGTCCCGATTCCTTGTTCTGGGCGCCGGCCAGGATGGCCTGGATCGTGTCCGCGCCTTGCGCACCCAATAGCCCGCGCAGCTCGGCCAGCAACTGGCCTTGCGCGGCTTCCTCGCCATAGAAGAAACCGGCGACGGCAATCACCAGCACCAGGATCGGCGCCAGCGAAAACAGGGTGTAGAAGGCCAGGGCGGCGCCCTTGCTGGAGGCACGGTGGTCCAGCCATTCCGTCACCGCGCAGCGCAAGACCTTCAAAATCTGGTGCGTGTAAGGGAACCATTTTTTAACTGCCATATCCCATCCTCCAAATGAAAAGGGGGCCGAAGCCCCCCGCATAAGCGTTGCCGCGACCACCCGCCGTCCCGGCCGCCGTACAGGACGGCGGGCGGGACGACGCGTGCTTCGGGGCGGTGTCGCCTAAGGAATTACTGCTGGACCGGCACTTCGACCGTGATCTGGTCGACTTCGACGCGGCGGTTAGGTTCCAGGCAAGCGATCAGCTGGGCACGGTTCTTTTGCTGGCACTCGACCAGTGGGTTGGCTTCGCCCTTGCCGATGGCGCGCAGGCGGTTGCCGTCGATGCCCTTGCCGACCAGGTATTCACGCACAGCGTTGGCGCGGCGCTCCGACAGCTTCTGGTTGTACGACTCTTTACCCAGACGGTCGGTGTAGCCGGTGATTTCGACATTGGTCACCGAGGTGTCGGCTTGCAGGGCAGCGGCGATCTCGTCCAGCTTAGGCGCCGGGGTGATCACTTCGGCCTTGTCGAAGGCGAACAGCTTGGTGGCTTCCAGGGTCACTTTCTGGAAGCGCGGTGCTGGTGGCGGTGGCGGTTCGACTGGAGCCGGTGCTGGAGGCGGCGCCTCGACCACTGGGGCTGGAGCCGGTGCCGGCGGTGCTGGCGGCGGGTTGAACGCGTAGTTCAGGCCGACGGTCAGCATCTTGTTGTTGCTGCGCTTGAAGCCGAATTCTTCGTCGTCACGCAGGAAGCCGCGCACGGTGCGCAGGTCGGCCTGCAGCGACCATTGCGGGGTCAGGCTGGCCTGGAAACCGATACCGACGGTGGCGTACGGCGAGTTCTTGGCGACGTTGCGGAGCGGGTTTTCAACCTTGTCGCGCTCGACACCCAGGCCGAACAGGACGAATGGACGGAAGCGCTCGCGGCTCAGCATCAGCAGGGCATCGGCGCCCAGCAGGGTCTGGCGATATTCGGCAGGGCCCTGCTCGAAGCGGGTCTGGCTGGCGCCGATCTGGATATCCCAGTTCTGGTGTACCGCCTTACCGAACTTCAGGCCGCCACCGGTGTCGCGATCATCCACGCCGAAGTCGGCATCCGGCTTCACGTGGTTGACGCTTGGCTGGATGTACCACGATGGGTTGAGCTCTTGGGCGAGGGTGGCGCCGGATGCGCACAGCAGTGCAGCAGCCAGGGCGATCTTCTTGGTATTGTTCACAGGTAACTCCCGTAGGTTAAAAGTTGATGACAACGCATACGTCAGCAGCGATGTTGGATAAAGAATAACAGTGCAAGTTCCGTAAGCTCGGTGCGGTAGCGCACCCAACGCAGAATGGCGATGCGATTTTACAACAGTGGTAAAAATCTCACATTTCCAAGATGAAACGAACTGTAACGGGTTTGTCATCTCCCGCAGGTGCGAAGTGGCGCTGGCGACTGTCACCCCGCTGTCACGTGGACATATCGTTATCAGGGAAGGGTGACATGCCATCCTGGCAATATCACGTCTTGCAGGCGGGCTGCAAGGTAGAGGGGCCGCCATATCGCCGGCGGTCGCGCCGGCGACGTCCTCCAGGAGATGCCCTCAGGAATGTTGTCGAATGTTGGATGGCGCACAGACCATGGTGTCTGATACAGGCAATCTTGAGGCCAGTTAAGCGGAACCGAGATGTTGTCAGGGTGTCATACGACACACAGCGACCCGGACCACACAGTCTCACTCTCTATATTGGAGCTCATCGATATGCATGCAACGACTCAGCACAACGCGGTATCTGGCGAAACCGGCGCAGTGCACACTTCCAGCAATTCGGCGCTGATCGAGCGCGTCCCGCCACAACCGACCGAGCGCGCCCCGATTTCGCTGGCCCCGATCGAGCGTGTGCGTTCGACCTCGGCCACCCAGCGTCGCATCGAAAACATGCAAAAGCTGATCAACGAGCTGTCGAACCACGAAATGCTGGCCGACGAAATCGCCTGGTTCCTCAAATTCTCTCCATCGGGCGCGCGCAAGTACATCCGTGACCTGCGCGAAGCCGGCGTGATCGAACTGGCGCGCTATATCGAAGGCACCGCCACCTACCTGGGCAAGGCCGTGTACCAGATTTCGCCAGATCCAGATCGTGTCAAGGCCTTCCTGGCCGCGATCTGCCAGCCGAAGCGCGAAGGCGCCGCACCGCGCAAGGAGCGTCCAGGCCTGCGCGAGCAGAATATGGCCGGCAGTGGCCGCCACTTCCACATCCTGGCCGACGACACCCACTACGCCATCCGCGTGAACCGCAGCCCGGTCGCCCGCGACCCGCTGGTGGCTGCCCTGTTCGGCCCGGCGCCAGGCCAGAACGCCGTCGCCGCGAAGGAACGCGCCTGAGTGCGCGCCCGGGGCCGGCGCGGTAGAGACCCGCAATGGCCCTGGTTCGACGATCGCTGTCGTCATTTTGCCGCGCTTAATGCGCGGCTTTGTTTTGTGCGCTAGATCCGCGGCTTTGTTTTTTGTGGAGCGTGCGCGGTGTCCCGGTCGGGTACGGGCCGCGCGCCCCCATCGGTCTTTCGGTCGACCGATAATTTGCAATCGCCATGTTGAAAACCGGTCAATAATCCTCACTTGTCCGCCATGTCGCCGCTCAGCGGTGCACGTTCAACCAGATAGGAGTGACGATGTTACCGAGTGCCGAATCGCTGGAAGGAAAGCCAGTCCCCGAAGTGGTCTTCAAGGCCAGGCCTGACGATCAGTGGCGCGATGTGCGCTCCGACGAGCTGTTCAAGGGCCGGACGGTCGTCGTGTTTTCGCTGCCGGGCGCCTTTACGCCAACCTGTTCTTCGACCCATTTGCCGCGCTATAACGAATTGGCGCCGGTGCTGCGCTCGCATGGGGTGGACGACATCCTGTGCATCTCGGTCAATGACGCCTTTGTCATGAACCAGTGGAAGGCCGGCCAGGACGCGGGCAATATCACCGTCATCCCGGATGGCAATGGCGATTTCACCGAGGGCATGGGCATGCTGGTCGACAAGCGCGACCTGGGTTTCGGCCGCCGCTCGTGGCGTTATTCGATGCTGGTGCGCGATGGCGTGATCGAGAAGATCTTCATTGAGCCGGACCGCGAAGGCGACCCGTTCGAGGTTTCCGATGCCGATACCATGCTCGCCTACCTGGCGCCGGGCGCCGAAGTGCCGGAGCCGGTCGTCATGTTTTCGCGTCCCGGCTGCCCCCACTGCGCGCGTGCCAAGCAGGCGCTGCGCGACAACGATATCCACTACACCGACATTTCCGAAGACCAGAAGATCAATACCATCGTCTTGCGCGGCGTGACCGGGCGCATGACCTGGCCGCAAGTCTTCGTCGGCGGCGAGCTCATTGGCGGCGCCGACGAGGTGCAGGCCTGGCTGGCGAACAAAGGCTGAGCATGGAAGGCATCCTGGTCGGCGCGCTGGGCCTGGGCTTGCTGACGGCCTGGCTATGGCCGAAGTGGCGCCTGCGGCGTGCGCTGGCGCAGCCGCTGCCGGCCGCACAGGTCGCCATCCTGGCGCGGAATGTGGCCCAGTACGGCGGCATGGACGAAGCACAGCGGCGGCGCCTGCAGCGCATGGTCCAGCAATTTCTGCATGAGAAGAAATTCGTCGGCTGCGCCGGCCTGGACGTCACCGACGAGATGCGGGTGACGATCGCGGGCCAGGCCTGCCTGCTGCTGCTGGGGCGGGTCGCCGACACCGGCAAGCCCGATATCTATCCCACGCTCGACCTGATCCTGGTCTATCCCGGCGCTTTCCTGGTGCCGCGCAAGCAAGTCGACGTGTCCGGCGTGGTGACCGAGGAGCGCCAGGATTTATTGGGCGAGTCCTGGGGCGATGGCCGCGTGATCCTGTCCTGGGATCATGTGCGGCGTGCCGGCCATGTCGAATCGGCCGGGCACAATGTGGTGCTGCACGAGTTCGCCCACCAGCTCGACAGCGAGTCGGGCAACACGAATGGCGCGCCCTACCTGGGCAGTAGCGAGCGCTACCGCAGCTGGTCCGAGGTGCTGACGCGCGACTATGCCAACCTGCGGCACGAGGCGATGTGGGGCATGCAAGGCGTGCTCGACCACTACGGCGCAACCAATCCGGCCGAATTCTTCGCGGTGGCCACGGAAAGCTTCTTCGAGCAGCCGCACCAGCTGGCGGCGCGACACCCGGCGCTGTACGACGAATTCCTCAAGTATTACCGAATCGACCCACGTCAATGGCAGGTCGCTCCACCGCCGCCGGTCGTGGAACCGCCGAGCTATGGCGTGGTCTATGGACAGTGGCGCTAGACAGCGTGCGATTGCGTACAGATGGGTGGACGCGACAGGCGCATTCTTGAGCTACCCATCCAGGAGGATTCGCCTATGTCCACCATCATTGCAGGACGTTTCCAGCTTCAGGAAGACGTCGACCGGGCGCGCAGCGCCCTGGTCGACGCCGGTTTCGCTGCCGACCGTATCAGCGGCTTTTACCTGACCCAGCCGGGCCAGCACGATATGACGCCCATTGGCGGCGACCACATCCAGTCGCCCGGCGCCAAGGAGGCGCCCGAGGGCGTCGTCAAGGGCGTGGCTACCGGCGGCGCCGTTGGGGCCGCCGTGGGCGCCGCGACCTCACCGGTCACCGGGCCGTTGGGTCCGATCGTCGGCGGACTGGTGGGCGGCCACGTCGGTTCGCTGTTCAGTTTCAGCAAGATGAAAGACCGGGGCGAACCCGAAGAGGGCGGCGAAAATACCGTCCCGCCGCGTCCGGCCGGCATGCTGGTGGCGGTGGCCTTCGACGATCCCGATCAACAGTCGCGCGCGGTGGACCTGCTGCGCCAGCTGGGCGCCCACCATATCGAGCGCGCCCAGGGCAATATCGTGAACGGCGACTGGGCCGATTTCGATCCTTCGAGCAGGCCTGACGTCATCGCCTGACGCCACGATCATCGCTGCGGCGCCCGCCGGCTTGCGCTTGCGGCGCTTGCTTGCACGTCGGCTTTGCCCTGTTCACACTTGATCCTGATCAACAGCCACCTGTTGTCGCTTCCCTACACTCGGATGCTCGCATCGCGCCATTGGCGCCAACGAGAACAGGAGCGAGACATGGCAGGAGACGCAGGAACGCAAGACAGGCGGGTAGCCCTGGTGACGGGGGCGATGGGCGGGCTGGGCACCGAGCTGTGCCGTCGTCTGCATGCGGAGGGATTCCTGGTGGCAGCCACCCACTCGCCGCAAAACGCGCGCCGCGAGGCCTGGCTGGCCAGCCAGCAGGCGGAGGGCATCGCGGTGCGGGCCTACGAGCTCGACGTTTCGAATGGCAATGCCTGCGACAACATCGTGCGCCGCGTGCTGGGCGACCTCGGGCGCATCGATGTGCTGGTCAATAATGCCGGCATCACGCGCGACCGCAGCATGCGCAAGATGAGCCAGGAAGACTGGTATACGGTGATGGGTACCAACCTCGACAGCGTATTCAATATGACCCGGCCGGTGCTCGAGGCGATGATCGCGCGGCGCTGGGGGCGCATCATCAATATCTCGTCGGTCAATGGCCAGCAAGGCGCCTTCGGCCAAGCTAATTACGCCGCGGCCAAGGCCGGCATGCACGGCTTTACCAAGTCGCTGGCGCTCGAAGTAGCGCGCCACGGCATCACGGTCAATACGGTCTCGCCCGGCTACCTCGACACCGCCATGGTGAGCCAGGTGCCGCAAGAGGTGTTGCGCGACCGCATCCTGCCGCAGATTCCGATCGGGCGACTGGGCAAGCCGGCCGAGGTGGCGGGCTTGGTGGCTTACCTGGTGTCGGACATGGCGGCTTATGTGACCGGCGCGAATATTGCGATCAATGGCGGGCAGCATATGTGCTGAGGTTAGGGACGGCCGCCTTGTGGAGTGGCCGCGCCTGGCGGCCACCGGCTGAGGAAGGATTGCCGGCTCAGGCCATGGCGCTTGGCGGCGTCGGCGTGAGCGCATCGAGCGCGGTGCTGTGCAGGTGGATTTTCTCAAGGGCCAGTGCGACCGGCGTCGGCTGGCCGCTGGCGACGGCGCCGGCGAGCGAGAGCAGGCCGCCGACCAGGCCGGTGACCTGGCCGATCACGCCGATGCGTCGGATCTTTTCCGCGGCCTCGGCGGTGAGCGCCACCAGCCGGCTCTGCGGCTGGTCGAGGCCCTGGATGACGAAGGCCGCGGCGTCGGCATACAGGGTATTGGCGCGCTGGCGCAGCACCATTTCATCGTCCAGCAGCCTGCGCATGGCGTCCTGCACATGGCTGGGCACGCTGCGGCCATCATAGCTGCGAATTTCGCCCAGGATGCGTTCGTGCAGGCGGTCGGCGATGGTCGACAGGCCATCGGCCAATTCAACCACGTGCTGCATGCTGGACAGGCCGCGATCGGGACCGGCCCTGGCCACGCCTGACGCGGCGGCCACGGCAGCGCCGGAGGAGGCTGCCGGTGCCGCAGCGGCTCCGTCCGGCGCCTTGCCCACCTCCGCCATATCCGGCTTGCCCTGTGATGACTCTTGCATGACACCTCCTCAATCGCCGTTGAGCCCATCGCGGATCGCGCGCAAGTCGCGGCCATAATTCGCGAGCATGCGCCGGGTCTCGTCGCTGGTCAGCTTGTTCATGTTCTCGCGCATCTTCTGGTGCCCGAGCGCCACCTTGGTCAGTCCCTGCAGCGCCAACTCATAGCGCCGGTCGATGAGTTTGTACTCGGTCGATTTGTTCAGGTAATGCACCTTGGCCAAGGTGACGAGCATGCGGTCCGAATTACGATTCGAAAACGGAATCTCGACATCGAAAATGCCGAGCACGGTCTTCTTCTCATTCTCATTGGTCTTGTAGTAAAGACGGGTGAGCGAGATCATGGCATCGAGCAGCACCTGCACATCGGCATCGCCATCGCGCACCATGGTCTCGACGCTGCGGTTCTGGTACCCCGACGCGATCACGCGCGTAAGAAGCCGGGTCATCCCCGTATACGCAGCCACATGCCTCTGCTGCAAGCCCGACTCCGCATTCGCCTTCAGCCCATTGCCGAGATCATCAATCCGCTCTGACAAGTCATACCGCCCATCTCCCGCGAGCAAGCTGAGGGTCTGCATATACAGCACGAGCGTCTTCTGGATGGCAACGAAATCGTCATACACAGCCCGCCTGCGCACATCGTTCTCGCGCGCGATACGTTCAGCCTGCGGCGACAGATAAGGCTGTTCCCGCTCAAACGTATCCCGATACCGCCGCGACAATTCCGCGTACCCACCCAGCTTGGCCGACGCATCCGCGAACTCGCGCACCTCCTGCAAGCTGACCGACCCATGGGACGCGCACCCGCCGAGCAGCACCCCCATCCCCAACACCAGCCCCACCGCAACCCGACGCAGCATCGTGGATCCCCCCAGCGGCAGCCCAAAACCCCATTCTTCCAAATCCCCAATCACCCCACATTGCCAATTATCAATCCCACCCGTAATCCCCGAAAAATAGGGTCAGAGTTGAATTAAATGACAACTTCTAAAGTTATCAAATAATTCGACGCTGAGGTAGCCCGGGTTTGGTGGACATCCAGAATAGGAGACAATAAGGCCTATGGATGACACTACGACCCCAGCAGTAAAACGCACTGTTCATACGAGCGACTTCAAGAGGCGGGCCGTTACCAGGCTCAAACAAGAAGGCAACGCGACGGCGCTTGCGCTCGAGCTTGGAGT
This sequence comes from Massilia sp. HP4, assembly GCF_005222695.1. GTDB lineage: Bacteria > Pseudomonadota > Gammaproteobacteria > Burkholderiales > Burkholderiaceae_D > Telluria. The sequence goes on along the minus strand of NZ_STGG01000033.1, from coordinate 254 downwards.
GCCGCGCAACCAGCTATACAAGTGGGCTAAGCGGTTTGAGGAAGCCGGCACTGACAAGGCCTTCAAGGGCCCTGGGCGCCCGGCTGGAGTGGAAGAAGATGAGCTTGCCAAGCTGCGCCGTGAAAATGAGCGTCTCAAGGTGGAGAACACGATCTTAAAAAAAGCGGAAGCGTACTTTGCGCGCCGCAAGCCGTGAAGTACGCGTTTATCCACGAGCACGTCGGCGTGCATCCAGTGGCTGTGATGTGCCGTTT
>NZ_STGG01000032.1 GCF_005222695.1 Massilia sp. HP4 | reverse complement strand
CGCTCCCTCTCGTTCAGGTGGTGTTCGACACTACCACTTTGGCACATTTGATGCCGTAGAGTGGGGGCGTCCATCCCATTGGGTAAGAACGCACTCCTTCCCTGCACAACCGCCGGATTTACGCCACTTCGCCTTGACCACAAGAGCTTCGCGGTTGCATGCCCGCTCGCCCTGCTCGGCAGCGCCTTTTATCCGATTCTTGTCCATCGGCTCGCAGTTTCGCTCCACACTTCCTCCCCACACTCGGTCGCCCTCATGCAGTTGTGCTTCGCTTCGCTCACTGTGGTCAGCTCGCGGCGGGACTTTCACCCACAAGAGTGCGCCCATGCTGGGCGCACATACAAAAAGGGCCGCATTTGCATGCGGCCCTTCTCAATTCTGGCTCCCCGACCTGGACTCGAACCAGGGACCTGCGGATTAACAGTCCGTCGCTCTACCAACTGAGCTATCAGGGAAAGGAGGCCGCATTATACCTGCTGTTTTCGATTTCGCAAGTGTCCGCACGCCGAAAAAAATGCTGACCTAGGTTTTTGCCCGCGCCATCAACCGCTTCAAGGCATCCAGCACCACCTCCGGCTCGGTCAGCTGCGGGAAGTGCGCACTGCGCCGCGCCTCGATCCTCTCCCCCAGCGGCGACAGCGCCGCCAGCCCGCGCTGGGTGCGCTCGCGCTCGCGCACGAGGCCTGCCGGCACCATCCAGCGCGGCAGGCGCCTGGTGCCCGACAAGACCGTGACCGGCACCGGCGGAAACGCCGGCGCCTCCTGGATGTCCTTCACGGTCTCGAGTTCGTTGCGGATCTCATCGAACCGGTCTCGCGGCGAGACGCGGTCGAGCAGCTTGACGAAGCCGCGCTGCAGCGGCGACTGGAATTGCTTGAGCATGGTGACATCGTCCGGCGCCGTGGCTTCCAGGAACAACACGCCCGCCACCTCATCGGCGAAGGCGCGCGCGAACAGGTTGGCGTGCAGGCCGCCGAAGGAGTGCCCGACCAGCACGAACGGCGGCTCGATGCCGGCCGCCTGCAGCAGCAGCCGCAGCTGCGCCACCACGGTCTCGCCATACTGCGCTTCGCGCGGCTTGGGGCTGCCGCCGACGCCTGGCCGGTCATAGGCGAACACGGTGCCCAGTTGCTCGATCTCGGGATACAGCTTGTACCAGCCATCGAGCGGCCCGCCCGCACCATTGATCAGCACGATCGACGGCCCGCCGTTCCCCGACTTCATCAGGCGGAACATCTGCCCTTCGACCAGGGTGGCATGGCTTTTCGGAAGTTGCTTCACGCGAGAATCTCCTGTGATGTTCGACAGCGCCGCATTTGTACGCTGCAAACGAAAAAGGCCGCATCCCAAGATGCGGCCTTTTCTGAATTCTGGCTCCCCGACCTGGACTCGAACCAGGGACCTGCGGATTAACAGTCCGTCGCTCTACCAACTGAGCTATCAGGGAATTGATGCTTGCATTATATGGCTGGTGAAACGTTTCTGTCAAATTTGCACAGTGCTCAACAACCACTTACGCTTGCTCTCCGCACACGCTGTAACGCTTGCGGAGAGCCGCGATTTTAGAGAACTTTGGCAACCGCGTCAACGACGCGATCGATATTGGTCGAGTTCAGCGCGGCCACGCAGATGCGGCCGGTGTCCACGGCGTAGATCGATTCGTCGCGCAGCTTGCCCACTTGTTCCTTGGTCAGGCCCGAGTACGAGAACATGCCGACCTGCTCGCGCACGAATTCGAAGTCATGGCCCGGCGCCTTGGCCTTGAGCTTCTCGACCATCGCGCCGCGCATTTCACGGATGCGCACGCGCATGCCGGCCAGTTCTTCTTCCCACAGCTTGCGCAGCTCAGGGGTCGACAGCACGGTCGCGACCACCTTGCCGCCATGGGTCGGCGGGTTCGAGTAGTTGGTGCGCACCACGCGCTTGAGTTGCGACAGCACACGGGCCGCCTCCTCACCGCTGGTGGCGACGATCGACAGCGCGCCGACGCGCTCGCCGTACAGCGAGAACGATTTCGAGAACGAGTTCGATACCAGCAGCGGCATGCCGGTCGCGGCGAAGCGGCGCACGACGGCGCCGTCTTCATCGATGCCGTTGGCGAAGCCCTGGTAGGCCATGTCCAGGAACGGCACCAGGCCGCCAGCCTGCACGGCGGCGATCACTTGGTCCCACTGTGCTTGCGACAGGTCGGCGCCGGTCGGGTTGTGGCAGCAGGCGTGCAGCACGACGATCGCGCCGGCCGGCATGGCCTTGAGCGCGGCCAGCATGCCGTCGAAGTTCACGCCGCGGGTGCTTGGATCGTAATAGGTGTAGTTGTGGACGGTGAAGCCGGCGCTTTCGAACAGCGCGCGGTGGTTTTCCCAGCTCGGATCACTGATATACACGTCGGAGTGCGGCAGGAAGCGCTTGAGGAAGTCGGCGCCGATCTTGAGCGCGCCGGTGCCGCCCAGCGCTTGCACGGTAATCGCACGCTTCTCTTGAATTACGGCGCTGTCGGCACCAAATACCAGCTCTTGCACCGCCTTGTCGTACGCCGCCAGGCCATCGATCGGCAGGTAGGTGCGCGGCGTTGGCTGTTCCATCAACCTGGCTTCCGCTTTCTGTACGCATTCCAACAGTGGCACCTTGCCGTTATTGTCATAATAGACGCCCACGCCGAGGTTGATCTTGGCAGGGTTGGTATCGGCATTGAAGGCTTCGGTAATACCCAGGATCGGGTCGCGCGGGGCCATTTCAATGGCGCCAAAGAGGCTGGCAGAGGCAGTGGAAGTCATCGTGATAAACTCGGTTTTGTCGGCTGGGTTGGCAGCGGCGGGTTAGCAATTGTATAGACAGCGGCCCTTATACAACAAGGCCGCGCGCGGATTCTCATTCTAACAAAGGTCTGTAAGCATGGCTGATTTATCCATCGCAACTTCTCCCGAATCCACAACTGAGCCTACCGTCCTCACCTTCCCGGATTCGCCCTTCAAGCTGCACCAGCCCTTCCCGCCGGCGGGCGACCAGCCGACCGCGATCGAGGGCCTGATCGAAGGCATCAACGACGGCCTGTCGTACCAGACCTTGCTCGGTGTGACGGGCTCGGGCAAGACGTACACGATGGCCAATGTGATCGCGCGCGCCGGCCGGCCGGCGATCGTGTTCGCGCCGAACAAGACGCTGGCGGCCCAGCTGTATTCGGAGTTCCGCGAATTCTTCCCGCAGAACGCGGTCGAGTATTTCGTCTCCTACTACGACTACTACCAGCCCGAAGCCTACGTGCCGCAGCGCGACCTGTTCATCGAAAAGGACTCGTCGATCAACGAGCACATCGAGCAGATGCGCCTGTCGTGCACCAAGTCGCTGATGGAGCGGCGCGATGTGATCATCGTGGCCACCGTGTCGGCGATCTACGGTATCGGTAATCCGAACGAATACCACAAGATGATCCTGACCCTGCGTCACAAGGATAAAGTGGCGCAGCGCGACATCATCGCGCGCCTGATCCAGATGCAGTACACCCGCAACGAGATGGATTTCTCGCGCGGCAGCTTCCGCGTGCGCGGCGACACCATCGACATCTTCCCGGCCGAGCACGCCGAGCTGGCGATCCGGGTCGAGATGTTCGACGACGAGATCGAGTCGCTGCAACTGTTCGATCCGCTGACCGGCCGCGTGCGTCAAAAGATCCCGCGCTTTACCGTGTATCCAGGCTCGCACTACGTCACGCCGCGCTCGACCGTGCTGCGCGCGGTCGAATCGATCAAGGCCGAGCTGCGCGACCGCCTTGAGGAATTCCGCCAGCAAAACAAGCTGATCGAAGAGCAGCGCCTCGAACAGCGCACCCGTTTCGACCTCGAGATGATGGCCGAGATCGGCTTTACGAAAGGCATCGAGAACTATTCGCGCCACCTGTCCGGCGCGATGCCGGGCGAGCCGCCGCCGACCCTGATCGACTACCTGCCGAAAGACGCCCTGATGTTCATGGACGAGTCGCACGTGATGATCGGCCAGCTCAACGCCATGTATAGCGGCGACCGCTCGCGCAAGACCAACCTGGTCGACTATGGCTTCCGCCTGCCGTCGGCGCTGGACAACCGCCCGCTCAAGTTCCAGGAATTCGAGAGCAAGGCGCGCCAGACGATCTTCGTCTCGGCCACGCCGGCCGACTACGAGCAGGGCAAGGCCGACAACGTGGTCGAGCAGGTGGTGCGCCCCACCGGCCTGGTCGACCCGCAGATCATCGTGCGCCCCGCCCTGTCGCAGGTCGACGACCTGATGAGCGAGATCAACGACCGCATCGCCAAGGACGAGCGCGTGCTGGTCACCACGCTCACCAAGCGCATGGCCGAGCAGCTCACCGAATACCTGGGCGACCACGGCATCAAGGTACGCTACCTGCACAGCGATATCGACACCGTCGAGCGCGTGGAGATCCTGCGCGACCTGCGCCTGGGCACCTTCGATGTGCTGGTCGGGATCAACCTGCTGCGCGAGGGCCTGGACTTGCCCGAGGTGTCGCTGGTGGCGGTGCTCGATGCCGATAAAGAAGGCTTCCTGCGTTCCGAGCGCTCGCTGATCCAGACCATCGGCCGCGCGGCGCGTAACCTGAACGGGGTGGCGATCCTGTACGGCGACCAGATCACCGATTCGATGCGGCGCGCGATCGACGAGACCGAGCGCCGCCGCGCCAAGCAGATCGCCTTCAACGAGGCGAACGGCATCACGCCGAAGGGTGTGCACAAGAAGATCAAGGAAATGATCGACGGCGTGTACAGCAGCGCCGCGCAAAAGGCCATGGTCGAAGGCGTGCACGAGGATGCGGCGACGGCCAAGGTCGAGTCGATGAGCGAGAAGCAGATCAGCAAGGAGATCAAGCGCCTCGAGAAGCTCATGGTCGATCACGCCAAGAACCTCGAGTTCGAGAAGGCGGCGCAGGTGCGCGACCAGCTGCATGTGCTCAAGCAGCAGGCGTTCGGGGCGCCAGGGGCGGATAACGTGGTGTCGATGCTGGGCAAGTAACGTTGGGTGGACGGCCGTCCACCCCTACACCGCCAACGATTACCGCGTCGGCAGCGAAGCTGCCGACCCTACACTTGCCAGCAATTCCAGCAACTTCGCCAGATCCGCCGGCTTGGCCATATGGTGATCGAACCCGGCCTTGTGCGCACGCTGCCGGTCCTCCGCCTGTCCATACCCTGTCAATGCCACCAGTATCGCCTGCGTGGTCTCGGGCATCGCGCGCAGCCGGCGCGCCAGCTCATGGCCGTCGATGTCGGGCAGCCCGATGTCGAGCAGGGCCACGTCGGGTGGCGCCTGTGCCGCGCTAGCGAGCGCACTCTTGCCGTCGAAGGCCACGCCGACCTCATGGCCGTTCATCTCGAGCAGCGTCGCCAGCATCTCGGCCGCGTCGACGTTGTCGTCGACCACCAACACCTTCAGTCCGCGCGCGCCACGCGACTGCACGTCCAATTGCGGCACGCCCGCCGCCGGCCCCCCGGCCAGGCACGGCAGGTAGACGACGAACTCGCTGCCCTTGCCCAGCCCGTCGCTGTGCGCCTCGACCCGTCCGCCGTGCAGCACCGCCAGGCTCTTGACCAGCGCCAGGCCCAGGCCGAGGCCGCCCTGCGAACGGTCGGGCGTGCGCTCGGCCTGGATGAACAGGTCGAAGATATAGGGCAGGATCGGCGGATCGATGCCCTGCCCGTTGTCGCGCACCGCCACCCGCACGCAGCCCGCATCGATGCGCGCACTGAGCACGAGGCGCCCACCCGGGGCGGTGTACTTGGCGGCGTTGTTCAGGATGTTCGACACCACCTGGATCAGGCGTGTGCGGTCGCCCTCCACGCGCAAGGAGTCCGATGCGATCTCGCAATCGAGCGTGTGGCTGCGCGCATCGATCAGCGGCCGCACCTGCTCCACCGCCTCGCGCACGATCTCGCGCATTTCCAGCGCCTCCCTGGCGATGGTCACCAGGCCGCGCGTCACGCGCGACACGTCCAGCAGATCGTTGACCAGCGACGTCATGTGCTGGGCCTGGCGCGCGATGATGTCGCTGGCGCGGGCGATGCCCGGCGCATCCAGCGCGCCATGTTGCAGCAGCTGGGCGGCGGTCGTGATCGGCGCCAGCGGGTTGCGCAGCTCGTGCGCCAGCATCGCCAGGAACTGGTCCTTCTGCTGGTTGGCGGCGCGCAGCTCGTCCTCGATGTGCTTGCGCGCCGTCACGTCGCTGCCTTCCACGAAGATGCCCGAGACCTTGCCGTGCTGGTCGTGGATCGGCTGGTAGACGAAGTCGATGAAGCGCTCTTCGAGCGGCGCATTCGGATCGCGCTGCACCCGTAGCGGCACCGCGTGGCCCACGAAGGGTTGGCCGGTGTGGTACACATGGTCGAGCAGCTCGAAGAAGCCCTGCCCCTGCACTTCGGGCAACGCGTCGCGCGCCGCCTTGCCCACCAGGGCGCGGTGGCCGACCAGCTGCAGGTAGGAGCGGTTGGTGATCTCGAATACGTGGTCCGGCCCGCGCAGCACGGCAATGATGCCGGGCGCCTGTTCGAACAGGGTTACCAGGCGCGCGTTTTCTTCTTCGCGGTAGCGTTGGGCCAGCACCTCTCCCGTCATTTCGATGCAGGCGCAGAACATGCCGGCCACGGTGCCGTCCTCGTCGCGCACCGGCGAATACGAAAAGCGGAACCAGGTGTCTTCGTCGTAGCCGTGGCGGCGCATGCGCAGCGGCAGGCGGTCCATATAGCTCGCCTCGCCCCTGAGCGCGCGCACGACCAGCGGGTGGATGTCTTGCCAGATCTCGGCCCAGACGTCGTGGAAGCGCTTGCCGAGCGAACTCGGATGCTTGTCGCCAAGGATCGACATATACGAGTCGTTATAAAGAAAGCCGAGTTCGCCGCCCCAGGCGACGAACATGGGAAACTTTGAATTGAGCATCAGCCCGACCACGGTGCGCAGCGCCTGCGGCCACAGGCGTGGCGAACCCAGGGGCGACGCGCTCCAGTCGTGGGCGCGCATCATCGCGCCCATCATGCCGCCACCGCTGAGGAAAGGCAGCCATTCGGAGGGTGTCGCTGGTTCCTGTTTCATGCCATTCGCTTGTTGGGAGTCCTGCGCAATCTGCGCACTAGCAGTGTGCCAGATTTGGTACAAGACTCCCGCACGGATGGCCTAGAGAGACTGGACGAACTCGCGGATGCCGCCCAGCAGCATTTCGATCGACATCGCCGTCAGGATCAGGCCCATCAGGCGCTCGAAGGCGGTCATGACTTGCGGGCCGAGTTTCTGCTGCAGCTTCTCGGCGCTCAGGAACACCAACAGCCACACGATGCCGACCGCCGCCAGCGCGGCGACGTGCACCATCGTATCGGTGAAGCTGGTCGACGAGAACAGCAGCACCGTGGCCAGCGCCGAGGGGCCGGCCAGCGCGGGAATCGCCAGCGGCACGATGAAGGGCTCGCCGCCTTCGCTCTTGCCCAGCACGCCGTCAGGGTGCGGGAATATCATGCGGATCGCGATCATCAGCAGGATCACGGCGCCGCCGATGCGCAGCGCAACTGGGGACAGATGCAACGCTTCCAGGAAATGCTTGCCGAAGAACATGAACGTCAGCAGCAGCAGGAATGCGATGCCGCATTCGCGGATCACGATCTTGTTGCGGCGCTCGATGGGCGTGTCTTTCAGGGCGGCGGCAAACAGCGGGACGTTACCGAAGGGGTCGGTGACCAGGATGAGCAGGATGAAGGTCTGGAAGAAGCTTTGGGTCATGTTTTTTATTGTTTGGATGCCAAAAATTTTAGTGACGCAATATTAGCAGTTCGCGCAGCAGCAATAAAAAAACAGGGAAAGACTTGCGCCCTTCCCTGCTTTCGGTCGATCGTGCCGATCGGATTACTTCTCGAACTTCTTCAACCACGCCGCCAGCTGATGCGGGCGCAGGCCATCGTACTCTTCGAACGGCTGGTGAATCCACGGATTGTGCGGCAGGTCGTCCAGGAAATAATCTGGACGGATCGACGAGGTGCCCTTGACCCAGATGACCGCCGACTTCACTTCGGTGACGTCCTTGTAGTTCTCGGTCAGGTGCTCGCTCACTTTACGCAGCGTGACACCCGAATCGGCCAGGTCGTCGACCAGCAGCACGCGGCCGGCCAGCGGACCCTTGGTCATGGTCATGTACTTCGAGATGTCCAGGTCGCCCTGCTTGGTGCCGGCTTCTTCGCGGTACGAGCTGGTCGACAGGATCGCCAGCGGCACGTCGAAGATGCGCGAGAACACGTCGCCCGGACGCACGCCGCCGCGCGCCAGGCACAGCACCTGGTCGAACTTCCAGCCCGATTCATAGACCTGCAGCGCCAGGCGCTCGATCAGGCGGTGGTACTCGTCCCAGGAGACCCACAGGTCTTTATCGGTCGATACAGGGGAATTCATCTTCTACTCCAGATTCTTATTAGGATTACGCTGCGAACGGATGACGCAGGACGATCGTTTCTTCGCGGTCCGGGCCGGTCGACACCATGTCGATCGGCACGCCAACCAGTTCTTCGATGCGCTTGATGTAGGCGCGGGCGTTGGCCGGCAGCTCTTCCATCGACTTGGCGCCGACGGTCGATTCGGTCCAGCCTGGCATCTCTTCGTACACCGGCTCGCACAGGGCGGCTTCTTCGGCGCCGACCGGGAAGATGTCGACGTCGCGGCCGTCGATCTTGTAGCCGGTGCAAAGTTTGAGCGATTCGATGCCATCCAGCACGTCGAGCTTGGTCAGGCACATGCCCGACACGCCGTTGATCTGCACCGAGCGGCGCAGCAGCGCGGCGTCGAACCAGCCGCAGCGGCGGGCACGGCCGGTCACGGTGCCGAATTCATGGCCGATGCGCGACAGGTGCTCGCCCACGCCTTCTTCGGTCGGCAGTTCGGCCGGGAACGGGCCAGAACCGACGCGGGTGGTGTAGGCCTTGGTGATGCCCAGGATGTAGTGCAGCATGTTCGGGCCGACGCCAGCGCCGGCGGCGGCGTTGCCGGCCACACAGTTCGACGAGGTGACGAACGGATAGGTGCCGTGGTCGACGTCGAGCAGCGAACCCTGCGCGCCTTCGAACAAGAGCTTGCCGCCCTGCTTGTGGGCCGCGTACAGCAGCGACGACACGTCGGCGACCATCGGACGCAGGCGCGCCACGAGGGCCATCGCGTCGTCGTAGGTGGTCTGGAAGTCGATCGCCTCGCCGCCCAGGTAGTTCACCAGCACGTGGTTGTGGTAATCCAGGTTTTCCTTGAGCTTCTCGGCGAAGCGCTCGGCGTTGAGCAGGTCGGCGATACGGATCGCGCGGCGCGCGACCTTGTCTTCATACGCCGGGCCGATGCCCTTGCAGGTGGTACCGATCTTGTTCTCGCCGCGCTTGGCTTCGCGCGCCTTGTCGATGGCGACGTGGTAAGGCAGGATGATCGGGCAAGCCTCGGAGATCTTCAGGCGCGACACGACTTCGATGCCGGCCGCTTGCAGCTTGTCGATCTCACGCATCACGTCCGGCACCGAGACCACGACACCGTTGCCGATGTAGCAGGCCACGCCTTCGCGCATGATGCCCGAAGGGATCAGCTGCAGCGCGGTCTTCTGGCCCTTGATCACGAGAGTGTGACCGGCGTTATGGCCGCCCTGGAAACGCACCACGCCAGCGGCGTGGTCGGTAAGCCAGTCGACGATCTTGCCCTTGCCTTCATCGCCCCATTGGGTACCGATGACGACGACGTTTTTTGCCACGTTAGTATTTGACATCACTTAACCTAAGTTTTTGAGAATCCAATTTCCGTTTTCGAGGACGAGCACGCGGTCGCACTCGAACTCGTCCTGAATATTGTCGTGACCAGGCATGCTCTGGATCACGACTTCGCCTGCCTTGCGCAGGTCAGCGATTTTTTCCTTCAGCTCGAGGGCATTGCCCCACGGCGCGCGGATGGAATGCTTGCGCTCGGCCGTCGGCAGCAGCCGGGCCAGTTCGCGCAGGTCGAGCGAGAAGCCGGTCGCCGGACGCGCGCGCCCGAAGGCCTCGCCCACATGATCATAGCGCCCGCCACGGGCGACGGCGTTCGGCAGGCCCGGCACGTACAGTGCGAACATGGCGCCGCTTTCGTACTGGTAGCCGCGCAGGTCGGCCAGGTCGATCGCCACGTCGGCGCGGCCGATGGCGCCGGCCGCCAGCGCCGCCAGTTCGGCCAGCGCGCGCTGCACGCCCGGCAGCGCCGGCAGCAGTTCGCGCGCCCTGGCCAGCACCTCGACGTCGCCGTACAGGTGCGGCAGCGCCAGCAGGGCCTGGCGGGTCTGCGGGTAGTAATTGGCCGAGATCTCGTCCAGGCCCGGCGCATCCTTGGCGCGCAGCAGGCAATAGATCTGGTTCTCGTCGCGCTTGGCGGCCGGGTCTTCGGCCAACAGTGCGCGCAGCACGCCGACGTGCGCCAGGTCCAGGCGTACATTGGTAAAGCCGGCCAGGGCCAGCGAGCCGAGGGCCAGTTCCTGGATCTCGGCGTCGGCTTCCAGGCCGGCGTGGCCATAGATCTCGGCGCCGATCTGCACCGGCTCGCGGGTTGCGTGCAGGCCCGACGGACGGGTATGCAGCACGCTGCCGGCGTAGCACAGGCGGGTAATCGATTCGCGGTTCAACAGATGCGCGTCGATGCGCGCCACTTGCGTGGTCATGTCGGCGCGCAGGCCGAGCAGGCGGCCGGACAGCGGATCGATGACCTTGAAGGTTTTCGAATCGGTGTCTTCACCGGCGCCGGCCAGCAGCGATTCGGTGTACTCGAGCAGCGGCGGCATTACCAGCTCGTAGCCGTAGAGCCGGAAGTTGTCGAGCATCAGGCGGCGCAGCTCTTCGATCTTGCGCGCTTCGGACGGCAAGACATCGGCAATATTCTCAGGCAATAGCCAGTTCGGCATGGGCAACAGATGGGAGTTGGGAATTGTCAGTGGCGACAGGCACGGGAATACGACAGACGTGCCAGCGCATGGCGCGAACGCCGAATCGGTGATTTTACCCGAAAACGGGCGGACCGAGGAATGGAATGCTGTCTAGACATGGTGGCAGGTTGACAATCTGCCACGGCCGCACGTCCACGAAGGTGGCGTTGAAATGAAAACGGGCTCCCGTTTTTTGCGGGAGCCCGTCCTGGCAAGGCCTGGAGGCGCGGTTTAACGCCCCGACGACGCCGGCTGCTTGAGGTACTTGAAGAACTCCGAACTCGGATCCACCACCAGCACGTCGCTGCGATCCTTGAAACTGGCGCGGTAGGCTTCGAGCGAACGGTAGTAGCGGGCGAACTCGGGGTTCTTGCCGAAGGCGTCGGCGTAGATGGCCGAGGCTTTCGCATCGCCGTCACCCTTCACCTTCTCTGCATCGCGGAAGGCTTCGGCGATGATCACGGTACGCTGGCGGTCTGCATCGGCGCGGATCTGCTCGGATTCGGCAGCGCCGGTCGAACGCAGCTCGTTGGCGACGCGGACGCGCTCGGCGCGCATGCGTTCGTACACCGAGTTGTTGATCTGCTCGATGTAGTCGACGCGCTTCAAGCGCACGTCGACGATGCCGACGCCGATCTCTTTCGCTTCAGCCACGACCTTGGCCTGCACCGCCGCCATCACGGCGGCGCGCTCGCCGGAGATCACTTCGCGCACGGTGCGCTTGGTGATCTCGTCGTTCAACGCTGCCTTGATGATCTGCGACATGCGGTCGCGGGCACGGTTCTCGTCACCACCAAAGCTGACGTAGTACAGGCGCGGATCTTCGATACGCCATTTCATGAAGGCATCCACCAGGATGTTCTTCTTCTCGGCCGTGATGAAACGGTCGGCGTCAGGCGTGTCCAGCGTAAGGATGCGCTTGTCCAGGTAGATCACGTTCTGGAACGGTGGCGGCAGCTTGAAGTGCAGGCCCGGCTGGGAAATCACTTCCTTTACCTGGCCGAGTGCGAACACGATCGCGAAGCGGCGCTGGTCAACCACGAAGATCGTCGACGACAACAGCATCAGTGCGATGAAGCCCGCGACGAAGATAGTTACGAGGCGGTTCATCAGCGGGTCTCCCTGTCACGTGAGGAATCGCGGCTGCGCTCGTCTCGCTGGCGCACCGCTTCCAAGGCCTGGCTCACTTCGGCAGGCTGGCCGGTCTGCGGCAATTGCACCGGGCCCGACTTGCTGCCGACTTGTGAGTCGTTGGCTGCCTGCTGCTGCATCAGCTTGTCGAGCGGCAGGTACAGCATATTGTTGTTGGCGCGCGAGTCGATCATGACCTTGGTGGTGCTGGTGAAGATCTGCTGCATGGTGTCGATGTACATGCGGTCGCGGGTCACGGCCGGGGCGCGCGAGTAGGCAGCCACCACCTGGTCGAAGCGCGAGGCGTTACCGGTCGCGTTCTCGACCACCATCGAGCGGTAGGCTTCGGCGTCCTGCTGCAGGCGGAAAGCCTGGCCGCGCGCGGCCGGGATGATCTGGTTGGCATACGCCTCGCCCTCGTTGCGGGCACGGGCGCGGTCTTGCCCTGCGCGCACGGCGTCGTCGAAGGCGCTCTGCACCTGCTCCGGCGGCTGCACTCCCTGCATCGTCACGTTGGTGATCAGTGCGCCCAGCGCATAGCGGTCGGCGACCGTCTGCATCATCTTGTGGACGTCGGCAGCGACCTGCTCGCGGCCTTCGTACAGGACGAAGTCCATCTTGCTGCGGCCGACCACTTCTCGGATCGCGGTCTCGGCGATCTGGCGCACGGTGGTGTCCTGGTCGCGGTTGTTGAACAGCCAGGCGACCGGGTCCTTCAGCGTGTACTGCACCGCGAACTGGATGTCGATGATGTTTTCGTCATCGGTCAGCATCAGCGCCTCTTGCGGCTGCTTGTTGCGCACGTTCGCGCGATAGCCGATCTCTGCCGTACGGATCTGCGAGGTGTTGACGGTCTCGTGGGCCTGGAACGGATACGGCCAGCGCCAGTTGAAACCCGGCGTGGTCGTGTGGCTGTACTTGCCGAAGGTGGTCACGACGCCGGCCTGGCCCTCTTGCACGATGAAGGCGCCGCTGGCAAGCCAGATGAAGCCGACGATGATGGCGATCACGCCGGCGCCGATGCCGGCGCCGCGCATCTCGCCGCGCGGGCTGCCATTATCGCCGCCGCCGTTGTTGTTGCCGCGGCCGCCGAACATGCGGTTCAGGCGCGCATTGAAGTCGCGCCACATCTGGTCGAGGTCGGGAGGACCGTCACCGGGGCGGCGACCATCCTGGGCCTTGCGGTCGTCTTCGGGGTTGCGTCCCCAGCGTGGGTCGTTCAGCGACAGTTTGACGCCGAATCTTTTTAGGAGAGAAACAAGCATAGGCTAGTGGGGCCTGACATGGGTGGAAGTTGGCATATTATCGGCAAGACCGCCGGGGTGCGCGTCCACCGACGCGTCTTCCTCGGCGAACCCGGAGGCTTGATCCTGCTCTTCGTTTTCTGTGTTGTCATACTGGCCGGCATCGGACCCGGACTTGGCCGCCTCGGCGATTGCCGAGCGCAGCAGGTCCAGGCCGGCGCCACTATGGGCGCTGATGAAAACCCGGTTGATCTTATCATACTCATCACGCTCGATTCCCGGTTCTAGCCCAGCGGCATCGATCTTGTTCCATACCAAAATTTGCGGAACATGATCTGCGCCAATCTCGCGCAAGACTTCATTGACCTGTTCGACCTGTTCCATGCGCGTCGGAGAGGCGCTGTCGACCACGTGCAGCAAGAGGTCGGCATGGATGGTTTCTTCGAGCGTGGCGCGGAAAGCCGCCACCAGCTGGTGCGGCAATTCGCGCACGAAGCCGACGGTGTCGGAGATCACGACGCTGCCCACCTCGTCGTTGAGATACATGCGGCGGCTGGTGGTGTCCAGGGTCGCGAACAGCTGGTTCGCGACATAGACACCGGCCTTGGTCAGCGTATTGAACAGGGTCGACTTGCCGGCATTGGTATAGCCGACCAGCGACACCGAGAAGGTCTTGTTGCGGCCGCGCTGGCGGCGCTGGGTCTCGTGCTGCTTGCGCAGCTTGGCCAGGCGCGCGCGCAGCATCTTGACGCGCTCGCCGATCAGCCGGCGATCGGTCTCGAGCTGGGTTTCGCCGGGACCGCGCAAGCCGATACCGCCCTTTTGACGTTCCAGGTGGGTCCAGCCGCGGATCAGGCGCGTGGCCAAGTGCTGCAGTTGAGCGAGCTCGACCTGGAGCTTGCCCTCGTGGCTCTTGGCGCGCTGGGCGAAGATGTCGAGGATCAGGCTGGTGCGGTCGATCACACGCAGCTGGAGACGGCGTTCCAGGTTGCGCTGCTGGGCAGGAGAGAGAGCGTGATTGAAGATGACGATCTCGACGCCGAGGGCCTTGGCGTCGAGGGCGATTTCGTCGGCCTTGCCGCTGCCGACGAAATGCGCGGGATCAGGGCTGCTGCGCTTGGCCGTGATCGTGGTGACCGGCTCGGCGCCGGCTGAGCGCGCCAGCAACGACAGCTCTTCGAGGCTGGCGTTGAAGTCGCCAGTCCCGAAATCGATGCCGACCAGCGCTGCGCGCAGCGTGGGAGTGCCGGGGGCGTCAGCCATCGGCCTTACTCGGCTTCGTTGGAGTCAAGATTGAGGTTGACGGCACGTGCCGGCACGACGGTGGAAATGGCATGCTTATAAACCATCTGGGTCACGGTATTACGAAGCAAAACGACGTATTGGTCGAAGGATTCGATATGACCCTGGAGTTTGATACCGTTGACGAGGTAGATCGAGACAGGGACGTGTTCCTTGCGCAAGGCGTTGAGGAATGGGTCTTGTAACAGTTGCCCTTTGTTGCTCATAACAGCTCCGTAATGTTGTTGTAGTTAAAAGTTTGAGGCGATTTGCCGGTTTTCAAGTAGTCAGAGCCATATTCTGCGTGAGCGAATGCAGCCCTGAGCCTACTGTAACCTGTTTTGCGGCTTTTTGTCGTACTGCTAAGGTTAAGAACGACTTAACCGCCTTATACCATCAGTCCTTGGCAAACGGGTTTTTCCCGCTGCGCAGCTCGATCCGCAGCGGCGTACCGACCAGGCTGAACGTTTCACGGAAATGCTTTTCAAGATAGCGTTTGTACGGCTCGGTAATACCTTCGAGGGCATTACCGTGGATGACGATGATCGGCGGGTTCTGGCCGCCCTGGTGGGCATAACGCATCTTGGGACGCGAAGTGCCCTTGCGCTTCGGCTCCTGCTTCTCGACCGCCTCTTGCAGCGCGCGCGTCAGGCGCGGCGTCGACAGGTTGGCGGTGGCGGCGGCATACGCAGCTTCGACCGACTTCATCAGTTGCGACACGCCGGTGCCGCGCAGCGCCGACACGAAGTGGGTCTTGGCGAAGCTGAGGAAATCCAGCTTGCGGTCGAGGTCGATCTTGACCTCGTCGCGCTCTTGCGTCTGCAGGCCATCCCATTTATTCACGGCCACCACCAGCGCCCTGCCCGATTCCAGGATGAAGCCGGCGATGTGCGCGTCCTGCTCCGAAATATCCTGCTGGGCGTCGAGCAGCAGGATCACGACGTTGGCGTCCGAGATCGACTGCATGGTCTTGACCACCGAGAATTTCTCGATCGCCTCGAAGATCTTGCCGCGGCGGCGGATACCGGCGGTGTCGATCAAGGTAAAGCGCTTGCCGTCGCGTTCGAACGGCACTTCGATCGAGTCGCGGGTGGTGCCCGGCATGTCGAAGGCGATCACGCGCTGCTCGCCAACGAGGGTGTTGATCAGGGTGGACTTGCCCACATTGGGACGGCCGACGATGGCGATCTTGAAGCCGTGGTCGGCAGGTTCCAGTTCTTCGGGCTCGTCCGGACGGCCTTCGAAGGCCATGTCGAGCGCCTCGTTGACCAGGTCGCTGACGCCGTCGCCATGGGCGGCGGAGATCACATACGGGTCGCCCATGCCGAGTTCATAGAAGTCGGCGGTGACCGAGGTGTACTTCATGCCTTCCGACTTGTTCACCACCAGCATGACCTTGCGGCCACTCTTGCGCAGGAAGTCGGTGATGGTCTTGTCGTGCGGGGTCAGGCCCTGGCGGCCATCCACGATGAACACGACCACGTCGGCCTCGGCCACGGCCTGGCGCGTCTGCAGCGCCATTTCATGCATGATGCCTTCTTTGGCGACCGGCTCGAAACCGCCCGTGTCGATGACCAGGAATGGCCGTTCGCCAATCCGGCCTTCGCCATAGTGGCGGTCGCGTGTCAGGCCAGGGAGGTCGGCCACCAGCGCGTCACGCGAACGGGTCAGGCGGTTAAATAAGGTCGATTTCCCGACGTTGGGACGACCTACGAGTGCGATTACCGGCTTCATGTTTTATTCTATTCGACCGCGATCGCGGTCACAGTTCCATTTTGTGTTTGAAAAATCAGGTTCGTGCCGGCTACCAGCGGCGTGCCCATGATCGGGCTGCCATCGGTCGCTGCGCGCGCCAGGAATGATCCGTCCTCGCGCGACAGGAAGTGCACATAGCCTTCGTAGTCGCCGACCGCGACGGCGCGGCCATAGGACAGCGGGGTCGACAGGCGGCGGAATGCCAGCTTGTCGTTCTTCCAGCTGGAAGACCCCGTGTCGCGGGTAAAGGCGTGCAACGCCCCCTTGTCGTCCGGTGCGAACACGTACAGCTGGTCGACGCCGACGCCAGCGTCCGACGACAGGTCGCGCGTCCACTTGGCCGAACCGGTCACCAGGTCGAAGCAGCCTACGCGGCCCTGGTAGGACGCGGCGCACACTTCGTTTTCGAACAGCACCGGGGCGCCGCCGATATCGGTCACGCGTTCCAGTTCGGTGGCGCCGCGCGAGACGCCCACCTCGACGTCCCAGCGCGGGGCGCCGGTGGCCAGGATCAGCGACGACAGCTTGCCGCCCGGCTGGGCCACGATGACGTCGGTGCCGGCCACGATCATGCCCGGCGCATTGCGCAGGGTGAGAGGCGGCGAGACTTTTTGCACCGTCCACTTGGTCTTGCCGTTGGCGGCATCGACGCCGACGATGCGGTTGTCGATCGAGCGCGCCACCACGATGCCTTGCGACACCACCGGCGCCGACAGGATTTCGCTCGACAGCTGGCTGGTCCACAGCTTCTTGCCGTCCATGTCGAAGGCCAGCAACTGGCCCTTGTCGCCGCCGACCACGATCAGGTTGCCGTCGGTGCCGACACCAGCGCTGAGCTCGGTGTCGGACTTGATGCGCCACAGCTGCTTGCCGCTCGCGGCTTCGACACGGGCGATGGCGCCGTCGGCGCCGGCCACGACCACGGTATTGCCGGTCAGCGCAGGCGAGAAGGTGTAGCCGCGCGCCTTGCCGATATCAAGTTTCCATGCGGTGCGCACGGCCATGCTGCCCTTCAGTTCGACCAGCTTGGCTGGCTGGTCGCCCTTCTTTTCCGAAGCGAATGGATTGAGCGAATTGAGGGTCGAGCAACCCGTCATCAGGGCCAGTACGCCGACGCCAACAAGCTTGCTGCAGATACGCATTTTTTTCTACCTTGTGCCAGGACTATAAGGACGCAAAGCCCGCGCCGCCGTCAGGCGTGCGCGGGCCATCTCATGCGCGAGTATTACGCGGCTGCCTTTTGTTCAGCAGCTTTTTCTTCCGATTTCTTGTCGGCCGGCGCGGTGCCGCCGATCGCTTCCAGCTTGACCTGCACCAGCTGGCGGCCGGGCGCATTCTGGTCCATGGCGGCGATCGCAGCGACATAGGCCGTGCGCGCTTCGTTCAGCTTGCTCTGCGCGACCAGCACGTCACCCTTGCGGTCGTTTACTTGTGCGCTGAACTGCGGCAGGAACTTGCCGTTCAAGACTTTCAGCGCTTCGTCGAATGCTTTCTCGTCCAGCAGCACGCCGGCCAGGCGCAGGTTGGCGATCGACTTGTATTCGTCGTTGCCATGCTCGGCCACCCACTGCAGCTGGGCCTTGGCGGTCTTGAGGTCATTGGCTTCGAAGGCGGTCTTGGCCGCGGCCAGGGCCGCCATCGGCGCGTAGGCCGACGATTCGTACTTGGCGCGGATATCGCCCGCCACGCGCTGCACCTTGGCATTGTCGTTCGCCAGCAGCGAGGTCTGCAGCTCGTCATACAGCGCCGACGCCTCGACCGACTTGTTGCGCTGGTGGGTTTTCCAGTAGTTCCAGCCGGCGTAGGAACCGAGCGCGATGATCAGGACCCAGATGATGATGTTGCCGTACTGCGACCAGAACGCCTTGAAGGAATCAAGTTGTTCCTGTTCTTGGTGATCGTATGCCATATGCGATTTCTTGTAGTAGGTGTAAAGGTAGGTGGCCAGTGCCTGGATTAATGCCTGTGCACGTGGTCGTGGTCGTGGTCGCAATCGGGACCATGGACGTGGCCGCCGACGATCTGGTCGACCAGGTAGTCGACCACTTCCTCGAACGGCACGCTGGCCTGCTGCTGCTCGCCGACTTCGCCGCGCATCGTTTTCACTTGTGCGGCGTTGCTCGCGATTTCGTCCTGGCCGATGATGACGGCAAACGCCGCGCCGCTGCCGTCGGCCTTCTTCATCTGGCTCTTGAAGCTGCCTGCGCCCGTTGGCGTTGCGCAATGTAACACAACATCCAGGCCGGCATCCCGAATCCGCTCGGACAGGATGAAGGACTGCAATTGCGCCTCTTCCCCCTGGTGCACCATGTAGACGTCGCACACATTCGGCTCGGCCGGCTCGCCCAATGACTTCATCAGTTCGATGATGCGTTCCATGCCCATCGCGAAACCGACCGCCGGGGTCGGCTTGCCGCCGAAGGTCTCGATCAGCGGATCGTAGCGCCCGCCCGCGCAGATCGTGCCCTGCGCGCCCAGCTCGTCGGTGACCCATTCGAACACGGTGCGGTTGTAGTAATCCAGGCCGCGCACCAGGCGCGGATTGACGGTGTACTGCACGGCGTTCTTGTCCAGCAGCGCCTTGACGCCGTTGAAGTGGGCCAGCGACTCTTCGCCCAGGTAGTCCAGCAGGCGCGGGGCAGCGTTGACCATCTCTTGCATCGCCGGGTTCTTGGTATCCAGGATGCGCAGCGGGTTGCTGTGCAGGCGGCGCTTGGCCTCGGCGTCCAGGATGTCTTCGTGCTGCTCGAGATAGACGATCAGGTCGGCGCGGTGGCGGTTGCGCTCCTCGGCGTTACCGATCGAATTGAGCTCGAGACGGATGTTCTGCAGACCCAGGTCATCCCACAGGCGGCGCGACATCATGATCATTTCGGCGTCGATGTCCGGGCCCGAGAAGCCGATCGCTTCGGCGCCGAACTGGAAGAACTGGCGGTAGCGGCCGCGTTGCGGACGCTCATGGCGGAACATCGGGCCCTTGTACCACAGGCGGCGCGGGCCGTCGTAGACCAGGTTATGTTCGAGCACGGCGCGCACGACGCTGGCCGTGCCTTCCGGACGCAGGGTCAGCTGGTCGCCGTTCATCGAGTCTTCGAAGGAATACATCTCCTTCTCGACGATGTCGGTGACGGCGCCGATGGCGCGCGCGAACAGGCCCGTCTGCTCGACGATCGGGGTCACGATCTTCTGGTAGCCGTAGCTTTTCAGGATCGTTTCGGTGGTGTTCTCGAACAGCTCCCACAGCGCGGCATCTTGCGGGAGGATGTCGTTCATGCCTTTGATGGCGACGATTTTTTCTGGTTTGGACATGATTTCTTTCTAAATTCTTGGCGCTGCTCGTTGGCGCGGGTTCGCCAGCTCTCCCAGCCCCAGGCTTACGCCTGGGTCGCTGCGCCGGCGAGCGACATGTCGCTCGAAACCCCGGCTCGCCCGTAGTTCTTCTTCACATAATCGAGCACGATGGTCTGGAACTCATCGACGATGCGCTCGCCGCGCAGGGTCGCGAATTTCTGGCCATCGACAAAGACCGGTGCGGCCGGCGATTCGCCGGTGCCCGGCAGGCTGATGCCGATGTTCGCGTGCTTCGATTCGCCCGGGCCGTTGACGATGCAGCCCATCACTGCCACGTTCATCGCCTCCACGCCCGGGTAGGTTTTCTTCCATTCAGGCATCTGCTCGCGCAGGAAAGTCTGGATATTGTCCGCCAGCTCCTGGAACACGGTCGAGGTCGTACGGCCGCAGCCCGGGCAGGCGATCACCATCGGGGTGAACTTGCGCAGGCCCATGGTCTGCAGGATTTCCTGGCCGACCACGACTTCGCGGGTGCGGTCGCCGCCCGGCTCTGGCGTGAGCGAGATGCGGATCGTGTCGCCGATGCCTTCCTGCAGCAGCACCGACAGGGCCGCGGTCGAAGCCACGATGCCCTTGCTGCCCATGCCGGCCTCGGTCAGGCCCAGGTGCAGCGGGTAATCGCAGCGGCGCGCCAGTTCGCGGTAGACCGCGATCAGGTCCTGCACGCCCGACACCTTGCAAGACAGGATGATCTTGTCGCGCGCAAGACCCACTTCTTCGGCGCGCACGGCATTCTCGATCGCCGAGGTGATCAGGGCTTCGTACATCACGGCCTGGGAGCTCCATGGATTGGCGCGCGCGGCGTTCTCGTCCATGATGCGCGCCAGCAGCGACTGGTCCAGACTGCCCCAGTTGACGCCGATGCGCACCGGCTTTTCGTACTTGGCCGCGATCTCGATCATCTGGGCGAACTGGGTGTCGCGCTTGGCGCCCTGTCCCACATTGCCCGGATTGATCCGGTATTTCGACAACGCCTGTGCGCACTCGGGATAGTCGCGCAACAGCAGGTGGCCGTTGTAGTGGAAGTCGCCGACCAGCGGCACGTCGACTTCCATGCGGTCGAGCTGTTCGCGGATCGCCGGCACGGCGGCTGCCGCTGCAGGCGTATCGACCGTGATGCGCACGATCTCGGAACCGGCGCGCGCCAGGTCCTTGACCTGGATCGCGGTGCCGATCGCGTCGGCGGTATCGGTATTGGTCATCGACTGCACCACCACCGGGGCGTCTCCGCCCACCCACACCGTGCGGGCGCCATGCGACACCGCCACCATGCGGCTGGCGCGGCGCGCCAGCGGGCCGGAGGGAATTGGTTGAGGGATGCAGGCTTCGTTCAGCGAATTCATTTGATTGGTTTCCAGCTTGATCGGCTTATTTCAGTGCTACGCGCGCGATGGTCTTGCCCGGCTGCTGCGGCAGCGCGACCGCGGCGCCGCGCAGGGTCGCGCTCACGCCGCCCGGCGCGCCAACCACCAGGGTGGCGGGGCCAGTCAGCTCGACCGACTCGGTGCTGCCGGCCTTGACCAGGCGCGAGATCAGCGGACGGCCGCCGGCGCTGGGACGCACTTCGACCCAGGAATCCTCGCGCACGTTCAGCACCAGGGTATTGGCGCCGGCGGCCGCCACGGCGGTCACCGCTGCGGCGGCGGGCGTCAGGCTCGGCGCCGGAGTGGCCCCAGGCGCGGTGGCGCTCGGCGTGCCTGCTGCCGGTGGCGTGGTCGGCGCCGGTGCATTGTTTTCCGGCGCGGCAGGCTGCGTGCCTTCGGCGGCCGGCGCCGGCACCGAGATCAGCGGCACCGACGGATTGATCAGGCCTGGCTGTGCGCCATGCGCGGGCGCAGCACCCGGGGCGGCAGCGCCAGGCGCCACCACGCCGGCGGCCGGGTTCTCGAGCACCGTGGCGCCACCGGCCTCGCCATCGCGCGACAGGTTCGGAATCAGGTCCATTTGCCAGGCTGCGACGGCGGCGCCGGCCACCACCACGACGGCGGCGATCCAGCCCAGCGGCAGGCGGTTGCGACGGCCAGCGATCGGGAACCGGGTCTCGGAAAACGTGGCCGGACGCTGCTCGCGGCGCGCGGCGCTGGCGCCGGACGTGGCGCCGGCCTGCGCCTCGGGCGGCATATTCAGTTCGATCATCGACACCAGCGGCGCGGCGTCGATCTTGAGCAGCTTGGCATAGACCCGCACGAAGCCGCGTGTCACGGCCGGGCTCGGCAGCGAGGCATAGTCGCCCGCCTCGAGCGCCACCACCTGGCGCGGGGCCAGCTTCAGCTGGTCGGCCACTTGTTCCACACTCCAGCCCAATGCTTCGCGCTGGGATTGCAGGGTCTTGCCAGGAATGCCAGGCTGGCTGCCTGGCGTAGCGGGCTGATCTGCTTGCTCGTTCATTGTCCTCGTCCTTGTCCTTATAAACCTGCGCTTGTGGTCGCGCTTACTTCACTCATCGAAGGCGCCGCGTTCGAACGCCGCGTACTCGGGCGAACCGGGGAAGCGGCGCCGCAGCTGGGCCGCCAGCGTCGCGTCAAGGGTGCGGTCGCCCAGCTTGCGCTTCACGCGCATGGCGAGCCAGAGCGCGTCGGCCGGCAGTGCGTCGATCCTTGCCGTCTCGATCAGGCGGCTAACGAAAAAACCGGCGCGCTGCATGTCGCGCCGCTCGAAGTACACCCGCGCCAGGCCGGCATTCACGGCCGGCAACGCCGGGTTGAGACGCAGGGCCTCGAGCAGGTAGCGCTCGGCCGCGTCGAGATTGCGGTTCTTGATGCTGCATGCGCCCGCATTGACCAGCGCCGAGAGCGGCGTCTGGTAGGCGGGGTTCTTGAGGGCGGCGTCGAAATGACGCAAGGCATCAAGCGGCTTGTTCACCGACTGGCACAAGAAAGTGCCATAGTTGTTCGCGAACTCGGGATTGCCCGGTTCGAGCCGCAGCGCATGGCGATGGTTCTCGTCGGCCAGCGCGAACTGCCCCATCGAGGTATAGATCAGCGCCCGCAAGCCATAGGCGTCGGCGTAGTTCGGATCGGCCGCCAGCGCCTGCTTGACTTCGTCGAGGGCGATCTCGTGCTTGCCTTCCTGATAGTAGCCGACCGCCAGTTGCACCCGGATCGAGGCGCGCTTTTCGACCGCGGTCTGGTCGGATGCCGTCTTGAGTTCGCCGTCACCGCCCGTACCGCCGCCCGCGCCCGTGGTGGCGCAGCCGGACAGCGCCAGGAACAGGGTGGATGCAAGCGCGAGCGCGGTGACGGCGAATTTCATCAGGTCGGGATCTCCACGATGCGTCCGAAATCGGCGCCGAATTTCTTCTGGTATTCGGCCATTTTTTCCATGCGCTCGGCCACGCGGGTACGGTCCTTGACCTCGCCCGCCAGCTGGCCGCAGGCGGCATCGATGTCGTCGCCGCGCGTCTTGCGCACGGTGGTCACGATGCCGGCGTTCATCAGCACTTCGGCGAAGGCCTTGATGCGCGGGTTCTTGGAGCGGAACAGGCCCGACTCGGGGAACGGGTTGAACGGGATCAGGTTGAACTTGCAGTTCACGCCGACCACCGGGTCGTTCACCAGCGCGATCAGCTCGCGCGCGTGCTCGTCGCTGTCGTTGAAGCCGTCGAGCATGCAGTACTCGAAGGTGATGAAGTCGCGCGGCGCAAATTCGAGATAGCGCTTGCAGGCGGCCATCAGCTCGCGCAGCGGGTATTTCTTATTCAACGGCACTAACACATCGCGCAGCGCGTCGTTCGAGGCGTGCAGCGACACGGCCATGGCGACCGGCACGTCTTGCGACAGCTTGTCGATATTCGGCACCACGCCCGAGGTCGACAGGGTCACGCGGCGGCGCGACAGGCCGTAGGCGTTATCGTCAAGCATCATCTTGAGCGCGGTGACGGTCGGCTCGTAGTTCAAGAGCGGCTCGCCCATGCCCATCATGACCACGTTGGTGATCTGGCGTTCGCCCTTGGGACCGGGCTCGATGCCGCGGGTAGCGCGCAACTCGAACTCGGCCATCCACAGCTGGCCGATGATCTCGGCGACCGTCAGGTTGCGGTTGAAGCCCTGCTTGCCGGTCGAGCAGAACCGGCAGTTCACGGCGCAGCCCGCTTGCGTGGAGATGCACAGCGTGCCGCGGTTTTCTTCCGGGATGAACACGGTCTCGACCGCGTTGCCGTTGCCGACGTCGACCAGCCATTTACGGGTGCCGTCGCTGGCGGTGCGGTCGCTGACGATGGCCGGCGCGCGCACTTCGGCGCGCGTCTTGAGCTTTTCGCGCAGCGACTTGGCCAGGTCGGTCATGCTGTCGAAGTCGCTAGCTCCGAACTGGTGTATCCAGCGTTGCAATTGCTTGGCGCGGAACGGTTTCTCACCCAAGTCGGCGCAGTAAGCGACGAGTTGCGCGGGATCAAAGTCCAGCAGATTGGTGAGCGTTGTCATATCGTGTTTCCTATATTTCTGAACCTGCTCGCATCGCCCCGAGGGCGCAGGCGAGCAAGTTACTCATTCAATTAGTCCGGGGGAATCATCCGGGGAACGCCCGGACTGCGCTCCCCCTTACTAATTAACGCGAGTAGACGTTCAGCGCTGGGAAGTAGTAAGCGATTTCCACAGCGGCGGTTTCGGCAGCGTCCGAACCGTGAACGGCGTTGGCGTCGATCGAGTCGGCGAAATCGGCGCGGATGGTGCCAGCGTCAGCCTTCTTCGGATCGGTAGCGCCCATCAGGTCGCGGTTTTTCAGGATCGCGCCTTCGCCTTCGAGCACCTGGATCATCACCGGACCCGAGATCATGAAGTCGACCAGGTCCTTGAAGAATGGACGTGCAGCGTGCACTGCGTAGAAGCCTTCGGCTTCAGCGCGCGAAAGTTGCACCATGCGGGCAGCCACGACCTTCAGGCCGGCTTCTTCGAAACGGCTATAGATTTTGCCGATCACGTTCTTTGCGACTGCGTCCGGCTTGATGATGGACAGGGTGCGTTCGATTGCCATGAGAAAACTCCAATAAATAAAAGGTTATGAACTGAGAAATTCGTATGAACTTTGGGACTCAATCAACCTTTAATTTTACCATACCTCCCCCAGATATCCGATATTGCGGTAGTGGCAAGCATGGTGTTACAGTGGCGGCAAAAGTCCGTCCAGTTTCTGCGCGTCTTCATGGTCTTTTAAGAATGCTCGCGTAAGCTTGTTGTGACGTACCTTGCAAGCGCTGTATTTACCTTGCCCGTACCATTCATCCAACCGGAGGCACTATATGTACCCTAGTACCCAACAGCAAAGTACCATCGACCTGAGCAAAGGTGGTCAGGCCACACGTAACAAAGTGTTACGCAACACCTACTGGCTGCTGGCGCTGTCGATGATCCCTACCGTCCTGGGCGCCTTCACCGGCATCTCCCTGGGCATCGCATTCACCGGCATCATGGGCTTCGTGATCTTCCTCGCGGTTGCCTTCGGCTTCATGTGGGCCATCCAGAAGAACAAGGATTCCGGCCTGGGCGTCGCCCTGCTGCTCGGCTTCACCTTCTTCATGGGCCTGATGCTGGCGCCGCTGCTGACCCATACGCTCAATTACTCGAACGGCGGCAGCCTGATCATGACGGCATTCGGCGGTACCGCCGCCGTGTTCGCCGTGATGGCCAGCATCGCCACCACCACCAAGCGCGATTTCTCGGGCATGGGCAGCTGGCTGATGGCCGGCGTCGTGGTCCTGCTGCTGGCGGTGGTCGCCAATATCTTCCTGCAGATGTCGGTGCTGTCGATCGTGATCTCGGTGCTGGCGATCGGTATCTTCTCGGCCTTCATCCTGTATGACGTGCAGCGCATCGTCAATGGCGGCGAAACCAATTACGTCACCGCCACCCTGTCGATCTACCTGAACGTGTTCAACATCTTCACCAGCCTGCTGCGCCTGCTGGGCATCGTGGGCGGCGACGACTGATCGATCCGCGCTCCCCATGAGAAGCCGGCCTGCGGGCCGGCTTTTTTGCGTCCTTACGGCGGACTCAGGCGCAACAGGCAGGCATCCACGCCGTCGGTGAGGACGTAGATCGCACCGTCCGGGCCGGCCCGGACGTCGCGCATGCGCTGCCCCAACTCGGCCAGCAAGGTCTGCTGGCCGACGATCTTGCTTCTGTCGCGCAGCACGCGGTGGATGGCGCGGCCCCGCAAGGCCGGCACCAGCAGGTCGCCGCGCCATTCGGGAAACAGGTCACCGTGATAAACCGCCAGGCCGGCCGGCGCGATCGACGGCGTCCATTCCAGCAGCGGCGCCTCGAAGCCGGCCAGCCGGCTGAACGGCGTCACGCGGCCGAACGGATAGTCGATCCCGGCGGTGACGAGCGGCCAGCCGTAATTCTTGCCGCCCACGATACGGTTGATCTCGTCGCCGCCGCGCGCGCCGTGCTCGGTGAGCAGCAGCTCGCCGGTGGCCGGATCGACGGCAATGCCCTGCGGATTGCGGTGACCCAGGCTGTAGACCTCGGGCGCGGCGCCCGGGCGCCCGACAAATGGATTATCCGGCGGCGCCTTGCCCTCGCGGTCCAGTCTCACCACGGTGCCCAGGTGATTGGCGGGATTCTGCGCCTCTTCGCGGCGCCAGTTGCCGTCCCCGACCGTCAGCACCAGGGTGCGATCGGGCAGGAAGGCGATGCGGCTGCCGTTGTTGCCGGCGCGCGGCTTCGGGGTCGAGCTGAACAGGATCCGGACATCCTCGATCCGATTCGCTACCAGCCTGGCGCGCACCAGGCGCGTGCCGTTGGCGCCCTCCTCGCCATGGCCCATCGTCAGGTAGAGCCGGCCATTGCGTGCGAAATCGGGATCGAGGGCGACATCCATCAGGCCGATCGTGCCACCGCGCTGGAACACGGGCGGCAGGCCGTCGGTCGCGATGGGCGTCTTCGCGCCATCCAGCGAGATCGCCAGTAATCTCCCGCTCATTTCGGTGACCAGCAAGCGGCCGTCCGGCAGGAAGGCCAGCGACCAGGGCCGGTCGAGCCCTTGCGCCACGGTCTCGACCCGGTAGCTGGCCGGATCGACCGCATCGAGCTTGCCTGCCGCGCCCGGCGAGGCGATCAGGAATAGCGCCGCGGGGACCAGCGCCAGCAGCGCCGTCGCCAGCCACTGGCGGCGCGACCCGGAAGCCTGCCGCGCCGGGGAGCTCATGCGGGCATAGACCAGGCCGCCGACGATCCCGGTGGCGGCCATCAAGGCATGCTCGAGCCCGCCCCGGGTCGCGGCGATCGCCGGCATCGGAATCACGTTGAGCATCAGCCAGAACGCCGTCCACAGCCCGGCCACGGCGGCCACGACGAACAACGGTGTGCGGCGCGCCGGCCTGGTGATGCGTTCGATCACGTGCGCGGCCAGTACCGCGGGCAACAGCGCGGCCAGCGCGATCCCGGTCATGACCGGGCCGAAGCCCGCCAGGTCTTGCAGCGTGGTCCAGGCCCGCAGCGATGGAGTAACCGTCGCGCCGAGCGCAGTGAGTTCGCCGAGATTGACCTGGGTCTGGACCAGGCTGGCAACGACCCCGGTCGCGACGGCGGCCGCCAGCAAGGCTGTCGCGTGGCCGCCGAGCCGCCTCAACCAGGCCACCTCGATCAGGCCACCGCGTCGCTTGCGGCCGGCAGGTCGACCGGCACGCAGGCGGCGTTGTCGGATGCCGGGACGGGCTTTTCTCCCAGTTCGAACACGCCGATCGATTCGACGTGCGAGGTGTGCGGGAACATGTTCACCACGCCGGCCTTCTTCATCACATAGCCGGCCTGGTGCACCAGGATGCCGGCGTCGCGCGCCAGCGTCGAGGGGCTGCACGACACGTAGACGATGCGTTGCGGCATCAGGTGCTCGTGGGTCTCGCGCAGCTCGGCCAGCGCCACGGCCAGCGCCATGGCGCCGTCGCGTGGCGGGTCGACCAGCATGCGATCGAATTTTCCGAGGGCGACCAGATGGCCCTTGGTGACTTCAAACAGGTTACGGGTCGAGAACGCCGTCTTGTCGGCTAGGCCGTTGGCCCTGGCATTGTCCAGCGCGCGCGTGGTGAGCGCGGTGCTGCCCTCGATGCCGACCACCTCGCGCGCCTGGGTTGCCAGCGGCAGGGTGAAGTTGCCCAGGCCGCAGAACAGGTCGGCCACGCGGTCTTCCGGCTGCACGTCGAGCAGGCGCAGCGCCTTGGCCACCAGCACGCGGTTGATGTGGTGATTCACCTGGGTGAAATCGGTCGGCTTGAACGGCATGCGGATGCCGAACTCGGGCAACGTGTAGTACAGCTCCTTGTAGCCCGGCCCGTCCGGCGCCGGGTAATAGGGTTGGGCGGTGTCCGGGCCCTTGGTTTGCAACCACCAATGGATGCCCCACTGGTCGGCGAAGGCCTTGAGCAGGGTTTCGTCGGACGGCGTCAGCGGCGCCATGATGCGCAGCACCATCACCGTCGATTCTTCGCCGATCGCCACCTCGATCTGCGGCAACTCGTTGATGATCGACAGTGCGCCGATCAGCTCGCGCAGCGGCACCAGCAGGCGGGCGACGTGGTCGGGCAGGATTTCGCAGGTAGTGATGTCGGCCACGAAGGACGAGCCGCGCTCATGAAAGCCGACCAGCACCCCGCCCTTCTTTGGCACATTGCGTACCGACAGGCGCGCACGGTAGCGGTAGTCCCAGGTCGGACCGTACATCGGACGCATGATCATCTCGGCCTTCACCTTGCCGATATGCTTCAGGTTATCTTCCAGCACGCGCCCCTTCATCGCGACCTGGGCGCCCGGCTCCAGGTGCTGCATCGAACAACCGCCGCAGACACCGAAATGGCGGCATGTCGGCTCCACGCGCATCGACGAGGCACGCTGCAGGGTGCGCAGGCGGCCGGCTTCCCAATTCTTCTTCTTGCGCGTGGTCTCGAAGCTGACGCGCTCGCCCGGCAGCGCACCTTCGACAAAAATCACTTTACCGGGCGAGCCGTCCTCGTTCTCGAGGTGGCCAACGCCGCGCCCGTCCATGTCGAGGGATTTGATGTCGATGAAGATTTCTTGCATGGTCTGAGGAAATTGGGGTGAGTGCCGGGAGGGCGTCCTGGCCGGCGGCGCGGGCGTCCATCGCCGCGCACATGAAAAAAATGGCCGAAACGGCCCGGCGGGCATGATAGCAAGGAATCGAAGGGGACGCTACTTGCCCGGCTTGCCCTTACAGCAAGGAATCGCGCACCACGCCGCGCGCCGCCATCGCGCGCTTGAGCTTGACCAGCGCCTCTTGCTGGATCTGGCGCACCCGCTCGCGCGTCACGCCCATCTCCTCGGCCAGGGTCTCGAGCGTGGCCGGGTCGTCGTTGTCGAGGCCGAAGCGGCGGGTAACCACCAGGCGCTGCTTGTCCGGAAGCCGGGTCAGCCAGTCGCGCACCAGCAGCGCCACCTCTTGCTGCTCGGCGTGGGCGTCGGGACTGCCCTCACCATCGTCGGGCAGCATGTCCATCAGGCTCGAGCCGGGATCGTTGTCGAGCGGCGCGTCGAGCGAGGTCGCATGCTCGGACAGGGTCAATATGTCTTGCACCTCTTCCACCGGGCGGCCGACCAGGCTGGCGATGTCTTCGCTCGAGGCTTCCTTGCCGTCGTGTTTCTGCGCTTCGAGGTGGTATTTGGCGCGCAGCACGCCGTTCAGCTCGCGCACCATGTGCACCGGCAGGCGCACGGTGCGCGCCTGGTTCATGATGGCGCGCTCGATACTCTGGCGGATCCACCAGGTGGCATAGGTCGAGAAACGGAAACCGCGTTCAGGCTCGAACTTGTCGATGGCGCGCATCAGGCCGATATTGCCCTCCTCGATCAGGTCGAGCAAGACCACGCCGCGGTTGATGTAGTGCTTGGCGATCGAGACGACCAGGCGCAAGTTATGCTCGATCATCTTCTGGCGCGCGTCGAAGTCGCCGGCCTTGGCCAGGGTGGAGAAGTGGACTTCCTCGGCTGCCGTGAGCAGCGGGCGGGCGCCGATCTGGTTCAGGTAGTGCTGGGTGGTGTCGGTCGCGAGCTCGGCCTGCAAGACCTTGCGCAGCTCGTCGACCGACTCGGCGCCGGCGCTGGCGTTGCCGGGATGGGCGTCCTCGCCATCGGCGCCGTCCGCAGCATGCACGCGCTCGCTTTCCGGTTCATCCGGAAACTCGTCCGTATCCTCCTGGTCCAGCGAGTGCGGCGGCTGCGTCATACCGTTCCTAACGAACGGGCAAGAACCTCGTCGGGTCGACCGGCTTGCCCTGCTGACGAATCTCGAAGTGCAACTTGACCAGGTCGGCGTCGGAATCGCCCATCTCGGCGATTACCTGGCCACGGGTCACGTTGTCGCCTTCCTTGACCACGATCTTGCGATTATGGGCATAGGCCGACAACAGGCTGTTGCTGTGCTTGACGATGACGAGATTACCATAACCGCGGATGCCGCTGCCAGCATACATTACCTTGCCCGCGCTGGCCGCGACCACCGGCTGGCCCAGCTTGCCGGCGATGTCCAGGCCCTTGTTGCGGCCATCGTCGAAGGTGGCGATGACGCGCCCTTCGGACGGCCACATCCAGCTCAGGCGCGCTTCGTCGGCTGCGACTGGCGCTGCCGGGGTGGCCGGCGCGGTGCTGGCCGGCGGCGGCGTGGTGGCGGCCACCTTGCCGTCGGTATACGGGGTCTTGTCGGCGCGCGGCTCGGTCTTGCGCGGCACATTGGCCGGCGGCGGCATCGGTACCGGCTGGGTCTGGATATTGGCGTTGCGTTCGCCCTGGGGCTGGGTCACGCGCAGCACCTGGCCGACCTTGATGTCGTCCGGGTTGGCCAGGTTGTTCCAGGCCACTAGGTCGCGGTAGTTCTGGCCGAAATCGAGCGCGATGCGCAGCAGGGTATCGCCCTTGCGCACGGTGTACATGCCGCGCTCGTCCTGCTTCGGCGCTTCTTCGACCTGCGCCGGCGCCGGACGGCTCGGGGCGGCGGCGACGGGACGCTCGACGACCGGCGCCTGGCGGGTGGTGGTGGAACAACCGGCCACGAGGCCGATGAGGATCGTCAGGAGGGCTAAACGCGGTGCTTGTGTCATTGGCATTCTATTGTCTTATCGGCGTACGGCGGGCCTGGCGGCCCCTCTTGGGTTTTTAGATGGTGCCTGGGCGCAGCGGCACGAAGTGGCACGCTTCCAGCGTTTCGCTGGTCCACTCGGATTTGCCGGTGCGGGTAATACGGTGCAGGTGCTGTACCTGTGCACCGACCGGCGCCACGAGGTGCGCGCCGATGGCCAGCTGCTCGAGCAGGGCCCGCGGCACCTCGAGCCCGGCGGCGGCGAGGATGATGCCATCGAAAGGCGCAACCTGCGGCAAGCCTAGCATACCATCGCCATACTGCAAACGCAGGTTCGATAGCCGCAGCGGGCGCAAATTCGTCTTGGCGAGCTCGTGCAAGGGCTTGATGCGTTCGATCGAATACACGTCCTTCGCGACGAAGGACAAGACCGCGGCCTGGTAGCCGCAGCCGGTGCCGATCTCGAGCACTTTCCCCAGCGTTGCGCCGGCCGGCCTTGACGCATTCATCGCCTCGATCATGCGGGCCACGATATAGGGCTGGGAAATCGTCTGGTTGTGGCCGATCGGCAGCGAGGCGTCGACATAGGCCTGGCCATACAGGGCCGGTTCGATGAACAGGTGGCGCGGCACGGTCTCCATCGCCATCAGGACCTTCGGGTCGCTCACGCCCTGGCGCGCAACGCGGGCCACCATCGCGCGCCGCACCGCCTCGGTCGCCGCCAGGTCGGAACGCTGGGCGGCCGGGGCGCTGTTCGCGACCTGGACATAGCCCGGTGCGCGCGGCGCCGGGGCCGGCGCCTGGGGCGCCCTGGCGCCGCCATGGCTGCTGGCCGCGTTGCGGGTGGCCGTCTGCGGCGTCGCGAACGGCGCCGGCGTGCCGGGCTTGCGCACGCCGCTCGTTACCGACGACAGCGGCAGCGGGAAGTTCGGACGCGCGTCCTTCATGCCAGCCCTCCCGCCAGCAGCGCCAGCTGGGTCTTGTGGGTGAGGTCGACCTGCAGCGGCGTGATCGAGACCCGGCCTTCCGAGGTCGCGTGAAAATCAGTGCCCTCGCCCGCGTCGCGGCAGGCGCCGGGCGCGCCGATCCAGAAGATCTCGCGGCCGCGCGGGTCCTGGGCCCGGATCACCGGCTCGGCCTGGTGGCGGCGCCCAAGGCGGGTCGGCGTCAGCGGACCGATGTCCTCGTAGGGCAGGTTCGGGATGTTCACGTTCAGCAGGAAGGGCTTGGGCAGCATGTCGAAGCCGCCGGCGGCAAAGCGTTCGACGATGTCGCGCGCCACGCGGGCGGCGGAATCGACATGGGCCCATCCGCCATGCACCTGCGAAAAGGCGATCGCCGGCAAGCCGAACAGAAAGGCTTCGGTGGCGGCGGCGACAGTGCCTGAATACAGCGTGTCGTCGCCCATGTTCTGGCCGTTATTGATGCCCGAGACGACCAGGTCGGGCGGCGCATCGGACATGCCGGTCAGGGCGATGTGCACGCAGTCGGTCGGGGTGCCATTGGTAAAATAGAAACCGTTGGCCGATTTGTAGACCGACAGCGGCCGGTCCAGGGTCAGCGAATTCGATGCGCCCGAGCGATTGCTGTCGGGCGCGACGACGACGATGTCGGCGATCGGCGCGAGCGCGTCCGCCAGCGCCTGTAGCCCGGGCGCCAGATAGCCATCGTCGTTACTGATCAAGATTCGCATGGCGGAGATTTTACCCGAAGCAACGGCTGTATCGACACAAGACCAGAGAAATTCGCGCCTGGATTTCATAATCCGGGACGATATCTGGACGGCTTGATAACAGTGCTGCGGACATGCGACAGTTGTCTGATCAGGCTTGCAAGCTGGGCCTGGAACGAGAAATAGCGGCTTGCCAACTTGCTTGTCAGACGGTCAAGCATGCGGGAGCATGCTTGAGCATGCGAGCATGCCTGAGCATGCCCAAGCACGCCTGGGCATGCTTGCGCTTGCGCTTGCGTATGCCGGACCGGCGCCGACGCGCGCCATCGGCGCGCAAACGCCTCAGCGCATCGCCATCGAATGGTCGCGCGCAGCCTCGATCAGGGCGCCTTCGAGCAGCGAGACTTCGTCTTGCGTGAAGGACAGCAGTGCATCCTTATCGCCCTCTTGCAGATAGACCTGCTTGATCATCGCCGCGCCGCGCCGCCGTAGAGGATGGGCGGCGCTGGGCCGTAGCACCGACGTGCGCAGGCTGTCGGCCAGCGCCCTCGCCTCTCCTGGGCTGCGGTTGTCGATCAGGTTCTGCAGCTGGGTCAGCTTCTGGCCGAGGTTGTCGGCTGCATGGCCGGCCTCTGCGTGCCTGCCGGTGGCCGCGTGCTCGTGCGCAATGCGTACCGAATGCGCAGCATCGCCCTGTTCGGCAGGCGAGGATGACGGGGACAGGCCGCGGACGGCGCCGCCCGGCGAAAGTCCGGCTGCGACCGCGTCGAACGGCGCCCCGGCGCCATCGCCCTGGCCGGCGCCGATGGCCGGCGCCCCTTCGACGCCCTCGACGCCTTCGACTTCGCGCAGGTGCTGGCGCAGCTCGGCCACCCGTTCGCGCAGGCGGCGCGCGGCTTCGGCCTCGCCCTGCTGGCCGAGTGTCGAGGCCAGCCGCAGCTGCATATTGAGCGTTTCCGGGTGGCAGGCCCCCAGGTGCCGCTCGCGGGTGCGCGCCAGCGATTCCTGGATGCTGCGCACGGCCGCCAGGTCGCCCTGGGCGGCCAGGATCTCGGCCAGCGCCTCGCGCGCCGCCAGGGTGCCGGCGGCGTCCGGGCCATCATGGCGTTCGTGGGCGCGCAGCACCGACTCAAGCATGCGCCGCGCATTGCCCAGCTCGCCCGTCTCGCCCAGCAGCAGCGCCAGCCGCTGGCCGCAGCGCAAGGTGTCGGCATGCTCGCCGCCCTGCCCGCGGCGGCGCGCGTCGAGCACCCGCTCATGGACGATGCGGGCGCGCTCGAACTCGCGCTGCTGCACCAGGCTGTGCGCCAGGTCTTCGAGGCAGTCGAGCGTGACCAGGTGTTCGGCGCCGAGCGCGCGCTCGCAGGTGGACACCACCTGCTCGTGCAGCGCCAGCGCGCGTTCGCCCTCGCCCAGCCCGGCCAGCGCGCGCGCCAGCTGCGAGCGCGCCGCCAGGGTCTCTGGATCGTCGGGGCCGGCCTTGCGCATGCAGGCCTGGACCAGCAGGTCGTAATGACGGCGCGCATCGTGCAGGTCGCCGTTCTCGAGCAGCAGCGCGGCCAGCGCGGCGCGGCCGGCCCGGGTGGCCGGGTGCTCGTCGCCGAGCAGGCGTTCGCGCAGCGCCAGCGATTCTTGCAGACAGGCGCGGGCCTCGTCGCGGCGCCGCTCGCGCCGGCACAACTGGCCGAGCAGCGCGAGGTGTTCGGCCAGCGGCGGCGAACCGATCTCGTCGCCGTTCGCCATGCGCCGTGCCTGGGCCAGCGCCGCGCGCAGGCGGACCTCGGCCAGCGACTGCCAGGGGAAACGGCCGGGTGCCAGCCACTCGGCCAGCAACGCGGCATGGCGCGCCAGCGCGCGCCGGTCGCCGGCCGGGCCGGCGGTGGACAGGGCGTCGGCCAGCGCCAGCTGGGTCTCGTCGAACCAGCTGTCGAGATTGACCTGCGACCAGCCATAGCTGGCGCGCAGCAGCGCCTCGAAGCGCGGCTGGTAGCCCGGCAGGCCGTGGCGCACGTCGCCGCGCCGCCAGCGCGCCTGCGGGTCGCTGCGCGCGCCGTCGGCCGTGCAGGCGAGCGGATAGAACAGCAGCGGACGCTGCTCTTCTTCGTGCGTGCAGCGGTAGTCGATTGCCCGCCGCAGCACGCCCTCGATGCCCTCGATGCTGCCCGGCGCCGGCGTGAACAGGCCCACCAGGCGGTCTGGCACCAGTGTGGTGCAGACGCTGACGGCGGCCGAGCGCCCGGCGCCGGCAGCAACCAGCACGTGGCCGAAGTGCTGCGCCAGGCGCGCCGCAAAGCAACGGAACAGCGCCGGGCAGGCGTCGAACAGGGCTTCATGGTCGAGCCGGCCCGCGCGCTCGGCATAGTTGCCGTCGAAGCGGCCGGCGCGCAGCAGGTAGACCGGGCGGCGGCCGTCGGCGCGCTCGATATAGGCCTGCCAGCCCACCGCGTCGATCACGCGTTCGGCCAGCTCTTCGCCGCGGCCGGCGGTGCTGCGCAGCCTGGCGCGGCAGGCCTCGAAGAATTCGAGCAGGCCGGGCCGGGCCTGCTCGCCCGTGTCGTCGCCGCTTGCCTGCGCGTCTCGATGCGGCGGGAACTGCGGCGGCGGATACTGTGCCTGGAACTGCGGTGCCTGGAACTGCGGTGGCTGGAATTGCGGTGCCTGGAACTGCGGTGACTGGAACTGCGGTGACTGGAACTGCGCGGAGGCGGGCGCGAACGCCGACCCGGACGGCTCGTCGGCCGGCAGCGCGAAGTGGCGGTGCAGGGCCGGGGCCGCGAGATCCCAGTCGATCACCAGTACCGGCGTCGCGTCTTGCGTGCCTGCCAGTTGCAGCGCCAGCGCCGCCATCACGGCATTGCGCGCCGCCCCACCCTCGTAGGCATGGAAGCTCGTCACCGCGCCGGGCAGTGGCAGCGGCTGGAGCAAGATACCCTGTTGGTCCATATGGCTCCTCATTCTTTTGGAAAGGTCAGGTCTGGAACATCGCGCCATTCGGGTGGGACAGCGGGAAGCACGAATTGGTTGCAGTCGTGGTCGAGCGGAGTGTGCTTTTTTTGACATGCGTAATGGGCCGCGATCCGCTTGACCATCTTGTCGATGTCTGGCAAGAAGTCTGGATTCGACATGATGTCGGCCGTGGCCATCGTGTAGTGCGAGAAGTCGACGTAGAAACGGGCATCGCTGATCTGGGGCGGCAGCGATGCGGGGTGGCGCGTCATGACAACCGGGATGATCAGGCGGCTCGGCAGGGTGTACCACTTGCCGCGCTCGGCCTCGATCAGGCGCATGGCCTCGTACTCGCGCCGCGTATAGGCATGGGCCTCGTACTTGGGTGTGTAGATGAGGATCATGCAGACGCTCTCGCACATGGCACGTGCAATCTTGCGATCGAGATCGTCGCCACCACCGAGCTGCTCGGTATCGATAAACAGTTCGTCTTCGGTGTCGAAGTAGGGTTCGAGATAGCAGCGCAGGGCGTCGGCCAGGGCCGACTTGAAGCGCTGCATCAGCGCGTGCCGGCCGTGGGCATAACTGAAGAAACAACCGTAACGGATTGCCATGCTTGTCCTCTTGTCCCGGGCACTTGTGGCACCCGCATCAACATGACTCTAGCGCGCACTCCCGTGCCGGCTTTGCGGACGGACAAGCAGACAGGGGCCTCCGCGACGAAGATCCCCTCTCTTTCTTAGGGCATAATGCGCCCCGAAAATATGCCGTTGATAAAACATGTGAGGAAGTAATGAAAGCGATACGCTGCACCGCCTGGGGACCACCAGGCAGCCTGGTGCTCGAAGACCTGCCCGACCTGGCCGCCGGCCCCGGCGAGGTCGTGGTCGACGTGAAAGCAGCCGGCGTCAATTTCCCTGACGTGCTGACGGTCCAGGGCAAGTACCAGGTGCGTCCTCCCCTGCCCTTCACGCCGGGCAACGAGTTCGCGGGCGTGGTGCGCGCCGTCGGCACCGGCGTGCGCGACGTCGTCCCCGGCCAGCGCGTGATCGGCTTCACCCGCACCGGCGCCTTCGCCGAGCAGGCCGTGGCGCCGGCCAGTGCCTACCTGGCCATGCCGGACGGGATGGACTTCGACGTCGCCGCCGCGATCACGCTCACCTACGGCACCTCGTACCACGCGGTCGTCGACCGCGGCGCCTTGCAGGCCGGCGAGACGATGCTGGTGCTGGGCGCGGCCGGCGGCGTGGGCCTGGCGGCGATCGAGATCGGCAAGGCGCTCGGCGCGCGCGTGATCGCGGCCGCCTCCAGCGACGAGAAACTGGCCGTGTGCAAGGCGCATGGCGCCGACGTGTTGATCAACTACGACAGCGACGACTTGCGCGAGGCGCTGCGCGCCGCCACCGACGGCCGCGGCCCGGACGTCGTCTATGACCCGGTCGGCGGCAAGTACAGCGAGCCGGCACTGCGCTCGATCGCCTGGCGCGGCCGCCACCTGGTGGTCGGTTTCGCGGCCGGCGAGATCCCGCGCCTGCCGTGGAACCTGATGCTGTTGAAAGGCGCCTCGGTGGTCGGCGTGTTCTGGGGCGACTTTACCCGCAAGGAGCAAGAGGCGCACCTGGCGGCGATGGCGCGCATCACCGGCTGGATCGCGCAAGGAAAACTCAAGCCGCAGGTCTCGCAGCGCTATCCGCTGTCCGACACCGCCCGGGCGCTGGACGACATGGCGGCGCGCAAGGTGATCGGCAAGGTGGTCATCGTGCCCTGAACGGGCATCGATACCTCAGGCGGCGCTCTCGTCCGCCTCCGCGACCGGCTGGAAGAACTGGATCACTTCTTGTTGCACCCGCGTACGCTTGAACGACGGCAGGCTTTGCCAGATGCGGCGACCATACGGCTTGGTGATGATGCGCGGGTCGCAGATCATCAGCACGCCGCGGTCGTCGACGTCGCGGATCAGGCGCCCGGCGCCCTGCTTGAGGGTGATGATCGCCTCGGGCAGCTGGTGGTGCATGAAGCCGTTCATGCCCTGCTTTTCCATCACTTCGATGCGCGCGGCCAGTACCGGATCGTCGGGCGGCGCAAATGGCAGCTTGTCGATGATCACCAGCGACAGCGCCTCGCCGCGCACGTCGACGCCTTCCCAAAAGCTCTGGCTGCCAACCAATACCGCATTGCCGGCATTGCGGAAGGAGTCGAGCAATTCGGTGCGCCCCCGCTCGCCCTGCACGAACAGCGGGAAATCCCAGCCGCGCTCGGCGAACTCGGTGCGCAGGCGCTCGGCCACCTTGTTCACGGCGCGGATCGTCGTGCACAGGAAGAAGGTACGGCCGCCCGCCGCCTCGATCACGGGCAAGGCGGCATCGACCACGGCGTCGGTGTACACCGCCGCCTGCGGCTCGGGCAGGCCGGTCGGGACGTACAGGATGCCCTGGTTCTGGTAGTCGAAGGGGCTGGGCCAGGTCTTGGCCGGCTCTCCGGTCAGGCCCAGCTGATCGGAAAAATGCTTGAAATCGTTCTTGACCGCCAGGGTCGCCGAGGTAAAGATCCAGCTGCGCGGCGTGCCCTCGCGCTGGTTGGTAAAGATCGGGGCGATCGACAGCGGCGTCTTGTGCAGTTGCAGCGAGGACGAGAAAGCCTCGGCCCACAACACCGCCTGCTCGCTGGCCGGCGCTTTATGGTCCGGCTTCCAGGCCTCGAACGAGGCGGCCAGCTCGTGCGCACGCAGGCGGCAGGCCTCGATCGTCTCGGCGCGCGCGGCGTTTTCTTCAAGTACCGTGATCATGCCGGCAATCTGTTCCTTGAGCGCTTCAAGTGCCGGGAAGAATTGCGACGTCGGCATGATCTGCGGCAGCGACAGGCGCAGGTTGCCGTCGCCGAAGGACAGGCGCAGGTCGCGCGCGGCCTTCTCGACCACGGTCACGACCTTGGCCCAGTCCGGGCCGCCGCGCGCATGGGCCAGGCCCTCGGCCAGCACGTCGCGGCACAGTTCGAGCACTTGCGAGGTGGAGACCGACTGACCGAAGAACAGGGTTGCGACGTCGGGCAACTGGTGCGCTTCGTCGAAGATGATGGTATTGGCCGACGGCAGCAGCTCGGCCACGCCGGTATCCTTCAGCGCCACATCGGCAAAGAACAGGTGATGGTTGACCACCACCACATCGGCTTGTTGTGCTTCCCTGCGCGCCTTCATGACGAAGCAGTCCTGGTAGTACTGGCACTCGGCGCCCATGCAGGTGTCGCGGGTCGAGGTGACCAGGTTCCAGACCGTGGCGGTCTCGGGCACCTTGGCCAGCTCGGCCTTGTCGCCCGAACTCGTCATCTTGATGAAGCGCGAGATCTCGCGCAGGTGGCCGACGTCGTCGCGCGAAGTCAGGCGGCCGTTCTGCAGGGTGCGTTCGAGGTGGAAGTGGCAGACGTAGTTCGAGCGGCCCTTGAGCAGGGCCACCGACACCGGCGCGCGCAGTGCGGCGCGCACGGTCGGGATATCGCGCAGGAACAATTGATCTTGCAGGTTCTTGGTGCCGGTCGAGACGATGGTCTTGCCGCCCCACAGCAGCGCCGGCACCAGGTAGGCGAAAGTCTTGCCCGTGCCCGTGCCGGCCTCGGCCATGAGGACTTGCTGGCCATCGATGGCCGCGGCCACGGCCTTGGCCATCTCGGTCTGCGACTGGCGCGGCTTGAAGGTGCCGACGGCGGGCGCGAGCGGGCCGCCCGCACCGAACAGGCGGTCGACGTCGGCGTCGTACTTGCCGGCGGGAGCCTGGGTTTCCGGGGCTGCGGGAGCAATAGGCTCCACCGCATCCGGAGAAACAGAGTGTTGGTCGGTCAAAATACGTGGTTTCGTTGGGCCTGGGAATGAATCAGGCCGGGATATCGGGTACCAGCTGCATCTTCAGCAGCGTAATATGATCTTTGAGCTGCAGTTTACGCTTCTTGAGGCGGCGCAGTTGTAACTGGTCGGCATGACCGTCCGCCGTCAACAGGGAGATGACGGCATCGAGGTCGCGGTGTTCCACATCGAGTTCGATAATACGGCGCTGGATGTCCTGTACGTCAGTCATGTTGGATGCAGTTACGGGAAAGAATGGCGAAAAGCGCCGGCCAGGGCGGGCGCTCCGGGATTTGCTATGTTGTTGCCGCCAGGTTAACTTGCGCGCTGGTGGCTTATCAGTGCATAGTTTAATCGAGGCGGAGGTTGCCGCCAACAAAGAATGGCGTTAGCGTCCTGGAAAACACGGATTTATGACTTCTTACAAGATCGAAGCGGGTACCGCGCAACATATTGGAAACCGCCCCCAGCAGAACGACCGCGCCGCCCTGTTCACCGGCGCCCGCGCCCCGGGCTATATGCTGGCGGTGGTGTCGGACGGCGTCGCCAGCCCGGCCGGGGCCGACCAGGTCTTGCACACCGCGCGCCAGGTCTTCGACGAATTCAAGCCCGGCGAGCGGCCCGGCATCGAGCGCCTGGCCCAGCTGCTGCACGACATGATCAGCGAAACCCATACGGTGATCAAGATGAATGCCGTCGCCCGCCAGGCCGACATCCACGCCAGCTTCGTCGGCCTGGTGATCAGCCCGCACGGCGAGGCGGTCTGGGCCCACGTCGGCGATTCGCGCCTGTACCGCTTCGAACATGGCAAGTGCGCGGTGCGCACGGGCGACGCCGCCTATGTCGAGCACCTGGTCGCCAGCGACCGCCTGCCGCCGGATGCGGCGCGCAACCACCGCCGCTCCAAGCTCTTGCTCAATCTGCTGGGTAATAGCCGCAAGGAACCCTTCGTCACCACCGGCAGCCATACCGGCCTGGCCGCGGGCGACAGCTTCCTGTTGTGCACGGACGGCTTGTGGCATTTCTTCACCGATGCCGAACTGGCGGCCGTGACCGCCAAGACGACGCCGCGCCAGGCGTCCGAAATGCTCATCAACAAGGCCACCGAACGCTCCCAAGGCAAAGGAGGCAATTGCACGATGGCGATCGTCAAGCTCGTGAAACCGGCCCAGGACGGATCTTTCGCCGGGCCGAACCGGGGCTAATTGGCCGGCGCCGGCTGGTTGCCGTTCGTCTTCTTCGCTTCTTCTGCCGCACGCTGGGCCGCCTTGGCTTCGCGTTCGGCCACGCGCCGCGCCACTTCCTTCTGGCGCTCTTCCGACTTGCGGCGGCGTTCCTCATAGGCCGCGACATTGGCCGCGCGCTCGGCCGCATCCTTCTCGGCGTTCGCCGCGTTTTCCTGGGCCCGCTGCTGGTTGCGCACCACGCGCGATTCGCCCGGCTTGGTGCGCGGCGGCGGCACGGCGGCGCCGGCCGGGTCCTTCGCAGCTTGCGGATTGCCGGCCAGCTCCGCTTCTTCTGCGGCATAGGCGGCGTCGGCCTCGGCGATCGCCTGGTCGCGTTCCTCGACCTTGAGGCGGCGCAGGTAGAGCGAAGCCTCGATCTCGATCGCGCGCTGTGTGACCAGCGCCGCGCGCCGCACTTCGCGCGCTTCGTCAAGGCAGCTGTTGACGAAGAACTTGTCGTAGCAGACCACTTCGCGGTCGGCATAGCGCGTCTCGATCGCGGCGCGCTCGCGGGCCACCGCCGCCAGGCGCTCCTCGGCCTGCTCGGGCGAGGTGGTCGGCGCGGGCGGCGCCTCTTGCGACGCCAGCTCGGTGTTCGAGCACGCCGCCAGCAGCAGGGTCAAGGCGGCGGCAGCCAGGGTACGCAGCATCGGTAGTCTTGTCATGGTATTCCTTTCGATCATGCAATGGCGTCGGCCGCGCCGCGCCGTTCGGCGAGCAGGTACTCGCGCGACTGCATCTCGATGATACGCGATACGGTCCGGTGGAATTCGTTCGCCAGCTGGCCCGTGGTGTACAGCTCCTCGGGTTCGACCGCGGCCGACATGATCAGCTTGACCTTGTGGTCATAGAACACGTCGATCAGCCAGGTGAAGCGGCGCGCTTCCGACGATTGGGCCGCCGACATCGCGGGAATCCCGGACAGGACCACCGTGTGGAACTGGCTGGCCAGTTCCAGGTAATCGTTCTGCGAACGCGGGCCGCCGCACAGGGTCGCGAAATCGAACCAGATCACGCCGCCCGCCTTGCGTAGTGCGCGGATCTCGCGCTTCTCGATGTGCACGATCGGCGATTCGTCGGCGGTATCGGCCACCTTGGCATAGGCGTCGCGCAGCGCCTTGTCGGATGCCGCGTCGAGTGGCGTGTAGTAAGCCTCGACCTGCTCCAGCGCGCGCTTGCGGTAGTCGTTGCCGGCGTCCACGTTCAGCACGTCCAGCTTCTCTTGCAGCAGGGCGATGGTGGGCAGCATGCGGTCGCGGTGCAGGCCGTCCGGGTACAGGGTCGATGGCTCGTAGTTCGAGGTCATCACGAAGCTCACGCCGTTGTCGAACAAGGCTTTCAGCAGGTTGTACAGGATCATCGCATCGGCGATGTCCGAGACGTGGAATTCGTCGAAGCAGATCAGGCGGTACTTCTTGGCGATGCGCTTGGCCACTTCGTCGAGCGGATCGGCCACGCCTTTCAGTTCATCCAGCTGGCCGTGGACGGCGCGCATGAATTCGTGGAAATGCAGGCGCGTCTTGCGCACCACCGGCACCACCAGGTAGAACGAATCCATCAGGAAGGATTTGCCGCGCCCCACCCCGCCCCACATGTAGATGCCCTTGGGCACGTCGGGACGGTTGATCAGGCGCTTGAAAGCGGACGACCGCTGGGCCTTGTAATGGACCCAGTCGTCGTACGCCTGTTGCAGGCGGTCGACCGCCATCTGTTGCGCCGGGTC
>NZ_STGG01000031.1 GCF_005222695.1 Massilia sp. HP4 | reverse complement strand
TGTGGGGTGGACGGCGCTGCCGTCCACCCCACATTTTTTCTTGAGCCTTGCTACAGGCCAGGATTTAGAAGTTCAGCGAACGCTTGTCGACTGCCAGCGCGGCTTCCTTGGTCGCTTCCGACAGCGACGGGTGCGCGTGGCAGATGCGGGCGATGTCTTCGGCCGAGGCCTTGAACTCCATCGCAACCACGGCTTCCGAAATCAGCTCGGACGCCATCGGGCCGACGATGTGCACGCCCAGGATCTCATCGGTGGTGGCATCGGCCAGGAACTTGACCATGCCCGAGGTGTCGCCCAGCGCGCGCGCACGGCCGTTGGCCATGAACGGGAAGGTACCTGCCTTGTACTGCACGCCTTCGGCTTTCAGTTGCTGCTCGGTCTTGCCGACCCATGCGATCTCTGGCGAGGTGTAGATGACCCAGGGGATGGTGTTGAAGTTGACGTGACCGTGCTGGCCGGCGATACGCTCGGCAACCGCGACGCCCTCTTCTTCGGCCTTGTGCGCCAGCATCGGGCCGCGCACGACGTCGCCCACCGCCCACACGCCCGGCAGGCTGGTGCGGCATTCGTCGTCGACCACCACGAAGCCGCGCTCATCGAGCTGCAGGCCGACGGTCTCGATGCCCAGGCCATTGGTGTTCGGCACGCGGCCGATCGAAATGATCAGGCGGTCGAAGGTGGCCTTTTGTTCGGCGCCGGTGCTGTCCGCGTATTCCACGGTGACGTCGTTCTTGCCCTTGGTGATCGCACCGATCTTGCAGCCCAGGTTGATCTTCAGACCCTGCTTGGTGAACAGCTTGTGGGCTTCCTTGGCGATCTGCTCGTCGACGGCGCCCAGGAAAGTCGGCAGGCCTTCCAGCACGGTGACGTCGGCGCCGACGCGGCGCCACACGCTGCCCATTTCCAGGCCGATGACGCCGGCGCCGATCACGCCGAGCGTGCCCGGCACGGCGTCGATCGCCAGTGCGCCGGTGTTCGACAGGATCAGTTTCTCGTCGAACTCGGCGCCAGGCAGCTGGCGTGCGTTCGAACCGGTCGCGACGATCACGTTCTTGGCGGTCAGGGTGTCAGTGGTTGGACCGCTGACGCTGACGGTATAGCCCGCATCGCCCTCGGCCTTGCCGGCGAAGGCGCCGCGGCCGTGGAAGAAGGTGACCTTGTTCTTCTTGAACAGGAACAGGATGCCGTCGTTGTTCTGCTTGACGATGGTGTCCTTGCGCTTGAGCATGGTCGGCAGGTCGAGCTCCAGGCCCGCCACTTTGATACCGTGGTCGGCGAAGGCGTGGCCGGCGTGCTCGAAGTGTTCCGACGATTGCAGCAGCGCTTTCGACGGGATGCAACCGACGTTGGTGCAGGTGCCGCCCGGGGCAGGCTTGCCGGCAGCGTTGCTCCACTCGTCGATACAGGCGGTCTTGAAGCCCAGCTGGGCCGCGCGGATGGCGGCGATGTAGCCGCCAGGACCGCCGCCGATCACGACGACGTCAAATTGTTTATCGCTCATTACTTTGATTCCTTTTTATTCTTCCGGAATGAATACCCACAGCAGCAGGTAGATCAGGATGCCGAAGCCGAACGTCAAGACGAACAGCACCAGGATCAGGCGCCAGACCCACGATTCGAGGCCATAGGTGCGTGCCAGGCCGCCGCATACGCCGCCCAGCCAGCGGTCGGTCCGCGAACGGCGCAGGCCGCTCAGCAGGTCGTCGCGGTGCTGGTCGAAGGAGATCCGCTCGGTAGCCGGCGGCTCTTTACTGAGGCTCACGGTCGACGCACCCGACAGGATGCGCGCCTTGGCCTGCTCGAACTCGGCATCGGACAGGGCACCCGCCTGGTGCAGGTCGTGCAAGCGCTTGATTTCGTCTGACAACATGACGTTCTCCGGCAAACAACAGCCGGCGCTGCGGACAGCGCCGGCACGTGGTGAGAATTACAGGTCCAGCAGCAGGCGGGCCGGATCTTCCAGCGCGTCCTTCATCGCGACCAGGCCCAGCACGGCTTCGCGGCCGTCGATGATGCGGTGGTCGTACGACATCGCCA
Organism: Massilia sp. HP4; assembly: GCF_005222695.1. Taxonomy (GTDB): domain Bacteria; phylum Pseudomonadota; class Gammaproteobacteria; order Burkholderiales; family Burkholderiaceae_D; genus Telluria. The sequence continues at coordinate 16,599 of NZ_STGG01000031.1, read as the reverse complement.
GGTAGTTCATCGGACGGATGACGATCTGGCCGTTTTCGACGACGGCGCGGTCCTTGGTCGCGTGCACGCCCAAGATCGCCGACTGCGGCGGGTTGATGATCGGGGTCGACATCATCGAGCCGAACACGCCGCCGTTCGAGATCGAGAAGGTACCGCCCGACAGGTCGTCCAGGGTCAGCTTGCCTTCCTTGGCTTTCTGGCCGAATTCACCGATCTTCTTCTCGATCTCGGCGATCGACATCTGGTCGGCGTTGCGCAGGATCGGCACCACCAGGCCACGTGGCGAACCGACGGCGATGCCGATGTCGAAGTAGCCGTGGTAGATGACGTCGTTGCCGTCGACCGAAGCGTTCAGGATCGGGTATTTCTTCAGCGCGGCAACGGCGGCCTTGACGAAGAACGACATGAAGCCCAGCTTGACGCCGTGTTCTTTCTCGAACTTGTCCTTGTACTTGTTACGCAGGTCCATGACCGGAGCCATGTTCACTTCGTTGAAGGTGGTCAGGATGGCGTTGGTCGATTGCGATTGCAGCAGGCGCTCGGCGATACGGGCGCGCAGGCGGCTCATCGGCACGCGTTCTTCAGGACGGTCGCCCAGGTTGGCTGCTCCAGGCGCTGCGACTTGCTGCAGGGCGGCTTTTGGCGCAGCGGCTGGTGCAGCGGCTGGCTTGTTGGCGGCAGCAGCCAGGGCATCGCCCTTGGTCACGCGGCCATCGCGGCCCGAACCTTCGACACTCGATGCCGAGAGATTGTTTTCAGCCAGGATCTTGGCGGCGGCCGGCATGGCGACGCCCGCTTTCGACTGGTCCGCAGCCGGTGCAGCGGCTGGCGCGGCTTCGATCGGCGCGTTTGGCGCGGCCGATGGGATGGCCTTGACGGCGATCGGGCTGGTCTGCGCCGATGCTTCGGTATCGATGATCGCGATGACTTCGCCGGCGACGACGGTTGCGCCGTCGGCTTTGAGCAGTTGCACGATCACGCCTGCGCTCGGCGCTGGCAGTTCCAGGACCACCTTGTCGGTCTCGATGTCGATCATGTTTTCGTCGCGCGAGACCGGCTCGCCGACTTTCTTGTGCCACGACAGCAGGGTCGCTTCAGCGACGGATTCCGACAGAACAGGTACCTTGACTTCGATTTGTGCCATTTTTAAAACTCCAGTAATTATTCTTTGCAAGTGCCCCCGCGCACGGGACGCGGGGGCCGTGGTTTAACCTACCTGACCATTACTTGGTCAGGATGAAACCTTTCAGCTTCGAGAACGCGGTCTCCAGCAGTTCTTTTTGCTGGGCGATGTGCTTGTCCGCATAACCCACTGCCGGCGAGGCCGACGCGGCGCGACCCGCGTACGACAGGCGCTGGCCATCTTCCATGCCTTCGAAGATGTTGTGCTGGATCTGGAACCATGGACCCTGGTTCTGCGGCTCGTCCTGCACCCACACCACCTCGGTCGCGTTCGGGAACTTTTTCAGTTCGGCGGCGAACGATTTGTGCGGGAACGGGTACATCTGCTCGATACGGATGATGGCCGTGTCGCCGGCGCTGCGCGTCTTGCGGGTGTTGACCAGGTCGTAGTAGACCTTGCCCGAGCAGACCAGCACGCGCTTGACCTTCGAAGCTTCGATCTTGTCGTCGCACTCGCCGATGACGGTCTGGAAACCGCCCTTGGTCAGGTCGGTCAGCGGCGAACCGGCATCCTTGTTGCGCAGCAGCGACTTCGGCGTGAAGATCACCAATGGCTTCCTGAACTGGCGCACCATCTGGCGGCGCAGCAGGTGGAAGATCTGGGCCGCCGTGGTCGGCTGGACCACTTGCATATTGTTGTCCGCGCACAGTTGCAGGAAGCGCTCGATACGGGCCGACGAGTGCTCCGGACCCTGGCCTTCATAGCCGTGCGGCAGCATCATGACCAGGCCCGAGGCGCGGCCCCACTTCACTTCGCCCGAAGCGATGAACTGGTCGATGACCACTTGCGCGCCGTTGACGAAGTCGCCGAACTGGGCTTCCCAGATGGTCAGCGTGTTCGGCTCGGCGGTCGAGAAACCGTATTCGAAGCCGAGCACCGCTTCTTCGGACAGCACCGAGTCGATCACGGTGAAGTCGGCCTGGTTATCCGAGACATTGGCCAGCGGCAGGTAGATGCCCTGGTCCCAGCGCTCGCGGTTCTGGTCGTGCAGCACGGCGTGGCGGTGCACGAAGGTGCCGCGGCCGGCATCCTGGCCCGACAGGCGGATCGCATAGCCCGAGGCCAGCAGCGAAGCGAAGCCCAGGTGCTCGCCCATGCCCCAGTCGAGGTTGACTTCGCCGCGGCCCATGGCGGCGCGGTCGGCCAGCACTTTTTCAACCAGCGAGTGCGGTTTGAAACCTTCTGGCACCTTGGTGATGCGTTCGGCCAGGCGCTTCAGTTCGGTGACCGGCACGGCGGTGTCGGCGGCGTCGGTCCACTTCTTGTTCAGGAACGGCGCCCAGTCGACGGCGTACTTGCCCTTGAAGTTGGTCAGCACCGGATCGACCGTGTGCTTGCCGGCGTCCATGGCGTCGCGGAAGGCGGCGACCAGCTTGTCGCCGCCGTCGGCTTCGATGGTGCCCTGAGCGGCCAGCTTCTCGGCGTACAGCTTGCGGGTACCCGGGTGCTTGGCGATCTTCTTGTACATCAGCGGCTGGGTCAGCGCTGGCGTGTCCTGCTCGTTGTGGCCCAGTTTGCGGTAGCAGATGATGTCGACCACGATGTCCTTGCCGAACTCGGCGCGGTAGTCGATGGCGATCTGGCTGGCCAGCACGACCGCTTCAGGGTCGTCGGCGTTCACGTGCAGCACCGGCGCTTCGATCATCTTGACGACGTCCGAGCAGTACAGGGTCGAGCGCGCATCGCGCGGGTCGGACGTGGTGAAGCCGATCTGGTTGTTAATGACGATGTGGACGGTGCCGCCGGTGCCGTAGCCGCGGGTTTGCGCCAGGTTCAGGGTTTCCATGACCACGCCCTGGCCGGCGAACGCTGCGTCGCCGTGCACCAGGATCGGCAGCACTTCCTTGCCCTTCTTGTCGCCGCGACGCATCATGCGCGCCTTGACCGAGCCTTCGACGACCGGATTCACGATCTCGAGGTGCGATGGGTTGAACGCCAGCGACAGGTGGACCGGGCCGCCCGGGGTCGAGATATCGCTCGAGAAGCCCTGGTGATACTTGACGTCGCCAGCCGGCAGGTCGTCGGCGTGCTTGCCTTCGAATTCTTCGAACAGGTCGGCCGGGCTCTTGCCCAGGGTGTTGACCAGCACGTTCAGGCGGCCGCGGTGGGCCATGCCGATCACGATTTCCTGCACGCCTTTTTCACCGGCGCGCTGGATCACTTCGTCCATCGAGGCGATGAACGATTCGCCGCCTTCCAGCGAGAAGCGCTTGGCGCCGACGTACTTGGTGTGCAGGTAGCGTTCCAGGCCTTCGGCCGCGGTCAGGCGCTCGAGGATGTGCTTTTTCTTGTCGGCGCTGAAGGTCGGCGTCGAGCGGATCGATTCCAGGCGTTCTTGCAGCCAGCGCTTTTCGGTCGGGTCGCTGATGTACATGAACTCGGCGCCGATCGAACGGGTGTAGGTATCACGCAACATGTTCAGGATGTCACGCAGCGGCGCGGTTTCCTGGCCAAAATAGGTGTTGCTGATATTGAAGACGGTGTCGAGGTCGGCTTCGGTGAAGCCATAGAACGCGGGGTCGAGTTCTGGCAGTGGCGGACGTTCCTGGCGCTGCAGCGGGTCCAGGTTGGCCCAGCGCGAACCCAGGTAGCGGTAGGCGGCGGTGATCTGGGTCACGGCGACGCGCTTGCGTCCCAGTTCGGAGTCGGCCGAAGCGACGACGGTACGGATCGGGCCCTGCTTGGCGCGTTCCGCGAACGAGGCGACCACGGACGAATGGGCGACGTCGGGACGGTTGGAACCGTCGACTGCCGGCACGTGCTGCATCTGGTCGAAATAGGCGCGCCAGTTTTCGGGCACCGAGGTCGGGTTGTCCAGATAGGCCTCGTACAACTCTTCCACGTACGGGGCATTGCCGCCGAACAGGTAGGAGTTGGCGTTATATTGTTGCATCATTCTTGCTCACCTTTCTTTTCGCGCTTCGCGAGGTTTGGGCGGGTTGTTTAAAACCTTCCGCGACACGGCCTGACCGGTTAGCGGATTGCACTTCAAGACATCAAGTTGTGGGGGAAGGACTGTTCGGTACCAAAATACGTGTGCAAAATCCTGCCAATTTGCGCACATTATTGTAACGCATGATCCAGACCAAGGCCGACCTTGGTCCAAGAAATTATTTATTTCTAAATGTGTTTCCCCGCGTCGCACTTTTGGCACTAAAACCACTGCCGAGTTGACCATGTAAATGATAATCGTTATCATTTATGGATGCCTTCTTCCGCAACTCCCCTCAAGAATAAAGCCGAGCCCGCCATTATGGCCGAGCCCGCGCCAGCCAGTGCACCAGCGCCAGGCGCCAAACCGACCACCGGGCTGCCAGGCGCACGCCGCGCCATGTGGCTCAAGCAATTGCATCAATGGCATTGGATCAGCTCGGCCATTTGCCTGATGGCCATGTTGCTGTTCAGCTTTACCGGCCTCACGCTCAATAACGCCACCCTGATCGAAGCCAGGCCGGTCGTCACGCGCCTGAAAGCCACGCTCCCCGAGCCGCTGCGCGCGCAGTTGCAGGCCTACGCCGAAGAGCACGCCGACGACGAGGTGCCGCTGCCGAGCGAGATCGCCGACTGGACCAATGGTGCGTTCCCGGTCGATGTGCGCGGCAAGCGCGCCGAATGGAGCGAGGAAGACGCCTACGTCGCCCTTCCCCGCCCCGGCGGCGACGCCTGGCTGCGCATCGCGGTCGACGGCAGCGCCGAATACGAAGGCACCGACCGCGGCTGGATCTCGTGGCTGAACGATATGCACAAGGGCCGCAACACGGGCGCGGTCTGGAGCTGGTTCATCGACATCTTCGCCATCGCCTGCGTGGTGTTCTGCATTACCGGCTTCTTGATCATGAAATACCACGCGGCCAAGCGGCCGTCGACCTGGCCGGTGGTCGGATTCGGCATCGTGCTGCCGATCGTGCTGGCCCTGCTGTTTGTCCACTGATCCCCAACCTGAGAGAAGACCAAGAATGAAACTGTCCCATTCGCTCGCCCTCACCCTGCCGCTCGCGTCAAGCGCGGCGCTCGGCGCCGAGCTGTCCGTCAAGTTCGACGTGCCGCAGCTGAACGTGGCCGAATACCACAAGCCCTACGTCGCAATCTGGATCGAGAGCGCGGACCAGAACATCGCGTCCAACCTGGCCGTGCTGTACGACGTCAAGATGAAGGAAAAGGGCGGCGAGAAATGGGTCAAGGACTTGCGTACCTGGTGGCGCAAGGCGGGCCGCGACGCCACCCTGCCGATCGACGGCGTCAGCGGCGCGACCCGCGCGCCCGGCACCCACACGATGAAATTCGATGGCGCCAAGTATGGCATCGATAAATTGCCAGCCGGCGAATACAAGCTGGTGGTCGAGGCGGCGCGCGAAGCGGGCGGTCGCGAAGTGGTCAAGGTACCGTTCACCTGGGCCGGCAAGGGCAAGCTGGCGGCGAATGCGGCCGGCAAGGAAGAACTGGGGGCCGTCGCGCTCCAGATTCAATAACGACGAATAACCATAACAGGAGAACTCCATGCAACAGAACCGTTTCTACAAAGCCGCGCTCGTCGGCCTGATGCTCGCCGGCGCCTCGATGACGGCCCAGGCCCACCGTGCCTGGATCCTGCCCAACACCGCCATGGTCGACTCGAAGGAAGCCTGGGTCACGATCGACGCCGCGATCTCGAACGAAGTGTTCGAGTTCAACCACCATCCGCTGCGCCTGGACAACCTGATGATCACCGATCCGGACGGCGCGCAAACCAGGGCCGAAGGCGCCGTGGTCGGCAAATACCGCAGCACGCTCGACCTGCGCCTGCCGAAGGACGGCACCTATCGCCTCGCGATCGTCAACAATAATGTGATGGGCAGCTACAAGCTCAATGGCGAGACCAAGCGCTTCCGCGGCGCAGCGGGCAGCCCGGCGGTTGCCATCCCTGCCGGCGCCACCGAGGTGCAGACCACCGCCGTCCACTCGCGCAACGAGACCTTCGTGTCGGCCAACAAGCAGAACGACACCGCCCTGAAACCAGTCGGCGTCGGCCTGGAAATGATCCCGCTGACCAATCCGTCCGACCTGCGCGTCGGCGAGCCGATCCGCGTGCGCTTCCACCTCGACGGCAAACCGGTCGCCAACCTGCCGTTCAGCATCGTGCAGGGCACCGTCAAGTACCGCGGTTCGTCGGGCGAGCAGCGCCTGACGACCGACGCCAAGGGCGAAGCCTCGTTCACCGTCCCGGCCGCGAATATGTACTGGCTCAGCGCCGGCTTCCCGTTCGGCGAAGGCAAGGAAAAACCCCAGCCGGGCGCCAAGCGCTACAGCTACGCGGCCACGCTCGAAGTCCTGCCAGAGTAAGGCCGGATGCGCGACGTTCTCGTTCCACTCGAGGTCGACATGGCGCTGCCGCCCGGCGGCAGCACCTTGCATACGGCGTCGGGCACGTCGATGGGCACCGGCTGGTCGGCGCGGCTGATGCTGCCGCCGGGCGCCGACGGCGCCGCAGTCAAGGCTGCCTTGCAAGCCGAGCTGGACGAGATCGTCGCGCAGATGAGTCACTGGGAACCCGATTCCCTGCTGTCGCGCTATAACGCGGCGCCCGCCGGCAGCTGGCATGCGCTGCCGCCGCAATTCTTCGATGTGGCCGACTACGCGCTGCGCGTGCTCGAGGACAGCACCGGCGCCTACGATCCGGCCGGCGGCCTGCTGGTGAACCTGTGGGGCTTCGGCCCTACCCGGCGCTACGACCAGGCCGGCTTCCATGCACCCGATGCGGTCGCGATCGGCACCGCCCTCGCGCAGCGCGCCGCCGGCCAGCCGGTGCTCGACCGCGCCGCGCGCCGGCTGCTGCAGCCGGGCGGCGTACTGCTCGATTTTTCTTCGGTCGCCAAGGGCTATGCGGTCGACTGCATGGCGCGCTGCCTGGAGCAGCGCAGCGTACGTCACTACGTGGTCGAGGCCGGCGGCGAGCTGCGCGGCGCCGGCACCAAGGCCAATGGCGAACCGTGGTGGGTCGAGATCGAGGCCGTCCCGGATGCGGCCGGCGCCAGCACCCAGGCCATCGTCGCCCTGCATGGCCTGGCGGTCGCCACCTCGGGCGACTATCGCCGCTACTTTCAACACGGCGCCCGACGCGCCGCGCACACCCTTGATCCGCGCAGCGGCTATCCGGTGGCCAACGGGCTCGCCTCGGTGACGGTGCTGGCGCCGACCTGCATGGCGGCCGATGCGCTCTCCACCGCGCTGACCGTGCTGGGGCCAATTGACGGCCTGGCCTTCGCCGAGGCGCGCGGCATCGCGGCGCGCTTCCTGGTGCGCACTGCCAGCGGCCTGGTGGAAACCACGTCCAGCGACTGGCGCTCCCTACTGCAATGATGTTGACGATCGAACCCCTGCGCTGGGGCGGCGCGCTCGCGCTGTCCGGCGCCTATCTCGCCATGTGCCTCGGCATCTGGCGCCACCGCCTGGCACGCACAAGAAACGCCGGCGGCGCGGCCGACTGGCTGGTGGTGCACGCGAGCCAGACCGGCAGCGCCGAATGCCTGGCCGAACGCACTGCCGCCACCCTGGCCCTGGGCGGCCTCGATGCACGCGCGGCCTGCATGTCCACGCTCGATGCCGCGCAACTGGCCGCCGCCTCGCGCGTGCTGTTCATCTGCAGCACCTATGGCGAGGGCGACGCGCCGGATACCGCCGCGCGCTTTGCCGGCCACACGATGGGCGAAGCGCCCGACCTGTCGCACCTGCATTTCGGCGTGCTGGCGCTGGGCGACGCCACCTATGCCAATTACTGCGGCTTCGGCCGTGCGCTCGACGACTGGCTGCTTGCGCGCGGCGCGACGCCGCTGTTCGAACGGATCGACGTCGACCGCGGCGCGCCCGATGCGCTGGCCGCCTGGCAGCACCATTTGAGCCACCTGGCCGGCACCAGCGATGCGCCGGACTGGGAAGCGCCGGCCTATGGCGAATGGCGCATCGCCAGCCGCATCCACGTCAATCCCGGCAGCGCCGGGGCGCCGCTGTACCGCATCGCGTTGGCGCCGCGCGACGGCGTGCTGCCCGCCTGGGAAGCGGGCGACCTGGCGCAAGTCAGCGCGCCGCTCGACCCCGACCATCCGCGCGAATACTCGATCGCCTCGGTGCCGGGCGAAGGCCGGCTCGAGTTGCTGGTGCGCTTGCAGACGCGTGAAGACGGCACGCCCGGCGCGGCGTCCGGCTGGCTGTGCGTGTGCGCGGATCCGAACGACACGATCCGTTTGCGCGTGCGTGCGCATGCACGCTTCAGGCTGGGGACGAATTCGGGACGGCCCATGATTGCGATCGGCAACGGCAGTGGCCTGGCCGGCCTGCGTGCGCTGCTCAAGGCACGCATCGACGCGGGGACGCACCGCAACTGGCTGCTGTTCGGCGAACGCAATGCGGCCCACGATTTCTTGTGCCGCGAAGAACTCGAAAGCTGGCGCGACGGCGGCATGCTGGCGCGGCTCGACCTGGCGTTTTCGCGCGATGGCGGACAGGCGCGCTATGTGCAACACCTGGTGGAGACATACGGCGACGAGCTGCGACGCTGGGTTGCGGATGGCGCGGCCATCTATGTCTGCGGCAGCCTGCAAGGCATGGCTGGCGGTGTGCACGATGCGCTCGTAGCGGTGCTCGGCCCGGAGACGGTCGACGCATTGATGTCGGACGGACGCTACCGGCGCGACGTCTACTAGGACATGAGAGAAAACCGCCGGTCGTGCCGGCGGTATCGGTCAACCTTGCTGCACTAGAACAGCGTCAGCGGTTGTCGTTCTTGTGGCTCTGACGCCCTGCTTCGGCGTGTTGTTCAGGCGTGCCGCCCTGGACGCCCTTCTGCTGGCCGCCCTGGCCGCGGCCGCTTTGCTGGTTGCCCTGGTTGCCACTCTGCTGGCTGCCCTGGTTATTGCCGCTCTGCTGGTTGCTCGACCCATGCGATGCACGGCCGCCCTGGCTGGCGATTTCACGCTGGCGCTCTGGATCCATCGATGCAAAACCTTGCTTGCCGCTACCCTGGTTACCCTGGTTGCCGCTCTGGCTATTGCCTTGCTGCGAGTGCTGGTTGTTGCCCTGTGGGTTGTTGTTACGCGAATTGTTTGCCATGATTGACTCCTTTTCATCGTGAACAAAATGTCAGCGTTGCCGACTCGAAGGACTCCATCGTAGCCACCAAAAAGCGCGCTGAACACCAAAAATCGGCAGTCATCCTGTAGGACCATGCCCCACTGGCCCGTCTGCCTTGACTGGCATACTGAAAGAAAAATTAGATATAAACATGCCACTTCATAGAACGATAATTATCAAAATAGAAGCCCTACAGAAGAAATGGGCTATAACGAGCTACATTTATCTCTCGGCGGAAATATGAAGATCGGCATCGGACATCGCCTGTTTGGCGCTGTGCTGCTCGCGATCCTGACGGTGGCCGGGGCGGGTGTCCTGTTGCTGCGCCAGAATGTCCTGGACAGCTTTGGCGACTATGCGGTTGCCATCGAGCTGGACCGGCTGGATGGGTTGTCGAGCGCGCTGGCGCGCCAGTACCGGGAGCATGGCGACTGGACCTTCGTGCCCGGCAACGACGCGCGGCGCGGCTGGGTCACGGATGAGCTGGCGCGTGTGCAGACCAGGCGCATTCCCGAGCCTGTTGCGCCGGTCAGGCCGGTCGCGCCGGTCGCCCCCGCTCCGGCTGCACCGCCCGCGCCGCCCGCCCCACCGGCGCCGCCGATTCCGCCGCTGCCGCCCCCTGCCGTGCCGGTGCCCGGCGCACCACGCGGCGTGACCCAGGACCTGCACGCGCGCATCACCCTGCTCGACGCCGCAGGCCGCTACCTGGCCGGCCGCCTGCCTGCCACGCTGCCAATGGCGCAGCGCCCGATCGAGGTCGACGGCCGAACGGTCGGCTTTCTCGGCGTGGCGCGCAGCCACCGGCCGAGCGATGCGATGGCCTATGCATTTCTCTCCGAACTGCAGCGCAGCCTGTGGCTGATCGGCGCCGTCGCCGTCATGCTGAGCGCGCTGGCCGCGACCCTGCTGGCGCGTCACTTCCGGCGGCCGATCGACCATCTCGCCCGTGGCGCCGCCACGCTCGCGGCGGGCGACTACGGCGTGCGCCTGCCGGACGAACGCAGCGACGAACTGGGCCAACTCGCGCGCCACTTCAATGCGCTGGCCGAGCGGCTCGACCAGGCCGAGACGGCGCGCCGCCAATGGGTGGCCGATACCTCGCACGAGTTGCGCACACCGCTGGCCGTGCTGCGCGCGCAGCTCGAAGCGATCCAGGACGGCGTGCGCCAGGCCACGCCGGAGACGATCGACAGCATGGGACGTCAGGTGCTGGCCCTGACCAGGCTGATCGACGAGCTGTACGCGCTGGCACGCGCCGACGTGGGCGAGCTGGAATGCCGGCGCCAAGCGCTCGACCTGTGGGAGCTGGCGACCGCCGAGGCCCACGCCTTCGCGGCCCGCTTCCGGGCGGCGGGGATTGCGCTCGCGCTTGCCGAGGCGCCTGTGCAGTCGCCCGTGCTGGCCGATCCCGACCGCATGCGCCAGGTGCTGGCCAACCTGCTCGAGAACAGCCTGCGCTACACCGCCGCCGGCGGCACGGTGCGCCTGGGTGCGCAAGCGGAGGCAGGCCACGTCCACCTGCTGCTGGACGACAGCGCGCCGGGCGTGCCCGATGAGGCGCTGGCGCGGCTGGCCGAGCGCTTCTACCGGGTCGACGCTTCGCGCAGCCGCGAACATGGCGGTGCGGGGCTTGGCCTTGCCCTGTGCCGGCGCCTGCTGGAAGCGCAAGGCGCCAGCCTCGCCTTCGCCCACTCGCCGCTCGGTGGCCTGCGGGTGACCGTGGCGATGCCATTGGCTGGAAAAGACCTCGTATGAACACCTCGATCATGATCGTCGAGGACGAAGCGGAACTGGCCTGTGTCGTCGCCGACTATGCACGGGCCGCGGGCTATGCGCCAACCGTGTTCGGCGACGGCGCCCAGGCGCTGGAGGCGATTCGCCGCGCGCCGCCCGCGCTGGTCGTGCTCGACCTGATGCTGCCCGGCCTGGACGGCCTGTCGCTATGCCGCGCGGTGCGCGCCTTTTCCGACGTGCCGATCGTGATGGTCACCGCGCGGGTGGAAGAAGTCGACCGGCTGCTGGGACTGGAAACGGGCGCCGACGATTACCTGTGCAAGCCGTTCAGCCCGCGCGAATTGATGGCGCGCATCAAGGCGATCCTGCGCCGCGCCAGCAGTGGCGTCGCGGCGCCTGCTCTCGCCCTGGACGAAGCCGCGCGCCGCGTCGCGCTTTACGGCCAGGCGCTGGACCTGACGCCGAGCGAGTACGCGATCCTGGCGGCCCTGGCGCGCCGGCCCGGCCAGGTGCTGTCGCGCGCGCAATTGCTCGACGCCGCCAGGGCCGACAACCTCGACGCCAACGACCGCGCGATCGACAGCCATGTCAAGAACCTGCGGCGCAAGATCGAGGCCGTGGCGCCGGGCCTGGAGCCGATCCGTTCGATCTACGGGCTCGGCTATCGTTGCGACATGTAGGCACCTCCATTTTTTCTCCACATTCGGGATGCACGATGGTGTTCATCGACACCGAGGAGAACAACCATGAAACACACCATCCCGCTGATCCTGGTCGCCATGCTCGCGCTGGGCGCCACCACGACCGAAGCCGCCGTCCACTATGTGTGCGAGGCTGCGCGCGGCAAATGCCCCAAGCCGCCGGTGCCGCCCACGCCGCCCGCTCCACCTGCACCGCCCGCTCCGCCGACGATCGCCGGCCAGGCCGCGCCAGCCATCCCCGCCATCCCCGCGCCACCGGCGCCGCCCGCACCGCCCCAAGTCGACCTGCCGGAGATTCCCGCCGCCTTCCACGCGGCCTGCGCCGACAAGCCGGACGGCACCAGGCTGAACCTGACGATGCGGCCCGGCGAAGGCATGGGCGGCGTGTGCGAGAAGGAAGGCGGCAAGATGGTGTTCCACCTGCGCAGCTACCACCGCGCCGATTGAGGCGGTCGACGCCAGGCCCGGCATCCTCTATGCTGGGCCAATGACATCGATCGATCCCTCCAGCCCCCGCCCCGAGCCGCCCGTCGCACCCGATCTCGACGATTGCTGCCGCAGCGGCTGCGTGCCTTGCGTCTTCGATTTGTATGAGGACGCCCTGGCGCGCTACGAAGCCGCGCTCGCGGCCTGGGAAGCGGCGCAGGCGACTCGCAAATGAAAGTCATTGTGTTAATAAAGTGATTACAATGAACTGAACCGTGTCATGCCTGCGGAGGGCTTATGCTCGATCTCGATCTTCCTTGGTGGGAATTAATTGCTCGCGGCGCCATCGTATATTGCGCGCTGCTCGTCATGATGCGCCTGTCCGGCCGCCGCACCGTCGGCCAGTTCACGCCCTTCGACCTGCTGGTCGTGATGCTGCTGTCGGAAGCGGTCTCCAATTCCATGACCGGTGGCGACGAATCCCTGTTCGGCGGCCTGATCATCGCCACGACGCTGGTCGCCCTGACCGTGCTGTTCGCCTTCGTCACGTCGCGCAGCAGGAAACTCGAAGAGTTCATCGAAGGCAGCCCTGTCCTGATCGGCCGCGACGGCATTTTCTTCGATAAGGTCATGAAGCGCTGCCGCCTTTCCGAAAGCGACGTCGAGGAAGCGCTGCGCGAGGCCGACTGCCCGCGTCACAAGATGAAATGCGCGTTTCTCGAAGCGGATGGCCGGATCAGCATCCTGACCACGCCCCAGTAGCCAGCTTGCGAGTTGCCTTGACGCTCTTGCCTGGGCTGCCGAGATTTCTCAGCGGCCTTTGACCACCCGTACGGTGTGGGCGAGCCACTCATCATGTGCTAATTTTTTGGGCATCGCTGCCAATCCGGCGGCGCGATTGGATTCTTTCCTGATCAGGAGGTCTACCATGAAACGAGCCCTCACCGTATTCGCGCTGGCCGCGTCGACCCTGGTCGCCGCCACCAGCCAGGCCGCGCCGGTCTATTACCGCGCGGTTGCCAGCGGCCCCGCCGAAGAAATTCCCAACGGTTCGCCGGGGTCGAGCGTCTCGAGCTTCGAGATCGACGACCTCATCCTCCGGGCTGAAGTACCCTTCCGCGACCTGTCGAGTCCAACCGTCAGCGCCCACATCCACTGCTGCACGATCGACGCTTTCCGCGGCGCGGCGCCGGTCGCCATTCCCTTCCTCGACTTCCCGCTGCAGGTCACGGCCGGCGTCTACTCGGCTACCTTCGACCTGGGCGACCCGGCGACCTACGATCCGGACTTCCTTGCGGCCAACGGCGGCACGCCGCAGCTGGCAAGCGGCGCGCTCATCAATGCGTTCAATGGCAACCAGGCCTATGTCAACATCCACAGCGCCGCCTATCCGGCCGGCGAGATCCGCGGCTTCGCGGTCGCGGCGCCGATTCCCGAACCGGGCGCCTGGGCGATGATGGGTATGGGCCTGGGCATGCTGGCGCTGCTGGCGCGGCGCCGTTTCAGCCTGCAGCCGAGCCTGGCGATGTAGGGCTGGCGGTCGCGCGCCGCGCCAGCAGGCGGCCCCAGGCGGGGATTGCCGCCTGCCAGAAGGCGTCGCGCGAGCGCGGCGGCGCCTGCGTGAAATCGAGGTCGAGGTCGAGGAAACGCGCCGCTTGCGCCAGCGCGGCGACGGCGGCGGGCTCGTCCCCCGCCGTCACCGCCAGCGCGCCGGTCTGCTTCGACAGTTTCTCGCCGTTCTCGTTGCGTACCACCGGCACGTGCAGGTAGCGCGGTGTCGGCACGCCCAGCAGATGCTGCAGGTAGATTTGGCGCGGGGTCGAATCGAGCAGGTCGGCGCCGCGCACGACGTCGGTCACGCCCTGGACGGCATCGTCGACCACCACCGCCAGCTGGTAGGCCCAGAAACCGTCTGCGCGCTTGAGGACGAAGTCGCCCGAATCGGTCGCCAGGTGTTGCGTGACCCGGCCCGCGAAACGGTCGATGAATGTGATTTCGTCGGTGCCGGCCTCGGGTACGCGCACACGCAGGCTGCGCATGGTGCGGCCCGGCCCCAGGCCATGGCGGCAGGCGCCGGCATAGATCGCCGCGCCGTCAGGCGCGATGCCCAGGCGCGAATCGGCGATCTCGCGCCGGTTGCAGCCGCAGGGGTAGGTGTCTTGCCCGATGCGCTCGGCCGCCGCCTGGTACAAGTCCTTGCGCCGGCTCTGCCAGACGATCTCGCCGTCGGCATGCATGCCCAGCGCGTCCAGCAGCGCAAGGATGCCCTCGGCGGCGCCTGCCACGCTGCGGCCTTCGTCGACGTCTTCGATGCGCACCAGCCAGGCGCCTTGATGCCAGCGCGCGTCGAGGTAGCTGGCCAGCGCCGCCACCAGCGAACCGGCGTGCAGCGGGCCGGAGGGCGATGGGGCGAAGCGGCCGATATACGGTTGATTCACTGGCTTATTTCTTGGCCTTCTTTTCGTGGTCGGCAATGATGCCGGTAACCTGGTCGACCACCTCGTTCGGCACCGCGACCGAGAGCTGGTAGTGCACGATCTCGAAGCCGTTCCTGGTCTTGCGGATCACGCCGCTGGCCATCGCGTGGCCCATATTCCTGGTATCGAGCAGTTCGTCGAACCAGATCATTGACTTGTCGGGGGATGCATAGACGTTACGGCGGGTCGCCTTGAAAGTCCATGCCGATTTGGCGTCGAAGTATTTCCTGGACCATGCCTTGAACTCGTCACGCGTCCACAATTCGGTGCGGTCGGTGCCGATATAGACACCATCCTTGGCGATCTTGTCGAAGTAGACCATGCGGGTATTGGCCGCATCGTCATGCCATTCGTCGACGAAGGCGTTGACCTGCTTTGTCAGTTCGGCGTCGGTGGCGGCGCTGGCAGCGCCGAGGAAGCCCAGGCCGAGGCACAGGAAGCAGGCAGTCAGGAAGCGTTTCACGAATGGTCCCTTCGATAGAGTGTTTGAGCGCAGTTATTGTACACACGCAAATGTGCCGAGCAGTACACCGCGCTCACGCCGCCTATCGGTGCAGCTCGCCCGCCCGCTCCGGCTGGTAGTCGATCTCGAGCACGGTGGCTTCGAAGGTGCCGCCGCCAGGACGTTGCCAGGTGATGCAGGCGCCGACGCGCAGGCCCAGCAGGGCCGTGCCGACCGGCGTCAGCACCGACAGCTGCTCGCCGCTGTCCTTCATGTCTTTCGGGTAGCTCAGGGTCATGGTCACGTCTTCGTCGGAACCGGCGAAGCGAAAGCGCACGCGCGAATTCATGGTGACGACGTCGGGCGGCATGTCCCATGGCTCGACCATCTCAGCACGCTCGAGTTCGCTCAACAGCGCATCACGCGCATTCGATTGCGCAGCGGGAAGGCGGTCGAGGATGCGTTCGAGACGCTCGAGGTCGAGCCAGGATACAACGATGGATGGTTTCATATGTTCTCCACAAAATGGGCAGCAGCTTTTGTGTAACCGCGGCCCAATGAACGATGACGGCGCCGCATGGTCGATGCGGCGATGCTTTGTGAATGGAGGCGGCCCGGGAGGATGGGCAGGCGCTGGCCTGCCGTGCTTCCTCACCGAGCCCGGGAAAGCCGGGCGAGGTCGAGGCTGGAAAGGTGCGCCGCTCGGCGCATTGCCACGCGCGTGCACACGCCACCTGCGCAGGGGAGCGGTGCGGCGTTACATTGTGGCAGGCGGGCTTGGTTCATGGCGGGCGGCGAAAGCGATTAGTGCAGTATAGCCCGCTTTGTCGTCCAGTCAACCGGCGGTCGATCTGGACAATGGCTTATTTACTTGCTGGCGGCGGCACGGCGCACGAGCGCGTCGAGCACCTGGCCAGTGGCGGTCATGAGCTGGCCCACGTCCTGGATCTTGTTGGCCTGGCGCACGGCTAATACAGGTCATGCCGCACGGCGTGCGCAGAGTGCGTATCGAGCTGCCCCCCCCTCTTTCTTCGAGATGCCGGTGAGCCTGGCCATCATCTGGCCGGGCGTGGGCACCTTGGACGTGGAGACTGGTTTCACGTTCACCGCCTGGCGCCAGCGCGCGCGGCTGATGCGCGCACCCGAGATGCTGGATGCGGGCGAGGCGGTGGGAACAGTGGCGCTCGACCTGGGCTATTCCACGGCCAGCGCCTTCATTGCCGTGTTCCGGGAAGCGTTCGGGTGCACGCCGAGCGTCTACCAGCGGCGCCTGCTGGAATCGCACGCCGCGAATTGAAGGCAGTACCAACTCTCTCACGCATACTGAGTAGATGCAATACGTGAGCAGCGCTGTTGTTCCATGCCTAATGTCTCCCGCAAGAATCCGACTAAAGCCAGGAGTGCATGATGTTAATTGTTCAGTATCGTGCGATCATGTTCCTCGCCGTAGCTGGCCTTTGTTCCGTGCAAAAGCTATGCTGGGCGACTTGATTGCTGGATTCAGCAGTCCCAGTATTCAATCGCACCCGGAGC
>NZ_STGG01000030.1 GCF_005222695.1 Massilia sp. HP4 | reverse complement strand
ATTCCGGTTCGCAGAAACAAAAAAGCCGTCGAAAATCAACGGCTTGATCGTGAAAACTGGCGGAAGCGGTGAGATTCGAACTCACGAACGGCTCACACCGTCGGCAGTTTTCAAGACTGCTGCCTTCAACCACTCGGCCACGCTTCCCTAGGGAACCGGCATTATACATAAATCATCTCGGCTGGTCAGGTTGTTCCCGTATTGCGTCGAGACGGTACCTTCTCACCCAATCAACAACCAGTTATCCCTCAAACACCGCTCGAACTCATACGCCGGCAACGGCGCCGCATACAGATACCCCTGCACCTCGTCGCATCCCGCGTCGCGCAAGAATTCGAGCTGATCCAGCGTCTCCACCCCTTCCGCGATCACGCGCAGGCAAAGCTGCCGCGCCATGCTCACAATGGTCCCCGCAATCGCACAATCGCTCGCGTCCTTCGGAATCCCGGTGGTAAACGACCGATCGATCTTCAAGGTCTGGATCGGGAATCGCTTCAGATACGACAAGCTCGAATAACCCGTCCCGAAATCGTCGAGCGACAACGACACCCCCAACGACGTGATCCGGTCCATGATCGCCGTCACCCGCTCGAAGTCGTGCATCAGGGTACTCTCGGTGATCTCCAGTTCCAGCCACGAAGGATCGAGCTGATAACGGCGCAAGGTGTCCGACACCCGCCCCGGCAACGACTGCGTGAACTCCCGCGCCGACACGTTCACAGCGAGCCTGAACGGCGCAATGCCCGAGCGCTGCCAGATCGCCGCCTGCGCGCAGGCCTGCTCCAGCACCCACTCGCCCACCTGCACGATCAGCCCCGTGGTCTCGGCCAGCGGTATGAACTCCGACGGCGGCACGATGCCGCGCTGCGGATGCACCCAGCGCACCAGCGCCTCGGCGCCGACGATGCGCCCGCTGGCGATCTCGAACTTGGGCTGGTAGTACAAAATCAGTTCGCCATTGCCCAGCGCATGGCGCAGGCCCGACTCGATCCGCATGCGCTCCTGCATGCCCTTGTTCATGTCCTGGCTGTAGAACGCGACGCTGCGGTCCGGATTGGCGTCGGCACGCTTGGCGCGCTCCATCGCGATGTCGGCCAGTCCCAGTAAGGTCTCGGCATCGTTGCCATCCTGCGGATACACGCTGATGCCGATGCTGGCGCCCACGCGCAGGTCGTGCCCGCCGATATAGAACGGCGCGTCGAGCGAGGCCTGCAGCTTCTGCGCCACCGTGGTGGCCTCGAAGTGCTGGCGGATGTCGGACAGCCCCACCGCGTACTCGTCGCCCGACAGGCGTGCCACCACGTCTTCGTCGCGCAGCGCGTCCTTGAAACGCTGGCCTACCTGCCGCAGCAGTTCGTCGCCGATGCGGCGGCCCAGGGTGTCGTTGATGCGCTTGAAGCGATTCAGGTCGACGAACATCACGCAACCGCCAAGGTCGTTGCGCTGGGAACCCATCAGGGCCTGGTCGACCAGGCGCGCGAACAAGGTGCGGTTCGGCAGGCCGGTCAGCTCGTCGTAATAGGCCAGGTGGTGCAGCTGTTCCTCGGCCTGCTTGCGCTCGGTGATGTCGGTGAGATAGGCGATCAGTCCCGTCGGCCGGTCGGCCAGGTCGCGCAGCGGCGACAGCGACAGGCTGGCCCAGAACACCTCGCCCGATTTTTTCCGGCGCCGCACTTCCATCATGCGCCCGCCCTGCTCCGCGAACAGGTCGGGCTGCATGTCGCCGCTATCGTCTTCGTCGGCGTACAAGAACAGGATGTTGCGGCCGATCGCTTCCAGCGCAGTGTAGCCGAACAGCTGCTCGGCGCCGCGGTTCCAGCTGGTGATGTAGCCCATCTGGTCCATCGTCAGCACCGACTCGTGGATCTGGTCGAGGATCTGCGACTGGTGCGCCAGTTGCGCTTCCATCTGGGCATAGGCGTGGGTGGAGCGCTGCGCCAGCGCATGCATCTGCATCAGGCTGGCCGTCAGGTGGGCCAGCGCCACCAGCTTGCGCTCGGTCTCGGGGCAGTAGCCTTCGCCGCCGCTTACCTCGTACCAGCCGAACTGCTCGATGCCGGCCGCCACCGCGTGGCGCAACAAGCGCGCGCCCGGCAGGTTCGGGTCGATCAGGCCGGCGCCCGGGACGAAGCGCCCGTCCGGACTGCCCGTCAGCAGCGCCGCCAGCCGTCCCAGCTCCTGGTGCAGGGCCTCGCCGCGCAGGCGCAGGATGGCGTCGCAGACGGCGGTCGTGCCGCCGACGAAGTCGAAGGAAACCAGTTCGCGCAGGTCAGACATTCCGGCCCACCTGGATTGCCCAGTGGTAGGCGTGCAGCTGGCTGGCCCACCAGTCGCCCGGGCTCACCCCGGCTTCTTCCAGCGCCAGCGCGTCCGGCTGCGTCTCGGCCAGCCGCAGCCAGGCGCCCAGCCGGCCGCGCCGCTCGAGCAGGGCGCCGGCCACCCCGTCGGGCAGGTACAGGTCGGCCGCGATCGCCGCCATCGGCATGTGCAGCAGGCGGTCGAGCAGCGAGAACACGCCGGTCATGAAGGCCAGGTCTTGCGCATCGCGGTCGCCGCCCGCCGCGCGGCTCAAGGCTTCCAGTTGCGCAGCGCGCCGCGCCGCCAGCGGCAGCAGCAGGTTCGGCAGCCCGTCCGGCTGCTGGCGCGCGTACAGCAGCAGCTGCAGCCAGCGCTGCAGCTGGCGCCGGCCGAGCACCGTGATCGCATGGGCGAAGCTCGTGATCTCGGTGCTCACCGCAAAGGCCGCCGAGTTGACCAGCTTGAGCAGGTGATAGGCCAGGGTCGGGTCCTGCTTGATCTGGTGTTCAAGCTCGCGCGATTCGGCGTCGCGCGCCAGCAACCCCAGCAAGGTCAGGATGCGGCGGCGCGAGCTGCCGTCGTCGTCCGCCGACGGCGCGGCGTCCGGGTCGTAAGGATAGTCGCCGCTGAACCAGTCGAAGCCGGCGATCTCGCATGTGGAAAAGTCGCGCGCGCGGTCGACCCCATGCGCCAGGTGCGGTCCGAACAGGGCCACCAGGCGGCCCGGTGGCAGCGCCGTGGCGCGATCGGCGCGCTCGGCGCGGCAGTCGCGCGCCACGGCGCGCAGCGCCGCTGGCGCCTTCGTGCCTTCGGGGACGTTGCCGTCGAGCCAGATGCGGTAGCCGCAGGCGTGCAGCTCGGCCAGTTGGCGCGCGGCGCTGCCGGCGTTCAGCGCGGCGGCCGCGATCACCAGGCCGACGCGATTGGCCGGCAGCAGGGCCAGCACCGGCACCGTCAGGGCGGCCGGGCTGTCCAGGTGCAGCAGGCAGTCGAGGGGTGCGATCGCGTCCAGGAGCTCGGAGCCGGCGAACATCACTTGCAGGCGTTGCGGCAGGTCGGCGCCCGGCGGCAGCCGCAAGCTGAGCGCCACCCACTCGTTCTGCGCATTGGCGACAGGGTCGATTGCTACCAGCGGATATTGTCCCTGCTCGGCCATAGGATGTTTCTCAGTAATATTCAGTCAATCTTATTGCACCGAATACTTTAAAGCAACAGCAATGTTTCCCAGTGGATACCGAGATGTCACTCTCAGTTGCTACCGGCGCGCTGCACCGCGAAACGGATCAGCTCGGCCTGGCCTTCGATGCCCAGTTTGCGCTTGATGTTCAGGCGGTGGGTCTCGACCGTGCGCACCGACAGATCGAGGTCGCGCGCGATCTGCTTGTTCGACTGGCCGGCGGCGATATGCTTGAGCACTTCCTGTTCGCGCGCGGTCAGCTGGTCGCTCGGCGCGGCCGGATTGGCCAGCTGGCGCGCCAGCGCGGCGCTGTAGTAGATGCCGCCTCCCATCACGGTTTCGATGGCCAGCACGATGTCCTTGCCCGGCGCATCCTTGAGCACATAGCCGCGCGCGCCGGCCGCCATGGCCTGGCTCACGTATTCGGGCTTGTCGTGCATCGACAACATCAGCACCGCGATGCCGGGATAGCGCGCGGTGAGCTGGAACGTGGCTTCGATGCCGCTGCCGCCGCGCATGTTCACGTCCATCAGCACCAGGTCGGGGTGGAATTCGCCGGCCCGCGCCAGCGCATCCTCGCCCGAGCCGGCTTCGGCCACCACGGTCAGGTGGGGCGCCGACTCGAGCCGCGCGCGCAGGCCGTCGCGCACCAGCGGATGGTCGTCCACCAACAGGATCTTCACTTCTCTTACTTCGTTCACGTCACCATTCATATCACCAATCACGGCCTTGCTCCTTCACATCGATGCTGGCCACCACCCGGGTGCCAGTGGAGGACGACACGATCGACAGGCGTCCGCCGATCGCCTCCATGCGCTCCATCATATTCCTTAGACCGATGCCGCGCTTCGGGTGCACAGCCACGCCATCCGTGTCGAAGCCCACGCCGTCGTCGGCGATGCACAGGCTGACCACGTCGCCCACCCGCTCGAGCACCATCTCGATATGGCGCGCCTGGGCGTGGCGCTCGACATTGGTCAGCGCTTCTTGGGCGATGCGGAACAGGACCGTGCCCACGATCTCGGGCAGCGCGTCGACCGCGCCCGCCGCGCGAAAGCGCACCGGGGCGCCCGCGTGTTCGCCGAATTCGCTGGCCAGGTGGTCCAGCGCCGGCGCCAGGCCCATATCGTCGAGCAGGGTCGGACGCAGGTCGTGCGAGATGCGGCGCACCTCGCCCAGCAGCGTCTTGACCTGCTCGACCGTGCGTTCCAGGCCGGCGCGGCCCTGCTCGCGGCGCGCGGCGTCGCCATCGATGCGGATGATGCCGGCTTCCAGCTGCAGCTTGACCGAGACCAGCGCCTGGCTGATCCCGTCGTGCAGGTCGCGCGACAGGCGCGCCCGTTCTTCTTCCTGCGATTCCACCACGCGCTGGGCCAGCGCCTTCAGCTTGGCGTCGGCGACTCTTCCCTCGCTGATGTTCAGGGCCAGGCCGCCGCCGGCCACGCCGACCGCCGCCACGGTGGCCAGCACCGCCATCCACAACAGCGTCTCTTCGATATTGCGCGACTGCTGGGCGTCGACCAGCGCCAGCGCCGACTCGACGTCGTCGAGGTAGATGCCGGTGCCCATCACCCAGTTCCAGTGCGCGATCGGCACCACGTAGCCCAGCTTGGGCGCCGGCCGGTTGCTCGACGGCTTGGCCCAGGTGTAGCGCAAGAAGCCCCCGCCCTGGCTGGCCAGCGCGATCAGGCGCTGGATGGTCGGCGCGCCGGTCGAGTCGCGCCATTCCCACATATCGGTGCCCACCAGCTCCGGCTGGCGCGGGTGCATCAGGTTCTTGCCGCGGTCGTCGTAGACGAAGAAGTAGCCGTCGTCGCCATAGCTCAGGCTCGACAGGATGCGGATCGCTTCCTGCTGGGTGGCCGCGCCGCTGTCGCCGGTGCGGGTCAGGTGCGCGATCGAGCGCGTCGCCAGCTCGACGTAGTGGCGCAGCTCGGCCTCCTTGCTCGCCAGGTAGGCGCGCTGGATGGTGGCGCGCTGCTCGGCCGCCAGGGTCACCGCCTGCTGGCGCACGTAGAGCGCGATCGCGCACAGCGCCACGATCAGCGGCACGACTGCCAGCACGATCACTTTTTGCCTCAGCCGCATATGCCTTCCGCATGGTTCGATTCGAAGGCCTGCATTCTACGTCCGATGAGAGAAAGACCGGGCTACGTAGGACTACGTAGGGACTGCGTAATCATGCGCTTGCGGTACTGACAATAGTGCAAGATACTCAACGGCATGCTGTAAATAATGGCGTCGGCACGTACTGGCGTAAAAAAAGCATCAATCCACTTCGGAGGAGTCACCCATGAAACGTCTCTCGAGCATGCTCGGATGGATCGCCTTGTCCATCCTGGGCGCGTTCTCGCTCGGCTACATCGCGCTCAAGCGCGGTGAAACCATCAACGCCATCTGGATCGTCGCGGCCGCCGGCTGCGTCTACCTGATCGCCTACCGCTTCTACTCGCTGTTCATCGCCACCAGGGTGATGGGGCTCGACCCCACACGCCAGACCCCGGCCTACAAGTTCAACGATGGCCTCGACTATGTGCCGACCAACAAGAACGTCCTGTTCGGCCACCACTTCGCCGCGATCGCCGGCGCCGGCCCGCTGGTCGGCCCCGTGCTGGCGGCGCAAATGGGCTACCTGCCCGGCATGATGTGGATCCTGGCCGGCGTCGTGTTTGCCGGCGCGGTGCAGGATTTCATGGTGCTGTTCATGTCCACCCGCCGCGACGGCCGTTCGCTGGGTGACTTGATCAAGTCCGAGATGGGTGAGATCCCCGGCCTGATCGCACTGCTCGGCACCTTCATGATCATGGTGATCATTCTCGCCGTGCTGGCGCTGATCGTCGTGAAGGCCCTCACCGGTTCGCCGTGGGGCACCTTCACCGTGATGGCAACCGTCCCGATCGCGCTGTTCATGGGGATTTACTCGCGCTATGTGCGCGTGGGCCGCATCGGCGAGATCTCGCTGATCGGCTTCGTCCTGCTGATGCTGGCCATCATCGGCGGCCAGTGGGTGCACGATTCGCCGACCTGGGGCCCGATGTTCACCTTCACCGGCACCGAACTGACCTGGATGCTGATCGGTTATGGTTTTGTCGCCGCGGTCATCCCCGTGTGGCTGCTGCTGGCGCCGCGCGACTACCTGTCCACCTTCCTCAAGATCGGCACCATCCTGGGCCTGGCGATCGGCATCATCGTGGTCGCCCCTGACCTCAAAATGCCGGCCATGACCAAGTTCATCGACGGCAGCGGCCCGGTTTGGTCCGGCAACATCTTCCCCTTCCTGTTCATCACGATCGCCTGCGGCGCGGTGTCGGGATTCCACGCGCTGATCTCGTCCGGCACCACCCCCAAGATGCTGGAAAACGAAACCCAGGCCCGCTTCATCGGCTACGGCGGCATGCTGATGGAAAGTTTTGTGGCCATCATGGCGCTGATCGCCGCGTCGACCATCGACCCGGGCATCTACTTCGCCATGAACAGCCCGGCCGCGCTGCTGGGCACCACCGCGCAGTCGGCGGCGCACGCAGTCTCGCAGATGGGCTTCGTGATCACCCCTGAAGCACTGGAGCAGATGGCACGTAACGTCGGCGAGCACACCATCATCTCGCGCGCCGGCGGCGCACCGACGCTGGCGGTCGGCATGGCCGAGATCCTGTCGAACCTGGTGGGCGGACCGGCCATGATGGCGTTCTGGTACCACTTCGCGATCCTGTTCGAGGCCTTGTTCATCCTGACCGCGGTCGATGCCGGTACCCGTGCGGGACGCTTCATGCTGCAAGACCTGCTGGGCGCCTTCAACCCATCGCTCAAGCGCACCGACTCGCTGCCGGCCAACCTGCTGGCCACCGGCCTGTGCGTCGCGGCCTGGGGTTACTTCCTGTACCAGGGCGTGGTCGATCCGCTGGGCGGCATCAATACCCTGTGGCCGCTGTTCGGCATCGCCAACCAGATGCTGGCCGGGATCGCGCTGATGCTGGGCACCTGCGTGCTGTTCAAGATGAAGCGCGCCAAGTATGCCTGGGTCACCATCATGCCGACCCTGTGGCTGCTGGCCTGCACCCTGACCGCCGGCTGGCAGAAGATCTTCCACAGCGATCCACGCATCGGCTTCGTCGCCCACGCCAACAAGTACCAGGCGGCGCACGACGCGGGCGAGATCCTGGCGCCGGCCAAGTCGATCCTCGACATGGAGCGCATCATCTTCAACGACTACGTCAACGCCAGCCTGGCCGGCTTCTTCATGTTCGTCGTGCTGGCGGTGCTGTACTACGGCATCCGCACGGTGATGGATGCGCGCAAGTCGACTGCGCCGACCGCCAAGGAGTCGCCGTACGTCGCCATGCCCGCCGCGCAGGTGCCGTGATGTTCGGCACCCTCAAACAGGCCGGCAACTACCTCGGGCAAAGCCTGCGGCTGATGGTCGGCCTGCCCGAGTACGACACCTACCTGGCGCATATGGAGCGTACGCACCCGGACCAGGCGCCGATGACGTACGAGGAATTCTTCCGCGAGCGCCAGGAGGCGCGGTATGGGGGAAGCCGGGCGTCGTGCTGCTGATGGGGGCATGATGGCTCGATCGAAGGGACGCCGCGGCGTCCCTTCTTTTTTGCGCCCGTCTGTGCTAATTGCGACATGGAATTGTTCCCTTTGCCACATTTGCGATGTCGCAAAGCTGCCCCCTCCCCTAGTGCGTATATTTTTTTCCTGCGGGATCTTGCCCGCTAGGAGGATCTGCACCGTTGCCGGATCCGCTGCGCTGTGCCGTTTGCGGGAACCGCGATGCAGAATTTCGAGCGCTCTAGCCTGAACCGGAAGCTGAACGTCATTTCGCTGCTGTCGACGGCGACCGCGCTGCTGTTCGTCTTCATCGCCTTCGCCGTCAGCTCGACTATCAGCCACCGCCAGGCCGAACACCTGCAACTGGCCGCCTTCGCGCGCGTGATTGGCGCCGCCAGCAGCGGCGACCTGATGCTGGTCGACAGGCGCCAGGCCAATACCACGCTGGCCGCGCTCGAGGCCCAGCAAGACATTTCAGCGGCCGTGCTGTACGACCGTTTCGGCCGCGCGCTGGCCGAGTACCGCGCGCCGTCGCGCCTGGGCGCCAAACTGGCGCCGCTGACCGATCTCGAACCGGATACCGTGGCCGCGGCCAACCGCGCCGGCCGCGCCCTGCTGTCGCGCCATATGCGGGTGGTGCACGAGGTGCGCCATGGCGCGCTGCCGGTCGGCGCGGTGATGATCGAGGCCGACCTGCTGCCGATGTGGGTCGACATCCTCGCGAGCCTGGTCGTGATCGGGCTGGCGATGGGGGCGGCCCTGCTGGTGTCGCTGGGGCTGGCCAAGTCCCTCAAGCGCAGCATCGCCGAGCCGATCGCCAAATTGATCCATGCCGCGCAAAAAGTCTCTGCCAGCCAGAACTACGCCTTGCGCGTTCAGCACACGCGCAGCGACGAGCTGGGCGTGCTGATCGACAGTTTCAACACCATGCTGGCCCAGATCGAGGACCGCGGCGCGGCCCTGCTGCACCACCGCGACGAGCTCGAACGCCAGGTCGGCGTGCGCACCGAACAGCTGGAGAAGGCCAAGAATGCGGCCGAAGCGGCCAGCCGCGCCAAGAGCGGTTTTCTCGCCACCATGAGCCACGAGATCCGCACGCCCATGAACGGGGTGCTGGGCATGACCGACATGCTGCTGGCCACCGAGCTCACCGAGGCCCAGCGCAACTACACGCAGCTGGTCAAGCGCTCGGGCGAGCACCTCCTGGTCATCATCAACGACATCCTGGATTTCTCGAAGATCGAGGCCGGCAAGCTCACCATCGAATACATCAACTTCAACCTGTGGGACCTGCTGGACGACATCCACAATGTGTACACCCCGCAGGCGGCGGCCAAGGGCCTGGGCTGCGACTTCGACATCGCCAACGACATCCCAGTAGCGATCTGCGGCGATCCGAACCGGCTGCGCCAGATCATGGCCAACCTGATCGGCAACGCGATCAAGTTCACCCTTGAAGGCCGCATCATGGCGCGAGTGCGGGTGGCCGGAGAAAACGCGCAGCGGGTGGCGCTGCGCTTCGAGGTGCACGACACCGGCATCGGCATCTCGCGCGACGCCCGGGCGCGCATCTTCAACGCCTTCTCGCAGGCCGACGATTCCACCACCCGCAAATATGGCGGCACCGGCCTTGGCCTTGCCATCTCGAAGCAGCTGGTGGAACTCATGAAGGGCACGATCGGCGTCGAGAACGCGCCCAGGCAGGGCTCGATCTTCTGGTTCACGGTCAGCTTCGACAAGCGCCGCGTCGACCCCGATGCGCCCGGCCACCGCCAGCACACGCTGGAGGGCCTGCGGGTGCTGGTGGTGGACGAGCAGGACGCCAGCCGCGCCGAGCTGGTGCAGCAGCTGGAAGCCTGGCGCGCCTCGTGCGAAGGCGTGGCCAGCGCGGCGGCCGCCTTCGAGCACCTGGTGAGCGCCGCGCGCGCCGGCCGCGCCTTCGATGCGGCGGTACTCGACATGGAGCTGACCCAGACCAGCGGCCTGGCGCTGGCGGCCTCGGTGCGCGCCGAGGCGGTGGCGCGGTCCACCCCGATTCATACCCATTTTGTATTGCTCAGTCCCGAGCGGCTGGCCGCCGATCCGGTGCAGCGGCGCGAGGCCGGCGTGGCCTACCAGCTGGTCAAGCCGGCGCGCGCGGCCGACCTGTTTGCCTGCCTGACGGCGCGCGCGGCGCGGCTACGCCATCCCGCCGCCGGTCCCGCCCCGGCGCACCCTTCGGCCCACCCTTCGGCGGCGCCGTTCGAAGCCCCCCGGTCGCGGCCGGCAGCGCGGCTGCACCCGGTACGGCGCGCGCGGCGCGTGCTGCTGGCCGAGGACAATCCGGTCAATGTCGAAGTGGCGCGGGCGATGCTGGAAAGCCTGGGCCTCGAGACCCATTGCGCCCGCAATGGCCAGGAGGCTTTGAACGCGGTGCAGGAAGGCGGCTGGGATGCAGTGCTGATGGATTGCCAGATGCCGGTGATGGACGGCTTCGCCGCCACCGGCGAGATCCGCCGCCACGAGCGCGAAATGGGCCGCGCGCGCACCTTGCCCGTGATCGCGATCACCGCCAATGCACTGCAGGGCGACCGCGAAGCCTGCCTCGCGGCCGGCATGGACGACTATCTGTCCAAGCCGTTCACCCAGCAGCAGCTGGCGGCCGTGATCGGACGCTGGGTCGCGCTGCCGCTGCTGGCCGAACGTCATCACGACGACGAGCCAGAAGACACGTTCGAGGCCGAGCTGGCGCCACCGCCCGCCGCGCCTGCGGCGCCGGTGCAGGCGCCGCCCCCGCCAGCGGCGCACGATCCGGTCAATCGCACCGCCCTCGAAAAGATCCGCGCGCTCAGCCGTGATGCCGGCGACGTGCTGGTGCAGAAGGTCATCAATGCCTATGTGGGCGACACCCCGCGCCACCTGCACGGGCTGCGCCAGGCGGTGAACGCGCGCGACGCCGAGAACCTGCGCCGCATCGCCCACGGCCTCAAGTCGGCCAGCGCCAATATCGGCGCGGCGCGCCTGGCCGTGCTGTGCCGCGACCTGGAACAGCTCGGCCGCAATGGCAGCGTCGACGGCGCCGCATCCCTGCTGGCCGACATGGAGCGCGAATTCCAGTCGGTGCGCCAGTCGCTCCACGCCCTGCTTGAAAAGGAATCCTGACATGCCAGCTTCTGCCTCCACCCAGCGCGGGACGGTGCTCGTCGCCGACGACGATCCCGTCATGCGCCTCCTGATGCTCGAGATGCTGGCCCAGGTCGGGCTGCAAGGCATCGAGGCCGGCGACGGCCTGGAAGCGGTCGGGCTGGCGCAGGAACGGGCGCCCGACCTGATCCTGATGGACGTCGACATGCCGCGCATGGACGGCTTCACGGCCTGCGGCGCGATCCGCGCCGCCGAGAAAAACGGCGCCTGCGTGCCGATCGTCATGGTCACCGGCAGCGACGACGTCGAAGCCGTGACCCAGGCCTACGAGGCCGGCGCCACCGATTTCGTCTCGAAGCCGATCAACTGGCCGATCCTCGGCCACCGCGTGCTGTACGTGCTGCGCGCCAGCGACGCCATCGCCCGCCTGCGCATTGCCGACGCCCAGAACCGCGCGGTGCTGGAAGCGATTCCCGACACCTTCTTTCGCCTGAATGCGGACGGCTTCTATCTCGACTATGAACCTGGGCATACGCGCGTGCGGCAGGAGCGCCCCGGCCAGCACTGTCCCGGCCGTCCCGCCAATGGTCCCTTCGCGGGCACGCCCTTCATCGGCAAGCACCTGGCCGACACGCTGCCACCCGAGATCGCGACGCGCATGCTGGAGCAGATGAAGACCGTGCTCGCCACCCAGCAGGTGCGCTCGGTCGAGTACGAGCTGGTCGAATGCGGCGACGTGCTGCATTTCGAGGCGCGCCTGGTGGCCACCAGCCCGTCCGAAGTGCTCGGCCTGGTGCGCGACATCAGCGAAAGGAAGCGCGCCGAAGAACAGATCCGGCGCCTGGCCTATTGCGACAGCCTGACCGGCATCCCGAACCGCCAGGCTTTTCTCGAGACGCTCGAACGCGAACTGCAACGCGCCAAGATGGGCAACAAGAAGTTCGCGGTGCTGTTCATGGACCTCGACGCCTTCAAGCGCATCAACGACACGCTGGGCCACAACGCCGGCGACCAGCTGCTCAAGATGGTATCGGAGCGCCTGCGCGAAACCACCCGTCCGAGCGACCTGGTCTCGCGCGGCGAAGGCAGCGAACCACGCGATGCCGGCGCGACCAACCTGGCGCGGCTGGGCGGCGACGAATTCACGATCCTGATCCCCGACCTGGAGCGGGTCGAGCATGCGCTGAACGTCGCCACCCGCGTCAAGGAAGCGATGCGGCGGCCCTTTATCATCGAGGGCAACGAGATCTTCGTCACCGCCAGCATCGGCATCTCGCTGTTTCCCGAAGACGGCGACGATTGCGGATCGCTGCTGAAATTCGCCGACACCGCGATGTACCACGCCAAGAACTGCGGCAAGAACAACGCCAAGTTGTACAGCTCCTCGCTGACCATGCAGATCATGAGCCACGTGAAGCTCGAAGTCGGCCTGCGCCGCGCGCTGCAGAACGACGAGCTATACCTGGTCTACCAGCCGCAGCGCGACGTGCGCACCTCGGAAATCGTGGGCGTCGAGGCGCTGGTGCGCTGGCGCCACCCCGAGCGCGGGCTGGTGCCGCCGACCGAGTTCATCCCGCTGGCCGAGGAGACCGGCCTGATCGTGCCGATCGGCGAATGGGTGCTGCGCACCGCCTGCCGCCAGGCGCGCACCTGGCAGCGCCTGACGCGGCGCCTGCTACGGATCGCGGTCAACCTGTCGGCCAAGCAGTTCAAGGACGAGAACCTGTCGCAGATCGTGCTGTCTGCCCTGAACGACACCGGGCTCGAGCCGCGCCTGCTGGAGCTGGAGCTGACCGAAGGCACCCTGATGGACGATGCGCGCGCCACCATGGTGACGCTGGAGCAGCTGCGCGGCATCGGCGTGCACCTGTCGATCGACGATTTCGGCACCGGCTACTCGTCGATGAATTATCTGAAACGCTTCGACGTGCGCGCGCTGAAGATCGACCGCAGCTTCATCGCCGGCCTGCCGCAGGACTCGGAAAATGCCGCCATCACGCGCGCCATCATCGCCATGGCCCACGGCCTCAAGATGGTGGTGGTGGCCGAGGGCGTCGAGACCAACGAACAGCTCCTGCTGCTCGAGGAGCTGGGCTGCGACATGGTGCAGGGCTACTACCTCGGCCATCCTTCGAGCGCCGAGAAGATCACCGGGATGCTGCACCATGCGCAGCAGGCCTTGCCGGCCAAATAACGGTCGGCTTCAGGGCACGGGTCAGGGTACGAACCGCAAGGTATGCTGCACCGGCCCCGGCAATAGTGGCGTCGGCTTGCCCTCGACCCAGGCCGCGTGATCGCGCAGGAAGAACGGCGACAGCGGATGCCCGCTCTGCCCGCCCGGCATGTTATACAGGCCCTCTTCTTCGCGGCCGGGCGACACCGTCAAGCGCTCCGACTGGCCGAAGTTCGGCCCCGCCACGCGCGGCATGTGGGCGTCGCCCGCCAGCGGCTCGCCCGGCGCCGCGAGCCACGGGCGCAGCGCGGGAACGGCCATGCTGATCGGATGCGCGATATCGGCCGTATTGCGCTGGCCCCAGGAGGCCTCGGCCAGCGGTATCCGCGCATCCTGCAGCGCCGCGATGGCGCGGTCGACCGCCGCCAGCTGCAGCGCGCGCCATGAGGCGTGGCCGGCCGGCAGCCAGGCCTGCGGCTGCTGGTCGAGCAGGCGCGCCGCCACGGCCTGCCAGCGGGTGCTGGCGGCAGCCGCGCTGGCCTTCGGGTCGATCTCCTTCAGGGCCGCGTTGACGCGGCCGTACAGCAGGTCGTGCACGGCCCACATGAAGTCGCGCGCCAGGCGGTAGCCGACCGACTCGACACTTGCCCTGCCGCTCCAGCTGCCCTCCAGCAGCCGGCGGAACTCGGCGCGCTGCGGGTGGCCCTCGAGCGCCTGGGCGTCGAGCACGCCCAGTGCGCGCTGGCGCCAATCGCCGACCAGGATGGCGCGGTCGTCGAGGGCTGCATCGAAGGCCTGGCGCACGTCGAGCCTGGCCCCCATGGCCAACAGACCCTCATGCAGCTGGCGGTTGCGCTGGCCCAGGTCGTAGCCGCCGTCACCCAGCAGCGCATGGCCGCCACCCATCAGCTGGCGGCTGTTGGCGGTCGTGATCTGGCCGTCGCCCGGGTTCACGATGCGCGGGTGGTCGGCATACGGCAGCACACCAGCCCAGGTCGATGCGGCGCTATCCGGCGCGAACGGAAAACTGGCTGCCGGCGTGGCGGCCTGCGGATCGCCGGCGCGGCGCGGCAGCAGGCCGGCGATCGTCCAGCCGATATTGCCGTGCACGTCGCCAGCGACGAAGTTCTGGGCCGGGATGCCGTCGCTGGCGGCAGCACGCAGCGCATCCTCGACATTGGCGACCGACTCCAGCTTCAGGTGGTTCATGTTCAGCGCGGCCGGATCGTGGGCGATCCAGCGCACCGCGTAGCTGCGCTGGGCCACCGTGCGGATCGGTCCGAGCGAAGTCTCCTGCACCACCATGCGCTCGGGCGCGGCGCCTTTCACGGCGATCGACTCGACGTGCTCGCGCGGCGTCTCCCAGCCGCCCGGCAGGCGCACCTGTCCGGGACGGGCCGGATCGCGCTGCAGCTCGACCAGGTCGAGCGAATCGGCATAGCTGTTGGTGAAGGCCCAGGCCACTTGCCCATTGCTGCCGACGATGACGGAGGGCGGCGCGCCGGGCAGGCTGACGCCGGCCAGGCGGCGCTGGCCGCCGGGCGCAGCCGGGTCGGGGAAGCGCAGCACCAGGCGGTACCAGATATTCGGCAGCCGCAGCCCCAGGTGCATGTCGTCGGCCACGATGGCGGCGCCGGTGCTGCTGCGGCTGCCGGCCAGCGCGTAGTTGTTGCTGCCGACCGAGTCGGTCACGTCGAGGCCGGCCAGCCTGACCGGGGCGCCGGGGACGGTGGGCGCTGCGCCCCACCAGGCCGGGGCCTGCGGCGGCAGCGGGCCAGAAGCCGGCGCCTTGCCCTTGTCGAGCGTTGCATCGAAAGCCGTCGCCTCGGGCAGCAGGAAGGCCAGTTGCGCGTCGTCGCTGTGTTCGCGCAGCCAGCCGCGCGCCAGCTCGCGCGCCTGCTGGGCGCCCTGCAGGTCGATATACATGGCCCAGACCACCAGCAGCGAATCGGGCGCCGTCCACGGCCGCGGCGCGGCGCCGGTCAGCGCATATTCGAAGGGACGCGCGCCGAGCGCCTCGATGCCATCGTTGACGCCTTGCGCATAGCGCTCGAGCAGCGCGCGCTCGTTGGCCGGCAGGCGCGCCAGGGTCGCCTCGGCGCGGGCGCGGAAGCGGTGCAGGCGGTTGCTGCGGTCGGGCGGCAAGGCCTTGGGCCCGAACAGCTCGGCCAATTCGCCGGCCGCCGTGCGGCGCAGCAAATCCATCTGGAAGAAGCGCTCCTGGCCGTGGACGAAGCCGGTCGCATAGGCCACGTCCTGCCGGCTGGCGCCGCTGATCACGGGCACGCCATCGGCGTCGCGCTCGACCCTGACCTCGGCCGACAAGCCATCCACCCGGCGCTCGCCATCGAGCTGGGCCAGGCTGGCGCGCAGGAACAGCCATGCGGCCAGGATTGCCAGCAGCACCAGCGCCAGCAGCGCCCCCACCCCGCGCAGGGTCCATGTCTTCCATCGGGACTTGCCCATTACCTAGCCTCCTTGTCAGGGGGCGTATTCTGCCAGAAAATTGCCATAAAAATCTCATCCAGGTGAGGCAGCTGGCAAAACCGGCGTGTTTGTTTGCTATCGCACGCGGAGGGACCGGCACTGGTGCTATGCTTGGGTCATCCTGCTCGAGCAGCGAAAGGAATCATCATGCAAGCCAACGTCAACCGCGCAAGAAGGCCTTCGCTCCTGCGCCTGTCCGCCGCCCTCGGCCTGGCCGTGCTGGCCAGCGCCTGCTCCACGCCGCAAGAAAAATCCGCGCGCGCGCAATCCGAAATGGCGCAACTCATGAGTATCTACGGCCCGGCGTGCAGCCAGCTCGGCTATACCGCGAACACCGATCCATGGCGCGAATGCGTGCTGCACCTGGGCACGCGCGAAGAATTGCAGCGCATGGGCACCGCCAACGGTCCGTATGGCTCGTGGCGCTACCGCGGGGGCGGCTACTGGGGTCCTTACTGGTAAAGCCTGGCGCGAACATACGATGGCGCGTCCTGCGCGCCGATCGGTGTTTTGCAACTCGGACTGTCCAGCGGCAGCAGATTGCAGTAATGCATCAGCAATTGGGCGAACACGGTCGCCCAATCGAATGACGATGCGGCCTTGCGGCGCGCATTGGCGCCGAGGGTCGCTAGGTCGCGGGCGCTTGCGCAGCTGATCGCCTCGGCCAGGCTGGCGGGGCAATTCGGTCGGGCGAGCATGCCCGTGTGTTCGTCGACCAGTTCGGCGACGGCGCCCGCCTCGGTCGCTACCACCGGCAGCCCGCACCCCATCGCTTCCAGCACGATCAAGCCGAAGGTTTCGCAATCGCCCGGATGCACCAGCAGGTCGCAGCTGGCCAGGATGCGCGCCAGCGCGCGCTGGTCGCGCTGGAACGGTATGCGGCTGATCCGCGCGCCGGGCGGGACGTCGAACGCGGCCTCAATCGGTCCGACCATCAGCAAGTGAAAAGCCGGGCCAAGCAACCCCATCGCCTTCAGCAGCACGTCGAGCTTCTTGTCGGCCGTAAAGCGGCCGGCGTAGACCAGCAGGCGCACATCGGGCGCCAATCCCAGCCGCTCGCGCAGCGCAGCGTCGCGGCGGCCGGGGTGAAAAATGCGGCAATCGACGCCGAGCGGCTGGTGCAGGGCGCCGTCGATCCCCATCGATTGCAATTGCCCGACCATCAGGCGGCTCGGCGCCAATACCAGGTCGAACTGGCCATAGAGCTGCGCCAGGTAGCGCCGGGTGAGCTGGGAGGCGTGCGCGCCGAAGCGGTTCGCTATCAGGCGCGGCAGGTCGGAATGGTAGAAGGCCACGGCCGGGATGCCCAGCCGGTCGCGCGCGCGCAGCGCGGCCCAGGCACAGTGGCCGGCGTCGCCCACCTCGACCAGGTCGGGCCGCAGCAGGCGCAAGTGGCGCGCGATGGCGGCCACCGACAGCGGCATGCGGTAGCCATGCAAGCCCGGCAGGGACAGGCCGGGAATGCGCTGCCGCGAGGACACTGCCCCGGCGCCAACGTTGGGACTGAGGATGGTATGGCGCGCCTGTGCCTGGCGCGCCAGCCACACCGACTTGGCGTTCAGGTAGGTGCTGACGCCGCCGCCCTCGGCGGCATAGAACATCGTGAGGTCGACGATATGCATGGCCGGTCCGTTGAAAAAATCACGATAGCAGCGGTTTGCCGGCCGGGTTTGCGCGCACGCAGGCCGTCCGGATTACAGTCAGGCGCTGCGGCGATCGAGCATCGCGCGTGCGATCGTGCCGGCGTCGACGTATTCGAGTTCGCCCCCCACCGGCACGCCGCGCGCCAGGCGGCTGACCTTCAGGCCGCGCGCCTTGAGCATCTCGCTGATGTAGTGGGCGGTGGCTTCGCCTTCATTGGTGAAATTGGTTGCGAGCACGACTTCGCCGACCGCGCCATCGGTGGCGCGGTTGACGAGCTTGTCCAGGGCCAGGTCGCGCGGACCGATGCCGTCCAGCGGCGACAGCCGGCCCATCAGCACGAAATACAGGCCGCGCCAGGTCAGGGTCTGTTCGATCATGATCTGGTCGGCCGGGGTCTCGACCACGCACAGCAGGGTGTGGTCGCGCTCCGGGTCGGCGCATAGCGCGCAGATCTCGATGTCCGAGAAGGTATTGCACTTGACGCAGTGATGCACCGTGTCGACCGCCTGATAGAGCGCGCGCGACAACTGCGCCGCACCTTCGCGGTCATGCTGCAGCAGGTGGAAGGCCATGCGCTGGGCCGACTTGGGGCCCACGCCCGGCAAGCGGCGCAGCGATTCGATGAGAAATTCGAGCGAGGTCGACATAGTGAGCGCCGCGCCGGCGATACGCCGGCGAAGCTGGCCTTGGTGGGTCTATGCGTGGATCAGAAAGGCATCTTGAAGCCAGGCGGCAGGCCTGGCATGCCGGCGGTCAGGCCGCTCATCTTTTCGGCGGCGGTCGCCTCGGCCTTGCGCACGGCGTCGTTGAACGCGGCCGCGACCAGGTCTTCCAGCATGTCGCGGTCGTCGCCCAGCAGCGATGGGTCGATGGTGACGCGCTTGACGTCGTTCTTGCAGGTCATGACGACCTTCACCAGGCCGGCACCCGACTGGCCTTCGACTTCGATCAGAGCCAGCTGCTCCTGCGCCTTCTTCATATTGTCCTGCATGGCTTGCGCCTGTTTCATCAAGCCTGCGAGCTGGTTTTTCATCATGGTGGGTTTCTCCAAAAGTCGGATGGTAAATGAAGGGCCGGTCAGGCGACCTTGACCGAGCCGGGCACGACGAACGCGTCGAAGCGTCGCTCGAGCTCTTGCACGAAGGGATCGGCCGCGACGATGGACTCGGCCAGGCGCTGGCGCTCCTCGCGCGCGGCTTTCTGCTCGGCGCCGGCGGTGTACCACACCGGGCCGATCTCGGACTCCACGCTCACGCGGAAGTCGGGGAAATGTTCTTGCAGCGCAGCCGCCAGTTTTTCGCTATTGCCGCTGGCACGCAGCGTATCGACCGGCACCCGCAGCTTGAAGGTGACGGCGCGCTCGTGGGCGACGCAAGAGACCAGTTCGGTCTGCAACGCCAGCTGCTGGGCCACGCCGCGCAGCGGCAGGCTGCCGGCCAGGGCCGGCCAGTTGCCGTCCCAGTCGATCTCTGGCACCGGCGTGACGACGTAGCTGTGCGGCGGCGCGGCCGGCGCGCGCACCTGGGGCGCGGGCGCGACCACGGCCGGCGCCTCCGCGGCGACGGCGGTGTCGTCCGAAAAATCGGTGACCCAGGACGGTACCTCGTCTTCCATCTGCTGCTGCGGCTGCGGCCGGGCCTGCATCGACGGTTGCGATTGGGCCGTGGCTTGGCCGCCGTCCCATGGCGGCGCCGCGGCCGGCGTGGCCTGGCGCGCTTGCGGCGCCGAAGGCATCGAGGCCGCCGGACCGGGGGCCGGTGGCGCCGCTGGCGGTGGCGGTGGCGGTGGCGGCGCCGCGGGTGTCGGCTCGCTTGGCGCGGCATCGGCGCCGGGGCGTTTCGGCGGCGCGCGCATGCCCGAGGCGGCGCGCGCGGCTTCGAGCGCGGCATTGATCGCGGCCCGTGCCGAGGTCATGGCCGGCGCACCAGGCGCGGCGGCGGCGGTCGGCGCGCCCGGCGCGGGCCGTGGCGGCGCAGCCGGCGCCGCTGCCTGCGGTGGCGGCGCGGCTGGACGCGGCGACACCGCGGCATGGCTGGCAGCCGCCGCCGCGGCGGCGCGCGCGGCCGGTGCGCCGTTCACGTGAGCCCCGGACGCGGCGGCAGGCGGCGCCGCGGATGCTTCTGCCCCACCCTGTCCGGGGCGAAAGGCGAGCATGCGCAGCAGGGTCATGGTGAAACCGGCGTATTCATCCGGCGCCAGGCCGATCTCGTTGCGGCCATGCACGGCGATCTGGTAATACAGCTGCACCTCTTGCGGCTCGAAGGCTTCGGCCAGGCGCATGATGTCGGCCAGCTCGGGCAGGTCTTGCGGCACGGCGCCGGGCACCGATTGCGCCAGCGCGATCCGGTGCAGCAAGGTGCCCAGGTCTTGCAGCGCGCCGTTATACGACAGGCTGCGGCTGGCCATCTCGTCGGCCACCGCCATCAGGTCGGCGCCGTCCTGCGCCACCAGGGCGTCGAGCAG
This sequence comes from Massilia sp. HP4, assembly GCF_005222695.1. Lineage (GTDB taxonomy): Bacteria > Pseudomonadota > Gammaproteobacteria > Burkholderiales > Burkholderiaceae_D > Telluria. Next base: position 40,595 of record NZ_STGG01000030.1, on the reverse strand, counting down.
GCGCACCAGGTAGGATTGGTCGAGCGCGCCGAGCATGCCCTGCACCGCGTCGAGCGTGACCTGGCCGGCCGCATAGGCGATCGCCTGGTCGGTGAGCGAGAGCGCATCGCGCATCGAACCGTGGGCGCCTTGCGCCAGCAGGCGCAGCGCCGGCTGTTCGAACGTCACTTGCTCCTGGCCCAGGATGTTCTCGAGATGGCCGACGATGTGACCCGGCGGCATCTGCTTGAGGTTGAACTGCAGGCAGCGCGACAGCACCGTGACTGGAATCTTTTGCGGGTCGGTGGTCGCCAGGATGAACTTGACGTGCGGCGGCGGTTCTTCGAGCGTCTTGAGCATCGAATTGAACGCGTGGTTGGTGAGCATGTGCACCTCGTCGATCATATAGACCTTGAAGCGCGCATTGCTCGGCGCGTAGACGGCCTGCTCCAGCAACTGGGCCATCTCGTCCACGCCGCGGTTGGACGCCGCGTCCATCTCGATATAGTCGACGAAGCGGCCGGCATCGATCGCGCGGCAGGCCTCGCACTGTCCGCACGGCTCGGCCGTGATCCCGCCCTGCCCGTCCGGGCCGGTGCAATTGAGCGACTTGGCCAGGATGCGCGACAAGGTGGTCTTGCCGACCCCGCGCGTACCCGTGAACAGATAGGCATGGTGCAGCCGCTCCGTACGCAAGGCATGGCTCAGCGCACGGACCACGTGCTCCTGGCCGACCAGCGTTTCGAAGTTCTTGGGACGGTATTTGCGGGCGAGGACTTGATAGGACATGCCACGATTTTACCGCAGATGGCGGTCATCGCGAACAATCCGCGGGCGGGCTCTTGCGAAACTGGAAAGAAAAACCGACGCGATGGACGTGCGAGCGCCAGCGACTGGCCGGAAGATAAAAAGGGAGTTACTACGGGGAAGAGATAAGAGGCGAGCCTGATCTGCGGCACTTGCGGTGAACGGCTTTGGCTGCTTCGTTCCCGACCTGACCAGGTAAACCATGCCACAATGCGCAGGGGCCCGCCAGCGCTCATTATACCCGACGACAGGCGTTTGGGGAAAGGCCGGCGGCGCGGCGCCGGCCATGGCCGATTAAATGCCCAACTGCTGCCAGATCGCGTCGACTTTTTCCTTCACCTCGGGCGCCATCACGATCGGGGTGCCCCACTCGCGATTGGTTTCACCTGGCCACTTATTAGTAGCATCGATCCCCATCTTGCTACCCAGGCCGCTGATTGGCGAAGCGAAGTCGAGGTAGTCGATCGGGGTGTTGTCGACCAGGACCGTATCGCGGGTCGGGTCGACCCGGGTCGTGATGGCCCAGATCACCTCTTTCCAGTCGCGCACATTGACGTCCTCGTCCACCACCACGATGAACTTGGTATACATGAACTGGCGCAGGAAGCTCCAGACGCCGAACATGACGCGCTTGGCGTGGCCCGCATACTGCTTTTTCATCTGCACCACCGCCATGCGGTAGCTGCAGCCTTCCGGCGGCAGATAGAAATCGGTGATTTCGGTGAACTGCTTCTGCAGCAGCGGAATGAAGACTTCGTTCAGCGCCACGCCCAGCACGGCCGGCTCATCCGGCGGTTTGCCGGTATAGGTCGAGTGGTAGATCGGGTCGCGCCGCATCGTGATGCGGTCGATGGTGAACACCGGGAAACTGTCCTGCTCATTATAGTAGCCGGTATGGTCGCCATACGGCCCTTCGAGCGCATGTTCGAAGCCGGACGGGTGGTTCTCGTCTGGATAGATATGACCTTCGAGCACGATCTCGGCCGACGCCGGCACCCGCAGCTCGCTGCCGATGGCCTTGGTGAGCGTGGTGCGGCTGCCGCGCAGCAGGCCGGCGAACTGGTATTCTGACAAGGTATCCGGCACCGGCGTCACGGCGCCCAGGATGGTGGCCGGATCGGCGCCCAGCGCCACCGCGATCGGATACGGCTGGCCCGGATTGGCCAGCGCGTGTTCGCGGAAATCGAGCGCGCCGCCGCGGTGCGCCAGCCAGCGCATGATGACCTTGTTCGGCCCCAGAACCTGCTGGCGGTAGATGCCCAGATTCTGGCGCTTCTTGTTCGGGCCCTTGGTGATCACCAGCCCCCAGGTAATCAATGGCGCGACGTCGCCCGGCCAGCAATGCTGGATCGGCAGCTTGCCCAGGTCGACATCCTTGCCCTCCCAGACGATTTCCTGGCACGGGGCACCTTTTACTTCTTTTGGCGCCATGTCCCACACCGCCTTGACGAGCGAGCCCATGCCCATGATGTCCTTGAAACCCTTGGGCGGCTCGGGCTCCTTCAGGCGCGCCAGCACGTGGCCGATCTGGCGCAGCTCGCTCAAGTCTTTGGCGCCCATGCCCAGCGCCACCCGTCTTGGGGTGCCGAACAGGTTGCCGAGAACGGGAATCGTGTGCCCGGTCGGCTTGTTGAACAGCAGCGCCGGTCCTTCGGCGCGCAGGGTTCGGTCGCACACTTCGGTCATTTCGAGGTGCGGCGATACCGGAATGTCAACACGTTTGAGGTCGCCCATGCGTTCAAGCTGGGCCATAAAATCTCGCAAGTCTGTATATTTCATCAAGTTTTGAGCATTTCTTCGATTGCAGAACGTAAGTGAGAGGGTCGTGCCAAGTGATTGATTCGTCAAGTGTTTCCATTTGGAAGGCGACCTCATCAGAACCAAAAGTAATAAGGATTGCGCGTGCTAGGGTTGACTTGATATAAGGTCCGCCCCTACAATCCGTCCTACTTGATGAGACGGCCTTACCTTTTTTGACACAATTTTAGCCGTTCTCATGCAATCTCGGGGTCGGGGCCCCATATGACATTTTAAGGAGTGTTTTCTCTTGGGCGTCTGCCCAATCCCCCCGAGACAGTTGTTGAGCCACTGGTCCCTGCCCTCCGGGTTAGCAGCCAGCTGAAGCAAAGCAATGACGGCGTTAGTCGGCCGCGTCGCGGCGACAAACGATTTTCTGATGCACGGCCAAAGTCCATCCAACGTTTCGCTTAGCGCGAGACGACGGGCAGCTTTTCGCCGCGACAAGGGGAAATTCGATGTTTCATCGTATGGTCACGAGCGCAAGGCTCGTGCAATCCATGGCCAGCCAGCCAATCACGTGGTCTTCCGTGAGCAAAACGGCAAGCGGACTCGTGAAAACCGCACGCACTACCCTGACCGTTTTCGGTCTGACCGCAGTTGCCATGCTGGCACTGTTGTACACCAATGACAGTTTCGCCAAGCGCGTTTCTGAAATGCTGCATCCGCAGCCAACCGTCATCGTCGCCGCAGAAACGGTGGCGCCTGTCGTCGCGCCAACGCCAAAGGCCGTGGCCGAAGCGGTTGCCGTCGAAACGACGCATCTGCGCGATTCGCATGCGCGGCTGGGCAATAGCAAGCAGCAGCAATACGTCACCAACTGGCTGTCCAAGCGTTATCGCGTGGCCGGCGACGCCGCCAATATGCTGGTCTCGACCGCCTACCTGACGGCGCACGAGCTCAAGCTCGATCCGCTGCTGATCCTGGCCGTGATGGCGATCGAATCGGGCCTGAACCCGTTCGCCGAAAGCCCGATGGGCGCCAAGGGCCTGATGCAAGTCATGGCCAAGGTCCATCACGACAAGTTCGAGGACGTGGGCGGCCCGCAGGCGGCCCTGAATCCGGTTGCCAACATCCGTGTCGGCGCCCTGATCCTGAAGGATTACGTCAAGCGCACCGGCTCGGTCGAGGGCGGCCTCAAGACCTATGTCGGCGCGGCCAACCTGGAAACCGATTCGGGCTATGGCAACAAGGTGCTCAACGAGTACCGCCTGCTCAAGAAAGTCTCGAGCGGCCAGAACGTTCCCGTGCGCACCCCGCGCGCAACGCCTGCGCCGGCGATCATCGTGGCCGCCAAGCAGACCGAGACCGACGCGGCCAAGCCTGAGGCGACACCGATGCAGGAGACCAAGACCGTCTCCAATGGCGGCGCGCAGGTGCCGAACGTGGAGCCGCTGGCCGGGCTGTAAGATCACGAGGGGTTGTTATCAGTGAGTCAAAACATGCTTAAAATTGATCAATCTTCTTCAATTTGAGTCGCTCTGAGAGTTGATTTCGCCATCGCGCCTCATCAACACCTAGGCCTATATGCGCACCGATGAAGTTGCGTGATCGTCAGTTCCGCGCAAGGCGAGAACAAAAATCGTCTTTTGCCGAGACAATTTGGGAACTATCTCTTGTTCTGGCCCCTCTTACAACCATCGGTAGCTGCATCTGGTTGCCGATAAAGATGTTGGCGGTGAGTTCCACCGTCCATGCCTGTGGAGGAGAAGGCGCTGGCTTGGCAGGTACATTGCCAGGTGAAACCGTCTCCAGTGAAGCAGGAATTCAAAAGGAAAGTTAACTTCGGTTAGCTTTGCGTAAGTTTGAAAGAACAGAATCCTTCGATGCCACCGCTGTGGCGGTGGCTTTTTTGCGCGCGCCTACATATATATAGACGCGGAAACTACCCAACAAAAAAGCCACCGGCTCGCGCACGGTGGCTTTTCTCGTCAACCTGGAAGCAGAACGATCAACGACGCTCGTTCGCCGCCACTTCTTCAGGACGCAGCTTCGACGCCAGCTTGTCCAGCACGCCATTGACGTACTTGTGCCCATCGATGCCGCCGAACGACTTGGTCAGTTCGACCGCCTCGTTGATGACGACGCGGTAGGGAATCTCGGGATGGTTCTTCAGCTCGTAGGCGCCCAGCAGCAGCACCGCGTGCTCGATCGGCGACAGCTCGGCGATCGCGCGGTCGATCAGCGGGGCGATGGATTCGCGCAGCTCGACCGAGGTGCCGATCGCGCCATTGAGCAGCGCGGAAAAGAATTCGCTGTCAGCCTTGTCGAAGCCATGTGCGCTGCGGATATTGGTCGAGACCACCCGCGCCGATTCATTATTCAGCAGCCATTGGTACAGGCCCTGCAGCGCGAACTCGCGCGCGCGGTGGCGCGGCGTGCGGTTCTTGCTGGGGTTGGCGTGCGTGCTCTTGTCAGTCATTGTTTTCTTGCCTTTACTGTTATTCGTCCTCTGGCACCAGCTCGTCCAGCGCCATCAGGAGGTTGGCCATCTCGACCGCGACGCGCGCTGCGTCGCCGCCTTTTTCGGCCATGCGGACCTCGGCCTGCTCGTCGGTCTCGGTGGTCAGGATCGCGTTGGCGATCGGGATGCCGTAGTCGAGGCCGATGCGGGTAATACCGGCGCCCGATTCGTTCGACACCAGCTCGAAGTGGTAGGTTTCGCCGCGAATCACCGCGCCCAGCGCGATCAGGGCGTCGAACTGCTCGGTCACGGCCATGCGCTGCAGTGCCAGCGGCACTTCGAGGGCGCCCGGCACGGTCACGTGCAGGATGTCTTCGTCGGCCACGCCCAGGCGCTTGAGTTCGGCCAGGCAGGACGACAGCAGGCCGTGGCCCACGTCGGCGTTGAAACGGGCCTGCACGATACCGATGCGCAGGTCTTCGCCCTGCAGATTGCTTTCAAAAGTTCCTACCGTCATGGCTGACCTCTTAGTCTTGTATGGTTGAATGGGTGTTTCAGGCTTCCGGACGCGGTACGTAGCCGGTCACTTCCAGGTCGAAACCAGTCATCGACGGCATCTTGCGCGGATTGGCCAGCAGCTGCATCTTGCCCACGCCGAGGGCGCGCAGGATCTGGGCGCCGATGCCATAGGTGCGCAAGTCCATCGACGCGGCGCGCGCGCCAGCGCGGTTCGCCTTGCCGTCTTGCGGCGCCAGTTGCGCAAACAATTGCTCGGCGCTTTCGCCGCAATTGAGCAGCACGATCACGCCGGCATCGCTGGCCTTGATGGTCTTCATGGCCGAGGCCATGTCCCAGGAATGCGTGGTGGCGCGGTTCTCGAGCAGGTCGAGGATCGACACCGGCTGGTGCACGCGCACCAGCGCCTCTTTCTCGGGCGACAGGTCGCCATGGACCAGGGCCAGGTGGGCCGAGCCGCTCGGGGCGTCGCGGAAGGCCACCAGCTGGAACTCGCCGGCCTCGGTCGACAGCGTGCGTTCGGCCACGCGCTCGACCAGGCATTCGTTCTGGCTGCGGTAATGGATCAGGTCGGCAATGGTGCCGATCTTGAGCTTGTGTTCCTTGGCGAACTCGATCAGGTCAGGCAGGCGCGCCATGGTGCCGTCTTCCTTGATGATCTCGCAGATCACCGAGGCCGGGGTCAGGCCCGCCATCTGCGTCAGGTCGCAACCCGCTTCGGTATGTCCGGCGCGCATCAGGACGCCGCCCTTCTGGGCGCGCAGCGGGAAGATATGGCCCGGCTGCACCAGGTCGTCCGGGGTCGTGCCCTTGTTCACCGCCACCTGGATGGTGCGCGCGCGGTCGGCCGCCGAGATACCGGTGGTGACGCCTTCGGCCGCTTCGATCGACACCGTGAAATTGGTGCCGAACGAGGTGCCATTGCGGGAAGTCATCATCGGCAGCGCCAGGCGGTCGCAGATTTCTTCGGACAAGGTCAGGCAGACCAGGCCCCGCGCATGGCGGATCATGAAGTTGATCGCCTCGGGCGTGACGAAGTCGGCCGCAAGCACGAGGTCGCCTTCGTTCTCGCGATCTTCTTCATCGACCAGGATGACCATGCGGCCGGCGCGAAGTTCGGCAACGATTTCCTCGGTGCTGGAAATAGACATACGGGATTCCTTGAAACGGGAGGGTTATGCGTAATCCGCTATTTTAAAGGATTTACAGGCGTTCAACCGCATTGTCGGCCCCGGCTGTCCCCAAATCGGCAGCACAGCGAAACTGCGGCGTCAATCGATGTTACCAATGAGCAACAACTAGTGATTTTGCGGCTTTAAATTGCTAAGCTCGATGTTTTACGTGCACCACCGTACCGTGATTGCGTCCAACTGTATTATGATTAAGACATCTCTGCCGTATTCGCCCACAGGGTGCGGCTGCATAATTTCGGAGTCGCCATGTCGGTAGTCTTCCCAGTCAGCCGCCCAGGTGCCGCCTCGTACGACAGGCGACGCTGATGGCCACGATCCTGATCGTCGACGACCGTCCGAGCAACCGCAGCTACCTGGCCGCCCTGCTCGGCTACACCGAGCACCGGGTCATCGAGGCAGAAGACGGCGCCCAGGCGCTGGCCGTCACGCGTGCCGACCGTCCCGAACTGATCATCACCGACATCCTGATGCCGACCATGGACGGCTACGAGTTCGTCCAGCAGCTGCGCGCCGATCCCGCCCTGCGCGCGACCCGCGTCATCTTTTTCTCGGCCGTCTATTCGGAACGCGAGACGATGGCGATGGCGGCGCGCTGTGGCGTGACCACCGTGCTGGGCAAGCCGGCCGAGCCGGACCGCATCCTGGCAGCCGTCGCCGCCGAGTTGGGGGTGGCGCGCGGGGCACCGGCGCCGGTGCTGCCGTCGGGCCAGGAACGCGACCGCGACCTGCCGTTCGACCTGTGCGCGCGCCTGTCCGAACTGGAACGCATGTGCATGATGCTGGTGGGCGAGCGCCGCGTCGAGGCCCTGGCCGGCGCCTTCGTCGATGCCGCGCGGCGCGTGCTCGATGCCGACTGTGTCGCCCTGTGCCTGCTGGCCAGCACCGAACGCTCGGTGCGCCACCTGAGCACATTCGGCGTCGAAGGCGGCCTGCTTGCCGACTATGCGCTCAACGAGCAAGACCTGCCGGGCATGCTGCTGCGCGCGCGCGCGCCGCTGCGACTTGGCGGCGATGACGCCCTGCTGGCCACCCTGCCCCAGCACCATCCCGAAGTCGGCCACCTGCTCGGCCTGCAGGTGCACGACCTGCAGCATCCGCTCGGCTGGCTGCACTGCACCCGGCGCGCCGGCGCGGCGGCGTTCTCGGACGAAGAAGAACGCTGGGCCACGGCGCTCGCGGCCCAGTTGGCGGTCGCCTATGAAAACCTGAACCTGTACGAGGTCGTGCAGCACCACGCGGCCCAGCTGCAGCTCGAAGCCATCGCGCGCGCCGACACCGACGCCGCCTTGCGCGACAGCGAGCACCGGCTGGAACTCGCGCGCCAGGTGTTCGACAGCACGCAGGAGGCAATCCTGATGACCGACGCCGAGGCCAGGATCGTGGCCGTCAATCCGGCCTTCGAGGAAATCACAGGCTATCTCGAAGCCGAGGTGCTGGGACGCAGCCCGTCGATGCTGCGCTCGGGGCGCCACGACCCGGCCTTCTACCGCGCGATGTGGGATTGCCTGGAACATGACGGCCAGTGGCGCGGCGAGGTCTGGAACCGCCGCAAGAATGGCGAGATCTACCCCGAACGCACCAGCCTGAGCGTGGTGCGCGACGACAGCGGCAAGATCACCGCCTATGTCTCGGTGTCGACCGACCTGTCGGCGTTGAAGGCGGCCCATCACCAGCTCGACTTCCTGTCGAACCACGATGCACTGACCCTGCTGCCGAACCGCTCGCTGTTCAACGACCGCGTGCAGCAGGCGCTGGCTGCGGCGCGCCAGGACGCCAGCCAGGTAGCGCTGCTGCTGTTTAACGTCGACCGCCTGTCGCGCATCAACGACAGCCTCGGCCACGCGGCCGGCGACGCCGTGCTGCGCGAAGTCGCGCGCCGCGCCGGCGAGGTGGCCGGCCCGACCGATACCGTGGCGCGCCTGTCGGGTGACGAATTCGTGCTGCTCCTGACCAGCTTCGACGACACCGACGACGTGATCTACTGCGCCCAGCGCCTGATCGACGCCGTATCGCAGCCGCTGCTGGTGGGCGAGCACGACGTGGTGGTGACCGGCAGCGTCGGCATCAGCGTCTATCCGCGCGACGGCGACGTCGCCGGCGACCTGCTCAAGGCGGCCGACGCCGCGCTGACCCATGTGAAGGACTCGGGACGCAACGGTTTCAGGTTCTTCAAGGGCGAGATGAATGCAGAGGCGCTGCGCTGGCTGGCGCTCGAAACGCGCCTGCGGCGCGCGATCGAACGCGACGAACTGTCGCTGCACTACCAGCCGCAGGTCTCGCGCCTGGATGGCCGCCTGGTCGGCATGGAAGCCCTGCTGCGCTGGCGCAGCGAAGAGATCGGCCCGGTATCGCCCGCCGACTTCATCCCGCTGGCCGAGGATACCGGCCTGATCCACCCGATCGGCGAATGGGTGATCCGCCAGGCCTGTTTCCAGAACAAGGCCTGGCAAGACGCCGGCCTGGCGCCGGTGCGGGTCGCGGTCAACGTCTCGGCCAACCAGTTCAAGGCCGGCACCGTGGCCCAGGTGGTGCGCACCGCCCTGCACGACAGCGGCCTCGAGGCGCGCTGGCTCGAGGTCGAGCTGACCGAATCCGTGATGCTGGGCGACAGCGCCGCGGCCGAGGCCCAGATGGCCGAGCTGCGCACGCTGGGGGTCTCGCTGTCGCTGGACGACTTCGGCACCGGCTACTCGTCGCTTGGCTACCTGTCGCGCTTCCCGCTCGACAAACTCAAGATCGACCAGACCTTCGTACGCAATATCGCCACCGAACAGCGCAGCGCCGCCATCGCCCAGGCCACGATCGCCCTGGCCCAGGGCCTGTCGCTGGCGGTGGTGGCCGAGGGCGTGGAGACGATCGGCCAGCGCGATTTTCTCGGTTCCCTCGGCTGTGACGTATTGCAGGGCTATCTGTACGGGCGGCCGGTGCCGGCCATCGAAATGGCCCGGCTGCTGGCCCAGGGGCGGGTGGTACTCTGAACTTTAGGGCAGCCTTAAGCCCAGCCGTGCCCGCCCTCCTGCCATGTAGAATGCAATCGACAAGTCATCCAACGACAATAAAATGAGCATCGAATGAGCAACAACTTCACGCGTGGCCTGCCGCTCCTGGCATTGGCCGCGGTCCTGGGCCTGTCCCCGCTGGCGCATGGCGCGCCGCAGGCAGGCCAGGCGCAGGCAACGCCGCAACACGCGGCGGCCCTGCAAATGGATGCGCCGATCCCGGTCGGCCCGCAGGTCAAGGTCGGCAAGCTCGAAAATGGCCTGACCTATTACATCCAGCGTAACGCGCGCCCCGAACACAAGCTCGAATTGCGCCTCGTGGTCAAGGCCGGCTCGATCCTGGAAGACGAAGACCAGCGCGGCCTGGCCCACTTCGTGGAGCACATGGCCTTCAACGGCACCACCAACTTCCGCAAGCACGAGCTGGTGTCCTATCTGCAGTCGATCGGGGTGGGCTTCGGCGCCGACCTGAATGCCTATACCTCGTTCGACGAGACCGTGTATATCCTCCCGATCCCGACCGACAAGCCGGACAACGTCACCAAGGCGTTCCAGGTGCTCGAGGACTGGGCCCACGGCGTGCGCTTCGACGCGGAAGCGATCGAGAAGGAGCGCGGCATCGTGCTGGAAGAGCTGCGCCTGGGTAAAGGCGCCTCGGACCGCATGGGCACGCAGATCTACCCGCGCCTGTTCAACGGTTCAAAATATGCCGAGCGGCTGCCGATCGGGCGCGAGGACGTGCTCAGGAATTTCAAGCCTGACTCCCTGAAGCGCTTCTACCGCGACTGGTACCGCCCCGACCTGATGGCGGTGGTGGTGGTCGGCGACGTCGATCCGGCGCACGCCGAGCGATTGGTCAAGCAACATTTTACGCGCCTGAAGAACCCGGCCAATCCGCGTCCGCGCGACTACGCGACCATCCCGGCGCGCGCCGCGACCGAGGCGCTGGTCGTGACCGACCCCGAAGCCAACGGCAATGCGGTGCTGATCCGCTATCCGGTGCAGCCGGTGCGCGAACTGGGCACCATCGGCGCCTACCGGGAAGAGCTGGTGCAGTCGCTGTTCGGGACCATGCTCAACCAGCGCCTGGCCGAACTGTCGCAGCTGCCCGACGCGCCCTACCTGGGCGCGAGCAGCTCGCTGGGTAAACTCACCCCGCGCTACCATTCCTATAACTCGTCGGCCGCCATCGGGCCGCGCGGCGCCCTGCCCGCGATCGCGGCCCTGGTCCAGGAAAACGAGCGCGCGCGCCAGCACGGCTTCGGCGAGCAGGAGCTCGATCGGGCCAAGAAAGGCCTGATGCGCAGCTACGAGCAGGCCTGGCTCGAGCGCGCCAAGAGCGACTCGGGCAGCTACGCCGCCGAATACATCCGCAACTTCCTGCAGGACGAAGCGATCCCCGGCATCGAGACCGAGTACCGCTATGTGCAGCAGCTGGTGCCGGGCATTTCGCTGGCCGAGATGAACGACTACGCACGGCGCACCATTCCGGCCGATTCGGGCAAGCTGGTGCTGTACACCGGCGTGAGCAAGCCGGATGCGCCGACCGGCGAGCAGTTGCTGGCGGCCGTCAGCGACGCCGCGCGGGCACCGGTGGACCGGCACGACGAAAAGCTGCTGGCGACGCGCCTGATGGAAAAGCCGGCCAGGCCGGGCAAGATCGTCGGCGAAGAACACGACAAGGCGCTGGGCCTGTCGCGCCTGACCCTGTCGAACGGGGTCAAGGTGATCCTGAAGCCGACCGACTTCCGCAACGACCAGGTGATGCTGAGCGCGGCCCGCCCCGGCGGCCAGAGCCTGTTCCCCGACGGCGACATCCTCAATGCGCGTTTCTCGAACGCGATCGTGGCCAGCATGGGCGTGAAGGATTTCAGCCCGCTCGACATGCGCAAGATCCTGGCCGGCAAGACGGCCGGCGTGACCGTGGGCCTGGGCAGCTATAGCGACGTGATCGCGGGCGCCTCGGGCGCCACCGACATCGAGACCATGCTGCAGCTCTTGTGGCTCAAGTTCGCCGAGGTGCGCCGCGACGAAGGGCTGTTCCACGCCTATATCGACAAGCAGGCCGAGATCGCACGCAACCAGCGCAGCCTGCCGGGGCGCTACTTTAACGACGCGCTGGTCGCGGCCCTGTACAACAACCATCCGCGCGCGCCGCGCACGCTCGAGGCCGAAGAATTTTCCAAGATCGACCTGGACCGCAGCATCGATATCTTCCGCCAGCGCTTCTCGAGCGCCAAGGACCTGACCTTCATCCTGGTCGGCAGCTTCGACGAACAAAAGATCCGGCCTCTGCTGGCGACCTATCTCGGCACCCTGCCGACGCCGGACATCCCGGTCGCCTACCGCGACGTGGGCCTGCGCCCGGCCACCGGCGTGGTCAAGCGCGAGGTGCGCAGCGGGACCGAGCCGAAAAGCACCGTCTCGCTGACCTTCACTGGTGCGGCCGAGTTCTCCGAAGCCGAGCAGCTGCGCCTGTCGGCCCTGATCGAAGTGACGAACCTGCGCATCATCGAGGTGCTGCGCGAGAAGATGGCGATGATCTACGGCGGCGGCGCCAGCGGCACCTTGAGCAAGATCCCGTACGGGAACTATGCGGTCGGCATCAGCCTGCCGACCGGCCCGGAACACGTGGACAAGGTAATCGCCGCGACCTTCGCCGAGATCGCGCGCCTGCAGCAGGAAGGCCCGGATGCGGCCGAACTGGACAAGGTCAAGACCGGCTGGATCCAGAACCACCGGCGCTCGCTGCGCGAGAACGGCTACTGGGTCGCGAACCTGCAGTCGGCGCTGACCGAGGGCCTTGACCCGGCCTCGATCCTCTCGGTGGAGCAGCAGGTGCAGGCCCTCACGGCCGACGACATCAAGGCGGCGGCGCGGCGTTACTTCGACACGAACAACTATGTGCAGGTGGTGCTCAATCCCGAAACGCAGGCTGCGTCCAAGGTGGCCAAGGCCGGCAAACCGGGCATGCCGGGCAGCTGACGCGACACCCCTCCGGCGCCGTCGACAGCCCGTGGCGATTTGACACCGACCATCGCCCTACTTGATAATGCTTCTCATTACCAAGTAGACTGGAGTCGTTCGTGCAGTCATCGCAGCCTTTGCCCACCAGCCGCCGTCCGCTCACGGCCCTCGTCCCCCTCGCCCTGCTGGCCACCTCATTCCAGGCGCAGGCCCAGTCCCAGCAGGCAGATAGCGAAGGCGCCGTCGTCGTCGTCGCAGCGTCCCGCTCGAATGTCGAAGTGGACAAGGCGCCGCAGACGGTGGTCGTGATCCGCAAGGAAGACATCGAGCGCCAGCTGACCATTTCGACCAACTCGTCCGACGTCCTCAGCAACATGCTGCCCTCGTACACGCCCAGCCGCGGCAAGATGAACGGTTCGGGCGAGACCCTGCGCGGGCGCGCGCCGCTGATCCTGGTCGACGGCGTGCCGCAATCGAATCCGGTGCGGCCCACCGGACGCGAGGCGCACACGATCGACTACGCGATGGTCGACCGCATCGAGATCGTGCAGGGCCCGAGCGCCATCAACGGCCTGGGCGCGACCGGCGGCACCATCAACATCATCACGCGCCGCCCGGCCGCGGGCAGCTTCAACCAGCACGTCGACGTGCAGGTGACGACGCCGACGTCGGACGTCAACGGCGACCTGCTCGGCTACAAGACGACCTACCGGCTCGATGGCCGCAGGGACAAGCTCGAATACCTGTTCTCGGTCGGCTATGAAGACCAGGGCCTGCACCTCGATGGCGCCGGGCGTTCGATCGGGGTCGACGTGACCCAGGGCGACCTGATGGATTCGCGCAGCTACGACGTGCTGGCCAAGATCGGCTACCGTCCCGACGATCGCCAGCGCCTGCAGTTCTCGCTCAACCGGTACCGGATCAAGTCGAAGGCCAGCTACCTCGGGGTGCCGGGCGACCGCACGCGCGGCATCCCGTCCACCTCGGTCGAGGGCACGCCGCCCGGCACGCCGGCCTGGAACGACGTCTGGACCTCGAGCGCCAGCTATACCCACACCAACCTGGCCGGCATGGAATTGTCGGCGATGGCGTACAGCCAGGAATTCGTCGGCCTGTTCGGCGCCGATAATTCGGCCACCTTCCAGGACGTGTCGATCGCGCCGCGCGGCACCCTGTACGACCAGTCGCGATCGGTCGCCTCGAAATACGGCAGCAAGGTCGGCCTGACGAAGGAAGGCATGCTGGACGGGCGCCTGAAGCTGACGGTCGGCTTCGACACGCTGGTCGACGAGGGCAAGCAGGATATGTACGGCACCAAGCGCACCTTCGTGCCCGAATCGAAGTACCGCAACCTTTCGCTGTTCACCCAGGGCGAATTCAAGCTGCTCGACACGCTGACCCTGCACGCCGGCGCGCGGCGCGAGAAGGCCGATTTCGAAGTGGGCAGCTACCGCACGCTGGCGGCCTACAACAACACCCATGTCGAAGGCGGCAAGATCAAGTTCAACGAGACGCTGCTCAATGCGGGTCTGGTGTTCGAGCCAATCAAGGACGTCACCCTGTACGCCAATTACTCGGAAGGCTTCGGCCTGCCGGACATCGGCCGCACGCTCCGTTCGATCAACGCGCCGGGCCAGAGCATCGGCAGCCTGCGCGCCCTGGAGCCGATCCTGACCGACGGCGTGGAGGCCGGCACCCGCGTGCGCAGGGGCGACTGGGAATTCGACGCCAGCTACTACCGCTCCGACTCAGATTTCGGCGCCCGTGTTGTCTCGGTCGGCGGCGTGTTCGCGATGGCGCGCGAAAAGACGCGGCTCGAAGGCGTCGAGGCCAAGATCGCGCACCGCTTCAATGCCACGCACCGCGCCAGCCTCTCGTATGCGCGCACCAAGGGCCGCTATGACAGCAATAACGATGGCAGCCTGGACGCGAAGCTCGACGGCCTGAACGTGGCACCGGACCGCGTGCTGGCCAGCTGGACCGCGAGCTGGACCGACCGCCTGTCGTCGCTGGTGCAGGCCCAGCATGCTTTCTCGCAGGACTTCGATGAGCCGGCCAAGCGCTTCTCGGGTTATACGCTGGTCGACGCCGCCCTGACCTACAAGCTGCGCAAGGGCGACCTGCGCCTGGGCTTCGCCAACCTGCTCGACAAGGACTACATCACGTATTACTCGCAGAGCGCGCTGGTCGAGCCAAGCCGCTACTTCGCGGGGCGCGGCCGCACCCTGACCGTGGGTTATGCGCTCGGCTTCTGAGCGCGGCCTGCGAACCGTCGGCGCGGTGGGCGGCGGCTACCTGCTGACCGCATTGACGGTGATCGCGGCCGGCGCCGTGCTGGCGCGCCTTGGCATGGCGCGCTCGGAAGCGGTGGCGCTGTCGTCGATGCTGGGCTTCGTGTTCTATCTCGTGCTGCTGGTCTGGGCCTTCGGCGTGCGCAGCGCCGCGCGGCTGTGGGGCGTGTTGGCGGCAGGGGCGCTGCTGATGGCCGCCCTCATCCAGCTGACGGGCTAGGAAGATAATATGGAAGACACCTTCCGCAAATCGATGGCCTGGCTCCATACCTGGGCCGGCGTCGTGCTGGGCAGCGTGCTGTTCGCCGTGTTCTGGATGGGCACCTTGAGCGTGTTCGACCGCGAGATCGATCGCTGGATGATGCCGGCCACTCGCATCTCGCCCACCATCGCCCCCGCCACCGCCCCGCTCTCGCTCGACAGCGTCGCGCGCGCCGTGCTGCCGGCGGTGCCGGCCGGCGCCAGCCAATGGCGGGTCGACCTGCCGACCGAACGCACGCCGGTGCTGCGCTTCACGTACAAGGCAGGCGGTGACGAGCCTGCATCGCGCCAGATGGACCCGCAGCAGCATACCTTCCTGCCTCCGCAAGGCACGCTGGGCGGCAGCGGCTTCTTCTTCCCCTTCCACTACGGCCTGCACCTGCAGTGGATGGAAATCGGCAAGTGGATCGTCG
Organism: Massilia sp. HP4; assembly: GCF_005222695.1. Lineage (GTDB taxonomy): Bacteria > Pseudomonadota > Gammaproteobacteria > Burkholderiales > Burkholderiaceae_D > Telluria. The sequence goes on along the minus strand of NZ_STGG01000030.1, from coordinate 24,968 downwards.
GCGTGGCCGCGATGGCCATGCTGCTGTTGCTGGTCTCGGGCGTGATCATCCACCGCAAGATCTTCGTCCAGTTCTTCACCTTCCGGCCGCGCAAGTCCCTGCAGCGCAGCAGCCTGGACCTGCACAACCTGGTCGGCGTGCTGGGCCTGCCCTTCCACTTCGTCATCACGCTCTCGGGCATGGTCATCTTCATGATGATCTACTTTCCACAGGCGTATTCGGGCGCCTATGGCGAAGGCAAGCAGGCCAAGGCCGAGTTCTTCGCCGATGCCTACGGCAAGTACAGCCGGCCGAAGGCGAACGCCCCGGGCGAGCTGGCCTCGCTCGATGCGATGGCCAACGTGGCGCGGCGCGAATGGGGCGGTACCGCGCCCTATTTCGTGCGCGTCTGGCATCCTGGCGATGCCAACAGCTATGTCGAACTGCGCCGCTCCTATGCGCGCGAGGTCACCATGAACGTCGACCAGATCTTCTTCGACGCGGCCAGCGGCGAGGTGCTGCACCGCTTCCAGGCGGCGCCCGTGATGTCGGCGCAGCGCTTCATCTCGGGCATCCACTTCATCCAGTTCGAGCATTGGACGCTGCGCTGGCTGTATTTCGTGGCGGGGCTGGCCGGCTGCATGCTGATCGCCACGGGGTTCCTGTTCTGGCTCGAGGCGCGCCGCGCGCGGCACACCGCCAGGGGGCTGGCGGGCGTGCGCGTGGTGGAAGGCTTGACCGTTGGCAGCGTCACCGGGATCGTCGTCGCCACGCTGGCCTTCCTGGCCGCCAACCGGCTGCTGCCGCCTGCGCACGGCCTGGCCGGCGAGGACCGCGCCGCGCTCGAAGCCTGGATGTTCTACCTGGCCTGGAGCGCCACCTTCGCCCACGCCTGGTGGCGCGGCGTGGCGGCCTGGCGCGAGCAGGCCTGGGCGGTGTGCGTGCTGGCAGCAAGCTGCGTGCTGCTCAATGCGCTCACCACGGGCGACCATCCGCTGCGGGCGCTGATGGATGGGAAGTGGGCGGTGGCCGGCGTCGACCTGATGCTGCTGGCGCTGGCCGTGATGGCGGCGTGGAGTGCGCGCAAGCTGGCGGCCAGGCCGGTCCGGGCCGGCGCGCTGCAGGCAGAGGTGCGGGCATGACGGCCGTGTTGCTGCTGGCGGCCTGCCTGGCCAGCTATGGCGGCTTCGCCTGCCTGGCGCTGGCGATGCCCGATCACTGGGATCAGGTGATTGGCGGTCCTGGGCGCGCCGCGGCGCCGCGCTGGCTGCGGCCCGCCGGCCTTTGCCTGCTGGGCCTGGCCTATACGCTGTGCGTCTGGCGCGATGGCGCCAGCTTTGGCAGCCTGCTGTGGGCGGTGCTGATCTCGGCGGCGGCCATCGCCGTCGCCTTCACCCTCAGCTGGCGCAACAGGGGCCGCTAGGCGTCAGCGCGCGGCCGACAGCATGCGCTCGACGTAGCGCGCGATCAGGTCGATTTCGAGATTGACCTTCGAGCCGGCCGCCAGGTGCTTGAGGGTGGTGACCTCGATCGTGTGCGGGATCAGGTTGATCGAGAAGCGGCAAACCTTGCTGCCATCGGCTTCCAGGTCCTCGACCCGGTTGACGGTGAGCGACACGCCGTTGACCACGACCGAGCCCTTATATGCCAAAAATTTGCCCAGCTCGTGGGGCGCGTCGATGACCAGCTCGAACGACTCGCCGACCGGCTCGAAGCTGTGCACCTTGCCCAGGCCATCGACATGGCCCGAGACCAGGTGGCCGCCCAAACGTTCGGCCAGGGTCAGCGCTTTCTCGAGATTGACTTCCCCCTGGGCTTCCAGGCCCACCGTCTTGTTCAGGCTCTCGCGCGAGACGTCGACCGTGAACGCCTTGTCGGTCTTCTCGACCACGGTCATGCAGGCGCCGTTGATGGCGATCGAGTCGCCCAGGCCAACATCGGCCAGCGGCAGCGGGCCGGCGTCGACGACCAGGCGCACGCCGGCCTCCAGGCCGCCCGCCAGTGGCGAGACGGAAGTGATGTTGCCGACGGCGGCGACGATTCCAGTAAACATGGGATTCCTTCGTGTTGGTGTCTAGTTCAGTGTCAGTTGGCCGGCTCGACGAAGCGGGCCAGGATGCGCAGGTCGTCGCCCACGCGCGCCACGTCGTGGAAACGCAGCTGGCGGCGCTCGGCCAGGCGTTCGAGCGCGGGCAGGTCGAACATGCCCTGCCCCGGCCCGATCAGGCTCGGCGCCAGGTAGGCGAGTAGTTCGTCGACGCAGCCTTCGCGCACCATCGAGGCGTTCAGCCTGGCGCCCGCTTCGACGTGCACCTCATTGATCTCGCGCCGGCCCAGCTCGCGCATCAGGGCCGGCAGGTCGACCTTGCCGTGCGCGTTCGGCAGCATGATCACCTCGTGGCCGGCGGCTTTCAATGCGGCGGCTTGTTCCGGGTTATCGATAGCTCCCACGATCCAGCAAGGCTCGCCTTGCAGGATGCGGGAATCGAGATCGATCTCGAGGCGGCTGTCGACGATTACGCGGCGCGGCTGCAGCGGCGTGTCGACGCCGCGCACCGTCAGTTGCGGATTGTCGGCCTTGACGGTGCCGATGCCGGTCACGATCGCGCTGGCGCGGGCGCGCCAGGCGTGGCCGTCGGCGCGCGCCTGTTCTCCCGTGATCCACTGGCTCTCGCCGCCCGCCAGCGCGGTGGCGCCGTCCAGGCTGGCCGCGACCTTCAGGCGTACCCACGGCAGGCCGCGCACCATGCGCGAGAAGAAGCCGATATTCAGTTCTTGCGCGGCTTCGGACAGGATGCCCGCCTTGACCTCGATGCCGGCACTTTCCAGCTGGGCCAGGCCGCGGCCGGCCACCAGCGGATTCGGGTCGACCATGGCTGCCACGACCCGCTTCAACCCGGCCTGCACCAGGGCGTCGGAGCATGGCGGCGTGCGCCCGTGGTGGCTGCACGGCTCCAGGGTGACGTAGGCGGTGGCGCCGCGCACGTCGTTGCCGCGTTGGGCGGCGTCGCGCAACGCCTGGATCTCGGCGTGCGCCTGGCCGGCCGGCTGGGTGTGGCCGGCGCCGATCACGATGCCGTCCTTGACGATCACGCAGCCGATGCGCGGGTTCGGCGCGGTGATGTACATGCCGCGCGCCGCCCAATCTAGGGCCAGGGCCATGCCGTCGGTGTCGTTCAGGATCAGTTCGCTGTAGTTCGTCGTGCTAGTCGTCATGCGGTCGTCACCTTGCTCTCGTTTCAGGGCGGCGCGGCGGCGCCGTCGCACCCGTCATCGCGGGCGGGGTCGCACAGGCGTGCCCGCCCGAGCATATTGATTTTAATACGGCGCACCCTGCCGCCATGGAATAGCGACAGCGTGCCGAGGCGCGATGCGGCGCTGTTCGTATCGCTGCAACTGCGTCCCGCGCCATTGTAGGCGATGTATTGCGGCGGCGCAGGGCTGGTGAAGGAATAGCTGACCTGCATGCCTTGCGGCAGCGGGGGATGCACGGCCAGGATCTCGTCGTCCCCGCCCGGTTGCCGATCGTTGTCGCGGTCGACGTAGACGGTCCAGCCGCGCGACCAGTCGCGGCCCGCCTCGTCGTTGGGCGTGAGCTTGACCCGCTCGTTGCGCGCGATCGCCTGCGAACGGGTCAGCTGGATCGCACCATGCAGGTCGCCCGATGCGGTGCGCAGTTGCTGGCCGCGCACCAAATCGTTCAGGTTGGGGGCGGCCACCGCCGCCGTTACCGCGACCACGCCCAGCACCACCACCAGCTCGGCCAGGGACAGGCCGGCGCAACGGCGCTGCCTGATTCGCGAACTCATTGCCAAGCTCACGGCCAGCAGCGTGGAGAAGAGCCGCTGGCCGTTTGCCGGCCCGTGCTGTCGATCGTCAGGGCGCCGCAGTCGGGATCGGCGAAAGCGGCATCCACATTGGCCGTCCCGGGCTGCGCGCGCAGCTCGATGCATTGCGAGATGTCCTGGCCCGGACAGGCATAGCCGTCCAGCTCATAGGCGCTGGCAGCGGCACTGTTGCCGCTCCAGGTCGGGAACTGTCCGGTGTCGGCATCGCTCGCGTCGATCGAGAAGGCGAGATAGGCGTGATGCAGCGCGCGGTATTGTTCCTGGCGCTGCATGGCGTCGAGCAGCGCCAACTGGGCTTCGAGGCGACGCGCCTTGACGATCTGTTGCGTGTACGAGGGATAGACGAGCGCGGCCAGGATACCCAGGATCGCCAGCACGGCCAGCAGCTCGATCAGCGTGAATCCATCACCGCGTCTCATGTGCTCCCTTTCCTGAGATGACAAAATCGGATGCGGCCGCCAGCTCGCTCCAGTTCCCCAGTTCGCGCCAACCGATGCGCCGGCCCGGCGCGCCGCCAGGCGGCTTGCGGTAATAAGCTTGCAGCGCAGCATGCGTCCCCGGCATGCTGCCCGCGCCGCGCGCCGTGATCCGGTACAGCTGGCCATCGGGCGAGGCCGGCATCAGCTCGATCAGGTAGCGTGGCGCCTCAAGCGGCAACGCGCCCTCGCCGCCCGGCATGCTGGCGCCGGTAAAGCTGCCGAACAACACCGCGGGGCCGTCGTCGTCGAGCAGCAGCTCGGCCAGCCGCACCGGATCGGTTTCGTGGATGCACAAGCCGTTGTAGGGTCTTGCGCCGCCACAGCCGGCGACGAAGGCATCGGCGCTGCCGCCGGCGATGGCGTTGGCGCGCGCCGAACCGGGCTCCGCGCCGCCTTCGATGTCCTGCTCGGCATCGTGCAGGGCAGCGCCGGCCATCTGCAGCGCCAGCATCCGATCCCGTTCATGCGCGGCGGCCCGGGCGCCCTGCAAGGCGCCGCGGGTGGAGGCGATGCCGGTCATGAGCACCGCCAGCATCAGCACCAGGGCGGTCAGCAGCGCGATGCCGCCTTCCCGCCGACGGGATGCAGTTGTATGAATGCCGCGCATGCGAAGCTTATTCCGGCGCCACGGGCAGCGCGACGGTCACGCCATAGACCTTGCGCATGCGCGCTTCGCGCCCCCCGTCGAGCGCTGCATCGAGCGCAGACGCGGCCAGCCGCGTCCCGGGATCGCCTGCGGAGTGCGTGGCGCCATGGTCCGGGCCGAACAGCTCGTACACCACCCTGGCGCCCGCGCCCGCATCGAGGCGCGGGCCGTGCAGCAGCAGGGCAACCCGCACCGTCGCGATCCGTTTCCAGTGCGTGCGTTTGCGAAGGTCGGCCGCCCTTCCCTCTGGCGTGGCGCCGACCAGCAACAGGGCGGCATCGAGCGCAGCCAGCTCGGTCGCATTGACATAGCGGTTCGGGACGCCGTCGCCGTCGGAATCGAAGCCATACAGCACCTGGAAGCTCTCGACCCGCCCCGCCACCGCGTCCGACGACCAGCTGCTCGCGCCGCGGTACTTGCAGCGCAATTCGGCATCACCCTGGGCATTGCGCGCCACATAGAAGATGCTCCAGCCCTCCTCGTCGCGGTGCACCGGGAAGCCGGCGCAGTCCAGGGTCGCGCCATCGCCGTCGGGCGGCGCACCGCTGCCGGGAAAGCGCAGTGCCAGCACGTCGCTACCATTGGCGGTGTCGGGCAAGGGCGACTCGATGCCGGGGCTGGTGCGCGAAAGCGAGCTGGCATCCAGTCCGGCCAGGCGTGCCGGTGCCGCCGGATCCGGCGTGGGATGCGCCGCCCAATCGACATGCGCCGCCAACCGTATCGCGCGCGCCAGCGCATCCATCGCATAGCGGGCGCTGTCGTCCATGTCGGACGCTTCCATGACGGCGGCATGCGCACGGACACTGGTGACCAGCAGCGAACCTGCCGCCAGCAGCACCGCCAGGCCGAGCGCCATCGCCACCATCAGCTCGGCGATCGTCAGGCCGGCCTGCCGCGCACGGCGATGACGGATGCTCATTGCGCCACCAGCAAGACGTAGCCCGGCGCATCGGCCGTGCCATGCCAGCCGACCTTGATCGCCACCGGCGCACCGGCCTCGCCCCCGCATTCCCACCGGTAGCGGCTGAGCGACTCATCCCATGGCGCCCCGTCGCGGCAGACCGCGATGCGCCCGGCGGGAAAGCCCCTGTGCACCGCCAGCCGCGTCTCGTGCAGGTCGAAGGCGGCCAGCGCCGATGGATCGCAGGCGCCCGAACCGAAACACGGGGAGCCAGCCGCGGGCGGGCCGTCGGCCAGCGCGTCGTAATCGAGCGAGAGATAGGGATTGGCGCCATCAGGCAGGCCGGCCACGTTCGCATTGGCCTGCATGCGCGCCGCCAGCGAGGCGGCCAGCAGCGCCGCTTCGGAGCTCAATGCCGCCTGCTGGCGCGTGCGCTGCGCCGCCAGTTGCGCCGCACCGGCGCCGACAACGCCGACCGCGAGCACGAACAAGGCCACCAGGACTTCGATCATGGTGAAGCCGCCGGGGATGCCAGGACGATGCGCCTGCATGACCACTCCTTCCGCTAACGATGTGCGAGCAGAGAAGTTATCAGGCAGGCTTCATGCGCCCATGCGTCGGCGCAAGCGTGCGCCGGGCAAAAAACGGAACTTGGAAACGCCGTTAATTGTCGAGCTTGCGCTGGTGACCGACTTCGGCCAGCGCCGCCTGGAAGGAATCCAGGTCCTCGAAATTCTTGTAGACGGAAGCGAAGCGGATATAGGCGATCTTGTCGAGCCGCTTGAGCTCTTCCATCACCAGCTCGCCGACATGCACGCTCTCGACTTCGCGCCGGCCGCTGGTCAGCAGCTTTTCCTCGATCGAGGCGACGGCGCGGTCGATCGCCTCGGCCGCCACCGGGCGCTTTCTCAGCGCCAGCATCAGGCTGCCGCGCAGCTTGGAGGAAGCGAACTCGGTGCGGCTGCCATTCTTCTTGACGATGATCGGCATCGACAGTTCAATACGCTCATAGGTCGTGAAGCGCTTGTCGCACTTGCCGCAGCGGCGCCGGCGCCGGATGGCATCCCCTTCCTCGGATACGCGGGTATCGAGGACTTGTGTTTCTTCATGCTGGCAAAAGGGACATTTCATGGCGCCGGGGCTGCAGGTACTACATGGATACTGACATCGGGCCGGCGAACCGGCCCGCGTACATCGCAAAGATCAGCGAGCGTAGACCGGGTACTTGTCGGTCAGCTTCTTGACTTCGCCCTTCACGCGCTCGATGGTCGCGGCGTCGTGCGGGTTGTCCAGCACGTCGGCGATCAGGTTGCCTACGGTGACCGCGTCTTCTTCCTTGAAGCCACGGGTGGTAAACGCCGGGCTACCCAGGCGGATGCCGGAGGTCACGAATGGCTTCTGCGGGTCGTTCGGGATACCGTTCTTGTTGCAGGTCATGTGAGCCTGGCCCAGGATCGCTTCCGCTTCCTTGCCGGTCAGGCCCTTGGCGCGCAGGTCGACCAGCATCACGTGCGATTCGGTACGGCCCGACACGATGCGCAGGCCGCGCGCGATCAGGGTTTCCGCCAGCGCTTTCGCGTTCTTGACGACCTGCTTCTGGTACTCCTTGAACTCCGGCGACAGCGCTTCCTTGAACGCGACGGCCTTACCGGCGATCACGTGCATCAGCGGACCGCCCTGGATGCCAGGGAAGATCGCCGAGTTGATGGCCTTTTCGTGCTCGGCCTTCATCAGGATGATGCCGCCGCGCGGGCCACGCAGCGATTTGTGGGTGGTCGAGGTCACGAAGTCGGCAAACGGCACCGGGTTCGGGTATTCGCCGGCGGCGATCAGGCCTGCGTAGTGGGCCATGTCGACCATGAAGTAGGCGCCGACGTCCTTGGCGACCTTGGCGATGCGCTCGAAATCGATGCGCAGGGCGAATGCCGATGCGCCGGCGATGATCATCTTCGGCTTGTGCTCGTGCGCCTGCTTCTCCAGCGCTTCGTAGTCGATGTCTTCTTCGGCGGTCAGGCCGTACGAGACGACGTTGAACCATTTGCCCGACATATTCAGTTGCATGCCGTGGGTCAGGTGGCCGCCTTCGGCCAGCGACATGCCCATGATGGTGTCGCCAGGCTTGAGCATGGCGAAGAACACGCCCTGGTTGGCTTGCGAGCCCGAGTTCGGCTGGACGTTGGCGGCTTCGGCGCCGAACAGTTCCTTGAGGCGGTCGATCGCCAGTTGCTCGGCGACGTCGACGTATTCGCAACCGCCGTAGTAGCGCTTGCCTGGATAGCCTTCGGCGTACTTGTTGGTCAGCTGCGAGCCCTGCGCTTCCATCACGGCCGGCGAGGTGTAGTTCTCGGAGGCGATCAGCTCGATGTGGTCTTGCTGGCGAACGTTTTCCTTCTGGATTGCATCCCACAGTTCCGGGTCGATATTGGCGAGCGTATGATCTTTGGCAAACATGTAAAACTCCAATCGATAGTATTCCAGGCAACAGGTCGTGCCGAATCGGGTGCGGGAGCCAGGGCGGGCCGTGTACGAATTGTAAACGGGCGCAGGCAGCCGCGATCCAACGCGTACCGGTTGATGGCTGCCCAGGCGAACGGCGTATGGCGTCTCACGTTCCCCGGTGGTTGCCCACCTTTGCCGCGTCGCGCATCCTGATGGTGCGCGCGCACGGTATTTCGCCAGTGTCGTGAGACGTAAGGACCCCAAATTGTACTGAACTCCCCATCGTAGGGCAAGGAAACCGCTGTGCCGGCGGCAAGCCGGACCCGAATGAGGGCGTCGCAGCGGACTCATGATCGTTTCGGCTACAATTTTACGGTTCGGCAGCGCATCTTGCCTCTCCCGCCTGCCATCCTGTCGCTTATCCAAGGAACCATCATGATCGTCTTCATCACCGGCGCATCGGCCGGCTTCGGCGCCGAAATGGCGCGTACCTTCGTTTCACACGGCCACCGCGTCGTCCTGGCGGCGCGGCGCGCCGACCGCATCGCGGAGCTGGCGGGCGAACTGGGCGACAGCGCCCTTGCCGTCACCCTGGACGTCACCAGCCGTGCCTCGATCGAGGCGGCCCTGGCCGGCCTGCCGCCCGAATGGCGGTCGATCGATGTGCTGGTCAACAATGCCGGCCTGGCCCTGAACACGGCGCCAGCCCATGAGGTGCCGCTGGAAGACTGGGAAACCATGATCGCGACCAATTGCCAGGGCCTGGTGACCATGACCCGCTCCGTGCTGCCCGATATGGTGGCGCGCGGCACCGGCCTGGTGATCAATATCGGCTCGGTGGCAGGCCACTACCCTTACCCGGGCGGCAATGTGTATGGCGCCACCAAGGCTTTCGTCGAGCAATTTACCCTGAACCTGCGCGCCGACCTCGTCGGCACCGGCGTGCGCGCGACCAATATCGCGCCAGGCTTGTGCGGCGGCACCGAATTCTCGAACGTGCGCTTCAAGGGCGACGATGCGGCCGCGGCCAAGGTCTATGAAAATACGCAGCCGCTGACCGCCAAGGACATCGCCGATACCGCCTACTGGATCGCGACCCTGCCGCCGCATGTGAACGTCAACAGCATCGAGCTGATGCCGACTTGCCAGGGCTTCTCGCCGTTCGCGGTCAAGCGCGGCTGAGATACGTGGGGCAAAAGGCAGGAGCCTCCGCCCCAGGTAGCGATAATCTGTTACCTACCAATCATTTGTGAGAAAGTGTTACAGTGATTGGTCTTTTAACTACGTTTCAAGTCTACTACTGCTCAAAAGCACGTCTTGGTGCTGTAAGCACGTAAAACTTTTCCGCTTTCAACGTACGTCAGCGTACATATTAAAGTGGAAAGTCGCGTAAAATATTTCCCGTTTTCATTAATATCGGCAGCAAAGATGCCTTCAGTATTTAACTGGCCAGTCAGGGTGTATTACGAGGATACCGACGCCGGCGGCATTGTCTTCTATGCCAACTACCTGAAGTTCTTCGAGCGGGCCCGTACCGAGTGGCTGCGCGCCCTTGGCGTGCAGCAGCAGGAACTGCTGGATACGGACCAGACCGCTTTCGTCGTCAAGAGCGTGAGCCTCGATTACCATGCGGCCGCCCGTCTCGACGATGAACTGACCATTGCCACCCGCGTGGAAAAACTGGGGCGTGCTTCAGTTCAGTTTCTCCAGGAAGCATGGCGCGGCGACGTGCTGCTCAATACGGCCAGCGTAAAAGTAGGCTGCGTCGATGTGAAAACCATGCGTCCCCGTTCCCTGCCCGATGACGTGGCTGCTAAAATGCGTGCCGCCTGAAAATCTTACCTATAAAGCCATGACCGCAACCCATGACCTTTCGTTTGTCTCGCTGATCGCCAACGCCCACGTGCTGGTGCAATTGATCATGGCCTTGCTGTTATTGCTGTCGATCGTGAGCTGGACCTATATTTTCCGCAAAATCTTTGCGATCCGCGCCGCCCGCGCGCAAACCGAGCAGTTCGAGCGCAGCTTCTGGGCCGGTGGCAACCTGCACACCCTGCACCAGAGCGCCAGCAGCCAGCGCGACCAGAGCGGCCCCCTGGCCCGCATCTTCGAAGCCGGCATGGGTGAATTCATCAAGGGCAAGCAGGCATCGCGCGAAGCCCTCGACATGAACTCGGTGCTCGACGGCGCGCGCCGCGCCATGCGCGCTTCGTTCCAGCGCGAACTCGATTCGCTCGACACCCACCTGAACTTCCTGGCCTCGGTCGGCTCGGTCTCGCCGTACATTGGCCTGCTCGGCACCGTGTGGGGCATCATGAACTCGTTCCGCGGCCTGGCCAGCGTCGAGCAAGCCACCCTGGCAGTCGTTGCGCCGGGCATCGCCGAAGCGCTGATCGCGACCGCGATCGGCCTGTTCGCCGCTATCCCTGCCGTGGTCGCGTACAACCGCTTCACCCACGACATCGATCGCCTGGCGAACCGCTTCGAGAGCTTCGTCGAAGAATTCTCGAACATCCTCCAGCGCCAGTCGCGCTGATCCGCTGACGATACCGGAGAACCAGGATGGCATTTTCCAGCAGCATGCGCGGTGGACGTCGCCGCAAGTTCAAGTCCGAGATCAACGTCGTGCCGTATATCGACGTGATGCTGGTGCTGCTCATTATTTTCATGGCAGTGCCCGCCAACGAGGCGCCCAGCGTCGTCAACCTGCCGCGCGCCGAGAAATCGGCGCTGCCGCCGGACACCTATATCCAGATTTCCATCGAACCGGGCAACAAGCTGTCGATCGGCGTGCATGGCAAGGTGAAGGTCGCCCAGGACGAAGTGGCCGACCGCTCCGCCCTGCTGCAGCGCCTGCAGGCGCTGCACGACGAGAATCCTGAGTTCCCGGTCCTGATTGCAGGCGACCGTGACAGTAAGTACGACGACGTGATCCAGCTGATTTCGGAAGCCAAGAAGATGGGCATCAACCGGGTCGGCCTGGCCACCCAGTGACGCCGACGATATGACCGCAACGAAGTCCGCCAACAACGGCACGCCCTACCACGTGCCGCCTGAACCGAAACCGCTGCCATCGTTCCTGCTGGCAGTGGCGGTGCATGCGGCGCTGCTGGCCTTCCTGGCGATCGGCGTGAGCTGGCAGAAGGTCAATCCGGTGTCGGTCGAGGCCGAGGTGTGGGATATGTCGGTGCAGACCGCCGCGGCGCCCGAGTTGCCGCCCGAACCGGCGCCGGAACCCGAGCCGGAACCGGAACCCGCGCCGGAACCGCCGCCACCGCCGCCACCGGAGCCGGTGGTGGAACGTCCTGCGCCGGCGCCGGATCCGGACATCGCGCTGCGCGAGGAAAAGAAGCGCAAGCAAGAAGAAGCGAAGAAAGCTGCTGCCGAAGAGCAAAAGCGCAAGGAAGCCGAGGAGAAGAAGCGCGAAGAGGCCGAGCAGAAGAAGCGCGACGAAGCCGAACAGAAGAAACGCGACGAGGCCGAGAAGAAGAAACTCGAGGAAGCCGAGCGCAAGAAGAATGAAGCGGCCGAGAAGAAAAAGGCCGACGCCGCTGCCGCTGAGAAGAAGAAAAAGGAAGCCGCTGCCGCCAAGGCCGAGGCCGCCAAGCTGGAGAAATTCCGTCAGGAAGAGCTCAAGCGCATGGCCGGCGCCATGGGCAGCACCGGCACCGCCGCGAAGTCCACTGGTCCGCGCAGCGATGGCGGCTACATCGCCGCGATCACGGCCGCGATCAAGAGCGCGACGGCGTACCCGGGCAACACCGACGTGGCAGGCAATCCGCGCGCCACGTTCCGGGTCGAGCAGCTGCCGACCGGCGAAATCATGTCGGTGCGCCTCGTGAAAAGCAGCGGTGTGCCAGAATTTGACAGAGCAGTGGAAAATGGTATCAAGAAAGCATCTCCGCTGCCCAAGAAGAAGGACGGGACCGTGGAGCGTACGCTTGACGTGAATTTCTCGATGAAAGACTACGATTGATTCGGTTTGAACCTGTTTTACTAGAGACACCATGAAAAAACTTCACATTTTGCTGTTCAGCGTTTCCCTCGCGATAGGGACAACAGCCAATGCGCAGATCCAGATCGAAATCGCCGGCGTCGGCAGCAACCAGATTCCGGTCGCCATCGCCGCCTTCGCCGACGAATCGGTCGCGCCCGATAAAGTCTCGGCCGTCATCCGCGCCGACCTGGAGCGCAGCGGCGTGTTCAAGGTGATCGACGCCGGCCAGGTGATCAGCGATGCAGACGTCGGCAAGGTCAACCTGGGCGCCTTCAAGGCCAGCGGCGCCGATGCGCTGGTGGTCGGCAGCGTGGCGCGCCAGCCGGACGGCCGCTTCGCCATCCGCTACAAGCTGCTCGACACGGTCAAGGGCGGCGAGATTTCGCAGCTGGGCGGCGAAGTGCAGCCCCGCTACACCCGCCTGCAGGCGCACCGCATCGCCGACGACGTCTATGAAAAGCTGACCGGCGTGCGCGGCATCTTCTCGACCCGCATCGCCTATGTGAAGGAAGACCGCGCGGCGAGCCGCTTTGCGCTGGCCGTGGCCGACGCCGACGGCGAGAACGAGATCATCGCCACCCAGGGCAAGGAACCGATCATCTCGCCGGCCTGGTCGCCGGACGGCCTGAAGGTCGCCTACGTGTCGATGGAAAACCGCAAGCCGGTGGTCTACCTGCAAGACCTGATGACCGGTCGCCGCAATGTGATCTCCAACCAGAAGGGCAACAACTCCGCGCCTTCCTGGTCGCCGGACGGCTCTACCCTGGCCGTCGCCCTGTCGCAGGACGGCAATACGGAAATCTATACCGTCAATTCGAGCGGCAGCGGCCATCGCCGCCTGACCAACAACCCCGGCATCGACACCGAGCCGCAATTCTCGGCCGACGGCCAGACCATTTACTTTACGAGCGACCGCAGCGGCGGCCCTCAGATCTACAAGATGAGCGCCTCGGGCGGCAATGCCACCCGCGTGACGTTCAATGGGAACTACAACATCAGCCCACGCGTGTCGTCCGACGGCAAGACGCTGGCCTGGATTTCGCAGCGCGGCGGCGCTTTCTCCTTATACGCGATGGACCTGGCCAGCGGCCGGGAACTTCGCCTGGCCGATGGGGCCACCGAACCGAGTTTTTCGCCTAACGGCAAGTACATCATGTACGCAACCAAGGGCGGCGGGCGTGTCTCGCTTGCAGTGGTGTCTGTGGATGGACGGGTCAAGCAACGCTTGACTACCAAAGCGGGAAACATTCGGGAGCCCAGCTGGGGTCCTTTCATGAAGTAACGAAGTAAAACCTTAACCAGAACAGGAGAAAATCCATGCGCAACTTCAAGAGTCTCGCTTTCATCGCTTCCGCTGCCGCCCTGCTGGCCGCTTGCTCGTCGCCAACCAAACTGGAAGAAACCCCAGTCGTTGAAAAGTCGCCAGAGCCAGCAGCACCAGTGGCCGACACCCGTGACATCCGCCCAGTGGAAACCGGCACCGTCGATCCGCTGAACGATCCAAAAGGCGTCCTGGCCAACCGTAGCGTCTACTTCGACTACGACAGCTTCGTGGTCCGCGCCGACGGCCAGCCAGTGGTCCAGAACCACTCGGGCTACCTGACCAAGAACACCTCGCGTAAAGTCCTGATCCAAGGCAACACCGACGAACGCGGCGGCACCGAGTACAACCTGGCCCTGGGCCAGAAGCGTGCCGAAGCCGTGCGTCGCTCGATGGCCTCGCTGGGCGTGTCGGAAGGCCAGATGGAAGCCGTCTCGCTGGGCGAAGAAAAGCCAAAAGCAACCGGCAGCAACGAAGAAGCGTGGGCTGAAAACCGCCGCGCTGACATCGTTTATCAGTAATCAATCCGGCTGGTCTAGCTGATCAGCGTTGATTGACAGGGGGCGGGACGCAGTGCAGACTGCTACCCGCCCCGTTTTATCTCAGCAACCGGTTTAGAAAGAGCAACGCTTATGATCAAACTGTCTCCGTCCCGCCTCGCCTGCCTCGTCCTGGCCCTGTGGATGCCGCTGCACGCCGTGGCCGGCCCGTTCGACGACGACGAAGCGCGCAAGGCCATCCTGGAACTGCGCACCAAGGTCGACAACATCACGCGCGACCTGACCGCGCGCATCGACGGCAAGTCGGACAAGACGGTCCAGATCGAGATGCTCAACCAGCACGAGCAGACCATGCGCGAGATCGCGCGCCTGCGCGGCCAGATCGAAGTCCTGCAGAACGAGCTGACCAAGGCCCAGGAAAGCCAGAAGCAGCTGTACGCCGACCTCGACGCGCGCATCAAGCGCTTCGAGCCGCGCCAGGAAATGATCGACGGCCAGGCCGCCGAGGTGATGCCGACCGAAAAGACCGCCTACGAGACCGCCACCGCCCTGTTCCAGTCGGGCGACTACAAGGGCGCGTCCGTCGCGCTGCAGGAATTCGTGAAACAGTATCCGCAGTCGGCCTATGCCTCGAATGCGCAATACTGGCTGGGCAACACCTATTACGCACTGGGCGATTACAAGAAGGCCATCGCGGCCCAGCAGGTCGTGACCACCACCTACGCCGACAGCGCCAAGGTGCCGGACGCGATGCTGAACATCGCCAGCAGCTACGCCCTGCTGAAGGACAACAAGAACGCGAAGAAGTCGCTGCAGACCCTGGTGTCCAAGTATCCGGACTCGAGCGCGGCGCAGACGGCGCGCGATCGCCTGGCGTCGCTGAAATAAGTCGCCGAGCTCGGCGCAATTCGGCGCGATTCGGCTCGGCAATTGACAGCTGCCTGGTCGCGCCCTATAATCTCGTTTCTTCGGGTCGTTAGCTCAGTTGGTAGAGCAGCGGACTTTTAATCCGTTGGTCGCGTGTTCGAGCCACGCACGGCCTACCAAAGATTCTCAGAAACGCCAGCCTTCGGGCTGGCGTTTTTGTTTTCAGCCCGCATATTTATTCTATTATTACCTCCCGCCCAAGGACGATCGCACCATGACTTACGAAGATTTTCTTGATGAAGTAACGACCCTGCTCACCGAGATCTACAACCTCGACGACGAAGCCGCCATCAAGCTGGTGGTGGATGCGCAGGACGCCGAGTACTTCGTTGCCCACGACGACAAGGAAGAACTGCGCACGGTCGCCCAGGCCAAGCTGGACGCCGTGGCGCTGTACGAAGCCAAGCAGAACCGCAACCAGACCCAGCGCAAGCAGCAGCAGCGCCAGGTGCAGAAGAAAAAAGCGCCCTGAGCCCGGCCTGAACAGGAGAACGTCCATGTCGATGGACTTCTCCGAGCGCATGACTGTCGATGGCATCGTCTAATCCATCGGCATCTTTGCGGTCGAGCCGCATCGCAAATCACTGTCTTCAGCACCTCGCTTCAAGCCCTGGCCCGGCTGCACCGCCTTCCGATGCTCGATACAGCGCGCATTCCAATGATCGCAGTGGCCCGTTGGTCAGCATGACGATCCGATGCGAGCGACTCGTCCATCAACACCCGCTTCAGCTTGATCGCCGGTACGCACGATACCGGCCGAATCCCACGCGAATCCCATACGGTCGATTGCCTTCGACACTCATCAGCCAACCAACGCAGCCTACATGCGGTCATGCCCGCGAAACTCAGGCATTGCGCTAGCACTTCGTGCAACGCGCCCACTTTGCAGCCTCATCGTTGAGCCTACGCAAGTTTCGTCCTTGCAAGTTAAATAATTATAGAAGCCTCCTTGGTCCCCGCATCAGCGGCAAGTTCCCGCCTGGCGACCAGGCGGATTTCACCGGACGCCACTTCGAGCATCTTGCATTCAACAATTCCCCGATCAATTGGTGAATAACGACGATGACTGCCCTGCACACACTGCCGGAAACCCACCAGAACAACCGCCTCTTGCGCTTATCGTTCCCCAAGAAGGACGGCCCTCAAGCCAGGTTGATGGTGAACCGATTCGAAGGCAAGGAGTACCTGTCGCGCGACTTCGAGTTCAAGCTGGAACTGTTGAGCGACGATGCCCGCATAGAGCTCGAGGCGATGCATGGCAAGCTGCTGTGCGTTTCGCTGGTTCAGGCGGACGGCAGCCTGCGTCCATTCACTGGTTATGTAGCTGGATTCAGGCTGGTCAAGACGGACGGCGGTCTGGCCTTCTATGAAGCCATCCTGAAGCCATGGTTGGCATACGCGCACCTGCGCCGAAATAACCGACTATTCCATGCGCAAAGCCTGTGCCAACAGACTGAAACGATCTTCGCCGGCTACGGCAGCCTGCCTGAGTGGGAGTGGAAAGTCGCTGGCGAACAACCGCAGCTCACGATGGCCGCGCAGTGGGACGAGACCGACCACAACTACCTATGCCGGCGCTGGGAAGCGGCCGGCTACAGCTATTGGTACGAGCATACCAACGAAGGTCACACGCTACAGGTCTGCAATGACACACGTTCTTCGGCGCCGATTGGCGGCGCATCGCCCTGCATTCGCTTTCAGCGTGCAGGCGGATCGGCAGAAGAAGACGCAATCGGAGAATGGAGTCCATGGCGCCGGTGGGCTTCCGGCAAAGCGGCGGTGAGCGGCTTCGACTTCAAGAGTCCGCGCCCGGTACATGCGGACCTTGTCACCGTCAACGAGCAAGGCGACGTTCCGCGGCTGGAGGTGCACAGTTACGAAGGTCATTACGGCTTCAAGCACCAGTCCGGCGCCGACCAGCTCGCACGCCTGCGGATGGAGGAAATCGAAGCCCGCGGAAAGATGGTCGAAGCGCAGGGCAACAACCGGCGGATCGCGGCGGGTCGATGGTTCAAGCTGCTCGACCATTTCAGCGAAAGCGCAGACAGCGAATTCCTGGTGCTGGAAGTGCATCACGAAGCCAGCAACAACTACCTGCAAGGAAAGGACGCGGTGTCGGAATACAAGAACCGCCTGGTCTGCCAGAGCAAGTCCCTGCCCTGGCGTCCGGGCCGCGGCTTCAACAGCACCGACACCAGGCTGCTGGCCCTGCAGACCGCCACCGTCGTCGGCCAGGAAGGCCAGGGAAGCCTGAACGTGGACCAGTACGGACGTATCCAGGTGAAGTTTCACTGGGACCGGGATGAAACCAGTAGCTGCTGGGTACGGGTAAGCAGTAACTGGGCAGGCGGCGAGAAGGGGTTGACCAGCCATCCGCGGGTTGGATCCGAAGTAATCGTGCAATGGCTCGATGGCAATCCTGACCATCCGATCGTGACTGGTTCCGTGTACAACCAGAGCTTTATGCCCCCATGGAAGCTACCCGAGCAGCGGGCACTGATGGGGCTCAGGAGCCGGGAGCTGACTGCCGAGGGCGGCAATACACCCGGCGGACGCAGCAATCACCTGGTACTGGATGACACACAGGGGAAGATCCAGGCCCAGCTCAAGAGCGACCATCTCGCCAGCCAGCTCAGCCTCGGCCATATCAACCGCCTCGAAGACAATGCGGGACGCAAGGATGCGCGCGGCCAGGGCTTCGAGCTGCGTACCGACGGCCACGGCGTGGTGCGCGCGCAGCAGGGCCTGTTGCTCAGTACCGAGGGACGGACAAATGCCCGTGCCCACATCACCGACATGGAGGAAACGGTGGCGCGCATGGCGCAGGGGAAGGAGTTGCACGACAGCCTGTCGCAGGCTGCGCAACAGGCGCAGGCGCACCAGTCGGGCGACCAGGACCAGGTCGTCGCGGCGCTGCAGGCACAGGTCGATGCCATCAAAGGCCAGGGCGGCACACCGGAGCAAGGGGAATTCCCGGAATTCCAGGCGCCTCACTTGATTCTGGCCAGCCCCGCCGGTATCGAATCCAGCACGCAGGGCTCAACCCACCTGATGAGCGTGGAGCACACTGCCCTGACCAGCGGCGGCCATGCCAGCCTGAGCGCGGGCAAGAGCCTGCTCGTCAGCGTGAAGGATGCGGTACGCATGTTTGCCTGCAAGGCTGGCATGAAACTGGTGGCAGCCGGCGCCGACATCGACATCACGGCGCTGAAGGACAGCGTCAATATCCTGGCCAAGCTCAACATCACCCATACCGCCAACCGGATCACGATCACGGCTAAGGAAGAAGTGGTGATCAATGGCGGCACCAGCTTCAGCCGCTGGAACGCGTCGGGAATCGTCCATGGCACTAGCGGCGACTGGCGCCAACATGCGTCACACCACAGCTTCGGCCCCGCCAAGAGCGAAGGAACGCCGAGCTTGCCTCAGCCCCTACAGCTCGCCCCCGGGCAGCTCGACCTGTATCACCAGTACGTGAACCCCGAAGGCGGCAAGAAGCAAGGCATCCAGCAAGGCGACTACACCGTCGTCGACGCCGAAGGTGGCATCCACCAAGGGACGCTCGATGGCAACGGCTTTGCCAGCGTATCCGGCCTGCCGATGGGAATGGCTACGGTCAGTTACGGCAAGGACCCACGCGACCCGTGGGATGAAGGCAGCTACTTCGGTGGGGGGACCGAGTGGCCGGCCGTGGCGCTGCCGGGTGCTCCCGAAGATGCGACAGCAGGGAGTCTCAACGGTGCGGCCAGCAAGCTCGGCGCGATTGCGCAAGCCGCTGAGCAAGCGGCCAGCGCGGTGCAGTCGCTGCAAAAAGGCGGCGCGCAAACACTGCTGGCGTCGGCCGGGCAGGCGGCGGTGGCCAGTATTGCAGGCAAGCTCCCTGGCGGTGCCAAGGCCCTGCATACCTACGGCGCTGAAGTACCGCCCTCGATTCCACAAAAATCAGACATGTAAGCGCCACCATGACCGAGACCACGCAGGCCCCGCCGAAGCCCGCCGCACGCGCGCCGGAAGTCGCAGTCGCCCCGCTCAACACCATCGACCAGCAAGACATCGGCGCTGGTGCTGCCGCGTTCGACAAATGGCTACGCAAGATCAGCGGCGACTACGTGACGCTGGAGCGCCTGAGCACCTTGGCCGGCAGCCTGCCCGTGATCGGCAACATCATGGCGCTGATCGACGCCATCATGGACATGGTGGGAGTAACCCAGAAATACATCGCCAAGAAGGAAGTCGATTTCCTGCAATGGGTGAGCCTTGGCATCAACCTGATCGGCGTTGTGCCGGTGCCGCCGGCGATGAGCGCAGCGCGTATGAGCTTACGGCCGGCACTGCACCTGACCCGGCAAAAGCTGGCGCTGGGCGCCAAGGATCTGGGCAGTGCGCTGATCGAGGTGCTGATCCTGCACCTCAACGCCAGGCTGGCAGGAGAAATCGAGACCTTTGTCGACAGCGCGATGGGCAAGCTGGCCGGCATCCTGGACGATTGCGCCAATACCGCCGACGGCATTGCCGACGATCTGATCAACATCCTCGAGCGCTGTATCGGCAAGGAACCACTATTCGAGTTGGCATCCCCTGCGGAAGTGGAAGATAAGTTATATGACCCCAAGATGGAAAGCAGTTGGCGCCGCATGCTTGGCGCCCTTGGCCGGCAGTACAAGAAGACCGCGAACTACGTTGCCGCAGCAGCGGCCAGCCACCTGCCGCAGAGCGCGCTGGAGGGTGTAACGAGCATCATCGGTCACCTGACGGAGTTCAAGCCGGCGTTTCGCGGCAAGCTCTCCGCCCTGGCCGACGAACAGGCGCAGATGAGCATCCAGTGGATACTGATGCGCCTGCGCGACGCGGTCATCAAGCACAAGAAGCGGCATTCGGCGCTGGTCCCATCAAGCAAGGGTGGGGACCACAAGAAGAACAATCCCGGCCACGAACTGGGCGCCGCCGGCCGGCAAAGCCCGGCCAAGGGCGACGCAAATGCCTGCAAGCTGTGTCCCGCAAAGGGCGGCACCGCGCACTCGATCAGCTTCGCCACCGGCGCTGAAACCATCACCCATACCGACTTCGTACTCGATGCGCCGCTCTCCATCACCTGGAGCCGCACCTACGGCAGCCAATTGAGCGCCTATGACCGCGGCAATCTCGGCGCGCGCTGGCTCACTCCGTACAGCACCCGCATCGACGTGGTCGGCCAACGCAAGCCCGCGGCCCTGCTCTATCACGCCGCCGACGGCCGCAGCCATCGCTACCCGTGGCTGTGCATAGGCCAGAGACATCACGATCCGGTGGAGCAGATCACGCTCACCCGCACGAGCGCCACCCTGCTCACGATCGACTTCGGCAAGCCACTGCCTGAAGGCGAACCCAGTCCCTGGCGCGAAACCTATGAGCTGGTCGACACCGTGCGCGCCAAGGCAGCCGATCTGGGCAAGGAGCATTTCCGGCTGATCGCGCTGCATTCACGCGACGGCGCCGCTCTCGGCCTGCGCTACGACCACGTCCTGGCCAAGGGTCCATACGCTGGCGAACATGTACTCAGCGACATCGTCAGCAAGCAGGGCAAGACCATCGTCGCCCATGTCGGAACCCAGATCGATATCGACAGCGGTTGCATCCGCGCTCTTTGGGAAATCCGGGACGGCAAGCTGGTGCGCCAGCTGGCCGCCTACGACTACGACGATCACGGCGATCTGATCCAAGCCCAGGATGAAAACGGCGCCGCCTGGCAGTACAAGTATGACCGCCACCTCGTCACCCGCTACACCGACCGCACCGGTCGCGGCATCAACCTCGCCTATGACACCAGCATCGACAGCGGGCTTCACGCCAAAGCGATCCGCGAGTGGGCCGACGACGGCAGCGACGATACCCGGCTCGAGTGGGACAAGAATATCCGCCTGACCTACGTCACCGATGGCCTTGGTCACGAGACACGCTACTACTACGACATCGCCGGCTACACCTATCGCATCGTGTATCCGGACGGGCTCGAAGAATGGCTCTTCCGCGACGACGCCAAGAATGTCGTCCGTCACATCCACACCGACGGCAGCAGCGAGCATCACCGTTACGATGCCCACGGCAACCTGCTCACGCATACCCGCGCCGATGGCAGCCAGGTGCACTTCGAGTATGACGCTCAGCACCGGGTCACCGGCATCCTCGATGCCGAAGGCGGCACCTGGAAGCGCGAATACAATGCCCAAGGCCACTTGGTCGAGGAAACAGACCCGCGCGGCAACAAGACCCAGTACGCGTACGACAAGGCAGGCCGTCCCGTCGAAGTCCTTGACGCCAAAGGCGGCGCCAGCAAGCTTGCCTACACCCCGGATGGCCAGCTCGCCAGCTACATCGACTGTTCCGGGCACAGCAGTCAGCGGGAATACGACGACCGCAAGCGCCTGGTCGAGAGCATCGACGCCGCTGGCAATGTCACGCGTTACCGCTACACGCCGGTCAACAGCGAAGCGCTGGCGCGCAGCGAAAGTGCCGACAGCGGCAACCATCCCGGCCAGCTCGAAGCCGTCATCCACCCCGACGGCAGCCAGGAGCAACTGCGCCACGACGCCGAAGGCCGGCTACTGACGCACACCGACCCGCTGCATCGCACCACCGCCTACCGCTACACCGCGGCAGGGCTGATCGCCAAGCGCACCGATGCCCTTGGACACAGCCTGCAGTACCGCTGGGACGCGCTCGGCCGCTTGTCCGCGCTGGAGAATGAAAACGGCAGCGTCTACCACTTCCGGTACGACCCGGTCGGCCGCCTGCTGCAGGAACAGGGTTTCGACGGCAAGACCACCGAATACCGCTACGACCAAGCCAGCGGCGTGCTGGCGGAGACCGTCGAAGCTGGCGTGACCACGCAGTTCGACTTCGATCCCATGGGCCGGCTCATGCAACGCAGGGCCGCCGCCCCCGGCCAGGCGGAACAAATCGAGACCTTCGCCTACAACGCCAACGGCCAGTTGGCCGAAGCGCAGAACGAACATGCCAGGCTGCAGTGGTTCTACGACGCCGCGGGCAATCTGGCGCGCGAGCACCAGCACTACCAGGGACCATTCCATCCCGACAAACGCACCGCGGTCTGGCGCCACCACCACGACGAACTCAACCAGCGCATCGGTACCACCCGTCCCGACGGCCACCGCATCGAATGGCTGACCTACGGCGCCGGCCACGTGCATGGTTTGCTGCTCGACGGGCAGGAGCTCGTCTCTTTCGAGCGCAACGCGCTGTACCAGGAAACCGGCCGCACCCAGGCCAATGGCCTGCTGCAAACGATGAAATACGACCCGGCCGGCCGCCTGATCGAACAGCAGCTTGGCACTATCGCGCAGGCCAGCCAGAGGGACCGGAATATATACCCGGACACGTACCGTCCCGACGTCCAGGTCGGCATGCAAGCCGCAATCCTGCGGCGCTATCGCTACGACCCATCTGGCCAGCTGACTAGCCTCGAAGACAACCGGCGCGGCCGGGTCGAATACCGCTACGACCCGGTCGGACGGCTGCTGGCGGCAAGCAGCGTACTGGGTCGCGAAACCTTCGCCTTTGACCCGGCCGGCAATATCCAGGCCGCCGATACTGCGCAGCAGGAGCCAATTACCCGTCGCACTCCGCTGCCGAAACTGCTGGACAATCTGCTCAAGGAATATGCCGGAGTCCGCTACCAGTACGACGACCGCGGCAACCTTGTGGAACGTATCCAGGACGGCCTTCGATCCAAGTATGAATGGGATGCGTTCAATCGAATGGCCCGTGCCACGACTTGGCATGGCGTCACCACTTTTGCCTATGATCCGCTGGGGCGGCGCATTGCCAAGCACAGTGGAACGATGGAGGGAACTGCGTTTAGGGTGATGACCCGAACCATTTATGGCTGGGACGGCGACACGCTGGCATTGGAAAGCAGCGTGCACCGGGGCTACGCACCGGGCGACCGGACGGTGCACTATGTGTACGAGCGCAACAGCTTCGTGCCGCTGGTGCAGGCCGCGCGAAGCGAAGCGCTTCGACTGGTGTCTACCACCGATGTCAAGGCGCTAATGGCGAGCAATGGTGGCAAGTACGACATTGCGCTCGATCCGTTATGGAGCGGCGAGTGCGAGCGGGAACCCAAGCCGTTCGGTACGGATGAAATGGCATTTTATCAGTGCGACCATCTGGGCACGCCGCAGGAATTGACCGATGATGAAGGCAAGGTTGCTTGGTCGGCACAGTACAAGGCATGGGGGCAAGCGAAGGAAGCGATCAGCGCGGCGGCGCGCAAGGCCAGGATGCAGAACCCAATACGCTTCCAAGGGCAGTACTTTGACGAAGAGACGGGACTGCATTACAACCGGCATCGGTATTACGATCCCGACACGGGGCGCTACCTCACGCAGGACCCGATTGGTCTACTTGGCGGCATCAATACTTATGCATACACTCCAAACCCTGTTGGCTGGCTAGATCCACTCGGACTATCTGGCAATTCACGAGAGAGAAGAACGTCTCGTCGTAATGCAGAAGAGAATGATCCGTGCGCTTTAGAGAGAGAGGCTGCAAAAGCATCAGGTTGGAAAAAGCCCGATGGTAATTGGTGGTATCCGCCTAATGATGGGTTCCACGGGCCATCAACTAAAGGAACGTTAGTTGTTGGGACCAAGCTTGATCGTTTTGGTGAAGAACGCGGACGATTTCTTGCACCAAATGGTGCTTCCTATGAAGGACGTGCATTACCACCAGGGACAGATAAACTAGCCCCCTATCATCAATATGAAGTTATCAAAGAAATTGCAGTGGAATCTGGTCCAGCAACACCATGGTTCAATGAGATTGGCAAAGGAATCCAGTACAAGACGGGGAAATCTGTAGAACAGTTAATCGATTTGAAATGCCTAAGGAGAGTTTTATGATCATCAATTTACCGGAATTTGACTTCGAAAGACCTGACCCGATTACAATGGCAATCGCGCCCTTGCTTAATAAAGTTCGAGAATTTCTTGACACAAAGGAAGTCAAACGGAATGGATACAGCCTCGGCAGCGAGCTCACGGCCGGATTTGGCGAGCTAGTTATCAAGGAAAAAAATGGCTTTTGGCTAGTGTACACAACAGAACGCGGGACGAATTTTGACGTGGCGATATTTTCAAACGAGTTTCATGCAGTTAACTACTTTATATTTCGGCTAACAGGTGAGACAGAAACTATCGATTGGTCGGCCATCTGATCTACCCCGGTGACGGAACGAAATATACGTCGCAGCAAAAGATCATGCTAGCATGGATAGAACTAGTTTTGATCTGGCCATAGTTCTATATTATTCCACGGGGTTATTCGAAACGGGACAAAAAATCGTGCTTACGTCATGAATGCAGACGGAAGCGTTCATTATGAAATAAACAAGCCAAGCGACTTAACCACTTCATCATTTTTCCGATGTTTATTATATTTCCGGCGAGCTATGCTTCTTCTTATCAGGATCATTGGCTGACTTTCGATTATCATAAGTAAAATTAACGGCACGATTTCCAAAATTAATCCGAGCCGATAATCGCGAAATCAGGGTCAGATCTGACTTCTGGATACAACCTCAACTGTGTCACTGAGGACCATTGCAGTGGCCGTGTCTAAATGTCAGACCTGACCCCGCCTACAATAAGTGAAATTGACGGCACGATATCCAAAATTAATCCGAGCCGATAATCGCGGAATCAGGGTCAGATCTGACTTCTGGACACAACCTCAACTGTGTCACTGAGGACCATTGCAGAGACCGTGTCTAAACGTCAGACCTGACCCCGCCTACACGTATTTCCGGCGAGCTATGTGTTCAGTATCGTGCGATCATGTTCCTCGCCGTAGCTGGCCTTTGTTCCGTGCAAAAGCTATGCTGGGCGACTTGATTGCTGGATTCAGCAGTCCCAGTATTCAATCGCACCCGGAG
>NZ_STGG01000029.1 GCF_005222695.1 Massilia sp. HP4 | reverse complement strand
GAAGCAATCGGAAGTGGTTCCAAGAAAAGCCTCTAAGCTTCAGTCATACGAGACCGTACCGCAAACCGACACAGGTGGGCGAGATGAGTATTCTAAGGCGCTTGAGAGAACTCGGGAGAAGGAACTCGGCAAATTGGTACCGTAACTTCGGGATAAGGTACGCCCTAGTAGTTTGACCACTTTACTGTGGAAGGATGAACGGGT
Source organism: Massilia sp. HP4 (assembly GCF_005222695.1). Lineage (GTDB taxonomy): Bacteria > Pseudomonadota > Gammaproteobacteria > Burkholderiales > Burkholderiaceae_D > Telluria. Next base: position 1,167 of record NZ_STGG01000029.1, on the reverse strand, counting down.
TGCAATAAAATGGTGGCTGCGACTGTTTAATAAAAACACAGCACTCTGCAAACACGAAAGTGGACGTATAGGGTGTGACGCCTGCCCGGTGCTGGAAGATTAAATGATGGGGTGCAAGCTCTTGATTGAAGTCCCAGTAAACGGCGGCCGTAACTATAACGGTCCTAAGGTAGCGAAATTCCTTGTCGGGTAAGTTCCGACCTGCACGAATGGCGTAACGATGGCCACACTGTCTCCTCCCGAGACTCAGCGAAGTTGAAATGTTTGTGATGATGCAATCTACCCGCGGCTAGACGGAAAGACCCCATGAACCTTTACTGTAGCTTTGCATTGGACTTTGAATCAATCTGTGTAGGATAGGTGGGAGGCTTTGAAGCGGACACGCCAGTGTTCGTGGAGCCATCCTTGAAATACCACCCTGGTTCATTTGAGGTTCTAACCTTGGTCCGTTATCCGGATCGGGGACAGTGCATGGTAGGCAGTTTGACTGGGGCGGTCTCCTCCTAAAGTGTAACGGAGGAGTTCGAAGGTACGCTAGGTACGGTCGGACATCGTGCTAATAGTGCAATGGCATAAGCGTGCTTAACTGCGAGACCGACAAGTCGAGCAGGTACGAAAGTAGGACATAGTGATCCGGTGGTTCTGTATGGAAGGGCCATCGCTCAACGGATAAAAGGTACTCTGGGGATAACAGGCTGATTCCTCCCAAGAGTTCATATCGACGGGGGAGTTTGGCACCTCGATGTCGGCTCATCACATCCTGGGGCTGTAGCCGGTCCCAAGGGTATGGCTGTTCGCCATTTAAAGTGGTACGTGAGCTGGGTTTAAAACGTCGTGAGACAGTTTGGTCCCTATCTGCCGTGGGCGTTGGAAATTTGAAGGGGGCTGCTCCTAGTACGAGAGGACCGGAGTGGACGAACCTCTGGTGTACCGGTTGTCACGCCAGTGGCATTGCCGGGTAGCTAAGTTCGGAAGAGATAACCGCTGAAAGCATCTAAGCGGGAAACTTGCCTTGAGATGAGATTTCCCGGAGCCTTGAGCTCCTTGAAGGGTCGTTCGAGACCAGGACGTTGATAGGCTGGGTGTGGAAGTGCAGTAATGCATTAAGCTAACCAGTACTAATTGCCCGTAAGGCTTGTCCCTATAACCTTGGTAGTCCGAGGTTGA
>NZ_STGG01000028.1 GCF_005222695.1 Massilia sp. HP4 | reverse complement strand
TGGCGCAGAGAAAGCCCAGTACGGGCCTGATCTTCCATAGTGACCAAGGCACGGTGTACGCGTCGCATGACTACCGTGACCTGCTGCAGTCCAATGGCGTTCTGTCCAGCATGAGCCGAAAAGGCAACTGCTACGATAACGCCGTAGCGGAGAGCTTCTTTTCGAACCTAAAAAACGAAGTCATGCACGATCGCCTGTTCGGATCGAGGGACGAAGCGAAGGCGGTAGTCGGCAACTACATTGAGGTGTACTACAATCAGCAGAGGCTGCATCAAACCCTGGGCTACCAAACGCCAGCCGCCGTCGATGCAGCATTCCGTGTGCTCAAATAGATGTCCGAGAAATCCGGACCACCTCAGGTCTGACATTCGGACACAGCCTCAGCCGTGCTTCCCTGCCGAGTCCGTGTCTGAATGTCAGACCTGACCCCGCTGGTGACCGAATGTCAGACCTGACCCCGCTGGTGACCCCGCTGGTGCTTGCAGGTGGAGTTGATCCATCGGCGGCGCAAGCTGGCCGACAATGCCGATCCGCGGGTCAATCGCGGCATCCACTTGTCGATCAATGGTGTCGCGGCGGGCTTGCGCAATACCGGTTGATCGCGTCGACGTTCCAGGCAAAAAAGCCGCCCGGCGCAAACCGGGCGGCTTTTTTACATCGCGCGAACCGGCAAATTACTGGTTGTGCAGGAAGGTCTTGAGCTTGTCCGAACGCGATGGCTGGCGCAGCTTGCTCATCGCCTTGGCTTCGATCTGGCGGATCCGCTCGCGGGTCACGTCGAACTGCTTGCCCACTTCTTCCAGCGTGTGGTCGTTCGACATCTCGACGCCGTAGCGCATGCGCAGCACCTTGGCTTCGCGCGGGGTCAGCGAGTCCAGCACTTCCTTGATCACGTTGCGCATCGACGCATGCAGCGCGGCGTCCAGCGGGGCCAGCGTCGCGTTGTCCTCGATGAAGTCGCCCAGTTGCGAATCGCCGTCCTCGCCCATCGGGGTTTCCATCGAAATCGGTTCCTTCGCGATCTTCATGATCTCGCGAACCTTATTCTCCGGCATTTCCATCTTGGCGGCCAGGGTCGGCAGGTCCGGCTCGCTGCCGGTTTCCTGCATGATCTGGCGCGAGATGCGGTTCATCTTGTTGATCGTCTCGATCATGTGCACCGGCACGCGGATGGTGCGGGCCATGTCGGCGATCGAACGCGTGATCGCCTGGCGGATCCACCAGGTCGCATAGGTCGAGAATTTGTAACCGCGGCGGTATTCGAACTTGTCGACCGCCTTCAAGAGGCCGATATTGCCTTCCTGGATCAGGTCCAGGAATTGCAGGCCGCGGTTGATGTATTTCTTCGCGATCGAGATCACCAGGCGCAGGTTGGCCACCGTCATTTCACGCTTGGCCTGGCGCGCGCGCTTCTCGCCGGCCGCCATCTGCTTGTTAATCTTGCGCAGGTCGGCCAGCGGCAGCGCCACGCGCGCCTGCAGGTCGATCATGCGCTGCTGCAGCTCCTTGATGGCCGGCAGGTTCCGGCTCAGCACCGCACTGTACGGATAGGCGCAGTCGACTTCGCGGTCGCCCCATTGCAGGTCGGTCTCGTTGCCCGGGAAGACCTTGATGAAGTGGGCGCGCGGCATGCCGCAGCGGTTCACGCAGATGTCCAGCACGGCGCGCTCGATGGCGCGCACTTCGTCCATCTGGCCGCGCAGGGTGTCGCACAGCTTTTCCACGACCTTGGCGGTAAAGCGCATGCCCAGCAGCTCGTACGAGATCACTTCCTGGGCGTCGACATAGGCTTGCGAACCGTAGCCCTGGTTCTTGAAGGCGTGGCCCATCAGGTCGAACTGCTTCTCGATCAGCGAGAATTTCTCCAGCGCGCTCTTGCGCAGCTGGGCCAGTTGCTCGGCCGAGTAGCCGGCCGCGGCGCCGCCGGAGTTGGCGCCCTCACCCTCTTCTTCTTCTTCCTCGACGTCTTCTTCTTCCTCGTCGTCCTCTTCGCTCGAGGCGGCGGCGTGGGCCACCGAAGCGGCCGGCGCCGGGGTGTCGTTCAGGTCGACGAAGCCATCGACCACGTCGTCGATCTTCATTTCATCGCTGGCGATCTTGTGCGACAGCGCGATGATTTCCGAGATCGTGATCGGGCATGCGGAGATCGCCTGCACCATGTCTTTCAGGCCCTGCTCGATGCGCTTGGCGATCTCGATCTCGCCTTCGCGGGTCAGGAGCGACACCGCGCCCATTTCGCGCATATACATGCGCACCGGGTCGGTGGTGCGGCCGAAGTCGGAGTCGACGGTCGACAGCGCGGTCGCGGCGGCGGCTTCGACTTCGTCTTCGCTGGTCGGGGTCACGGCCTGGTCCGACAGCAGCATCATTTCGGCTTCGGGAGCGCGCTCGTAGACGGCGATGCCCATGTCGTTGAAGGTCGCGATGATGCCTTCAATCGCTTCCGGATCGATGATGTTTTCCGGCAGGTGGTCGTTGATCTCGGCGTGGGTCAGGTAGCCGCGCTCCTTGCCCATATTGATCAGGTTCGTCAGTTGCTGGCGACGCTTTTCGAGTTCGGCTTCCGAGAAGCCGGCATTGCTCAGCAGGGCGATGCCCTTGGCCTTGCGCTCGCGCGCCTTCGAGGCTGCCTTCAGTTCGGCGCGCTCGACCGCGTTCAGCGCCGCGACCTCGTCGTTCTCCGGCACGAATTCGCTTGGCTTGCGGCCGCGGCGGCCGGGGACCTTCACCTGCGGCAGCAGGTAGCCCGAGGTGTCGATCGCGGCCAGCGCGGCGGCGTCGGTGGTCTTGCTGACGGCGCCGACGGCGCTCACGGGAGCAGCCGGGCCGGTTTCGACGCGGCGCACGGCGCGGGCGCGCACGACCTTCGGCGCTTCCTCGGCAACCGGAGCCTCTTGCGCCACGACCGGCGCAGCGGCGACCGCGGCTTCCGGCTCGTCCGCCTTCAGGGCCGCCAGCTTGCCGCGCTTGCGCACGATGACGGGCGCCACGGCCGGCCTGGCCTGCGCCTGCATGTATTCGGCAGCCAGGTCGATCCCGGCCTCGACGTCGTTGGCGGCAGCTTCTGGCTGCTCGACAGGAGCAGCTTCGGCCACCACTTGCTCCACCGCCTCGGCGATCGGGGTCACGGCAGGCGCCGCCGCGACAGGAACTTCTTCCACGACTGGCGCAGCGACCGGCTCATCGGCCACCGGACCGCCGGCGGCCAGGATGGCGTCGGCCTGGGCCTTCAGCGTGGCCAGGCGCGAACGGGTCTTGACCACCGTCACCTTGGCCGCCGCTTCCGTTTCGAGGAAGTAGGAGGTCGCGGTTTTCGGCACTGCCAGCGGTGCCGAAGCCTTGGCCGGCGCTTTTTTCGCTGTCAGTGTCAATGTCTTGGCGGTGTTTTTCATACTTAAAACTCTCCAGTCGAGGCCGATTGCGCGCCTGCGAAGTCAATAATCCAGCGGGATCCGCGTGCGGATCCTGGGAAAGGGGGAACGGAAGTGGCCCTACCTAAGGGCGGACATGCCAGACTTCAAGCACGACTTACCTGGTTTTGCGCGCGCCAACACGGGTCAAGGCTGCGGACAGGGAGGCGATGGTCGATGTTCAAGATCGTGCTGTGCATGTCGGAACGAAAAAAAGCCCGCTAACACGGGCTTGCATCTATTTTTCTAGAAGAATAGGGGAAGGAGCTATTATGCCCCAATGCAAGTTTTGGTGATAATTGATAGATCCGATATGGGATATACACAATTCACATAGCGTCGCCCTGACACGCCCCTGGATCAAGCTTCCCGGAGGTCTGCGCCGGCGCAAGCCGGACTCAAGGCAAGAGGCGGATGATACACGATTTCACGCTGCCACGCTTCTTCCTGCTGCAAGTTTCCCAACATTTATAATTAGCATCAGTACGAGTACAATGCGCGCCGTGACGCCGTGCTATCCTTCGCAATCCTGTTCTTACCATGAAGTCAATGAATACCAATACCCCTGCAGAGTCCGTCGACACCAACGCCGCAGCTAGCACCCCAGCGCAAGCTCCGCAGGCGCAGCAGCCGCAAGAAGCGGCGCCGGCCGCACCAGTGCCGGCAGCGGCGCCGGCACAAGGCCAGTCGGCACGTTCGCTGCTCAAGCAACTCCAGCAGGAGTATCCCGCCTTCCGCGACTGCCTGCCGCTGTCGATCGGCATCGACAAGCAGCTGCTGGCCCGCATGCCTGGCCTGGACAAGAAAGTGATGCGCGCTGCGCTCGGCATCCACACCGGTTCGATGCGCTACCTGCGCGCGATGGAAAAAGCCAAGACCCGCCATGACCTGGACGGCACCGCCGGCGCCGAAGTGCCCGAAGCGCACCGCCTGCACGCCAAGGAACAGCTGCAGCAGCGCTTCAAGAAAGAAGCCGAGCGCAAGAAGGCCGAACGCGAAGCCGCGCAAGAAGAAGAAAACAACCGCAAGCGCCAGGAAAAACTGCAGGCGCTGGCGTCCAAGTTCTCCAAGAATTGAGCGCAGCCCCCGAGGCGGTCGACGACGATCTGCCGCCCTACGTCGGCATCGACCTGGCCAATGTGCGCCTGGTGCGCAGCGAGCACGATGCGCTTGAGGCGCTGGCCGACCTGCTGGCGGGCGACGCGATCGGCTTCGACACCGAATCCAAACCCACCTTCGCCAAGGGCGAGGTCTCGACCGGGCCGCACCTGGTGCAGCTCGCGACGCTGGGCACCGCCTGGCTGTTCCAGACCGCGACCCCGGCCGGCAATGCGCTGGCCGTCACCGTGCTCAAGCCCGTGCTCGAGGATGAGCGCGTGCTGAAGGTCGGCTTCGGCCTGGGCGACGATGTGCGCCGCCTGAAAACCAAGTTTGGCATCGAGCTGCGCAATGTGCTCGACCTGTCGACCGCCCTGCGCCGGCGCGGCGAACGCAATCCGCTTGGCGCGAGGAGCGCCGTCGAGCGCTTCTTCGGGCAGCGCCTGCAAAAGTCCAAGCGCATCACCACCACCAACTGGGCCCTGCCCCGGCTGTCGGACAAGCAGCTGCAATATGCGGCCGACGATGCGCATGCGGCCCTGAAGATCTACCGGCACTGGAAGGCGAATTCGCCCGCCTAGCTTGTAAAAACCCGCGGCGGGTAGCTTCGCACCAAAAGAGGGAATTCGGGCTCAGCAATTCGCGATATCATTCCCCCATCTTCGATGTCGGTGGGAGCCCATGAGATCGCATAGCCTTCGCCTGTCCCTCGCCTCTCTGTTCGGCCTGCTAGCCTGCACGGCCACGGCGGCGCCGCAAACCGTCCCCGACACGCTCGACCAGCGCCTGCTCGCCTGCGCCACCTGCCATGCGCGGGTCGATGCGCGCGGCAATCCGGTCAACGACAGCTTCTATCCCCGCCTGGGCGGCAAGCCGGCCGGCTATCTGTATCACCAGCTCATCAACTTCCGCGACGGGCGGCGCCAGTATCCCGTGATGACCTACCTGGTCGATCACCTGCCCGACGATTACCTGAAAGAGATCGGCCGGCACTTCGCTGCCCAGCCGCCGACCGTGCTGCCGGCGCAATCTTCCGGCCTGTCGGCCGCGGTGCTCCAACGCGGGCGGCAGCTGGTGCATGACGGCGATGCGGCGCGCAAGATCCCGGCCTGCATCGCCTGTCATGGCGCGCGCCTGACCGGCGTGCAGCCGAACATCCCGGGCCTCGTCGGCCTGCCGCGCGATTATGTGAATGCGCAGTTCGGCGCCTGGCGCAACAAGGTGCGGCGCGCGCATGCGCCGGACTGCATGGCCGAGATCACCGCCCGCCTGTCGCTGGACGACGTGGCCGCCGTCTCCGGCTGGCTGGCGGCGCAGCCGATGCCGGCCGACCCACGGCCTGCCGAATCCATCACGCGTCCGCTGCCGATGGCCTGCGGCAGCGATCCGGAGGCGCGATGAAAACGCTGCGACTTGTCCTGCTTGCGATTGTCGTCGTGGTGCTGGCTGCGGCGGCGCTGGCCTGGCCGCGCACCGAGCATATCCCATCGAGCTCGCCGCAAGCCTTTGCCCTGAGCACCGCGAATATCGAACGTGGCGCCTACCTGGCGCGGGCCGGCGATTGCATCGCCTGCCATACGGCGCGTGGCGGGGTGGCGTACGCCGGCGGCCGGGCGCTCGAGACGCCGTTCGGACGTTTCTACGGGCCGAATCTCACGCCCGACAAGGAAACCGGCATCGGCGACTGGAGCGCGGACGATTTCTGGAATGCCCTGCATAACGGCATTGCGAAGGATGGCCGCCTGCTGTATCCGGCCTTCCCCTACACGAACTACACCAAGGTCACGCGCGACGATTCGGATGCGCTGTTTGCCTACTTCCGCAGCCTGGCGCCGCAGCGCCAGCCGAACCGGCCGCACGAACTGGGCTTCCCCTACGACAGCCAGGCGCTGCTGGCCGGCTGGCGGCTGCTGTACTTCAAGCCTGGCGTTCACGTGGAGCAGCCGGCGCGCGGCGTGGAGTGGAATCGCGGCGCCTATCTGGTCGATGGACTCGGGCATTGCAGCGCCTGCCACAGCACGCGTAATCAGTTCGGCGCCAACAAGGATGGACTCGATGGCGGCCTGATTCCGACCTTGGGCTGGTATGCGCCGTCGCTCACGTCCGGCGGCGAGGCCGGCCTTGGCGACTGGGATAGGGAACATATCGTGGCGCTGCTCGGCACCGGCATCTCGCCGCGCGGCTCGGCCACCGGGCCGATGGCCGAGGTGGTGGCGCGCAGCCTGCAGTACCTGACGCCGGACGACCTGGGGGCGATGGCGAGCTACCTGAAATCGCTGCCGGCCACGCCTGCGCCGAAGCCGGGCCGGGCGCCGCCGGCAAGCGAACAGGTGCTGGCGGAAGGTGGCCGCATCTATGCAGCCCAATGCGCGCAATGCCATGGCGACGATGGCCGCGGCAAGCTGCCGGCCTATCCGCCACTGGCGGGCAACCGTGCCGTGACCCTGACCCCGGCCGTGAACGCGATCCGCATGACGGTCAATGGCGGCTTCCCGCCCGGGACCAGGGGCAATCCACGGCCATATGGCATGCCGCCATTTGGTCACGAGCTCAATGATGCGCAAGTGGCGGCGGTGCTGAGCTGGATCCGTAACAGTTGGGGCAACGCCGCGCCGCCTGTGACCGCGGTCGAGGTGAATCGTTATCGCGCGGTGGAGGGGGATTGAACTGGGGGCTTCATGCGCTGTGCAGCACCGCGCTGACCAGCGAGCGGCCGCGCCCCTGCGACTTGGCCTGGTACAGGGCGACGTCGGCACGCTGCAGCATGATGTCGATGGTGTCGCTGTCGCGCACGCGCATGTCGATGCCGGCGCTGTACGACAAGGCGAATCCCAGCTCCCGCGGCGCGTGCTGCGCCAGCCACCGGCGCATGCGTTCGTCGTAGGCCATTACCGAAGACAGGTCGGCGCTGTTGAGCAACACGCAGAATTCCTCGCCGCCGTAGCGGCAGAATACATCGCCGCCACGGCTGACGGCCCGCAGGCCGGTGACGAATAACTGCAGCGCATGGTCGCCGACAGCATGGCCGTAGGTATCGTTGATCCGCTTGAAATGGTCGAGATCGAGCAACAGCAAGGCCAGCGGCTGACTGTAGCGTACGCTGCTGGCCAGGTCCTTGCTGGCCTGGAGCATCCAGGCGCGGCGGTTCAAGGCCCCTGTCAGGCCGTCCAGCATCGCCAACCGTTCCAGTTCGCGCGCCGCCTCGTCGCGGTGCGCCAGCAGGATGGCCACCACGGACAACACCATCATCGCGTTCGACGACAGTGCAAACACCTGGTTGACCAGGTAGGGCCCAAAGAAATTCGGGAATTCGGCGGTGTAGAAGCCACCCAGCACGGCGCGGCAGGCCAGCACGACCATCTGGATCGACAGATAGATGACCAGCAGCCATCGCCAGCGCCCGACCGGCACCTGCGGCTTGCGGCACAGGATGAACACCACGGTAGCGATCTGCAAGACCAGCAGGCCGTTGGCCCAGGCCACCCGGAACGCGTAGTTCGAAAAACCGATGCCATAGCCCACGGTCATCAAGATCGCGATGGCGGCCGGCGCACGCACGGATGCCTTCCAGCCGCACCACAGCTGGAAGGCGACAGCGTTGAATACCATGCTGCTCGAAATGCAAGCCATCGAGAGTGTCGACAGCAGGTGATCGGCCCAGCCGCCCGTTTCGAAGGTGTTCGACGCCAGCAGGCAAATCCAGCCCACCGTCTGCAGCGCGATCCCGCTTTGCGCGCACCGCGCGGCACGGTTTACCCGCCCCATGAAATACGGAAGCGCCAGCGCCATGATCGCCAGGTTGAACGTCATGACGATGAATAAGGAGGGGACGTCGATCTTCAGCACTGGCAGCATTCTCACAATAGGTCTCGAGGCGGCAATGCGCCCGGCCCGGATTGTACGCGACCGACTATCCCAACTCCATCAAACCAGCTCGGCGAACCCCACGCGGTCGGTCGTGGCGTTGCGCGCATCCTCGAGGCGCACCTTGTGCGAGGCGAGCAGGCCCTCGAGTGAGCTATTCATCGTATGACAGCCGGCATCGATGCCCTTGTTCATGTGAGCCCGGATGCCACCCAAATCAGCCGCCTCAAGCATGCGCACGACGGTCGGGCTCGGGGTCAGGCATTCGGTCGCGAGATAGTAGCGATTACCCTCGACCGAAGGCAGCAGCGCCTGGCATAGCATCCCGCGCAAGGCATGCGCCAGTGCCTGCGCCTGCGCATCTGAATTGCCCAGCAAGCGCAGCATCTTCTGCAAGCCGAGCTCGGTCGAGCGCGCATGCAGGGTCGCCAGTACCAGCGGCCCCGATTCCGCCAGGGCCAGCGCCTCCTGCGCCGTCTGCGCATCGCGGATCTCGCCGATCACGATCACGTCCGGCCGCTCGCGCAGCGCATCGAGCGCACCCAGGTAGTAACTCTCGACGTCGCCGTCCTCTCCCACCTCGCGCTGCGTGATGATGCATTTGCGCTGGGGGATCAGGGTCTCGACCGGGTCCTCGATGGTGATGATATGCCCCGAGCGCTGGCGATTGATCTCGTCCAGGATCGAGGCAATGGTGGTCGATTTGCCCTGGCAGGTATCGCCGATGATCAGCACCAGGCCGCTGGTCAAGCGCGCAAACTCGCGCTCGTCGTCCCACAGGCCCAGGTCGGCCAGCGCAATCGGCTCCTTCGGAAAGCGCCGGATCACGCAGCCGATGCGCTTGCCGCCCTGGAAGCGGAAGCAGTTGGCCCGGATGCGCGCCGTGTGCAGGTCGATCGAGCGGTCGAAGGCGCGCGAGGCGATGCGCTGCTGCCAGTTCGGCTCGATCACGTCGAAGAATTCTTCCAGCTCTTCCTTCGTGATCGGCGAATCGGTCACCGCCACCAGGCCTTTCGGCTGGCGCAGCATCAAGGGGCTGTTCTGGTGGATGATGATGTCCGAGAACACCAGCTTCGAATTAAGCAGGTGCAGGATCTGCTGCACCAGGGTCTCGAACACCGGGTGGTCTTCGTTTTCGATGTACGAAAGCGTTGGGATCTGCGAGGACTGGTGGTATTCCATCTGGTGCGCATGAAAAGACGAGTTCCGGTCATTATAGAACTGGAATGTTGCACCAGAGTAAAAATATCGTCAGCGTGACAAACTCGCAACAATACGGTCGCCAAACACGGTAATCGTCACGCCAGCCGCCACCACCAGCGCGCCAGCCAGGCGTACCGGCGACACTTCGCGTTTCGCCATATTGACCAGGCCGAAATGGTCGATCGCCATCGAACTGAGCAGCTGACCGGCAATCACCAGCACCACCAGGGTCAACAGGCCGATGCGCGGCGCCAGGAATACCGTGCCGAGCACGAAGGCGGCGCCCATGAAACCGCCCAGGAATTTCCAGGCCGGCTGCGACGGCAAGGCCGCCAGGGTCGTGCCCAGGCCGGACACGCCGCCCTTGGCCAGCGCCATCACCAGCAGTGCCACCGTGCCGCAGCTGAAGGACACCAGCGCCGCCATGATCGAATTGGCGCCGATCGAATGGGCCAACTGGCTGTTCACCGCGGCCTGCGCCGACATCGCGATGCCGATGCAGAACGCCGCCGCCAAGAAAATCAGGTTCATGCCAGTCCTTACCAAAAAACGCACGATTCTAGTGCATTCCGCGCCCGCGCGTCGGCCCGGCCGGTCGCGTGCTCATGCATTTCATCCCCGGCAGCGTGCAATCCGTCGCAAACGCCCCTGGCGCGGCCGCACACCTGGTTACGATGGGTGCAATTCAAACGATACTCTGGAGACCGTCCATGAACATTCCATCTTTCAAGCCCTCCTTCGCCGCGCGCACCCTGCTGCTGGCCGCCACCCTCGCCTGCGTCGCCGCGCCCACGCCTGCCATGGCCTGGCCCTTCGGCGGCGAGAAGGTCGAGGGCAGCGGCAGCGTGACGCGCCAGTCGCGCCAGGTCGAGCGTTTCAGCGGCATCTCGCTTGAATTGCCGGCCCAGCTGGAGCTGCGCATCGGCAATACCGAAGGCATCACGATCGAGACCGACGACAATCTGCAGCGCCTGATCGAGACCGAGGTCGACGACGGCGTGCTGCGCATCCGCTCGACCAAGCGCAATATGAACCTGCGCGCGCGCACCATGAAAATCGTCGTCAACGCGCGTCAGATCGAGCGCCTGTCGCTGGGCGGCTCGGGCACCATCGACGCCGAAACGCTGCGCGCGCCGAACCTGCGCTTCAACCTGGGCGGCTCGGGCAAGATCCGGGTCGCGAGCCTGGACACCGAACGCGTCTCGATCAGCGTCGGCGGCAGCGGCGACTTCCGCGCCAATGGCGGCAAGGCGCGCGAGGTGTCGGTATCGATCGGAGGTTCGGGCAATGTCGACCTGGGCAAGGTCGCGGCCGACAGCGCCAGCGTCAGCGTGGCCGGCTCGGGCGATGTGACCGTGTGGGCCAGGAACGAGCTGAGCATGTCGATCGCCGGCTCGGGCGACGTCAACTACTATGGCGACCCGCAACTGCGCCGCTCGGTCGCAGGGTCGGGCGAGGCGCGCCGGCTGGGCGGCGCCCCGGACTGACGGATCGGTAAAGGCGCGGGCTAAATGCGCGGTGCTTTTTATACGGCGCCGCGCAGCGCTTCGCGCTCGACCTGCACCGTGTCGGCGCCGTCGGTCAGCCACACCTGGCCGTCCTGGATCGTGCACTGCAGCTGCATCGAGCGCTGCGCCATTTTCTGCAGTTGAACGCTGATCTCGGCCGGGATGTTGATCACGCTGACGTTCTTGGCGCGCTCGATCTTGTTGGCCAGGCCCTTGAACCAGATGCTGCTGGTCGCGCTATAGCTGTACACCACCACCTTCTCGGCGCGGCCGGCGGCCTTCAGCAGGCGCTTCTCGTCCGGCTGGCCGACCTCGATCCACAATTGGATCGCCCCGGTCAGGTCCTTCAGCCACAGCGCCGGCTCCTCGACGTCGAACAAGTCCTTGCCATAGGCCAGCGCCGGGTCGGCGTGCAGGGCGAAGGCGAGCAGGCGGATCATCACGCGCTCGTCGGTCTCGGACGGATGCCGGGCGATGGTCAGGCTGTGTTCCTGGTAGTAGTTCCGGTCCATGTCGGCAATCGACAGGTCGGCCTTGTAGATGGTCGCTTTGATAGCCATTATTGCGTGCGCCTTGAAGTGCTGGAGGATGAAAACCCGCTATTGTCGCATGCGCGGCGACCGCCGGGCAGCCGCTCGGTATAGACTTGTCGGCCAACCCGAACATGGAGACCGCGATGACCAATGCTTTTCCGCCGAACCAGCAGTTCCTGCTTGCCGCGCGCCCGGTCGGGCTGCCCAAGCGCGAAGACTGGCAATTCCACGAACAGGCCGTGCCCGAGCCGGGCGACGGCGAGGTCGTGGTCAAGGTCCTGTACCTGTCGCTCGACCCGGCCATGCGCGGCTGGATGAACGAGGGTAAATCATATATCCGCCCGGTGGCGATCGGCGAAGTCATGCGCGCCGGCGGGGTGGGCGTGGTGGTGGCGTCGCGCTCGCCGCGCTTTGCCGTGGGCGACCACGTGATGGGCGGCACCGGCATCCAGCGCTACTGGTCCGGCCCGGCCGACGACAAGACCGCCAACCTGGCCAGGATCGATCCCCAGGTTGGCCACCTGACCGCCTGGCTGAACCTCTTGGGCATGCCCGGCATGACGGCGTACTTCGGCCTGCGCGAAGTCGGCCAGGCCAGGGCCGGCGAAACGGTGGTGGTCTCGGGCGCGGCCGGCGCGGTCGGGATGACCGTGGGCCAGGTAGCCAGGCAGATGGGCTGCCGCGTGGTTGGCATCGCCGGCGGGGCCGAGAAATGCGCGTTCGTGGTCGACCGCCTCGGCTTCGACGCCTGCATCGACTACAAGGCCGGCAATGTCGGCGCCGCGCTGAAGGCAAACTGCCCGCAGGGTGTCGACGTCTATTTCGACAATGTCGGCGGCGAGATCCTCGATACCGTCCTCACCCGCATCAATATGAAAGCACGCATCGTGATCTGCGGCGCGATCTCGCAGTACAACGCGACCGAAGCGGTCAAGGGGCCGGCCAACTATCTGTCGCTGCTGGTGAACCGCGCGCGCATGGAAGGCATGATCGTGTTCGACTACGCGGCGCGCTATCCCGAGGCCGTGGCCCAGCTCGGCGAATGGCTCAAGGCCGGCACGATCCAGAGCCATGAATACGTGGTCGAGGGCTTCGAGCAGTTCCCGCAGGCGCTCCTGATGCTGTTCGAGGGCCGCAACCTGGGCAAGCTGGTGCTGAAAGTGGCCGACGCCTAGAACTTGTCGCCTCCTCCATGGTCGTACAAGGCCCGGGGCGCCCCGCCCTGCCGTCCATGGAGCCTGTCATGCTGTCCTTCCCCGAGAGTCCCGCCGCCGCCCCGGCGCTGCGGGCCCAGCTCGACGCTCAGGTCGGCGCCATCGCGACGCTGTCGCTGCGCGGCTGCGAGCTGCTGGCGCGGTTCTCCGAACTGAACCTGCAAATGGCGCGCCATGTCGTCGAGACCGCTTTCGACACGGGGCGCCAGCTCGCGGCCTGCACCGATCCGCTCCAGTTCGTCCCCACCGCCATGCGCGGCTGGGAGCCGCTGGGCGAGCACGTGCGCAACTACCAGCAAGGCCTGTTGGGCGTGACGGCCGAGGCCCAGACCGGCCTCGGCCACGCGGCCGCACTGGCGCCGCTGGCCGCGAAACGTCCCTGCTGACAGTGCCTGCGCGTAGCGCCAAAACAGGGCGGAACTAACGCTCACCACGTTTCTCTAAACGCACGAGCGCAGCCTGAGATGGCTCCAAGTGCGTTCATGCATAGCGTACGGCCTCTACAACTCATAGCCCCAAGGGCACAAGGAGATCGACATGGCGACCAGCAAGGAGAACGGCGGGAAAAGCAGCAGCAGTCAGGGCAATGCCCAGAAGAGCGGGCCGCCCGCCAAGCGCGGCTTCGCGGCGATGGACCAGAACCAGCAGCGTGAAATCGCCAGCAAGGGCGGGCAAGCCGCCCACCAGAAAGGCACGGCGCACGAATTCGATTCCGAAGAAGCGCGCCGCGCGGGCCAGAAAGGCGGCGAAGCCGTGAGCCGCAACCGGGCCCACATGGCCGATATCGGCCGCAAGGGCGGCGAAAGCCGGCAGTCGGCCCAACGCGCGGCGGCGGCGGCAGCACAAAAGGGCAACCGCCAGGGAGACACCGAAGGGTAATGCACCCGCGTGGGGCGGCCGCGGCGCGGTCGCGCGGCAGGTCCGCCCCTGTGGTACATTGCCGGGCTTATGCCTATCCTGAAATACCTGACCGCCTACCCTGAGCCCTTGCAAGCCCAGGTCAGCGGGCTGATCCAACAGAACCGCCTCGGCGACACACTGCGCCGGCGCTATCCCGAGCCGCACGGCATCCGTACCGACCGCGCGCTGTACGATTATGTGCAAGACCTCAAGGACGACTACCTGCGCCAGGCCGCGCCCGTGTCCAAGGTCGCCTTCGACAGCAAGATCCAGGTGATCCAGCACGCGCTGGGCCTGCACACGGCCATCTCGCGGGTGCAGGGTTCACGCCTGAAGGCGAAGCACGAGATCCGCATCGCCAGCCTGTTCCGCGACGCGCCGCTGCCCTTCCTGCGCATGATCGCCGTGCACGAGCTGGCCCACCTCAAGGAAAAGGAACACGACAAGGCGTTCTACAAGCTGTGCTGCTGGATGGAGCCAGCCTATCACCAGCTCGAGTTCGACGTGCGCCTGTACCTGACCTGGCTCGACCTGTCGGGCGAACGCCTGTGGAGCGGCGACTAGCTCGACTGCAGGGACTGGCCCGGCTACGGCGCCTGGCGCAGCCCCGTGCTTTCCTCGGCCCCCGGCTGCACGGCGCAGCTGCGCGTGCAGCGCTGGAGCGCGCTGTCGCAGGCATCGAGCCGCGCCATCCGGCGTCCGTTGTCGCCCGCGGCATCGAGCGCGCGGGTGGCCTGGCCCGGTACCGCGCCCTGGACCGTGCGCGCCAGCGGATTGCGCTGCTCGACCGTGGCCGCCGCGAACCGGTCTTCGAGCGGCCGCGCCTGCGCGCTGGCCCGGCATTCGCGCTGCTCGGAAGCGCACATCGATGTGCAGAACGCCGGATCGGCGGCCAGCGCGGGACCTGCCGCGCCCATGACGGCAAGGATAATCGACAAAGCTGAACGTTTCATTCCCATCCTTTTAGAAATCGTCACGGCATGCGACGGTCATGCCATCCTGCCATCCTATCCTGAATTTATTCGGGCTGCTTTCCTCCTTGCCTACGTCACGGCACTCGCCTCGTTGCCTCAACACAACGAACGTTTCGTTTCAGTAAATTTCTAACCGCCAGTCACTCGACTTCGCGAATCGGCTCCGCTACAGTCTCCACACTCGGAATTGCCGTCATCCCGACGTCTCCCTGGCTTCACGGCCACCACCCCACATCACATGGTCCAGCAATATATTCCCCGGCGCCTGCCTGCCGCCTTCTCTGCGTGCGTGCTCGCTTGCCTGCCCGTTTGCGCCGGCGCCGCCGAAGCGCCCGGCGAACCGGCCGCGCCGGCGTGGAAGCTGTCCGGCTTCGGCACGCTGGGCGCGGTGTATGCCAGTTCGCGCAGCGCCGACTTCACCGCCTCGGTGCTGCGCGCCGACGGCGCGGGCCATACGCGCGCCTGGAGCCCCGACGTCGACAGCCGCCTCGGCGCCCAGCTCGACCTGAATCTCGGCGCCTGGTCGGGCGTGCTGCAAGTGGTCAGCGAACAGCGGCTCGACGGCAGCTACCGGCCGCAGCTCGAATGGGCGAATATCAAATACCAGCTCACGCCCGATCTCGCGCTGCGCGCCGGACGCATCGCGCTGCCGGTATTCCTGGGCGCCGAATCGCGCAAGGTCGGCTACACGATTCCGTGGGTGCGCACGCCGGTCGAGGTCTACGGCTCGCTGCCGATTTCCAGCAGCGATGGGCTGGACGCCACCTGGCGCTGGAATACGGGGTCGGTGCTGCACGCCACCCAGGTATTCGCCGGCCGCACCGACCAGGACCTGCACAACGGGCTGCGCATCAAGGCCGACCGTATCGTCGGCCTGTCGCACAGCATCGAGCGCGGCGCGCTCAGCGCCCGGCTGTCGGCCGCCGATGGCCGCCTCAATACCGCCATCGGCGAGGAACTGTTCGCGATCCTGCCCGCCTTCGGGCCGGCCGGGAACGCACTGGTCGAGCGCTACGCGATCCGCGACAAGCGCGTCTCGATGGTCAGCGCCGGCATGAGCTATGACCCGGGCGCCTGGTTCGTGACCGCCGAATGCGGCCGCACCCGCACCGATTCCCTGCTCGGCGGCAGCACCTCGGTCTACGCCGGCGCCGGTCTGCGCCGCGGTGCGCTGACGCCCTATGTCGGCTATGCCCAGGTGCGCGCCGACGTCCCGACCCGCGATCCCGGCCTGCCGCTGGACGGCCTGCCGCCGCCGCTGGCCGCGGCCGCCGGACAGGTCAATGCCGGCATCAACACCTTCCTGGCCACGATTCCCGCGCAGTCCACCTGGAGCGCCGGCCTGCGCTGGGATGCGGCGACCAATATCGCGCTCAAGCTGCAGCTCGAGCGGGTGCGTCCGCGCGACGGCACGCGCGGCACCCTGATCAACAACCAGCCCGACTTCCGTCCCGACCATGCGGTGCATGTCGGCAGCGTGGCCCTGGACTTCGTGTTCTGATGCGCGCGCCATCGTTTTTCCGGCTTTCCTTGCGCCGCCTGTTCGCCGCCGGCATCCTCGGCGCCGCCGCCGCCAACGCCTGCGCCGAGCTGGTGGTGGTGGTCTCCAGCCGCAGCCAGGTCGCGGCGATCAATGCCGACCAGGTTGCCGCGATCTTCCTCGGCCACGCCAGCCGCTTCCCGGACGGCGCCCCGGCGCTCGCCATCGACCAGCAGCTCGGCGCGTCGCAGCGCGACAGCTTCTACCGCGAACTCACCGGCAAGAGCCCGGCCCTGCTCAAGGCGCACTGGTCGAAAATGGTGTTTACCGGCCGCGGCCAGCCGCCGCGCGAAGCCAACGGCGACGCCGCCGTGCGCCGCCTGGTGGCCGAGAATCCGTCGATGATCGGCTATATCGACCGCGACGCGCTGGACGCCTCGGTGCGCGCGGTGCTGGCGCTGCCGTGAGGATGCGATGAACACGCTCGCCCCGTCCACCACGCCGGCCGCGCCGGCGACCGCGCGGCTGCCAGCGCGCCGCCGCGCGCCCGCGCGCTGGCTGGTGCTGGCGCTCGAGACCCATATCTCGCTGCCGCTGTTCGCCGTGTTCCTGCTCGGCGCGATCTGGTTCGGCACCCTGCACGTGATCGAGGCCGAGCGCCGCACGGCGGTAGAAGCCGCGCGCGACGCCACCCACGAGCTGCTCGACACCTATGAAGCGCAGATGGCGCGCAGCCTGAGCAATATCGACCAGAGCCTGCGCGTGCTGAAATACGCGGTCGAACAGAACGGCGCCGCCGGCGCCCTGCCGGCGCTGGCGGCCAAGGGCCTGCTGCCGCCCGGCCTGGTGTTCCAGGTCGAGATCACCGACAGCCATGGACGGGTGGTGGCCAGCAATCCGGACAACGGCCCGCGCGACCTGTCCGGGGCCAGCTATGTCGAGTTCCACCGCCATGTGCGGCACGACCTGCCCTACGTGAGCCAGGCCATCGTCCATCCCGGCACGGCGGAGCCCCATCTGCACTTCACGCGCCGCATCGACGACGCCGCCGGCCGCTTCGCCGGCGTGGCGGTGGTCGCGGTCGACCCGGCCTACTTCACCAGTTCGTACGAACGCTCGCGCCAGGGCGAACGGGGCCTGCTCGGCCTGGTCGGCATCGATGGCGTGGTGCGCGCGCTGCGCATCGGCGAACAGGTGTCCTGGGGCCAGGCCTACACGCCCGGCGCCGCCGACATGGTGAACCTGCGCGCCTGCCGCGTCGATGGCGAGACCCGCTACACCAGCAGCCGGCCGCTGGGCGGCTTCCCGCTGGTGGCGGTGGCCGGCCTGTCCGAATCCGAGCAGATGGCCGGGTTTCGCCAGCAGCGGCGCGCCTGGCTGGTGGGCGCGGCCGCCGGCAGCGCGCTGCTGGTGGCGGTGGTAATCCTGGTCAGCGCCTGGTCGTGGCAGCTGGCCAAGGCGCGCCGGCGCGAACGGCTGGCCCAGGAAACCTATGCCGCCGCCTCCGAGGCCAGCCCGGACGCCTTCTTCGTCCTGCACAGCATCCTCGACAAGCATGGCAGCGTCGTCGACTTCACCATCGTCACCACCAATAGCCGCGCCGAGCAGTTCACGGGCCTGCGCAAGGAGCAGCTCGCGGGGCAGCGCCTGTCGAGGATGCTGCCCGCGGCGTTCGCCGCCGGCATCTTCGACGACCTGGCGGCGGTGGCGCTGGACGGCGCCGCGCGCGAAGCCGAATGGCTGGCCCGTTCGCTGCAGCCCGGCGAACGCTGGCTGCACCGCCAGGCGGTCGCGGTCGAGGGCGGCGTGGTGGCGATCGTGCGCGACATCACCGAGAGAAAACTGGCCGAGGAGCGCATCCGCCACCTGGCCCAGCACGACGACCTGACCGGCCTGCCCAACCGCAGCCTGCTGCGCGACCGCCTGGGCCAGGCGATCCAGGCCGCCGCCGCCGATGGCAGCGCCGTCGGGCTGGCCTTCATCGACCTCGATGGCTTCAAGCTGGTCAACGACGCCCTCGGCCACAATGCCGGCGACGCGCTGCTGAAGGTGGTCGGCGCGCGCATGGCGCGCTGCCTGCGCGCGAGCGACATGCTGGCGCGCTTCGGCGGCGACGAGTTCGTGATCCTGCTGCCCGCGCTGGCGGGCGAGCCCGCGACGGTCGCCCCGCTGCTGGAACGGGTGCGCCAGGCGGTCACCGAGCCGGTGCTGGTCGAGGGCCAGGAAGTGCAGGTCAGCTGCAGCATCGGCGTGACCTTCTATCCGCGCGACGGAGTCGACGCCAACGCCCTCATGATGCACGCCGACGTCGCCATGTACCGCGCCAAGGAACTGGGCAATGACAACGTCCAGTTCTACGCCAGCGAAATGAACGCCAGCATCGACGAAAAGCTGGTGCTGCTCGAGGGCTTGCGCGCAGCGCTGGACAGCTGCGCCGACGCCGACGCCGGCGCCTGCCAGTTCGAGCTGCTGTACCAGCCCAAGGTCGACCTGCGTTCCGGCCGCCTGTTCGGCGTCGAGGCGCTGATCCGCTGGCACCATCCGGAACAGGGGCTGATCTCGCCCGGGCGCTTCATCGGCCTGGCCGAAGAGAGCGGCCTGATCGTCCCGATCGGCGAATGGGTGCTGCGCACCGCCTGCCTCCAGGCCGCCGCCTGGCGCGCCGCCGGCCTGGCGCCGGTGAGCATGTCGGTCAACGTGTCGGCGCGCCAGTTCGAGGACAAGCGCCTGGTCGAGCGCATCGCCGACGCCCTGCGCACGAGCGGCCTGCCGCCCGAGGGGCTCGAGCTCGAGGTGACCGAAAGCCTGATCATGCGCGACCTGGGCCGCTCGGTCGACAAGATGCGTGAAATCAAGGCGATGGGCGTGTCGCTCTCGATCGACGATTTCGGCACCGGCTACTCCAGCCTGTCGGCGCTCAAGTCGTTCCCGATCAGCCGCCTCAAGATCGACAAATCGTTCGTGGCCGACCTGGCCGATTCCGCCGACGACCAGGCGATCGCGCTGGCCGTGATCTCGCTGGGTCATAAACTCAACCTGCGCGTGATCGCCGAAGGCGTCGAGACCGGGCAGCAGCGCGACTTCTTGCGTGCCAACGACTGCGACGAGATGCAGGGCTATCTGTTCAGCCGCCCGCTGCCCGCGCACGACCTGGCGCGCCTGCTGGCCGGCAGCCAAGGGGACGCCGCTTGAAGCCGGTGCACGACACCGCCCGCGCCCTGCTCGGTGCCGAGCCGGCCCTGCGGCGCATGCTCAACTACTGGATCGCCACCTCCCTGCTGTACCTGGCCGGCATGCTGCTGCTGGCCTGCCAGGTGGCCTGGGGCCACACGCCGCGCGGGCCGGCACTGGCGCTGGGCGCCGCGGCGGCCGCCGGCACCCTCGCCTTCTATATCCTGATCCGCTTCAGCGCGGCCCTTGGCCTGGCGCCCGGCGTACTGGCCATGCTGCAGTCGCTGTTCGCGATCGGCTGCGGCATGGCCTCGTATGCGATCGCCGGGCCGACGCGCGCCGCGCTGCTGGCGATGACGGTAGTGATCGTCGCCTTTTGCGCCGTCGCCCTGCGCCCGCGCCAGACGATGTGCGTGTCGGTCACCGCGCTGGCCGGCATGGGCGCCGTGATGTGGCGGCTGCAGGCCCTGTATCCGCTGCGCTATCCGCCCGAGATCGAGGCCATGAATTTCGGCTACCTGTCGGCGACCCTGCTGTCCACCGCCCTGCTGTCGAGCGAGATGACCAAGCTGCGCCGGCGCATGAAGCGCAAGAAGGAAGAACTGGAACAGGCCCTCGAGACCATCCGCACCCTGGCCACGGTCGACGAACTGACCGCCCTGGCCAACCGCCGCCACATGAACGAACTCCTGACCGCCGAAGAGCGGCGCCAGCCCGCCGGCGGCGGCAGTTGCGTGGCCCTGCTCGACATCGATTTCTTCAAGCAGGTCAACGACCGCCACGGCCACGCGCTGGGCGACGCCGTGCTGCGCGAATTCGCGCGGGCCGCGCGTGGCGCGCTGCGTGCGAACGACACGCTGGCGCGCTGGGGCGGCGAGGAATTCCTGCTGCTGTTGCCGGACGCCGCGCCGCAGGCCGCGCGCCAGGTGCTCGAGCGCATGGCCGACCACGTGCATGCCTTGCGCGTCGAGGGGCTCGATCCGGAGCGGCGCATCAGCTTCTCGGCCGGCCTGGCCGAACGGCGCTTCGGCGAGCCGTTCACCGAGGCGATCAGCCGCGCCGACAAGGCGCTGTACCGGGCCAAGGCGTCGGGACGGGACCGGATCGAGACGGCTTGAACCACCGGGATCGTTACCCCCGCAATTGCCTGGCTTCGGCGTCGGCTTCGACCGCTGCCTGAACCGCGGGCGCCGGCGCTGCCGCGCGCAGGCGCCGGATCAGCAGCCCGGGATCGCTCTCGGCCAGCATCAGGCCCTCGTGCTCGGGCCGCACGAAACCTTCTTCGACCTGGTGACGCACGAAGGCGCGCAGGCCGTCGTAGAAGCCGTTCACATTCAGCAGGCCAATCGGCTTGGCGTGGATGCCCAGCTGGGCCCAGGTCACCATCTCGAACAGCTCTTCGAGCGTGCCCATCCCGCCCGGCATGGCGATGAAGCCTTCCGACAGGTCGGACATCATCGCCTTGCGCTCGTGCATGTCCTTGACCACGAACAGGCGGGTCAGGCCGGCGTGGCCGACTTCGCGCTCGAGCAGGGCGCGCGGGATCACGCCGGTCGCTTCGCCGCCCAGGCGCAGCACCTCGTCGGCGATCACGCCCATCAGGCCGACTTTGCCGCCGCCGTAGACCAGGGCGATATTGTGCTCGACCATGGCGCGCGCCAGGCCGCGCGCGGCGTCGGCGTAGATCGGGTTGGCACCTTGCGCGGCGCCGCAATAGACGGCCAGGGATTTCATGGATAAAACCTCAGAAGAAGTCGGCACCCGGCTTGGCGTCGGCCGACAGTTTTTGGAGATAGTCGTCGGACAGCTTCTCGAACAGCACCCTGGTCTCGCCGCACAGGTAGGGGCCGACCATCGACAGCACCTGGTAGCAGCCGCGCGCCAGCGCGTCGGCGATGGCCTGCTGCTCGCTGTACTTGCGCGGGTTGCGCACGTATTCGAACGACAGCCAGTAGGTCGCCACCACCACCATATTGGTCGCCATGGCGCCGATCTGCTGGTCGGATGCCTCGAGCGAGCCTTCGCTGCGCAGGTCTTCGCACAACTGGCGCGCGACCTTGATCTTGTGGGCGTGGATGGCCTTGAAGTGCAGTTCGAGCTTGCGATTGCGCGACAGCAGGTCGTTCAGGTCGCGGTAGAAGAAGCGGTAGCGCCAGATCAGCTTGAACATATGGTGCAGGTACAGCCACACGTCTTCCATGTTCGAGCGGCGCCCGGCCGGCACCGACAGGACGCGCTCGATCTCCGCCTCGAACTGGACGAAGATCGAATTGACGATGTCGTCCTTGTTGCGGAAATGGTAGTACAGATTGCCGGGCGAGATATTCATCTCCTCGGCAATGACGGTCGTCGTGATATTGGGCTCGCCGAACTCGTTGAACAGCCTGAGCGACAGCTCGAGGATACGTTCGCGGGTGCGGCGCGGGGCTTTTTGTTGCATGTAGGCCGAAGTTAATAGTGCATTCCCGCAAGGATAACATCGAACGGTCGTTCGATGAATCTTTCGATCGGCCCGCCGTCGCTCGATCGCTCTCAGGCGGCGGCGCGCTCGCGCTGCAGGCGGAACGCTTCGTCGATCCGTTCGCGCAGGCTGCGCGCGCCGAGCGGCTTGATGTAGTGGTCGTCGGCCACGCCACTTGCGATCGCCGCCTCGATCTCGGTCAGGTCGGGCTGGCCCGACAGCATCAGGCGCACGGTATTGGGATAGCGTTCGGCGGCGCGCGCCAGCACCTCGGTGCCGCGCATGCCGGGCATGGCCTGGTCGCACAGGATCACCTCGACCACTTCATGGTCGAGCACATCGAGCGCCTCTTCGCCCGAGCAGGCGCTGAGCACGCGATAGGGCTGGCCGACCAGCATGTCGTTCAGGACGCCCAGCATGAAGCGGTCGTCATCGACCAGCAACAGCGTGCGCGCGGCGGGACTTGACGCCGGCACCGGGGCCGGGATCGGCTGGGCCGCGGGGACCGGCGTCGGCACTGCGGCAGCGGCCGAAGCAGCGGCTGGCGCGGCGGCCAGGAAGGCTTCGAGTTCGGCGACGAAGCTCTCGGGTTCGATCGGCTTGCTGATATAGCCGTCGAAGCCGGCCGCCAGCACTTTTTCGCGGTCGCCCGCCATCGCCAGCGCGGTCACGGCCAGGATCGGCACGCCGCGCAACGACGGTTCGCCTTTCAGCGCGGCCAGCACCGCGAAACCGTCCATGCCGGGCAGGTTGACGTCGCAGGCGATCAGGTCCGGGCGTTCGCTGCGCGCGGCCGCCACGCCGCGCGGGCCGTCGGCCGCGGACAACGGCGTGTGGCCATAGGCGCCGAGCAGGAACGACATCAGCTCGACGTTCGCCGGGTTGTCTTCGATGATGAGAATACGGGCCACGATGCTGCTCCGGGGAATGCGATGTTGACATCACTGTACCACGCGGGCGCGTGCGTGTGAGGCGGTGTGCGAGTCTTAATGATGCTGCATTGCGGCAGCCGCGTCGCGGCCAATGCGCAGTGCATCCAGTTCGTCCAGCACCGCCGCCAGCACGCGCCGGTCGTGGCCCAGCGCCACATGGCCCACGCCCCCGAATGCGAGGTTGCGCGCACCCGGCAGTTCGCTCGAGGTCTGCGGCGCGATGATGTTGTCGTGGTGGCTGTAGATCGAGGTGATGCGCTCGCGCGCAGCCGCCTCCTCGCCGCCCGACAAGGCGCTCAGCCAGGCGCATTCGGGGCCGGCCACGCCCATGCGCCGCATCTGCCCGGCGTTGATGCCGATCCCGAACGCGGCCAGGCAGGTGCCGTGGTGCGGCGTACCGAGCGTGACCAGGCGCGCCACCTGCTGCGCGCCATGGCGGCGCATCCAGGCGCGCGCCGCCAAGCCCCCCATGCTGTGTGCGACCACGACCAGCTGCGGCGCGCCGGCCTGGGCGCACAACAGGCGCGCGGCGTCCTCGATGCGCTGCGCATAATCATCGATGTCGCCGGTCAGCGGCTCCAGGTCGAGCGTGGCGTGGCTGATCCGGGCCGCGTCCAGCAGCGGCGCCAGGCTGGCCCAGTAGCCGCTGTTGCAGCCGTAGCCGTGCAGGAGCAGCACCGGCGGATGCCTTGCGTCGGGGTAGATGCGGGTGCGCGCCCGCGCGCGCGGCATGTGCCAGGACGTCGTCAGCATGCTGGTGCTGAACTCTTCCCAGTACATGCGCAGGGCCGCGCCCACGCCGATCCGGAATTCGGGCGGCGTCGGGCTGGCACTGCGCGCCGCCATCAGGAAGTTGTTGGCGTTGATCAGAAGGCGCGCCAGCGCCACGCTGCCGAGCCCCAGCGCGGCGGCCTGCCACCACGAGACCTCGCGCCAGGCAACGGCCGCGGCGCCGATGCCGAGCGCCGCCAACGCCTGTACCAGCAGGACCAGCCGCAGCAGATTGCGCGAGCTCATGCGAGTGCCGCCGCCGGGCGGCCCGTCAGGTTCGAAGCCAGGCCGCTGGCCAGGCGCGCCGTGAGGGCGTAGATCGTCAGTTGCGGATTGGCGCCGAGCGAGGTCGGGAACAGCGAGCCGTCGTGCACCGAGAGATTGGACAGGCCCCGGTAGCGGCCGGCGGGATCGACCACGCCGCGGCGCTCGTCGCCGCTCATGGCGCAGCCGCCCATCACGTGGGCCGAAGCCACGCGCGTGACGTGGGCGCGCTGCGGCAGCGCCGCGATCTCGCGCCGCGCCTCGGCCCAGGAGCGGTAGCGCTGGGCCTTCTCGTGCGCCGGCTGGACGGTGCGGGCGCCGGCCGCGAACTGGATCTCGGCCATCGAGAGCAAGGCGCGCCGTGCGCCATCCCACAGGTAGTCGTTCAGTTCGTAATCGAGTTCGCCCATGCCGTCGCCGCGCAGGCGCACCACGCCGCCGGGCGAGTCTTCATGGAAGCCGTCGCGCAGCAGCGCCAGCATGCCGCCCAGGTGGGCGAAGTCGCGCATCGCCGCCGCATGCTGCTCGCCGAAGCCGCTCATCGTGGTTGCCAGCAGCAGTGGATGCAGCGGCGGCGTCTCGAGCTTGTAGCCCATCGGGCCGTCGATCGGATCGGTGGCCAGGAAATGGTCGGAATAGATGCTTTGCGGCGCGCCCGACCAGCCCTCGATCCGCTTCTCGTAGAAGGCGGCCGAGATCAGGGTCGGATGCAGGAAGGTGCGCTTGCCCAGCTGGCCGCTGGGATCGGGCGCCTTGGAACGCAGCAGCAGCGCCGGCGTGTTGATGGCGCCGCCCGCGACCACGACATGCCGCGCGCGCAGGCGCAGCAGGCGGCCGCTCGGCAGCACGCCGGCCGCATCGAGCGCGCGGCACACGACTTCCTCGACCTGCTGGCCGCGGAGCATCAGGCGCTCGGCGCGGGCGCGCGTGACGAGCGTGGCGCCGTGGTCCAGCGCGGCCGGGATGGTGGTGACCAGCATCGACTGCTTGGCATTGGTCGGGCAGCCCATGCCGCAATAGCCGAGGTTCCAGCAGCCCTGCACATTGCGCTGGATGGCGGCGGTGGCGATGCCGAGCTTCGCCGCACCGCGGCGCAGGACGTCGTTGTTCTGGTTGGGGTCGACCAGCCAGTCGACCACGCCGGTGCGGCGCTCGGCCATGGCAAACCACGGCGCGAGTTCGTCGGGCGTGGCCTGGGCCAGGGCGTAGTGGCGGCGCCACCAGGCCAGGGTCGCATCGGGCGTGCGAAAGCTCGAGGTCCAGTTGACCGTGGTCGAGCCGCCCACCGCGCGGCCCTGCAGGATGTTGATGGCCTTGTCGCTTGTCTTGCGCGCCGCGGATTCCTGGTACAGGTCGGGATAGGCGTCGGCTTCGCGCATCTTGAAATCGCGCGAGGATCTCAGAGGGCCCTCTTCCACCACGATCACCGACAGGCCCGACCTGGCCAGGATCTCGGCGCTGATGCCGCCGCCGGCGCCGCTGCCGACGATGACGACGTCGGCTTCCAGGACGCGGTCGTGCTCGAGCAGCGAGGCGTCGATCACGCGCCAGCCGCGGGTCAAGCCGGCTTCGATCGGGTCGGGGATGCGCGCGGTCATGCCAGCCCCCGTGGCGGACCCGGATAGCCGATCGCATCCCAGCTGGCCGGCTGGGCATACCAGGCGCCCAGCACCAGGTCGTGCAGGGCGCCGTAGGCGCTCCTCATCATGCCCAGGCGGTGCACCCGCCATTCTTGCAGGAAGGCGCTGACGTGGGCGATGTCGGCGCTTTCCCAGCCGGTCGGCACGCCGGTGAGCAGGCGCCGCGCGGGCCGCAAGGCCAGCAGGCCGAACAGGTCTTGCACTTCTTGCTGGGTGGCTTGCGGCAGGCCGCGGATGGCCGCCTCGACGGCGTCGATGGCGCTGCCGAGTTGGCGCGCGCGGTGGGCCGGATCGTGGGCCAGGGCGCCATCGAGGATGGCCGGCGCGATCGCGTGCAGCGCGGCGCGCGCCTCGCCGTCGAGGGCGAAGCCGTGCGCCTGTTGCGTGTGCGTGGCGCGGTACCAGGCGCCGCCGGCGCCCAGCGCTAGGGCGGCCAGGCCGCCGACGGCGAGGAAGGTCCTGCGGGAAGATCGGGGGAGAGTCGCCATGTCCTTAGTGTACGTCATGCACGCGTACGGACAGGTGCACGCCGCTTTCAGCGTGGGGCCCTGGCCTTCAGGATCGCGCTGGCGATGCCGCGCAGGATGTTGACCTCCTCGGTCTCGAGGCCGGTGCGGGCGAACAGGCGCTTCAGGCGCGGCATCAGCTTCTTCGGGTTGTCGGCATCCAGGAAATCGATCGCCACCAGGGCCTGCTCGAGGTGGGCGTACATGCCGTCGACCTGGGTCACGCTGGCGGTCTCGCCATGGAAGCCCACGCCGCGCTGGTCGACGCCGTCGCCCACCGCAGCCAGCCGCGCCTCATAGGCCAGCACCTGGGCCGCCTGCGACAGGTTCAGCGAAGAGTAATCGGGATTGGCGGGGATGTTGATGAGGATGTTGCAACCCTCGACGATCTCGTTCGGCAGGCCGACCCGCTCGTTGCCGAACACGATGGCGGCCCGCACCTCGGGCTGGCTGCCGGCGTGCGCGGCGAAGGCGCGCGGCGTCCAGACCGGCGGCGAGAATTCGCGCAGGCGGGCCGAGACGGCGGCGGCGAAGTTGCAGCCGTCCAGCGCCTGCTGGATGTCGGGGACGATGCGCGCCCCTTGCAGCACATCGATGGCGCCGCTGGCGAAAGCCACCGCTTCCGGGTCGGCCAGCGGGTCCCCGCATTTGGGAGCGACCAGCACCAGGTCGCTGAAACCCATCGTCTTCATGGCACGCGCCACCGAGCCGACGTTGCCGGCGCGGCTGGTCTCGACCAGTACAAACCGGAGACGCTCGAAAAGCGGGAGGCGTTTGAAAAGAGAAGTGTCGGTTTGGGTCGGGTTCATTTACAATAGCGACCATCGCGCAGTGCGGACGGTTTTTTGTGATAACGGGAACAAGCCCGCGATTGTAGCCGGTTCGGCACTGCCTTGCTCTTTAATCACTCTTCAATAGCTGATCGTTCACGACGCCCCAGGTGCGTGAGTGGGCGTTCGCGTTTTTCACGGAAAAGCCTCCATGCACCCAATGCTCAACACGGCCATCAAGGCCGCCCGCCGCGCCGCCACCGTCATCAACCGTGCGTCCTTCGATATCGATCGCATCGTCGTCTCCGAGAAGCAGCACAACGATTTCGTCACCGACGTCGACCAGGCGGCCGAACAGGCGATCGTCGAAACCCTGCTCAAGGCCTATCCGGACCACGCCATCCTGGCGGAAGAAAGCGGCGCATCGGCCAACTTGAACGACGAGAGTGAAAACGTGTGGATCATCGACCCGATCGATGGCACCACCAACTTCCTGCACGGCTATCCCAACTACTGCATCTCGATCGCGCTCAAGCAGCGCGGCGTGATCACCAACGGCCTGGTCTACGACCCGGTCCGCAACGACCTGTTCACCGCGACCAAGGGCGCCGGCGCCTACCTGAACGACAAGCGCATCCGCGTGCGCCCTACCGAGCGCATCGGCCGCGCCCTGCTGTCGGCCGGCCATGGTCCTGATCCACGCGCGCTGGCCGAATACCTGCGCATGTACGAAGTGGTCGCCTCGCGCAGCCACGGCGTGCGCAGCGGCGGCTCGGCAGCGCTGGAACTGGCGAACGTCGCCGCCGGTCGCATCGACGGCTATTTCGAAAAAGGCCTGAAAGTGTGGGATATCGCGGCCGGCGCCCTGCTCGTGACCGAGGCGGGCGGCATCGTCGGCGAGTTCAGCGGCGAATCCGATTACCTGGACAAGGGCGACGTGATTGCCGCCGGCCCGAAGGTTTTTGGCGCGCTGGTCCCGCTGCTTTCGCCTTTCGCGTAAAATAACGGTCGGTACTCGTTGGGCCACTGGCAGGCTGTGCTTGCCGGTGGCCCGATTGCTTTTGACCAGGCGTCTTACAAAGCATTACATAGTAGTGGCGCAAAAAATTTCTATAGTGAAACTAACTTCACTATAATCCTTGCTGGCCGCCTTGCGCGGCAGCGTCCGGGCAACCGCTTGATCGCGCCCGCATCAACCCGATTCCAGGACTTGCCGCCGCTGTGGCGACAGGCCGTTTTTTACTGAAAAAAATCTATGTCATTCTCTTCACTTGGTCTTTCTGACGCGATCGTGCGCGCGGTGACCGAACAAGGTTATACCGCCCCGACCCCGATCCAGAGCCAGGCCATACCCGCCGTGCTGAACGGCGGCGACCTGCTGGCCGGCGCCCAGACCGGCACCGGCAAGACCGCCGGTTTTACCCTGCCGATCCTGCACCGCCTGTCGAGCGACACGGTGGGCGCGGCCCAGCGTAACAAGACGGCGCCGCGCGTGATCCGCGCGCTGGTGCTGACCCCGACCCGCGAACTGGCGGCCCAGGTCGAGGAAAGCGTGCGCCTGTACGGCAAGTACACGAACCTGAATTCGGCCGTGATCTTCGGCGGCGTCGGCATCAATCCGCAAATCAAGCTGCTCAAGCATGGCGTCGACATCCTGGTCGCCACCCCGGGCCGCCTGCTGGACCACGCGGGCCAGGGCACCATCGACCTGTCGAAGATCGAGATCCTGATCCTGGACGAAGCGGACCGCATGCTGGACATGGGCTTCATCCACGACATCCGCAAAGTGCTGGCCCTGCTGCCACCGAAGCGCCAGAACCTGCTGTTCTCGGCCACTTTCTCGGACGATATCAAGGCCCTGGCCGACCGCCTGCTGGACAATCCGCAATCAATCGAAGTGGCACGCCGCAATTCGACGGTGGAAGTGATCGCGCAAAAAATCCACCCGGTGGACCGCGACAAGAAGCATCCGATGCTGGCGCACCTGATCAAGTCGAACAACTGGACCCAGGTGCTGGTGTTTACGCGCACCAAGCACGGCGCCAATAAACTGGTGGAGCAGCTGGGCAAGGACGGCATCGGCGCGATGGCGATCCACGGCAACAAGAGCCAGTCGGCGCGCACCAAGGCGCTGGCCGAGTTCAAGGATGGCAGCCTGCAGGTGCTGGTGGCAACCGACATCGCGGCGCGCGGCATCGACATCGACCAGCTGCCGCACGTGGTGAACTACGACCTGCCGAACGTGCCGGAAGACTACGTGCACCGTATCGGCCGTACCGGCCGCGCGGGCGCGACGGGCGAAGCGGTATCGCTGGTGTGCGTGGACGAGCACCAGATGCTGAAAGACATCGAGAAGCTGATCAAGCAAACCCTGCCGCGCGCTGTGATCCCTGGCTTCGAACCGGACCTGAACGCGAAGCCGCAGCCGATCCAGCTGCGCAGCGGCGCCCCGGGCCACGCGAATCGCGGCGGTCGTCCAGGCGGCGGTCGCGGCCATGGTGGTGGTGGTGGTGGTGGCGGCAAACCGCGCACCCCATCCACCGGCGCCCCCGCCGCGGCAAAACGCAGCAACGGCCCCCGCCCCGCCTCCGCCGCCCGCCGCGACCGCTAACCCGCTCAGCGAGGGTCAGAGTCAAATTATTGGGAAAGATTGTCACATCGCCCAATTTTCCGGCTTTACCCTCCGCTTGTTTCAATTGGGTTATTACCCAGCAATTAGGGTCAGAGTCGAATTAAGTGACAACTTTTGAATGTTGTCATTTAATTCTACTCTGACCCTAATTAATTTCTTACCTCTGTTTATTGCTTTTTCATTCTCGCGGAGTGATCGATTCACCCGGTCAATTCCCTCCTCCTGCGTCAGAAAAACCCTTATCTCTATGTTAATTTAAGACCTTTAATTAGTTAGGGTCAGAGTCGATTTATTAGCCAATAACTACGATTAAATTTCGCAGCAGAAGAATATCAAGACTGGCATTCTCTCGTTAAATTGCTCATCAATTAGGGTCAGAGTGAGATGCACCGGGATGGTGGACAGGGTTAATCAGGTACACCTGTGCATTTTTTCCACCTGGGAGGGCGTTTGGTAGCCGAGGGTTTGGTGGAGGCGCTGGTGATTGTAATATACGTCGATGTAATCAGTGATTGCAGCCAATGCTGATTGGTGGTCATCGTAGATCGTGTGATGGGTCACTTCGTTTTTCAGGTTTGAGAAAAAGCTCTCTGCCACGGCATTGTCGTGGC
>NZ_STGG01000027.1 GCF_005222695.1 Massilia sp. HP4 | reverse complement strand
GTAAGGCTTGTCCCTATAACCTTGGTAGTCCGAGGTTGACGAGTACAACTGCTTGAATACAAGCTACAACCCAACATTACTTCTTCCAGATTCAGAGCTTCGCCCGACGTAGGGTTGGCAGCTTCGCTGCCGACGCGTCCAACGAATGCTCGTACAAGTCATGCCTGATGACCATAGCAAGTCGGTCCCACCCCTTCCCATCCCGAACAGGACCGTGAAACGACTTTGCGCCCATGATAGTGCTGCAACCAGTGTGAAAGTAGGTTATCGTCAGGCTAGTTATATAGAAAAACCCCATCAAGTGACCTTGGTGGGGTTTTTTGCTTTGGAGACGCGTAAAATCCCAAGGTCTATCCTGTCCTGTTACCGAGGAAAGCAATGAAGGTCTACCTGGTAGTCGTCGATACGCTGGCTGATTGGGAAATCGGATACCTGACGGCAGAACTGCATAGCCGCCGGTTCTTCGCCGACCCATCACAAGACTGTCAATTGCTGAAGGCCGGTTTGAATTGCGATGCCGTGACAAGCATGGGCGGCGTGATCCATACGCCCGATATGGCAATCGATGACATCCAGATGAGCGACAACGACCTGCTTCTGCTACCTGGCGCAGAAATCTGGCAATCCGGGCAAGCAAGACCCGCCCTCGAACTGGCGCACAAGGTGCTGGACGAAGGCCGCCAGGTCGCTGCCATCTGTGGCGCAACCATCGGCCTGGCCAGCATCGGCGCACTGAATGCACGGCGCCACACCTCCAACGATCTCGGATTCCTGAAAACATCCTGCCCCGACTACCGCGGTGAACATATGTACCGCAAGGAGCCCGCTGTCCGCGGCGACAATCTGATCACGGCAAGTGGTCTGGCGCCGCTCGAGTTCTCGTATGAGGTGCTGAAGATGCTCAAGGTCTGGAAGCCGGAAACCGCCAAGGCGTGGTACCGCTTGCACAAGACCCGCCAGGAGCGCTGGTATCACGAACTGGTCGCTTCGATGTCCACTACGCCGACCGCTTCGTCATAGCCCGCGATGGATTACCAGCAGCTTCTCGCCCAGCGCCGTGCGCACCCCTCCTGGCGGCTCCTTGCCGCCGACCACGCGCCGATGATCGCCAGCTTCCTGCATCGCAGCTTCGTCGCGCCGAATGTGCGCACGATCTCTCGCCAGCAGCTGGTGTCGCAGCTGGACGATCACCTGTACCAACTTCACGAGCTGACCGGCGAGCAGGCGTTTCCCAAACCCGCGGCCAGCTACCTCGACGACTGGGCGTCCGACGACCGGGGTTGGCTGCGAAAATACTATCCACCTGGCGAAGACGAACCCCACTACGACTTGACCTCACCCGCCGAGCAGGCGTTGGAATGGCTGCAGGGGCTGGGACAGCGCGCTTTCATCGGTACCGAGTCGCGCTTGATGACGGTGTTCGACCTGCTCAAGCAGATCGCCGACGGCACCGAGCTCAATCCCCGTGCGCGCATCGCCGAACTCCAGAAGCGCAAGGCGGACATCGATGCCGAGATCACGCAGATCAAGGAAGGCCACCTGACCATGATGGAGCCGACCCAGGTGCGCGAGCGCTTCCTGCAGATGGCGGCCACCGCCCGTGAACTGCTGTCCGATTTTCGCGCACTCGATCAGAATTTCCGCACGCTCGACCGCAGCGTGCGCGAAAGGATCGCCACCTGGGACGGCGGCAAGGGCGAACTGCTGCAGCAGATCTTCGGCTGGCGCGACCTGATCACCGAATCTGACGAAGGCAAGAGTTTCCGCGCCTTCTGGGACTTGCTGATGTCGCCGTCGCGCCAGGATGAACTGGGCAAGCTGCTGGAACAGGTCATGGCGCTCGCACCGATCCGCGAACTCGAACCCGACGGCCGCCTGCGCCGCATTCACTACGACTGGCTGGAGGCCGGCGAGGTGACGCAGCGCACCGTGGCGCGCCTGTCGGAGCAGCTGCGCCGCTATCTCGACGACCAGGCCTGGCTCGAGAACCGTCGTATCATGGAGCTGATCCGGGAGGTCGAACAAAAGGCGCTGTCGCTGCGCGGCCAGGTTCCCGACGCTGCGTTTGCCGACATCGACGACGCCGGGCCGGAATTTGCCCTGCCCATGGAGCGGGTGCTGTACACGCCGCCATTCAAGGCCGACATCCGCGCGGTGAAAGTCGAGGAAGCCGCTGCGACCATCTTGTCCGACGCGCTGTTCGAGCAGGTGTATGTCGACCAGGTGCGCCTGGCGTCCAACGTGCGGCGCGCACTGCAGACCCGCAGCCAGGTATCGCTGGCGGCGGTGGTCATGGACAATCCGATCGAGCAGGGCCTGGCCGAGTTGGCGACCTACCTGAAGCTGGCGACCCAGGACGTGGCCGCCGTGATCGATGACGAACGCGCCGAATGCATCGGATGGACGAGCGGCGATGGCCACCGGCGCGAGGCAACACTGCCGATGGTGATTTTCACGCTGAGGGAACGAGAACAAGAATGAATGACGACGACCGATTGGGGCAAGTGGTAGTCACCCTGTTCCAGGGCGTGCTGTATCGCGAAAACGCCGAGCCGCAGTGGCAAGCCCTGCTCGACCTGCAGGCGCGCGTGCGCGACTACTGCAGCGTGATCGGGCTCGAACTGATCCTCGATGAGGCGGAGGGCTATGCCTATCTGCGCCAGCGGGCATCGACGCCCGAGACGCCCGATTTGCCGCGCCTGGTCCAGCGCCGCCAGCTCAGCTTCCCGGTCAGCCTGATCCTGGTCCTGCTGCGCAAGAAGCTGGCCGAGTTCGACGCGCTCAGCGCAGACACGCGGCTGGTCGTCAGCCGCGAAGACATCGTCGACCAGATGCGCCTGTTCCTGCCCGATACCGCCAACGAAGCGCGCCTGCTCGACCGCATGGACACGCACTTGGGCAAGGTCGTCGATCTCGGCTTTTTGCGTCGCCTGCGGGGCCAGGACGGGCAGTTCGAAGTGCGGCGCGTGCTGAAGGCTTTCGTCGATGCCCAGTGGCTCGACGATTTTGCTCAGCGCCTGGACGGCTATGCCGGGCATGCTGCGGCCGGCGCCGGCAAGGAGGGTGTCGAATGAACGCCGCGCCCGATCCCGACCTGGCGACAGCGACCGAGCAGGCCGGATTCCGCCTGCGCCGTTTCGAAGTGTACAACTGGGGTACCTTCCACCAGCGCGTATGGCGGATGCAGCCAGGCGGCGCCAATATGCTGCTGACCGGCGATATCGGATCCGGCAAGTCGACCCTGGTCGATGCGCTCACAACCTTGCTGGTCCCGTTCAACAAGATCTCGTACAACAAGGCGGCCGGCGCCGACGCGCGCGAACGCTCGCTGCGCACCTACGTGCTGGGCCACTTCAAGTCCGAGCGCGGCGACACCGGCCTGTCTGCACGTGCGGTCGCGCTGCGCGACCAGCACAGCTATTCGGTGCTGCTCGGAGAGTTCCACAACGAGGGCTACGACGAGACCATCACGCTCGCGCAGGTGTTCTGGTTCAAGGACCCGCGCGGCCAGCCAGAGCGATTCTACGTCGTCGCCGAAACGGGGCTGACGATCGCCGATGATTTTTCGGGCTTCGCCGACATCAATCAGCTGCGCAAGCGCCTGCGCGCCAGGTCCGGCATCACCCTGCACGACGGCTTTCCGGCCTATGGCGCAGATTTCAGGCGCCGTTTCGGCATCGCCTCGGAGCAGGCCATGGACCTGTTCAACCAGACGGTGTCGATGAAATCGGTGGGTAACCTGACCGAGTTCGTGCGCGAGCACATGCTGGAGCCGTTCCCGGTACAGGCGCGCATCGACGAACTGATCACCCACTTCGACGACTTGAACCGGGCCCACGAGGCGGTGCTCAAGGCGCGCGCCCAGATCGAGCGCCTGCAGCCGCTGAACGCCGATTGCGACCGCCACGCAGCGCTGGCGACGCAGATGGACGAACTGCGAACCTGTCGCGAGGCCCTGCGACCGTGGTTCGCGCTGCTCAAGACCGAGCTGCTGGACAAGCGCATCGCCAACCTGGCTGCGGACGAAGAACGCACCGCCACCCGCCTGGCCCAGTTGGAGCAGGAGCGGCGCAACCATGCCCGCACCCGCGACGAACTGACCGCCGCGATCTCGGCCAATGGCGGCAATCGCATCGAGCAGATCAAGGGCGAGATCGCACGCGTCGATGTCGCTCGCAGTGAGAAGAACGCGCGCGCCCAGCAGTACGAGCTGATCGCCTCGGCGCTCGGCTTGCCGGCGCCGCATGATGCCGGCACCTTCGACGCCAACCGGGGCGCCATTGCCGCGGGCCAGGCCGCCTGCGTTGCGCAACGCGACGAGCGCAGCAACCGCCTGACCGAGGCCGGCGTGACGGTGCGCGAGATCAGGAAGCTGCATGGCGAATTGACCGACGAACTGGAATCGCTGCGCAAGCGCCGTTCCAACATCCCGCGCCAGATGCTGACGCTGCGCGAGGCCTTGTGCGATGCGCTATCGATCGCGCCTGATGCGCTGCCCTTCATCGGCGAGTTGATCCAGGTGCGCGAGGACGAACGTGCCTGGGAAGGCGCGGCCGAGCGCCTGCTGCACGCCTTCGGCCTGTCGCTGCTGGTGCCCGAGCAGCATTATGCGCAGGTCGCGGCGTGGGCCGAGCGCACCCACCTTGGCGCGCGCCTGGTGTACTACCGGGTGCGGCCATTGTCCGCGAGCGAGCCGCCCACCCTGCATCCGCTGTCCCTGGTGCGCAAGCTGTCGATTCAGCCAGATTCACCGTTCTATGCGTGGATCGAAGGCGAGCTGGCGCGGCGCTTCGATTATGCCTGCTGCGACTCAATGGAACTGTTCCGGCGCGAGCAGCGCGCGATCACCCTCAATGGGCAGGTAAAGTCGGGCGGCGAGCGTCATGAAAAGGATGACCGGCGCCAGATCGGCGACCGCACCAGCTATGTGCTGGGCTGGTCGAACGAGGCAAAGATCGCGGCGCTGGCAAAGCAGGAACGCGACCTGTCCACCCGCATCACGGAACATACCAGGCAAATCCTCGAGCTCAAGGGCGAAGCCGCCGAATGGGGCAGGGTGCTTGGGCTCTGGCAGCAGCTGGCGGTGTTCGCCAGCTTCGCGGATCTCGACTGGAAACCGCTGGTGGCGACGATCGACCGGCTCGAGCGCGAGCGGCAAGAGCTGGCGGCATCGTCCGACCTGCTGCGCACGCTGCAACAGCAGTTGCGCGACCTCGGCGACGTGCAGGCCGGGGTCGACGCGCAGTACAAGCAGGTCAATGCCGCGCTGGCGACGCTGGTAGAGAAACTGAACCAGGCTCGCAGCCTGCTGGGCGAGAGCGAAGCGCTTGCCAGTACGATCGACGACGCCATGCGCGCCACGACATTGCCGGCGCTGGAGGCGCTGCGCGAGCAGGCGCTGGGCGAGCACACGCTGACAATCGAATCGTGCGATAACCGCGAACGCGACATGCGCGAATTCGTCCAGGCACGCATCGACGCAGACAGCAAACGCATCGCGACCCTGCGCGACAGGATCATCACCGCGATGCAGGATTACGCGACTACCTGGCCGCTCGATGCGCGCGAGGTCGATGTCAGCATCGAGGCGGCGCCCGAATTCCGGCGCATGCTGCAGGTGCTGGAGGCCGACGACCTGCCGCGCTTTGCCGGCAAATTCAAGGAGCTGCTGAACGAGAACACGATCCGCGAGATCGCCGGATTCCAGTCGCAGCTCAAGCGCGAACGCGAAACGATCCGCGAGCGGGTCGAGACCA
Source organism: Massilia sp. HP4 (assembly GCF_005222695.1). Taxonomy (GTDB): domain Bacteria; phylum Pseudomonadota; class Gammaproteobacteria; order Burkholderiales; family Burkholderiaceae_D; genus Telluria. The sequence goes on along the minus strand of NZ_STGG01000027.1, from coordinate 2,198 downwards.
TCAACACGTCGCTGCATGCGATCGACTACAACCCGAATCGGTATATCGCGCTGGAGGCCGAGCCGAGCCTGGACGCCGACTTGCGCGATTTCCAGCAAGACCTGCGCAGCTGCACCGAAGGTGCGCTGACCGGGTCGAGCGACGAGGAATACACCGAGGCGAAATTCCTGCAGGTGCGGCGCATAATCGAGCGTTTTCGGGGCCGCGAAGGCAGCGCCGAGATGGACCGGCGCTGGACCCGCAAGGTCACCGATGTGCGCAACTGGTTCGTGTTCTCGGCGTCCGAGCGCTGGCGCGAGGACGACAGCGAGCATGAGCACTACACGGATTCCGGCGGCAAGTCGGGCGGCCAGAAGGAGAAGCTGGCCTACACGGTGCTGGCCGCGAGCCTGGCCTACCAGTTCGGCCTCGAATGGGGCGCCGTGCGTTCGCGCTCGTTCCGCTTCGTGGTCATCGATGAAGCGTTCGGGCGCGGTTCGGACGAATCGGCGCGCTATGGACTGGAGCTGTTCCGTCGCATGAACCTGCAGCTGCTGATCGTCACGCCGCTGCAGAAGATCCGCATCATCGAGCCCTACGTCGCGGGCCTGGGATTTGTGCACAGCGAAGAAGGGCGGCAGTCGATGCTGCGCTACCTGAGCATCGAGGAGTACCGCGCCGAGCGCGGTGCCCGGGCCGGATGACGGCGGCGCGCAGCGCATGGTCGGCGCCGGGCGACATCGTCGCCAGCGTCCAGCGCCTGTGGGACAGCGGCGCGATCCTGGCGGCGCGCCTGGACGGCGGCGCCTTGTTTCCGCATGAGGTCCGGCTGCGGCAACCTTCGGTCGCCGCCATGGGCGAGCAGTTCGACCTGGTGCGTGACTGGATCGGCGCCTTGCGCAGCAACAGCCGGCCCGAACGCGGCGATGGCTATGAGCTGGTCTGGCGCGACATCAACCACCGCCAACTGGGGCGCAACCGCATTCCGGTTGCCGCCATCGTGGAGTCGGAAGCGTCCGCGTTGCGCATGATCGGCCGTGGCGCCGACGCGCGCCGCTTCGATGAGCTGGTTGCCTCGACCCTGGTCGCGTTTCCCGCTCTTCGCCCATGGCTGGCCAGGCAGCCGCTACGCCTGCTCGAGCACAGGGATGGATGGGAGCGCGTCCTGGCCGTGCTGCGCTGGTTCGTGGCGAATCCGCGCCCGGGCATTTATCTGCGTCAGCTCGATATCCCGGGTGTCGATACGAAGTTCATCGAAGTACGCAAGGGGCTGATTGCAGAGCTGCTCGATCAGGTGCTGCCTGCCGAAGCGATCGATGCCGGCGCCATTGGCGCGCGGCAGTTCGAGGCGCGTTATGGCCTGCTGGGCAAGCCAGCGCAGATTCGTTTTCGCATACTCGACCGGCGGCACACCATCGGTGGCTGCTCCGACCTGATGGTGCCTGTGGCGCAATTCGCGGCATTGCGCACCAGCGTGGACCGCATCTACATAACGGAGAACGAGGTGAATGCGCTGGCATTTCCCGATGTGGAGTCAAGCATGGTGGTGTTTGGCGCCGGCTATGGCATCGACCGCCTGGCGCAGGTCGACTGGCTGCGTACCCGGCACGTCACGTACTGGGGCGATATCGATACCCACGGTTTTGCGATCCTCGATCGCTTGCGGGCATCGATCCCCAGCGTCGAATCGCTGCTGATGGATGAGGGCACGTTGCAGGCACATCGCCATGTATGGGGGCAGGAGGATGGCGATAAACGTTACCTGGCGGACCTGATGCGGCTGACGGAGCAAGAGCGGCGGCTATTTACTCAGCTGCGCGACAATGTGTTTGAGGAACGACTGCGGCTCGAACAAGAGCGCATTGGCTATACCTGGGCAGTCGACGCGATTCGACAAAGTTGAAAACTACCCTTGCGGGGGCGATGGCGCTTTGTTATAGTCTCGCTCCTCGACGCAGACGCCACCTCACGGTAGCGAAAACGAAGAGAAAAAAGAGGTTGACGAAAATTGAGAAACGCTTCATACTCTCGCCTCTCTGCTGCTGACGAACACAACGCTTCGAAGCAAACGGCAGATGCAGTAACCGAATTCTGATCTTTAAAAAATTAACAGTCGATAAGTGTGGGCGTTTGATGAAGGTGCCAAGAACCTCGGTTCTTGATTACTTAAAATATCAAATGTTCACAAAAAGTATTAACGTTGTCTCAGCAATGAGATA
>NZ_STGG01000026.1 GCF_005222695.1 Massilia sp. HP4 | reverse complement strand
CGGGTGCGATTGAATACTGGGACTGCTGAATCCAGCAATCAAGTCGCCCAGCATAGCTTTTGCACGGAACAAAGGCCAGCTACGGCGAGGAACATGATCGCACGATACTGAACAGCTAAGCGCTCGTCGACCCTCGTTGCCGCTGCTTTGTCGCTGGTGTGCTTGCGTGTTGCGGAGATCGTCGCCGAGCGCGCGTCTTCGATGCCACGACTGGCAAGCGTAACACCACACCAGTACCGAGCGTCCGACATGTTTTGCCAGGCAAGTTCGCGCATTCCTCTAGCCAGAAGCCGGCTTACGTCGACGCAGTAGGCACAAGCAATGGTCATAGCTGCAAACCTCAAGTCGGCCTGCGCTCCTGATTCAAGAACGCTGACGAACTCAGCACGAAACCGTTCACCACTGACCGACGGATCAGCACTCATGGGATGAAAAAATTCGGATGCAAAGGCGTCTGCAGCTTTACCTGGTTCGAGATGTGCGTGGAAGTGAGCAAGCTCACCCAGTGTTTGAACGCGGACTTCATTAATCAGCAGATCTGTGTCTACCGAAGACGTCTGTCGAATATTGTTGTCTTCCAACTTCAGCTTGCCTTTTTAAAGAGCGGGGTGACAGTAGCGCCCTCCATTTGCGACTGAACGAAATCCGCCCAGGCTTGAAGTATTAAGCGGCGTTGATCTGCATATTCCGCGCGATTGTAGACGCCCTTGATGCCCACGATCTTGTGCGCCAAAGTTCGTTCAATCGCATCCGACGAGTGCCCCATCTCGTGAAGATGGGTGGAGGCCATGCGCCGGAAGTCATGCAGGACGAAATGTTGAACGTCGATGGACAACGCGCGCACTGCTTGATTCAGTGTGCTCTTGCTGATCGGACGGTCATTGACGCCCCGGGTACTTGGAAATAAATAGATCGACTTCCCTGCATGAGCCTTCAGTTCCTCTAGCATGGCAAGCGCTTGGCGTGACAAGTACACCCGATGGGGGCGATCCTTTTTCATTCGCTCAGCTGGAATGTCCCATACCCCTGCAGCAAGGTCGAACTCATCCCAAGTTGCCTCGGTGAGTTCGGCCTTGCGTACCATCGTAATGAAGAGAAGATTCAGCGCTAACTTGAGAGAACGCCGGATGTCGGATGCATAAATCGCCCTGAGAACCACGCCGATTTCCTGCGGCGACAAGACACGCGTCCTGCTTTCCTCCGTCGCGATGAATCGGGCCACGAGCGCCGCAGCTGGGTTACTTTCTGTGAGCTGACGCGCGATCGCAAAATCGTACATTCGCCGCAGGGCATTACGTGTTAATAAAGCCATTTTTGGTGCGCCACGCGCTTTGATCCTGTCGCACAGGGCCATGATGTCAGCAGGCTTGACCTCCGAGAGTGGGACACTACCAAGCATCGGGAAAACATCTTTGGTCATGAGCCGGCGCATCGTTGTGATGTAACTAGACGACTTATCTACAAGCTGTTCGTCCAACCATGACTTACCGAAGGCTCCAACCGTGTTCAACATGGCGGTTTTCTCGGCTTGCACCGCACGTTTTGGTGATGCACCGCGTGCAACGAGGGCAGCCCACTCGTCACGGCGTTTGCGGGCGTCACCCAAGCCAATCTCGGGATAGTTACCAATCGTGAGAGGCGGGTGTCGTACACCGTGCAACTGGTAGCGATAGCGCCAGATCTTCGCGCCACTCGGCATTACTTCGAGCATCAAGCCTGCACTATCGCTTACCCGGTATCGCGCCGGTCGAGCTTTCAGTGACTTGATCTTCGTATCAGTTAAGGGGGTCGCTTGACGCGGCATAAGTACACTCCTTTGGTACACGGATTTCTCGGGCCGAGAAAACGTGTACCAAATTGTGTACCTAAAATCACTAGATGTCTATAGGAAACTTTGGAACATACTGGACACTACTCTGATGCTCTTCATAGGGGGATAGCGATCAAATGGACTGATCTAGAGTTCTCTAGATTCGAAATCACTTTCCGATACAGAAGCGGCTGAAAATCACCCCCAGCAAATCGTCCGGCGTAAATTGACCTGTGATGCTCGACAGCTGATCCTGCGCCAGGCGCAGCTCTTCGGCAAACAGGTCGAGCGATTGATCGTCCTGCAACGCATGCTGGCGCGCCAGCTCCAGGTGTTCGCGCGCGGCGCGCAGGGCGATCAGGTGGCGTTCGCGCGCCAGGTACAGCGACTCGCCGGTCTGCTGCCAGCCGGCGATGCGCAGCAGCTCGGCGCGCAGCAGGTCGATACCGAGCTTCTCGTGGGCCGACAGGTAGAGATGCACTGCATCGGCACTCTCGTCCTTCGACGGCTTGTGGCCCGACAGGTCGATCTTGTTCCAGATGCGCACCACCGGCACGTTCTGCGGAAAGGCGGCGACGATGGCTTCGTCGGCCGCGCTCGGGCCCAGGTTGGCGTCCAGCAGGTGCAGGATGACGTCGGCCTTGCCGACTTCGCCCCAGGTGCGCTCGATGCCGATGCGCTCGACGACGTCGATCTCGTCACTCACCGCGCGAATGCCCGCGGTGTCGATGATGTTCAGCGGGATGCCCTCGATCTGGATCGTCTCGCTCACCTTGTCGCGCGTGGTGCCGGCGATCGGCGTCACGATCGCCACCTCGGCCCCGGCCAGCGCATTCAAAAGTGAGGACTTGCCAACGTTCGGTTGACCCACCAGCACCACGTTCAAGCCTTCGCGCAGCAGCGCGCCTTGCGCCGCCTGGCGGAACACGTTTTCGAGCGATTCGATGATGCCGGCCAGCTGGCCGCGCGCATTCGATTTTTCGAGGAAGTCGATCTCTTCTTCAGGAAAGTCGAGCGTGGCCTCGACCAGCATGCGCAGATTGATCGTGCCCTCGACCAGCGTGTGCACCACTTGCGAGAACGCCCCCGACAGCGATTGCGATGCCGATTTCGCGGCGGCTTCGGTGGACGCGTCGATCAGGTCGGCCACCGCCTCGGCCTGTGCCAGGTCGAGCTTATCGTTCAGGAAGGCGCGGCGCGTGAACTCACCCGGCTCGGCCAGGCGCAGGCCGGACGGCGCGCCGGCTTCCAGCACCCGCGCCAGCAGCATCTGCAGCACCACCGGGCCGCCGTGGCCCTGCAGTTCCAGCACGTCTTCGCCGGTGTACGAATGCGGTCCCTTGAAATACAGGACCAGGCCTTCGTCGATGATGTCGCCGTTGGCCGCCTTGAACGGGATATAGGTCGCGTGGCGCGGCGCCAGCGTCACGCCGGGGAATAGCGCGTCAACGAGGAAGGCGAGCGACTTGCCGGAGGCGCGCACGACGCCGATGCCGCCGCGGCCCGGGGCGGTGGCGATGGCGGCGATGGGAGAAGTATCGAGTTTCATGGAGCGATTGTACGGGGAAACGGCTGCGTCAAAAACAAAAGCCCGCACCGGGGAGGCGCGGGCTTTCGATGGAAAGGCTGCGGGATTACTTGGCCGCGCCGCTCTCGAACTTGCGGGTGATGACCCATTGCTGGGCGATCGACAGGATGTTATTGACCACCCAGTACAGCACCAGGCCGGACGGGAAGAAGAAGAACACCACCGAGAACGCGATCGGCATGAACAGCATCATCTTGGCCTGCACCGGATCGGTCGGCTGCGGGTTCAGCTTGGTCGTGATGTACATCGACACCGCGTAGATCACCGGCAGGATGTAGAACGGGTCGGGCTGGGTCAGGTCCTGGATCCAGCCGATCCATGGGGCGCCGCGCATCTCGACCGAGGCCTGCAGCACCCAGTACAGGGCGAAGAACACCGGCATCTGCACCAGGATCGGCAGGCAGCCGCCCAGCGGGTTGATCTTCTCGGACTTGTACAGCTCCATGGTGGCCTGCTGCATCTTGGCCGGATCGCTCTTGTAGCGTTCGCGGATCGCCTGCATCTTCGGCGTCACGACGCGCATCTTGGCCATGCTGCGATAGCCTGCCGCCGACAGCGGGAAGAACGCGAGCTTGATCAGGATGGTCAGGGCGACGATGGTCCAGCCCCAGTTGCCCAGCATCGAATGCAGCTGGGTCATCACCCAGAAGATCGGCTTGGCGATCACGGTCAGCATGCCGTAGTCCTTCACCAGCTCCAGGCCCGGGGTGATGGTTTCCAGGATCTGCTCGTCCTGCGGACCCGAATACAGGCGGGTATCGTTCGACACGGTCGCGCCAGGCGCCACGGTGCCCAGCGCCTGGACGGTGCCGATCGCGTACAGGTTGTTGGCGATCTTCTTGGTAAAGATGTCGCGCGGCGCCTTGTCGGCCGGGATGAAGGCCGAGACGAAGAAGTGCTGCGAGATCGCGACCCAGCCATTATCGGCCTTGGTCGAGTGGTCAGCCTTGCCCTTCTCGATTTCTTCGAAGGTCAGCTTCTGGTACTTGTCGGCGTCGGTGTACAGGGTCGGGCCGGTGTAGCTCGGCATGAACCAGGAATCGGTGGCCGGCTTGTTGCCGTCGTGCTGCAGCTGCAGGTACAGCGAAGGCTGGATCGGCGCGGCGCTGATATTGGTGATGTCATGACGCACACCGACCAGGTAGTCGCCCTTGCGGAAGGTCAGCGTCTTGGTCAGGCGCACGCCGCCCTGTTCGGCTTCCAGGACCACTTGCGCCTGGTTGTTGCCGCCCAGGGTGGTCTGGGCCGACTTGACGGTGAACGGCGTCGTGTGGTTCGGCAGCACGCCGGCGGCGCTGGTGCCGATCAGGCCGGTCTGGCCCAGGTAGACATTCGGGCCGTTCACATTGAACAGGACCTGGTTCCTGGCCTTGTCGAAGTGATCCGGGTAGTGCAGCAGCTCGAGGCGCTTGATGACGCCGCCGACCGAGTCGATGTCGACTTTCACGACGTCGGTCGTGACGGTGACGATCTGGCTGGCCGGTGCGGCTGGCGCGGCTGGGTCGCCGGGCGCCCCTGCGGCCGCCCCCGGGGTGGCAGCGGCGGCCGGAGCACCCGGCACGGCGGTGGTGCCCGGCTGCGGCGCGGCTGGCACGTCGGTCGGTTTATTCTGCTGGGCCACTTGCGCCGGCGGTTGCGCCGAGAACAGCGACTGCTTGCCGTTAGCCACCATCCAATTGTTCCAGAGAACAATCAGAGAGATGGCGAACACGATCCACAGGACAGTACGTTTATTGAATTCCATTGGAGTCTTCAAGAGTGGTTGCAACCGCAAGCGGCTGAATGGGATTCCTTGGGGCCGTCTTTGGGCGGCACCGGGTCGAGGCCGCCCGCATTCCACGGATGGCAGCGGCCCACGCGGCGCGCGGCCAGCCAGGAACCGCGTGCGGCGCCATGGACGCGCAGCGCTTCGATGGCGTAATTGGAACAGCTGGGATAGAACCGGCAACGCGGCCCGAGCATCGGGGACAGCAGCAGCTGGTAGCCGCGAAGCAACCAGACGAGCAGCGTCTTCATGGCGTGCTTGCCGGCGCCGGCTGTGGCCGCTGCCGGGCTTGCTGTGCAGCGAACAGGCGCGTCAATTCCACCTTCAGCGCGGCCTTCAGGGCGCGCGTGGTGGCCGGGCCATCCTTGGCGTTGACGGGGCGCGACAGGCGCACGATGCAATCGACCGGCGCCAGGGCGCTGGTGCGGAACAGCTCGCGCGTCATGCGCTTGATCGTATTACGGGTCACTGCGCGCGGCGCGAAACGCTTGGCCGCAACGACGCCCAGCCGCGCATGCGGCAGGCCGTTCGGACGCGTGTAGAGCACGAAATGCGCCGTTTTTTGCGTCGGCCGCAAACGAAAAACGGATGAAAATTCATCCGTTTTAACGATGCGCCGAGCGCGCGCGAAGTCGTGCGAACCTTCGCCTGTCATCACCGACCGCAATCGATCTGCGGTGCGTGACTTAGACAGCCAGACGCTTGCGGCCCTTGGCGCGGCGAGCGTTCAGGACTTGACGGCCACCACGGGTAGCCATACGTGCGCGGAAGCCGTGCGTGCGCTTGCGACGGACGACGGAAGGTTGGTAAGTACGTTTCATGGTGGTCTCGCTTAAAGCAAAATAAGATGCAAAATCGGGTCTGACGTCATCGTCAGATTCGGCGCCGATGACAATTTCGCTCGATGTTACGCCAGCGTCATGCCACAGCAAGTCTCTCTTCGCCCAACCACCAGCCGCTGGAAAAAGACAGCCTGGCCTGGCGCACGGACGGGGAACCCTGAATTAGACTCCATTTCGGCTTCCACTGTCAAGGCGGGTGTTGTAACGCCAACCGTCGGCGCACGGCCTTTCCAGCTTGGCAAGGCATCATCGCGGCGCGCCGTTTCGGTGGAAAATATGTGCAGCGCCTGTGGATAACTTCGGCCGGGACAGGTAAAATAGCGTGTTACGAATCAAAAGCGAAGTATGGAAAATTTTTGGCAGACCGCATCCGCGCAGCTAGAGCTCGAGCTCACGCCGCAGCAATTCAGCGCGTGGATCAAACCGCTGGTCGCCCTCGACTACGAAGACGGCAAGCTGCGCATCGCTGCGCCCAACCGTTTTAAACTCGACTGGGTCAAGACGCAATTTGCTACTCGCATCACCGAGCTGGCGGCCCAGTATTGGGAAGCGCCGGTCGAGGTGCAATTCGTGCTCGACCCCAAGAATCACCCGACCCGCAATGCACCCAGCGCAGGCGCGTCGGGCAACACGGCCACGGTCGATTTCAACGCCCCGCGCCCTGCGCCTGGCGCCGAAAACCCGAGCCCCAGCCAGAATGCCGGCCCGAACCACACCCAGAACCTGAACATCGCCAACTCGCCCAAGCGCGAGCAAAGCCGCATCAATACCGAGCTTACTTTTGATAGCTTCGTGACCGGTAAGGCCAACCAGCTGGCGCGCGCCGCCGCGATCCAGGTCGCCAACAATCCGGGCGTGTCGTACAACCCGCTGTTCTTCTACGGCGGCGTCGGCCTCGGTAAGACCCACTTGATCCACGCGATCGGCAACCAGGTCATGGCCGACCAGCCGAATGCGCGCATCCGCTACATCCACGCCGAGCAATACGTGCGCGACGTCGTCACCGCCTATCAACGCAAGGGCTTCGACGACTTCAAGCACTACTATCATTCGCTCGACATGCTGCTCATCGATGATATTCAATTCTTCGGTGGCAAGAGCCGGACGCAGGAAGAATTCTTCTATGCGTTCGAGGCGCTGATCGCGGCCAAGAAGCAGATCATCATCACCTCGGATACTTATCCAAAAGAGATCACGGGCATGGACGACCGCCTGATCTCGCGCTTCGATTCCGGCCTGACGGTGGCGATCGAGCCGCCCGAGCTCGAGATGCGCGTGGCGATCCTGCTCAAGAAAGCGCAGTCCGAAGACGTGACCCTGTCGGACGACGTCGCCTTCTTCGTGGCCAAGCACCTGCGCTCGAACGTGCGCGAGCTCGAAGGCGCGCTGCGCAAGATCCTGGCCTACTCGCGTTTCCACGGCAAGGACATCACCATCGATGTCGTCAAGGAAGCACTGAAGGATCTGCTATCGGTCCAGAACCGTCAGATCTCGGTGGAAAACATCCAGAAGACGGTGGCCGATTTCTTCAACATCAAGGTTGCGGACATGTATTCGAAGCGCCGGCCGGCGAACATCGCCCGTCCGCGCCAGATCGCGATGTACCTGGCAAAAGAACTGACGCAAAAGAGTCTGCCGGAGATCGGCGAACTGTTCGGTGGCCGCGACCACACGACCGTGCTGCATGCGGTGCGCAAGATCGCCGGCGACCGCCAGAAGAATCCAGAGTGCAACCACGAACTGCACGTGCTGGAACAGACGCTCAAGGGTTGATCCCCTGCCCTTGAGCAGTTTTTGTGCGTTTGCCTCAGGCAATGGCACAATATCGCTTTAGTAATAAATCACCTTTCAAACGTACTGAGGATAACTATGCAATTGGTCAAAACCACCCGAGACACGCTTCTCCGGCCACTGCAGATTGTGAGCGGTATTGTCGAGCGTCGGCACACCATGCCGATTCTGGCCAATATCCTCATTCGCAAGAACGGCGAGAACGTGTCCTTCCTGTCGACCGACACCGAAGTCCAGATCACCACGCACGCCAATATCGGTTCGGGCGACGACGTGACCGGCACCACGGTGGCCGCACGCAAGCTGCTCGACATCCTGCGCGCGCTGCCGGAATCGGGCGACGTCACGATGACCCTGCAGAACAAGCGCCTGGCCGTCCAGAGCGGCAAGTCGCGTTTCGCCCTGCAAACCCTGGCGGCCGAGGAATTCCCGACCGTCTCGGTGGCTGATACGCACAACGCCTCGGTGACCCTGCCGCAGAAAACGCTGAAGCACCTGTTCAATATGGTGTACTTCTCGATGGCCCAGCAAGACATCCGTTACTACCTGAACGGCCTGCTGCTGGTGCTCGACGGCAGCAACATTATTGCAGTAGCTACAGACGGCCACCGCCTCGCTTTTTGTCAGGTGGAGACCGAGCAGCAGTTCGAGCGCCAGGAAGTCATCATCCCGCGCAAGACCATCATCGAACTGCAGCGCCTGCTGGAAGAAAGCGACGAGACCGTGCGCCTGGATATCGCGGCGTCGCAGGTCAAGCTGACCTTCGCCGACATCGAGCTGGTCTCGAAGCTGGTTGAGGGCAAGTTCCCTGACTACACCCGCGTGATCCCGAAGGGTTACAAGAACGACTTCACGATCAGCCGCGATGAACTGCTGCGTTCGCTGCAGCGCGCCGCGATCATGACCAGCGATAAATTCAAGGGCGTGCGCTGCATCATCGAGCCGGGCGTCATGAAGATCAGCTCGACCAATGCCGACCAGGAAGAAGCGGTCGAAGAACTCGAGATCGACTACGGCGGCGATTCGATCGACATCGGCTTCAACGTCACTTACCTGCTCGACGTGCTGAACAACCTCAAGTGCGACCAGGTGAACATCGCCCTGGGCGACTCGAACTCGTCGGCGCTGATTTCGATTCCCGACAATGGCGACTTCAAGTACGTCGTCATGCCGATGCGGATTTGACGCGTCGCGCGGGCCGCCCCGGCGGCCCGCATGCATTTGCCTGAACTAGATAGTCATATAGAAAGCAGTCATGTCCGAGAATATCCCAGCAGAAAATCCCGCCCCAAACGCGGATGAATACGGCGCCGCCTCGATCCAGATCCTGGAAGGCCTCGAAGCGGTGCGCAAGCGCCCGGGCATGTATATCGGCGACACCTCGGACGGCACCGGCCTGCACCACCTGGTATTCGAGGTGCTGGACAACTCGATCGACGAAGCCCTGGCCGGCTACTGCACCGAGATCCACGTCACGATCCACTCCGACAACTCGATTTCGATCACCGACAATGGCCGTGGCATCCCGACCGGCGTCAAGATGGACGACAAGCACGAGCCGAAGCGCTCGGCGACCGAGATCGCCCTCACCGAGCTGCACGCCGGCGGCAAGTTCAACCAGAACTCCTACAAGGTGTCGGGCGGCCTGCACGGCGTTGGCGTGTCTTGCGTGAACGCACTGTCGAAACTGCTGCGCGTAACCGTGCGCCAGAACGGCAAGGTGCACCAGATGGAATTCACGCGCGGCGTGCCGGTGGATCGCCTGATCGAGATCCGCGACGGCTTCGAAGTCTCCCCGATGAAGGTGATCGGCGAGACCGACAAGCGCGGCACCGAAGTGCATTTCTGGGCCGACGAAACGATTTTCACGCTGGTGGAATTCCACTACGAGATCCTGAGCAAGCGTATCCGCGAACTGTCGTTCCTGAACAATGGCGTGAGCATCAAGCTGACCGACCAGCGCACCGGCAAGGAAGAACTGTTCGCCTTCGAAGGCGGAACCCGCGGCTTCGTCGAGTACATCAACAAGGCCAAGACCGTGCTGCACCCGACGGTTTTCCAGGCGACCGGCGACCGCATGTCGGACCAGAACACGAATATCTCGGTCGACGTGTCGATGCAGTGGAACGACTCGTTCAACGAGCAGGTGCTGTGCTTTACCAACAACATCCCGCAACGCGACGGCGGCACCCACCTGACCGGCCTGCGTGCGGCGATGACGCGCGTGATCAACAAGTACATCGACGAGCACGACTTTGCCAAGAAGGCCAAGGTCGAGATCTCGGGCGACGATATGCGCGAAGGCCTGACCTGCGTGCTGTCGGTGAAAGTGCCTGAGCCGAAGTTCTCGTCGCAGACCAAGGACAAGCTGGTGTCGTCCGAGGTGCGCGGCCCGGTCGAGGAAATCGTCGCCAAGACGTTGACCGACTTCCTGATGGAAAAGCCGAACGACGCCAAGATCATCTGCGGCAAGATCGTCGAAGCAGCCCGTGCCCGCGAAGCGGCGCGCAAGGCGCGCGACCTGACCCGCCGCAAGGGCGTGATGGACGGTCTGGGCCTGTCGTCTAAACTGGCCGACTGCCAGGAACGCGACCCGGCGCTGGCCGAGCTGTACATCGTCGAGGGTGACTCCGCAGGCGGTTCGGCCAAGCAGGGCCGCGACCGTAAATTCCAGGCGATCTTGCCCCTGCGCGGCAAGGTACTGAACGTGGAAAAGGCGCGCTTCGAGAAGATGCTGTCGTCGGAACAGATCACGACCCTGATCGCGACGCTTGGCACCTCGATCGGCCCGGACGAGTTCAACGTAGACAAGCTGCGCTACCACCGCATCATCATCATGACCGATGCGGACGTCGACGGCGCCCACATCCGTACCCTGCTGCTGACCTTGTTCTACCGCCAGATGCCGCAGCTGGTCGAGCGCGGCCACATCTATATCGCCCAGCCGCCGCTGTACAAGGTCAAGGCCGGCCGCGACGAGCGTTACCTGAAGGATGATGTCGAAGAAGCCAGCTACATGATGACGTTCGCGCTGAACACCGCGTCGCTGATTCCGCGCGAAGGCGCGGAGCCGGTCAGCGGCGAAGCGTTGGGCGAGCTGGCGCGCAAGTACAACCTGGCCAACGCCATCATGCTGCGCCTGGCGCGCGTGATCGACCGCGCTGCCCTGACCGCGATCTTCAGCGGCGGCGTGGCGCTGGACCTGACGACGCTCGAGAGCGCCGAGGCATCGGCCAAGGCGATGGAAAGCGCGATCAACGACAAGGCTGTGCAGGTCAAGGTGCGTTCGGACGAGCTGTCCGAGAAGCATGCCCTGCGTATCGAACGCATCTACCACGGCAACGTGCAGGTGACGTCGATCGACGCCGACTTCGTCGCGGGCGCCGATTACGGCGTGCTGGCCGATTCGGCCGCGACCTTCCAGGGCCTGATGGGCGAAGGCGCCATCGTGCGCCGCGGCGAAGGCGAGCGCATGAAGGAATTCGCGGTGCGCGATTTCCATCAGGCGATGGAATGGCTGCGTGAGGAAGCCGAACGGGGCGTGTCCAAGCAGCGCTATAAAGGACTGGGCGAGATGAATCCGGAGCAGTTGTGGGAGACCACGATGGATCCGACCGTGCGTCGTCTGCTTAAAGTACAGATCGAGGATGCGATTGCGGCGGATCAGATCTTTACGACGCTGATGGGGGATGAGGTGGAGCCTCGTCGTAACTTCATCGAGACCAATGCGCTGCGGGCGGGGAATATCGACGTCTGATCGCTAAGCGCTGAAATCAAACGGCCTCTTTTTGAGGCCGTTTCTATTTGTGGATCAGGAAGTGCAAGCTTGGGCCGGGTTTACCTTATGGCCTATTCGTTGATGCTGGCATCTTGATATTTTCCTCAAACTCATTCAGGCGCGTCGTTATCGCCTGGTCTTTGGCGTACTTGCGCTTCAGCTTATTGAGCTTTTTATCGGTCCCTGTGCAAAGCTTGCGGATCTCTCGCTCTATCTCTCCCATCCGCTGCGCATCAGGTGGGTCTGGAACCTCACCGCGGAAGTGGTCACAGCCTTCGCGCTGCTCCACGTACTTGGCCACATCAGTAGGAAGCTTTCCTTCTGCGGCATTTGCTAAGCCAACAATCATGCCAAGCATGACGCCTGCAGCTTTCAACATGATATCCATCGTCAAACCCCTGTATCCGACCATGCAAAGCGTTGTGCTAGAGAAGCGCTGATTTATTCTGGCGGATGGGATTGGCGACGGAAAAAGGCGCCCGGCAAGGCGTAAACCGCAGCCATACCGCGTGGTATGGCGAGGATTTACAACGCAGCAGGGCGCTTTT
>NZ_STGG01000025.1 GCF_005222695.1 Massilia sp. HP4 | reverse complement strand
TTGAGGTGTACTACAATCAGCAGAGGCTGCATCAAACCCTGGGCTACCAAACGCCAGCCGCCGTCGATGCAGCATTCCGTGTGCTCAAATAGATGTCCGAGAAATCCGGACCACCTCAACCTGACCCCGCCTTTGTGACCCCGCCTTTGTAAAAAGCGGCTAGTGTCGAGGCCGTGTCCGAATGTCAGACCTGACCCCGCCTTTGTGACCCCGCCTTTGGTATGACCCCGCCTTTGGTGCTGTACGCCCGGCTAGCGGAGCCAGCTGCGTGATTTGCATTAATATAAACGCCATGCGCGCCCCCCCCTCCCCACTCGACCCGCCGTTCTCGGTGTACCTCGACCTGGTCCGCTTCCTGGCGGCGCTGGCGGTCGTGCTGATGCACCTGCGCCAGTTCGACCTGGTGGAGGGGCCGGGCGCCGATCTCCTGACCCTGTTCGGACGCGAAGCCGTGATGGCCTTCTTCGTGCTGTCCGGCTTCGTGATCGCCTATACCACCGAACAGCGCCGCCCGAGCGCGCGCGACTATGCGCTGGCGCGCGCCGCCCGCATCTATTCGGTGGCGCTGCCGGTGCTGCTGCTGGCCTTCCTTTGCGCCAGCCTGGTCCCGGCCCACCTGGCCAGCGACACGCGGCAGCATTACCAGCTCACCAAGCCCTGGCTCTACCTCCCCCTCCACCTGCTGTTCCTGGGCGACCTGTGGACGCTGGCCGAGGTGCCGCCCTGGCTCGGTCCCTGGTGGTCGCTCAACTACGAAGTCTGGTACTACGTGCTGTTCGGGGTCGCCTGCTATGTGCGCGGGCCATGGCGCCTGCCGGCGCTGACCCTGGTGCTGGCCGTCATGGGCATCAAATTGTGGCTGCTGCTGCCGGTCTGGCTGGCCGGGGTCGCGCTGTATCGCTGGCAGGCGCGGCATACGCTGGCGCGCGGCCTGGCCC
>NZ_STGG01000024.1 GCF_005222695.1 Massilia sp. HP4 | reverse complement strand
GGCCCGCGCCGGCTGGATCGCCAGCCTGGCGCTGCTGGTGGCCTACGAGGCCAGCGGTGTCGAGGAAAGCCTGCGCGCGGCCGGCCGCGCTTCGTGGATCGGCCAGGCCTTCGCGCTCGGCAACAGCGACCGCTTCCTGGCCGACTATGTCTTCGGCCTGGTCGTGTGCCTGAATTTCGCCTGCGCGCGCTTCGCCGACCTCAAGCCCCTGCTGCGCTGGGCGCCACCGATCCGGCTCCTGGCCTCGTATACCCTGACGCTCTACCTGTCGCACGCGCTGGTACTGGCCGCCTGGCCGGCGCTGTATCCGCACGATCCACGCAGCCTGGCCGACCTGCTGGCGCTGGGCGCCGCGATCGCGCTCGCGACCGCCATCCTCGGCCTGCTGACCGAACAGCGCAAGAACGGTTTCCGGCGCCTGCTCGCGCGCCTGGCCGGCGCCCTGTGGCGCCCGGCCAGCCGCCCCCATCAAGGAGAAGCAAACAATGAAATGTGACGTCCTGATCCTGCCCGGCCTGTGGAACTCGGGCCCGCGCCACTGGCAATCGCTCTGGCATGAACGCAACCCGCACTGGCGGCGCGCCGAGCACCGCGACTGGAGCAATCCTCATTGCGACGAATGGGTGGCCGAACTGAACGCCGCCATCGCCGACTGCCAGGGCGCGCCGATCCTGGTGGCGCACAGCCTGGGCTGCATGCTGGTCGCGCACTGGGCGCTGTCCGGCTCTCCGCTCAAGGTAGCGGGCGCCTTCCTGGTCGCGCCGAGCGACGTCGAGGCGTCCACCTACCCGGCCGACCTCAATTGCTGGGCGCCGATCCCCCTGAAAACGCTGCCGTTTCCGAGCCTGGTGGTGGGCAGCGCCAACGATCCCTTCGCCAGTCGCGACCGGACCGCCGCCTTCGCCGCCGCCTGGGGCAGCCGCCTGGTCGAGATCGGCGACGCCGGCCACCTGAACACCGATTCCGGCCATGGCGACTGGCCGGACGGCCTGCGCCTTCTGGAGCAGTTCTGCGACGAGATCTCGGCGCCATGACCGTCCTGCACAGCGCGCGCCTGCGCCCCGACCGCCGGGGCCGGGGCTATGCGATCAAGGCCGCCGAGCGCCATATCGACGGCCGCAACGACAACCGGGCCACGCCACCGGCCGAAATACGTCACCTCTGAAGCGCCTTCCTGCTGGGGAATGTGGTGTCAAAGCCGCATCGCGGCATTTGCATATTGCATAAAATCCACAATTACATCAAAATGCGAATCATTCTCATTTGCATTCGTAGCATTGTCACGTCTGCCCGTCCACCTCCCTGAAGAAAGAACCGCATGAGTTCACCGATGCGCTTGCCGCTCGCGCTGGCCCTGGCCCTCGCCTACCCAACCCACGCCGTCATGGCCGCAGATGCGCCGGCGGCGCCCGACGAGCCGGTCCCGGCATCGACCGTGCTGGTCACGGCCGACAAAATCGAGACCGGCTACGCCAGCGACGCCGCCTCGATCGCCAAGGGCAGCCGCAGCCTGCGCGAAACGCCGCAATCGGTGTCGGTCGTCAATCGCCAGCGCCTGAAGGACCAGGACCTGCGCACGCTCGACCAGGCGCTGGGCAGCATCACCGGGCTGGTGGTCGAGCAAACCAGCAGCCACGAACGCCGCTTCTTTTCGCGCGGCTTCGAGATCGAAACGGTCCAGTACGACGGCGTGACCACCCAGCGCGGCTCGGGCTTCAATATCAGCGCCGACCTGTCGGTGTTCGACCGGGTGGAAGTGATGCGCGGACCGGCGGGCCTGTTCAGCGGCGCCGGCAATCCCGGCGGCGTCGTCAACCTGGTGCGCAAGCGCCCGCTCAAGACCAATCGCGTCGACGTGCTGGCCAGCGCCGGCCGCTGGGACAATTACCGGACCGAGATCGATGCCAGCCGCGTGCTCAATGACAGCGGCAGCGTGCGCGCGCGCGTCGTCGGCGCCTACGAAGACCGCGAGTATGTCTACGACATCTCGGAGAACCAGCGCTCGATCCTGTACGCCATCGTGGAGGCCGACCTGGCGCCGTCGACCACCCTGGGCGTGGGCGTCCACCGCGAAGAGAACGACATCACGCCGTACTACGGCGGCCTGCCGCGCTTCGCCGATGGCGGCGACCTGGGCCTGCCGCGCTCGACCTACCTCAACGCCGCCTGGTCGGACACCAACGTCAGGTCGACCACCGCCTTCGCCGACCTGCAGCACCGTTTCAACGACGACTGGAAGCTGCGCGTGGCCTTCAGCCGCATGACCGAGGACAACCACGACCTGAGCGGCTCGGCCTTCGGCGCGGTCAACCGCGCGACCAATCTCGGCCCGACGCTGTCCTCGTTCCAGGCCCGCCTGCTGGGCGAGCAGAAAGCGGCCGACCTCACGCTGGAGGGCAGCTTCGCCGCCTTCGGTCGCCGCCACGACGTCCTGCTGGGCGCCAACTGGATGAAGCGCGACTATGACTACCGCAGCCAGTTGCTCGCGATCGCGAATCCGGCGGTCAGTCCCTTCACCTTCAACCCCTTCGACTACGCTGTCGCGCCGACCACCCCGGCGCGCGCGGCCACGCACACGCTGACGCCGACCGAGCAGTCGGGGGTCTATGGCTCGCTGCGTTTCGCGCTGACGGACGAGGTGAAACTGATTGCCGGCGGGCGCGTGAGCAACTGGAAGAACGCGGTCCAGAACCTGGTGACCAAGGGCTACAACACCCAGCCATACAAGCAGGATGGCGAATTCACGCCGTTCGGCGCCCTGCAATGGGACTTCGCGCCCGAGTGGACGACTTACCTCAGCTATGCCGAGATCTTCCGCTCGCAAGCGAATCAGTTCACCGCCAGCGGCGACCGGCTCGCTCCGGCGACCGGCGAGAATATCGAGGCCGGCCTGAAGGGCGCGCTGTTCGGCGGGCGCCTGAACGCCTCGCTGGCGGCATTTCGCATCGTCGAGGAAAACCGCTCGCAAAGCGATCCGCTCAATCCATCGCCATGTATCGGCTCGCCGACCGGCGGCGCCTGCTTCATTGCCGAAGGCAAGGTACGCAGCCAGGGCCTGGACGCCGAGCTGACCGGCCAGGTCGCGCCAGGGCTCGACCTCAGCGCGGGCTATACCTTCAACCAGACCAAGTACCTGCGCGACCGCACCGCGACCGGGCTGCCGAGCGCCAACGAGAACCAGCCGCTGTCGACCTTCACCCCGCGCCACCTGGCGCGCATCTGGGCCAGCTGGCGGCCAAGCGGCAGCGCCTGGAGCGCGGGCGGCGGCGTCAACGCCCAGAGCCTGACCTACAAGACCTCGGGCGCGGTGCGCATCGAACAGGCGGGTTACGCGGTATGGTCGGGCCGGGTCGGCTACCGGATCAACCGCAACCTGCTGGCCGCGCTCAACTTCAACAATATCTTCGACAAGCACTACTATCGCACCCTGGGCGACGCCAGGGGCGGCAACTGGTATGGCGAACCGCGCAACCTGACGGCCACCCTCCAGGCGACGTTCTAGGGTCGCACGATGCAGCTGGTGGTCGCGACGCTGTTCGGGGTAGCCGCCTTCGCCGCGGCGGTGGCCGGATTGCTAACGCTCGGGCTGACGATGGAGCGTCACTGGCAGGAAGCCTGCGGCGCCCTGCGCCGCCCGCGCGTACGCAATACGGTGCAGGCGCTCGGCGCACTGGCCCTGCTGGTGTCGCTGCTGTGCTGCGTTGAACTGCGCGCGCAGGGGCGCGGTTTCGTGCTGTGGATCGGCTGCCTGACGGCGGCGGTGTGGATCGCGATCGGCCTGCTGGCGTATGGGACCGTGGCGGCGGCGCGCGTGGTGCGCGTGGTCGGCGGGCTGGCGGCGGCGAGCTGCGTGACGGCGATGGTGCTCAGGTTTGGTTAAAAAAAACCGGGGCATCGCTGCCCCGGTTTTCGCTTACTTCGCCAGCAGCATCTCGTTCAGGCGCTTGACGAACGACGCCGGATCGGCCAGGCTGCCGCCTTCGGCCAGCATCGCCTGGTCGAACAGGATGTGCGCCATGTCGGCAAAGCGGGCGCCGCTCGCTTCTTCGTACTTCAGGCGCTGCACCAGCGGGTGGTCCGGGTTGATCTCGAGGATCGGCTTCGATTCCGGCGCCTCTTGGCCGGCGGCCTTCAGCATGCGCAGCAGGTTGCCCGACAACTCGTTTTCGTCCGCCACCAGGCAGGCCGGCGAATCGGTCAGGCGGAAGGTCACGCGCACGTCCTTGGCTTTCTCGCCCAGGGCGCCCTTCATGTTCTCGACCAGTTCCTTGTAGCCGGCCTCGGTCTCGGCGTGTTCCTTTTTCTCGGCCTCGTCTTCCAGCGCGCCCAGGTCCAGGCCACCCTTGGCGACCGATACCAGTTCCTTGCCTTCGAACTCGGTGAAGAACGACAGCATCCACTCGTCGACGCGGTCGGTCATCAAGATGACTTCGACGCCCTTCTTGCGGAAGATCTCGAGGTGCGGGCTGTTCTTGGCGGCCTGGTAGTTGTCGGCGGTGACGTAGTAGATCTTGTCCTGGCCTTCCTTCATGCGGCGGACGTAATCAGCGAACGACACGGTCTGTTCGTTCGACTCATTGGCGGTCGAGGCAAAGCGCAGCAGCTTGGCGATGCGATCCTTGTTGGTGGTGTCCTCGCCGATGCCTTCCTTGAGCACCTGGCCGAATTCCTTCCAGAAGGTCGCGTACTTGTCCTTGCCGGCCTGCTCGTCCGAGTTCGCCATCTCCTCGAGCATGCCCAGCACGCGCTTGGTCGAGCCTTCGCGGATCACGCGCACGTCGCGCGACTCTTGCAGGATCTCGCGCGAGACGTTCAGCGGCAGGTCGGCCGAGTCGATCACGCCCTTGATGAAGCGCAGGTAGGTCGGCATCAGCTGCTCGGCGTCGTCCATGATGAACACGCGCTTGACGTACAGCTTGATCCCGCCGCGCTTGTTGCGGTCCCACAGGTCGAACGGCGCATGGGCCGGTACGTACAGCAGCTGGGTGTATTCGCTGCGGCCTTCGACCCGGTTGTGGGTATGGGTCAGCGGGTCCTGGAAGTCGTGCGAGACGTGCTTGTAGAACTCGTTGTACTGTTCTTCGGTGATCTCGCTCCTGGAGCGTGCCCACAGCGCGCTGGCCTGGTTCACGGTCTCGACGTCGTCCTTGACGACGGTTTCCTTCTTCTCTTCGTCCCACTCCTCTTTCTGCATCACGATCGGCAGCGAGATGTGGTCGGAATATTTACGGATGATCGACTTGAGCTTCCACGACGACAGCAGCTCCTCTTCGCCTTCGCGCAGGTGCAGGATCACGTCGGTGCCGCGGCTGGTCTTTTCGATCTGTTCGATCGAATAGTCGCCCTCGCCGCGCGATTCCCAGCGCACGCCCTGTTCGGCGAAGGCGCCGGCGCGGCGGGTATTGACGACGATCTTCTCGGCCACGATGAAGCCCGAATAGAAGCCCACGCCGAACTGGCCGATCAGGGCTGCATCGGCCTGCTGGTCGCCCGACAGCTTGCTGAAGAATTCCTTGGTGCCCGACTTGGCGATGGTGCCCAGGTGGGCGATCACCTCGTCGCGGCTCATGCCGATGCCGTTGTCCGAGATCGTGATGGTTTTGGCGTCCTTGTCGAACGCGACCTTGATCTTGAGCTCGTGGTCGTTGCCGTACAGGGCGTCGTTATTGATCGCCTCGAAGCGCAGCTTGTCGGCAGCGTCGGACGCGTTCGAGATCAGTTCGCGCAGGAAGATCTCCTTGTTCGAATACAAGGAGTGGATCATCAGTTGCAGCAGCTGTTTTACTTCTGCCTGGAAGCCAAGGGTTTCTTTTTCGGCGCTTGCCATTTTGTTCCTCGTTAAAAACATAGTGGGTTGTCAGACTCGGAGGCATATAAGGCTGCCATGGAGGATTTCAAGAGGTGTTTTTGACAAGGCCCCCTCAAGCCCAGGGATTTTGCAGTTTTATGCGTGCAGGATGTCGAATCGTGTCCTTCCCGTTCGTCGTAGCGATGCAGCACCCATCCACACACCACAGGAGAAGATCATGAACCAGGCAGTGCGCCCCATCCCGGAAGGCTACCGTACCGTCACCCCGCACCTGGTGTGCGAACATGCGCTTGATGCCATCGAGTTCTACAAGAAGGCCTTCGGCGCCGTCGAGATCGTCCGCCTGCCCGGGCCGGACGGCAAGATCATGCACGCGGAGATCCGCATCGGCGATTCGCCCATCATGCTGGCCCAGGACTATCCCGAGTTCGGCAGCCTGGGCCCGCTGGCCCTGAAAGGCACGTCCGTGGTCATCCACCTGTATGTGGAAGACGCCGATGCGGTATGGGCCAAGGCCGTGGCCGCCGGCGCCAAGCCCCTGATGGAACTGTCCGACATGTTCTGGGGCGACCGCTACGGCCAGGTCCAGGACCCGTTCGGCCACCGCTGGTCGATCGCCACCCACAAGCAAGACCTGACGCCCGAGCAGATCAGGGAGCGCATGGACAAGATGATGGCAAGCGGCTGTCCGGGCCAGCAAGCCGGCTGAGTCAGGCGCCGCGCAGCCCCGGCAGCTGGCCCTCCAGAAAGCGCCACACGCCGGGTTCCTGCAGCGCCGCCAGGTTCAGGCGCATGCGGGTCGACGGCTGCTGGCTGGGCGAAAACAGGCTGCCCGGCGCCAGCAGCAAATCCTGCTGCATGGCGCGCGCGGTCAGCGCATTGGTGTCGACACCGGCGTCGACCCACAGGAACATCCCGGCCGCCGGCGCCGGGTCGACCCGTAGCCCGAGCGCCTCGAGCCGGCGCAGCGCGCCCGGGCGCAGCGCATCGAGACGGCCCCGGATGCGGTCCAGGTGCTTGCGGTGGTGGCCCTCGGCCAGGATTTTATAGACCACGCGCTCGCCGATATCGCTGGTGCTGAGCGTGGCCAGCATCTTGCGATCGGCCAGGCGCAGGGCCCGTTCGCGCGAGGTGGCGATGAAACCGACCCGCAGGTTGGCCGCCATCGACTTCGAGAATCCGCCCAGGTAGATCACCCGCTGCAGGCCGTCCAGCGCGGCCAGGCGGGTGGCGCCGCCCGGATGCAGGTCGCAATAGACGTCGTCTTCGACCACGATGAAGTCGTGCTGCTCGGCCAGGCGCAGCACCTGGTAGGCCTTGGCCGCCGACACCGAGGTCGAACTGGGGTTATGCAGCACCGAATTGATCACGAACAGGCGCGGACGATGCAGGGCCGCCAGCTCCTCGAGCCGGGCCAGGTCGGGGCCGTCGGCCAGGCGTGGCACGCCGACCACCTTCAGGCCCATCGCCGCGAACGAACCGAACATCAGGAACCAGGCCGGATCGTCGACCAGCACCGTGTCGCCCGGCTGGCAGAATTCGCGCGCCACCAGGTCCAGTGCCTGGGTCGTGCCGAGCGTCGTCACCAGCTGCTCGGGCGTGGCCTCGATTTCCAGCTCGGCCAGTTTCAGTTGCAGCTGCTGGCGCAGCGGCAGGAAGCCATTCGGCGAGCCGTAGTTGAGCAGGCCATCGCAGTTCTGGCGGCTCAGTGCGCGCAGCGCGTTGGCGACCGCCGCGCCATCGAGCCAGTCGGCCGGCAGCACGCCGGAACCCGGCGCCAGCCCGAGCGGCGCCTGGCGGAACATGCTGCGCACCAGCCAGGCGATGTCGAGATCGGCCGGCACCGGGGCCGCTTGCGCCAGCAGCGCCGCGCGCGCCGGCGCCGGCTGGCGTTCGCGCACGAAGAAGCCGGCGCCGCGCCGCGATTCCAGGTAGCCCTGCGCCACCAGCCGGTCATAGCTGGCCACCACGGTAAATGGCGACACGCCGTGGCTGGCGGCGAACTGGCGGATCGATGGCATGCGTGCGCCGGGCCGCAGCAGGCGCTCTTCGACGCGCGCGGTCACCGCGCGCACGATCTGGTCGGCCAGCGCTTCGCCGGTATCGCGCGTCAGCGCAAAGGCGGGTGTATTGGTCATTTCACCACCACAGTCGGCAAATTATCGGATGAAGTGTACTGGGACTGTATTGGTCCTTGCGATTAGGATAGACCCACTGACCCGTAATCGCAAGCCCCGACCAAGGACCTCGATGACCACCCTCGCCCGACCCGTTTCCACGACCGCCAGCCAGGACGAGACGCGCGGCATGCTGCTCGGCCTGGTTGGCGTCGCCATGTTCAGCCTGACACTGCCGTTCACGCGCATGACGGTCGCCGAGCTCGACCCGCTATTCGTCGCCCTGGGGCGGGCGCTGGGCGCGGCGCTGCTGGCCGCCGCCTGGATGGCCTGGCGCCGCACGCCGCTGCCGCCGCGCACGGCGCTGGTGCCGCTGGCGCTCGTCATGCTGGGCGTGGTGGTCGGCTTTCCGCTGCTGAGCTCGATGGCGCTGCGCCATGTCCCGGCCTCCCACGGCGCGGTGCTGGCGGGCCTGCTGCCGCTGATGACAACCTTGTACGCGGCGCTGCGTGGCGAAGAGCGCCCCTCGGCCGCGTTCTGGCTGATGGCCGTGCTCGGCGCCGCACTGGTGCTGGCCTTCGCCTTGTTCCAGGGCGGCGGCGCGCTGCATGCGGCCGATTTCCTGATGTTCGGTGCGCTGGCCGCCGGCGCCATCGGCTATGCCGAGGGCGGCAAGCTGGCGCGCACCCTGGGCGGGCCCGAGACGATCTGCTGGGCCCTGCTGCTGTCGGTCCCGCTGGTCGCGCCGCTGCTGGCCTGGCGCGTCGGCGCAGACACCTTTACCGGCGTCGGCGCCGCGGCCTGGCTGGGGCTGGGCTACGTCACGGTGTTCTCGATGTTCATCGGCTTTTTCTTCTGGTACCGCGGCCTGGCCCTGGGCGGGATTGCCCGGGTCGGCCAGGTGCAGCTGCTGCAACCTTTCCTGAGCCTGGTCGGCGCGGCCGTGCTGCTGGGCGAGGCGCTGACCATGCACAATGTCTTGTTCGCGCTGGCCGTGATCGGGGTCGTGTTCGCCGGGCGCCGGCTGCAGGTCCGGCGCCTGCCTGGCTGATCATGCCCGCTGTGCATGGCCCCGGCTCGACGTACAATACCGCCTTTACTCAACGCAAAATTGGAGAACACCATGTCCGTCTACGACAAACTCAAGGAACTGAACATCACCCTGGAAGCGCCGGCCACCCCGGCCGCGGCCTACGTCATGTACGTCCAGACCGGCAACCTCGTGTTCATCTCGGGCCATATCGCCAAGAACAAGGACGGCAGCATCAACGCCGGCATCCTGGGCCGCGACAAGACCACCGCTGATGGCCAAGCGGCGGCGCGCTCGGTCGCGATCGACCTGATCGGCACCCTGCAGGAAGCCGTGGGCGGCGACCTGAACCGCGTCAAGCGCATCGTCAAGCTGATGAGCCTGGTCGCGTCGACCCCGGACTACAACGAACAACACCTGGTGACCAATGGTGCCTCGGAACTGATCGGCGACGTGTTCGGCGACGCCGGCAAGCACGCCCGCTCGGCCTTCGGCGTGGCTGCCCTGCCGCGCGGCACCTGCGTCGAGATCGAAATGATCGTGGAAGTGGCATAAAACGGGCAATTGCGTACTAACAACCGGCGTTAATTCGCCGGCAATTCAATTACTGTTGTACCTCGGGTGGAGCTGACCCGGCTCCACTCGCCAATGTGAAGCCGCCTACCCGGCGTGTTTTATATAATGGCCCGGCACCACCGTGCACCTTCCTGTGAGACAAGTATGAAAATCGAAAACCCCAATCCCATCCAGTGGCAGTTCTCGGAACGCGCCCAGCAGCTGCAAAGCTCCTTCATCCGCGAGATCCTGAAGATCACCCAGCGTCCCGAGATCATCTCGTTCGCCGGCGGCCTGCCTTCGCCCGCCACCTTCCCGGTCGAACGCATGAAAGCGGCCTACGACAAGGTGCTGACCGATAGCGGTAAAGTCGCGCTGCAATACGGCCCGACCGACGGCTACGCGCCACTGCGTGAATGGATTGCCAATTCGCTGTCGACCGAAGGTTCGCAAATCCTGCCGGAGCAGATCCTGATGACCTCGGGCTCGCAGCAGGCGCTCGACCTCTTGGGCAAGGTGCTGATCGACGAAGGCAGCCCGGTGCTGGTCGAGACCCCGAGCTACCTGGGCGCGCTGCAGGCGTTCTCGGTCTACCGCCCCGAATTCAAGTCGGTCGACACCGACGAACACGGCCTGGTGCCATCGTCGCTGGAAGGCATCGCGCAAGGCGCGCGCATGCTGTACGCGCTGCCGAACTTCCAGAACCCGACCGGCCGCTCGCTGTCGGTCGAGCGCCGCCAGGAACTGGTCGAGACCTGCGCCCGCCTCGGCGTGCCGCTGATCGAGGACGATCCCTACGGCTCGCTGAGCTACAAGGGTGCGCCGAGCCCGAAGATGGTCGCGATGAATCCGGACGGCGTGATCTATATGGGCTCGTTCTCGAAGGTGCTGACCCCAGGCATCCGCCTGGGCTACGTCTGCGCGCCGCTGCCGCTGGTGCGCCGCCTCGAGCTGGCCAAGCAGGCCGCCGACCTGCACACCGCCCAGCTGACCCAGATGGTGGTGCACGAAGTGGTCAAGGACGGCTTCCTGGACCAGCACATCCCGACCATCCGCCAACTGTACGGCGACCAGTGCCAGGTGATGCTCGACGCGATGCAAGAGCACTTCCCGGCCGGCGTGAGCTGGACCAAGCCCGAAGGCGGCATGTTCATCTGGGTCACCCTGCCGCAGCAGATCGATGCCATGAAACTACTGGAGCAGTCGCTGGCCGCGCGCGTGGCCTTCGTGCCGGGCGCCCCGTTCTATGCCAACAACCCGGCCACCAACACCCTGCGCCTGTCCTTCGTGACCGTGCCGCCGGAACGCATCCGCGAAGGCATCGCCGTCCTCGGCAAGCTGATCGCCGGCATGCTGTAATCAACTCGGGGCTGTGCTGCGCAGCCCCGATTTTCCCGTTGAGTGTCAGTCGATACCGGTATCATCAGCGGGACCATGGCGGGTCAGTTGCGACAGTGCAACAATTGCATCACGTCGTGGATTTTAGGCAACGTTTAATTATCCAAAATCTCCGTGTAAAGAGTATGATTTCTCGTCACTGATGAGGTCTACCCGACACCGATGATGCATCCTGCCCTAGCGCTTGCCGCACCGGCGCGCCAATCCGCGATTTTGATCGTCGACGACGCTCCCGACAGCCTCGGCCTGCTGCAGGACATCATGCGCCAGCAGGGTTACCAGACCTTCGTCGCCAATTCCGGCAAGCGCGCCCTCGACATCGCCACCCGCGTCCAGCCCGACCTGATCCTGCTCGACGTGATCCTGCCCGACCTCGACGGCCTGGAGATCTGCCGCCGCCTGAAGCGCCAGGCCGACACCGCCCATATCCCGATCATCTTCGTCAGTGCCTGCGGCGAGACCGAGGACATCGTCGCCGGCTTCGACACCGGCGCCGCCGACTATATCGCCAAGCCGGTACGCATGGCCGAGGTCTGCGCCCGCGTGCGCGCCCAGCTGCGCCTGCGCAGCAGCAGCGAAAGCCAGAAGCAGCAGGCCGATCGCCTGCAGATGATTGTCGACGGCATGGATGAAGGCCTGCTGCTGGTCGATCGCGAGGGGCGCGTGGTGTATGCCAACCCGGCCTGCGAACGCTTTCTTTCGCAACCCAAGGAAGTGCTGGAGGGCGAAGCGCTGGCCGATTTGATCGAACCGCCGGCGGCGAACGACTACGCCGACTATTTCGCCGACCCGGCCGACCTCGAGTCGGCCGCCCGCTGCCGCGGCACGCGCGAGGTGCTGGTGCGCCAGGCCGACGGCACCCTGCGCGCGATGGACCTCGGCCTGTCGCCGATGGCCGGCGGCGAGGCGCTGTTCGTCGCCCTGCTGCACGACATCACCCACCACAAGCAGTCAGAAACGGCGCTGCAGCGCGCGGCCCTGGTCGATCCGCTCACGCGCATCGCCAACCGCCGCCACTTCGACACCTTCCTGGACAAGGAATGGCAGCGCGCGATCCGCAGCAGCCAGCCGCTGTCGCTGATCGTGCTCGACGTCGACCATTTCAAGGGCTATAACGACAGCCTGGGCCACGCCGCCGGCGACGCCTGCCTGCAGGCGATCGCCGAAGCGCTGCAATCGCACGCCATGCGTCCGACCGACCTGGCGGCGCGCTACGGCGGCGAGGAATTCGTGGTGCTGCTGGCCGACACCACCGCGGCGACGGCGGCGCGCCTGGGCGAAGCGATCCGCACCCATATCGAGCGCCTCGCGATCCCGAACCCGCGCGCCGAAGGCAGTACCGTGGTCACGGTCAGCGTGGGCGTGGCATGCATCGTGCCGACCCTGTTCGACGATATCCGCTCGTTCTTCGTCTCGGCCGACCGCGCGATGTACGAAGCCAAGGCGCGCGGGCGCAACCAGGTGGTGGCGATGCAGGCCGGGGCGGCGTGGGAGCCGGTGCGGGGCGGCCTGGCGCATTGAGATCGTGACGCGGGCCGCCTCTTGCAGCTGAAGGGGTGCAGCCGGCGCCAGGGAACGATCAGGCGCCGCGCGGATAGCCGGTAATGCGCGCGATGTCGCGATACATTGGCTTCAACCTTCGGTACATCTGCCGGTACACATCCCGGTACAGGCGCTCATAGACCTCCCGGTTGCCAGGGATCGGCTCGAACACCTTTCCCACCCGCGTCATGCCGCCGATCGCACCCGCAAAATCCGGATACAACCCAAGCCCCACCGCGGCATCGATCGCCGCCCCCAGCCCCGAGGTCTCGTACACATGCGGCCGCGCGGTCGGCAGCCCGAAGATATCGGCCGTGAGCTGCATCGCCGCATCGCTCTGCGAGCCGCCGCCGGACACCCGCAGCTCGGTGATGCGCACCCCGCCGCGCCGCTCGATGCGTTCCTTGCCTTCGCGCAGCGCATACGCCAGCCCCTCCAGGATCGCGCGGTACACGTGCGCCCGGGTATGCACGTCGCCGAAGCCGACGATTGCCCCCTTCGCCTCGCGTCCCGGCAGGCGGATGCCCGGCGTCCAGTAAGGCTGCAGCATCAGGCCCATCGAGCCCGGCGGCACGCTGCTGGCCAGCTCGTCGAACAGGCACTCGGGCGCCACGTCCTCGAGCAGCGCGCGCGCCTGTTCGTGGTGGCCGAACTGCTCCTTGAACCAGTTGACCATCCAATAGCCGCGAAACACCTGTTGCTCGATACTGTAGGCGCCCGGCAGCGCGCTTGGATACGGCGGCACGAAGCGCACCGCCTCGATGTAGCGCGTCGACGTGATGTTGATGGTGGCGGTGGTGCCGTAGCTGAGGCAGGCCACATGCGGCTCGCAGCAGCCGGCCCCGATCACCTCGCAGGCTTTGTCGGCGGCGGCCGCCAGCAGCGGCAAGCCTTCCGGGATGCCGGTGTCGAGCGCCGCCTGCGCAGTGACGGCGCCCAGCCGCGTGCCGGGCGGCGCCAGCGCGGGCAGCATGGATGGCTTGACCGCCAGCGCCTGCCATTGCCAGGCGCCCGGCCCGGCCCAGCGCAGGCGCCGGTAGTCGAAGGGGATGTAGGCGACCTGCGAACCGCTCGAATCGATGAAGCGTCCGCCCAGCCGCCAGTTCAGGTAGCCCGACAGCAGCAGGAACTTGTCGGTCGCCTCCCATACATCCGGCTGGTTGGCGCGGATCCAGTTGATCTCGGCCTCGCCGGCCAGGTGCCGCATGGTGGCGGCCACGCCAGCCACGCGAAAGGCGGCGCGCCACAGCGGGCCAAGCCCGGGCACGTCGTCGGTATGGCGCTGGTCGAGCCAGGTCATCGCCGGCCGCAGCGGACGGCCGTCGCGGTCGAGGTTGACCACGGTGCCGCGCTGCGTGGTGACGGCGACACCGGCCAGGCGTGCGCGGTCGGCGCCGGGCAAGGTCCACAACTGGCGGCAAGCCTGGCACAGCGCCTGCCAGTAGGCATCGACGTCATGCTCGTGCCAGCCCGGCTGCGGCGTGCGATACGCGTCCAGGGCCACCTGCGACCTGGCCACCAGTTCGCCGCGCAGGTCGAACAGCAAGGCGCGCACGCTTTGCGTCCCATTGTCGATGGCGAGCAGCAGCGGTGCCTGCACGGTCAGGCGGCAGGCGGGATGCCGTACTGCTTGCGCCACTGGGCCAGGTAGCGCCGCTCCTGCGCTTCCCAGTGGGCGTCTGGCCAGGCGAGTTCGCCCTGGCAGATGGCGCGGATGCGCGTCATCTGCTCAAACCCGCCCTTCGGCAGTTGCAGGCCGAGCCGGGTGCGGCGCAGCAGCAGGTCGTCGAGCTGGTAGACCTGCTCGGAACGCGCGGCCCAGCGCAGCTCGGCCCACAGGGTCTGCGTGCCGGGGATGCATTCCAGCTCGCCTTCTTTCGCCGCCAGCAACAAGGCCTTGGCATGTGCGCCATGGCGCCCGGCCAGGCGGCGCAGCACGGTGGCCGGCACGTCGTGGCGCGCCGGCACCGATACCCGCGCGAACACCGGCCCGCGCTCGGAGCGCAGCTGCCAGCCGGGCAGTTGCTGCGACACGTGGCGCAGCACGTCGAGGGCGATCGAGCGGAAGGTGGTCAGCTTGCCGCCGGTGACCGAGACCAGGCCCGGCTCGGACCACACGAAATGGTCGCGTTTCTCGGACGACGGCGCGCCGTGCTGGCCGCCGTCGATCACCGGCCGCACGCCGGCGAAGGTGGCCACCACATCGGCATCGACCAGGTCGAGCTGCGGGAACTGGGCGTGCAGCGCCGCCATCAGGTAATCGAACTCGTGGCGGGTGATGCGCGCCTCGGAATCCACCCCTTCCTCGTGGTCGACGTCGGTGGTGCCGACCAGGGTCACGCCCTCCCACGGGAAGGCGAACACGGGCCGGCTGTCGGCCGGGTGCAGCAGGCTGACCGCCTGCGCCAGCGGCAGGCGCCAGGCCGGCAGCACCAGGTGGCTGCCGCGCAGCGGCCGCAGGCGCGGCGCCCGGTCGGGCTTGCCCTCGCCGCCCAGCAGCGTGGACCAGGCGCCGGTGGCATTGATCACCACCCGCGCGCGCACCGCCGTCTCGGCCTTGCTGCGTTCGTCGCGCAGCATGGCGCCGTGCACCTTGCCGCCGTCGCGCACCAGCGACTGCACGGTCACGTAGTTGCAGGCCACGGCGCCGTGGGTGCGGGCTTCGTCGAGCACGCGCAGCACCAGGCGCGCATCGTCGGTCTTGGCGTCGGTGTAGCGGATGCCGCCGGCCAGGTGCGCCTCACCTATATTGGGCGCCAGCATGCGGAACGCTTCCGGCCGCTCCCAGTGCGGCTCGCGGCGGCCGGCGAGCATATCGTACACGCGCAGCATGGCCAGGAATCCCAGCCGGCGCTTGATGTCGGTGCCGTGGTCGGCGAAGGCGAAGCCCTGCGGCTCGACCAGGCCGGGCGCGGCGCGCAGCAGCGCCTCGCGCTCGCGCACCGCATCGCGGGTCAGGCGCAGGCTGCCGCTGGCCAGGTAGCGCAGGCCGCCATGCACCAGCTTCGACGAGCGGCTCGAGGTGCCCCAGGCAAAATCCCGCTGCTCGACCAGCAAGGTCTTGAGGCCGCGCCGCGCCGCCTCGAGCAGGATGCCGGCGCCGGTGATGCCGCCGCCGATCACCAGCAAGTCCCAGTCGCGCCCCGGCGGGAAGGCGTTTGCCTTGTCCATCGCATTGGCCTGGTTCATGGCGTCACCAGCTTGCCGGGGTTCATGCGGCACTCGGGATCGAAGTGGCGGAACAGCGCGCCCATCGCGCCGAGCCCCAGCTCGCCCTTCTCGGCCGCCAGCCACGGCGCGTGGTCGACGCCGATGCCGTGCTGGTGGCTGATGGTGCCGCCGCAGCCGACGATCGCGCTCGACACCCGGTCCTTGAGTTGGCGCCAGCGCGCCAGGTCGGCCTGGTACTCGCCCGCCAGCCGGTAGACGAAGGTCGAATACACGCTGGCGCCCTGCGGATACAGGTGCGACAGATGGGTGTAGGCGTGGACCCGCTCGCCGAAGGGCTCGAGCGCAGCGGCCGCGGCCTGCTCGATCGCCCCCACCGCCTGCGAGACGTGCGGCCAGTCGAGCGCCGTTTCCACGGTGTCGATCGCATAGCCGTGCTCCCAGGCCGCATTGCGCAGGTAGACGCTGCGGAAGCGGTTGCGGCGCCAGCGCTCGCCCAGGGCGCGGCCGACATGCACGCCGCGCTGGCGCCGCGCCAGGGTCAGCGCCGCGCGCAGCGCCTCGCGCGCCTGGCCCCTGGCGCCGCTGGCGCCCACCAGCAGCATGCATTTGTCGCGGCCGCAGCCGCGCCAGCCGAGGTAGCGCTCGAGCAGCGCTACCTGGCGCCCGTGGCCGGCCAGCGCCAGCATGGTCTGCGTCTCGCCGGCGTTCGACAGGCGCAGCATCGACAGGCCCAGGCGCGCCTGGGCCAGGATGCGCACCGCCTGCACCGCATGCTCCCAGTCGGGGAAGAACAGCGCATGGAAGGCTTCGTGCTCGGGCAGGCGGCTGATGCGCACCGCGGCGTGGGTCAGCACGCCCAACCGGCCTTCGGAACCCAGCACCATCTCGCGCAGGTCGATGCCGCTGCTCGAGGCCGGGAAGGTCGGGATCTCGAGGGTGCCGGACGGCGTCTCGATACGCCCGCCCGCAAACAGCTGCTCGATGCGGCCGTAGCGCAGCGACTGCTGGCCCGGCGATCGGGTGGCGATCCAGCCGCCCAGCGTGGAATAGTCGAACGATTGCGGATAGTGGCCCAGGGTATAGCCGTGGGCGCGCAGCTGGGCCTCGAGGTCGGGACCGGACACGCCGGCGCCGAAGCAGGCCAGCTGCGCCTCGCGGTCGAGCGAGATCATGGCACGCATGCGGCTCATGTCGACGCTCAGGGATGGGCGCAGGCCGCCGTTCGAACTGTGACCCACGTCGAGGTGGCCGGCCACGCTGGTGCCGCCGCCGTAGGGAATGACCACCGCGTCGTGCTGGGCGGCGAAGGCCAGCAGCTCGCGCACCTGGGCGCCGGATTCGGGAAAGGCGACGCCATCCGGCACATTGCCGAGGCGTCCGTGGCGCAGGCGCAGCCAGTCCGGCAGGCTCTGGCCCAGGGCATGGCGGGCGCGGATGGCGGGGCTGGCGTCGATCAGCGGGTGGGCCGCCAGGCGGCCCGGCGGCAGGCCGGCGCAGGCCTGCTCGAAGGTGGCGTCTTGCGGGACCGTGCCCCGGCCCAGCCGTGCTCCGAGAAAGGCGCGGGCCTCGCCCTCGAGTTGCACCGTGATCGACTCGTCACCCCAACCGTTCCAACGCCGCATCAATGACTTTCCGTTATACTACTAGTTGCTCTTTTTGCCAGCTCAGGTATCACATTAAAACGGGCCCTGCCAACCGTATTGCGCTTTCATGACACAGCCTTGCTCTATCGCGCCAGCGCCGCCCGACGATGCGCGCGTGACCGGTTCCTACCTGCAGCCGCTGCTGGACACCGCACGCGAGCGCGGCCTTGCGCTCGAGGTCCTGGCGCAGGCGGCCGGCATGGCGCCGAGCAGCCTGGATCCGTTGCCGGAGAGCCTGCCGGCACGACGCTACATCGCCTTGCTCGAAGCCGGCGCGCGCCTGGCGCATGACCCGTTCTTCGGCCTGCACGTGGGCGAAAAGGCAGGCCCCGCGACCTACAGCGCCTACGGCATGCTGCTGCTGGCCTGCAACAGTTTCGGCCATGCGCTGGAGCTGACCCAGCGCTACGAATCGCTGGCCCACGACCTGGGCCGCAGCGCCCTGGCGCTGGACGGCGCCCGTGCGCACTATGAATGGATCAGCCACTATCCGGACGCCACCCGGCACCTGGTCGAGAGCGTGTTCGCCGGCATCCGGGTGTTCGGCAGCTGGCTGGCCGGGCAGCCCCTGATGCCGCTGGCGTTGCGCCTGCGCCATCCCGATCCTGGCCACGGCGATGCCGAATACCTGCGCGTGCTGGGCGTAGCCCCCGAGTTCGACGCGCCGCGCAACTGCGCCACCGTCGATGCCGCCCTGCTGGCGATGCCGGTTCCGAATGCCGATACCAGCCTGTTTCCGCTGCTGCATCACCACGCCGACCGGCTGCTCGCCAAACGCGCCGCGCAGCAAGAGCAGATCGTGGCGCAGGTACGCGCCGCGCTGCTGCCGCGCCTGGCAGGCGGCAAGGCGCGGCTGGCGCCGGTGGCGGCCGAGCTGGGATTGTCGCCGCGCACCCTGCAGCGCAAGCTGGCCGAGGCCGGATCCAGCTACCAGGAAGTGCTCGATACGGTGCGCTTCGGCCTGGCCCAGGACTACCTGCGGCGGCGTGAACTGGGCCTGGTCGACATCGCCTTCCTGCTCGGCTTCCAGGAACAGAGCGCGTTCACCCACGCGTTTCGCGAATGGAGCGGGATGAATCCGGGCGCCTGGCGCGAACAGGTCGGCTGAATCGACCAAGGTCACTGGACCACGGCACGTTTTGCTGCAACAATTCGCGAATGAGTATCATTTCCCGATCCTGCGCCTGGCTTTGCGCATTCTTCCTGGTCCTGTGCTGCGCCACCCCGCGCGCCTTCGCGCTCGACCCGACGGTTGCCCTCGAGGGTTATCGCCATGAGCGCTGGGGCGAGCTGGAGGGAGCGCCGCGCTACGTCGATGCACTGGCGCGCAGCGCCGACGGCTGGCTGTGGATAGGGAGCCGTAACACCGGCCTGCTGCGCTTCGACGGCCTGCGCTTTCTGCCGTACGAGACCGCCGACGGCAGCCGCCTGCAGAACAACAGCATCAGCGTGCTGCGGCCGGGACGCGATGGCGCGCTATGGATCGGCTACGGTAGCGGCGGCCTTAGCGTACTGCGCCAGGGCCGTTACCACCACCTGATCAAGCCAGAGGAGAGCGGCAGCGTGTTCGCCATCACCCTCGACACCGATGGCTCGGCCTGGGTCGCCAGTTGGCGCGGCCTGTTCCGGGTCACGGGAGACCGCGTCACGCGCATCGGCCTGGAGCTCGGCTATGGCAACGCGCGCGCCGAGTACGTGCTGGCCGACCGCGCTGGCCGGATCTGGGCGGCCGACGGCGCGGCGCTCTACCTGCGCGACGCCGGCGCCCGCCAATTCCGCCAGGTCCGAACCGGGCGTGGCGACCCGATGCTGCTCGAAGCGCCCGATGGCAGCGTCTGGGTGGTGCTCGGAAAGCAGTTCGAACGGGTGGCGCCGCCAACGCCGCGCCGCATACCGGCGCCGGCTGGCAGCGCCAGCTCGTTCCAGTCACTGTTCGACCGCGACGGCAACGTCTGGTCCGGAAATTGTCCGGTCGGCCTGTGCGTGCTGCGTCCCGCCGGCTGGCAGGGCAGCGCAGGCTTCACGCCGGTCGGCGCCGCCGAGCGCCTCGACCAGACCTGGCAAATGACCAGCCTGTCAGTCCTGTCGCTGATGGAAGACCTGGACGGCAGCATCTGGATCGGCACGCCGTCGGGCCTGGAACGGCTGCGCGACCACGTGGTGCACATGGTGCCCGAAGTGCTGGACCGCGGCACGACCCACCCGGCGCCGCATCCGGATGGCGGCATCGTCGCGGCACGGGTCCAGCGCC
The DNA here is from genome assembly GCF_005222695.1 of Massilia sp. HP4. GTDB lineage: Bacteria > Pseudomonadota > Gammaproteobacteria > Burkholderiales > Burkholderiaceae_D > Telluria. Next base: position 11,323 of record NZ_STGG01000024.1, on the reverse strand, counting down.
TGGACGACACGGCGTCCCTGCTGCGCATCGATGACGGCAAGCTGCGCGAACTGTCCGATCCGCCCGCCACTCGCGTGCTCGACCAGGCGCCGGACGGCACGCTGGTATTCGGCGGCCGCAACGGGATCGAGCGCCATGGCCCGGCGGGTGTGGAACGCATCGCGCTGCCGCCGGCGGTCGTCGCAGCGGCCGACAGCGTCCGCGCCCAACGGCTCACGGCCGGCAACGACGAGATCTGGTTCTGGACCGGACGCATGGGCGCCTGGCATCACCGCGACGGCGCCTGGGCCCCGAAGCTGCCCAGGCAAGACCAGCCGCAACTGGCTGCGTTCGACGCCGCCGGCCGCAGCTACCTGGGCCTGCGCACGAACCGCCTGCGCATCGTCGACAGCGGCCAGGCCGGCGTGCGCGAATACGGTCCGCAGGACGGTCTCGATGTCGGCAAGTTCTCGCTCATCGCACCCGGCGACCCGTTGCTGGTGTCCGGCGAGGAAGGCACGCAGGTCCTGGTCGGCGGCCGCTTCCGGCCACTCACCGTCGACCTGGCGGAAGGCCTCGGCGCGGCCAGCGGGATCGTCACCGACGCCGCCGGCAACCGCTGGATCAACGCCGAGCGCGGCATCTACCGCGTGACGCCCCAGGACTGGGTGCGTTCGATGAAGAATCCCGGGATCGCCCTGCGCGGACGGTTGTTCGACGCCGCCGACGGCTACCTGGGCGGCGGGGTGACCGGCTTGCTGTCGCGCACCGCCACGATGTCGGCCGACGGCAGGCTCTGGTTCGCGGGCGAACGCGGCCTGGCCTGGATCGACCCGCGCAAGACCGCCCCCAATCCGGCCACGCCGGCGGTCGAGGTGCTGGCGCTGTCCAGCGGCGGGCGCCGCCATGCCGTCGCCATGGGCATGGAACTGGACCAGGGCATCGCGAACCTGCAGATCGACTACACCGCGCCCAGCCTGCGCATGCCGCAAAAGGTGCAGTTCAGGTACCGCCTGGACGGCCAGGACTGGGAAGACGCCGGGACCCGCCGCAGCGCCTTCTTCCAGCGGCTGCGGCCCGGAACGCACACTTTCGAGGTGATGGCCGTCAACGAGAGCGGCGTGCCCGGCCCCGTCACGGCCCTGTCCTTCCATATCCCGCCGCGCTTCTTCCAGACCTGGTGGTTCCTGGCCGCCTGCCTGCTCGCCTTCTCGTGCATCGCCGTCCAGGCTTACAGGCTGCGCACCCGCCGGCTGGCCGAGCGCATCGAGGGCGAGCTGCTGGCGCGCCTGCGCGAGCGCGAATCGATCGCGCGCGCCCTGCACGACACCTTCCTCCAGGGCGTGCAGGGCATGCTGCTCAGGATGCATTCGGTGATGACCGGCCTGCCGGCCGGCAGCCCGGCGCGGGCCGAGTTCGAACGCATCCTGGACGACGCCGAGCAGGTGCTGGAAGAAGGCCGCGACGAGGTCCAGGGCTTGCGCAAGGGATTCGAGAATGCCGGCGCCTTCTGGCAGGGCTTGCTGCGCGATGTGGAACTCATTGTCCCGGGAAGCAGCCGACGCCTGGCGCTGGACGCCGAGCCGGGATGCGTTGAGCGCCTGCCGGTGCGCCTGCGGCGCGACGTGCAGGCGATCGTGCGCGAAGCGCTGGTCAACGCCTTGCGCCACACGCCCGGAGCGGTCCGCCTCGAGGCCGCCGCCTCCCAGCGCGAACTGGCGCTGACGGTCAGCGACGCCGGCCAGGGCGCGGACGGCGGCGTTAGGGACAGGGCCGGGCACTTCGGCCTGCAGGGAATGCGCGAGCGCGCGGCCCAGGTCGGGGCCAGGCTGCGCATCGAAAGCGGGCCGGCCGGCACCCGGGTCACGCTGGCGATTCCGGCCGAGCCTGGCGAGGCGGTACAATCGCGCCCTATTCCTTCCACTGCGACAGAAGACATTCCATGACCCCAGCCATGACCGGCTACCTGTGGTGCGCGCTCGCGGCGCTCGCCAGCGCGGCCGCCACCTTCCTCATCAAACTGTCGAACCAGCACGGCGTCGACTGGAACCTGGTGCGCATCGCCTTCCTGGGCGGCGCCGGCGCCACCTATGCGCTCGGCTTCGTGTGCTATTCGGTGGCCCTGCAAAAACTCGACATGAGCCTGGCCTACCCGGTGATGACCGGCGTGGCCATGCTGGCGGTGGCGGCGCTCGGCGTGGCCGCGCTGAACGAACCGCTCACCTTCAGCAAGATCGCCGGCATGGTGCTGATCGTCGCCGGCGCCTTCGCGCTGGTGCGCTAGTGCGGCTGCGATTGCGGCGTCGGCCGCGGAACGCCGCCCCGCGCCAGGCCGACGCACACGGCGAACGGCACCAGGAACGGGTACAGTCCCCATACCAGGCGCCCCTCGACCCGCACGCTCAGCGCCGCATACAGCTGGGGCAAGGCCATCAGCAGCAGCAGGCTGGCCAGCGGACGTAACCGTGGCGGCGCCGAGCGCCAGCCGACGATGGCCAGCGGCACGACCAGGAAGGCCGTGCCCGCGATCGAGGCCAGCGAGCGCACGTCGCGCAGGGCCGCCAGCACGGTGCCGAAGTTCGGCTGCCAGGTATAGCTGGGCAGGCCGGTGATCAGGTACCAGCGCACCAGCACCATCCAGCCGCCGGCGGCGGCCAGGAAGGCCAATCCCGGCAGCACCGGGATCTGGCGCATGGCGACCAGCCAGACCAGCAGCAGCACGTTCTCCTCGCGGATCGCCGAGCCGACCAGGCCCGCCAGCGCGGCCAGCCAGGGCTGGCCCGACAGCACCGCCAGCACGAAGGCGGCGCGAGCGCAGATCGAGCCCGGGTCGACCAGCAAATACGGTGCATACCAGAAGGTCGGCAGCGACACGATCATCAACAGGCCGGCCGCGATGGCGCGCTTGTGATCCAGGCCGGCGCGCAGGACGGCGGCCGACATGCAGCAGGCGCCGGCGACGACCAGCAGCCAGTTCAGCAGGGCGAAGCCGTTGCGCAGCTCGCCCGGCATGGCGGACGCCACGGCCGGCACCAGCAGGCGATAGGGGAATGGCGCGCGCAGCTCGCTGGCGGCGAGTTCGCCGCGCAGGTAGCGCGCGGTATCGTAATAGGCCTGCGAATCCTCGATCGTGCCGCCCCAGCGCCAGCACATGACGGCATAGGCGAGGACGGCGAAGGAAATGGCGACCAGTGGCCAGTTGAGCGGCCGCGTGGCCGGCCCGGCGGGAGTAGACGATGCGTGGCGCATGACAAGCAGTGGACAGAAAACGGGATCATAACCGGTTTCGTCCGGATGACGACGTGTGCCGGGGGCCCGAGCGTCAGGCGTCGCGCCCCGCCCCGCCCTGCCGGCCAAGCACGCGCACCGCATCGTCGATTACCGGCACGATCGCCAGCACGCACAGGAAGGCTGCCAGCGGCACCGTGGACAGGTAGCCCAGGTGCTTGAAGCCCAGCGCGCCGGCCACGCCGCCCAGGCAGAACGCGCCCAGCAGCGACAGCATCAGCAGCAGGCGCCCGAGGTTGGCCGTGACTTTCGGCTGGCGCAGCGGGCCGTCGGCGTTCCAGTAGGCCATCTTGCCCAGCTCGATGCCGATATCGGTCACGATGCCGGTCATGTGGGTGGTGCGGATCTCGGCATGCGACACCTTGGTGATGACCGCGTTCTGCAGCCCCATCATGAAGCACAGCAGCATCACGGTAAGGGGAATGAACAGGGCGTCGATCCCGGCCAGGCGCGCGCCCAGGATGCCGAACACCAGCAGCAGTACGGCTTCGAGCAACAGGGGCAGCGCAAAGCCGCTGTGCAGGCCGCGGCGCCGGATGTAGTTGACCAGGATGGCGGTGCAGGCCGCGCCCAGTAAAAAGCTGAGCAGCGCGCCGATCGCCGCCAGCACCAGGTCGGTGTCGCCCAGCACCAGGTGGTCGGCGGCGCCCGAGAGGATGCCGGTCATGTGCGAGGTGTATTCGCGCACCGCCAGGAAGCCGCCGGCATTGATCGCGCCCGCGACGAAGGCCAGCGCCACGCCGAGGTGCCGGTTGGCGCCCGGGGTGCGTTCATGTCCTGTCAGGCTGCGCGCATAACTGATCGGCACGGCGGATCGCTTTCCAATTGGTGTGTGATTAATGTTACCGCAAATCACTTGCTGCGCACTCAAACGTCCGGCGATTCATGGAGCTATAATAAAAAATTATCGAAAACCGCACACTGCGCCCCGCGCATCCAGACTGCCGTGAATCCCCACCTCGACAAGCTCCACCCCTACCCGTTCGAAAAACTGCGCCAGCTGTTTGCCGGAGTGACCCCGAACCCGGCCTACTCCGCCATCAGCCTGGGCATCGGCGAGCCGAAGCACCCGACGCCGGCCTTCATCGAAAAAGCACTGACGCATGCGGTGGCGGGCCTGGCCAACTACCCGAGCACGGTTGGCGCCGAGCCGCTGCGCGCGGCGATCTCCGGCTGGCTGGAACGCCGCTATGGGCTGCCGGCGCTGGACCCGGCCACCATGGTATTGCCGGTAAACGGTTCGCGCGAAGCGCTGTTCGCCATCGCCCAGTGCATGATCGACGCCTCGAAGCCGGACGCGCTGGTAATGTGCCCGAACCCGTTCTACCAGATCTATGAGGGCGCGGCCTACCTGGCCGGCGCCACGCCGTATTTCGTCAACTCGGCGCCGGCGCGCAACTTCGCGCCTGATTTCGGCAGCGTGCCCGATGCGGTGTGGCCACGCGTGCAGCTGCTGTATGTCTGCTCGCCCGGCAACCCGACCGGCGCCATCCTGGGCCTGGAAGACTGGCGCCAGCTGTTCGAGCTATCGGACCGCTGGGGCTTTTTGATCGCGGCCGACGAGTGCTATTCGGAGATCCATACCGGCGCCGCGCCGCCATTGGGCGCGCTGGAAGCGGCGCACCAGCTCGGCCGCAGTGGTGGCGACCAGCCCTACCGCAAGCTGATCGTGTTCTCGAGCCTGTCGAAGCGCTCGAACGTGCCGGGCATGCGCTCGGGCTTCGTCGCCGGCGACCCGGCCGCGATGAAGAAATTCCTGCTCTACCGCACCTACTGCGGCGGCGCGATGTCGCCGCCGGTGCAGGCGGCCTCGATCGCGGCCTGGAACGACGAGCAGCACGTGCAGGACAACCGCGCGCTGTACAAGGAAAAATTCGGCCTCATCACGCCGCTGTTGAAGCAGGTGATGGATGTCGAATTGCCCGACGCCGGCTTCTATTTGTGGGCCGACGTGCGGCGCACGGGCCTGTCGGATACCGACTTCGCGCGCCGCCTGTACGCCGACTATAATGTGACGGTCCTTCCGGGCAGCTACCTGGCGCGCGAAGCGCATGGCCAGAATCCGGGACAGGGCCGTATCCGCATGGCCCTGGTGGCCGGCGTCGACGAGGGACTCGAAGCGGCCAACCGCATCGTCCAGTTCTGCCGGGGCCTCAAGTAAAGCCCCACGAATTCCTGTTTTTATATCTCAACCAAGACCCGTATCATGACCCAACAACTGCAAACCATCATCGACACCGCCTGGGAACAGCGCGCCGACATCAGCCCGAACAGCGCCAGCGCCGAAGTGCGCGACGCCGTCGCCCACGTCATCAAAGGCCTCGATGACGGCAGCCTGCGCGTGGCGCAAAAAGACACCGGCAACTGGGTCGTGAACCAGTGGATCAAGAAGGCCGTGCTGCTGTCGTTCCGCCTCGAGAACAACGTGCCGGTCGCTTCGGGAGCCCTCGGCGGGAGCCTCCAGTTCTACGACAAGGTGCCGACCAAGTTCGCCGACTACACGCCGGAAGATTTCGCACGCGGCGGTTTCCGCGTGGTGCCGCCGGCCGTCGCCCGCCGCGGCAGCTTCATCGGCAAGAACGTGGTGCTGATGCCGTCCTATGTCAACATCGGCGCCTATGTCGATGAAGGCACGATGGTCGACACCTGGGCCACCGTCGGCTCGTGCGCCCAGATCGGCAAGAACGTCCACCTGTCGGGCGGCGTCGGCATCGGCGGCGTGCTGGAACCGATGCAGGCCAACCCGACCATCATCGAAGACAACTGCTTCATCGGAGCCCGTTCGGAGATCGTCGAAGGCGTGATCGTCGAAGAAAACTCGGTGATCTCGATGGGCGTGTACATCGGCCAGTCGACCAAGATCTACAACCGCGAAACCGGCGAAGTGAGCTACGGCCGCGTGCCGTCGGGTTCGGTCGTGGTATCGGGCAGCCTGCCGTCCGCCGATGGCAAGTACAGCCTGTACTGCGCCGTGATCGTCAAGCGCGTGGATGCGCAGACGCGTTCGAAGACCGGCATCAATGAGCTGCTGCGCGGCGATTGATTTGCGCGCTTGCGCATGCGTTGGTTGAACGCGTCGGCGGCAGAGCCGCCAACCCTTGTATCTTGAACGTGTTGGTGGTTAGCTACTACTAACTGAGGTGAAGACTAGCTTGTGCCAACCCTTAAGGCTTGACCTTGTGGCGTAGATAAAGCTCTTCACCTCTCCCCACCCCATGACTGAACACTGGACGGTATCTAAGGGCATCGACCCTGCATGTACAAGGCGAGTGTGGAGTGGACGAGGGAAAATTCACGATACAGGAGGCGAAATGTTTTATCTTGGCGTAGACGTTTCAAAGAAGACGTTGGACTGCATGCTGCTCAATACTTCGACCAGCAAGTCAAAATCGAAATCCATACCGAATACGAATGCAGGCTTCCAGCAGTTGCTGGAGTGGCTGTCCAAGCAGGGAGCGCCCAATGCTCACGTGGTGCTTGAGCCGACCGGCGTGTATCACGAGCCAGCTGCGCTAGCCCTGGCCGATGCCGGCTTAACGTTGTCACTCGTTAATCCAGCTCAGTTGCGTCAATTTGCCCTGGCGTTGGGATTCAAGACAAAGACCGACAAGGCCGATAGCATGGTTCTAGCCCGCTATGGGGCCACGCAGCAGCCCGAGGCATGGCAGCCGCCGTCCAAATCGGCACGTCGACTCAAAGCCCTACTGGCGCGACGTGATGCTGTCGCCGACGACATACAACGTGAACAAAACCGACTTGAAGCGATCGAATTCGGCGACTCGCCCAGCGAGGTAAGAGCGTCGATCAACAAATCAATCGAATTCCTCGACGGTGAGCTCAAAACGCTGGAGGCCATGATCCACGCTCATATCGATGACGACCCTGACTTACGCAGCAATAAAAAATTGCTCGAGTCAATTCCTGGAGTCGGCGAGCGCGTCTCGATACATATGACCGCATTGTTTGCTGCCAAAACCTTTACGAGTGCAGAACAGCTAGCGGCTTACTTGGGGCTCGTACCAGTGCAGTGGGAGTCAGGCTCATCAGTACGCGGACGCCCCCGGATGTCTAAGGCCGGGCCAAAACATCTGCGTAAGCTCCTATACATGCCAGCTGTGACGGCCCGCCGCTGGAATCCGCACATCAAAGCGATGAGCGACCGTCTGCTCGCCAAGGGCAAGACCCTGATGACCGTGATTGGAGCCTGCATGCGCAAGCTGGCTCACTTGTGCTTCGGAGTCATCAACTCCCGCAAGCCATACAACGAAAATTATGCAATGTAGGACTTGACGGGAGAGACGGTATCTACATGCATCGAATATCGCCCGCATGGCGATCGATCACGGTAGGGTTGGCGGCTTCGCCGCCGACGCGTCCAATCGGCCCTGAACTACCCGAAAACACCGGAGACGATGCAATGGCCATGGACCGCCTGTTCCAACTGATGAAAGAGAAGAACGCCTCCGACATGTTCTTCGCCGTGAACTCTCCGGTGCACATCAAGATCAACGGCGCCCTCATCCCCATCAACCAGCATCGCCTCGAACCCGAGAACATCCTGTCGCTGCTGTCCGAGGTCACCACGCCCGAACAGCTGCTCGAGCTCGAGCGCGACAACGAACTGAATATGGGCGTATCGGTCCCCAACCTGGGGCGATTCCGCCTGTCGGCATTCCGCCAGCGCGGCTCGATCTCGGCCGTGTTCCGCTTCGTGCCGGCCGACATCCCGCCGCTCGGCGGCCTGGGCCTGCCGCCCGTGCTGTCCGAACTGATCATGGAAAAGCGCGGCCTGCTGCTGGTCGTCGGCGCCACCGGCTCGGGCAAGTCGACCACCATCGCCGCCATGCTCGACCATCGCAACGAACAGCGCACCGGCCACATCCTGACGCTCGAAGACCCGATCGAATACCTTTTCAAGAACAAGAAATCGATCGTCAACCAGCGCGAGATCGGCAGCGATGCCAGCAGCTTCGGCGTCGCGCTCAAGAACTCGATGCGCCAGGCGCCCGACTGCATCCTGATCGGCGAGATCCGCGACCGCGAGACGATGGCCGCGGCCCTGGCCTATGCCCAGTCGGGCCACCTGGTGCTGGCCACCCTGCACGCCAATAACAGCTACAACGCGCTGAACCGCATCATCAGCTTCTACCCGATGGAAAACCGCGGAGCCCTGCTGCAAGACCTGGCCTCGAGCGTCAGGGCGATCGTCTCGCAGCGGCTGGTGAAGTCGGCGGCTGGCGGCGCGCGCCAGGCGGCGGTGGAAGTGATGCTCAACACCCGCTACATCGCCGACCTGGTCGAAAAAGGAGAAATTGGCCAGATCAAGGAAGCGATGGACAAGAGCCTGTCGCCCGGCTCGCAATCGTTCGAAGGCGCGCTGTTCAAGCTGGTCAAGGACGGCCTGGTGACCCAGGACGAGGCCCTCGCCAACGCCGATTCGGCCACCAACCTGCTGTGGCTTCTCAACAATGGGCCGGACAGCCAGGTCCAGCAGCAGGAACAGGAAAAGCCGGCGGCGGCGCAGGGCGCCTCGTTCACCGAGTTCACGCTCAATTCCTGAGCGGTTGCCAAGCGCCAGGCGGCGCTACCCTCCGCCTCATCTGTGTACAATCGGCCTGAAGGACCTTGTGCGCCGCCGCACGCAACCACTATCCTTACGTCTTTTCGACCGACCACGCCGCCCCGGCGGCCAAGACTGCCCATGACTACCACCCTCTACGGAATCCCCAACTGCGACACCGTCAAGAAAGCCCGCACCTGGCTGGCGGACAACGGCCACGACTTCAGCTTCCATGACTTCAAGAAACAAGGCCTGAGCCGCGAGCTGGTGCAGGGCTGGCTGAAGGACGTCGACTGGGAGACCCTGGTCAACCGCAAGGGAATGACCTGGCGCAACCTGTCCGACGAGCGCAAGGCGCAGATTACCAACGCCGACAGCGCCATCGACCTGATGCTGGAAAACCCGTCCGTGATCAAGCGTCCGGTGCTTTCCGGCGTGGGCCCGGTCTCGGTCGGCTTTTCGAGCGACGCGTATGCAGAAAAATTCTCGAGCAAGTTCGAAAGCGCCAAATGAAACCCTCGCGCACCCTGCTGCTGACCGAAGAGCTGATCGCGCTCGACTCGATCACGCCGCACGACAAGGGTTGCCAGCAGCGGCTGATCGAACTGCTCGCCCCCCTGGGCTTTCGCTGCGAGACCATCGAGTCGAACGGCGTGACCAACCTGTGGGCGCGCAAGGGAAGCGAAGCGCCCCTGTTCGTGTTCGCCGGTCACACCGACGTGGTCCCGGCCGGCCCGCTGCATCACTGGGAATCGGCACCCTTCGTGCCGACCCAGCGCGACGGCAAGCTGTATGGACGCGGCGCCTCGGACATGAAGGCCTCGATCGCCGCGATGGTGATCGCCTGCGAGGAATTCATCGCCGGGCACCCCGGGCATAAGGGCTCGATCGCCTTTTTGATCACCAGCGACGAGGAAGGCCCGGCCGTCGACGGCACCGCGCTCGTGGTCGACCTGCTCGAAGAACGCGGCGAGACCCTCGACTACTGCCTGGTCGGCGAGCCGACCTCGAACCACGTGCTGGGCGACACGATCAAGAACGGCCGCCGCGGTTCGCTCTCGGGCCACCTGCTCATCAAGGGGATCCAGGGCCACATCGCCTATCCGCAGCTGGCGCGCAATCCGATCCACCAGGCCGCGCCGGCGCTGGCCGAGCTGACGGCCGAGGTCTGGGACGAAGGCAACGAGTACTATGCGCCGACCAGCTGGCAGATCTCGAACATGGCGGCCGGCACCGGCGCCGGCAACGTGATCCCGGGCAGCTTGAGCATCGACTTCAATTTCCGCTTCTCGACCGCCAGCACGGCCGAGGGCCTGGAAGCGCGCGTGCACGCCATCCTCGACCGCCACGGCCTTGAGTACGACCTGGACTGGACACTGTCGGGCCTGCCCTTCCTGACCGAGAAGGGGCTGCTCTCGGACACGCTGTGCGACGCGATCGGGGAAGAGCTGGGCGTGCAGGCCGAACTGTCGACCACCGGCGGGACCTCGGATGGCCGCTTCATCGCCCGCATCTGTCCCCAGGTGATAGAATTCGGGCCACCGAACGCCAGCATCCACAAGATCGACGAGCACATCGAGCTGCGCTACATCGATCCCCTGAAGAATATCTACCGCCGCACGCTTGAACGCCTGCTGGGCGCCTGAAATAACACGAGAACAAGGCCATGACCAACACCACCTTCAGTACGCCGCGCGACCTGCTGCGCTACGCCATCACCCGCTTCAACGGGGCCAAGCTGTTCTTCGGCCATGGCAGCGCCGAGGCCTTCGACGAAGCCGCCTACCTGATCCTGCACACCCTCAAATTGCCGCTGGATCGCCTCGAGCCCTTCCTCGACGCCAGGCTGCTGCCCGACGAAGTGCTGCAGGTGATGGCCGTGATCGAGCGCCGCGTCACCGAGCGCGTGCCGGCCGCCTACATCACCAAGGAGGCGTGGCTGGGCGAATACCGCTTCTACGTCGACGAGCGCGTGCTGGTGCCGCGCTCCTTCATCGCCGAGCTGATCCCGCAGCAGTTCAGCCCATGGCTGACCGACCCGGACGGTGTCGAGAACGTACTCGAACTGTGCACCGGCAGCGGCTGCCTGGCGATCATGATGGCCGATACGTTCGAGAACGCGGTGGTCGACGCGGTCGATATCTCGAAGGATGCGCTGGCCGTTGCCGAGCACAACATCCGCGAATACAAGATGGAAGGACGGGTCAACCCGATCGAATCCGACCTGTACGAGAACGTGCCGTTCAAGAAGTACGACCTGATCATCACCAATCCGCCCTACGTGAATGCGGAATCGATGCGCACCCTGCCGCCGGAATACCTGAACGAGCCGCAGATCGCGCTGGCCGGCGGCGAAGACGGCATGGACCTGGTGCGCAAGATCATCGCCGGCGCCGCCGAGCGCCTGACGCCGGACGGCATCCTGGTGGTCGAGATCGGCAACGAGCGCGAATACGCCGAAGCGGCCTTCGGCCACCTGGGCCTGACCTGGCTGAC
>NZ_STGG01000023.1 GCF_005222695.1 Massilia sp. HP4 | reverse complement strand
CGTGGGGTGGACGGCAAGCCGTCCACCCCACTTTGTCATCCCAATCCAGCGCCCCACCATGATCCGAATCCAGAACGTCAGCCTGATGCGCGGCACCAAGCCGCTGCTCGTCGACGCCGACCTGACCCTCAACCCGGGCGACAAGATCGGCCTGATCGGCGCCAACGGCGCCGGCAAATCGAGCCTGTTCGGCCTGCTGCGCAACGAGCTGCATCCTGACCAGGGGCAGATCGATTTCCCCGCCAAATGGCGCATGGCCTATGTGGCGCAAGAGACCCCGCCGCTCGACCGCGCGGCGCTCGACTACGCGATCGACGGCGACGTCGGCCTGCGCAAGCTCCAGGCCGAGCTCGAGGAACTGGAATCGCACCCGGATGTCGACGCCCACGGCATGCGCCTGGGCGAACTGCACGGGATGCTGGCCGACGCCGACGCCTACACGGTGCAGTCGCGCGGCGAACAGCTGCTGCTGGGCCTGGGCTTTTCGCTGGAGCAGATGAACCAGCCGGTGGCCAGCTTCTCGGGCGGCTGGCGCATGCGCCTGAACCTGGCGCAGGCGCTGATGTGCCCTTCCGACCTGCTGCTGCTCGATGAACCGACCAACCACCTGGACCTGGACGCCATCATCTGGCTCGAGGATTGGCTCAAGCGCTATCCGGGCACCCTGATCATCATCTCCCACGACCGCGACTTCCTCGACGAGATCGTCAACGTGATCGTGCACATCGACGACCGCAAGCTGAAACGCTACGGCGGCAACTATTCGAGCTTCGAGCGCCAGCGCGCCGCCCAGCTGGTGCTGCAGGCCTCGGCCATCGAAAAGCAGAACCGCCAGCGCGCCCACCTCGAATCGTTCATCAACCGCTTCAAGGCGCAGGCCACCAAGGCGCGCCAGGCCCAGAGCCGGATCAAGGCCCTGTCGAAGATGGAAGAACTGGCGCCGCTGCGCGCCGCCGCCGAATTCTCGTTCGAGTTCCGCGAACCGCTGGCCGCACCGAACCCACTGCTGGTGCTCGACGGCGTCGACGCCGGCTATCCGCTGCTCGACGAGCACGGCGACAAGGTCGGCGCCAAGACCATTGTCAACCACATCGATTTCTCGCTCACGATCGGCCAGCGCATTGGCCTGTTGGGCGTGAACGGCGCCGGCAAGTCGACCCTGATCAAGACCGTGGCGGGCGAACTCAAGCCGCTGACCGGTGAAGCGACCATCGGCAAGGGCCTGTCGATCGGCTACTTCGCCCAGCACCAGGTCGAGATGCTGCGCCATGACGAGTCGCCGCTGTGGCACCTGGCCAAGATCGCGCCGACGGTGCGCGAGCAGGAGCTGCGCAACTTCCTGGGCAGCTTCAACTTCCCGGGCGAGATGGTGACCAGCCCGATCAAGCCGTTCTCGGGCGGCGAAAAGGCGCGCCTGGCGCTGGCCCTGATCGTCTGGCAGCGCCCGAACCTGCTGCTGCTCGATGAACCGACCAACCACCTGGACCTGGAAACGCGCGAGGCGCTGACGATGGCACTGGCGCAGTTCGAAGGCACGCTGGTCGTGGTCTCGCACGATCGCCACCTGCTGCGCGCCACCACCGACCAGTTCATCATCGTGGCCGACGGCAAACTGCAGCCTTTCGACGGCGACCTGGACGACTACAAGGATTGGCTGTTCAAGACCAAGCTGGGCAAGGGTGGCGACGCCCTGCCCGGCGCCGCGGCGCAAGCCAGGGCGGCGCAGCCGGCCGCGAAAGCCAGCGCTCCGGTACCGGTCCCGGTCCCGACAGCCTCGCCGGCCGAGCGCAAGGAACAGAAGCGCCTGGATGCCGAAGAGCGCCAGCGTTTGGCCGCCCAGCGCAAGCCGCTGGAAAACCGCGTCAAGCGGCTGGACGAACAGATGGCCAAATTGAACACCAAGAAGGCGGCGATCGACGCCGAACTGCTCGATCCGGCGATCTACGAGGCGGCCAGCAAGGAGCGCCTCAAGACGCTGGTGGCCGACCAGGCGTTCGCGGTGCGCGACCTGGAAGCGCTCGAGATGGAGTGGCTGGAAGTCCAGGAGCAGTTGGAGGCATTGACGGCGTAAGCTCAGGCGGCCCGCAGGGGCCGCCTGGGCGAGAACGACATCAGGCGATCGATGTCGATCAACACGACGCGCCTTCCATCGACGCGGGCCATGCCGATCAGGTAGCCCGCATCCGGCCCGCCCGGCAAGGGCTGCACGGCCTCGGCGCGCACATGCACGATGCCGGTCACGCCCTCCACCACCATCCCCACGATCCCGCTCGACAGGCGCAGGATGATCACGTCGGTGTCCGGCGCCGACCGGCCCTGCCCGGCGCGCACGCCAGGCGCGCCGCCCGCGCGCATGTCGACCACCGGCATGATCACTCCGTGCGACAGCGCCACGCCGCCGATGATCTCGCCGTCGGCCGCGAAACGCTCGAGCGAGCCGAGCAGCCTCAATTCCTGCACCCGCGCGCAATCGAGCCCATACTCCTGCCCGTCGAGCGTGAAGCTGAGGTACGCCTTGGGAGCGGCATGCCGCGGCGCCGGAAAGCGGGGAACGCTGGAGGTGACCATGGTGGATCCTTTATGGGTGCGATCACCATCGTATGCCCGGCCCTCACAGACGATGTTGACTGCAGTCAACTCCAGCCTTGGCCCCGCCACATGACGCCGGTCACTTCAGGACGGCGCCGGCGCCGCCTCGGCAGCGGTCGTCGTGTCCCACGACCAAGCGCCTTCGCTGCCCGCGTACAGCACCTCGGCGCCCTTGGTATCGCGCAGGCGCAGCTTGATCTCGCGCGCCGCCATGTCCCAGGCGCAGCCGTGATCCGGCTCGTAGGGCAGCGCCAGCACCTGTACGTCGCCGGCCAGCAGCCCGAGTGCAACCCCGGCCGCGCCGACGCGCTCGAAGCGCTGCGCCGACAGGCGGCCCAGCAGCGCCATCCCGGCCTGGCGCTCGCCGTCGAGCGACTTGGCCTGTTGCGACAAGCCGGCCAGTTCCTTGAGCGCCGGCGCCACGCTCGCCGCCAGGCGCTTGAACTGCGGCTCCTGTTCCGCCGTCAGCACCAGTTCGCCCTTGCGCAGGCGCGGCGCGATCATCAGGTATTTGCGCATGTCGGGCTGGCCGGTCAGCGCTTCCATCGCGCCGCGGTGGCGCACCGCCAGCTGGACGAACTGGTCCACCCGTTCGCGCACCTGCGCCATCGCCGCATCGATGCGCGCACAGTCCGGACGCAGCAGCCAGACCAGCATCTCGCCCTGCTTCCACGGCGCCGCGCTGCCGATCGACACGCGCCGCCCGGCGATGGCGCTGCCCTCGGCATGCGCCACCTCGACCTCGTCGCCGATGATCTCGCAGTTGATCGCCGTTTCGATCTTGATGCGCGCGCCCGAGATCACGCAGTTCTCGGCGCGGCCCAGCTGGATTTCTCCTTTAGGTGCCTGGATCGTCGCCTGTGAAGCGACGCCCAGCACCCGCACCCCGCCATCCTGGTTGCGCGCGCTGCCGCCAACCAGGTTGCGGTGCAGGAGGATGGCGCCGCCGCGCGAGACCAGGTGGCCATACACGTCGCCATGCACGGTGACGCTCTCGCCTTCGATGATGCGCTGCTCCTGCACCTCGCCGAATTCTTCGTAGTCGCCCGACAGGTGCAGGTTGCCGGTGGTCCTGGCGCTGACGCCGTCGCGGCTGACGATCTTGTCGGTGATGGCGATGCGGCTGCTCTTGGGGTCGACGTTCAGGAAGCCATCCTGGCGCGCGACCAGGAATTCGCCTTCCGGCGCCAGGTCGACCGCCGTGCCCTCGGCCACATAGGTGGACAGGTCGAGGTCCTTCGCCATCTCGGGGGCGATCGGGATGCCGTTCAGGTCGAAGCCGGGGCTGCCGCTGGTACGCGGCACCTTGCGCAGCAGGCGGGTGCCGGCGGCGACCTGCGGGAAGCGGTTCTGGAAGCTCATCAGGTCGAGCTTGCCGTTGGCGAGCTGGCGCGGCGCATCGCTGCGATGCAGCTCGCTCGTGACTTCCTCTACGCGCGCATCGTCGCCATGGCGCGGTTCGAGCCGCCGCGCCACCACGTAGCGGCCGGCGGCGCCGGCCTCGATATGGCGCCGGATGGCGTCGACCTCGGCCCCGAAGCGGATGCCCTTGATCCACATGTCGGCGACGAATTCGTCGGCGTCGAGGCGGGTCTGGCGCTCTTGGCCCGCCTCGTCGCGCTCGAACACGGGCTCGAAATAGTATTCGGCCTGGCCATCGGCGATCTTGACCGAGCGGTACAGCGCCTGGCGCTCTGGCGCGAACGGCAGGATGTCGTCGGCAATGCGCACCGACACGCGGCCGGCCGCATCGCGCGGCAGCTCGGGGCCGTGGCCATACAGGGCCTTGATCAGGACCGGATAATCGAGGCCGGCAAGATAATGGTTCGAGCGCAGGATGCCGTCGACCGCCGCCACCAGCGTGGTGCCGAGCACCTCGGGGTCGGCATAGATGCCGTTGTCGCGCCTGGCGATGCAATGTTCCGGTCCGCTTGAGCTGAAACGGACTGCGGCAGCCTCGGCAGGCACTGCTTCTGGTGGTAGGGCAAGGTCGGACACGTTCACGCTCCAGTCAGCAAAATATTGGGCGGCTAATACTTCCCAACAGTAAGGTGGACGTAAACATAGCATGTTGCGCAATCTAAATAAACATATGGCAACAAGATTTCTAGAAAGAAAATTTGTGGCGCGCTCGACACCATTGCCAGGAGGTGGAATTTTGAGAGAATCCGGTAAAAACGCATTGGATACGCCCGGTATGCCGCTTGTGAAATGTCAAATTCCAGAAACGACAACGGCGCCATCGGCGCCGTTGTTTTACATTGCTGGCCGCGTTTCTAGCGGCGGCGGGTGTTCGGATAGAGGTCCGCCCCTTCCTTGATCTGGCGGCGCAGGTCGCGCCGTTCGTCAGGCGATAGCCGGCCGCGGCGACGCTCGTCGCGCGCCGCGTCGGACTGGACCTCCATCGCCCGCCGATCCTGGTCGCGCATCTCGTAGACGCGCGGATCCTGGCGCTGCTCTTGCTGGGCCTGCATCTGGTAACGGTCACGCATCTGCGCGGCCTCGTCGCTGCGGGAATTGCGGTCCTGGTTCTGCGCCAGTGCGCCGGCTCCGGTGCCTGCCAGCACGCAGGCGAAAACACCAAGGCGCGCAAGCCGGGCGAGCCGGCTGCCGCGAGCGGCGCCGGATGCTGCTGGTTTGTCGATGTGCGCGTGGTTCATGGTGTTCCTCTTCCGCGTTGCCTGATAAACGGATAAGCTGTGTTGATCACTTGACGCCAGTGTAGGTGCATACCGAAAGCGGAGTAAGGCTTATTGGGTAAAGTTTGTAACACATTGTAATGGCTGAGCTGAGTCGTGCTGCCTCGCCATCCATAAGAAGTTACCATAGCGACATTCATCTGACAATTCTGGACAGTTCTATGACTTCATCGACTTCGAACAATAATGCGGGTACGGGCGCTGCTTCGGGCCACTCCGCCAAGATCATGGTCGTGGACGACGACGTACGCCTGCGCGACCTGCTGCGCCGTTACCTGACCGAACAGGGCTTCCAGGTCGTGACCGCCGAAAGCGCGCCGGCGATGAACAAGCTGTGGCTGCGCGAACGCTATGACCTGCTGGTGCTCGACCTGATGCTGCCCGGCGAAGACGGCCTGTCGATCTGCCGCCGCCTGCGCGGCGCCGGCGACCAGACCCCGATCATCATGCTGACCGCAAAGGGCGAGGACGTCGACCGCATCGTCGGCCTCGAGATGGGCGCCGACGACTACCTGCCCAAGCCGTTCAACCCGCGCGAGCTGGTGGCCCGCATCGGCGCTGTCTTGCGCCGCAAGGGCCCGGACGAGATCCCGGGCGCGCCATCCGAAACCCCGCAGACCTTCGAGTTCGGCGACTTCGTGCTCGACCTGGGCACGCGCACGCTCAAGAAGAACGGCGAGACGGTGCCGCTGACCACCGGCGAATTCTCGGTGCTGAAAGTCTTTGCGCGCCATGCGCGCCAGCCGCTGTCGCGCGAAAAGCTGATGGAACTGGCGCGCGGCCGAGAATACGAGGTGTTCGACCGTTCGCTCGACGTCCAGATCTCGCGCCTGCGCAAGCTGATCGAACCCGATCCATCGAGCCCGCTGTACATCCAGACCGTGTGGGGCCTGGGTTACGTGTTCATCCCTGAAGGCCAGCCGCGCTAGTGTTCACGCCTATCGCCCAAGCGCGGCGCGCGCTGCGCTTCGCCTGGTTCAAGAGCGGCCTGTTCTGGCGCACCTTCTTCCTGATGTCGGTCCTCACCGCGGTCTCGATGGGCGCCTGGATCGGCATGATCACCGTCTTCCAGCGCGACAAGCAGGTGCAGCAGACCGCCGAGCTGGTGGTGTCGGTGGTCACCATTACCAAGGCCGCCCTGACCCACTCGGCGCCCGACCTGCGGCGCGAACTGCTGCTCGAACTGGTGTCGAACGAGGGCATCCGCATCTTCACGCTCGAAGACACCGACGTCGTCGACCCGCCGCCGCACAATCTCTTGATGCCCGAGATCGCCGCCATCGTGCGCGAACGGCTCGGGCCCGACACCCGCTTCTCGAGCGGCGTGAACGGCGTGCCGGGCTTTTACATCAGCTTCAATATCGAGGACGACAAGTACTGGCTGATGCTCGAGCGCGAGCGCCTGGCCGGCCTCACGCGCGTGCAGTGGCTCGGCTGGGCCACGGTCGTGGGCCTGCTGTCGGTGGTCGGCGCGGCGCTGATCTCGAGCCTGGTCAACCGTCCGCTGGCGCGCCTGACGGCGGCCGCGCGCGCCATCGCCAAGGGCGAACGGCCAGCGCGCCTGCCCGAGAAAGGCTCGCAAGAGATCATCGAGGCCAATCGAAGTTTCAACCAGATGGTGGAAGACCTGGCGCAGGTCGAGAAGGACCGCGCCGTGATCCTGGCCGGCATCTCGCACGACTTGCGCACGCCGCTGGCGCGCATGGGGCTGGAGGTCGAGATGGCCAACCTGTCGAACGACGCGCGCGAAGGCATGCAGTCGGACATCGCGCAGATGGACGCGATCATCGGCCAGTTCCTCGACTATGCCAAGCCGACCGAAGCCGCCACCTTCGTGCCCGTCAACCTGTCCGAGATGCTGTCGGATGTCGGCCGCGAGGCGGCCCGCATCCCCGACCTGCACGTCAAGACCGACCTGATGCCGGGCGTGCACGTGATGGGCAATGCTACCGACCTGCGGCGCGTGATCAACAATATCATCGAGAACGCGCGCCGCTACGGCAGGACGCCGGATACCTCGTGCACCGACATCGACATCGTGCTGCGCGTGAAGGCCACCGGCCACGGCCGGCGCGCGGTGATCGAGATCGGCGACCACGGCGTCGGCGTGCCGCCGGACCAGATCGCGCAGCTGATGAAACCCTTCACGCGGCTGGACAGCGCGCGCGGCCAGGCCAATGGCGCCGGGCTGGGATTGGCGATCGTGGAGCGGGTACTGACCCGGCACAATGCGGGGCTGGAGGTGCGTAATCGGGAGAGCGGCGGGTTCTTGTTGCAGGTGGCGTTGCCGCTGGCGGCGTAATCGACCTGCAACCATGATTGTGGGGTGGACGGGAGGACCCGTCGACCCTACATTTGATCGCCGATCAAGCTCGCAAACCGCCCCAGGTCGATATTCCCGCCACTGATCAACACCCCGACCTTCTTGCCTTTCAGCTGATCCTTCATCCGGCGCGCCGCCGCGAACCCGAGGCAGCCGGTCGGCTCCACCACGATCTTCATGCGCTCGGCGAAGAAGCGCATGCAGGCCACCAGCTCGTCGTCGCTCACGGCCAGGATGTCGTTGACGTCACGCTGGATGATCGGGAAGGTCAGCTGGCCCAGGTGCTGGGTCTGCGCGCCATCGGCGATCGTGCGCGGTGTGTCGATGTGGACGATTTCTCCCTTTCGGAACGATTGCTGGCCGTCGTTGCCGGCCTCCGGTTCGACGCCATACAGCATGCAGCCCGGCGACAGCGCGCGCGTGGCCAGCGCGGAGCCGGACAGCAGGCCGCCGCCGCCCAGGCACACGAAGAAGGCGTCCAGCGGCCCCACTTCCTCGAACAACTCCTTGGCCGCCGTACCCTGCCCGGCAATTACATCAGGGTGGTCATACGGCGGGATCAGGGTCAGGCCGTGCTTCTCGGCGAGTTCGCGGCCGATCTGCTCGCGGTCTTCGGTATAGCGGTCATACGTCACCACGGTCGCGCCATAGCCGCGCGTGGCGGCCACCTTCGCGGCCGGCGCATCCTGCGGCATGATGATCGTGGCCGGCATGCCCAGGATCCTGGCCGACAAGGCGACCGCCTGCGCATGATTGCCGGACGAGAAAGCGACGACGCCGGCGCGGCGCTGCTCGGGGCTGAACTTCGACAGCGCGTTATAACCGCCGCGGAACTTGAAGGCGCCCATGCGCTGCATGTTCTCGCACTTGAAGAATACCTCGGCGCCGAATTCCTCGTTGACGGTACGCGAGGTCAGCACCGGCGTGCGGTGAGCCGCACCCAGGATGCGCTCGGCGGCCTGGGCGACGTCTTCATAGGTGGGGAGCGATGCTATGTTCATGGCACAATTCCTTTCAGTTCACTGCGATCTGACGATTCATCGGATATTGGACATATTATCCAAAATTGGATTAAGCGTCAAACTACGCCGATCCGTGGTCAACCCATCAACCGGAGAAGATGTTCAGCACGCCTGTGATCCATCTTTTCCCGGTTTTGCCGATCCTGGGGCCGTCGCCCGGCGGCACAGGTGGGTCGATCTCGCGCAGGGCCTGATCCACCAGCCGGTTGCGTAGCACTGCGCTGCGAACGATCCATGCGGATAACCACAAGAAAAGCGCAAGCAATCCCAGCGCCACCCACGGGCCCAGGAATACCAAGGCGGCGGCGATGAAAATGGGCGCGAAAATATACAGTGTGCCGGCCTGGGTCCACGCGGCATCCCAGCCCGATTCGGTCAGATAGACCTCGGTCGTGGACAAATCGCGCCAACCGATTACCTTCTGCCAGTTACCATCCTTGACCAGCGCCACCGCATACCGAGATCCGTCGCGCGGGACCGTACCATCGGAAAAGCTGACGCCGTATTCCTTCCTGCCGCCGCTTTCGAAGCTGAACATCCGTCCCTGGACATCGAACACCCGGTCGAAGGCGACCTGCACGATGTCGGCAACATCTTCCACACGTCGACTCATCGCATTCCTCATTTCCACAAGATGGGCGCCAGCGCCCATACCGAGCGCGCCAGCCGCGACGGCTTGCGCTTGCCCGGCGCCGGGGGCACGGCGGGATGCACCTCCCGCAGCGCCTGGGCCGCCTGCCGGTTGCGCCAGGCGGCGCGGTAGATGCAGCCTCCATATACCAGCAGCATCAGCGCCCCTACCGGCAACGCCGCCCAGTAGCCGCCCAGCGCCAGGGAAATCCCGTAGGGCACCGGGATCATCAGGTAGCCATAGGGGAGCTGCTGGAGAGCGAGCTGCCAGGCAGAGCGCCTGAGCTGTACCGCCGATGCCGCCAGGTCGCGCCAGCCGATGAGCGTATTCCAGTTGCCTGCCTCGGCAAAGGCGACGGCATAGGTCGCTCCCTCGCGGGGAATCCCCATGCCGGCGACATTGACGCCATACACCGGCCAGCCGCCGTCCTCGAAGCTGAAGTCGCCGGCCCGTTGCTGGACGTCGAATACCCGGTCGAACCGGACCTGCCTGATGTGCATCCTTGCCCTCTGCTGCGCGTTGCCGATGCCTGGCACCGTAGCGCACTATGCGCCGCCGTGTCCAGTCCACGGATCAACTCATGCACACCGCATCAATCGGGGATGCGGTTGACCAGTTCCTCGCCGCGCTCGAAGGCTGTGATGCTGTCGATCGTCGTACGCATGATCTGCCCGATCGCCTCCACCGTGAAAAAGGCCTGGTGGCCGGTCACGATCACGTTCGGAAACGACACCAGGCGCTGGATCACGTCGTCCGTGATGATGGTCGACGACAGGTCCTGGAAGAACAGGCTCGCTTCCTGCTCGTAGACGTCGATCGCCAGGCCGCCCAGCTGGCCGGTCTTGAGCGCCTGCACCGCCGCCTCGGTATCGACCAGCCCGCCACGGCTGGTATTGACCAGCACACAGCCGCGCTTGACCCGCGCCAGCGCCGCGGCGTCCACGATGTGGTGGGTCTCGTCCAGCAGCGGACAGTGAAGGGACACGACGTCGCTGCAGGCCAGCAGTTCGTCGACGCCGATATAGCGCCCGCCCAGCGCCTCGAAGGCGGCACTCCGATAGCGGTCATGGCCGACCAGGGTACAGCCGAAACCGGCCATGATGCGGGCGAAGATGGTGCCGATCTTGCCGGTGCCGATCACGCCCACCGTCTTGCCGTGCAGGTCGAAGCCCATCAGGCCATCGAGGTCGAAGTTGCCCTCGCGCGTGCGCACGCTGGCGCGCGCGATCTTGCGGTTCACGGCCAGCAGCAGGCCGACCGCGAATTCGGCGACCGAGTTGGGAGAGTAATCGGTGACCCGCACCACCGCGATGCCCAGCCTGCGGGCAGCCGCCGCATCGACATGGTTGTAGCCGGTCGAGCGGGTTGCCACCAGGCGCGTGCCCTGCCCCGCCAGGATGCCCAGCACCTCGGCGTCGACCGTATCGTTGACGAACACGCAGACCGCTTCGCAGCCCCGGGCCAGACCCGCCGTCTCGACGTTCAGGCGGTCTTCGAGGAAGCGCAACTCATGGCCGGCGCCCTCGTTGGCCTGGGCCAGCATGGTCTTGTCGTAGCGGCGCGCGCTGAATACGGCGGTCTTCAAGGCGATTCTCCCGAAGTGGACGGTATCGGATGGATTTTATTTGATGTCGTTGTACGCCGTCGCCCGCGAAATGCCGAGATGCGCCGCCGCCACTTCCATCGCGCGCCGCACTTCGAGATAGCCGCCCTCCTTCAGCTCGCGCATCAGCGCGCGCCGCTCGTGTGCCTTGAGCAGCTGCGGCGTGGACGCCAGCCGGGCCGCATAGGCGTCGATGCGGCGCCGGATCGCGTCGGCGTTGGCCGGATCGAGCGATTCGCCCACTGGCGCCTCGCCCAGGGCATTGAACTGCTCCAGGATGCCCTGCATCGAACGAAACAAGGTCAGGTCGACGTTCAGGCACAGCGCCGCGACGTAGTTGCCGTCCGCATCCTTGATGCCGATCGAGGTGCTCTTGGCCGGGCGGCCGTCCGGGAACCGGTTCGGATAGTTGGCGATCACCTGCGGATAGGCGCTGTCGGCGATGCGCGCCAGCCCGAGCTCGGTGGCCGGGTCGCCGGCCGCGCGGCTGGAAAGGTTGTTGTGGATCGCCAGCACCGCGTGGCCGGGATCGCGCAAGTCGTGCACGACCACTTCGCAGAACGGCGCGAAGGTCTTGGCCAGGCCGTCGGCGATGTGCCGGACCTGCTCGATGAGCGCGGACTCTTCCTTGCTGGGCAATGTCTTAGTCATATTGGATATTTTATCCAAGACTGGCGGTTCTGTAAAAAACGACGGCGCGCGCGCCTACACGCCCGCGTGAGGTGGCGAACAGAAGCGTTGTGATGCAAGGAAGACAATGAAATTCCCGAACATGGATCCGTCCAGGAGCCACGCCATGAAGCGTCAACTGTGCAATATCTGTTTGCTGGCAGCCACCGCGATCGCCGCGCCGAGCGCATTTTCCGACTCCGTCATCGTCAAGTGCGTCGACGGCGCCGGCCGCGTCACCCTCACCGACCGCCCTTGCGAAGCCGGCGCCGCCACCGTGCGCATGGCCAGCATGGCGTCGAACGAAGGGATGACGCGCATTGCGCCTCACCCGATCGTCGCGCACCAGGACGTACTGCCGCCGGCGCGCGAACTGCAGCGCCGCGCCGTGCCGATGCCTCGGGTAAAAGCCCAACCGCTGGCCAATGACGTCGCCACCCTGAAGGCAGCACGCGCACAATTCCTGCTCGGCGATGTCGGCGGCAGCAAGGAAACCCTTGCCGGCCTTGAATAGGCTCAGTGCAGCCTGCTCAGTGCAGCCTGCTCAGTGCAGCTTGCTCAGTGCAGCCTGGTCACGCTGGCCAGGTGCGGCGCCGGCGGATGCTCGAGCTCCTGCAGCAGCGCCAGTAGCGCTTCATCCTTGATGAAGTCCGCGCTCGAGCGGCCTTCGAGCAATCGCTCGGGCGGCATCGAGCGCGCCACCACATAGCCCTGCACATAATCGACGCCGATCTCGTGCAGGGTCTGCACGGTGGCCGCATCCTCGGCCCATTCGGCGATCGTCTTCATGCCCAGGTTCACCGCCAGGCTGACGATGGCCTCGACGATCGCCACATTGGCCGGGTGCGCATTGATGTTGACGATGAAGTTGCCGTCGATTTTCAGCACGTCGGCCGGCAGCTCCTTCAGGTAGGAGAATGAGGTATAGCCGGCGCCAAAGTCGTCCAGCGCGACCTTGACCCCGAAGCTGCGCACCTGGTCGATGAAGCGGCGCGTGTTGTCCAGGTCATGCAGCGCCACGCTCTCGGTAATCTCCAGGCACAGGCGGCTGGCCACATGCACATAGCGGCCCAGGATATCGAAGGTGTCCTGCACGAAGCGCTCGTCGTTGAGCGAGGCCCCCGACAGGTTCATGCACACGAACCGGGTATTGACCAGGTCCTCGGCGTGCTCCGCGATCCAGGCCAGGGTCGTGTTCAACACCCAGCGGTCGATCATGCTGGCGCGGCCGCTCTTCTCGGCGGCGGCGATCACGGCGCCGGCCGGCACCACGCGGCCGTCCGGTTCGCGCATGCGCAGCAGCACCTCGAAATTGAGCGACTCGTTCGGCGCGCGCAGCGACATGATCGGCTGCATCTCGAGCAGCAGGTTGTCGGTCGCGTTCGGGCCCGACAGGCGCTCGACCAGGTCGAGTTCGGCGGCGCGCTGGCGGAAGGCATCGGCGCCGCGCTCGTACACCACCAGGCCGTCGCCCAGGCCGGTCTTGGCTTCGCGGCAGGCGCGGTCCGAGGTCGACACCGCATCCTTCATCGGCATGCCCGGCACCACCTCGATCAGGCCGACCGAGGCACGCACGTGGAAAGCCTTGTCGCCCACGCGGTACGGCGTGTTGCCGAGCCGGTCGACGATGCCGCGGCAGATGATCGAGGCCAGCGGGATCGCTGTCTCCGGCATCACGATCACGAATTCGTCGCCGCCCACGCGGCCGATCTGCTGGCCGCCGGCCAGCATCGTGCCCATCCGCTCGCACACCTGCTTGAGCACTTCGTCGCCCGCCGCATGGCCGAACAGGTCGTTGATCAGTTTAAAACGGTCGAGGTCGACGTAGGCCAGCGCCATCGGGCGCCCCGCCGCCAGGCTGGCGGCCGCGCTGGAAAATTCGCGCTCGATCCCGCGCCGGTTATAGACCTTGGTCAGCGGATCGTTATTGGCCATGAAGCGCAGCTGCTCGGTGGCCTTGTGCTTTTCGGTGGTGTCCTGCAACACGCCCTCGATGCGCGAGCGCGCCAGCGTGGCGCTGACCAGGAAGCGCTGGTTGCCGTCGCGGCTGGCCAGCTCCATCTCGGCCTCGGCCCTGGCGTGCACCTGCTCGTGCAGGTTGGCCCAGCTGGCTTCGGAAAAGAACTGGCGCCAGGCGGTGCGGCCGGGCGTAAAGCCGCTCATGCCCAGCATTTTCTGCAGGGCCGGATTCACGCTCAGGAAGTGACCGTACATATCGAGCGTGAACAGGCCAACCGGCATCGCCTGGTAGGCATGCTCGAGTTCTTCTTGCGCTTCCTGGCGCTTTTCGGTTTCCATGCGCATCTGCTCGGCCACGGCCAGCGCCGCCAGCAGGCTCGATGCCAGCGCCGCGGTGACGCTGTTGATCACGCCCAGCAGCTCGCGCATGCCGAGCGCGGCGGACAGCACCTCGGCCAGCGAGGCCAGGAAGGTCACCGCGAACGAGGCCGCGAACCAGGCCGCGACCCGGGTGCGCGACTCCACGATGATCTTGAACAGGCCGACCGTCATCAGGGAGAAGCAGCACACCAGGATGCCCCATAGCAGCGGCAGGTACATGCCATACGGGAGCAGCATGGCCGCGGCCAGCATCGGCAT
This sequence comes from Massilia sp. HP4, assembly GCF_005222695.1. GTDB lineage: Bacteria > Pseudomonadota > Gammaproteobacteria > Burkholderiales > Burkholderiaceae_D > Telluria. The sequence goes on along the minus strand of NZ_STGG01000023.1, from coordinate 129,100 downwards.
GCACAGCCACTGCATGACGCGCATCGGCAGCACGTAGCGCATCTCGGCCAGGTGTTCCTTGAGCAGCGCCTGGTACAGGGTCAGGGTAGCGATGCCGTACAGCGTGATCGTCACGGAGCGGCTGCGCAGCAGCCATTCGGAGGGCACGGCCTGGCCCAGCCACTGGATGTCCCAGCCGGCCGACAGCGCGCCCACGCGCAGGTTCAGGATCAGCCAGCCGGCGAACAGCACATAGACCGGCTGGCGGTTGATCAGGGCGGTGATGATGATGAACAGCGCCAGCACGATCATGCCGCCGTCGAGCAGGCCCGATTTGCGGTGGTACTGCTTGACCGACAGCGCGAACTGCTCGGCCGGCCATTGCAGTACCGACAACCGCGCCGGGCCCGAGAAACCGGTGCGGCACAGCAGCTGGCGCGGCAACGGCGACAACTGCATCGCGAAGCCGGCCTTGTCTGCCTGCAGCGCGCCATCGCCGGTGCTGCGGGTGGCTGCGCCGAGCGGGGCCAGGGTGGACGCATCCCAGCAGGCGATGTCGAGCGCGTGGCGCGACGGGAATTCGATTACCTGCTCGCCAGTGCGCGGCATCGGCTCGAAGGCGAACCAGACCGGGGCTTCGGACAGGTGGGTGTCATGGCTGTTGGTCAGCGGCGTGGCGCGCGCCAGCGCCAGCGCATCGATGGGCGCCAGCTTGGCGGCCTGGTCGACCGTCACGTGCATCGCCAGCGGCACGTCGCCGCTGGTACGGTATTCGTCATGCCAGAAGACCAGCGCGATCAGCGAGACGATGCCGATCCCGACCGGGATCAGGTAGTAGGCAAAGATCTTCAGTACCAGCTCGACAGCCGCGTGAAGCGAGGCCGGCAGCGTTGCAGGGAGCTGACGTTTGAGGTTGGGCATGGACACTCTTGGTAGTGCTTTGACACAGCGCAGAAAGCGGCGGTCATTAAAGCGCAAGGATACAACTTTACGCTAGTGCCGTCATGCAATAATTGGGCCAGCACGGGCCATTTCGCAACGCTTTTGCGCGGATCATATCGCGGAGAGCGGCCCGCCCTGGCTGCCCTCCGCTTTTTTTCTTGACCGGCGACGGTCAGGCAAATGCCATCTCGCCCTGCAATCGTGCGGTCGGCGCCACCGCGCGCCCAGGCAACGCCAGCGATGGCGGCGCGATCGGACCGATGTCGATGTCCGGATGATGCGTGTTGAAGAAGAAATTGAGCATCGGATGGCGCGCCTCGGTCCAGCGCTGCTGGAAGGTGGCGATCTCGAAGGCCATGACGCGGTGCGGGATATTGCCCACATGGCGCAGCGGCACCAGGCCATCCTCAGGGAACACATCGACGAACATCAGTTGCTCGTACTGCCTGTCGACGGGAGGACGACCGGTCGCGACCGAAAAGTCGATGGCGTTGTCTTCGCAATACATGAAGCAGGCCTTGACCAGTGCAATCTTGACCATGCGGCCAACGCGGCCTTCGTCGATACCGAGGCGGGTCGCTTCGACCAGGCGCTTGCCCTGCAGCCAGCCGGGCAGGACGATCGATTCCTCGACGCCCAGCGGGCGGTAGAGATTGGTGCGGATGCGGGTGCTGCCGATCGGCGTGCCATCCAGCTTCGATTCGGCCAGCAGGACGATGGTGTCGGCGTCGTAGTCGGCGGCCTCGGGCTGCGCCAGGCTGCGGGCGAATTCCGGGACGTGGCGGGCATAGGCCGCGTGGCGGATGCGCACGGCCTTGAGAAGATCCGCTTCGGTTTCGACCCGGCGGATAGTGAACGGCAAACGCTCGATCGCGCCTCCAGCGACGGGGCCGCGCGCGGTGCGCGGACGGGACGCTTTCGAGGGGTTGAACACAGCTGCTGGGAACAGCTCCATGGCGGTACTCCTGGGTTGATGTAAATGAAACAGGGTTGGTCTGGATCAAATTATCAATCCGCTCACGGAAAATCTAACTGCTGAGCAGGTGTACTTTTAGCCCTCTATTTGATTTTGCGTAAAGACGTATAGTAATGACAAAATAGTCGGGTTTACCGCAGCGCGCTTGTGCGTTGCCGCAAATCACTATTACAGCATGCGTGCCGTGCCCGATACGCGGATCGAGCCGCCCTGCCCATCGCCAAGCTCGGCCGTCAGGAGCGAACGCATGCCCATGTCCTCGCCCTGCACGATCTCGATGCGTCCGCCATGCGGCCAGCCGATGTCGCGCAGGTAACCGGCCAGCGCCGCGGTGCCGGCGCCGGTGGCCGGGTCTTCATAGACGCCTCCCGAGGCGAACGGATTACGTGTATGGAAGCGCTGCGGATGCTCGGACCAGGCCAGCACGACCGTCACCAGTCCGTGTTCGAGCATCAGCTTGCGGCCCGTATCCAGCGCATAGCGCATCGCCGCCAGCGCCGCGCGGCTCGACAGTGCCAGCACCAGGTGATCGGCCCCGCCATGGGCCAGCGCGGGCGGGATGCGCGGGTCGAGGTCGGCGCGGGTATAGCCGAACAGCACCAGCGCCGCATCGACCAGGCTCGCGTCGGCCGGCCTGCTGTGGGTCGGCGGCGACTGCAGCGCCGCCTGCACCCGCTCGCCGTCGCGCCGGCCCTCGACCATGATCGCGGCGGCATTCAGCTGCAGCGCGTAGCGGCCGTCGCCGTGGGCGCGGGCCAGTGCGGCGCCCAGGGCGATAGTGGCATGGCCGCAGAACGGCACTTCGGATTCAGGCGAAAAATAACGCACGCGCCAGAACTCGCCTTCGGGCGCGGCGAAGGCGGTCTCCGAAAAGCCGACTGCACGCGCGATGCGGGCCATATCGGCGGCCGGCGGCAAGCTGGCGCCGACCCAGACGCCGGCCGGGTTGCCGCCCTGGCCGTTGTCGTCGAAGGCGGCGATGCGCTGGATGTCCTTGGCTTGCATCTGGCGTTCCTCGTCGATGGAAAGGCGTCCATGATAGCGACAACAAGGCAAGCGCGACGTCTGCCGCCTGTTTCGGCGCGCCTGGCGAGGACAGGCGATTGCGCTCACCCTTACCGCGGCCACTGGAAGCGCAAGGCGCTAGTGCCGCGCCCCTTCGATCTTCGGCAACAGCGCCGCCATGATGCCCAGCAGCGGCAGGAAGGACGCGATCCGGTACACCTGGTCGATGCCGTGGATGTCGGCGATATGGCCCATGGCCGCGGCGCCCACGCCACTGATGCCGAACATCAGGCCGAAGAAGATGCCCGAGATCAGGCCGACCTTGCCCGGCACCAGCTCTTGCGCGAAGACGACGATGGCCGAGAAGGCCGACGACATCACCAGCCCGATCACGACCGACAGCACGCCGGTCCAGAACAGGTCCGCATACGGCAGCGCGATGGTGAACGGCGCCGCGCCCAGGATCGAGAACCAGATCACGCGCTTGCGCCCGATCCTGTCGCCGATCGGGCCGCCGGCAAAGGTGCCCGCCGCGACCGAGGCCAGGAACAGGAACAGGTAGAGCTGGGCGGTGCCCACCGGCAGGTGGAATTTTTCGATCAGGAAGAAGGTGTAATACGACTGCAGGCTGGCCATGTAGATGTACTTGGAGAACACCAGCAGCGCCAGCACCACCAGGGCCTGGATCACCTTCTTGCGCGGCAGCGCCGGACCGGCGTGCTGCGCGGCCTTCTTGATCATGTTCATCAGGTGGTTGCTGTACCAGCGGCTCACTCCGACCAGCACCGCCACCGCGACCAGCACCAGCAGCATGAACCAGGCGATCTCGCCCTGCCCGCGCCCCACCACGATGGCCGCGGCCAGCAGCGGGCCGAGCGCCGAGCCGGCATTGCCGCCGACCTGGAACAGCGATTGCGCGAAGCCGAAGCGCCCGCCCGACGCCAGGCGCGCCACGCGCGAGGCCTCCGGGTGGAAGGTGGAGGAACCGATGCCGATCATCGCCGCCGCGACCAGCAGCATGGCGAAGCTGCCGGCCCAGGCCAGCACACCCACGCCCAGCAGCGTCACCGACATCCCGACCGGCAGCAGGAAGGGAATCGGCCGCTTGTCGGTATACAGGCCGATCCAGGGCTGCAGCAGCGATGCGGTGCACTGGAAGGTCAGGGTGATCAGGCCGACCTGGGTGAAGCTCAGGTCGAATTCATGCTTGAGCAGCGGATAGATCGAGGGCAGCACGGCTTGCACGCAGTCGTTCAGCAGGTGAACGAAGGCGACCGCGAACAGGATTTGCATCACGGTGCCGGAAGCGGCGGGGCTGATCGTGGTAGTGGAAGTGGTACTGGTACTGGTACTGGAAGACGATGGTGTAGACATGGGACGGCAGACTCGGATTGCGCCAACGCGGTATGGACAATCCGACAGCATATGCCAATTTGACGGAACGCGCATGGACCGGTGAATTCGGCCCATGCGCGCTGTCAGCGTTGCCGATCCGTCCCTATTTCACCGGCACCAGGCGAATCGCCTGTCCACCGCCCGGCGCCAGCACCATCTTGATGGTGTCGGCACGCGTCACGTTGCGCTTCTCGATCGCGATGTCGAAGCGGCGCTGGTCGTCGCGGTAGTCGGCGTTGTCGCCGTCACGATAGATCTCGGCCACATAGGTCTTGCCGGCGTCCAGGAAGTCCAGCTTCAGGTCCAGCGTACGCTTGTTGCCATCGGTGACCGAACCGACATACCAGGCATCCGAATTGCGGTCCTTGCGCACGATGGTCACGTACTCGCCCACCGCGCCGTGCGGCACGCGGGTGTCTTCCCAGTCGGCCGGCACGTCCTTGATGAACTTGAACGGACCCGGATAGCGCTCGTAGTGCTCGATCAGGTCGGCCGCCATCTGCACCGGCGAATAGATCACGACGAAGTTGGCCAGCTGCTTGGCTTGCGTGGAGTTGAACGGCCGCTTGTCCTTGCCCTCCAGGCTCAGGATGCCCGGCGTGTAGTCGAGCGGGCCGCTCAGCATGCGGGTAAACACCAGGTTGGCCTCATGCTCGACGCTGTTGACCGGATTGCCCCAGGCGTTGTACTCGACGCCGCGCGCACCTTCGCGCGAGATCCAGTTCGGATAGGTGCGGCGCAGGCCGGTGTCCTTCACCGGCTCGTGGGTGTTGATCGCGATCTTGTAGCGCGCTGCTTCTTCGACCACTTTCTGGTAGTGGCGCACGCCCTCTTGCGAGTCGGTGTAGCCGAAATGGACCTTGCCGTTCTTGCCGATGAACTGGGCCGCGCCGCCGTCGGTCACATAGCCGGTCTTGATGCTGTCGACGCCGTGCCTGGCGTACAGCTTGAAGGCCGCGTCCATCTGCTTCTCGTAATGGGCGACATTGCCGCCGGTCTCGTGGTGGCCGATCAGGTAGACGCCCTTCTGCTTGCCATAGGCCGTCACGGCGGCGATGTCGAAGCTCGGATGCGCCTTCGTGAAGTCCATGTCGGCGCCGTTGCCGGCCCAGTCGCTGTCCCAGCCCGGGTTCCAGCCCTCGACCAGCACGCCGCGGAAGCCGTGCTTGGCCGCGAAGTCGATATAGCGCTTGGTGTAGTCGGTGGTGGCGCCATGCTTGGCGCCCGAGGCCCACGACTTGGTTTCCAGGTGCATGTCCCACCACACGCCGACGTATTTCGACGGTTTGACCCAGGAGACGTCGCCCAGCTTGTTCGGTTCGTTCAGGTTCAGCACCAGGTCGGACATGTACAGGCCCGCCGCGTCGTCGGCGATCTGCATCGTGCGCCACGGCGTGGTAAAGGCGCCGGTGCGCACCACCGGATTGCCGGTGGCCGATGGCGTCAGGTGCGCACGCAGGCGCTGGCCCTCGACCCGGCGCAGCCACATCGAGGCATAGTCGACCAGGGCCGCCTCGTGGAAGGCGATGTGGGTGCCGTTCTCCATGCGCACCGTCATCGGGGTGTTGGCCATGCCGACTTCACGCAGTGGCGACTTCTGGATCGGGTATTCCAGCGCCCAGACTTCGCCGGCCTGCTGCCACCAGGCGGTGGCCGGTTGGGCCACCACGAACTCGGTCAGCTCGTCGGCGATGTGCGTGGCGCGGTTGTTTGGCAGCTTGGGGAATTCATAGCGGAAGCCCAGGCCGTCGTCGTACACGCGGAACACGATCGCCAGGCGGCGGCCGTCGTTCTTCTTCACATCCACGCGCATCTGGCGATAGTGGTTGCGCACCGTGCGGCGCTCGCCCCAGGGCTGCTCCCAGCTGCCGTCATGGTCGGTGACCACTTGGCGTTCGATCTTGAAGCCCGAGTCCAGCGGTTTGTCGCTGCCCAGCACGAAACCCAGGCGCGACGGCGCGATCACCTGCTGGCCCTTGCGTTCGACCTGATACGACAGGCGCCCGTCCGGCGCGACCTGCACCGAGACGTTCAGCACCTTGCCCGGCGACTCGACGCTTGCGCTCATTGCTTCGGCCGCGAAGGCGCTGGAGCTCACCACCATGCCCAGCACCACGCAGCAATGCGTGGCCAAGCCGACATTCATGAATCTGGAAACCATATCTCTCCTTGTTTACTTCACCAGCACGCGGTAACTCCACGGTGCCATCTCAAAATCGGTCGATCCGCCCACGTCCACCTTCGCGCCGGTGGCGAAGTCGCGGTACGGCCCGTGGTGCAGCGTCTTCTCGAACGTGGCCTTGACCGGCTTGTCCGACAGGTTCAATGCGACGAACACCTTGTCCTTGCTGTTGGCGCGCACGAAGCTCAGGACTTGCTGCGGCGCGTTGTTCGGTACCTGCACCATCTGCGCGCCGTATTCGCCATTCCACAGCGCCGTATTGCCTTTCTTGAGCGCGATGAGCTTCTGGTAGAAGGCGGTGTAGGGCGACGCCTTCCACTCGATCGGATCGCGCTCGAAGAAGGCCAGCCGTTTGGTATTGCCGACCTCTTGCCCGTTGTAGATCATCGGGATGCCTTCGCTGACGAAGGAGAACACGATCGCCGCGTCGACCGCCGGCCCGAAGGCCTCGAACTCGGTGCCGTCCCAGGCGTTCTTGTCGTGGTTCGTCGTGTACAGCAGGCGATAGGCCTGGCGCGGGTAGAACTTGCTGTTCCAGGCGTAATAGGCATGCAGGCGCGTCGCATCCGAGCGGCCGCGCGCGATGTCGTGCAGCGCTTCCCACCAGGTCCAGGCATAGCTCGCATCGAAGGCCTCGCGGTGCATGTCGCGGCTTTCCCACTCGGCCAGCATGAACACCGGCTTGATGGCGCGCAGCTCGCGGCTGGCATGGTCCCAGAAGTCCTGCGGCACCAGGCCGGCGGCGTCGACCCGGTAGCCGTCGATGCCGGCTTCGGTCACCCAGTACTTCATCGCGTCCGTCATGTAGCGGCGCAGCTCGGGTTGACTGTAATCGAGGTCGATGATGTCGTCCCAGTTAAACCAGGGCGTCGGCTGCGGCTTGCCGTCCGGGCCCTTCGCATACCAGTCGGGATGCCGGGCCAGCAGCACATTGTCCCACGAGGTGTGGTTGCCGACCCAGTCGATGATCACGCGCAGGCCGAGCGCGTGGGCGCGGTCGACAAAGGCGCGCAGGTCGGCCAGCGTGCCCAGCTCCGGGTTCACGGCGCGAAAATCGCGCACCGCGTACGGGCTGCCCAGCGAACCCTTGCGCTTGACTTCGCCGATCGGGTGGATCGGCATCAGCCACAGGATGTCGACGCCCAGCTCCTTCAGGCGCGGCAGTTGGGCGGTGGCGGCCCTGAACGTGCCTTCCTGCGTGAACTGGCGCGTGTTGATCTGGTAGATGCTGGCGTTCCTGGTCCAGTCGGCGTGCTGGAACTGGACGTAGTCCTTCGGTTGGTAAGGATCGGCGGCCATCGCGGTTGGCGCGCCGGCCAGCAGCGCCAGCGCGACGCAGGACGGTGCCGCGAGTCGGGCAAGGGTAGGCTTGATGGGCATGGCGCGCTCGATCAGAACTTGTAGTTGAGACCGGCCGAGTAGGTGCGCCCGAAGTTGACGACGTTGGTGTATACCTTCGGATCGCTGGTGTACTCCCGGAACGGCTCATTGGTCAGGTTATGCCCTTGCAGGAACATCGACCAGCCCTGCAGCATGCCGCCCTGGAAATCATAGGACACCTGGGCATCGGCAATCGTCTCGCCCTTGATGAAGGTGAACTGCGATTCGCTGCGGTAGTCGAGGATCTGGCCGATGAAGCTCGAGCGGCGGTAGGCCGCCAGCGACACTTGCAGGCCGTGCTTCTCGTAGTACAGGCGCAGGCTGGTCACATTGCGCGACAGGCCGGGCAGGCCGATCTCGGATACCGCGTCGTTGAACACCGGCGCATTGCTGCCGGTGACGAAGGCGCTGGTCGGCAGGCGCACCGAGGAATCGGTGTGCGAATGGTTGACCTGGACACCGAAACCGTCCAGCGCATTCACCACCAGGCCGAACGGCAGGTTGGCCGACAATTCGATGCCGCGCATGATGCCGCCCTGCCCGTTCTGCGGCATGGTCAAAAAGCCGATCGTCGAACCCGCGTACTGGCCGGTGGTCGGCAGCGGCGTGCTCGGGCTGGTGTACTGGGCGAAGTCGAACATCTGCGGCGCATTGATCACGTAGTTGTCGAGCTTCTTGTAGAACAGCGCGGCGCTGACATAACCCTTCTTGCCGAAGTATTTTTCGTATGACAGGTCGAGTGCGCGCGCCTCATACGGTTTCAGTTCCGGATTGCCGGCAAAGCCGGTCAGCGCCGGATCGTCGGCGGTGGCGCTCTGCAGGCCGAAGTTCATGCTGGCCTTGAGGTTGTCCAGGTTGGCGCGCGAGACCTGCTTGCCGGCACCCAGGCGCAGCAGCTGGTCGTTGCCCAGGTCGAAGGTCAGGTTCAGGCTCGGCAAGACCTTGGTGTAGTCGACGCCGCCGGTCTTGACGACCGCCGGGCAGGTGTCGGTGGTGATGCCGGTGCAGTTGGCCAGGTCGACCTGGTTGCCGCTGGCGCGCTGGCGGGTATCCACCACCTGCACGCCGATATTGCCGCTGTACGGCAGCGACATCAGCGTGCCATCGAGTTCGCCCATCAGGTAGGCGGTGGTGACCTTCTCGCCCACCGTCCAGTCGCGCGCCAGCACGGTGGCGTCGACCCAGCGGTTCATGTCGTAGATCGTGCCCAGGCTGCCGGTCGGATCGAACGAGGCCACCGGGATACCGGTCGGGCCGGCGTAGTCGATGCCGGTGCCGGGAATCTGCGCGCTGGCATAGCCGTCGCCGCCGCGGATCGACAGGCGGCCCTCTTCTCCCAGGCGCGACTTGTCGCGCTTGGTGAAATTGACGCCAAAGCGCACGGCGGCCAGCGGACCCCATTCCAGGTCGCGCTCGGCCGACAGGCGCGCGGCCTGCACCTTGTCGTCGATGGTCGGCAGGGCCACGTAGCCGGCCTGCGGCGACAGCGGGCCGCCGCCCCAGCCGGCGACGTCGGTCAGCAGCGCCACGTCGCGGTTCGAATAATCCAGGCTCGGCGTGAAGCGCACGGCATTGTAATTGCTACCATTGAAGCCGCTGTAGCTGATCGAACCGAGCTGGCTTTCGGGCGTATTGCCCGGCTGGCCGGCGATGGTCTCGAAGTTGCTGATGCGCTTGGTGCCCTTCGAGTACGACAAGTCGTTCACGATGCGCCACTCGCCCACCTTGAGCTCATTGTTGACACCGACCGACAGCAGGCGGTCCTTGTTGGAGAACATGTGGTTGCGCACGTCGCCCTTGTAGTTGCTGAAGGTGCCGGCGGTGACGATCCCGTTCTCGATCGTGGCGTCGGTGAGCACCGCGTTCGGATCGTAGATGCCGGTGCCGCCGACGATGGCGCCTTCGAGGCCGGTCTTCTTGGTCGCCTCTTCGCCGCGCGAGTAGAACAGGTCGGCCGTGGAGCGGAACTTGTCGTTGGGGCGGAACTGCAGGGTGACCGAGGCGCCGTCGCGTTCGGCCTTGCGGCGCGAGGTCTCGGCCATGAAGCCGTTGATCGCCTTGACGGTCTGGCCGTTGTAGTCGATGTCGGCGGTGTTGGCGCCCCAGCTGTCGAATTTCAGCTCGCCGCCGTTGTCCTGCTTGAACGAGGTCAGGCCGACCGACAGGCCCAGTTTGCGGCCAAAGTACTGGTCGACATAGGTCAGCGTCTTGCGGTGGCCGGAACCGAGGTCGGAGCCGGAACCGAAGCCGATGCGCTCCTTGCGTGCATTGGCCGCGAACATGCGTTTGCCGAAATCGAGCGGACGCAGGGTGCGCAGGTCGATGGTCGAGGCCAGGCCCTGGCCGATCAGGCTCGCGTCCGGCGTCTTGTAGACCAGCACGCTGCCGGTCAGCTCGGACGGGAACAGGTCGAATTCGGGGCTGCGCGCATCGCTGGTCGAGGCCTGCTCGCGGCCGTTGAGCAGCGAACCGTTGAAGGTCGGCGACATGCCGCGCACGCTCACCTCGGTCGCCTTGCCATTGACCTTGCTGCGCTGGGTGGTCACGCCCGACAGGCGCGAGATCGACTGGGCGACGGTGGTGTCGGGGAGCTTGCCGATGTCTTCGGCGGATACGGCTTCGACGATCGAGGTGGCGTTGCGCTTGATCTCGATGGCCGCTTCGATGCCGCGCCGGATGCCGGACACGTTGACGGTGGCGATCGGCGCCTCTCCCGTCACCGTCGCCGCTGGGCGGACGGCGTCCTCGGGATCCTGGGCGCCGGCTTCCTGGGCGTGCAGCGGCGCCGCCATCATCATCAGCGCGCAAGCGCCTGCAATAGAATGCAACTGGAAATGTGACTGAAAGCGCTGGCGCCGCGCGCCGTCCCGACGTGTCGTCATTGTCTGTCTCCTGATTATATTTATTCCAACTTGATGTTGGTTGGATGCGATGGTCCAATATCGCGCGGGCCGGGTCAACGCATGCGCTGAAGCGAATCTGAAGATTGGCCGGCGCCCTGTCGGTACGCCGCACTGGTAAACTCGCGCCATGAAGATTCTCATGATCGAAGACGATCTCGCCATCGGCCAGGCGTTGTTGTCGGTATTCCAGGACGAAGGCCATAGCGCGATATGGTTGCGCATGGCGGCCGATGCCGAGGCGCGCATCCGCGACGAGGCCTTCGACGCGGTGGTGCTCGACCTTGGCCTGCCCGACGGCGACGGCAACGACCTGCTGCGCACCCTGCGCGCCGACGGCGTGCGCCTGCCGGTATTGATCATCAGCGCGCGCGACAGCCTGCAAGACCGCCTGAAGGGCTTCGACCTGGGCGCCGATGACTACCTGATCAAGCCGTTCGAGATCCCCGAACTGCTGGTGCGCCTGCGCGCCATCGTGCGCCGCGCCCACGGCACGCTGGAAGAAAACCTGTGGACGGCGGGCGACATCGTGCTCGACGAGAACCGCATGGCGGTCACGCGCGCGGGCCAGCCGGTCACCCTGTCCAAGACCGAGTTCGCGCTGCTGCTGACCCTCATGAAACAGGCCAACCGGGTATTGACGCGGGTGGAGCTGGAACGGCGCGCCCTGCCAGCCGCGGATGGCCAGGGCGGCCAGAGCCAGACCCTGGACGTGCACATCTTCAACCTGCGCAAGAAGATCGGCGAGGGCGTGATCCGCACCGTGCGCGGCGTCGGCTATATGGTGCAGCAGGATGCTTAGGCGGCTCGCCAACCGGCCGTCGTCGCTGTTCCAGCGCCTGATGTTCAGCTTCACGGGCGTGATCATCGGCGTGGCCATCATCGGGTTGGTATGGGTATTCCTCGAGGCCAAGGCGACCCAGCGCAGCCGCACCTTCAGCGAGAACAAGGCGCACACCGCCAATATCCTGGCCCACCTGTCGGATGTCGGGCCGAATGTAGCGCGCATGCTGCCGGTGCTGGAAGAAATCGAGGCGAATCGGGTGCGCATGTTCCAGGAACTGGATTACCACTCGCACGTGCGGGTGCGCGTCTGGCTGCACGGCCGCCTGGTCTACAACTCCGCGCCGGAGCTGCCCGAGCGGCTGCCTGAAGTCGCCACCCGCGAGGCCTATGCCTGGGTGCGCTGGGAAGCGCGCGACGCGCTCCAGGGCATCGTGGTCGAGCGCAGGCACGAAGTCGACGACGAATGGATGTTCTCGATCGGCGGCGTCGGATTCCTGCTGTCCTCGACCATCTTCAGCCTGCCGCTGCTCCTGATTCCTGCCTGGCTGATCGTCGGCATCGGCCTGCGTCCGCTGCGCACGATCGCCTCGCACATCGCCCAGCGCTCGGACGCCGACCTGACGCCCCTGCCCGATTCCACCTACCGCGAACTGTCGCCGCTGGTGGACGCGATCAACGGCCTGATGGCGCGGCTCTCGCAACGCATCGAACACGAGCACGAGTTCCTGACCGATGCCGCGCACGAACTCAAGACGCCGCTGGCGGCGATCCAGATCAATGCCCACGTGCTGATGAGCCGCGCCGGCAACGAGGTCGCCGAGCGCTGCGCCGAGCCCGCGGCAGGCCTGCGCAGTGGCGTGGCGCGCGCCACCCACACCGTGCACCAGCTGCTGGCATTGGAACGGGCGCGCGCCGAACCGCAGGTCGACCATCCCCGCCCGCTGACCGACGTCGCCGAATTCGTGCGCGACCGGGTGGCGGCGGCGGCCCACCTGGCGGTTGCGCGTAATATCGAGATCGAGTTCCACGCCGATGGCGAAGGCAGCCTGCCGCTGCACCTGGAAAGCATGGCGTCGGCGGTCGATAACCTGATCAGCAATGCGATCAAGTATTCGCCGCAAGACGGCCGCATCGCGGTGCGCCTGACGCGCATCGGCCACATCTTCTGCCTGGCGATCGCCGACCAGGGCCCGGGCATTGCGCCCGAGCTGCGCGACAAGGTATTCGACCGCTTCTACCGGGTGCCGGGACAGGAGCAATCCGGCAGCGGCCTGGGGCTGGCGATCGCCGAACGCGGCGCGGCGCGCAACGGCGGCATCATCGTGCTGTCGGATGGCGAAGGCGGTCGCGGCCTGACCGCGACCATCGAGTTCGCCGGCGCCGCGGCCTGAATCAGTCCTGCATCAGGAACGGCAGCACGCGCGCCAGCAGCGCATCCGGCGCTTCTTCGGCGATGTAGTGACCGCAGGGCAGCGCCTCGCCCTGCACGTCGTCCGCAACCAGCTGCCATTCCCTGAGCGGATCGAAGCAGCGCCCGACCACGCCCTGTTCGCCCCATAGCGCCAGCAGCGGCATCGCGAGCTTGCGGCCCGCATCGCGGTCCACCCGGTCGTGTTCGAGGTCGATGCCGGCGGCGGCCCGATAATCTTCGCAGATGCCGTGGGCAGCGCCCGGCAGGGCCAGGCAGCGCTGGTACTCAAGCAGCGCGCGCGGATCGAACGGCGCCAGGCCGGCGCTGCGCTTGCCCATCACGTCGCGCACGTAGGCGCCAGGGTCGGCCTCGATCAGGCGTTCGGGCAGCGGCGCCGGCTGGATCAGGAAGAACCAGTGCCAGTAGGCGCGCGCGAACGCTTCCGAGGTCTGTTCGTACATCGCCAGGGTCGGTGCGATATCGAGCAGGGCCAGGCGCTCGACCGCTTGCGGGTGGTCGAGCGCCAGCCGGTGCGCGACGCGCGCGCCGCGGTCGTGGGCCAGCACCTTGAACCGCTCGACACCCAGCGAACGCATGACGGCCAGCGCATCCTGCGCCATCGTGCGCTTGCTGTAGTTGGAATGGTCGGTATCCCCTTGCGGCTTGCTTGAGTCGCCATAGCCGCGCAGGTCGCAGGCGACCACCGTGAAATGCTGGGCAAGCTGCGGCGCGACCTTGTGCCAGATGGCGTGGGTTTGCGGGTGGCCATGCAGGAGCAGCAGCGGCGGGCCGGAGCCGCCCGCGACGGCGTTGATCGCGATCGACGGCGCCACCTCGACCTGCAGCGAGCGGAAGTTGGGGAACAGCGGTGTCATGGTGTCGATATCTTGAATGGATGGATGCGTGGCCGGCTACTCTAGCACGCCTGCTTCCCTCCCCGGGTACTGCAACCCTGGGTTTATGCCGCTGACATGTTCTTACATGAGCCTGACATTTCGACAATTGTTGTAAAGACGCATTGAACGGTCTTAACGAATTGACACTCTTGATTGTGCTGCGCAGTATGAACTGGAGGACAACGCCTCGCCCTTTCCCAAGACCACCGCCGTAGAACAAAAAAAGGAATCAGCACCATGCAGAAAGCCAGGACGGAAAAGACAGCACTCGCCATCGCGATCGCCACACTGTGTGCCGGCATCGCCCAGGCCCAGGAAGCCATGCCATCACCCGACGCCACTGCCGGCGACGCCGCCACGGTCGTCGTCACCGGCACCCGGGTCGCCAACCGCACCGCGCTCGACACCGCGGCGCCGGTCGACATCATCTCGTCCGAGACCCTCAAGAATGCCGGCAGCACCGAGATGAACCAGGCGCTGTCGCTGGCCCTGCCTTCGCTGAACTTCCCGCGGCCTTCGATCACCGACGGCACCGACACCATCCGCCCCGCCACCCTGCGCGGCATGGCGCCCGACCAGACCCTGGTGCTGATCAATTCCAAGCGCCGCCATGCGTCCTCGCTGGTGAACGTGAACGGCTCGATCGGCCGCGGTTCGGCGGCGGTCGACCTCAACACCATTCCCACCGCAATCGTGAAATCGGTCGAGGTGCTGCGCGATGGCGCCGCGGCGCAATATGGATCCGACGCGATCTCGGGCGTGGTCAATATGCGCCTGCGCACCGACCGCGATGGCGGCGAAGCGAGCGTGACCTATGGCGCGCGCAAGACCGAATACGATCTCTGGAATGACGCCGTGCCCGCCGGCGGCACCTGGTCGGGCCCGGATTCGCGCAAGCGTACCGACGGCCAGACCGCCACCGTCAGCCTGTGGAAAGGCCTGGCCCTGGGCGAATCGGGCTTTTTGACCCTGGCCGCCGAGTACCGCGACCAGCACCGCACCGAACGCACCGGCTACGATATGCGCCAGCAGTACCCGCGCGTGAACGGCGGCTTCGACCCGCGCGAGAACACCATCAACCGCTTCAATGCCTGGACCGGCGAGCCGGAACTCGAACAATCCACCCTATTCGCCAACGCCGGCAATGACCTGGGCGGCGGCGTCAAGGTGTATGGCTGGGCCAGCTATCAGGACCGCGACGCGACTTCGGGCGGCTACTTCCGCCCGCCGCAAGATGTGCGCAACATCCCGTCGATCTATCCGGACGGCTTCCTGCCGCTGATCTCGCCGACCGTCAAGGATTTCTCGATGACGGGCGGCGTGACCTGGCAAGCCGGCCAATGGGATATGGACGCCTCGCTCGGCTACGGCAAGAACAAGATGGAGTACACCATCGAGAACACCCTGAACCGCTCGCTGGGCCCGACCAGCAAGACCGCGTTCTACGCCGGCGGTTATTCGTATGACCAGACGGTGTTCAACCTGACCGGCGTGCGCAGCATCGAATTGGCCTCGCTGTCGTCGCCGCTGAACGTGGCGGTGGGCGTGGAGGCGCGCCGCGAAGGCTACGAGTTGTTCGCCGGCGAAGAGCAGTCGTGGAGCTATGGCGGCGAAGTGCTGCCCAACGGGACGCCGGCCGCGCCAGGCGCCCAGGTGTTCCCGGGCTTCCGTCCGGCCAACGAGGTCGATGCCCACCGCAACGCGGTCGGCGCCTTCGTCGACCTGGAAGCGAATATCACCCCGGAGCTGCTGGCCTCGGCCGCGGTGCGCGCCGAAAAGTATTCGGACTTCGGCAATAGCGTGGCCGGCAAGCTGGCGCTGCGTTACGACTTCACCAAGTCGTTCGCCTTGCGCGGCGCGATCCAGAATGGTTTCCGAGCGCCGTCGCCGCAGCAGCAGTATTTCACCGCAACGTCCACCAACTTCATCAACGGCATCCCCTACGAGATCACCACCTTCAAGCCGTCCGACCCTGTGGCCGTGGCGCTGGGCGCCAAGCCGCTCGACGCCGAGGAATCGGTGAACGCTTCGCTCGGCGCCGTCCTGCGCCTGGGCGCCGTAAGCGTGACGGTCGACGCCTACCGCATCGACATCGACGACCGCATCATCCTGTCGGAGAACCTCACGCAGGCGAATGTGCGCGACTACATCGCCAGCCAGGGCTTCATCGGCGTGGGCGGCGGGCGCTTCTTCATCAATGGCGTGGACACCACGACCAAGGGCGTGGACGTGGTGATCAACTGGGCGCATAACGCGGGCGCGGCCGGCCGTTTCGACTTTACGCTGGCAGGCAACTACACCGACACCGAAGTCACGAAGGTGCCGGTGACCGAGCAGCTGTCGAACCTGAGCCCTTCCCCGGTGCTGTTCGACCGCGTCAATGTGCTGTCGCTTGAGAAAGGCCAACCGAAGAACAAGATCAGCGCCAACGTCAACTGGAAACTGGGGCCATGGGGCGCGACCCTGCGCGCCACGCGCTATGGCGAGGTACTGTCGCCGGGCACCACGGCGGCCTTCGACTTCGAGCTTGGCGCCAAGACCGTGGTCGACCTGGAAGGACGCTTTGCCGTCACGCCCAAGCTGACCCTGGCGCTGGGCGCGGACAACGTTTTCGACCAGTACCCCGAGACGCTGCCGCCGGCGATCAATACCACCAGCAATATGCCGTTCTCGACCTATGCACCGTTCGGGCGTTCGGGTCGGTATATCTACGGCCGCGCGACCTATGCGTTCTGACGCTGGTTGAACGCATGGGCGGCAGAGCCGCCCACCCTACCGGTCAAGCACCTCGCCCAGCCTGCGGGCGAGGAAATCCACCAGCGCCGCCACCCGCGGCGCCAGCGCGCCCTGCTTGTAGAACACGGCCCACACGGGCTGGGTCCACGGCAGGGTGTGCTCTTGCAGCACCGGCACCAGTCGCCCCGCCTCGATGTCGGAGCGTACCAAAAACTCCCCCATCGACCCCACTCCGGCACCGTGCAAGACCAAGTGGCGCACCGTCTCGCCGCTCGACGCCAGCACCTGCGGCGTGACCGTGTAGCCATCGCCGCCCGCGTGCAGCAGCGGCCAGGTATTGAGCGAGGCCGGCGCCGCAAAGCCCACGGTGCGGTGCTGCGCCAGCTCGGCCGGGTCGCGTGGCACGCCGTGGCGCTCCAGGTAGGACGGCGCCGCCACCACCCGCAGCTTGCCCGTTCCCAGGCGCCGCGCATTGAGCGTGGAATCGGGCAGCGCGCCGATGCGGATCGCCAGGTCGGCCCGCTCCTCGATCAGGTCGACGTAGGTCTCGCCGCTGGTCAGTTCCAGCTGCACCAGCGGATATGCGTCCAGGAAGTCGGGAATCAGGGGCGCCAGCAAATGGTCGAAGGCCGGCGTCGAGGCATTCACCCGCACCAGTCCTGACGGCTGCGAGCGGCGCGCTTGCGCCTCGGCCTCGGTATTGGCCAGGTCGAGCAGGATGGCGCGGGCGCGCTCGAGCAGCCAGGCGCCCTCCTCGGTCAGTTGCAGGCGCCGCGTGGTGCGGTGCATGAGCGTCATACCCAGGCCATCCTCGAGCCGCGAGATGGTGCGCGACACCCCGGACGGTGTCTGTCCCAGGCGCTCGGCTGCGGCCGAAAACGAGCCGGAATCTATGACTGCAACAAATACAATCAAGGCATCGACATCGATCATTGATGACTCCAGCTCAAAAGTCCATTGTACAGCGGCCTATTTTTCCTTGCAGTCAGGCGCGGCACACTGCATGCCTGCGTCATTCCTGCCCTTTTGAGGTAACGGTAACAACAAGGAGAATCGTATGCCACTCGCACTCTGGGCGCTCACCTTGAGCGCCTTCGCCATCGGGACGACCGAATTCGTGATCGTCGGCCTGATCCCCACCATCGCCGCCAGCCTGGACGTGTCGGTGCCCTCGGCCGGCCTCTTGGTCAGCCTGTACGCGCTGGGCGTCGCCATCGGCGCGCCGGTGCTCACGGCCCTCACCGGCCGCGTGCCGCGCAAGCAACTGCTGCTCGGCCTCATGGTCTTGTTCACGATCGGTAACCTGGTGGCCTGGATGGCGCCCAACTATGCATCCCTGATGGCCGCGCGCGTACTCACGGGCCTCGCCCACGGCGTGTTCTTCTCGATCGGGTCGACCATCGCCACCAGCCTGGTGCCGAAGGAAAAAGCCGCCAGCGCCATCGCCCTGATGTTCACGGGTCTCACCGTGGCCCTGGTCACCGGCGTGCCGCTCGGGACCTTCATCGGCCAGCACTTCGGCTGGCAGGCAACCTTCCTGGCGGTGTCGCTCTTGGGCGTGGTCGCCGCGGTCGGCAGCGCCATCCTGGTGCCGTCGAATATCGCCGGCAGCGCACCATCGAGCCTGCTGACCCAGCTCGCGGTGCTCAAGAAACCGCGCCTGCTGCTGGTGTACGCCATGACCACGCTGGGCTACGGCGGCACCTTCATCGCCTTCACCTACCTGGCGCCGATCCTGCAAGAGGTCTCGGGCTTCCCGGCGTCGACCGTCAGCCTGGTGATGCTGGTGTATGGCGTCTCGGTCGCGGCCGGGAATATCTGGGGCGGCAAGCTGGCCGACCGCCACGGCCCGGTGCGCGCGCTGCAGATCGTGTTCGCGCTGCTGGCCGTCGTGCTGCTGGTACTGACCTTCACCGCGCCCAGCAAACCGCTGGTGCTGCTGACGGTGCTGGCCTGGGGCGCGGTCGCCTTCGGCAATGTGCCCGGCCTGCAGGTGTATGTAGTGCAGCGCGCCGAACGCGATGCGCCGCAGGCGGTGGACGTGGCCTCGGGCCTGAACATTGCCGCCTTCAACGTCGGCATCGCGCTGGGCGCCTGGGGCGGCGGCCTGATCGTCGCCAAGCTGGGCCTGATCGCCACGCCGTGGATCGGCGCCCTGGTCGTCGTCGGCGCCCTGCTGCTCACGACCCTGGCCGGCTGGCTCGATCGGCGCGAAGGCGTGCCGGCCAAGGCGGCCGTGCGCAGCGCCGTCGTTACCCACTAATGAAGTCGAAAGGACCCATCATGTACATGCCTCAACTCGGACTCGGCACCTTCCGCCTGCAAGGCCAGGCCGCCATCGATTCGGTCGGCACCGGCCTGGAACTGGGCTACCGCCACATCGACACCGCCCAGATCTACGGCAACGAGCTCGAGGTGGGCCAGGCGCTGGCCGCGTCCGGCGTGCCGCGCCGCGAGGTCTACCTGACCACCAAGATCTGGACCGAGAACCTGGCCTTTGATAAGCTGGCCGCCAGCCTGAAGGACAGCTTGCACAAGCTGCAGGTCGAGCAGGTCGACCTGGCCCTGATCCACTGGCCATCTCCCGGCGCCGCGGTCTCCGTGGCCGAATCGATGCAGGCCTTGCTGGCGGCGCGCGAGGCAGGATTGACCGGCGCGATCGGCGTGTCGAATTTCCCGGTGACGCTGATGCGCGAGGCGGCCGACGCAGTTGGCGCGGCGAACATCGCCACCAACCAGGTCGAGCTGCACCCGTATTTGCAGAACCGCAGCGTGGCGGCATTCGCCGGCGCGGCCGGCATCCACGTCACCGCCTATATGCCGCTGGCCTACGGCAAGGTGATGGAAGACCCGGTGATTGGGGCCATCGCGCGCCGCCATGGGGCGACGCCGGCCCAGGTGACGCTGGCCTGGCTGCTGGCCAAGGGCTACGCCGTCATCCCGTCGTCGACCAGGCGCGAGAACCTGGCCGGCAACCTGCAAGCGCGCTCGCTCGTGCTGAGTCTCGATGACAGCGCCGCCATCGATGCCCTCGATGTGCAGGATGGCGGCGGCCGCCTGGTCAGCCCCGATTTCGCACCGCAATGGGACTGATGCGTTACTGATCCAGCTCTTTGTAACGGCGGAAGATACCCTCTTCATTAAAAGGGATCCGCCGCTCCGATGCCAGGTAGGCGGCGATGTTCGGCCGCGCGGCCACCCGGTCGCGCAGGCCGGTCAGGACCGGATGCTCCTGCTCGATCTTCTTCATCGCGTTCGGGAAGGCATAGCGCAGGCCCTCGATCACCTGGAACAGCGACAGGTCGGCATAGGTGAGCTTGTCGCCGGTGAGGTAGTCGCGCGGCTCGGGATTGGACAGCAGGCGCGCAAAATAGCCCATGAATTTGGGAATGCGCGACTCGATGAAATCGGCCGAGCGCCGCAGCGCCTCGGGCTTCTGGTCTTCGTAGTACAGCGCGGACGCGATCGGGTGGTGGGTATCGTGGGCCTCGGTCACCAGGTCGGCGATGGTCAGCTGCAGCTGGTGCACCCACAGGCGGCCCGGATCGGTGCGCGGCGCCAGGCCGTGCTGCTCGCCGAGATAGAGCAGGATATTGGCCACCTGGCCGATCACCAGCTCGCCGGACTTCAGGAACGGCGGCGCGAACGCCGGATATTCCTCGACCTCGAGCGCCGCCATCAGCAGGTCGACGCCGCCTTCGCGGCGCGCCACGTCGACATAGTCGGCCCCCGCTTCTTCCAGTGCCAGGCGGACGAATTCACCGCGTCCCTGGATGCTCGGCCAATAAAACAGTTCATACGCCATCTGGTGCCTCCCTCGCTGGTTGGTTCCGGCGCATTATCGATGATGAATGAAGAAGCGTGGCGCGCCGCAAACATGGTAGTCTTGTCGTGCATGCCTAAAAACAACCATAAGTAATCACGTCCAAAGAGAGCACCATGACCTACCATCCCCGCCTTGGTTCCCAAGCGCTGTTTGCACTGCGTCCTGGCACGAGTTAGCAATTCGGCACATAATTGCACAGCGGAATTATTCTTGCTATTGCGCTGAGCATGGCCCGCCACCCCATGGCGGGTAGTTTGCAAGACAAAGCCCTTTATGCCGAATGGAGCGCTCGATGATCTTCGCTCGATTGACCCAACGCTGGCACGCCGTGCGCTACTGGCGCGAGCACCAGTCCCTGTCCCGCCTCAAGCTGGTGCGCCGCCTCGAAAACGCGCCCGACGACGACCTGTTCCGCCGTGTCAGCGGCCGCGACTACCTGGCGCGCGGCCTGGGAGTGCGCGAGCGCATGCGCTGCGTGCTGGCCCATCACCGCTTCGAGGACGCCACCTTCAACGGCGCCTGGCGGCAAGCCGTGCACCAGGGCGGCCTGGCCCTTTGGCAGCACGAGGACGATGGCGGCAGCTTCCATTTGCGGCTCGAACATGCGCCTCGCATCGACCCGGAAGGCGAACTGACGATTTCGCTGGTCGTCGACGGCACGGTCCTGCACCGCCTGTCCTGGACCTGGGTCGAGGGTGCCGTGGTAGGCGTCGACCTGCCGACCGTGCCCTTCATCTCGCGCAATGCCGGCCTGTGGCGCGATGCCGGGGGCGCCTTCGATGCCTTCGAGCGCGTCTTCCCCAATAATTCGCCGAGCTTCTTCTGCTTCGCCGCCCTGCAGGGTGCGGCGCAGGCGCTGGGCTTCGACCGCGTGGTCGCGGTGCGCGGCAGTGCCCACGTGGCCTACGATGCGGCGCAAGACAAGGCGTTTGAAAACGCCTACGACGGCTTCTGGCGCATCCTGGGCGGCGCCGAGCTGGATGCGCGCAGCTTTGTCGTGCCGCTGCCGTTCTACCTCAAGCCATTGCAAGATATGCCGTCCAAGCACCGCAAGCGCGCGGCCCAGCGCCGCGAACACTGGCGCGCCATCGGCGATGCCGCGCGCAGCGCACTGCTGCGCCATATCGTGACGCCGGCCGCCACCCCGCCGGTAGCGGCCGAGGCGCCGTCGACCGCCAGGGCCTGAGTGGCGCGAATCCGACGGTCTTGACAGAATCACCACGGCCGCCGTAGGCCGTGGTACACTCGCGCTTCGCTAGGGGTCCTGGAATGCTGTTCCGGGTGAGAGATACCCTTCGTACCTGATCTGGATAATGCCAGCGAAGGAAAGCGCAAAGCAGCATCTCCATTCGTTTGCCCTTCCCCCACGTTGGCTCCGGCTTTGATAAAAGCTGCGCGCAATGTGGCGCGCGAACACGAGCAAACCATGACATTCACTTCGAAGCACACCATCCTCGCCTGCGCCATCGTGCAGGCGTTTTCCCTGTCGTCCCAGGCATCGGCGCAAGAGGCCACGCAAGCAGCGGTATCGTCGGTGGTCGTCACCGGCAGCAAATGGATCGCCCTCGACCGCGCCAGCGTGGGCGGCTTCTCCGACATGCCGCTGCTCGACTCCCCGGCCTCGATCACCTCGATCAGCCAGGGCCAGATGCAGGACCTGTCGATCCGCAGCGCAAGCGACGCGGCCCGCTACGACGCCTCGATCGGCGATGCCTACAACGCGATCGGCTACGCCGAGCAGTTCTCGATCCGCGGCTTCGCGCTCGACAACGCCACCAGCTACCGCAAGGACATGATCGCGATCTCGGGCGACACCCAGATCCCGCTCGAGAACAAGGAACGCATCGAGGTCCTGCGCGGCCTGGCCGGCCTGCAGGCCGGCGTCGCGGCGCCGGGCGGGATGATCAACTTCGTCACCAAGCGTCCGACCAATGCGCCGCTGCGCCAGGCCACCGTCGAAGTGCGCGAGCGCGGCACCGTGTACGGCGCGGTCGACCTGGGCGGCCGCTTCGAGGACCGCCGCTTCGGCTACCGCATCAACGCCGCCGCCGAAGACCTGAAATCCTACGTGCGCGGCGCCGACGGCGAGCGCCAGTTCGTGTCGGCCGCCTTCGACTGGCAGATCACGCCGGACGCGCTGTTCCAGATCGACCTCGACCACCAGCACAAGGCGCAAATCACGGCGCCGGGTTATCAGCTGCTGCGCAACGAAGTGCTGCCGACCGGCGTCTCGGCCAAGACCCTGCTCAACGACCAGCCCTGGACCAAACCGGTCGACACCGACAGCAGCAATCTCGGCCTGCGCTTCGAATACCGCATCAACGACGCGTGGAATGCCACCGTCAGCGCCAACAAGCACTGGTTCAAACGCGACGACTTCACCGCCTTCCCGTATGGTTGCAGCAACGAGGGCGACGGCTACTATCCGGGCTACTGCTCGAACGGCGACTACGATGTATACGACTTCCAGAGCACGGGCGAGCGCAAGACGCCGTGGGGCCTGCAGGCGATGCTGCAGGGCCGCTTCGCCACTGGCGCGGTGCGCCACGCCCTGACCGTCGGCGGCTCGTATGCCGAACGCCACGACAGCTTCGGCGAATACGTCTACGACTACGTCGGCTCCAGCAATATCTGGAACAACGCCATCGTACCGCCAGTGGCGAGCGACCGCGTGACGGGCCCCGTGATGGAGCGCCGCGCGACCCAGGAGCGCTCGCTGTTCGTGCAAGACGTGATGACCCTGTCGCCGCAACTGTCCCTGCATGCCGGCGTGCGCTATGTGAAGCTCGAGCTCGACGCGCTGGAAGAAATCGAGGGCGGCTGGGTGCATACCAAGGATTCATTCGCGCTGCCGAACGTGGCGCTGGTGTATGCGCCGGCCCAGGACTGGCGTGTGTACGGCTCGATCAGCCATGGCCTGCAGTATGGCGGCATCGCGCCGATGGAAACCACCAACCAGAACACCGCGCTGCCGCCGAGCCGCTCGAAGCAGCTCGAGTTCGGGGTCAAGCGCAATGTGAACGAGCAGCTGGCGCTGTCCGGCGCGCTGTTCGAGATCCGCCAGGGCCTGGAATACACGAACGCCGCCAATACCTTCGTGCGCGCCGGCGAGCAGACCCACCGCGGCGTCGAGCTGTCGGCACAGGGCCTCGCCACGCCCGACCTGAACTACAGCCTGTCGCTGATGGCGCTCGATACGGATCAAAAGGATACCGGCGACGCCACCACCGAAGGCAAGCGCGTGACCAATGTGCCGGAGCTGCGCACGACCGCCTGGGTCGAGTACGCGGTGCCGCAGGTGGCAGGGCTGAAGCTCGACGCCCAGTGGCAGTACTCGGGCAACAAGGTGTTCGATCCGGCCAATCGCGTGAAGGTGCCGGCTTACCACGTGGCCGGATTCGGCGCGTCCTACCTGCTGCGCGCGGGTGGGCTGAACACGATCATCCGCGCGCGGGTGGACAATGCCTTCGACAAGTTCTACTGGCGCGATGTGACGCAGTCGCTGGGTGGGTATTTGCTGCCTGGGGCGCCAAGGACGTTCAGGCTGTCGGCGCAGATCGATTTCTGATTCTTGATTTCACCGTTACCCCTGTATGGCTGCAGTTGCAAAAATACGGGGTAGCGTAACAGTATAAGTATTTAGGTGGCTGCTGTTTTTATGTCACCGGCAGAGCATTCAAATGTGTACCGATCACATGTCAAAGTTCGCAAGTATTGCGCCATCGCAGAACGTTCTGCAGTGTGCACTTTCTACACTCACACGGATTCGATAAGATAAACCTCAATTCCACCGACTTTGACAACCGAGCCAGAGGCACAAATGCCACTACCGATCGTTCGAATGGGTGACCCGACCTCACATGGCGGCAAAGTAATTTCCGCTTCAACTACACATCGGATTAATGGCATCGGGATCGCGCGAGTCGGCGATTTAGTCTCATGCCCGGTGGCTGGACATGGGGTCAACCCGATTGTAGAAGGTGCAATAACCTATCTAATCGGAGGCCGCATGGTCGCACTGCACGGGCATCGTAGCGCATGTGGATGTGCATTGATAGCAAGTCTGATTACTGCGAAATATGGCTAGTAATCTGTGCCCTAATTACTGCTAATCGATCTTGCCAATCAATGCCCACATTCACCTTAGAAACTTCTATCTCCCGGCATCTACTTGCTTAGTACCGCTTAACTGCAAAATCTTCACATAGGAAATTTTCAATTCTCCGGCAAGCACTTTTGAGTCAATGGTCAGCACCGGTGATGCGCTACAGGTTCACGCTGACGTCGTTTATGTGCGCCACCGCCGGGCCGCGCATCTCTAGCTCATGTCACTCCCCCTGCAGCCTTCTCAGCAGTGCTCTACGCCGGTGGCGCCCTTCCTTAACTTGGAAATTCATACATATTCCGGGCTATGTACTGCTGCAAGCCGCTTCATCGCTCGAATCTTATCTTCAACAGAACCTGATCGCAGCTCAAGATAAGTCGATTTGTATTTTGGATTATCGACATCGAAATCCATCCCGTGAATTGCCATTAGTTTTGCCACTGCACCGCCGAGCGGTGCTCGCGCTGTCTCTACAAGAATCATTTTCTTCAGTGCCTCCACCACTTCAGGAATTGTCTTACTATAAGGAACAGATTCTGCAAATCCAGCTCTCACCTCTTCAAATTCACTGTTGGAGAAAACTGTCGCCTCCAGGAAATATTGCCTTTTAGCGCAAACTTCGAGAATGTACGACAGCATCAATAACCTGCAGCGCTCAGCCTCGAATCGTTGAGTAGGATATTGAGATTTCACAAGCGGTTGAGAGATAACCTTTTTGAAAATATCAACAGCATGGACCTTATCAAGAATGTGTAGCGCGCGGATACTATCCTCGGACAACTTACGACTTTTTTCCAGAAAACTCCAAGCCTCCTGCTTATCGAGCTCATTAAGATTCGCAAAATAACTTTCATCGATCCCGCGATATCTCTCCGAGTCATTTTTCTCGAAAAATTCATAGAAACGTTTTAGATTATTAGTCATCTCAAACTCCACCTTTAAAACCCAGCAATTCTTGTATTTTCTCTTTTCCTAAGACTCGAACCTCACCGCGCATATCAATTTCATGAATCTTGATTGAGGTGACTTCCCCAATAACCATCTTATCCCGCAAAACAATTTTTTCAACGTTATACCACAATGTATTGGTGCTTGAGAGTTTCTCGGGAGTTTGGAGAACGTTGATATTTCCGCTAGCTGCTTCGGCATATTTTTCGGAAACGCCAGCCCACAGATCCCTCGCATATGGAGGATCTCCATTCGCACCAGTCCAGTTATAATCTTTCAAATCAGGCCAATTATCAATGACACTCCCTCCAGAAGTGGTCTCCAAGGTCACCCCGCCAATACTTTCCGCGAATTGTTTGGCTGCCTTTGGATCGCCTGACCAAAAACCGCCTTATCCTTAGGTGAAGATACGTCCAAACGTTTAACAACCTCGTCCCAACTGTCATTAGAATTTTTTCTTGGCAAGTAGGGCTTCAGTATATCCTGGGCTTCGTTAATTTTCGTTCTCGCAAGTCCAGCATCTCCTCGTTTCGCAGCTAGTCGAGCCTCCTCGGATAGCTGACTAATTCGCGCACGGTCGGCGGCTGCCGCGACATCAGCAGCTGTCTGCTTCCTCGTATTTCCCTGAGTTTCTGGTGGCTTACCGACATCCGGCTTATCACCAGGCGGAGTCTTCAAAATTGGAGTAGGTGTAGAAGTGGATGACTGCCTATTGGAGGCAACACCCCTAGAACTCGCATCGGACCGTGGATCCGTGCCATCCAACTTAGACAACACCTTGCCCGGAGTATCCCGCACCCGCTGCTTTGGCGGCGTCGCTATTCTCTCTCCGCCTACCTTAATACCCGCCGGCACAGTATGCGCCTCTTTCGGTGCGGTCTCAGATAATACCTTAACCAACCTCGCATCGAGTTCAACCAGTGCCCTAGGAATCTGCCTAAGCGCATCCTGCTGTACATCGTAGAACTTGCGCTCCCACTCTGCTAACTTAGCGATGGAACCTTTAACAACTTCAAAATAGCGCAGTCCTTCAAAATGCGTCCGCAACGATCTGACTATATCCAAAAGTTTGCCAGTAATCTTGGTCAGGGCCTGCAGCAACGGCTTCTCGTACTGAATAAACTTCACGGCGCGAAGAAATTTCAAGACGTCGCCTTTGATAAATTTCTGCAGGAACTGGACGAGCTCCACCAGTTTTTGCGCATTCTTGATCAGCATGAGCATCACCGCGCGCAGCGCGGCACCCAGCTCAGATCCAGCGATCCCGCCAACAACAGCGCCGACTCCTGCGGCCACTGCCCCACCGGCCGCCATCGCGATCGGCAACGCAATGGTGATCAGACATGCGCATAAGAGCACCCATTCCATGAGCTCCTCGCGCTTTTCTGGGTGATTCGCCAGCCGTAGGATGACCGCGATCGCGTCCCTGGCGCTGGTAACGATGACAACGCCAGGCACGAAGCTGACGAGCATATCCACGACGACAGCAGAGAGCGGGCGATTGTCGACGAACTCTCCAAAGAACACCGACTTCAGCCAGTCCATACCGCCAACGACATGGCCCCATGCCTCGTCAACTATGGAACCACTGTCTGGCATTCGGTGGTTCTGACTCATACGGCACCACTCTTGCTAGGGCTGGCCTGCCAGTTCAGCAGCTCATCGATATCGCTATCCATCTCGGCGGATACGGTGGAACTTGCCTGCATTGGACGGTAGTCGTACTCGATCTTCGCCATTGCGCCGGCTGGTACGCCGCTGATCCGAGCTATGCCTTCCGCATCGAGCGTCCCCTTGCGCGTACTTCCGTCGCTCAGTGTGGCTTTGTACGCTGCGCCTGCCAATGGCGCTCCCCAGTCAGTCATGTGACGAAATTCAAGATCCGTCTTCTGCAATTCCGCCTTCTGCAAATGCGGCATCACATAATTGCTCGTTGCAGGTCCAGGCATCAAATGCATCGACGCATGCGCAATCCATTTCCCGGACGTGCTTTCAGTAATTCCACTGGCATCGATTTTGACGGACGAACCTCCTGCAGAGATCACGACCTCTTCCTTCGCATGGATTTCGATGCGGGACGTGGTCGACAGCAGGCGCAGCACTTTCTCAGCGATGATGTCGAGATCGTCGCTCTGCGCCTGTACTTCGACCTTTCCTTTTGCCGCGAATAGTTTGATGCCAGCGTTGGATGCGAACAAACTGATCTTCTCGGCTACGCTGGCGAGCAGGCTTTTGCCCACGGCGACGTTGATGTCCTTGCCCGAGGAGAACGTGACTTCCTCACCGGAGTGCACATGTGTTCCTTTAGCGCTGGTCAGTCCGATACCGGATGGCGATGCGACGAGCAATATCGCTTCCTTGAACCGATTAGCTTCTCCCTGGCTCTCGCCCTGGTAACGGTCTTGCGTTGCGTCGATAAAGTGGTCGAGCGCTTCTTGTCCCACCAAAGCTTCCGCGCCTGCTTTTGATGCAGTCTCCGACAATGTCTTCGTCAGCGAGGCTCCGGCCTTAAGTTGGCCGGTGGCTTCGGCTACATCGAGCTGCGTTCCCTGTGCACCGGGCCGTCCATAGGTGCTGATATACAGACCCTTGTGCGTGACGATGGCGCCAAAATCGTCCGTGCTGAGCGCAAAACCGGACCCAAAAAAGCGCCTTCGCTCGTTCCCGCTCTGGGATACCAGATAGCCGAGGTTCAGCTGCGCATGAGTGTTCGTGCTGTACAGATGAATCCTGTTTTGCGTGCTCGTATCATCCAGGACCAGCTGATTGAAACCGGCGCCCTTGTACTCCTTGGACTTGTAACCAGAGAGCTTGCCATCGGTATGCCATTGCGGCCCTTGATCGTTGTTGTACAGCCGACCGGTAACGACCGGCCTGTCAGCATCGCCGCCGAGGAAGGTAACGATGACCTCTTGTCCAACACGAGGCACATGCAAGCCTCCCCATCCCTGTCCCGCATTCGGATAGCTAACGCGCATCCAACAAGAAGCCCTGTCGTCGCCCGGGTTGATCCGGTCCCAGCGCAACCGGACCTTGACACGGTTGAGGTCATCGGTGTGGATCTCTTCCCCGGCAGGCCCCACGATGACAGCAGTTTGTGGATGAAGGGCTGGCCTTACATGCTCCGCTGGACTGCGGAATGGGACTTTGCGACGTTGCACCTCAAACCGATTGAAGCAATGACCAGTCTGTTGGTCGCTCGACGCCCCACCTCCTGCCACGTCCTGATGAAGACGTCGCCCGTTGGCAGTCTTGAACGACTCGGTCTGCAGCGAAAGGCTCCCTGGAAACTCCTTGGACTTGGTTGAAAAGGGCAGGTTGTTTTCGATGCACCACTCGACGGCGATAACGACAAATTGACGGTCATCAACTGGATCGGATCGATGCGCCGGATGATCGTCCAGCGTGAACCAGTGCCCGACTGACAGTGAACGCAGACCTGATACCCCATAGAACCGCTTCATCGTCGATTCCCACTCTTCGACACGAATGCGCGACTGCCTGTCGCCCAGCTCTTGTCTTGAATAAGTGTAGGCGCCCGTGTACTCGTATATCTCTAGCTGGTTTGGTAAATCGCCATGTTCCGGGAAAACAGAGATATTTGTCTGCTTCGGAAAACGGGGGGATTTGTAATCATCCGTGCTGGTTGCGAATCGGCTCGGCGCCAGGCTACGGCTAGCGCTCCAGTGAATGATTTTGTGCGCTTCGTCCTCAGTACTTGCGCCATGAAACTGAACACGTTCTGGCGAGACCGCCTTGAGATGATCGGTCGAGTCCGTAATGACGAGCACGTGACCAGTGCCATCTTCCTTCTGTTCGTGGTAACTGTACCAACCCTCTTCTTCCATCAATCGTTGGACGAAGTTCCAATCGGTTTCGTACTGAGTGCAGTATGAACGCGGGGCCACAGGAGCACTCAAATGGAAACGGAAATTCCCTTGTGCTTGGGGATGCCCCCTGAATACATCAACCAAAATATCGTCCGCTGTCTTGTCCTGCCATATACGCGCGTCTCGTCTGAATCTCAGGAAATGCAGCCACGGCCCGAAGCACATCTGGCAATAGGTCAACAGGCCATCGCTTCCAAGCCGTTTAACCGTGTGCACGTACCCGTGAACGGGCGAGTAGCTGCGATCGTCCTGTTGCAACCACAGGGTTACCGGCTGGGCAATGAGCTTTTTCAGTTCGATGTCATGGCGCACGGCGATCACGTCCATCGCATACTCGTAAGACCTTCCTAGTCGCTCATGGCCAATCACGCGCTGCGGTAACAGCACGTCGTCACCAAGAGTGGTGGTCAGTTTGAGGAGCCGATTTTGCTGGCCGATGAGCGCCCGATTGAGAGCCATGGCTTGATTCAGATCGACCATTGGAGGACCATCCCGTCTCTGGATTAGTTATGATCAAAATCGGTACATGCCATGACCTGCTAGGTCTGGCAAATGCCGAATCTTGCTAATCGAAAAATGCAGCGAGGGAATCGTACGCTTGCGGTACCCGTGCGTTTTGCGCTATTTCAGCAAAACCGTGAGCTGGCGCTATTGGCTGTCGATAAGCTATCGAATATGCGCGTAATGAGTCCTACACCTCAGACTCAACATTCTGAGGTGATCAGCCAACAATATTAGATAGGGGGTGTCATTGATCCGCTGAACGCGTGGCCGGCGGCCAGAAGTACGCTCAGTCCGACAAATCCTCGAGCTTGCCCAGGCACCGCCGCTGAAAGCCATTGAGCCCCTTGGTGATGAGCGTATCGTCGTCATAGATCACCTCGGCATCGAGCAGCAGCCGTAGCTTGGCGATGCGGTCGCCCTGGGCCAGCGCTTGCGCCAGGTGCGATCCGTCCGGGTCGCCCGCCTGCTCGATCGCTTCCACCACCTCGGGCGGGAAATCCCAGTGATTGGCGATCACCGACGACAACTCGCGGCTGGCCGCGAACAACGCCACGCCGAATTCGCTGGAACCAGGTACCTTGCCCTCGCAGATGCGGTCGGCCACCTGGAACGCCACCTGCAGGCCCAGGTTCTGCATCAGGCCGGCCAGGTAGGATTCGAACACGCCGGCCGACAGGCCCGGCGCCATCACGCTGGCGGCAAACGCGCAGCGTTCGGAATGCTTCCACACATTCGGCGCCACCTGGCGCGCCACGCCCTGCACCTTGACCCGCACCAGCGGGCGAAACGCAATTCGCGCCAGCAGCATGCGCAGGCCGTTCAGGCCGAGCATCGTCACCGCGCCTTCCAGCGTCTCGATCGGCGTCACCGGCCGGTAATAGGCGCTATTGGCCTCGCGGATCACTTCGGCCACCAGCACCAGGTCGCGTCCGACCTGGGCCGATAGCGCGCCAGTCGAGATGTTTTCGTCGGACAGCGCGGTGAGCAGTTGCGACACCAGCTCGGGAATGCGCGGTACCAGGCCGGACGCGCACACGGGATCGGCCGCCAGCGAACGCACCTCGGCCAGGATCTGCGCCTCTTGCTCGGGCCTGGCGTTGAAGCCGCTGGACGCGGTCAGCCAGCGGTAGAAGGTGGCGTGTACCTGGTCTACCAGGTCCTGGTCATGTTCAGGCGCCGTCGGCGTGCTGACGCTGGCCGCCGCTTCCGCCTCTTTGTCCGAACCGCCCAACAAGCGTCCAATCCAGTTTTTCATAGCGCTCCGCCACGCAGTCAAAATCAAATGATTGTAATGCCATATGGAAACAAATAGTCATCATCTCGTAAAGATTTATCGTTTGTAACGACGCTGGCATCGCTCTCCATCAAACACCGACGACATGGGGAGGCGTGCGTTGGCAAAAATTCTGCCGCTGATGTTGCAAATAATAATGATTATCATTTACCATATATAATAAATGATAATCATTCTCAGTAATTAGCTCAATTCAACTGTCCTGCCTCGCAAGCTTGCTGGGCGGAGCATGTGCCCCCTCGAGCTGGTCCATTCATACAATAAGGAGAACATGCCCATGAAATTCACCCGCCACATCCTGGCCGCCGCCATCGCCCTGGCCGTCATTCCGGGCCACGCCGCCTCGCCGCTGCTGGAGCAGTGGAATGCCCTCAAGGCCAAGGAGCCGCGCCTGCAGGTACGCGACGCCGCGCGCCAGCTCAAGGTATCCGAAGCCGAGCTGCTCGCCACCGGCATCGGCACTACCGTGGTGCGCCTGAAGGAAACCGACCATGCCCCGCGCGAGATCATGCGCCGCGCCCTCGACCTGGGCAAGGTGATGGCCCTCACCCGCAACGAAAACGGCGTGATCGAGACCACCGGCACCGCCATGCGCATCCCGAAACAGGCCGAGAAAGGCAGCGCCGACGAGGCCGAGCGCGAAGCGCGCAACCTGAACATCGCCGGCGGCTACCTGGGCGGCCCGATCGACCTGCGCTTCCAGTTCGCCAAGTGGAAGTACGCTTTCGCCGTGACCCAGCCCGGCCGCGACGGCGCGGTCAGCCGCAGCCTGCAATTCTTCGACGCCCACGGCAACGCAGTGCACAAGCTCTATCTGCGCGACGACGCCAATATCGCCGTGTTCGACAAGCTGGCGCTTGAGTTCCGCAATCCGAACCAGGGCGCGCCGCTGGACGTGACGCCGGCGGCCCCCAAGCCCGCCGCAAAACCCGACAGCGCGATCGACGTCAAGGAATTCCAGGCCGCCTGGCAAGAGATGACCGATGTGCACCAATTTAACCGCATCGTGTCCGAGTTCGGCCTGACGCGCGAGCAGGCGCTGCGCCTGGCGCCGGGCGGCGTGGTACAGAAAATCGCACCGCAAGGCGTGCGCAAGCTGCTGGAAGACGCGTCGAAAAGCCAGGTGGCGCTCATGGCCTTCCTTGGCAATGGCGCCCTGACCCAGATCTATAGCGGCAAGGTGCACAAGGTGATGGCGGCCGACGGCTGGTTCAATGTGCTCGACCCGGACTTCAACCTGCACCTGCGCGACAGCGCGCTGCGCAGCGGTTACGTGGTGCGCCGCGCCGGCGTCACCTCGATCGAGTTCTTCGACGACCAGGGCGAACTGGTAGTGACCTTCTTCGGCGTGCGCGAACGCGGCAAGCCGCAGCCGCAGTCGTGGCTCGACCTGGCGGCCAGCCTGCCGAAGGCCTGAGTCTCAGATCCGGCCCAGGAGCGCTTCGACTTGCCGCATCCGGTGCGGCAAGTCGCCTTCGAGCAGCATATAGTCGATGCCGCGCGCGGCCAGCGTCTCGAGCAGCATGCTGTGCACCAGCTGGCGCACTTCTTCCGATTCGCGCTGCAGGCCATCCGGCTCCCATGGGGTATCGGGCGCCGTCACGAACGTCCAGGCGTAGTCGTGGCCCGCGTCGAGCCGGGCCAGCTGCGCATCCACCCTGCCCCAGTACACGCGGCTGTACAAGGCCGTCATCAGGGGCGTGGTATCGCAGAACAGGAAGCGGCGCGCGTCGCGCGCTACCGCATCTTCGCGCGCGCGCTGGGTCAGCGCGATGGCGTACTGGTCTTGCTCGTGCGGCACCCGCCCCCGGGTATCGACGAATTCGCGCAGGTATTCGGGCACCCACAGCGTGCCGTAGCGGCGCGCCAGCGCTTCGGCCACGGTCGACTTGCCGGACGACTCGGCGCCAAGGATGGCGACCCGTGCTGGCTCGACGCTCATGCACGCTCCCGCGCCAGCGCCGCCCAGGTGCGCAGGCCGGCGATCGCCAGCAGCACGAACACGCCGTACAGCACGGCCGTGAGCACCAGGCCCTTGTACAGGTAGAGGCCGACGTACAGGATGTCGACCGCGATCCACACATGCCAGTTCTCGACCTTCTTCTTCGCCAGCAGCAGCTGGCCCACCAGGCTGCCGGCGGTCAGGAAGCCGTCGGCGTGCGGCACGTCGGTGTCGGTGAAATTGTCGAGGAAGGTCGACAGGATCACGAAGCACACCAGCCATGCCGCCAGCGACCAGGCGCGCCCACCCGGCTTCAGGAAAGTGGGCGCCAGCGGCGCGGCATCGGTTTTGCCGCCGCCGTGCAGCCACTGGTACCAGCCCCAGACCGAGGCCGCGATGAACACGAACTGCAGCCCCATGTCGCCGTACAGGCGCGCGTCGTAGAACACCCCCGCATAGGTCGCCGATGAGACGATCGCGAA
Organism: Massilia sp. HP4; assembly: GCF_005222695.1. Lineage (GTDB taxonomy): Bacteria > Pseudomonadota > Gammaproteobacteria > Burkholderiales > Burkholderiaceae_D > Telluria. The sequence continues at coordinate 95,521 of NZ_STGG01000023.1, read as the reverse complement.
CAACCAGGCCCAGTGTACCTGGCGGATATTGAGGATGACCGTGATGGCTGCCAGCACGAAGGAGATGAGCTCCAGCGGCGAGGTCGTGAGACCGGCGAGAATGAGGGCTTCGTTCATAGTGGGCAGAAGAACCGTCGTCCCCGCGCAGGCGGGAGCCCGGCGGGGAGTCGTTACTGCCAGTGGCAGTAACGACGTGGCCGAAATTACTTCTTCGGATACTTGATCGTCATTTCCTTGAGCAGGTTATCGGCGTGATCGACTTCCTTCATCACCCACAGCATGTAGCGGATGTCGACGTGGATCGCACGCGTGATGGCGGTGTCGAAATACCAGTCTTTGGTGATCGATTCATAGGTCGAATCGAAGTTCAGGCCAATCAGTTCGCCGTTTTTGTTCATCACCGCCGAACCCGAGTTGCCGCCGGTGGTATCGGCGCTCGACAGGAAGTTGACCGGCACCGTGCCCAGCGCCGCATCCTTGAACACGCCGTAACGCCTGGCCTGGATCGCTTCCTTCAGCGGCGCCGGCACGATGAACGGATCCTTGCCGGTTTCCTTCTCGAGGATGCCTTCGACCGTGGTGAACGGGCCCTTGACCAGGCCGTCGCGCGGCGAGAACGGCGACACGGTGCCAAAGGTCACGCGCAAGGTCGAGTTGGCGTCCGGATAGACGGGCTTGCCCTGCGATTTCTTCCACGCGATCACGGCCGCCATGTACTGCGGGATCACGCGTTCCAGGTTGCCGTCGATCTCGTTGCGGCGTTCTTCCAGCGCCATGCCGGCCTCGTGCAGGCGCACCGCGAGCACGATGAACGGATCGCGCGACGCGCGGAAAGCCTCGGGAGTCTTGCCGATCCAGGCCAGGCGCCTGGCGGTGTCCGACAGCTCGCTGGCCTTAACCATGCCGCCGAGCGCATCGTGCGCCGGCAGCAGCGCATCCACGCCCTGTGGACGCACCTTGGCGTCGATCTGCGCATAGCGCGCCAGCGCGGCGGCGTACCGGGCCTGGTCCACCTGCGGCACGAACGATTGCTCCAGGCGGGTCAGGCGCGCCCTGATGAACGACAGGTCGCGTTCCTGGTAGCCGCTTTCGCGCTGGGCGTCCGGCTTCTGGCGTTCCAGCGCCAGGCGGTACAGGGTGCGCGCGCTCTTGAGCAGGTCGCTGTGGGTGGCTTCGAGCCACGCCGCTTCCTGGCGCTGCAGCGCCATGTCCTGCGCGATCACGCCATCGAGCTCCGCCAGCAGGCCGGTATTGGCGCCCGCGTGCGACTTCTGCCAGGCGCGGAACTCGGCATCCTGCACATCCTTGATGGCGGCGATGTCCTTGCGCGCGAAGCCGTCCAGCAGGCCCCTGGTTTTCTTGAGCACGTTGTTCAGGCCCTTGTCGACGCTCGCATACGCGACGTTCCAGGCCGGGTTGCCCTGGGTCGCGGCGGCGATCACCGACAGGTCGGCAGTGATGCTCGCGGCCTTGGCCGGCAAGTCGAGGTCGCGCGCGAAGCGGATCTCGCTCGGCAGCTTGTAGCGGCTGGTGCGGCCCGGATAGCCGGCCAGCAGGATCGGATCGCCGTTCTTCAGGCCTTCGCTTGATACGACCAGGAAGTCCTTCGACTTGTACGGCACGTTGTCGGGCGACGGATCGGCCGGACGGCCGTCCTTGCCGACGTAGGCGCGGTAGAAGGCATAGTCGCCGACGTGGCGCGGCCATTCGTAGTTGTCGATGTCGCCGCCATAGTTGCCGATGCGGTCGGACGGCGCGTACACCAGGCGCACGTCGCGGATCATCAGCTGCTTGATGCGGTAGTACTCCAGGCCGCGGTGGAAGGCCGGCACCGAGCAGCGGGTGGACTTGTCGGTTTCGCATTCCGCCACCAGGGCCTTGATGCGCGACTGGACCAGTGCGTGGCGCTCACGGCCCGACATCGACGGGTTCAGGTCCTTGAGCACGCGCCCGGTCACGTTCTCGACCTTCTCGGTCACGTACACCAGCGTGTTCGGGCCGCCCGGCAGTTCGTCGGCGCGGGTCCTGGCCAGGAAGCCGTCGACGATGTAGTTCTTCTCGGGCGTCGCGTTGCGCTGGATGGCGCCGTAGGCGCAGTGGTGGTTGGTTACCACCAGGCCGTCGGGCGACACGAACGATGCCGAGCAGCCGCCCAGCGAGACGATGGCGCTCATCGGATGCTTGCCCAGGTCGGCCAGCTTCTCGGCCGGCATGGTGATGCCGATGCGTTTCAGTTCGGATTTCAGTTGCGGCAGCTGGTGCGGTTGCCACTGGCCTTCATCGGCGAAGGCGGCGCCGGCGAAGCCCGCGAGGGCCACGGGCAGGAGGATCGATTTGAACAAGACAAGTCCCCGGGATCAAAAAAACAATGCGCGAGTATAGCCCCCTTGTGTCATGCCCGTCATGTTTTCTGCCGTATTGACGGCCGTCCCGGTGGCGTCAACATCGCGTCATATTGGCGTGGCAAGATGTCACATTATGCAGAAAGAGGACAAGTCAACATGAGTACCGAGGCGCCCCTGTACCGACACCAGGTCCTCTTCCTCTCCCAGAGCTTCTTCATCAAGGACAACCGCGCCGAGCTGCTGCTGCACGCGCACAAATACGATTTCGACATCCGTTTTTTCAGCGAAGTGGCCGAATTCACCGCCGCCGTCGGGGCCGACCGGGGCGGCAGCCTGTTCGTGATCGACCTCGACGCCCTGCACAATATGCAGGCCGACCTGCAAGACAGCCGCAAGACCCTGATGCTGGGCGAACTGCTCGAACGCCTGCCGCGCGGCCACGAGTACGTCTATCTCCAGTCCAGCCGCCAGGGCAGCCGCTTCCTGCTCCAGCAGCGCCTGGTGGACAGCAACTGCCTGGCCTACGCCGAAAAGCCGATCGCCAACGACGTCCTGGTCGACAAGCTGTTCAACCTGTTCGTGCGCACGGGGCGCGGCGACCTGGTGTCGCTGGTCCACCTCGGCCAGCCCGACAGCCTGGATGCGGCAGCGCTCGGCGAGCAGCGCGTCGAGGTGGTCCACCACCCCGATGCGGCCACCCTGCACCTGCGCGTCAAGGCGCTGCAGCCCGACCTGGTCGTGATTCCCGACGACGAGTACCGGCGCCAGGAAGCGCTGGCGCGGGTCATGAAAAAGAATATCGAGGCCGATCCGGTGCGCGAGATCGTGCTGCTCCAGCGCCGGCCCGATGACGCGCTGGCGCGGCGTGCGCTGGAAGACGGTTTCGACGCCATCCTGCAAGATAGCGGCGACGGCATGGTCGAGGTCCAATTGGCCAGGCGCGCCGCCAAGATCCGCGTCAGCAAGGACCTGATCGGCAAGGACCGCGCCACGGGCCTGTTGAACAAGGTCGGCCTGCAGCGCAAGACGCAAGACCTGATCCGGCAAGCGACGCAACAAGAAAAGCCGCTGGCCTTCGGCGTGATCGACATCGACAAGTTCAAGACCATCAACGACAGCTGGGGCCACCACTTCGGCGACATCGTCATCAAGCGCCTGTGCCTGTGCCTGGCGCCGCAGATGGGCGAGCGCGACCTGCTCTCGCGCTTCGGCGGCGAGGAATTCGTGGTCGTGTTCTGGGATTGCACGCTCGATGCAGCCTGGCGCCGGCTCGATGCGCTGCGCCAGGCCTTCGGCGCGATCGAGTTCCAGGTTGCGCGCGGCGACCTGCGGCGCTTTTCGTTCAGCGGCGGATTGGCCGCGTTTCCCGAACACCGTAGCGAGAACGAGCTGTTCCTGCGGGCCGATGCGATGTTATATACGGCCAAGGAGACTGGCCGCAATCGCATTTGCCCTGATGTGTCGACGCAATCACCGTAGGGTTGGCGGCTTCGCCGCCGACGCGTCGATTGTTATCGGCTCCAATTCCACGTCGGGTGATCTCGCATCGGCTCCAATTCCATGTCGGGTGATCTCGCATCGGCTCCGATTTCATGTCGGATGATCTCGCAGCCAACCATCACCGCGTCGGCGGCGTAGCCGCCGACCCTACGCGAGCAAGCCCGACGCTTCCCAGTCCAGGTCAGCCCGGCAAGTCGGTCAGCTTGCCCAGGCAGCGCCGCTCGAAACTGTCCAGGCCTTCAGTGACCAGCGCGTCGTCGTCGTCGACCACGCGGGCGTCGAGCAGCACCCGCAGCTTGGCGATCTGGTCGCCCCGTTCCAATGTGCGGGCCAGCGGCGATCCGTCCGGCTGGCCGTAGCCTGCGATGCCTTCCACCACGTCGGGCGGGAATTCCCAGTGGGCGGCGATGGTCGACGACAGGCCGCGGCTGACGTCGAACAGGCGCCGGCCGAATTCGCTCGATCCGGGGATCTTGCCCGATTCGACCGCGCGCTCGGCCAGGCGGAACGCCACCACCAGGCCCAGGTTCTGCATCAGGCCGGCCAGGTAGGCTTCGAACACGCCGGCGCCCAGGCCCGGCGCCATCAGGCTCGAGGCCAGCGCGCACTTCTCGGACTGGTTCCAGACCAGCGGCGCGGCCTGGCGCGCAAAGCCCTGGTCGGCCATCTTGATCAGCGGCCGGAAGGCGATCCGGGCAAGCAGCATGCGCAGGCCGTTCTGGCCGATCATCATCAGGGCGACGTCGAGCGACTTGACCGCCTGCAGCGGCCGGTAATAGGCGCTGTTCGCCTCGCGGATCACCTCGGCCACCAGCACCAGGTCCTGTTCGACCTGGCGCGCCAGGTCGCCGGTCGAGACGTCGTCGTCGGCCAGGTCGCGCAGCAGCTTCGGGATCAACTCGGGCACGCGCGGCACCAGGCCGCTGGCCGCGACCGGATCGGCCGCCAGGGTGCGCACCAGGTCGAGGATGTGTTCTTCGACCTCGGCGCCGGCCTGGTAGCCGCCCGACGCGGTGAGCCAGCGGTAATACGCGGCGTCGACCTGGACGCCGTAATCGTCTTGCGCGGCCTGCTCTGGCGCGGCGCTCGCGCCGGCGACGGCCTCGGGCGCCTTGTCGGCGCTGCTCAACATGCGATTGATCCAGTTTTTCATGGCGTGTGCCTGACAATCAATAATCGCAGCATTGTAATGCCTGGCGCAGCGGAAGTTAACGGGCGGCCGTGGCCAGCGCCGCCTCTTGCCAGCCACCACCAAGCGACTGGATCAGCGATACCGCGGCCGTCTGGCGGTCGGCCTGTACCTGCACCAGCGAGCGGCGCGCATTGAGCGCCGTCACCTGGGCCTGCACCACCTCGGTATAGCTGACCTGCCCAGCCTTGTAGCGATTCAGGATCTGCTCTTCGACCAGTCCGGCCGCCTCGGCCGCCTCGGCCCGCAATTGCTGCTGCTGTTCCAGCACGCGGGTGGCCGATAGCCCGTTCTCGACCGCGGCGAAGGCATCCAGCACCACCTGCCGGTAGCGCGCCACCGTGGCCTGGTGGCGCGCCTCGGCGCCTTGCACGCTGGCGCGGGTGGCGCCGGCATTGAAGATGGTCTGGGCCGCCGAGAGGCCGAACGACCAGGCCGCGGCGGACGCCGAGAACAGGTCGCCCACGCGGCTGGTGGTATTGCCGTAGTTGGCCGACAGGCCGAAATTGGGGAAATAGGCCGAACGCGCGATGCCGATGTCGGCATTGGCCGCCGCCACGTCGCGCTCGGCGGCGGCGATGTCGGGACGGCGCTGCAGCAAGGTCGACGGCACGCCGACCGGCACGTCCGGCACCGACACATGCCATGGCGCCGGCGGCAGCGCGAAGGTCGACGGGGTCTGGCCGACCAGCACCGCGATCGCATGCTCGAGCTGGGCCCGCTGGTTTTGCAGGCCGAGGGCGTCGCTGCGCGCATTGGCGAGCTGGGTCTGGGCCTGCAGCACGTCGGAGCGCGCCGCGATGCCGGCCTCGAAGCGGTTCGAGGTGATCTGCAGCACCCGCTCGTAGCCTTCGATGGTCGAGGCCAGCATCTCGCGCTGGGCGTCGGTCTGGCGCAGCGAAAAGTAGTTGATCGCCAATTCGCCCTGGGCCGCGAGGACGGCGCTGGCCAGGTCGGCGGCGGTGGCTTGCGCGCTGGCCTCGGCGCCGGTCACGGCATTTCGCAGGCGGCCGAACACGTCCGGCTCCCAGCTGGCGCCGATCTGCAGGCGGTATGAATTATCTGCACTGCGCTCTCCGCCACCGGCACGGTCGGCGCCGGCGCCCAGCGTCACCACCGGGAACAGCGAGGCACGCTGCTGCGCCACCAGCGCGCGCGCCTGGGCATAGTTGGCGACCGCCACCGCCACGTTCTGGTTGGCGGCCTCCACCTGCCTGGCAAGGCGGTCGAGTTCGGGGTCTTCGAACAGGGTCCACCAGGGGCCGCGCTCGAGCGCGTCGGCGGGCGCCGCCGGCACCCAGCCCTCGGCTTCCTTGTAGGTTCCCGGCAGCGCGGCGCCGGCCTGCAGCGGATCGGGACGCTCGTAGGCGGGTCCGACGGCGCAGCCGGCCAAGGCCGCGGCAAGGGCGAGCAGGGTAAGACGTGTTGGAACGGTATGTCGCATAGAAATCATGGTTTTGCCAGCGATGGACCCGTGTCGTCTTCGTGAGGATGACGGGTCAGGTTGTGTTCGTCGAGTTTGCGGGTGCGCAGCTTGTCGAGCAGGACGTAGACCACCGGCGTGGTGAGCAGGGTCAGGAGCTGGCTCGCGACCAGGCCGCCGATGATGGCGATGCCCAGCGGGCGGCGCAGTTCCGAGCCTTCGCCGAAGCCGATCGCCAGCGGCAGCGCGCCCAGGGCCGCGGCCAGGGTCGTCATCAGGATCGGCCGGAAGCGCAGCATGCAGGCTTCGCGCACCGCTTCCATCGCGGTAAGCCCGCGCGCGCGCTCGGCCTCCAATGCGAAATCGATGATCAGGATCGCGTTCTTCTTGACGATGCCGATCAGCAGGAACACCCCGATCAGGGCGATGATCGAGAACTCCATCTTGAACAGCAGCAGCGCCAGCACCGCGCCCACGCCGGCCGACGGCAGGGTCGAGAGCACCGTCACCGGATGCACCAGGCTCTCGTACAGGATGCCCAGCACAATATAAATGACGACGATCGCGGCCAGGATCAGCAGCGGCTGCTCCTTGCTCGACTCTTGCGCCGCTGCCGCCGTGCCCTGGAAGCTGCCGCGCACATTGGTCGGCATGCCGATATCGGCTTCGGCCTGGCGCACCGCCGCCTCGCCGTCGGTCAGGCTGAAACCCGGGTTCAGGTTGTACGAGACGGTGGTCGCCAATTCTCCGTCCTGGTGGCTGACCGAGGTCGGGGTCGCGCTCTCGGCGAAACGCGCGATCGCCGACAGCGGCACCATGGTGGCCGCGTTGCTGGCCAGGGCCTGGCCACCGGACGGGTCGCGCGCCGCGGTCAGGTTGGCGGTCGTCGAGGTCGAGGCGCCCGCCGCACCGCTGGCGGCCGCGGTGCCGGTGGTGGCCGACACCACGCCACCCGATCCACCGGTCGGCCGCGCCGGCACGTACACGTCCTTCAAGGCCTCGGGCGACTGCGCATACTTCTGCGCCACGCCCATCACCACGTGGTACTGGTTCAGCTCATCGTAGATATTGGCCACCTGGCGCTGGCCGAAGGCGTTGTACAGGGCGTTGGTCACGTCGCGCGTGCTGATGCCCATGCGCGCCGCAGTCTCCTTGTCGATCGTGACATAGGTTTCGACGCCATTTTCGGCCTGGTCGGTGTCGACGTCGACCAGCGCCGGCTGCGCCTTCATGGCCTCGGCCAGGCGCGAGGCCCACTGTTTCAGGTCTTCCGCGTTGTCGCTCTTGAGCGTGTACTGGTAGGTGGAGTTGCTGGACCGTCCGCCCATGCGCAAGTCCTGCACCGGATTCAAGAAGATCGTGATGCCGGTGACCTTCGCCATCTGCGGGCGCAAACGCGCGATCACGGCCTGGGCGGCGACGTCGCGCTCGCCCACGGGCTTCAGGTTAACGAACATAAAGCCGCCGCCGGCGCGCCCGCCGCCGGTGAAGGCCACCACGGTGTCCACTGCCGGATCCTTGCGGATGATCTCGACCAGCTGGTAGATCTTTTGCTGCATCGCCTGCGACGAGATGCTCTGGTCGGCGCGGATGCCGCCATTCATCTGGCCCGAATCCTGCTGCGGGAAGAAACCCTTCGGTGCACTGGAGAACAGATAGACGTTCAGCGCCACCGTAAACAGCAGGATGATCATCACCAGCAGCTTGCTGTCGAGCGCCCAGTCGAGCGCATGCTCGTAGACACGCAGCACGCGCGCAAAGCCGTTCTCGGACCAGCGCGCCAGGCGCCCGGGTTTCTTGTCCGGGTCTTCCTTGCGCAGCAGCCAGGCGCACATCATCGGCGTCGTGGTCAGCGAGATCACCAGCGAAATCAGCACCGCCGCCGACAGGGTCACGGCGAATTCGCGGAACAGCCGGCCCACCTGGCCGCCCATGAACAGCAGCGGAATGAACACCGCCACCAGCGACAGCGAAATCGACAGCACGGTAAAGCCCACCTCGCGCGCACCGAGCAGCGCGGCCTGCATGCGGTCCATGCCGTTCTCGATATGGCGCGCGGTGTTTTCCAGCACCACGATGGCGTCGTCGACGACGAAGCCGGCGGCCACCGTCAGCGCCATCAGCGACAGGTTGTTGAGCGAAAAGCCGAGCGCATACATCACGCCGAAGGTGCCCAGCAGCGACACCACGGTCGCCACCGCCGGCACCACGGTGGCGCGCAGGGACCGCAGGAAGACGCTGACCACGCCCACCACCAGCACGATCGACAGCACCAGGGTGAACTCGATCTCGTGCAGCGAGGCGCGAATCGAATTGGTGCGATCCGACGCCACCGCCAGGTTGATGTCACCCGGCAGTTGGGCCTGCAACGACGGCAGCAGGTCGCGGATGCCGTCCACGGTCTCGATCACATTCGCCTCGGGCTGGCGCGTGACCAGCACGATCACCGCCGGCTGGCCGTTGAACAGGCCCAGCGTATAGATGTTCTCGGGGCCGTCGAACACGTTCGCCACGTCCGACAGGCGCACGGCGGCGCCATCGCGCCATGCCACCACCAGGTCTTTATAGTCGCTGGCGCTGCGGCCATCGCCGCCGGCCGGCTGCGAATAGATCTGCAGGCGGTTGCCATTGCCGTCGATCTCGCCCTTGGGGCGGTTCGGATTGCTGGCCTGGATCGCGGCGCGCACGTCCTCGGCCGAGACGCCGTAGCGGTTCAGCGAATACGGCACCAGCTCGACCCGCACCGCGGGCAGCGAGCCGCCGCCGATTTCCACCTCGCCCACGCCCTTGACCTGGGCCAGGCGCTGCTGCACCAGGTTCGACACCGATTCATAGATCTGGGCCGGCGATTTCGTTTTCGACGTCAGCGCCAGGATGATCACCGGCGCGTCCGACGGGTTGGCCTTGCGATAGGTCGGGTTGCTGCGCAAGGTCGCCGGCAGGTCGGCGCGCGAGGCATTGATCGCCGCCTGCACCTCGCGCGCGGCGGCGTCGATCTGGCGGTTCAGTTCGAATTGCAGGTTGATGCGGGTCGAGCCGGTGCTGCTGCTCGAGGTCATCTCGTTCACGCCGGCGATCACGCCCAGGCGCCGCTCGAGCGGCGTGGCCACGCTCGAGGCCATGGTTTCCGGGCTGGCGCCCGGCAGCGAGGCCGACACCGACACCGTCGGATAGTCGACCTGGGGCAGCGGCGCCACCGGCAGCACGAAATAGGCGGCGATGCCGGCCAGCGCCAGGCCCAGGGTCAGCAGGACCGTGGCGATCGGGCGCTCGACGAAGGGGCGCGACAAATTCATGCGCCCGCCCCTTCGGTCTTGTGCGGTGCTTTACCCGTCCAGCGGCGCGCGGTGCGGTCGAAGGCCAGGTAGATCACCGGGGTCGTGAACAAGGTGAGCAGCTGGCTCAGGATCAGGCCGCCGAAGATGGCCAGGCCCAGCGGCCGGCGCAGCTCGGCGCCCTCGCCCGTGCCCAGCATCAGCGGGACCGCCGCGAACAGCGCCGCCAGGGTCGTCATCAGGATCGGGCGGAAGCGCAGCAAGGCAGCCTGGCGGATCGCCACCAGCGGAGATTTGCCTTCCTCGCGCTCGGCCTCGATCGCGAAGTCGATCATCATGATCGCGTTCTTCTTGACGATGCCGATCAGGAGGATGATGCCGATGATGCCGATCACGCCCAGGCCCTGGCCGCTGACCCACAGCGCCAGCAGCGCGCCGACGCCGGCCGATGGCAGGGTCGACAGGATCGTCAGCGGGTGGATATAGCTCTCATACAGCACGCCCAGCACGATGTAGACGCAGACGACCGCGGCCAGGATCAGCCACAGCTGGTTCGACAGCGAAGCCTCGTAGGCGCCGGAAGCGCCGAGGAAGGTCATGCTGACCGAGGCCGGCATGCCGATCTCCTCGGCCGCGGCGCGGATCGCGCTCACCGCCTGCCCCAGAGAGGCGCCGGATGCCGTGTCGAAGCCGACCGTCGCCGCCGGGTACTGGGCCACGTGGATCACCTGCAGCGGCGCCTGGCGCTCGCTGATGGTGGCGATCGCCGACAGCGGCGTCGGCTGGCCGGAACCGGTGCGCAGCTGCAGGCGGCCCAGGGCGGCGATCGACATCGCCTCGTCCTGCTGCGCTTCCAGGATCACGCGGTACTGGTTGGTTTCGGTGAAGATGGTCGACACGATGCGCTGGCCGAAGGCGCTGTACAGCGCGTCGTCGATCGAGGCGGCCGTGATCGACAGCCGCGAAGCGGTGTCGCGGTCGATGTCGATGAAGGCGGCGGCGCCCGTCGCGCCGGCGTCGGTGACGGCGGTGCGCAGCTCGGGCAGGCTGCCGATTTTCTGGGTGAGCTTGCGGGCCCACTCGTTGACCGTGTCCTCGTCGGCGCCTTCGATCGACAGCCGGTACTGGGTCGGGCCGCTCTCGGCGTCGATGGTCAGGTCTTGCGTCGGTTGCAGGAACAGCTGCAGGCCCGGCACATTGGCCACGCGCTGGCGCAGGCGCTGCATGGTTTCAAGCGCGTCGCCGCGGTCGGCCTTCAGGTTGATCAGCATGGTCCCGGTATGCAGCATGGTGTTGTTGGCCGCATCGACGCCGACATACGATGCCACCGTGGCGACCTCGGGATCGGCCATGATCTGGCGCGCCGCCTCTTGCTGCAGCTTGGCCATGTCGGCGTACGAGATCGACTGGCGCGCCTGCACCCTGGCCTGCAACTGGCCGGTGTCCTGGGTCGGGAACAGGCCCTTGGGGATGATCATCCACAGCAGCGCGGTCAGCACCAGGGTGCCGAGCGCCACCAGCAGGGTCAGGCCCTGGCGTTTCAATACCCACCCCAGCATCACGTCGTAGCGCTCGATCACGCGATCGAAGAAGGCCTGGAACCTGACGGCGAATTTGCTCGGCTTTTCTTGTTCATGGCTACGCAGCCAGCGCGCCGCCATCATCGGCACCAGCGTCAGCGACACGACGCCCGAGATCAGGATCGTGATCGCCAGGGTCACCGCGAATTCGCGGAACAGGCGGCCGACCACGTCGCCCATGAACAGCAGCGGGATCAGCACCGCGATCAGCGACACGGTCAGCGAGATGATGGTGAAGCCGATCTGGGTCGCGCCCTTGATCGCGGCCGCCATCGGCTTCTCACCTTTTTCGATATAGCGCGCGATGTTCTCGATCATGACGATCGCATCGTCGACCACGAAGCCGGTGGCGATCGTCAGCGCCATCAGGGACAGGTTGTTCAGGCTGTAACCGAGCAGGTACATCACGCCGAAGCTGCCGATCAAGGAAATCGGCACGGCGAGGCTGGCGATGATGGTCGCGCGCAGGCTGTGCAAGAAGGCGAAGATCACCAGCACCACCAGCACCACGGCCAGCAGCAGCTCGATCTGCACATGCTTGACCGAGGCCCGGATACCGGTGGTGCGGTCGCTCAGCACGTCCATGCGCAGCGCCGTCGGCAGGCCGGCCTGCAACTCGGGCAGGCGCGCCTTGATCGCGTCGACAGTCGCGATCACGTTGGCGCCCGGCTGGCGCTGCACATTGAGGATGATCGCCGGCTTCATATTGGCCCAGGCGCCCAGGCGCACGTTCTCGGCGCTGTCGACCACGTTCGCCACTTCGTCCAGTTTCACGGGGGCGCCGTTGCGGTAGGCGACGATCAGGCTTTCGTAGTCGGGGACGGTGACCAGCTGGTCGTTGGCATTGATCGCATACGAGCGGGTCGGGCCGTCGAAGCTGCCCTTGGCGCTGTTGGCATTGGCGGCGCTGATCGCGGTGCGCAGCGTGTCCAGCCCGAGGCCGTAGGACGCGAGCGCCTCGGTATCGGCCTGGATCCGCACCGCCGGGCGCTGGCCGCCCGACAGCGAGACCTGGCCCACGCCCGAGACCTGGCTGATCTTGAGCGCCAGGCGGGTGTTGACCAGGTTCTGCACCTCGGTCAGCGGCAGCGTGTCGGACGTGATCGCCAGGGTCAGCACCGGCGCGTCGGCCGGGTTGACCTTGGCATAGACCGGCGGCGCCGGCAGGTCGGTCGGCAGCAGCGAGCCGCCGGCATTGATCGCGGCCTGCACTTCCTGCTCGGCCACGTCGAGCGTCTCGCCCAGCGCGAACTGCAGGGTCACGATCGAAACGCCGGCGGCGCTGGTGGAACTCATGCGGGTCAGGCCGGCCATCTGGCCGAACTGGCGCTCCAGCGGCGCGGTGACGGTGCGCGCCATCACTTCCGGGCTGGCGCCGGGGTACAGCGTCTGCACCTGGATGGTCGGGAAGTCGACCTGCGGCAGCGCCGACAGGGGCAGGAAGCGGTAGCCGACCAGGCCCGAGAGCACGATCGCCAGCATCAGGAGGGCGGTGGCGACCGGGCGGTTGATGAAGGGAGTGGATGGACTCATCGGATGCTCCCCGCGCGATCATCGCGGTACCGCAACATCATTGCTGCGCTCCCTGGGCCGGACGGCCGGCGCCCTGCCCTTGTCCCTGGCGAGCGCCCTGCCCTTGTCCCTGGCGAGCGCCCTGCCCCTGGCCACGCGCGACGGCGCCGGCCGGTCGATCGTTCGGCAACACGACGCTCGCGCCATCGCGCAGGCGGTCGGCGCCTTCGGTGATCACCTGCTCGCCCACCTTCAGGCCGCTCACGATCTGCACCTTGTCGACCGTCGCCTGCCCACGCTTGACGGTGCGCAGCGCCACGGTACGCTCTTGCGCATTGAGCACGTAGACGAAGTCGCCATTGGCGCCATGGCGCAGCGCCGTCACCGGCACCACGACCGCATCCTGCAAGGTATTGACGGTCAGGCGCAGGTTGACGAACTGGCTCGGGAACAGCTGGTTGTCGGTATTGGCGAAGCGGGCCTTGGCGCGCACGGTGCCGGTTTGCGTGTCGACCTGGTTGTCGAGCGCGATGAAGCTGCCGCTCGCCAGTGTCTCGGTGCGCGTGCGATCGAGCGCGATGGCCGGCAGTTTGCTGGCTTGCGCAATGCGGCGCTGCAGCGCCGGCAGGTGGTCTTGCGGCACGGCGAATTCGACGTCGATCGGCGATAGCTGGGTGATGACGGCGATGCCGGCCGCGTCGCCGCTGCCGACCAGGTTGCCGACGTCCACCGTGCGCAGGCCGACGCGCCCGCCGATCGGCGCGCGCACCGTCGCGTAATCGAGGTTCAGCTGGGCCGTGCCCTCGCTCGCCTTGTTGGTCAACACCGTGCCTTCGAGCTGCTTGACCAGCGCGGCCTGGGTATCGACTTCCTGGCGCGCGATCGAGTCCTGTTCGAGCAGGGTGCGGTAGCGCGACAGGATCAGGCGCGCGCTCTCGAGCTGGGCTTCATCGCGCTGGCGCTGGCCGCGCGCCTGCAGCAGCGCCATCTCGAATGGCCGCGGATCGATCGTCGCCAGCACCTGCCCGGCTTTGACCATCTGGCCTTCGGTGAAGTGGATTTTCTGGATCACGCCCGACACCTGGGGACGCACGGTCGCGGTGGCCGCGGCGGCCACGGTGCCCAGCGCTTCCAGGTTGACAGGGATATCGGCCTGCGCCGCGGTGGCGACGCCCACCGTGGTGGCCGGGCCGCCCCGACCGCCCGGACCGCCGGGACCACGCCCCCCGCCCGGGCCGCCACCAGGGCCGCCCGCCGCCATCCCCGGCCCGCCAGGCCCGCCCGCCGGCTGGTGCGTGAGCGACCAGGCCAGGTAGCCCAGCGCCACCATCGACAGCACGGCGATCGCGCCGCCGATGATGCGCGTGCGCCGGGTGCGCACTGGTCGGCCGGTGGTCGGTTGGGTCGGGGAATGCTGGTCCATGCTTTTCCTTGTTCGATATAAATGCTAATTCCACAATACGGCTCACATTGACTTTAGCATGGGCGTTTCAAGGGATATGTTTCGTAACGTACATTGGTGTTCCGCTGAAATCGCCCTCGAAAGCCCGCCTTAACGCCGATTTACACAGATCGCCGCTATTTAGGGGCAGTAAACAAAAAACGGGCGCGGCAATCGCTGCCGCGCCCGTCCAAGCTTGTATTAATCAGTTACAAACTGCTTACATATTCCATCACCAGTTACCGCAGAAGCAATGGGCAACGGCGGCGAACGGCTTGCGCTCGGCCGTCAGTTCGGACAGGAAGGCCATATCCTCTGCCACCTGGCCGACCGGGCCGGCCGGGATCGCCTGTTCGACCAGGCCCAGCTTGACCTGGATCGTCATCGCCTGCGCCGCCGAGGCGCCCGCCATCTGCAGGAAGCGCTCGACGCGCGTGATCGGGCGCTCGACATAGACCACGCGGTATTCCTTGGCCAGCTTGGCGCGGCCGGCGGCCGAGGCCAGCGCATCGTTATAGCTGCCCAGGCGATCGACCAGGCCGCGCTCCTTGGCCTGGGCGCCGGTCCAGACCCGGCCCTGCCCCACTTCGTCGATCTTCGCTTGCGTGGTCTTGCGCGCCGCCGCTGCCTTGCTGGTGAAGTCGGCATACACATTGTTGATGCTCTGCTGGACCAGCTTCTCGAAGCGCGGGTCGAGCGGACGCAGTGGATTGTAGGCGTCGGCCAGCCAGGTGGTGGTCACGCCCTCGGTGCGCACGCCCAGCTTGTCGGCCACCTTGTCGGCAGTCGGCAGCAGCGCGAACACGCCGATCGAGCCGGTGATGGTGGCCGGGTCGGCGATGACTTCGTCGGACGCCATCGAGATCCAGTAGCCGCCCGAGGCCGCGACGCTGCCCATCGACACCACCACCGGCTTGCCGGCGGCGCGGGTCAGTTCGAGCTCGCGCCGGATCAGTTCGGAGCCATAGGCGCTGCCGCCGGGCGAATCGACGCGCAGCACCAGGGCCTTGATCGCGTCGTCCTCGCGCGCCTGGCGGATCAGGTTGGCCGTGCTGCGCCCGCCGATATTGCCCGGACCGCCCGCGCCATCGGTGATGGTGCCGGATGCCACGATCACGCCGACCGCGTCGCCGAACTGCTTTTGCGGGTGGCGCGCCAGGTATTCATGGAAGCCGACCTGGCGGAACGACTTGATGTCTTCTTCGTACACGCCGCGCTTGATCATCAGGGCGCGCAGCTCGTCGCGGGTCTTGAGGCCGTCGACCAGCCTGGCCTGCAGCGCGACCCTGGCGGCGCTGCCGCCGGCCGCTTCCATGCGCTCGGGCAGGCTGTCGATCAAGCTGCCCAGCGTGCCGTCGGCCAGCTTGCGGTTCTTTTCGACCAGGCCGGTGTAGCCGGCCCACATCGCGTTATACAGGTAGGCGTCGGCTTCGCGCGCGGCGTCCGATGGGCCATTGGCGATATACGGTTCGGCCGCGCTCTTATAGGTGCCGACCTTGACCAGGTTGACCGTCACGCCGACCTTGTCAAGCGCGTCGCGGTAGTAGTTGCGGCGTCCGCCGAAGCCTTCGATGAGCACCATGCCCATCGGGTGCACATACACCTCGTTGGCATGCGAGGCCACCAGGTAGCGCTTCTGGTCGTACTGGCCGCTCCAGGCCACCACCGTCTTGCCGGCCTTCTTGACGCGCTCGACCGCGGCGCCGAACTCGCGCAGCATGGCCATGCCGCCGCCGTTCATCTCGTCGAGCAGCAGCACCACGCTCGTGATGTTGGGGTCGCGCGCGGCATTGTCGAGCACCTGGATCACGTCGCGCAGGCGCACGGTGCGCTTGCTGTCGCCGCCGACGTTGTCGAGCACCGTGTCGCGCAAGGTGGTCTCGTACTGCTCGACCAGGTCGCCCCTGACCTCGACCACCAGCGCCGTTTTTTCGGACAGTGGCTTGACGCCGCCGCCGAAGAACATCGCGACGATCACGATCAGGATCAGCAGGAACAGCAGATTGAAGAAGGTGCGGCGGGTCACGTCGAGCGCGGTCCACAGGAACACGAACCCACGCCGCAAGGCGTAGAGGGGCTTGAAAGCCATCGAAACTCCAGTCAAAGTCAAATGTAACGAATGCTCAGGGGACCTGCCCGGCCCCGGCAACGCCGGGGTCTCGTCGCGAGATCGCATACAAGCCGGCAAACACCAGTATGCCGTTAATCATCAGCAATTCCAGCCCGAGCCGGTATGAGCCGAGCAGGTATGCCTGATTGTACTCAAGGATGGCGCACAGGACGGGTGCGCCGATCGTCACCAGCGGGACAAGCCCGTCGCGGGGCATGCGCCGGGTCAGCATGCCGAAGGCGAACAGGCCGAGCAAGGGCCCATAGGTATAGGCGGCCAGTTTGAGGATCACGCCGATCATGCTCGGGTTGTCGGCCGCCTTGAAGCCCAGCACCAGCAGCAGGAACAGGAAGGCGAAACCCAGGTGCACGCGGCGGCGCAGGCTTTCGGCCTGGGCTTGCGACAGGTCGGTGCGGCGCTTGATGCCCAGCAGGTCGATGCAGGTCGACGAGGTCAGCGCCGTGATGGCGCCATCGGCGCTGGGGAACAGGGCCGAGATCAGCGCGATCAGGAAGATGATCTGCAAGGCCGCCGGCAGGTGGCCCATCACCACCGCCGGGAAGATCTTGTCGCCAGTGGCCGTCACGCCGGCCAGCGGCGCATACAGGTACAGCAGCCCGCCCAGGAACAGGAAGGACAGCAGCACCACGACCAGCACCGCGGTCAGGGTCAGCATGTTCTTTTGCGAGTCCTTCAGGGTCTTGACCGAGATGGTCTTCTGCATCATCTCCTGGTCCATGCCGGTCATGGTGATCGTGATCAGGGCGCCGGCGATGATCTGCTTGAGCCAGAAATTGGGGCTGTCCACGTCATGCGTGAAGATAGTGGCCAGGCCCTGCGACTGCATCTGGTTCAGGCTCTCCGGCACCGACATATCCAGTTCGCCCAGCAGGATCCAGACGCAGGCGAACAGGCCGAACAGCATGCCGCTGGTCTGCAGGGTGTCGGTCCAGACGATGGTCTTGACGCCGCCCTGGTAGGTGTAGAGCAGGATCATGCCCAGCACGACCAGGGTGCTGAGCCAGAACGGGATGCCCAGGCTGTCGAGGATGATGGCCTGCAGGATGTTTACGACCAGGTACAGGCGCGCGGTGGCGCCGAGCAGGCGCGAAATAATGAAAAAGCCCGCGCCGCTCTGGTAGGCGCGCCGGCCGAGGCGCACGTCGAGGTAGTGGTAGATCGAGGTCAGTTGCAGGCGGTAGTACAGCGGCAGCAGCACATAGGCCACGGCGATGTAGCCGATCACGTAGCCGATCACGATCTGGGCGTAGCCGAAGCCGTCGACGCCGACCGCGCCCGGCACGCTGACAAAAGTAACGCCGGAGAGGGTCGTGCCGACCATCCCGAAGGCGACCAGCATCCAGTTGCTGCTCTTGTTACCGATGAAGAAGCTGTCGTTGTTGGCGCCTTTCGAAGTGGCCCAGGCGACGCCGAGCAGCAGTGCGAAATAAGCGATGAGGATGCAGAACAGGAGTAGCGGGGACATGGCGTGCCGAGGTTGTCGTTTCGCTCAGCAATATACACCTTCATCGGGCATGGCCCAAGGGCCGGGTGCTCGGCCTGGCAACTAGATTTCTTCGCCGCGCACCCGCGTAAAGGGGCCGATGCAGGCGTCGATCGAGGCCTCGGCGCACAGCAGGAACAGCTTGCCGGACGGGTGGAAGCGCACGAAATGGGTGGCGTTGGCGCCCGGCTTCATCACATTGCCGGAGCAATCGGGCTTGCCGTTGTCCTTGGTGACGCGGTCGGTCAGGCGGTAGAAGCCCTCGGCATCGGGCTCGTTGGGGATCGTGTAGACGCTCTCGGAAATCTCGGCGGCGCTGGTGACCAGGGTGGTGCCGTCGCCGCGGAAGCGGTAGGTCTCGGAGCAGCCGGTGTCGGGCACCTCGAGGCGCCAGATGCCAAGGATCGGATGGTCGGACGCCGGCCCCTTCTGCGCGAACGCCGGCTGGCTGGCGCAGAGCAGGGACAATAGCAACAGGCTGGCAATGGCGCGCATGGCGGGCTCCTTGGTCGCGACCGGACGATGCCTGTGCAGGAGCGCCAGGCGATGCCATTATTGCATCGCCTGGCACACAAGGGCGCACGCGCCGCGCGCGTGCCCCGCGTGCGCTATCGATCAGCCTTTGTCGGAACCGGCCTTCGGCTTGGCTGGACGACGGCTGCGTGGCGCAGCCTTGCGCGGGGCAGCCTTGCCTGGGGCTGCCTTGCGGGCCGGCGCCTTGCGGGCTGGACGATCCGGATCGTATTGCGCCAGCTTGGCCTCGGCCGCGGCGTCGATTGCTTCGTCGGATTCCTCGTAGTCGGCGTCCGGTTGCGGATCGACCGGGGGCGCGACCACGGCCGGCGTTGCAGCCTGCGCGGCGGCGGCGGCGTCGAGCGCAGCCTGCTCGGCCAGCTTCTTGGCCGACGGCTTGCGCGGCGCGCGGCGGCGCTCCTTGGCCGGGGCCGGCGCTTCTTCAGGCGCCGGGGCAGCGGTTTGGGCGTCGGCGACCGGCGCCTCGGGTTCGCTCACGAACAGCGTCGGCTGCGATGCCGGCTGTTCGATGGCCTCGTCCTGCGGCTGGGCATCGGGTTCGATCGCCACCGGCTCCAGCAGGGCAGGAATCGGCGCGGAGGACGACGATTCGCCACGGCCGCCCTGCTTGCGGCCACCGCGGCCTCGACCGCGACGGGTGTCGGGCTTGGCCGCTTCTTCAGGCGCGGCGTCGACCGGGGTGGCGGCATCGATCCCGTCTTCGACCACGGTCTCCGCGCCATCCTGCGCTGCGCTGTCGAGGCCTGGCGCCAGCAGCGGCGCGTTGGCGCTGCGGTAGACATAGGTACCCGACTTCTCGTCGCGGCCGAACTCGAACAGGCCGCGGGTCTGCGCTTCCTCGAGCAGGTTGCCGAAGGTGCGGAAGCCGTAATAGGTCTCGGAGAAGTCCGGACGGCGGCGCTTGAGGGTATCTTTCAGCAGCGACGCCCAGATCTTGCCGGTGTCGCCGCGTTCGGACACCAGGGCGTCGAAGGTCTCGACCACCATGTCCAGCGCCTGCACCTTGCGCGCCTCGAGTTCTTCCTTGCGCTTGTCGTCGCTGGCGCCGGCCGTCGACCCCGAACGGCGATTCGACTGGCCCTTGCGCGCCTCTTGTTCTTCCTTGCGCTTGGCGGTGGCGCGGTTCTTTTCGCGCACCAGGTCGTCGTAGAAGATGAATTCGTCGCAGTTGGCCACCAGCAGGTCGGAAGTCGACTGCTTGACGCCGACGCCGATCACCTGCTTGGCGTTCTCGCGCAGCTTCGACACCAGCGGCGAAAAGTCGGAGTCGCCGCTGATGATGACGAAGGTATTGACGTGCGACTTGGTGTAGCACAGGTCGAGGGCGTCGACGACCAGGCGGATGTCGGCCGAATTCTTGCCCGACTGGCGCACGTGCGGGATCTCGATCAGCTCGAAGTTCGCCTCGTGCATGGCGGCCTTGAAGCCCTTGTAGCGGTCCCAGTCGCAGTAGGACTTCTTGACCACGATGCTGCCCTTGAGCAGCAGGCGTTCGAGCACCGGCTTGATGTCGAATTTCTCGTAGTTGGCGTCGCGTACGCCGAGGGCGACGTTTTCGAAGTCGCAGAACACCGCCATGCTGATGTTGTCGGAAGATGAGGCCATAAGTTGTTGTTTTCTGATAATGATAAGACAAGCGTACGGCGATTATACGCAACCGAAGCGTTTTGCCGGGTCTTGCTCGCCGCACTATCTCAAAATCGGTTTCGCGGCCGAATCGGGCGCTCGCCTAACGGTCGCTCGTCGCCGTAGTCAATGCGAGCGACAGCAAGTCACGTTGGTAGGAAAGTTCCTTGATGACGACGTTCGCGAGCAACCCACCAACCCCGATTCCCGCAAGCGCCCCACCGACGACCACGTATCCGTAGTGCGCCAGCATGATGCCGCTGGCTGGATAATTGGTCCAGATTCCCCATGCCCCCATTAGGAGCCCTAACACGGCGACCTTGTCGGAGCCGCCGATCAGCAGGCCCAGTTGAAGACGCATCCGTTCGATTCGAAGCGAGAGCCATTGATCCGTCAGTTTCAGGGCGGCGATATCAAAACGGTGAAGATCTTTTGCCTGATTCAAATCGTGAACAAGCGTCAGCTTTTTCGCCCTGTGAAAGTCATCCTTATAAATGAACATATCGACCAGGTCCGGCACGGTATCGACAACCAGCCATAACAGTCCCGTCCCGGCAGACCCGATGAACAGAAATAACGCTGTGCTTGCCCAATAGGCTGCGGAAAGGTCGAACCACCTGGCCAATACCGTGAGCAGAGCCAGGGCCACGCATGACAGGGCAGAACACCACAGCAAGTAACGCGCAGGTTTCTTGAGCATTTTCGCCAATCGGCTCTCCGTATCCTCGACCCGCAAGGGCTTCTTCTGATGAAGAGTGTCCAGGATCGTATGAAGGTCTGCGTCAGCCATGAATTCTCCGTTATCCATTTCGGGAACAGCCCGATCACGGTAATGAAACAACGATCGGTGCAAATCCCGATGATAGCGAAGAGCTGCCACATTATTTCAATTCAGAAATAATTACCAATCGTGCATACAAGGATTGTGACCGCTTCAATTGTCCGTTTAACACGCCCGCTTCTGCCCTATAATTTCGGCTCCTGCCACCGGTCGCCGACGATGTTCCCATCCATCCTGTTCGAGTCAGCCTTCATCAGCTCGCCTTTCGGGCACTACCTGCTGTCGCCCACGCCCGACGCGATCATCCTTGCCGTCAACGATGCCTTCCTCAAGGCGTCGGCGCGCACGCGCGAGGAGCTGGTCGGGGTCAGCCTGTTCCAGGCCTTCCCCGGCAATCCGGACGATCCGAACGATACCGGTGAAGCCGATCTGCGCACTTCGCTCGACAAGGTGCGCGCGACCGGCCGGCCCGACACCCTGCCCGCGGTGCGCTATCCGATCCCGGTCGTGCAGCCCAATGGCGAGACAGTGTTCGAGGAGCGCTTCTGGACCTCGACCAGCACGCCGATCTTCGGCCCCGGCGGCGAACTGGTCTGCATCTCGCACAGCAACAGCGACGTGACCGCCCAGGTCCGCTCGGAGGCCGCCGTGCGCGAAAGCGAGAAGCGCTTCCGCGCGCTGACCAATGCGACGGCCGAGGTCATCTATCGCATGAGCCCCGACTGGACGCAGCTGCGCCATCTCGAGGGCCGCGGCTTCCTGAAGGACTCGGCCGACGTCACCCGCTTCTGGCTGGAAGAGTACATCCCGCCCGAGGACCAGGCCCGGCTGCACCAGGCGATCGCGCGCGCCATCCGCGACAGCTCGGTGTTCGAGCTCGAGCACCGGGTGCGGCGCGCCGACGGCAGCCACGGCTGGACCCTTTCGCGCGCGGTGCCGATGTTCGACGCCGCCGGCCAGGTCTACGAATGGATCGGCGCCGCCAGCGACATCACCGAGCGCAAGGCATCCGAAGAAAAGCTGCGCGAGGCCGACCGCCGCAAGGACGAATTCCTGGCCATGCTGGCGCACGAACTGAGGAATCCCCTGGCGCCGATCGGCGCCGCGGCCGAGCTCCTGCAGCGCATGAAGCTGGACGAAGCGATCATCCAGCGCACCAGCCAGATCATCGGGCGCCAGGTCGGCCACATGACGGCGTTGATCGACGACCTGCTGGACGTGTCGCGCGTCACGCGCGGGCTGGTCGAGCTGGACAGCGCGCCGCTGGACTTCGGCGCCGTGCTGCACGAGGCGGTGGAACAGGTCACGCCGCTGATCCAGGCGCGCCGCCACCAGCTGGCCCTGCGCCTGCCGCCGGCGGGCACGCTGGTCGCGGGCGACCGCAAGCGGCTGGTGCAGGTGGTCGCCAACCTGCTCAATAACGCCGCCAAGTATACGCCGGAAGGCGGCCGCCTCGAGCTTGCATCCTCCATCGACGCCGCCCAGCGCCTGTGCATCGATGTCCACGACAACGGCATCGGCATGGCGCCCGAGCTGTCGGTGCGCGTCTTCGAGCTGTTCGCCCAGGCCGAGCGCTCGTCCGACCGTTCTTCGGGCGGGCTGGGCCTGGGCCTGGCGCTGGTAAAAAGCCTGGTCGAGCTGCATGGCGGCACCGTCGCCTGCGACAGCGACGGCCAGGGCCGCGGCAGCCGCTTCTCGGTCTGCCTGCCGCTGCTGGAACGGCAGGCCCCGGATGCCGCCCCGCCAAGCGAGGAACTGCGCAGCGCCGCGCAGCCGGGATCGCTGCGCGTGATGATCGTCGACGATAACGTCGATGCGGCGGTCACCCTGTCGATGCTGCTCGAGTCGGCCGGCCACCTGGTAGCGGTGGAACACGATGCGCTGCGCGGCCTGGAATGCGCACACGGGTTCGTGCCCAAGGTCTGCCTGCTCGATATCGGCCTGCCCGGGATCGACGGGCTCGAGCTCGCGCGGCGCCTGCGCGCGCTGCCCGAAACGATGGAGGCGGTGCTGGTTGCCGTTACCGGCTATGGCCAGGAGCGCGACCGCGAGCAGATCCTGGGCGCCGGCTTCGACCACCACCTGGTCAAGCCGATCGATACCGGGCGGCTGTACGCGCTGCTCGAAGGCGCGGCGGTGCCAGCGGCCTGAACGCCGCGCCCTTCCACGATCCGCGACAGAAGGCGATAATGGCGCCATCCTGTTCGACACTTTCATCATGCAAGCACACAAGGCACATTACCTGCAGCTGCGTCCCCATGACGCCCTGCCCGACCTGAAACACCTGGCGCCGTTCATGGCGGTGGTCGTGATCGACGACGACAGCGACGAGATGTGGCGCTGGGACGTGGCGCGCTGGCTGGTCGACTCGGGTTGCCGCTTCATGCTGGCCTGGGGCAAGGAGTGCGCGAGCTGGAACGAGGCGGTCGAAGACGCCGCGCTCGAAGCGGCCAATTACGAAGACGTCGCGCCGGAACACAGCGTGCTGACGACGGCGCACGAGGATGAAGACCTGGACGAGGTGTTCTGGTTCGCGCGCCACCGCGCCAGCCATCCGGCGCTGCGCTTTACCACCGCGGTGATCCTGCACGTGGCCGTGCGCGGCCGGCCCGACGAACTGCTGGCGCAGTTCGCCGACGCCTGAACCTGCACTATACCCGCGCCAGCGTTTCCGGGTCTGCCTCGCCATCGAAGTATTTGTCGATACAGGCCTGGAACACCGCCTCGTCCGGCGCCACGTCGGCGAACAGGGTCATCGACGAGCGCAATTTCAGCGCGTCCGGATCGCCGAAGATATCGTGCGCCGACGGCCCGTCGAGCGCCGCCACGATGCCAGCGCATTCGCGCAGGCGCCGTCCCAGCACCGGATGCGCGAGGTAGGCAGCCGCTTCGTCCTCGGAGGCGATGGCATAGCGCTGCGCCATCTCGCTGCTGCCCAGCCCCTGGATCTGCGGAAAGACGAACCACATCCAGTGGCTGCGCTTGTGCCCGGCGCGCAATTCGGCCAGCACCCTGGCATAGACCGGCTCCTGCGCCTGGACGAAGCGCGCCAGATTGAATTCATCCATGATGTTTCCCTCCCCTTGTCAGCGAAATGCTACAACGTCGCCGTTGTTTGCTAAAGTGCCGCACGATGAACGCTGAACACCTGCAACTTCTCCTGGTCCACGAAATGCCCTATGGGAAATACAAGGGCCGCAAGCTGGCCGACCTGCCGGGCCACTACCTGGGTTGGTTCGCGCGCGAAGGCTTTCCGCGCGGCGAACTGGGGCAATTGCTGGCCCTGATGTACGAGCTCGACCACAATGACTTGCGCGGCCTGCTCGATCCGCTGCGGGGCGCGCGAACTAGGTAATTCCTTCTAGCAATACACACGCCGAAATTTACCTGGGCATGGGTATAATCGAACATTCAACGAAGACACCACCATGCTCAACGAACACGCTCCCGCACCCCTGGTGCTGGTGGTCGAGGATGACGACCACATCGCCCAGGTATTGCGCTTCATGCTCGAACGCCAGGGTTATCGCGTCATGCACCTGGCCGACGGCCGCGCCGCGAGCGAGTACGTCGACGCCAGTCCCGAGGTGCCGGACCTGGTCTTGATGGACGTGATGCTGCCCTATCTCGACGGCTTCGAGATCGTGGCCTTGGCCCGCGCCCGCGCCGGCTGGGCGGCGGTGCCGATCCTGATGCTGACCGCCAAGAACACCGAGCGCGACACCGTGCGCGCGCTCGATGCCGGCGCCAACGATTTCGTCAGCAAGCCCTTCCAGCCCAACGAATTGCTGGCGCGCGTACGCCGCCTGCTGCTGCCCGCCGCCTGAGCCGCTTCCCCGATCGCCCCCCAAGCGGGCGCGGCGAATCGACTGCCTCGCTTACACTCTGGGGCATGTCACGATATCAACTTTTACCCCTGCCGCTGCTGCTGGCCTTGTCCTTCGAGGTCCAGGCCGCCACCCTGCTGCTGTGCCCCGGCGCGCCGCTCGCCTCGTCCGGCGCCGTGACCGAGGACTACACCACGCCGCTGGGCGCGCGCATGCGCGCCATCGTCACCGAGGCGCCGGGCAAGCCGGAACCCGGCTGCCACGCCATGCCGCTGAACGTGGCCGCCAGCGGCGTCACGGCCCTGCACTTCCTGCCGCCCGACACTACGCCCGGCGACCTCATCCTGCTGCAGGGAGAAGAACAGAACAAGGAATTCACCGTCACCGGACATACGTTGGACAGCGAGCGGCCGGCTCCGGCTCCGGCGACGCCGGGCCTGGCGACCGAGCGCCCCGACGATGCCGCCGACGTGCGCGCGCGCGCCCCGCGCGCGACCTGGGCCTGGAGCCCGAACGCCTGGCGCGAACGCGCCGGGGCCATGCTCGACTGGGCTGCCACCGAGCGCATGGGTGAACTGTTCATCAATGTGCCGGTGCGCGATGGCCGGGTGGCCGAACCCGACGCGCTGGCGGCCTTCGTGCGCGAGGCCGCACGCCGCGGCATCGCCATCACCGCCTTCGAGGACGGCCCCGACCTGATCCTGCCGACCGGGCGCGAAGACGCCATCGGCCGGATGCGCGCCTACGTCGCCTACAACGCGCAGGCCGGCGACAAGGCGCGCCTGAGGGGCGTCCAGTTCGACGTCCAGCCTCAGCTGCTCGCCGACGACAAGCTGCCGCAGGCGGCGCGCGACGGCCACTACCTGGAACTGGTCGCCGCGCTGCGCCAGGCCGCAGGAAAAATGCGGCTCGAGTTCGTGGCGCCGGCCGCCTGGAGCGGCGAGCCGGCATTGCTGCGCGGCCTGGCCCGCCACGCCGACGCGCTCACGGTGCGCAACTACCGCACCGATCCCGGCGAAATCCGGCGCAATGCGGCGCCTTTCCTGGACTGGGGCGTCAAGCATGGCAAACAGGTGCGCATCGCGCTCGAGGCGGGACCGGCCGGCATCGGCGTCGAGCGCCGCTACCGGCGCACGGGGCCTGGCGCGAAAGGCGACCTGCTGCTGTTCGAGATCGGCGGACAGAAGGTGCTGATGCTGCTGAAGGTGCCGGCGGCGCAAGAGGAAGCGCAGGGCTACCTGTTGGGCGGGCGCCGCGACATCGCCGGCTCGGCCACTACCTTCCACTTCGACAAGCCCGCGCTGATGCGGCTGCTGCCGCAGCTCGAACGTACATTCGGTGCGTGGAAAAGCTTTGGCGGGCTGGTGGTGCACGAGTTGCGGTAGGGTTGGCGGCTGCGCCGCCGACGCGTCGATTGTTTTCGGCACCGTTCTCGCGCCGGATGATCTCGCCGCCAACCGTCACCGCGTCGGCGGCATAGCCGCCAACCCTACCCGAGCGGCAATTCAACCGTAAACCGCGTCCCCATACCAACCCTGGTCTCGAACCCGATCGTCCCGTTATGCTCCTCGACGATCGCCTTGCTGATGCTCAGCCCCAGCCCGGTGCCGCTGCGCTGGCGCGAATCGGCGCCGTCGGCCTGGGCGAAGCGCTCGAAGATGCGGCCCTGGAAAGCGGGCGGGATGCCCGGCCCTTCGTCGGTCACGCTCAGGCGCGCCCAGCCCGGACGTTGTGCCAGGCCGACCGTCACCGCCTTGCCCGCCGGCGTGAACTTGATCGCGTTCGACAGCAGGTTGCTGAACACCTGCACCATGCGGTCCTGGTCGACCGCGGCCTCGACCCGTTCGGAGCCTGGGGGCAGGTCGAGACGCAGGGCCACCCCGGCCTGCTGCGCCTGGCCTTCCATGATCTCGGCCGCATGGCGCAGCATCGGCGCCAGCGGCTGCACACTGCGCACGTATTCCATCTGGCCGGCCTCGATCTTCTGGATGTCGAGCAGGTCGTTCACCATCCGCATCAGGCGGTCGCAGCCGCGGCTGGCGATGTGGATCAGCTTGGCGACGTCGGACGGCAGCTCGCCGGCCATGCCGGTGTCCAGTAGCGACAGCGAGGCGTGGATCGACGTCAGCGGCGTGCGCAGCTCGTGCGAGACGGTGGACACGAACTCGCTCTTCATGCGGTCGACCTTCTTGCGCTCGGAGATATCGTTCAGGAACAGGCTGAAGAACGTGTCCTCGCCCTCGCCCGCCAGCGCCACCGTGACTTCGACCGTGAACTCGGCGCCCTGGCGGTTGACCACGGTGCGCTCCAGCCGCCGGTCATACGAGAATGCGCCGCTCTGGTGATAGCCGCGCAACGCCTTGGCAATGCTGGTGCGGTAGCGCTCGGGCAGGATCATCTCGGCCAGCGGCCAGCCCACGGCATCGTGGCGGCTCCAGCCGAACATGCGCTCGGCGGCCGGGTTCCAGTCGAGGATCATGCCACGCTGGTCGACCGCGATGAAGGCGTCCTGGGCCGCGCCGACGATGGCGGCCATGCGCTGCTCGCTGGCGCGCACCGAGGCCAGCGCGCGCTCCAGTTCCTGCGTGCGCTGCTCGACCCGCACTTCGAGCGTGTCGTTCAATGCCTGCAGCTCTCCACGCTGGCGCACCAGAGCACTCACCAGCGCATTGAGCGCCCCCGACAACTGGCGCACTTCGGTGTAGCCGCGCCGCGCCGGCACCAGTTGCTCGCTGTCGCCACGCCGCAGGCGGTCAGCCGATGCGGCCAGGGCTTCCAGCGGACGCGTGATGCGGCGCGCCAGCAGCAGGCCGGCCAGTGAAAACAGCAGCGCCAGCGCGGCGCCGCTCCACAGCGCGCGCGTACGCAGTTCGCGCACCGGACGGTAGGCGTCCTCGATGTCCTGGCGCACCAGCACATGCCAGCCCAGGCCCGGATAGTCGCCCACCGCGCGCGTGGCCGCGTAGCCGACCAGGTAGTCGCGCCCGTCGGGCCAGCGCTCGACCGTATAGCCGGTGCGTTTCTTTCGCGCCTCGCCCAGGCTGGCCAGGTCGACCCTGGCGTCCTGCAGCCCCGCGGGCCCCAATAGCACCACGCCTTCGGCGCTGACGATCAGGGCCTGGACCCGGCCCCGCGTCTGCACCGGCGCGATGATCGAGCGCTCGATGTCGCGCGCCCATTCCCAGGACAGGTGGGTGCCAAGCACCCCGGCCGGCTTGCCGTCCGCATCCAGCCAGGGAAATGCCACGTCCACGAAGCGGCGCGGCTCACCCTCCTGTACCGGCAGCAGCTTGGCCAGCAGGACCGCCTCGTGCACGTCGCCGACGTAGTTGCCTTTCAGGGCGTTGATGAACCACGGCCGCTTGGCTACATTCTTCCCCTCCAGCAGGCCGCGCGCCTCGACCAGCACGGTGCCGTCGAGGGCCGCCATGCCGATCCACTCGTAGTACCCGTAGGTCGACTGGATGTCGGCCAGGATGCGACGGCGTTCGGCCTGCGAAGCGCCGGCCGCGACCAGGTCGCCGCGGCGCGCCATCAGCCGCACCTCGCGATAGCGCTGGTACATGCCGCGATCGAGCTTGTCGGCGGTCTGCATCGCCATCTCGCCGAGCCCATTGCCGATGCTGTTCTTGACCTGCTCGGTGGCCGCACTCTCGACCACCTCGACCAGCAGCAGGGTCAGGACCACGGTCAGCGCCGAGAATGCGAGCGCCAGCCAGGCGCCCAGGCCACGTGGAGTCAGGCTGGCGGGGAAGCGGGGGAAGTTCGGCATGCGGCACCTGGGATTATTTTCTTGCCAGCGTATCACGCCACTCACCTGCTCCTGCAAGAGGAGAGCTGGTCAATCGTGCGTCACGACCGCATTCCATCCGGCACGCATAAAGCGTGTGTCTTCTACCTTACGGCAGAGTGCCCGGCCTCACCGGCCCAAATGCGGGTGATTCCGCACGGCCACGCCCGATTTCCGGTAAACTTGACGGCTATAAGTACACCGATATCGATTGGGAACACCGTCATGCAAGCCACCGCCGCCGCCCTTACTTCGCCTCCGCCTCCCCTGCTGGACTATGCCACCTCGTGCGCGCTGCCGACGCCGTGGGCCCAGTTCACGCTGCACGCCTGGGTCGAGCCGGCGACCGGCAAGGAACACCTGGCGATGGCCCTGGGCGACCTGTCGACCGGCGAGCCGGTGCTGGCGCGGGTGCACTCCGAATGCCTGACCGGCGACGTCATGTTCTCGCAGCGCTGCGACTGCGGCGCCCAGCTCGAAGGCGCGCTGCAGCGCATCGCCCACGAAGGCCGCGGCATCCTGCTCTACCTGCGACAGGAAGGCCGCGGCATCGGCCTGGTCAACAAGATCCGCGCCTACCGCTTGCAGGAAGCCGGCGCCGACACGGTCGAGGCCAACCTGCAGCTGGGCTTCCATGCCGACGCCCGCAACTACGAGCTGTGCCGCCCGATGCTGGAACAGTTCGGCATCAAATCGGTGCGCCTGATGACCAACAACCCGCGCAAGATCGACGCCCTGAACCGCATCGGCGTCGAGGTCGCCGAGCGCGTGCCGCTGCTGGTCAATCGCAATGTCTACAACAACAGCTACCTGGACACCAAACAGGCCAAGCTGGGCCACATGATGGCGCCGCTGACCGCCGTCGAACAGGGCGAGCAGGCGCTGGTCGTTGCCGCCAAAAGCCCGGAATCTGCCGCTTGATTGCCGCGTAATTGCCGTCAAACGTGCGCTAACGCGCGCAACGCTCGTTGATCCGGTGGCAAGATAGCATCTCACACTGCCATCAATATATTGCATGAAACGAGCTGTCCTGGCCTTCCTGCTGACCTGTACCGCCATCGGCGCCGCCCTCGAGGCGATGTCGCCGCCGGCTGCCGCCCAGCCCCAGGGGCAGAACCTGGCGCAACCTTCGCCGCAAGCGACCCGGAACACGGCCGCTGCGGGGGTGGGGGCCGGGGCCGACGTCGGCGCGCCCCAGATGCCGGTCGACACCGCGCCTGCCGCCACCCCGAACGCGCCGCTGCCGGGCGAGTCCGAGACCCAGGACGCCCTGCCCGAACCTTCGTCGGCGGCCCAGGACCTGTACGAATCGGCGCGCGGCGACCTGCTGCAGATCCGCATGCTGCTCAAGAACGGCCGCACCCAGTCGACGGTCGGCTCGGGCTTCCTGGTCGGCACCAGCAACCTGGCGCTGACCAACTACCACGTGGTGTCGCAGATGGCGCTCGACCCTGCCATCTATACCGCCGAATACATCGACACCGACGGCAATACCGGCCCGGTCGAGCTGATGGCGGTCGACGTGCTGCATGACCTGGCGGTGGTGCGCATCAACCGCAACGGCAGCGGCTACTTCAAGGTGCCCGAGCAGCCGGTGCGGCTGCGCCAGGGGCAGCGCCTGTACTCGCTCGGCAATCCGCTCGACCTGGGCTTCGCGATCTCGGAAGGCGCGTATAACGGCGTGCTCACGCGCAGCTTCTACGACCGCCTGATCTTTTCCGGTCCGATCAACTCGGGCATGAGCGGCGGGCCGAGCGTGACCGCCAGCGGCACCGTGGCCGGCATCAACGTCTCGCGCCGGCGCGACGGCGAATCGGTCAGCTTCCTGGTGCCGGTCAAGCACGCGCAGGAACTGCTGCGCAAGGTGGCCGAGCAGGCGGCGCCGCCCGGCGACTTCAACCCGCTGATCGGCAAGCAGCTGCTGGCGCACCAGGCCAGCATGGTCGACAAGCTGCTCGAGGAGCCGCTTACGCTCAAGGGCATGGGCCAGTACCTGGTGCCGGTGCGCGAATCGGGCGAGGTGCGCTGCTGGGGTCGCTCGAACGCGCGCGGCGCGGTCTACAGCACCGATGCGATGAGCTGCGTGATGCAGTCGGCGGTGTTCGTGTCGGACGTCCAGCAGACCGGCAACGTGGCCATGACCCACCAGTACATCCGCAGCGGCACCATGGACCCGATGCGCTTCGCGACGCTCGCCAGCGACACCTTCCAGGTCAATAACCTGGGCAGCACGGGCGACCCGCGCCTGACCAAGCCGTTCTGCACCGAGCGCTTCGTGCACACCCGCAGCCTGCCGATGCGGGCCGTCACCTGCGTGCGCGCCTACCGCAAGTTCGAGGGCCTGTATAACTTTACCCTGCTCACCGCCAGTACCGACGCCTCGCAATCGAGCCTGCAGAGCCGCCTCGACGTGTCCGGCGTCTCCTACGAAAACGGGCTGCGCGTCACGCGCGCCTACCTGGGCGCCTTCGGGCGCAGCGGCCGCCGATGAGCGAGTCGACCAGCGAAACGATCAATGCATCGATGGGTGAGCCGGCGAGCGCACCGGCCACTGCTCGCCTGCGCGGTCCGTGGACGGTCGAGACCCTGGCCCGCAACGGCGAGGTGCTGCACCGCCAACGCGTCGCGGCACTGCCGATCCGCATGGGGCGCGCCTATGACAACGACTTCATCGTCGACGACGATTACGCCGCCTCCCACCACGCCGTGGTCGAGGCCGGGCCGGACGGCAAGCTGCGGCTGCGCGACCTCGGCAGCCGCAACGGCATCGTGCACAAGGGCCGGCGCATCAAGGACCAGCTGGCGCTGGACGGCGGCACCGTGGTGCGCATGGGCCATACGACGCTGCGCATCCGCGGCGCCGGACACCCGGTCCCGCCCGAGCTGGTCGACCGCACCATGCACGGCTGGGAAGGCATGCTCCCGGGCGGCGCCGGCATCGTGCTGGCGGTGCTGGCGGCGCTGCTGGTGGCCTGGCTGACCGATTCGAGCAATGACCTCGAACGCTATGCCCAGTTCCCGGCCGCCGCGGCCGGCATCGGCCTGGCCTGGAGCGGCCTGTGGGCCTTCGGCAACCGCCTGTTCGGTCGCCGCGCGCGCCTCGGGCGCCACCTGTTCATCTTCGGCTGCGCGCTGGCGGCGCTGGTCGGCGTGCGCCTGCTGGCCAGCGTCGTGGCCTATGCCTGGTCGATCGAGTGGCTCACCGCCTATGCCTCGCATGCGGCGGTGATCACGGCGGCGGTGGCGGTCTACTTCCACCTCGCCACCGTCACCCCGCAGTTCCGGCGCCGCCTGCGCCTGGCCTGCGCCCTGCTCGCGGTGCTGTCGTCGATCCTGATCCTGGCCGGGAATATGCAGCGCCACGGCCGTACCGCCGACGAACTGTACATGCCGGTGCTGCTGCCGCCCGAGCTGCGCGCCAGCCCGGACGTGCCGGTGGCCGACTATATCGACCAGGTCGGGGCGATGAAGAAAGAGATCGACGAAGAGCGCGGCGGCACGAACTGAGCCAGGCGCGGCCACCCTACCCCAGCTGGCCCAGCAGGCGACTGACCGTCTCGGCCGCGATCGGCTTGGTGAAGTGGTGATCGAAACCGGCCTCGCGCGAGCGTGCCTGGTCTTCTTCCGAACCCCAGCCGGTGACGGCGACGAAGGTGGTATGCGCCAGCGCCGGCAGCGCGCGCAACTGCCGCGCGAGCTCATAACCGGTCATGCCCGGCATGCCGATGTCGAGGAAGGCGATATCGGGGGTGAAGTCGCGCACCAGCGCCAGCGCGTCGCGGCCATTGGTCGCGCTGCGGATCTCGTGGGCGTTCAGCTGCAGTAGCAGCGACAGGCTCTCGGCGGCATCGGTATTGTCGTCCACCACCAGGATGCGGAAGCTGCGCCGCGGCACCGCGCGCTGTTCGCGCCGCAGCCCTGGCGCCGCGACGTCGTGCCCGGCGGCGGGACGCACGCCCAGCGGCAGGCGCACGGTAAAGGTGCTGCCCTGGCCGGCGCCAGCGCTATGTACCGCGATGGTCCCGCCGTGCAGGTTCACCAGCTGGCGCACCAGCGATAGCCCGATGCCCAGCCCGCCCTGGGCCAGCCCACCGTTGTCGCCGACCTGGCTGAACATCTCGAAGATCGCGCCCTGGTGTTCGGGCAGGATGCCGACGCCGCTGTCGCTCACGGCGACCACGGCCGCATCGGCTTGCCTGCGCACCGCCAGCCGGATGTCGCCGCCGGGCGGCGTGTACTTGGCGGCATTGGTCAAGAGGTTGCTCACCACCTGGGCGATGCGGATCGGGTCGATGTCCAGCAGCAGCGGCTCGGGCCAGAGCCCGACCTCGAGCCGGTGGCGCGCGCCCTGGATCACCGCCGTGCTGGTCTCGACCGCGCCCGTCACCACCCGATTGAGGTCGGCCAGCTGCTTGCGGATCTCGATCTTGCCGCTGCTGACGCGGGCGACGTCGAGCAGGTCGTCGACCAGGTGCGACAGCTGGTGGGTCTGGCGTTCGAGCATCTCGCGCACGCGCGCCAATGTGTCCGGGCTGTCGGCGCGCAGGCGCATGATCTCGAGGCCGGTGCGGATGGTCGCCATCGGGTTGCGCAGCTCGTGCGCCAGCACCGCCAGGAATTCGCTCTTGCGCCGGCTCGCCTCGGACGCCTCGCGCGCCAGGCGCCGCATGTCTTCCTCGATGCGCTTGCGTTCGCTGGTGTCGCGGAACACCAGCGCCACGTGGCCGACCTCGGGCGCGCCGATGCGCGAGGCATTGACCTCGAACCAGCGTTCGAGCATGGGCGAGTATTCCTCGAACAGGATCGACTCGCCGCTGCGCGCCACGGCGCCATACCGCTCCAGCCAGACCGATTCGAGGCCCGGCGCCAGCTCGTGCACCGAGCGTCCCCTGGCGTCGACGATGCCGCTCTGGATCGCGAACATCGGGTTCACCTCGAGGAACACCAGGTCGATCGGCGCTCCGTCGGCATCGAACTTCACCTCCAGGATGCAGAAGGCCTCGTCCACTTCCTCGAACAGCTTGCGGTATTTTTCCTCGGATTCGCGCAGGGCCGCCTCGGTGCGCTTGACGCGGTCGATGTCGGTGACCGCCGAGACCTGGCCGCTGACCTTGCCGTCGGCATCGACGATCGGCACCGAGCTGATATGCACCCATGTCTCGCGGCCGTCGTCTTCGCGGTACAGGGCCTCCACGCCCGGCACCACGCGCTCGCCGCGCAGGGCGCGTGCGCCCGGGTAGTCCGCGCGCGCCACCCGATTGCCGTCGGCGTCGAGGATCGTCCAGCGCGCCAGGGGCTGCTCGTCGAGGGACGGCATGCGGCGCGTCGGCAGGTAGTGTTCCATCGCATCGTTGGCCAACACGATTGCGCCGCTGGCGTCGCTGACGCCGACCCCGACCGGCAGGCTGTCGAACAGGGCCGACAGGCGCGCGTCGCTCGCCCGCCGCGCCTGGTCGGCGCGGCGCGCCTCGAGCACGCGCCCGGTGGTTTCGAAAGCCGTGTGCACGAAGCCGCCGACCTCGCCCGCCGGGCTGCGCAAGGGCACGTATGATGCGCTGAACCAGCGCTCGCACTCCTGTCCCTGCGCCGGTGGCAGCGTCACGCACAATTCATCGATGTGGCCAGGACGCCCGGCCATGGCCGCATCGGCCAGCGGCTGGACGTCGGGCCACATGGTGGGCATGACGTCCTCGAGCGGCCTGCCGAATGCGAAAGGATGGCGCGCACCCAGCAGCCCGGCGTAGGCGTCGTTGTACAGCATCAGGTAGCGTCCGGTCCAGCACACCAGCGTCGGATGCGGAGAGTCGAGCATCAGGTCGAACGCCACCCGCAGCTCGACCGGCCAAGCACTTGGGTCGCCCATGGGGCTGGCGGACCAGTCGTAGGCGGCGAGCAATGCCCGCATTGCCGGCTGGCCGGTATGTTCGTCGCTGTGTTGGCTCAGTGCGCTCATTGGCCCATTGTCGCACGATGAGCATGGCTGGCACGGCAATCGTCACCAATTGTCACATCTGCGTGCGGGCGCGCCGTTTTGACAAGCGCAGGGGAATGCACGATGATCGGCCCTGTCGTTTCCTGCTTGCCGTCCATGCCCTCCAACCGCATCCTCACCCTTGCCAGCGTCGCCTGGGTCCTGTTCTGGACGCTGATGGTGCTGGTCGCGCTGGAGGATTACCGGCGCGACGGCGGCACGGCGCCCTGGCGGCCGACCCTGTGGGAGACCTCGTCCGCCGCGGTGGCGACGCTCCTGTTCCTGGTCCAGCGGCGCTTCAGCAGCCGCGACGACGCGCTGGTCGCCACGCCGCGGCGCTGGTTCGGCCGGCAATTGCGCTGGCTGCCGATGTACTGGTTCTGCTTCACGCCGATCGTGTTTGCGGTGCGCCACGCCATCTATGCGCTGGCCGGCGCCAGTTACGACCACGAGCCCTGGGGCCAGGTGTTCGTGTACGAGGCGCTCAAGATCTCGCTGTACTTCGGCCTGTTCATGACCATCGGCTTCGGCTTGCTGTCCTACCGCGAAATGATGAAGGAAAGGGTGCGCGCCGAGCAGGCCGGCACCCTGCTGCGCGAAGCCCAGCTTGAGCGGCTGACGCGCCAGATGCAGCCGCACTTCCTGTTCAACGCCCTCAACACGATTTCTTCGCTGATGCATACCGACGTGGCGCGCGCCGACGCCACCCTGGTGCGCCTGGCCGACGTGCTGCGCGCCACGCTGGCCCTGGGAGAGCGGCCGCAGGCTAGCCTGCGCGACGAGCTGCGCCTGGCCCAGGGCTATGCCGCGGTGATGGCCGAGCGCTTCGAGGAACGGGTGACGTTGGCGTGGGACGTCGATCCCGCCGCCCTGGACGCCTTGCTGCCCGCCATCAGCCTGCAGCCGCTGCTCGAGAACGTGTTCAAGCACACGGTCGGACGGCGGCGCGAGGCGACCGCGATCCGGGTCGTGGCGCGCATCGACGGCGACGCCATGGTGTTGCGGGTCGAGGACGATGGCGGCGTGCTGGAAGATGCGGGCACGCCGGGCATCACGGTGCGCAACCTGCGTACGCGACTGGCTGCCTTGCACGGCCTGGACGCGGGCCTGGAATTGACCGCGCTGGCGCCCGCCGGCGTACGCGCCGAGATGAGGGTGCCATGCCGGGACTGACATGCGGCTGCTGATCGTCGACGACGAACGCCCTGCGCGCGACCGGCTGCGCCGCATGCTGGCTTTGGCGCCGGGCATCGAATCGGTGCGCGAGGCCGCCGATGGCCTCGAGGCGCTGCGCATGGTGGAGAGCGAACGGCCGGATGCGCTGCTGCTCGATATCGAGATGCCCGAACTGTCGGGCATCGACCTTGCCGCTTCGCTGCCGGCCCCGACGCCGCTGGTGGTGTTCGTCACCGCCCATCAGGACTATGCGCTGCGCGCCTTCGACAGCGAAGCGGTCGACTACCTGCTCAAACCCTTCGACCAGGCCCGCCTGCAGCGGGCGCTCGAGCGGCTGCAGGCGCGCCTGGCAGCGCCGGTGCCAACGGTGGCGGCGCTCGTCAGTCCGCCTCGCCAATTGCTGGTGAGCGAACGCGGCGTGACGCGCGTGGTGCAAGTGGCCGACATTGACTGGCTCGAGACGGCCGACAACTACGTGGCGTTGCACACGCCGGCCGGCGCGCCGCTGCTGCGCCAGACCCTTGGCGCCCTGCTGGAGCAGCTCGGTCCCGGCTTCGTACGCTGCCACCGGCGCGCGGCGGTGCGCCTGGCGGCCATCGAGCGCATCGCGCCGCTGGACAAGGGCGACTGCGAACTGGTGCTGCGCGGCGGCGCCCGGGTGCCGTGCAGCCGCCAGTACCGCCCCGCCCTGCTGGCGCTGCTGGACCCGGCCCGCCCCGCCTGAAGCCCGTTTCGCCCCAGCGTGCTGGCGCCCCGCTTGCGCCTTGCGCGATGCTGGCAGCTCCTCCATCACGAGCGCGCGCCATGCAGCCAGCCATGTCGACCACCGACCACCGCCTGTATTTCCTCGACTGGGTCCGCATCCTGGCCTTCTTCGTGCTGATCGCCTATCACGTGGGCATGTACTACGTGAGCTGGGACTGGCACGTGAACAGCCCGCACGCCGGCCCCGGCCCGGAACCGTTCATGCTGCTGTCCTCGCCCTGGCGCCTGGCCCTGCTGTTCTTCGTGGCCGGCGCGGCCTCGCATTTCATGTTGCAAAAGACCGCTCCCGGCGCCTTCGTGCGCCGGCGCAGCCTGCGCCTGCTGGTGCCGCTGCTATTCGGCATGCTGGTCATCGTGCCGCCCCAGCCCTATTTCGAGGTGGTCGAGAAACTCGGCTATGCCGACGGCGTCAAGTCCTTCATGGGCCTGTACCTCACCGGTTATGGGGGCTTTTGCAAGGATGGCTGCCTGGTCCTGCCGACCTGGAATCACCTGTGGTTCGTCGCCTACCTGTGGGTATACACGCTGGTGCTTGCCGCGTGCGCGGCGCTGTTGCCGGCCGGCCGCCTCGATGCCGTGGCGCGGCGCAGCGCCGCCGCCCTGGATGGCTGGAAGCTGCTCGTGCTGCCCGTGCTGTTGCTGGCCACCGTGCGCATCCTGCTGGCCGACCGCTTTCCCTCGACCCACGCACTGGTCGACGACTGGTTCAACCACGCCACCTACCTGCCTGTGTTCTTGCTGGGCGCCCTGGTGGCGCGCAGCCGCCCGGTATGGCAAAACATGGAGACCCTGCGCTGGGCCGCCCTGGGCATCGCGCTGGCCGGATGGGCCGCCACGGTGGTGTGGTATGCAGCACCCCATCATGAGCACACCGAGCAGATGATGGCGACCTGGCGGCCGATCATGCGCTGCGTGGTCGCACTGTGCGCCTGGAGCGCCATCGTCGCCGCCTGCGGTTTCGCGCACCGCCACCTGGACCGCGACGGACCGGCGCGCCGCTACCTCACCGACGCAGTGTTTCCGGTATATATCGCGCACCAGACGCTGATCGTGGCGATGGCGCACGCCTTCAAGCCACTCGACCTGGCGCCCGGCGTCGAAGCCCTGCTGCTGATGGTGCTCACCGCCACCGGCAGTTTCGCGCTGTACGAAGCCGTGCGCCGCCTGCCCTGGGCCCGGCCGCTGTTCGGCCTGGCGCCGCGAGCAAGGACCAGCCTGGTGGCGCCTGCACAAGATACGCCACCGGCGCCGGCACGGGCGCGCCGCTGAGCCGGCGCCGACTCAGTGGGTCGTGCCGGCCTGTCGCACCTGCTGGCTAGCCTGAGCGGCCTGCTGTGCCGTTTGCTGCGCCACCTGTTGGCCGGCCTGCTGCGCAGCCTGCGCGGCGCCATCGGCGCGCGCATGGATCGCACCATCGGCGCGCGCGAACGGGTCGCTCATGGTGCGCAGCGCCTCTTGCTGGCTACGGATGCCGCGCTCGGTCTCCTCGACCGAGGTGCGCGCCAGGTCGTCGACCACGGCGCGCGCGGTGCGGGTGGTGTTCTGCACGTGCTGCTCGGTTACCCGCGCCAGCTCGACCTGGGCGTCGGAGGCCAGGCGCGCGATGTGCTGCTGGTAGGCGCGCAGTTTCTCGGTGGCCGGCTGGGCCCGCGCCGAGGCGGCGCCCAGCAACTCTGACTGGCGATCGACGCTCAGCACGTGCTGGCTGGCCAGCGTGGTTTCTTCGAGCATGGTCTGGGCCAGCTGGATATTGAGCTCGCACATCTGCTGGAAGGAACGGAACAGGGATTTCGACATCTCGTTGACGAAGGCGGCCTGGGCGTCCACATGGGTGCGCACGGCCGGCGTGACGGATTGCGGGAACGGATACATGCAAGCCTCTCTTTGAAATGATTGAACCGATGGCGTGCCTGGGCACGAACAACCAAGATTAAAGCGCACGACGTCCTGCACAGTTGAGGTGCACCAAACGTGCACGCCCCCAGACGAGCGCGCTGGCCCGATCCTTGCATGTCAGAAAGCATGGTGAATGTCACCTGAGCTTTGTGGGAGATGGCGATGATTGGACAAAACGATGTAGTCGAGTACGCGGGCATGCCGGGCCGCACGGTACGGGTGCTGTGGATCGACGCGGCGCTGGCCTGGACCTATCAACTGGGCAGCCATGCTGCCATGCCCGAGCCGGTGCGGGTGGCGGCGCTGGAAGAAGCGCTGGCCTCGGGCCGCGCACGGCGCCTGCTGGTCGACCCGTTCGCCGCGGCGCCGCCGCGCGAGCCGGTGCCGCAGGGTTACCTGGACCTGCAGGCCAAGGCCTGGTCCGCCGTGCGCACCCTGCATGCCGACCGCCGCGCGCTGGTCGATCCGCGCCAGCGCGCCGGGCTGCTCGCCGCCTATGCGGCGGCCCACGGCATCTCGAAGTCGAGCGTCCTGCGCTACCTGCGCCGCTACTGGGAGCGCGGCCAGTCGCCCGACGCCCTGCTGCCGGACTACGGCAACTCGGGCGCCCCGGGGCGCACCCGCGCGGTCACGGCCGGCATCAAGCGCGGGCGGCCGCGCAAGGATGCCGCCACCGGCACCAATGCCGACGAACGGATGCGCGCGATCTTCCGCGCCGCCGCCGCGCGCTACGCGGCCAGCCACGACGAGTTCTCGCGCCGCGCCGCCTACCGCCAGATGATCGAGGAATGCTTCAAGGACGTCGAGGCCGGTGCGCTGCCGAGCTTCGGCCAGTTCAACTACTGGCTCGAGCGCGACGCCAGCGTGCCGCAGCCGGTCACGCCGGCGCGCCCTGCGCCCCAACGCGCACCGGTACATGCACCTGCGAGGTTCACGATGCACGCCGCCATGGCCTGAGCGATCGCGGTGCGCCGCTCCATCGTGGTGCGCTGCGCCGTTCTTGCGCTAGGCTATTCTTGCGCCGGCGCCAGCGGCGCCCCGCAATCCTTGCAGAAGTGGGCGCGCGGATCGTGGTCGCCGCTGCCGCAGGCGCCGCATCGACGCGGCGTGCCGCGCGGCGCGTGGCGCGACATCTTCTGCGAAGTCATCTCGGCCGAGACGATCCCCGTGGGCACCGCCAGGATGCCCCAGCCCAGCAGCACCATGAACGAGGCGATCGCCTTGCCGACCGGCGTGTGCGGCACCATATCGCCATAGCCGACCGTGGTGATGGTCACCGTGGCCCAGTACATCGCCATCGGGATGCTGGTGAAGCCGTTCTCGGGGCCTTCGATCACGTACATCACGGTGCCGAGGATCAGGATCAGCATCAGCACCACCGACAGGAACACCATGATCTTGCGCCGGCTCGCGACCAGCGCCTCGCCCAGGCGCGTGTATTCCTCGATATACAGCGTCAGCTTGAAGATGCGGAATACGCGCAGCAGGCGCAGGATGCGCACGTCCAGGAACACCTGGCTGCCGGGCAGCAGCAGCGACAGGTAAGTGGGCAGCACCGACACCAGGTCGATGATCCCGTAGAAGCTGCGCGCATAGCGCACCGGGCGCTGGATGCACACCAGGCGCGCGATGTACTCCACCGTGAACAGCAGGGTGAAGCCCCACTCGAGCACCGAGGTCACCCCGGAATACTGGCTGTAGATGGCCGGCACGCTGTCGAGGATCACGACCAGGATGCTGAGCAGGATCAGGATCACGAGCACGATGTCGAAGCGGCGGCCGGCCGGCGTATCGTTGCCGAAAATGACGTCGAACATGCGCGCGCGCCAGCCGATGGCCGGCCGGCCCAGGATGGTGGGCAGGTCGCGCGGCGGAATGGGAACAAACTTGCTGTCGGTCGACCGGATCATGCGACGGGCGGGCCTTTCAATTCGCAGTCGCGGCCCGTGTCACCCGGCGCCGGCGCCTGCGCCGATGCGGCATCAGGCGGCATGCTGATCCACCCAGGCGCCAAAGGCGGCCATGAATTTCTGGAAGAAGGCGCGCGACGATTCGTCGGTCAGCTTTGCGCCGTCGTACTTGGTGGCCACGCTGCCGACATAGGCTTCCGGCGCCGGCATCGTTGGCATGTTCAGGAAGGGCAGCATCTGGCGCAGGTGGTGGTTGGCGCCGAAGCCGCCCAGTGCGCCCGGCGAGACGCTGACGATGGCGCAGGGCTTGTCGGCGAAGGCGGCCTTGCCGTAGGGACGCGAGCCGACGTCGATCGCGTTCTTGAGCGCGCCCGGCACCGAGCGGTTGTACTCCGGGGTGCAGAACAGGATGCCGTCAGCCTGGCGGATGGCTTCGCGAAACGCCGCATAGGCGCCTGGAGCCGGATCGGTCTCATCGTCCTCGTTATACAGCGGCAGGTCGCGCAGTTCGACGATGGACAGCTCGAGGCCGGCGGGAGCCAGTTCGATCAGGCTGTGGGCGACGCGGCGGGTGTACGAGTCCTTGCGCAGGCTGCCGACGAGGACGGCGATTTTTTTCGAGGCCATGGTGCTCCTTTGGATTTTGGATGAGGTCGATCTGCCAACACCGGATGATAACCAGTTTGGGTCGCGTGCGGCGCCAATGGAAGGCAGTTACGCGTAAATACCTGCGTAAACACAGTAATTGCACGCAAAATGCCTGGTTGGCAACAGGGTTGTATGCGGTTAGAATCGAGCCCAACTTTGCCTGTCGAGGCCGCACCACTTCCTTTATCAACCCACGCGCATTACCGCGCAGTAGAGCCATGAATCTCGAAGAATACTTCCCCGTACTCATGTTCATTATCATCGGCATCCTGGTCGGCGTCGCGCCCCAGGTGCTGGGCCGCGTGCTGGGCCCGCACCGTCCGGATCCCGAAAAGCTGTCGCAGTACGAGTGCGGTTTCGAAGCCTTCGGCGATGCACGCATGCAGTTCGACGTGCGCTTCTACCTGGTTGCGATCCTGTTCATCCTGTTCGACCTCGAAGTGGCCTTCCTGGTGCCTTGGGCAGTCGTCGTCACCGACATCGGCTCGACCGGCTTCTGGGGCATGATGGTCTTCCTGGGCCTGTTGACCATCGGCCTGGCCTATGAATGGAAAAAAGGCGCGTTGGACTGGGATTAAGCCGACATGGACGCCATGCTGTTCGTGAACCTGGTAATCGGCATCGGGCTGCTCGATGCGGCCTGGCGCTCGCACAAGAACGCCAGGCCGCGCACCGCGGCGCTGCTGGCGACCATCGCCGGCACCGGGATCGCCCTCTCCCTGTCCGTGCTGGCCAGCGGGGCCGGCGTCCCGCCTCCCACCGTCGACTGAAATGGAAAGGCCGCGATCCGCGGCCTTTTTTCATTTCGCGCTACAAGCGCAAACGCCGGTACATCTCGAGGAAGCGCTTCACCTGCGTCTTGTTCATGACGACCACCGGATCGCCATGCCACGCATAGAGAAACGGCGCGCCGCCCTGGCGGTCCGTGATCCGCACCGACAGCAGGAAGCGCGTGCCGACCGGATACCGTTCGGTGTCGAGCAGGCTGCGCGAACACTGGACCCGCATATCGGTCGCGAATGCCTGTCCCGACACCGGGCGGATGCGCGGCTTGCCGCTCCACGCATCGAGCGCCGACTCGACCGCCACCTCGCGATAAGCCCAGGTATCGCGCGCCACCTTTACGCCCCCGCCAGCTTCGGCGTACGCACCACCGCCGCTTCGCGGATCGGCAGGTTCACCAATGCCGCCGCCAGCGCGAGCGCCATGTCGGCATACCACATCCAGCTGTAGTCGCCGTTCTGCACCACCGCCAGGCCGCCCAGCCAGGCGCCGAAGAAGCCGCCGATCTGGTGCGACAGCAGGGTCATGCCGAACAGGGTGGCCAGGTAGCGCACGCCGAACAGCTTGCCGACCAGGCCCGCGGTCGGCGGGACGGTGGCCAGCCAGGTGGCGCCGAGCGCGGCGGCGAACAGGTAGAAGGTCCACTCGGTCTTAGGCGCCAGCAGGTACACACCGACCAGCACCGCGCGGCTGGCGTAGATCCAGAACAGCAGCGACTTCATGCGGTAGCGCGAGGACAGCATCCCGGCGCCCAGGCTGCCGACGATGTTGAACAGGCCGATCAGGGCCAGCGCGGTGGCCGAGACACTTGTCGGCAAGCCGCACAGCGCGACCTCGCCCGGCAGGTGGGTGACCAGGAAGGCGATGTGGAAGCCGCAGGTGAAGAAACCCAGGTGCAGGCAGATATAACTACGGTCGCGCATGGCCTGGCGCAGCTGCTGGCCGAGCGAGATCGAAGGCAGCGCCGGCTGCCCGGTGGCAGGCGTCGCGACAGCCGAGGCGGCGGCTTTCCTGCCGCGCAGCGGCCAGGCCAGCGGAATGGTCAGCAAGGTGGCGGCGGCCATCGTCAGCATGGCCCAGATCCAGCCGGCGCCGGCGATGATCGCGCCCATCAACGGCGCGAACACGAACTGGCCGAAGGAGCCGCCGGCATTGATGAAGCCCGAGGCGAAGGCGCGCCGCTCGACGGGCAGGCGCTGGGCGGTGGCGCCGATCAGGATCGAGAAGCTGCCGGCGCCGGCGCCGGCCGCGGACAAAAAGCCCATGGTCAAGAGCAGCGCCCACTCCGAACTCACGAAAGGCGTGAGCGCGGTGCCGGCCGCCAGCATCACGCCGCCGAGGGCGATCACCCTGCCCGGCCCGTACTTGTCGGCGACGGCGCCGAACACCGGCTGGGCCGCGCCCCACATCAGCTGGGCCACCGCCATCACGAAGCTGATGGTGGCCACGCCGAGCCCGGTCGCGGTATTGAGCGGCGACAGGAACAGGCCGGTGGTCAGCCGCGCGCCCATCGTGATCATCATGATGGCGCTGGCGACCAGGATCAGGATCCAGGCCGCGCGCGGAGAAAGTGTCGGGTTGGCATCGGTCATCGGGCAATTATAGATTGCCTTTTCGACCTTTGCCGAAGCCCGTCGATCAGTCGGTAGAGGCCCTGATCAGCAGTGCCGTCGAGTGCGCCGCCATGCCCTCTTCGCGGCCCAGGTAGCCCAGCTTCTCGTTGGTCTTGGCCTTGATATTGACCTGCTGCGGCGACACGCCCAGGTCTTCGGCGATGCGCGAGACCATCAGCGGGATGTGCGGCGCCATCTTCGGCTGCTGGGCGATGATGGTGGCATCGATATTGCCGATCGTGTAGCCGGAATTAAGCACGCGGTGCGCGACTTCGCGCAGCAGGGTGCGCGAATCGGCGCCGGCGAACATCGGGTCGGTGTCCGGGAAGTGCTTGCCGATATCGCCCAGCGCGGCCGCGCCCAGCAGCGAATCGATGATCGCATGCAGCAGCACGTCGGCATCGGAATGGCCCAACAGGCCCAGGCGGTGCGGGATGGTGACGCCGCCGACGATCAGCTTGCGGCCTTCGACCAGCGCGTGATTATCGTAGCCGGTGCCGATGCGAAACGGAGGATGGGGATTGTAGGATGCGAGTGCCATGGTCGTGTTTCTTCGGTGTCGGTCAAATGGTGGAATCATGCGCCAGGTACATCTCGGCGATGCGGATGTCGGATGGCAGCGTGACTTTCAGGTTGCGCGGATGGCCTTCCACCAACTTGGGGGCCAGGCCGAGCGCTTCAACCGCGCTGGCGTCGTCGGTGATCGCGGCAGGGTCGGTTGCCGCATCGAGCGCACGGCACAGCAGCGCGTAAGTGAACATCTGCGGGGTCTGGGCCAGCCACAGCCCATCGCGCGGGACGGTGGCGACGCTGCCCTCGCCCCTGCGCTTGACGGTGTCGACCACGGGCAGGGCCAGCAGGCCGCCGGCCTCATGGTCACCAGTCTCGACGATCAGGCGTTCGATGAGCACGGCGTTCAGCCCGGGCCGTGCAGCGTCGTGCACCAGCACGCGGTCTTGCGCTGCTATCGTATCTTGCAGCGCATGCAGGCCGTTGCGGATCGATTCCATCCGGGTTGCGCCGCCGCAGCGCAGCACCGTAACGCGGCTGCCAGCGGCTTTTGCTTCGGGCAGCACGCCGTCGATGAAGGGATCGTCGGCGCTCACCACGACATAGGTGTGCACAACAAGGGGGCTGGAAAGGAAGGCGTCGACCGTGTGGCGCAGCATGGGCTTGGCGCCGATCGCCAGGTATTGCTTGGGGCTGCCTGCCGCCATGCGGGCGCCGACGCCGGCTGCCGGAATCAATGCCACATGCCGCGCACAATGCGACGGCGCTGCCGTGTTCGTCTGTTTCGTGATCATGAACTGCGTCGTGTTGCCTGTCTAAGCAAAGACTGTACCTCACCTGCGCAAACCTTGCCCAGGCGGGCGTATTCCTGCGGCGTATCAATGGCCGCCTGCAAGACTTCGACCTTGGCCATCTCACGTTGAATATAGGGCATCCAGCTGCGGTCGACTTCGCGCTGGAGCAGGTTTCGCGCTTGTCCGATCGGCGCATACAGCGGCTTGCCGGCGAAACGCGCCGCCAGCCGCGCACGCACGATGGCCTCGGCACGGGGCAGGAAGTCCTGGTAGGTCTTCAGGTGGCGCATCTCGTGGGCCAGCACTTCCTGGTAGGAACAC
This sequence comes from Massilia sp. HP4, assembly GCF_005222695.1. Lineage (GTDB taxonomy): Bacteria > Pseudomonadota > Gammaproteobacteria > Burkholderiales > Burkholderiaceae_D > Telluria. Next base: position 50,697 of record NZ_STGG01000023.1, on the reverse strand, counting down.
GATCCCGGCGGGAACTCGCGGCTGACATAGATCACGATCGGCGCGTAGTACAGGTTGACGTCGATGCGCGGGGCCACGCATTCATGGCCGCTGGCCTGGTCGACCAGCATACGTCCGCCGACCTTGATGCTCACTCGCGCCTCGGTATGCGTCAGGCCAAGCACCCAGGAACCGCGACGCACACTGCCCTTCAGGCGCGTCAGGTCGAAATAGGAACGGGTGTTGTCGATGCGGTAGCCGTCGCCGCGGCTGGACAGCACCGAGATCGTCTCGCCGAGCGTGTCTTCGCATTTCGCCTGGAACGGCGTGCGGGCCTGGGCCGAGGCCGGGGCTGCCAGCAGAAAGACCAACGCGGCCGACATCGGCGCGATCCAGCTCCGACCCGGCCGCATGGTCTTCAGGCAGGCGTCCAGTCGCCGGCCAGGATTTTCTCGAGCCAGAACGTGCCGATGATGGTCTTGACGTCGGTGATCTCGCCCCGGCGCACCATCTCGAGCAGCTCGGGCACGGTGGCGCTGAAGGTTTCCAGGAATTCACCGGCATCGAGCTGCTGCTCGCCGGCGGTCAGGTCTTCGGCCAGGAAGATCTCGAGGTGCTCGTCCGAATAGGCGATCGCATTGTGGATGGTGCACACGAAACGCCAGCGGCCCGCCGTGTAGCCGGTCTCTTCCTTGAGCTCGCGCCTGGCGCATTCGAGGTGGTCTTCGCCCGGGTCGATCTTCCCGGCCGGGAATTCGATGAAGACCTGGGCGTTCGGATAACGGAACTGGCGCTCGAGCAGCACGCGGCCGTCGGGCAACAGCGGCAGGATCACGACGGCGCCGGGGTGGCGGAAGAATTCGCGCTGGCTTTCCGAGCCGTCAGGCAGGCGGATGCGGTCTTTCTCGACTTTCAAAAAGTGGCCGTCGTAGACGACGCCGCCGTCGATGCGGGTTTCTATCAGTTCCGACACTTTGTGCTCCATTCGCTACTCCGTCGATTATGCAGATGGGAAGATCATAAGCCAAACGCGTCGGCGGCGGAGCACCAACCCTGATTACCGTAGGGTTGGCGGCTCCGCCGCCGACGCGTTCAACGAATGGAATTTAAGCGCGCCGCTTGCGCATATACCGCATCACGAAGCCCGGAAACGCCAGCACCAGGAACATGCACCCGGTCACCGCATAAAACTCCCAGGTCTGCACGAACACCGAGCCGATGCGCGATTCCAGCAGCTTGGCCACCAGCCCGACGATGAAATACAGCACCACCAGTTCGAGCAGGCGCAGCGCGAAAGCCTTGTTGCGAGCCTTCGCCGCCGCCTTGCCGCCAGGCACCGGCACGAGCCCGAACAGGCGCTCGTTCACGAACGGCAGATTGGCCCCCGCCAGCGCGAGGGCAATCACCAGCATGACGGCCAGCGAGCTATCCATTGGTCAGCCTCAGTTCGCCAGGGTCGCCTGCATGGCGCTGTAGCAGATCGCCAGCAGGCCGCCAGGAATCACGCCCAGCACGACGATGGCAACACCGTTGAGCGACATGATGACGCGCATGTCGGTCGGGGTCGCGATCGCGGCAGTGTCCACCGCTTCGTCGAACCAGATGGTCTTGACGATGCGCAGGTAGTAGAACGCGCCGATCAGCGAGAACATCACGGCCACGACGGCCAGCCACACCATGCCGGCATCGGCAACGGCCTGGATCACCGCGTACTTGGCGATGAAGCCCACCATCGGCGGCACGCCGGCCAGCGAGAACATCAGGATCGTGGCGACGATCGCGAACCATGGGCTGCGCTTGCCGAGACCCTTGAAGTCGCTGATCAGCTCGGCCTCATGGCCGGCGCGCGCCAGCATCATGATCAGGCCGAAGGTACCGACCGTGGTCAACACATAGATGATGGTGTAGTACATCGCAGCGCTGTAGGCAGCGGCGGCATTGGTGGTGTCGCCGTCGACGTTGCCGACCACCAGGGCCAGCACCACGAAGCCCATCTGCGCGATGGTGGAATACGCAAGCATGCGCTTGATATTGGTCTGCGCGATCGCGGTGACGTTACCGAAGGCCAGCGACAGCACGGCGACCACCAGCAGCATCTGCTGCCAGTCGAAGGCCATCGACGGCAGGGCTTCGGCCAGCAGGCGGATCACGATGGCGAAGGTCGCGATCTTCGGCGCGCCACCCAGCAGCAGGGTCACGGCGGTCGGCGAACCTTGCACGACGTCAGGCACCCACATATGGAATGGCACCACGCCCAGCTTGAAGGCCAGGCCGGCCACCACGAACACCAGGCCGAACACCAGGATGGTGCGGTTCGCGCCTTCGGCGGCAGTTACTTGGCCGATGGTGGTGATGTCGAGCGAACCGGTCGCGCCGTAGATCATCGAGATGCCATACAGCAGGAAACCCGATGCCAGGGCGCCCAGGATGAAGTACTTCATCGCGGCTTCGGTCGAGACGGCGTGGTCGCGGCGCAGCGCAACCAGCGCGTACAGCGACAGCGACATCAGTTCCAGGCCCAGGTAGATCGACAGCATGCTGTTACCCGAGATCATGATCATCTGGCCCAGCATCGAGAACAGCGCGAGCGTGTAGAACTCACCGCCCAGGTTGCCCGACATCATGCCGCGGTCGCCGGCGTACTGGCGCGAGTAGACGATGGTCATGGCCGTGGCCAGGTAGGTGAACATCTTCAGCAGGTTCGACATCGGATCCGACACGTACATGCCACTGAAGGTGTACACGGTCGCGCCCGACTCGAAGTCCATGAAGGACAGGATCGCGCAGCCGCCGATCGCCAGCAGCGACAGGCCGTAGGTCAGGTTGCGCTTGCCTTCTTTCAGGAACAGGTCGATCAGCAGGATCGCGGAAGTCGCGATCAGCAGGAAGATTTCGGCATACACCGGCGCCAGATTGGTGTCGGCGGCCGATAACAGGGTCGAGTTCATTTCATTCATGGCGTTTTATTGAGGCACTTTGCTGACTGCGACGTGTTGCAAGAGGTCGGTGACCGACACTTGCAGCGTCTCGGCGATCGGCGCTGGATACAGACCCATCGCCAGGGTGGCGATTGCCAGCACCGACAGGATGGCGAACTCGCGGCCGTTCAGGTCGGTCAACGCGGCGACTTTCTTGTTGGCCACTGGCCCGAAGATGACGCGCTTGACCATCCACAGCGAGTAGGCCGCGCCCAGGATCAGGGCGGTGCCCGATGCGACACCGGTCCAGAAGTTGAACTCGACGGCGCCCAGGATGACCATGAACTCGCCGATGAAGCCCGAGGTCGCCGGCAGGCCGGCATTGGCCATCGAGAACAGCACCACGAAGGCCGCGAACTTCGGCATGGTGTTGACCACACCACCGTAGTCGGCGATTTCACGCGAGTGGACGCGGTCGTACAGCACGCCGATGCACAGGAACATCGCGCCCGACACGAAGCCGTGCGAGATTGCCTGCATCAGGCCGCCCTGCACGCCCAGGTCGTTGAACATGAAGAAGCCCAGGGTCACGAAGCCCATGTGCGCGATCGACGAATAGGCGACCAGTTTCTTCATGTCTTTCTGCACCAGGGCCACCAGGCCAATGTAGATCACGGCGACCAGCGACAGGCCAATCACGACCGGCGCCAGGTACTGCGATGCGTCCGGGGTGATCGGCAGCGAAAAACGCAGGAAACCATAAGCGCCCAGCTTCAGCATGATCGCGGCCAGCACGACCGAACCGCCGGTTGGCGCTTCGACGTGGGCATCCGGCAGCCAGGTGTGCACCGGCCACATCGGCACTTTCACGGCGAAGGCCATGAAGAAGGCGATGAAGATCAGGATCTGCTCTTTCATCGTCAAGGGCAGCTGATGCCAGGCCAGGATGTCGAACGATTGCGACTGGGTGTACAGGTAGACGATCGCGACCAGGGTCAGCAGCGAACCGAAGAAGGTGTACAGGAAGAACTTGAACGCCGCATACACCCGGTTCGGGCCGCCGAACACGCCGATGATGATGTACATCGGGATCAGGGTGGCCTCGAAGAAGAAGTAGAACAGCAGGCCGTCCAGCGCGCAGAACACGCCGATCATCAGGCCCGACAGGATCAGGAACGAGCCCATGTACTGGGCAACGCGCTCTTCGATCACCTGCCACGCCGCCAGCACCACGATGATGGTGATGAAGGCGGTCAGCGGCACGAACCACAGCGACAGGCCGTCCACGCCAAGGCGGTAGAAGACGTTGAAGCGATCGATCCAGGCCGCCTGTTCATAGAACTGCATGCCATGGGCAGCGTTGTCGAAGTTGGCGATCAGCGGGATCGTCGGCAGCAGGCTGACGACGGCGCCCACGAGCGACATCATGCGCACCATCCCGGCGTTCTTGTCGCGGCCGATGGCCAGGACCAGCACGCCGAACAGGATCGGGAGCCAGATTGCCAGGCTCAGGTACGGTGGAAACGTAGAAATTGTTGACTGCATCATTTTTCTTTATCTCTGCCTGTGATTAACCGCGCCAGAACGGGAAGAAGTACAGCATCGCTGCCAGTACGCCGACGATCATCACGAACGCATAGTGATAGATGTAACCGGTCTGCGCGCGCTTGGTGACGGTCGAGAACCAGCCCACCAGTTTGGCGCTGCCATTGACGACCAGGCCGTCGATCAGGCCACGGTCGCCGACATTCCACAGGCCCTTGCCCACGCCGAGTGCGCCGCCAGCGAAGAACTTCTGGTTGAACGCATCCATGTAGTACTTGTTGTCCAGCAGGGTGTGCAGCGGCTTGAGCTTGGCATAGAAACAGGCCGGCACGCGCGGGTTGACCATATAGCAGTAGTAGGCGGCAACGACACCAGCCAGTGCCAGCCAGAACGGTGCGGTCTGCAGACCGTGCAGGGCCATCGCGCCGGCGCCATGGAACATTTCGCCCAGTTCCGCCATCGCAGGGTGAGCAGGATTGACCGTGATCACGCCATCGAAGAACTTACCGTGCAACATAGGACCGATCGCCAGGTAGCCGATGACAACCGACGGGATCGCCAGCAGGATCAGCGGCAGGGTCACGACCCATGGCGACTCGTGCGGCTTCTGGCCCGGGGCCAGGCCGTGGTGGCCGTGGTCATCGTGTTCTTCTTCATGGTGCGCATCCGAATCATGGTGCGCATGCGGATCGGCGTGGTCGTGCGCAGCAGTTTTGTGATGCGCATGATCGTCATGATGATCGTGAGCATGTGCCTTGCCAAAACGCTCTTCGCCATGGAACACCAGGAAATACATACGGAACGAGTAGAACGCCGTGACGAACACGCCGGCCAGCACCGCGAAGTTGGCGAAGCCCGAACCCGGCAGCGTGCTTGCGTGCACCGCTTCGATGATCGAATCCTTCGAGTAGAAGCCCGAGAACAATGGGGTACCGATCAGGGCTAGCGAACCGATCAGCGAAGTGATCCAGGTGATCGGCATGTATTTGCGCAGGCCGCCCATATTGCGCATGTCCTGATCGTGGTGCATGCCGATGATGACCGAACCGGCGCCAAGGAACAGCAGTGCCTTGAAGAACGCGTGGGTCATCAGGTGGAAGGCGGCGACCGAATAGGCCGACACGCCCAGCGCCACGGTCATGTAACCGAGCTGAGAAAGGGTGGAATAAGCAACGACGCGCTTGATGTCGTTCTGGATGATGCCCAAAAAGCCCATGAACAGCGCGGTGATCGAACCGATGACGATGATGAACGACAGTGCGCCATCCGACAGCTCGAACAGCGGCGACATGCGCGACACCATGAAGATGCCGGCGGTAACCATCGTTGCGGCGTGGATCAGTGCCGAGATCGGGGTCGGGCCTTCCATCGAGTCAGGCAGCCAGACGTGCAGCGGGAACTGCGCCGATTTACCCATCGCGCCGATGAACAGGCAGATACAGGCGGCGGTCAGCAGCGGCCAGTCGGTGCCCGGCACGGTCATCAGGGCCAGCTGGTCGGCCTTGTCGAACACTTCGACGTAGTTCATCGTGCCGGCGCTGGCCAGGATCAGGCCGATGCCGAGGATGAAGCCGAAGTCGCCCACGCGGTTAACCAGGAAGGCCTTCATATTGGCGAAGATCGCGGTCGGACGGGTGTACCAGAAGCCGATCAGCAGGTACGAGACCAGGCCCACTGCTTCCCAGCCGAAGAACAGCTGCAGGAAGTTGTTGGACATGACCAGCATCAGCATCGCGAAGGTGAACAGCGAGATGTACGAGAAGAAGCGGTTGTAGCCGTCGTCTTCGGCCATGTAGCCGATCGTGTAGATGTGGACCATCAGCGACACCGAGGTCACGACGCACATCATCATCGCGGTCAGGGTGTCGATCTGGAAGCCGACCGCCAGTTTCAGCGTGCCGACCGTCATCCAGGTGTAGAGATCTTCATTCAGCTTGAAGCCGTCGAGCGTGGCCATCAGGGTTTGCACCGAGATGATCAGCGCGATCAGCACGCCCAGGATGGTCGCCGTATGCGACACCTTGCGGCCGACCACATTGCCCAGGAACTTGGTGCCGAGCAGGCCGGCGATCGCCGAGCCTGCCAGCGGCGCCAGAGGCACCGCCAGTAAGAGTGAGGTTGAAATTTGCCCCGCCATGTTGAACCTTATTCGTTATTAGTTATCGAGACGAGCTCATCAGCCTTTGAGGCTGTCGAGGTCTTCCACGTTGATCGTGTCCAGGTTACGGAACAGGACCACCAGGATTGCCAGGCCGATTGCGGACTCGGCGGCAGCGACGGTCAGGATGAAGAACACGAAGATCTGCCCCGCCGCGTCCCCCAGGTAGTGGGAAAACGCGATGAAGTTCAGGTTCACCGCCAGCAGCATCAATTCGATGGCCATCAGCAGGATGATGATGTTCTTCCGGTTCAGGAAGATACCGACCACCGAGATCGCGAACAGGATCGCGCCCAGGATCAGGTAGTGTGCGAGCGTCAAGGTCATTTTGGCTCCTTCGGTTCGGCGGCGGCGGCGGCAGCTGCAGCAGCAGCGGCTGCGGCCTTCTCGACGTTCGCTGCGTCGATGGCGCGCTGGTTGACCGTCGCGACCTTGACGATCTTGAGGCGGTCGTTACGCTTGACCCGAACCGCGAGGCCCGGGTCGATGGCTTTGGTGTCCTTGCGGCGACGCAGGGTCAGGGCGACGGCGGCGATGATCGCCACCAGCAGCACCACGGCGGCGATCTCGAAGCCGTAGATGTAGCGGGTGTAGATCTGCAGGCCCAGTTCCTTGGTGCCGCCGATGTTCAGGGCAGCCGCTTCGGCGCTCTGCTCGAAGTTGCTGTAGCCGTGCCACAGCACGACGCCCATCTCGAGCACGATCAGGCCGCCGACGATGGACGCCACCGGCAGGTAACCCCAGAAGCCTTCGCGCATGCGGTCGATATTAATGTCGAGCATCATGACGACGAAGAGGAACAGCACCATGACGGCGCCGACATAGACCAGCACCAGCACGATGGCGAGGAACTCGGCCTTCAGCAGCAGCCAGATACCGGCCGCGTTGAAGAAGGCCAGCACCAGGAACAGCGCGGCGTGGACCGGATTCTTGGCCGTGATGACGCGCAGTGCGGCCAGCACCATGATGGCCGCGAACACGTAGAACAGAACAGTTGTAAATGTCATGACTTACCCAGGACCCTTATGTTTAGCGGTACTTCGCGTCCGCCTCGCGGGCGGCGGCGATGTCGGCTTCGTAGCGGTCGCCCACGGCGAGCAGCATCTCTTTGGTGTAGTAGAGATCGCCGCGTTTCTCGCCGTGGTATTCCAGCACGTGGGTTTCCACGATCGAGTCGACCGGGCACGATTCTTCGCAGAAGCCGCAGAAGATGCACTTGGTCAGGTCGATGTCGTAGCGCGTGGTGCGGCGGGTGCCGTCATCGCGCTGCGACGATTCGATCGTGATCGCCATCGCCGGGCACACCGCTTCGCACAGCTTGCAGGCGATGCAGCGCTCTTCCCCATTGGGGTAGCGGCGCAGCGCGTGCAGGCCGCGGAAGCGGTTCGACATCGGCGTCTTTTCTTCCGGGTACTGGACCGTGATCTTGCGCGACAGCGCATATTTCCCGGTCAGGGCCAAGCCCTTGATCAACTCGGTCAGCATGAGGCTGCCGAGGATTTCTTTCATTCGAGACATGTCCGTTCCTTACTTCCAAATATTCCACGGCGTCTGCATCCAGACGGCAACGACGACCAGCCAGATCAGGGTCAGCGGGATGAACACTTTCCAGCCCAGGCGCATGATCTGGTCATAGCGGTAGCGTGGGAAGGTACCGCGCACCCAGATGAAGAAGGTCACGAACAGGAAGGCCTTCAGGAACAGCCAGAAGAAGCCGATGAAGCCGCCAATGGTGCCGCCCACTTCGAGGAAGGCGAACGGCGCCGACCAGCCGCCCATGAAGAACAGCGAAGCCAGGGTACCGATCAGTATCATGTTGCCGTATTCGGCCAGCATGAACATCGCGTACGACATACCCGAGTACTCGACCATGTGGCCGGCCACGATTTCCGATTCGCCTTCGATCACGTCGAATGGGTGACGGCCGCATTCGGCCAGGCCCGACACGAGGTAGATGATGAACAGCGGGAACAGCGGCAGCCAGTTCCACGACAGGAAGTTGATCCCCATGTCGGCGAACATGCCCACTTGCTGGCCGGCGACGATGCCCGACAGGTTCAGGGTGCCCGAGACCATCAGCACGACCACCAGCACGAAGCCCATCGGGATTTCGTAGGAGATCATCTGGGCCGAGGCGCGCATCGCGCCCATGAACGAGTACTTCGAGTTCGAGGCCCAGCCGGCGATGATGATGCCGTAGACTTCGACCGAGGTGATCGCCAGCAGCAGCAGCACGCCGGCGTTGACGTCGGCCAGCGCGAACTGCGGGCCGAACGGCACCACGACCCAAGCCGCCAGCGCCGGCATGATCGTCATGATCGGGCCGATGATGAACAGGTTGCGGTTCGCCTTGGCCGGGATCACGATCTCCTTGATCAGGAGTTTCAGGCCGTCGGCCATCGGCTGCAGCAGGCCGCCAGGACCGACGCGGTTCGGGCCGATACGGATCTGGATCCAGCCGATGAATTTACGTTCCCACAGGGTGGCGTAGGCGATCGCGATCATCAGCGGTGCGACCACCGCGACGATCTTGATGATGGTCCAGACCAGGGGCCAGACCGGGCCGAGCAGGTCGGCGCCGCCGGCGTTGAACGAATCGATATAACCGGGCGTTGCCATTACTTGCCCTCCCCTGCTTTTTCAACTTGGATGGAACCGAACATCGCGCCGAGCGTGGCCACGGCCGGGTGGCCGGCAGCGACACGCACTGCGTTCGACGGCAGGGTCTTGTCGACATTGGCGACCAGCACGGCCGAACCGCTGCCCTGGGTGACCTTGACCTTGTCGCCGGCATTGACGCCGATCGATTCGGCGACCGCTTTCGACAGCGTGACCAGCGGCGCGTTGGCGTCGGCGGTGCGCTGCAGCGGCTCGGAACGGCGGGCCAGCGCGTCGGTGAAGTACACCGGCACGTCGGTCAGGCGCTCGAGCTGGCCGGCCGGGGCGTACGAACCCGCGGTTGGCGCCAGGCTCGCCTTGTTGTTCAGCTTGGCCGACAGGTCGGTATTGCCTTTGCCGAAGGCTTCGTCGCGGATCGCTTCCGAGGTGTCGTAGTCGAAACCTTGCAGGCCGAGCAGGTTGCCCAGCACGCGCAGCACTTTCCAGGCTGGACGCGCTTCGGCCAGCGGACGCACGGTGCCGTTGAAGCTCTGTGCGCGGCCTTCGCAGTTCACGAACGTGCCCGAGGTTTCCGAGAACGGCGCGATCGGCAGCAGCACGTCGGCGTAGTCCATGCCGTGCTTGAAGGCCGACATGGCAACCACCATTTCGGCGCCCTTCAGGGCGGCGACGGCTTGCTGCGGGTTGGCCGCATCGAGTTCCGGTTCGGCGTTCAGCAGCACATAGGCTTTCTTCGGCGTGGCGAAGATCGACTCTTTCTTGCCAGAGACAGCACCGACCAGGTGGCCGCCGACGGTATTGGCAGCGTCGACCAGGTAGCCGAAGCTGCAGCCGGTCTGCTCGGCGATCCACTGCGCGGCGGCGTGGATTTGCGACGCTTGCGGGTGCTGTGCGGCGGCGTTACCCAGCAGGATCGCGCCTGGCACCTCGACGTCACCGACGACGACCAGCGAAGCGGCGATCGCCTTGGCGATATCGGAGGCTTCAATGCCTTCGAAACCGGCTGGCACGGCGATGTTCTTGTCGGCAGCGATGGCAACCACGACTTCCGACAGCGCAACCAGCCAGTCGCTTGGCGCGGCGACCAGTTTATGGGCCGTCCTCATCAGGAGTTCGTCGTCGCTACCGGTCAGCAGCGACAGGCGCAGGCCCGATTTGGTCGCAGCGCGCAGGCGGGTCGCGACCAGCGGATGATCCTTGCGCAGGAAGGAACCGATGACCAGTGCACGCTTGAGCTTGCTGATATCGTTGATCGGCATGCCGAGCCACGGGGTCACCTGGCCGTCCAGCGCGAAATCGCTCTGGCGCAGGCGGAAGTCGACATTCTCCGAACCGAAGCCGCGGAACGCCTTGTTCAGCAAATACAGTTCTTCCACGGTCGAGTGGGCGGTGGCGACGGCCGCAAGGCTGTCGGCGCCGTGCTCGTGGCGGATATTGCGCAGGCCGTGGGCAACATATTCAAGGGCCGTCGACCACTCGGTCTCGATCCACTTGTTGTCCTGCTTGATCATCGGTTTCGTCAGGCGATCGGCATTGTCCAGCGCTTCGTACGAGAAACGCTCTTTATCGGACAGCCAGCACTCGTTGACCGCTTCGTTCTCGAGCGGCAGCACGCGCATGACCTTGCCGCCCTTGACCTGGACGATCAGGTTGGCGCCCAGCGAATCGTGCGGCGAGACCGACTTGCGGCGCTGCAGTTCCCATGGACGTGCCGAGTAGCGGAACGGCTTGCTGGTGAGCGCGCCGACCGGGCACAGGTCGATCATGTTGCCGGACACTTCCGAGTCGACGGTCTTGCCGACGAAAGTCGTGATCTCGGAGTGCTCGCCGCGGCCCAGCATGCCGAATTCCATGACGCCGGCAACTTCCTGGCCGAAACGCACGCAACGGGTGCACTGGATGCAGCGCGACATCTCTTCCATCGAGATCAGCGGGCCCGCTTCTTTCGGGGCCACCACGCGTTTTTCTTCTTCGTAGCGCGAGCCGCTCTTGCCGTAGCCGACGGCCAGATCCTGCAACTGGCATTCGCCGCCCTGGTCGCAGATCGGGCAATCCAGCGGGTGGTTAATGAGCAGGAATTCCATCACCGACTTCTGGGCCTGCACGGCCTTGTCGCTGTGGCTGCGCACGATCATGCCCGGCGACACTGGCGTGGCGCATGCCGGCAGCGGCTTGGGCGCCTTCTCCACTTCGACCAGGCACATGCGGCAGTTCGCTGCGATCGACAATTTCTTGTGATAGCAGAAGTGCGGAATATAGGTGCCGAGTTTGTTTGCGGCGTCCATCACCATGGAACCCGGTGGGACTTCGACTTTCTTGCCGTCTAATTCGATTTCAACCATTTGATCGTTACCTGACCTGGTTTAAAGGTATGCGGGCACGAGGCAGTGCTTGTGCTCGATGTGATATTCAAATTCCTGGCGGAAGTGCTTGATCATCGCCTGGACAGGCATCGCGGCCGCATCGCCGAGCGCGCAGATGGTGCGGCCCTTGATGTTGTCGGCGATGTTGTTCAGCAGATCCATGTCTTCCGGACGACCCTGGCCGTTCTCGATGCGGTGGACCATGCGGTACATCCAGCCGGTGCCTTCACGGCACGGGGTGCACTGACCGCACGATTCCTCGTAATAGAAGTACGACAGGCGCAGCAGCGACTTGACCATGCAGCGAGTCTCGTCCATGACGATGACGGCGCCCGAACCCAGCATCGAACCGGCTTTCGCGATCGAATCATAGTCCAGGTCGGTCTGCATCATGAGGTCGCCAGGAACGACAGGCGCCGACGAACCGCCAGGGATGACGGCCTTGATCTTCTTGCCGCCGCGCATGCCGCCCGCCAGTTCCATCAGGGTCGCGAATGGCGTACCGAGCGGGACTTCGTAGTTGCCTGGACGCTCGACGTCGCCCGAGATCGAGAAGATCTTGGTGCCGCCGTTGTTCGGCTTGCCGAGCGCCATGTAGTTCTCGGCGCCGATGTTCAGGATGAACGGGACGGCCGCGAAGGTCTCGGTGTTGTTGATCGTGGTCGGCTTGCCATACAGGCCGAACGAGGCCGGGAATGGCGGCTTGAAGCGCGGCTGGCCCTTCTTGCCTTCGAGCGATTCCAACAAGGCGGTTTCTTCGCCGCAGATATAGGCGCCGTAGCCGTGGTGGGCGTGCAGCTGGAAGCTGAACTCGCTGCCCAGGATGTTATTGCCCAAAAAGCCCGCCGCGCGTGCTTCTTCCAGCGCTTCTTCAAAGCGCAGGTAGTCCGCGAAGATCTCGCCGTGAATATAGTTGTAACCCACGGTGACGCCCATCGCGAAGGCAGCAATGGTCATGCCTTCGATCAGCGAATGCGGGTTGTAGCGCATGATGTCGCGGTCCTTGAACGTGCCCGGCTCGCCTTCGTCGCTATTACAGACGAGGTATTTCTGGCCCGGGAACTGGCGCGGCATGAAACTCCACTTGAGGCCGGTCGGGAAACCGGCGCCGCCGCGACCACGCAGGCCCGAGGCCTTCATGTCGGCGATGATCTGCTCAGGGGTGATCTTTTCTTCGATGATGCGGCGCAGCGCCGAATAGCCGCCACGATTGACGTAGTCGGCCAGGTGCCAGTTTTCGCCGTTCAGGTTGGCGAGGATCAGCGGTTTGATGTGACGGTCGTGCAGGCTGGTCATTTGTTCAGTTCCTCAAGCAGGGCGTCGATCTTGGCGTCGCTCATGAACGAACACATGCGGTGATTGTTCACCAGCATGACCGGTGCGTCGCCGCAGGCGCCCATGCATTCGCCTTCCATCAGCGTGAATTTGCCGTCGGCGGTGGTGTCGCGGAAGTCGATGCCGAGCGCGTCCTTGATGCGCTGGGCCGCGCGTTCGCCGCCCGACAGCGCGCATGGCAGGTTGGTGCACACGGTGATCTTGTGCTGGCCGACCGGCTTGATGTTGAACATATTGTAGAAAGTCGCCACTTCCTGCACGGCGATCGCCGGCATGCCGATGTAGTCGGCAATTTCTTGCATGGTTTCAGGCGACAACCAGCCCAGTTCGACCTGGGCATGGGCCAGCGAAGCCATCACGGCCGACTGGCGTTGATCGGCTGGGTACTTGGCCAGCTCGCGATCGATTTTTTGGTAGCACTGCTGCGATAACATTTTCTCTCTGCCCTTCCCTTATCGGTCGATACTGCCGAACACGATGTCCTGGGTACCGATGATGGCCACCGCGTCAGCGATCATGTGGCCGCGTGCCATCTCGTCGAGGCTCTGCAGGTGGACGTAGTCCGGAGTGCGGATTTTCAGGCGGTATGGCTTGTTGGCGCCGTCGGAGACGATATAGATGCCGAACTCGCCCTTCGGGTGCTCGACCGCGGCATAGGCCTCGCCCTCGGGGACGTGGAAGCCTTCGGTGAACAGCTTGAAGTGGTGGATCAGCGATTCCATATTGGACTTCATGTCCATCCGGTTCGGCGGCGCGATCTTGTTGTTGTCGATCATCACCGGGCCTGGATTGGCGCGCAGCCAGGTCAGGCATTGCTTGATGATGCGGTTCGACTGGCGCAGTTCTTCCACGCGTACCAGGTAGCGGTCGTAGGAGTCGCCGTTGGTGCCGACCGGGATGTCGAACTCGACCTTGTCGTAGGCCGCGTACGGCTGGTGCTTGCGCAGATCCCAGGCAATGCCCGAGCCGCGCAGCATGGCGCCGGTAAAGCCCATGGCTTTCGCGTCTTCGGGGCTCACGACACCGATGCCGACTGTACGCTGTTTCCAGATACGGTTATCGGTCAGCAGGGTCTCGTATTCGTCGACATAGCCGTCGAAGCGCTTCGTGAACGCGTCCAGGAAGTCGATGACCGAACCCTGGCGGTGTTCGTTCAGCTCGGCGATCGCCTTGGCGCTGCGGATCGGCGACTGCTTGTGCTGCGGCATGGTGTCCGGCAGGTCGCGATACACGCCGCCCGGACGGTAGTAGGCCGCGTGCATGCGCGCACCCGACACCGCCTCGTACACGTCGAACAGGTCTTCGCGGTCGCGGAAGCAGTACAGGAACGGGCCCATGGCGCCGATGTCCAGCGCGTGCGCGCCGAGCCACATCAGGTGGTTCAGGATGCGGGTGACCTCGTCGAACATCGTGCGGATGTACTGGGCGCGGATCGGCGCTTCGATGCCGAGCAGCTTCTCGATCGCCAGCACGTAGCCGTGTTCATTGCACATCATCGACACGTAGTCGAGACGGTCCATGTACGGCACCGATTGCAGGTAGGTGCGGGTCTCGGCCAGCTTCTCGGTGCCGCGGTGCAGCAGGCCGATATGCGGGTCGGCGCGCTGGATCACCTCGCCGTCGAGTTCCAGCACCAGGCGCAGCACGCCGTGCGCTGCCGGGTGCTGCGGACCAAAGTTCAGGGTGTAGTTCTTAAGCTCAGCCATTATTTCGTCCCGTAGGTCTCTTCGCGAATCACGCGCGGGATGTTCTCGCGCGGCTCGATCGTGACGGGTTGGTAGATCACGCGTTTCTGTTCCGGGTCGTAGCGCATTTCGACATAGCCCGAGACCGGGAAGTCCTTGCGGAACGGATGGCCGATGAAACCGTAGTCGGTCAGGATGCGGCGCAGGTCGCCGTGGCCGTCGAACAGGATGCCGTACATGTCGAACGCTTCGCGCTCGAACCAGTTGGCGGCGCGCCAGATCGGGGTGATGGTCTCGACCAGCGGCATCTCGTCGTCCGGGCAGAACACGCGCACGCGGACGCGCCAGTTCTTCGAAATCGACAGCAGGTGCACCACGACCGCGAAGCGCGGACCTTCGTAGGTGCCTTCGCCATAGGTCGAATAGTCGACGCCGCACAGGTCGATCATCTGTTCGAATGCCAGGGTCGCGTCGTCGCGCAGGGTCTGCATGGTGCGGATATAGTCCGCCGCCTTGACCACCACGGTCACTTCGCCCAGCGCCGCCGACATGGCAACGCCCTCGCCCAATGCATTTTTCAGGGCGAGTTCAAGGGTCTCGAGTTTTGTCGTCATGGAGTACGCCGTCCGTTTTTAGCGCGCGATGGTATTGGTGCGCTTGATCTTGTTCTGGAGCTGCATGATGCCGTAGAGCAGCGCTTCGGCAGTCGGCGGGCAGCCTGGCACGTACACATCGACAGGGACGATGCGATCGCAGCCGCGCACTACCGAATACGAGTAGTGGTAGTAGCCGCCGCCGTTGGCACAGGAACCCATCGAGATCACCCAGCGCGGTTCGGCCATCTGGTCGTAGACCTTGCGCAGCGCCGGCGCCATCTTGTTGCACAGGGTGCCGGCGACGATCATCACGTCGGACTGACGCGGCGATGGACGGAACACGATACCGAAGCGGTCCATGTCGTAGCGGGCCGCGCCCACGTGCATCATCTCGACCGCGCAGCAGGCCAGACCGAACGTCATCGGGAACATCGATCCCGTACGCGCCCAGTTGATCAGCTTGTCGGCTGTGGTGGTGATGAAACCTTCGTTTAATACGCCTTCAATTGCCATGGCTTATTCCCAATCAAGGGCACCTTTCTTCCAGATGTACCAGAAACCGACCACGAACTCGGCGATGAACACCATCATCGTGATGAAACCGGTCCAACCCAGCTCGCGCATCGAGACGCCCCATGGGAAGAAGAATGCCGTTTCCAGATCAAACAAAATGAACAAGATCGCGATCAGGTAGTACCTGACGTCGAACTTCATGCGTGCGTCTTCGAACGCTTCGAAGCCGCATTCATACGGGGACAGCTTGGCATCGTCGGGCTTGTGGGGCCCCAGCAGGCGACCGAGCACCTGCGGGGCGACACCGACACCGATGCCAACCAGGATAAAGAGAAGAACGGGGAGATAATTTTCGAGGTTCACAGATGAAGCTTCCTGAACGATCGGTTAATGGGACGCTGCGGGGATGCAGCACCGAATCGTGCGAACCTGGCTTCTAGCCTGCCACCAGGACCGGACGACGATCCTCGTAAAAAAGCCAGCTCAGGCATGAGGAAAAACTCGTGCGCCCTTGCTGGCTTTCTTTCTAAATTTTGGTGCCGACGGCGAGACTCGAACTCGCACAGCTTGCGCCACTACCCCCTCAAGATAGCGTGTCTACCAATTTCACCACGTCGGCTGGAGACCAGTATTTTACCCTGCCTTAGCATGACTTATCAATGCTCAAATTGCGTAATCACAAGGATATTTGCGAATTTTTTGAATCATGTCGCCGAATAATCGATGGCTCATCAATTACTTCCGCCGACAGACCGCACTGCTAAACAGGATACGTGTCAATATTCCAGGGTCACGCATCGGGTGGCTTGATACTTTAGCCACGCGCCGCAGCATTCTACGCCTAAAAACACAAACGCGCCGTAGAACGGCGCGTTTCTGGACAACAAGTGTGGCGCGCTTGCCGCCCCCGCCCTTGTTTACTTCGCTGGCGCGGCTGGCGCTGGGGCAGCAGGCGCCGGGGTCGCCGGAACGGCTTCGGCCGGGGCAGCGTTGCTGGCCGGCAGGCTCGGCACGTCGGCCGGTGCGGTCTGGGCCGGTGCGCCGCCAGGGATACCGCTCGCCGGTGCCTGGCTCGACGGCACGGTCACGCGACCCATGACGCCGCCGCCGCTCTCGCCGCTGCTGCCGCTGTTACCGATATAGGCCAGGGCCAGGGTCGAACCGAAGAAGATCGCGGCCGCGACGGCGGTCGACTTCGACAGGAAGTTCGACGAACCCGAGGCGCCGAACAGGCTGCCCGAGGCGCCCGAACCGAAGGCCGCGCCCATGTCGGCGCCCTTACCGTGCTGCATCAAGACCAGGCCGATAATGGCCAGGGCCGAAACAACCTGCACGACGATAATCAAATTGAACCAGATCATTGCAATTCCATTCCAAGTTTAAAACAACGTTTTTAAATTTCTTATATTTTCAAAAGATTCGAAAATTCGTGATGCGTACTGCAGGATTTTATACGGCCTGAATAATCTTGAGAAAATCGGTCGACTTTAGCGCTGCGCCACCGATCAAGCCGCCATCGATATCCGGCTGCGCCATCAGATCGCCTGCATTCTCCGGCTTCATGCTCCCGCCGTAAAGGATTTGTACATTGTTTGCAGCTTCGGCGTTGCAGTTGCGCAGTTTCTCACGCAAGAAGGCATGCACTTCCTGGGCCATTGCCGGCGTCGCAGTCTTGCCAGTGCCGATCGCCCAGACCGGCTCATAGGCCACGACCAGGCGCGCGACCGCCTCGGCACCGACCAGTTCCAGCACCGCATCCAGCTGGGCGCCCACCACTTCTTGCGTGGCGCCCGCGTCGCGCTGGGCCAGCGTTTCGCCGACGCACACGATCGGGGTCAGGCCGGCGTCCAGCGCCGCCCTGGCCTTGGCTGCCACCAGCTCATTCGATTCGCCATGGTAGGCACGGCGCTCGGAGTGACCGACGATCACATAACGACAACCGAAATCCTGCAGCATCGAGGAGCAGACTTCACCGGTGAAGGCGCCGCATGGCTCGGTCGCGACGTCTTGCGCGCCCCAGGCCATCGCGCTACCCGCGAGAAGTTGCTCACACTGGAACAGGTAAGGCGCCGGCACGCAGACGGCGCTCGCGGCGCCCTGCTCCGTCAATCCAGCGAGAATACCTTGCAGCAGCTCTGCGTTGACTGCACGGCTGCCGTTCATTTTCCAGTTACCTACGACGAGTTTGGGACGCATACTACCCCATGTCAAATAACCCGCTATTCTAGCGGTCGTTCATATGGCGGTCAAACAAAGGCTGGGCTGTCAAGCCGCCCGCCAGACCGCCTCCGGATGCGCCGTGGCGGGCCGTCCTGGCCCTGCCCGGCACGCGTTTTATCTTGTTGTCAGCCTTCCTGCACCTGCAGGACGATCTTGCCGACGTGGGTGCTCGACTCCATCAGCGCATGCGCCTCGGCCGCCTGCGCCAAGGGGAACACCTGGTGCACGACCGGCTTGATCTTGCCTTGGGCGAACAGCGGCCAGGCATGCTCGCGCAGCTGGTTCGCAATCGCGGCCTTGAACGACTCCGGACGCGGACGCAGGGTCGAGCCGGTGACGTGCAGGCGGCGGCGCAACACCTGCCCCATATCGATATTGGCGCGCGCGCCACCCAGCAGCGCGATCACGACCAGGCGGCCGTCATCGGCCAGGCAATCGATCTCGCGCGCCACGTACTCGCCCGCGACCATGTCCAGAATGACATCGACACCTTTGCCGCCCGTAAGTTCCTTGATCACGGCAACGAAATCCTCGTCGCGGTAGTTGATGCCGCGTTCGGCGCCCAGCGCTTCGACGGCGCGGCATTTGTCGTCGGTGCCGGCGGTGGCGAACACGCGGTGGCCCAGGGCCTTGGCCAGCTGGATCGCGGTCACGCCGATGCCCGAGCTGCCACCCTGCACCAGCAGGCTCTCGCCTTCGGACAGTCGCGCGCGGTCGAACACATTGCTCCACACCGTGAAATAAGTTTCTGGCAAGGTGGCCGCCTCGAGGGCAGAGAGGCCTTCGGGCACCGGCAGGCATTGCCCGAGCGGCGCTGCGCAGTATTCGGCATAGCCGCCGCCCTGCACCAGCGCGCACACCAGGTCGCCTTTCTTGAAACCGCTGTCGGCCAGGTCGCCGTCGACGATCTCGCCAGCCACTTCCAGGCCCGGCAGGTCGGACGCGCCCGGCGGCACCGGGTATTTACCCATGCGCTGCAGCACGTCGGGACGGTTGATGCCGGCCGCGTGGACCTTGATCAACACTTCGCCGGCCTTCAGGACTGGCGTCGGGCGTTCGCAGAGTTGCAAGACTTCCGGCTTGCCGGGCTGGGTGATCTCGATGGCGCGCATAAAAATGACTCCCGTGTTAGCAAAACCGTAATTGTACGGGAGTCGGTGCAAGCGTGCGTGATGTGTAGGCTTGGCGGCTGTGCCGCCGACGCGGTGATGGTTGGCGGCGGGATCATCCGGCGCGAAAGCGGAGCCTGCGCCGATCACAGGGTTGGCGGCTGTGCCGCCGACGCGGTGATGGCTGGCGGCGGGATCAACCGGCGCGAAAGCGGAGCCTGCGCCGATCACCGCGTCGACGGCGTAGCCGTCGACCCTACGCCACCTCCGCGAGGGCCTGGCGCGCCATGGTCAAGATACCGGCGTAGGTACGCGCGGCCGCGATGAAACGGCCGGTATGGCAGAACACGGCATCCTCGACGCCGGTCACGGCCGCCAGTTCGGCCTCGCGCAGGCCGGCCCAGGAAGCCGGCAGGTCGGCCCGGGCGTCGAAGCTTTCGGTATCGACCGAGACCGTGTGCAGGATGTAGCGCTGCTCGGTCAGGCTGTGGCTGATGACGAACAGGATCTTCGGCATTTCCTTGCGCACCACGCTGCTCCAGGGCAGCGCGGCATTTTTCAGGAACAGCAGCTTGCCGTCTTCCAGCACCTCGGCCTGGCGTACCTGGGTCACGGCCAGCATGGCGCCGACGCGGTAGCGCACGGCATTGCCCATGATGTCGGTCAAAAACTCGAGGGCGCGCATGAACTGGCCCATGCGATAACTGTCTACAGCTTCGCCATAGCCCAGGCGCTGCTCGTCGAGCCAGCCGGGGTTAAAGCCAGAAACAACTGCCGACAAGCCATAGCTGCCCGGCGCGTTCTTGGCCACGCCCACGTCAGACAGGTCGAGATATTGCACGATATCAGCGTCGATCGCGTGGGCGATCTGCTGGGCCGTGTCGTCCGACAGGCGCTCGCCGGTATGGCGCTCGGCCAGGGCGGCGACGCATTGCGCACCATACTCGCGCCAGACCAGGCCGGCGCTGGCATACGGCACGCCAGACGGTCGGGTGGCGTCGAATTCCTTCTGGTGGTGATCGAAGCGGCCCGCGGCCGGGTCCCAGACCCCGCCGACGTCGATCGCGAAGTCGGCGGCATCGATCCTGGCCTGTTCGCGGGTACGGACGACGTCCGCATCGGGAAACAGCACCTTCAGGACGGCAACCGCCCACGCATCGTCCGCGTGGAATTTGCCGCCATGAGTGGCAATCAACATACATGCTCCAAATAGTCACAACGCCCTTGTATTTACGGGCGTTCATGCGTGGTTCAAAGCCGAAGCCTACCACGCGGACCTGTCCTGGCGTGCCCTTTCGCTTCCTGATATTGCTTTACCATGCGCAATTTCCTGGCGCTTTAGCGCGCGCGCCAGCATCTTGTGGCGATGCGCAAACAGCTGCTTGACCATCAGGCGCACGATCGGGGTAGCAAAACGGGGAGAAAAGGTAAGATGATCGGTAATCCGGGAGCCACGTCCGTCGGCGCCAGGCGTGATGATCCGCTCATGCCGCCAGAAGTGCATCGAGAGTAGCTGCGATTGCTCGACGAAACGGTGGCCAGGCACGATCTCGCTGAATGTCAGCTTCGACATATCGACCGGAAACAGACCGAACAGGAAAAACTGGCAACGGCCGAGCGACTTGCCGAGCATGGTATTGGTGCCGATATCCGTCATCCCTTTCGGGAAAACGAGCCTGAGCAATGGCCGCATTTCAGCGCGTACGCTGCGCAGCGAGGTGGACCAGGCCCAGGCCTCTTGCGTCGATACCGGCACCTCGGTCGACATCGTCAATTCGACCTTCTTCATCGCAGCCTCCTGTCATGAGTTCAAGCTCATGCTGGACTGCAATGGCATTTTCCTCAGTTCGGCATATCACATACCGGCGCCTGTCCTTGACGCCGTCGGCAACGTCGTGCCCGCCTTCCAGGTGCGCGACAAGGCCTGGGCTTCTTCTACCTGTTCCTGCGTCATCTTTTTGGCGATCGCGGCGCGCTGTTCGACCGCATTGCGGTGGCCGCCGGCTGCCGCCAGGTTGTACAGCATATAGGCCAGCACCACATCTTGCGGCACGCCGGCCACGTTGTAGCGGTACATCAGCCCGAGCGCGTGCTGGGCGTCGGGATTGCCCTGCTCGGCCGCCTTGCGGAACCAGGTGACGGCGTGCTTCTGGTCTTGCGGCACGGCGTTGCCAGTGTAGTACATGGCGCCAACCACGTACTGCGCATCCGCCTTGCCCTGCCCGGCCGCCTTCATATGCCAGGCGAACGCCTGCTTGTAGTCGCGCGTGACGCCGCGGCCCATGTAGTACATCAGGCCCAGCAGATGCTGGGCATCGGGGTTGCCCGCCTTGGCCAGCGGATTGATTTCTTTCAATGCCAGTGCATAATTGCGGGCGTTGTAGGCGCTCGCGCCCTCCGCAAAGCCGGCCCGGGCGCTCGTCGGCAGGCCCAGTTGCAGGCCGATGGCAAGCAGCGTCACAAGGAGTATTTTTTTCATGTCTCGTGCACAGAATCTGGATCGATCGGGAATTCCCGCGGTCGTTGTAGATGCGGTGGCATGTGCGCCATCGGGTTACTTCCAGTTGACCTTGCCAAGGCCGTCGAGGGCGACCTTGCGGTTGGCCGGCTTGCCGAACACCGTCACCGAGCCCATGCCCGACAGCGACAGGTTGGCGCTGCTGCGGGCATTGACGGTGGCATTGCCGAGCCCCGACAGGTCCAGGGTCACGGCCTCGACCGTACAAGCCTGGGCGTCGAGTCCACCCAAGCCGCCGAGCTCGGCCCTGAGGTTCTTGCTGCGCCCGCTCAGGGTCACATAGCCGGCGCCGCCCAGGCTGAGGTCGACCGTCTCGGCGTCCACGCCCTGGATCTTGAGGTTGCCGACGCCGCCCAGGCTGGCCTTGATGTTGCGGTATTCCGATGATGATACATACATCGAGCCGGCGCCATCGAGGTTGATGTCGAGCGTGTCACCGGCAAACCCGCTCACCGTGGTGGAGCCGACGCTTTCGGACGACACCGCGCGCAGGTTCGGCAGCACCAGCTCGGCCTGCAGGCCCGAGGAGCGGCCGAAGCTGAAGCCCGAATTGCGGCCCTCGGTCTCGATCTGCAGGGTGTCGCCGCGCTGCGAGGTCGTCGTGCGCGACAGCAGGCGCGCGTCGCCGGTGAGGATCAGGGCCGGCGTCGTCCCCTGGCGGATCTTCAGGTCGCCCACCCCTTCGAGCTTGACACGCACCACGCGCGCATCGATCGGACGCGTCTCGGTGCCCGTGTCCGGCGCGGCGTCGGCCAGGCCGATCGAGGCCCAGAACAAGACGCAATGCAGCGCAAACGCTGCGCCCAGCTTGATCAGGTGGTTCATCCATTCTCTCCAGTGAATTCTTGCGCCGGCTTTGCACCGGGACTTGTCATGTTGCAACTATAGCCCGAAAGCCAGGCGGGCCGACGGCCTATGCGACGAACTGCACGATTCGCCACCCGAAATGCACATGCGCGGGGCCGGATGCTGTCTGCATGACATCGTCATGTCCTGCGCCGCCGCAACAAAAACATACCTTAATAACATGCCATTGCGCTAAGATAAGCCGCCGATGGGCTCGCTCCCTTCGTCCTAATAATCATGAAAGAGGTCACCATGCGCATGCGCCAATTACCTGTCCTGATGGCCGGGCTCACCCTGTCGATGTCGGCCCTGGCCGCCTCGAGCGACCAGTGGACCCTGCCGGTCAATACCAAGAAACTCGACAACGGACTGACCGTCATCGTGTCGGAAGACCGCAGCTCGCCGACCGTTGGCGTGTCGGTCGTCTACCACGTCGGCATGCGGCTCGAACCGCGCAACCGCACCGGCTTCGCCCACCTGTTCGAACACCTGATGTTCCAGGGCACGCCGAACGCGCCGAAGGGCGTGTTCGACACCACCATCACCGCCGGCGGCGGCTGGAACAACGGCTCGACCCGTCCTGACTTCACCAACTACATCGAGACCGCCCCGGCATCGAGCCTGGAGCCGATCCTGTGGCTGGAAGCGGACCGCATGAAGACCCTCGACTTCAACCCGGCCACCCTCAAGAACCAGCAGGACGTGGTCAAGGAAGAAATCCGCGTCAACGTCAAGAACCAGCCCTACGGCGGCTTCATGTGGATCGACATCAGCCAGCACGCGTTCCAGAAATGGGAAAACAACCACGACGGCTACGGCAGCTTCGAAGACCTCGAAAACGCCAGCCTGGAAGACGTGCGCGCCTTCCACCGCGACTACTACGGCCCCAATAATGCGGTGCTGGCGATCGCTGGCGACATCACGCCGCAGCAGGGCTTTGCACTGGCCCAGAAATACTTCGGCGCGATTCCCGCTCGCCCGGTGCCGAAGGGCACCGACTTCACCGAACCGCTCAACACCGCCGAGAAACGCCTCGAGCAGAGCGACGCCCTGGCCCAGGTGCCGGCGATCGCGGCGGCCTGGAAGGTGCCCGAACGCGGCAGCCGCGACCAGGCGCCGATCGCGGTGCTGGCCGAGCTGCTGGGCGGCGGCGATGCGTCGCTGTTCTACCAGGGCCTGGTCAAGGGCCGCGAGATCGCCCTGAATGTCGACACCATGTTCGGCCTGACCAGCCCATGGGAATACAACGGCCCGACCCTGATGACCGTGTTCGCGCTGTACAAGCCGGACAGCAGCGCCGACGCCGTGCTCAAGGCCATGGACGAAGAGATCGCGAAGATCGCGAAGGATGGCGTGGATGACGCGACCCTCAAGCGCGTCAAGACCCGCATGCTGGCCGACTGGAACAACAAGCTGGAAAGCTTCGTGAACCGCGCCGATACCATGGCCAAGCTGCAGGTCTTGTGGGGCGACGCCAATGTGGTCAACAAGATCCCGGGCTGGATCGAAGGCGTGACGTCGAGCGACATCCAGCGCGCGGTCAAGACCTACCTGGTGCCGACCAACCGCACCGTCATCGACCGCAAGCCGGCCGCCATGATCGAGGCCGCCAAGACCGTCTCTGCCGCCACCACTACCAAATAAGGAGCGCATCATGAACAAACTGATGCTCGCACTCGCCGTCTCTCTCGCATTCGCGCCAGCAGCTTACGCGCAAGACGCCAAGACACCTGCCAAGCCGTCCGGCATGCCCGCCTATGGCCAGGAAAAATCCATCCCGGCGCCGAAGATCGCCAAGCAGACGCTGTCCAACGGCCTGACCGTATGGGTCGTGCCGCGCGAAGGCCTGCCGCGCGTGGACTACGTGCTGGCGCTGCGCGGCGCCGGCTTCGCTGCCGACGCCCCGAACCAGAGCGGCTTTGCCGCCATGCTGGCCGGCATGCTCAACGAAGGCACGGCCAAGCGCGATTCGCGCGCCATCGCCGAAGCGGCCCAGGGCATGGGCGGCGAAGTGGCCGCCAGCCCGGCCGCGGACGGCATCATCCTGTCCGCCAACGCCCTCGCCTCGCAGGCGCCGGCCATGCTGGACCTGATGGCCGAGATCGCGCGCCAGCCGTCCTTCCCCGAGAACGAAGTGACGCTGGCCAAGGCCAATGCGCTGCAGGCGCTGCGCGTCTCGGAAACCCAGCCGGGTTTTCGCGCCGAACGCGCGATCAAGAAGGCGGTGTATGCCGACCATCCCTATGGCCGCACCGACCCGACGGTCGAGTCGATCAACGCCGTCACGGCCCAGGTACTGCGCACTGAACACGCGAAACGCTTCCGTCCCGACCGCGCGCTGCTGGTGGTCACCGGCCGCATCAGCGAAGCCGAGGCAATGAAGCTCGCCAACGCTGCCTTCGGCGACTGGAAAGCCACCGGCGCCGCGCTGCCCGATACCCCGGCCGCCGCGACCGGCGTGAAGCCGGCGCGGGTCCTGCTCAAGCGCGACGGCAGCGTGCAGTCGACCCTGCGCCTGGGCAGTCCGGGCATCGCGGCCAGTGCGGCCGACCAGATCCCGCTGCGCCTGACCAGCACCATCCTGGGCGGCGGCTTCTCGAGCCGCATCAACACCAACCTGCGCGAGGAAAAGGGGTATACCTACGGCGCCTCGGCCGGCGCGCGCATGAGCCGCGCGGGCGGCATGATGGTGGGCGGCGCCGACGTGCGCAACGAAGTCACCGGCGCCTCGCTGGAAGAGTACTTCAAGGAGTACAAGCGCCTCGGCGCCGACCTGGTGCCGGCCAGGGAAATGGACATGAACAAGCGCTACGTCGCGGGCGGCTACCTGCTCAGCAACCAGTTGCAGCGTTCGGTCGCCAACACCCTGGCCGCCAATTGGCTGGTCGGCCTGCCGCCGGAATTCCTGGGCGAGTACGTGCCGAAGATCCAGAAGGTCACGCCGGAACAGGTGCGCACGGTGGCGAAGAAGTATTTCGCGCCCGAGAACCAGTCGATCGTGGTGGTGGGCGACCCGTCCAAGCTCGATGAACAGCTCAAGCCGTATGGGGCGTTTACGGTGCAGGACAAGTAAGCCGGCCTGGAAGCCGGTCCGAAAGCCCCGCGACGCTCGCGGGGCTTTTTTTTATGGCTTGTCAAGACCGGCAGTCCGGTCCATCCTTATGCTGCAGCCTTGCATGGAAGGAGTGAGACATGGCAACGCGCTATTACATCACGCTCGGTGCATCGACGACGGCCGGCGGCACGGTGACCTCGGCCAGCTCGCTGCTGGCGCTCGACGGCGTCAAGGTCGCGCTCGAAGGCGACCAGGTATCCTGCCCTGCCTGCGGGTCGACCGGGATCATCGGGCTCGACGGGCCGCGCCTGTCGGCACGCCACGACGGCCGGCAGTATGCCCTCGACGGCGACCTGTGCCTGTGCCGCTGCGACCCGCCGCCGCGGCTGGTCGCGGTGCAGCAGCTGTGCGGCCAATAAGATGAAGCCTACTCGGGTACGCCCAGGATCACGCTCGAAGCCTTGAACAGCGCGGTCGCCGTCGCGCCTTCGGCCAGTCCCAGCGCGTCGACGCTCTCGTTGGTGATCGTGGCGGCCACGCTGCCGCCGCCCGCCAGTGCGATCACCACTTCGGAATTGACCGCGCCGCGCATCAGGCGCGTGACCTGGCCTTTTAATTGATTGCGCGTCGACAGCCGCGCGCCATCGCCATCCGTCATCACGATCACCGACGACGACTTGATCAGCGCGAAGGCCTGGCGTCCCGGCGCGAGTCCGAGGTTCTCTGAACTCTCGCGCGTGACGATGGCGACGATCGCCTGGCCGCCGGAGATCCCGAGCTCGACCTCGTCGTTCACCGCGCCCGGCGTCACGCGGGTCACGTTGCCGAAGAACTGGTTGCGTGCGCTGGTCCTCATCTTGAACCTCGCGAAGAGCGCGAGATCGTCGGCCACGTCGCCGGCCTGGCGGTTGAGTCGTACGAGAAAATCATTGTGCACCTGTTCGATCGTCCTGAAATTGTCCACCAGCTGCTGGCCGCGCGCCGTGAGCCGCGTGCCGCCGCCCCCCTTTCCGCCGGTGACGCGCTCCACCAGCGCCTCGCCCGCGAGATTGTTCATCGTGTCGATCGCATCCCAGGCCGCCTTGTAGCTCAGGCCGACTGCCTTGGCGGCGCCGGTGATGGAACCGAGCTGCGCGATCGCCGCCAGCAGTTCGACCCGGTTGCTGCCGCCCAGGTTCTCGCCGCCGACGGTCATCCAGACCTTGCCCTCGAGGCCAATACGCTTGTCTTCCATGCTCATCTGTTGTCGTATGATATTTCGTTATATACTCTAATATATAGCGCCTGCCCTTCAAGATCAGCAGGCTACCACGACGTTCCCATCCTTACCCGGAGAAAAAGCATGAAACGCCTTGCCAGCTTGACCCTCGTAATGACCTTCATGGGAACGGCGCATGCCGGCGAGGTCCAGGTCGCGGTCGCCGCCAACTTCGCCGGCCCGATGGAAAAGCTGGCCGCCGGGTTCGAACGCGACACCGGCCACAAGGCGATCGTCGCCAGCGGCGCCACCGGCAAGTTCTACGCCCAGATCCGCAACGGCGCGCCATTCGAGGTGATGCTCTCGGCCGACGACGACACCCCGGCAAGGCTGGAAAAAGAAGGCCACGTCGTGGCCGGCAGCCGCTTCACCTACGCCACCGGCCGCCTGGTGCTGTGGTCGGCCAGGGACGGCGTCGTCGATGCCGGTGGCAATGTGCTAAGGACCGGCAGCTACAGACACCTGTCGATCGCCAATCCGAAGACCGCCCCTTACGGCGCCGCCGCCGTCGCCACCCTGCAGAAGCTGGGCCTGTATCAGACCGTGCAGCCGCGCATCGTGCAAGGCGAGAACATCGCCCAGGCCTGGCAGTTCGCCAGCACCGGCAACGCCGAACTGGGCTTCGTGGCCCAGGCCCAGGTCTGGCGCGACGGCAAGTTCACCTCGGGCTCGGGCTGGATCGTTCCCGCCACCATGCACGACCCGATCCGCCAGGACGCCGCCCTGCTGAGCAAGGGCGCGAAGAATCCGGCAGCCCAGGCGCTGCTGCAATACCTGCGCACCGACAAGGCGAAAGCGCTTATCCGCAGCTTCGGCTACGAAGTCTGAGCCGATGCTGGACAGTTCGGACTTTGCCGCGATCTGGCTGACCCTCAAGCTGGCCACGGTCGTCACCCTGCTCCTGCTGCTATTCGGCACGCCGCTGGCCTGGTGGCTGGCGCGCACCCATTCGCGCCTGCGGCACGCGGTCGGCGCCGTGGTGGCCCTGCCGCTGGTATTGCCGCCGACCGTGATCGGCTTCTACATGCTGCTGGCGATGGGCCCCAACGGCCCGCTCGGGCAAGCCACCCAGGCCCTCGGCCTGGGCACGCTCTCGTTCACCTTCACCGGCCTCGTGATCGGCTCGATATTCTATTCGCTGCCGTTCGTGGTGCAGCCCCTGACCAATGCCTTCGAGGCGGTCGGCACGCGCCCGCTGGAAGTGGCGGCCACCCTGGGCGCCACGCCCTGGGACACCTTCTGGTCGGTGGTGGTGCCGCTGGCGCGGCCCGGCTTCGTCACCGGCGCCATCCTCGGATTCGCCCACACCATCGGCGAATTCGGCGTGGTGCTCATGATCGGCGGGAACATCCCGGACAAGACGCGCGTGGTCTCGACCCAGATCTACGACCACGTCGAAGCGATGGAATATACGCAGGCCCACTGGCTGGCTGGCGGCATGCTGGTGTTCTCGTTCGTGGTGCTGCTGGTGCTGTACACGCTGTATCCGCAAACGGCCAGGGGGACGCGCCGATGAGCGGCATTCGTATCAAGGTAGCGCTGGATCGTGGAAGCTTTGCGCTCGACGCCGACCTCGACCTGCCCGACCACGGCGTGAGCGCCCTGTTCGGCCACTCCGGCTCCGGCAAGACCACGCTGCTGCGCATCCTGGCCGGACTGGAACGCGCACCCGGCGCCCACATCGCCGTGGGCGACGAGGCCTGGCAGGACGATGCGCGCGGCGTGTTCGTGCCGACCCACCGGCGCGGCATCGGCTACGTGTTCCAGGAAGCGAGCCTGTTCGCGCACCTCGACGTGCGCGCCAACCTGGAGTTCGGCCTCAAGCGCCTGCCGCGGGATGCGCGCCGCTTCGGGATCGGGCCCGTGACCGAGCTGCTCGGCATCGGGCACCTGCTGGCCCAGCGCCCGGCCACGCTGTCGGGCGGCGAACGCCAGCGCGCCGCGATCGCGCGCACCCTGCTCGCCTCGCCGCGCCTGCTGTTAATGGACGAGCCGCTGGCGGCGCTCGACATGAAGCGCAAGCAGGAAATCCTGCCCTATCTCGAGCGCCTGCACGACGAACTGGCGCTGCCGGTGATCTATGTCAGCCACTCGGCCGACGAGGTGGCGCGCCTGGCCGACTACCTGGTGGTGCTGGAACAGGGACGGGTACTGGCCAGCGGACCGCTGGCCAGTACCCTGGCGCGGCTCGACCTGGCGGCGAACTTCGAGGACGATGCCGGCGTGATGATCGAGACCGTGCTCGCCGGGCGCGACGCCGACGGCCTGTCGCACCTGGCCTTTCCCGGCGGCGAGCTGTTGGTCGGGCGGCGCGACGCCGCTATTGGCAGCCGGGTGCGCTGCCGCATCCATGCGCGCGACGTCAGCCTGGCCCTCGAGCGCCCGCGCGGCAGCAGCATCACCAATATCCTGCCGGCCGTGGTCGATGCGGTGGGGCCGGCGGCGACGCCCGGCCAGGTGCTGGTGCGCCTCAAGGTCGGAGAAACGCTGCTGCTGGCGCGCATCACCGAACGTTCGCGGCGCGAGCTGGCGGTCGAACCGGGCCTGGCGCTATGGGCGCAGGTGAAGGCGGTGGCGTTGTTGGCGTGATGCGAATGCCGGCGTGCTGTGAACGCGTCGGCGGCGGAACCGCCAACCCTACCCTGTCGTAAACGGCGGTAGGGTCGGCGGCTATGCCGCCGACGCGGTGATGGTTGGCCGCGAATTCATCCGGCACGAACCCGGCGCCGATTCAGCCCCGCAGCGCCGCCTCGAGATCCGACAACTCGGCCGGCTTGACCAGGTGCGCATCGAACCCGGCCTCCTGCGCGCGGCGACGGTCCTCCGGCGAGCCATAACCTGTATGGGCCACCAGCCGGATGTGCGCCAGCGCGGGATTGCCCTTGATCCGGCGCGCCACCTGGTAGCCGTCCACGCCCGGCAGGCCGATGTCGAGCACGATCACCTGCGGCTTGTGGTGCAGCGCCAGCGCCTCGATCTCGCTGGCATCGGCGGTGGTGACCGGCTGGTAGCCCATCTCGGCCAGCAGGAAGCCCATCATCTCCATGGCGTCGACGTTGTCGTCCACCAGCAGCACGCGCATGCCGCCTGACTCGATGCTGGCCTCGGCCGCATGCGGCGCAGCCTCGGGCGCACCCGAGGCGACGCGCAGCAGCGGCAGATCGACCGTGAAGGTGCTGCCCTGGCCGACGCCGGGGCTGGCCGCTTCGAGCCGGCCGCCATGCAGCTCGGCCAGGTGCGAGACCAGCGACAGGCCGATGCCCAGCCCTTCCGGCGCGCGGTCCGGCGGCACCGCGGCCTGGGCGAACATGCCGAAGATGCGCGGCAGGTTGTCAGCGTCGATGCCGATCCCGTTGTCGCGCACCGAGATGCGCACACGCCGCTGTTCGTCCGCGCCATCGCCCGTGACGTCGACGCCCAGCACGATCGCGCCGCCGGCCGGCGTGAACTTGGCCGCATTGTGCAGCAGGTTGCCGACCGACTGGGCCAGGCGCACCGGGTCGCCGATCACCCACAGGTCTTCGTTCGGCTGGCGCACGTCCAGGCTGTGTTTGCGGCTGGCGATCAATGGGCCGGCGGTCTCGATCGCCTGCGCGATCACGCCTTTCAGGTCCACTTCTTCGTTGCGCAGCACGATCTTGCCTTCCGAGATGCGCGCCACATCCAGCAAATCATCCACCAGATGGGCCAGGTGGTCGACCTGGCGCGTGATCACCTCGCGCGCGCGCGCCTGGCGCTCGGCCGCACCGTCGCCGCTGGCGCCCAGCAGGGCCGCGGCGTTGCGGATCGGGCTCAGGGGATTGCGCAGCTCGTGCGCGAGTGTCGCCAGGAACTGGTTCTTGTTGCTGTCGGCGGTGCGCAGCAGCGCCTCCATCTCCTTGCGTCCCGTGATCTCGCTGCTCATGCGCGCCACCCGGTACACCTCGCCGCGCGAGTTCCGCACCGGGAACAGGCGATCGCGCACCCAGCGCAGCTGGCCGTCGGCGCCGTGGATACGGAATTCTTCGTCGTAGTGCGGTTCCTCGGCCAGGCGCTCCCAGCGCACCGTCATGCGCGCGCGGTCGTCGTGGTGCACGACCTCGAGCCAGCCGCCGGGATCGTCGCGCAGCGACTCGCCGCTGCCGCCCCACAGCGCGGCATAGGCCGGACTGACGTAGACCAGCTCGCGCCCCGGCACCGAGAACATCCAGAACACGTCGTCGATATTGTCGGTCAGCTGGCGAAAACGCTCCTCGCTGTCGCGCAGGTCGACCTGGATGCGACGCATGCGCAACAGCGCATTGACGTTGGCGATCAGTTCGTCGGCCTCGATCGGCGCCGCCAGGTAGTTGTCGGCGCCGCCTTCCAGGCCACGGATCTTGTCGGCGCGGCCGGTCAGCGCGGCCGAAGTCTGCAGCACCAGCACGCTGCTGCTGTCCGATTCCGCCTTGATTCGCCGGCAGACCTCGATGCCGTTGATGTCCGGGAGCTTGACGTCGAGCAGCACCAGGGCCGGCATCAGGCGCCTGACCATCTCGAGCGCATCGGTGCCATTGGCAGCCTCGATAACATCGAAGCCGGCGCTCTGCAGGATGCGGGTCTTGGCATAGCGGGCGCCGTCGTTGTCGTCAACGTTGAGAATCTGTGTCGAATGACTATTCATGATGCGGTTCCATCAGGATCCATGGGCGGTTGCTGCGATATGTTGGGCAAGGTGCGTGGCAGGGTCAGTGTAAACGTCGAGCCGACGCCCGGCGTGCTCGATACGTCGACCCGCCCACCGAGCAGGTCGGCCAGCTTGCGGCACAGCGGCAGGCCAAGCCCCGTGCCCTTGCTGCGGCGCTGGAGCGGATGCTCGATCTGGCTGAACTCCTCGAAGATCAGCTGCAGGTTGTCGTGGCTGATGCCGATGCCGGTGTCGGCCACCGCGAAGGCGATGGTGTCGGCCTCGGGGTCGTGGGCCGCGAATACCAGCACCGAGCCCTGCTCGGTGAACTTCAGTGCATTCGAGATGAAGTTGCGCAGGATCTGGGAAATCTTGCCTTCGTCCGAATAGAACGGCTCGTCGATGCCGGATGGCTCGAAGATCAACTCCACCCGCGCCTCGTCCACCAGCGGGCGCAGCATGCCCTTGAGCGCGCGGAACAGGTTCTCGACCACCACCGGCTCGGCGTGGGTCTCGACCCGCCCGGCCTCGATCTTGGCCAGGTCGAGCAGGTCGTTGACCAGTTCGGACAGGTCGGCCGCGGCGGTAGAAATGAACTTGACCTGCCGCTCCTGCTCCTCGGTCAGGTCGCCGTCCATGCGGTCCAGCAGCAGCTGGGCCAGCGCACGGATTGACGACAGCGGCGTGCGCAATTCGTGGCTGGTATTGGACAGGAAGCGCGATTTCATCTCGTCGGCGCGGCGCAGGCGCTCGGCCTTGTCCTCGATCTCGGCATACAGCGCCACGATGCCGCGGTTGGTGTCCTCCAGTTCGCGGGTCAGCGACATCAGGTCGTCCTGTCGCTCGCGCAGCTCGGCCAGGGTCGACAGCAATTCCTGGTTCTGCAGCTGCAGCTCGTGCACCGGGTTCGACACCGGCGTGTCGGCCATGCGCGCGCCGATCTCCGCCAGCCTGGCGCTCGTCACGTGCTCGTGGCGCGGCAGCATCTTGCGCACGGTGACGGTCGACGCCCCGGTCTCGCCGGGATCGACCTCGCAAGCATCCATCAGGCGGTGCGCGGTGATGATCGCCAGTTCGCGCAGCGATTCCGTCTGGTGCGCGTCGGTGTCGGAAACACGCCCCCTGCCTGCGCTGCCACCACTGAGCAGCACCTCGAGATGCTGGCGGCCATCCTTCTCGCGCAGCTGGAACAGGGCCCTGCCTCCGTGCCCCTGGAGGCTGGCGCCACGCGCCACCTCGGAGACGGCGGTGCCGATGCGTACCTGGTCCTGCTGCGAAAAACCCAGCAGCGCCGAGATCTGGCGCGCGCGCTGGCGCACCAGTACCACGTCCTGGTCGTTGTCCAGGGCGACGCTCAGGATACGCTGGGCAGTCATCTGGAGCCCGCCAGGCGACGCACCACCAGCACCATCGCGTCGTCGCGGCCACGGATGTAGTCGCGCATCAGGACGGCGGCGATCAGGGCCGGGCTACGGCCCTGCAAGCCGGGATACTTGTCCAGGTCCCAGCGGGTCTCGATGCCGTCCGAGCACAGGATGCACAGCGCGCCGGCTTCGAACGGCACTGCGAACTCCTGCACCTTGCGCATATTGTGGCCGACGATGCCGTTGTGCGACACCAGCGCCCGGCGCACCTCGCCGATGGCGATCGCGCCGATATTGCCGACGCCGGCAAAGCGCAACTCATCGGTCTCGAAATCGATGCGCGCGGCAGCCAGCGCCGCGCCGCGCGTCGAGCGCAGGGCTTCGTGCGCCGCATGCACAAGGTCGCGGGCGCCGATCGCGCCGCGCTGGCCGAGCGCCATGATGGCCGCGCTCGAAGCACGCGCAGCGTCCGGGCCGTGACCCAGGCCGTCGGCGGCGAGCAGGGTCGCGCCATCGTTGCCGCAGGCGACCGCCCAACCGTCGCCACACACCTCTTCGCCCCGGATCGGCGTCCATAGCGCACCCACCTCGACGCCGCACGGATCGGGGGCCGGCACGTCGCGCCACAGGCGCATGAAGAAGGCGGCGCCGTCGCCCGGGGTCGAATACACGTCGAATTCGTCCGACAGGCGGCGCAGCGCGCCCAGCCCGGTGCCCGCGGTGCCGGCGGTCGAGACCCCGTCGAGCAGGCTGCTGGCCAGGTCGGCGATGCCGGGACCCTTGTCGAGCGCGAGCACGTCGACGCCGATGCCGCTTGGCGACTGCGCCGGGCCGACATGGATCTCGCCTTCGCCGGCATGCTTGAGGATATTGGTGGCCGCTTCGGTGATGATCAGGGCCAGCTGGCCGGCGCGGGTCTCCTTGAAACCCAGCGAGTCGGCCAGCTTCTGGCCGGCGCGGCGCACGGCGGCGACATCGCTGGAGTGGGACACGGCGAACACGAACTGCTGCGACTGCGAACTGATCAGCGCTTCCATTTGACGATCAGCACCGCGGTGCCCTCCTTCGGACGGCTGTCGATGTCGAATTCGTCGACCAGGCGCTTGGAGCCGCCCAGGCCAAGGCCCAGGCCGCCACCGGTTGTGAATCCATCGCGCAACGCGTTGTCGATGTCGGGAATGCCCTGGCCGGCGTCGACGAACAGCAGGCCGATGCCCTTGCGTATGCCGTCATTGAGCGCGTCGAGGTGCACTTCGCCGCCGCCGCCATACTTGATCGTGTTGCGCGCCAGTTCGCTGGCGGCGGTCACCAGCTTGGTCTGGTCGACCAGTGACAACGCGAGCCCCACCGCGCGCTCGCGCACCTGCTTGCGCAGGCCTACCACATCCTCGTCCGAGCGCAGCGGCAAGGTCACGCGCGCGGCACGCTGCTGGCGGTAACGATCGAGCAGGTGCGTCTCGAACAGGACGGCGTCGGTATGCGCGTCGACCATTATCTATAGCTCTTTCCGAGCAGGGCCATGCCCTTCTCGACGTTCAGCGCGGTCCGCACGCCGTGCAGGGTCAGGCCCAGCTCGACCAGGGTGATCGCCACCGCCGGCTGCATGCCGACCACCACGGTGCGGGCGTCGAGCACGCGCGCCATGGCGGCGGTATTGCTGATCATGCGGCCGATGAAAGAGTCGACCAGGTCGAGCGCCGAGATGTCGATCAGGACGCCCTTGGCGCTGTCGCTGACGATGCGCTCGGTCAGGTCGTCCTGCAACTGCATGGCGAGACGGTCATGCATGTCGACCTGGATCGTCACCAGGAGCAGGTCGCCCATGCGCAGGATCGGAATGCGTTCCATGTCCCCGTCCTCAGGCAGCGTTCTTGATGCTGATCGAGGCGCCGGTGCGCTCGAGCGCCACCAGGAAAGCGTCGGCCAGCGTGGCCTTGGTGATCACATCTTCCAGGTTCACGCCCAGGTGCACGATGGTCTGCGCGATCTGCGGACGGATGCCGCTGATGATGCAGTCGGCGCCCATCAGGCGCGCGGCGGCGATGGTCTTCATCAGGTGCTGCGCCACCAGGGTGTCGACGGTCGGCACGCCGGTGATGTCGATGATGGCGATCACGGCGCCGGTATCGACGATCTTCTGCAGGATGTTTTCCATCACCACCTGGGTGCGGGCCGAGTCCAGGGTGCCGATCAGCGGCAGCGCCAGGATGCCGTTCCACAGCTTGACCACCGGCGTGGACAGCTCGAGCAGTTCCTGCTGCTGGCGCACGATGATCTGGTCCTTGGTCTTCTGGAACACCTCGATCGTGTACAGGCCCAGCTTGTCGAGCAGGTTGGTGATGGTCCAGGATGCCGCGGCCAGCCCCGCCGGATCGGCCGCGAACGCCGCCTGCAGGCGACTGAACAGCGGCTGCTTGAGCGAGAACACGAAGATGGCGGTCTCGCTCGGGGTCGAGCCGGCCTTGGCACGGGTCGACGAGATCTCGGCCAGCAGGTCGCGCACTTCGTCCCAGGAGCGATGGTCGATGTTCTCGAGTTCACCGCTGCGGGTGGCAGCGGCGAAGGCTTTCAGGAACTGGTTGCAGTGCGAGCGCAACTGCTCGCGCGCCGCGGCATTGCTGCGCACGAGCAGCGCTTCGAGCTGGGCCAGCCATTCGGCGCCGATGACGGTCTCCTGGTCCAGGATTGTCTGGCTGATGCGATCCGCGTAATCCTTCATGCTCATCTGTCTTATCCCTAGAAATGGTAATTGGCGCCGCGCCTGACTGCGTTTCCGTCGCCGGCGCGGACAAAATTCTGTTAAACATCCAACTATACCATTTTCATTTAGAGCAATCTGCGGCGCACGGTTGTCTATGGGATATTTTTGCTGTCTCCGTGAAAAAACGTCCGCACACGTGGCAAAAATGGGTGGGCGGGTCGTTCCCGATGCGCCCATTCATACAAAAGTGGCAACAAAAGCAGGGTCAGCACGGTCGACGACAGCACGCCGCCGATCACTACCGTGGCCAGTGGCCGCTGGACCTCGGCCCCGGTGCCGACCGCCAGCGCCATCGGCACGAAGCCGAGCGAGGCGACCAGCGCCGTCATCAAGACCGGCCGCAGGCGCGCCAGCGCGCCCTGGCGCACCGCCTCCGCTACCGGCAGGCCTTCCTGGCGCAGGCTGCGGATGAACGCGATCAGCACCAGGCCGTTGAGCACCGCCACGCCGGACAGGGCGATGAAGCCGACCGCGGCCGAGATCGACAGCGGAATCCCGCGCGCCCACAAGGCCGCCACGCCGCCGGCCAGGGCGAACGGGATGCCGGTAAACACCAGCAAGCCGTCGCGCACATTGTTAAATACCAGGTAAAGCAGGACGAACACCAGCAGCAGCGAAGCCGGCACGATCAGGCGCAGGCGCTCGGCGGCCTGCGTCAGGTGCTCGAACTGGCCGCCCCAGGCGGTCCAGTAGCCGGGCGCGATGCGTACCTCGCTGGCGATGCGCTGCCGGGCCTCGGCGACGAAGGAACCGATGTCGCGCCCGCGCACATTGGCGCTGACCACCACCCGGCGCTTGCCCTGCTCGCGACTGAGCTGGTTGGGGCCCGGCGCCACCTCGAAGGTCGCGATCTCGCCCAGGGCGATGAAACTGCGCGCGCCTGCCGCCCGTCCCTCGCCCGCGGGCAGCGCCACCGGCAGCCGGCGCAGCGCGTCGATGTCGCCGCGCACGGCTTCCGGCAGGCGCACCACGATGTCGAAGCGGCGGTCGCCCTCGAACAGCGTGCCGGCCGCGCGGCCCGCGGTGGCGGTGGCGATCATCTCCTGCACGTCGCCGATGTTCAGGCCCATGCGCGCGGCGCGTTCGCGGTCGACCCGGATCTGCAGCACCGGCAGGCCGCTGGTCTGCTCCACCTGGACTTCGTTGGCGCCGGGCACGCGGCGCAGCACGGCGGCGATCTGGTTGGCGCTGGCCTCCAGCACGGCCAGGTCGTCGCCGAACAGTTTCACGGCCGCGTCGCTGCGCACGCCAGAGATCAGTTCGTTCACGCGCAGCTGGATCGGCTGGCTGAATTCGTAGTTATTGCCGGGCAGGCCCTCCAGTGTCGTGCGGATCGCGCTTTCGACCTGGGCGCGCGAACGCCGTGGCCTGGGCCACTCCTTCTCGGGCTTGAAGATGATGTAGCTGTCGGCGACGTTGGGCGGCATCGGATCGGACGCGATTTCGGCGGTGCCGATGCGGGCGAACACGCGCGCGATCTCGGGGAATTCGCGCATCAGGGTGGCCTCGATCTGCTGCTGCATCCTGACCGACTGCGACAGGCTGGTGCCCGGCACGCGCATCGTCAGCACCGCCATGTCGCCCTCGTCGAGGTTGGGCGCGAATTCGGTGCCCAGGCGCGTGGCCATCAGCCCCGCCAGGGCGATCACCAGGCCGGCGAACACCAGCATCACGGCGCGATTGGCGAGCGCATAGTCCAGCGCCGGCGCATACCAGCGGCGCGCCGCCCCCATCACGCGGCTCTCCTTTTCCTCGACCGAGCGGCCGATGAACAGCGCCACGGCGGCCGGCACGAAGGTCACCGACAGGATCATCGCGCCCAGCAGCGCGAACACCACCGTAAAGGCCATCGGGTGGAACATCTTGCCTTCGATGCCGGTGAGCGCAAAGATCGGCAGGTAGACGATCATGATGATCAGCTGGCCGTAGATCAGCGGACGCCGCGCTTCGCGCGCAGCCTCGAACACTTCGGCAAAGCGCTCCTCGCGCGTGAGGATGCGGCCCAGCCGGTGCTGGGCCGCGGCCAGGCGCCGCACGCAGTTCTCGACGATCACCACCGCGCCGTCGACGATGATGCCGAAGTCCAGCGCCCCCAGGCTGAGCAGGTTGGCGCTGACTTGGTTAGCCACCATGCCGCTGAAGGTGAACAGCATCGACAGCGGAATCACCATCGCGGTGATCAGCGCGGCGCGCAGGTTCCCCAAAAAGAAGAACAGCACCGCCACCACCAGGATCGCGCCCTCGACCAGGTTCTTGCGTACCGTGGCGATGGCCCGCTCGACCAGCACCGTGCGATCGTAGACCGTGACCGCCTTGACGCCCTTCGGCAGGCCGCGGTTGATCTCGAGCATGCGCGCGTCGACCGCCTTCGACACCGCGCGGCTGTTTTCACCGATCAGCATGACGACGGTGCCGAGCACTACCTCGACGCCATTCTCGGTGGCGGCGCCGGTGCGCAGCTCCTGCCCGATCGCCACCTCGGCCACGTCGCGCACCCGCACCGGGATGCCGCGGATGCTGGTGACGACGATATTGCCGATGTCGTCGATGGACGCGGCCTGGCCCGGCGCACGCACCAGGTATTGCTCGCCTTCGCGCTCGATATAGCCGGCGCCGACATTGCTGTTGTTGCGCTCCAGCGCAAGCACGATGTCGGCCAGCTCGAGACCATACGACGACAAGGTGGCCGTGTTCGGGGCCACCAGGTATTCCTTGTCGAAGCCGCCGATCGAATTGATCTCGGTGACGCCGGGCACGGTGCGCAGCTGCGGCTTGATGATCCAGTCCTGGATCTCGCGCAAGTCGGTCGGCGTGTAGGCCGTGCCGTCCGGCTTCCTGGCGCCCGGCTCGGTCTCCACCGTCCACTGGTAGATCTCGGACAGGCCGGTCGCGATCGGCCCCAGGGTCGGGACGACGCCGGCGGGCAACCCCTCGCGCGCGTCCTGCAGGCGCTGGCTGACCAGCTGGCGCGCGAACTGGATGTCGGTGCCCTCCTCGAACACGACCGTCACCTGCGACAGGCCGTAGCGCGACAGGGAGCGGAACTGTTCGAGATGCGGCAGGCCGGACAGCACCGCCTCGACCGGATAGGTGATGCGCTGCTCGGTCTCGAGCGGCGAGTAGCCCGGCGCCGCGGTATTGATCTGGACCTGCACATTGGTCACATCCGGCACCGCGTCGATCGGCAGGCGGCCGTAGTTATAGACGCCGATGCCGGCCAGCGCCAGCACGGCCAGCATCACCAGCCAGCGGCGCGCGATCGCGGTGGCGATCAGGCGGTCGAACAGGGTCGCGGGTTCGGTCGGAGTATCAGTGCTCATGGCTTCCCTCTCCCTTGCCCTGCTCGGCCTTGACGGCGAAGCTGCCGGCGGCCGCATAAGCGTCGCCGGCAACCAGGCCGGCCGTGACCTCGACGAAACGGCCGTCCGAGCGGCCGGTGGCGACCGGCTGCGCGACAAAGCCTTCCCTGACCCGCTTGTAGACGACCTGGCGCCCGTCGGCCGTCTGGATCGCATCAACCGCCACCGCCACCGGCACATCGCTGGAGCCGGTGACGATGTCGATATTCACGGCCAGACCCGGACGCCAGGCCGCGCCGGGATTATCGAGCACCACGCGCGCCTTGGCCGAGCGCGATTCCTCGCCCACCAGCGAACTCACATACGACACCTTTCCCGGCGCCGTGGTATTGGACGAGATCGAGCGGATCACGGCATCGGTGCCGACCCGGACGATGTCCAGGTCGCGCGCCGGCACCACCACGTCGGCCCAAACGGTCGACAGGTCAGTGAGGGTGAACACGCGCGTATCGGCGCCGACGACTTCGCCCATCGTGATGTGCTTCTCGACGATGACGCCGTCGAACGGCGCCCGGATCCGCAACAGGTTCGACGAGCCGGCGTCGCGTGCGCCGAGCGCCTGCAACTGCTGGCGCGCGCTCTGCACGGCGATCTCCGCTTCGCGCAGTTCCTGCTCGGCGCGCAGCAAGTCCTGGCGCGCCGAGATCTGTTCTTCCCACAGCGTTTTCTCGGCCGCGTGGACCTTGCGCGCGTAGTCCAGCCGGCGCTCGGCCGCCGCCAGCGCGCCGCGCTGGCCCGCCACGTCGGCGCTGGCGACGCTGGCCAACACCTGGTCCTTGCGGACCTGCTGGCCGAGCGTGGCGTTGACCTCGCTGACCGCCCCGGCGGCGCGCGGCGTCACGTGGGCGGTGCGGTCCTCGTTGAGCGCGATCTGGCCCGGCATGCGGATGAAGGTGTCCAGGTGGACCGGTCCGGCGGTGGCGATCGTGATGCCGGCCACGCCGACCTGCTTGTCGGTGAAGCGGATCACGCCGTCGTCGTCATGGCCTTCTGCGCCATGTTCGCCGGCGTGTTCCTGTTCTTCCTGGTGGCCGTGTTCGTCGCCGCTACTGGCGCCGCGGTCGCGCACCAGCACGATGGCGGCGAATGCGATGGCGATCGCCAGCATGACGGCGATGACCCTGGTTTGTTGCTTGTTCATGGATTCTCCTGCACGGCTGCATGTCCCAGCAGCCGTGCGATATCGGCCGCCGCGCGATGACTCTCCGCGACGGCATTCAGGTATTGGTTCTTCGATTGCGCCAGCACGCGCTGGGCGTCGAGCACGTCGATCAGGCCGAACTTGCCGAGCTCGAAGCCGCGGTTGGCGGCGCGCTGGGCGTCTTCGGCGCCGGGCAGGATCTCGGTCGAGATCAGCGCGCATTCGGCCAGCGCCGCCGTGAGACGCGCATGGGCCTGCGCCAGCTCGGCGCGCAGGCGCGCGCCTTCGGCATCTCGTTCATCGCGCGCCTTGTCGACCCGGCGCAGCGCATCGCGTACCGCGCCGTCGTTGCGGTTGAACAGCGGCAGCGGCACCGACAGGCCGAGCACCGCGCGGTTGCGGGCATCGGGCCCCTCGCGCTGGGTGCCGACGATCACGTTCACGTCCGGCACGCGCCGGCTCTGCTCCACGCGGGCCAGCGCCTGGCGATGGTCCACTTGAAGGCGCGCATGGCGCATCGCGGGCGAAGAGTCGAGCCGGGCCAGCAGCTTGTCGAGCGACGGCGCCGGTGGCAACACGGCGGCTTGCGGCGCGACGATCTCCAGCGCGCGCGCGTCGCCGGCCCACAGCGCGGCCAGGCGGATGCGCGCAGCCTCGAGGTCGCGCGCCGCCTGCAACGCCTCGATCCGGGCGCTGCCCTGGGCCACGCGGGCGCGGGTTTGCTCGACCGGCGACAGGGTGCCGGCCTCGACCCGCTTGCCGGCGGCAGCCAGGGCGCGGCCGGCCAGGCCCACGAGCTCCTGGGCCATGCGTTCGCGCTCGTGCGCGGCCAGTACCTCATGGAAGGCGGCGGCGGTGTCGGCGCGTAGCCGGTCGCGCGCCGCCTCCAGTGCGATCGCTGCCAGGCGCTGTTCCTGGCGCGCCGCATCGACCCGCGCCGCGCGCTTGCCGCCCAGTTCGATCGGGATGGTCAGGGTGGCGGTCGTGGTGCGGTTGTCGCCCTGCTCGCCTTCGCGCAGGAATTCGAGTTCCGGATTGGGCAGCGCCCCGGCCTGGGTGAGCGCGCCCGATTGCGCCGCCACTTCGCTGCCGGCCGCGCGTAGCGTCGGATTGGCGCGCAGGGCCAGGTCGATGGCCGCTTCCAGGGTCAAGGGCGCCGACCAAGCCGCCACAGGCAGGCATGCGCAGGCGAGCGCGAGCGCCGCCAGCAGCGGTGTCAAACGGTGTTTCATGATGATGCTCCGAACAGGTGGATGTTCGGCGGGGAATGCTGGCGCCGCAGTGCAGCGCCTTACATTGAGATGCCCGCCGCCCTAGCTGCGGAGCGGCCGGTCTGGCGGAGGGATCAGGTCAGGGACGTGGGAGACGTAGCGCCGCAATTCGCCGCGCATATGCGGGGCGCCCTTGGGGAGCGGCAGGTTCGGTTGCGCCGACAGGACGGCGCTGGCCGACAGGTGGTGGCAGGCGTCGCAATCGTTGCATTGCTCGCCCGGTGCGTCATCGTCCTGGTCCTGGGCGGTGGACGGCGCATGCTTGTGGACGTGGTGACCCGGATGCGTGGTCTGTTCGTCATGACCGCAATAGGCTGCGCCGGCGGCCCAGGCAGCCTGGAGTGGCATCATGAAGAGCAGCAGGATCAGGAAAAAGCGTCGCATCGCGTCAGCAAGGTTGGGGTAGCGCACGACCGGTCGGCCATTTTTTTCTACCAGCTATTAAATACCCTCTAGCCGCTACAGGGTCAAGCACAATCGTGGCGTTTGGCCGAATCCCGCACGTCGCGTAAGGGCTTCGGTCCGGGACTCACTTTGCTGCGTACACCTCCTGCAGCACCCCGATAAAGGCGCGCAGCGCCGCCGGCACATGGCGATGGCCGGGATAGTACAGCGCCAGCTCGGACGAGGGCTGGCACCAATCCTGCAGCAAGGGCACCAGGCGCCCATCCTGCAAATGGTCGCGCACGGTGGTGTCCGGGACGTAGGCGATACCGCGTCCCGCAAGGGCCGCCTCGGCCATCAGTCCGACCTGGTTCAGGATGAGCGTGCCGCGGACGTCGAGCGCGAAAGCCTCGCCATGGCGCGCGAACTCCCAGCGGTATATCTTCCCGCTCTGCATGCGCATGCGGATGCACTGGTGCCGTTGCAGGTCGTCCGGGACTTGCGGCGTGCCGTGTGCTTTCAGATAGGCCGGCGAGGCCACCGGCATGAAGCAGACCGGCGCGCCGAAGGGGGCGACGTGCATGTCTTGCGGCACCGCCTCCAGCAGGCGCACGCCCGCATCGAAGCCGCCGGCGACGATGTCGACCAGGCCGTTCTCGACGAACAGGTCGAGCGAGACGTCCGGATAACGCTCCTGGAACACCGGTACCGCATGCTGCAGCAGCCAGCGCGCCGTCGGTTCGGCAGTGTTGATGCGCAGCGAACCGCCCGGCCGCCCGCGAAAGCCGCTGACGTCTTCGAGCGTGGCGCCCAGTTCGCGCAGCACCGGCTCGATCCGGCGCAGGAAGTGTTCGCCGGCCTCGGTCGGCGCCACGCTGCGCGTGGTGCGGTAAAGCAGGCGCACGCCGAGCTTTTCTTCCATTACCCGCATCATATGGCTCAGGGTCGAAGGCGAGACGCCGAGTTCGTCCGCCGCCTTGCGAAAGCTGCGGCGATTGGCGATGGGTGGAATATGCCGACACGCCATCGGGCGGGGTGCGGCGCGCGCTGGCCGATGGCAGTTTCAAGCTGACCGGTGATCCGGTGCGGATGGTGGAGATCATGATCGATTCGGCCGACCAGGCGCCGGCGCGGCGGCGCATTGCACTGGGGTCCACTGCCTACGAATCGATCCACTGCGCGCTGACCGATCGCCTGGCGCGATTGACAGCGCAGAAGGACCTGGCCCTGAGTGCGGATCTCGACGCATGACGACGCAGGTCCTGTGAGATGGACCCGCGTCCAAACTCGCACGTCGCCAGTCACTCCTTGACGGACGGGACTAATCGCAGTTGTTGAATACGGCCTGTCTTCTTGTCCGTGACGAATATCAGCAAATACCCCTTGCCGTATTCACTTTCGACAGTGGACGGCCCAACGAAATAGGCGAGATTCTCGTCATAATCGGCATACCCCGTCGATAGGCCCAGCAGTGCCCTGACTTGGTCTGCATTGAGTTCTTTCACCGGGTGCTGGCGCAGGAAGGAAGCCAGCATCCGGCCTCGCCCCAGTTGATCGGCGGCAGCCCACGCCGTCGGCGTGAACTCGTCGTTGCCGAACGCCCGGCTTTGTTCTTCCACTGACCTTTGCGTGCATCCCTGCAGACAAAGGATGGTCATCACGAGGGCGGCGAAGATTCGCATCGTTATTTCACCTGCAGAGTCTTGAGCAGGCCAATTTTCAGCGCTGCCATGCAACGCCTGCTGAGCGCTTCGTTCGATTGCTTCGTCGTGCCGATATTCAAGCCGACACTATTGTTATGCAAATCCATCGCACGTTCTCTCGGCGGGTTTCTGGGAGACGATTCATGCGCCGTCGTGTAGAGGCGCGCATTGGTGATGCCAATATCGCGTGCCAACTGGGCAAACCACAAGCAATGGCGAAAAGCACCCGAATTGTCGTTGTGGCCGCTGATCGCAAACAGCCGCTTA
Organism: Massilia sp. HP4; assembly: GCF_005222695.1. Classification (GTDB taxonomy): domain Bacteria; phylum Pseudomonadota; class Gammaproteobacteria; order Burkholderiales; family Burkholderiaceae_D; genus Telluria. The sequence continues at coordinate 7,085 of NZ_STGG01000023.1, read as the reverse complement.
GCCTCGCTCTGCGCGAATTCGCGCGCTCTCATGATGACAGGAACATGATGCGGATGCGATCGCAGATAAGCCCGCTCTTGTTCGGTGAGCTGATTGAATAATGCAAGCGCTGACTGTATAGGCATTATTTCTCCGAGAGGATGACGAGTCGGGCTCCATTATTCTCGGGTCCGCATGTCACGGATTGGGCTTGCGCAATATCTGAACCCCCATAAAAAAACCGCCAGGCTCACGCTCTGGCGGTTTTTTCATTCAGCGGCGAAGCGCTGCAGACGCAAAATTACTGCGCCGCGCCTTCCACCGGATCAGCCGCCTTCATCGACAGCTTCAGACGACCACGCTCGTCGGTCTCGAGAACCTTCACGCGCACTTGCTGGCCTTCTTTCAGGTAGTCGGCAACGGCGTTGACACGCTCGTTGGCGATCTGCGAGATGTGCAGCAGGCCGTCTTTGCCAGGCATGACTTGCACGATCGCGCCGAAGTCCAGCAGCTTCAACACGGTGCCGTCGTAGGTCTTGCCCACTTCGACCGATGCGGTCAGCTCTTCGATGCGGCGCTTGGCTTCCTGGCCGGCGGCGGCGTCGACCGACGCGATGGTCACGATGCCTTCGTCGGTGATGTCGATCTGGGTGCCGGTTTCTTCGGTCAGCGCGCGGATGACGGCGCCGCCCTTGCCGATCACGTCACGGATCTTCTCAGGGTTGATGCGGATGGTGATCAGGCGCGGTGCGAAGTCCGACAGCTCGGTCTTCACGGTCGGCATGGCCTTCTGCATCTCGGCCAGGATGTGCTGGCGGCCGTCTTTAGCCTGGGCCAGCGCCACCTGCATGATTTCCTTGGTGATGCCCTGGATCTTGATGTCCATCTGCAGCGCGGTGATGCCCTGCGCGGTGCCGGCGACCTTGAAGTCCATGTCGCCCAGGTGATCTTCGTCGCCCAGGATGTCGGTCAGGACGGCGAACTTGCCGCCTTCCTTGATCAGGCCCATGGCGATGCCCGCCACGTGCGCTTTCATCGGCACGCCGGCGTCCATCAGCGCCAGGCAGCCGCCGCAGACCGACGCCATCGACGACGAACCGTTCGACTCGGTGATTTCCGAGACCAGACGCACCGAGTAGCTGAAATCTTCAGGGTTGGGCAGTGCGGCGACCAGCGCGCGCTTGGCCAGGCGGCCGTGGCCGACTTCGCGACGCTTCGGGGTGCCCACGCGACCGGTTTCGCCGGTGGCGAACGGAGGCATGTTGTAGTGCATCATGAAGTCGTCGGTGTACTCGCCCATCAGCGCGTCGATCTTCTGGCTGTCGCGGGCCGTGCCGAGGGTGGCGACCACGAGTGCCTGGGTCTCGCCGCGGGTGAACAGGGCCGAGCCGTGGGTGCGTGGCAGGACGCTCGAACGGATCGAGATCGGACGCACGGTGCGGGTGTCGCGGCCGTCGATACGTGGCTCGCCGTCCAGGATCTGCGAACGCACGACCTTGGCTTCCATGTCGAACAGGATGTTGCCGACGTCGCCGGCGTCAGCTGCGACGCCCTGCGCCGACAGCTCGGCCATCACTTCGCTCGACAGCGACTTCAGCTTTTGCTGGCGCGCCGATTTTTCGCGGGTCTGGTACGCATCGCGGACCTTGGCGCCGGCCAGTTCGCCGATGCGGGCGATGAGTTCTTCGTTCTTTGGCGCCGGCGCCCATTCGACTTCCGGCTTGCCGCCTTCGGCGACCAGGTCGTGGATCGCGTCGATCACGACTTTCATTTGCTCGTGGCCGAACACGACCGCGCCGAGCATGACTTCTTCGGACAGTTGCTTGGCTTCCGATTCGACCATCAGGACGGCGCCTTCGGTGCCGGCCACGACCAGGTCCATCTGCGAGGTTTTCAGCTCGGTGGTGGTCGGGTTCAGGATGTACTGGCCGTTGGCGTAGCCGACGCGTGCGGCGCCGATCGGGCCGGCGAACGGGATGCCGGCGATGCACAGGGCGGCCGAAGCGCCGATCATCGCAGGGATGTCCGGATCGATTTCAGGGTTGACCGACAGCACGTGGATGATGACCTGGACTTCGTTCAGGTAGCCTTCCGGGAACAGCGGACGGATCGGACGGTCGATCAGGCGCGAAGTCAGCGTTTCTTTTTCGGAAGGACGGCCTTCGCGCTTGAAGAAACCGCCAGGGATCTTACCCGCAGCGTACGTTTTCTCCATGTAGTCGACGGTCAGCGGGAAGAAATCCTGGCCCGGCTTGGCGTCCTTGCGGGCAACCACGGTTGCCAGGATGACGGTATCCTCGACCGACACGACGACGGCGCCGCTTGCCTGGCGCGCGATTTCACCCGTCTCCAGGGTGACCGTGTGTTGACCGTACTGGAAGGTTTTCGTAACTTTATTAAACATTGGGTAATCCCTTTCATTTTGCCGACAGATTTTCAGGAGCTGTCGTTCACCTCTCACCACGGGTTGCCTTAGCAACCTTTACAGCAAAAACAAACCGCAAAAACGAAAAATGCCCGCGCTAGATTCCTGGCGCAGGCATTTTTTGACTAAACCGTCTGAAGCAAGCTTGCAATTACTTACGCAGGCCCAGTTTCGAGATCAGATCGCGGTAACGGTTCAGGTCTTTGTTCTTCAGGTAGGCCAGCAGGCTCTTACGACGGTTGACCATCATGATCAGGCCGCGGCGCGAGTGGTGATCCTTCTTGTGCTCTTTGAAGTGACCGTTCAGGTCGTTGATGCGCGCGGTCAGCAGTGCAACTTGCACTTCTGGGGAACCGGTGTCTTTTTCGCCACGAGCGTTGTCCGCGATGATTGCGGCTTTGTTGATGTTTTCGACCGACATGATGTTACCTTTCACATGCGGTGCAAGAGTCGGAACCCCAGGCACCGTGAGTTATCAAATACCTGTCCGGATTGGACAGACCCGCCAGTATAGTGCAAAACGCCGGCTCGAACCAGTGTTTGATATCCTCCTTCGGCGATTGGACAGGACTACCGCTTGCTGGCAAGCTCGACACAGGTGACAAACATGAACAAGATAATCACATTATCAACGCCGATCGTTGCCCTGCTGCTGGCCGGCTGCGCCATGGGCCCGCCGCCGGCTCCCGGCGACTCGCAAGACATGGTCCAGTCCAAGCTGGGCACGCCGACAGCGGTCTATAGCGACGGCGCGGCGCGCACCCTCGAGTATGCCACCGGCCCCATGGGCCAATTTACCTGGATGGCGCACCTCGGCCCGGATGGCCGGCTGACCTCCTACGAACAAGTCCTGACAAGCGAGAAATTTGCTACAGTCAAGATCGACAAGGCGACCAAGGACGACGTCCTGCGCACCTTCGGCCATCCGGCCGAGTATTCCCGGGTCGCCATGCAGAACTATGAGGTATGGTCATATCGTTACAAGGAAGCCGGCGTGTGGAATTCATTGATGCACGTTCATTTTGACGGGCAAGGCGTGGTGCGCCAGATGATGAATGCATCGGATCCGATGTACAACCCACAGGATCGCGGCATCTGGTAATGCAACAAGGCGCTGGACCGCACCGGTGCAGCGCCTTGTCCGCCACGACGACAAGAATATGATGATCAAATTAACAACACTTATCGCCGCCCTGCTGCTGACGGGATGCGCCATGCGCACCCCGCCGAACCCGGGCGACACGCAGGATGTGATCCAGGCCAAGATGGGGATGCCAACCGCGGTGTATGCCGACGGCGCATCGCGTACCCTCGAATACGCCACCGGCCCCATGGGCCAATTCACCTGGATGGCGCACCTCGGCCCGGACGGCCGCCTGCTCTCATACGAGCAAGTGCTCACGAGCGAGAAATTTGCCACGATTAAAATCGATCACGCGACCAAGGACCAGCTATTGCGCACCGTCGGCCGCCCCGCCGAGCGTTCGCATGTCGCCATGAGGGACTATGAGGTCTGGTCTTATCGCTACAAGGAAGCCGGCGTCTGGAATTCGCTCATGCACGTCCACTTCGACCGGCAAGGCGTCGTGCGGCAGATAATGAACGCGCCCGATCCGATGTACGAACCGCGCGACCGCTTCGGCTTCTAGGCTTTATCTTGCCGGAGCAGCCGCAGAGGTGTGTCGACCGCCGTCGCTGCGCACGAAATCCTCGATCGTGTCCAGGCTGGGCGCCAGGCGGCGCAGCGTGGATGAGAGCGTGGCGACCAGGGTGGCGTGGTTGACGTTGTCGTAGTACTCCTCGCGTACGGGAACGCCGGCCTTGCGCAGCCTGTCCGCGAGCACGCCGGTATTGCGCTCGGGGTTCACCGTCGTGTCGTTGCGGGCAGCGATCAGCAGTGCCGGGGGCGCCGCGGCCCTGACGTGATCGACCGGTTGCGAGTCGCGCGGCGTATCGGGATAGTGGAAAACGGGACGCGTGGTTTCATTCTCGATGGGCAAGAAGTTATACGGACCCGCCATGCCGATCCAGCCGCGCAGGATGTCGGGCTTGCTGCCCTGTTCGCGCAGCCAGCGCGGATCGAGTGCCAGCATCGCCGCATTGTAGGCGCCCGCGCTATGCCCCATGACGAACAGGCGTTTCGGATCGCCGCCATAGGCCGCGATCCGGCGTTCGGTCCAGACGAGGGCGCGCGCGCCATCGTGCAGGAAATCTGGATAGCTGGACTGCGGATACAGGCGATAATCGGGAATCACCACCACGAATCCGCGCTTGGCCAGCGAACGGCCGACGAACGCATAATCATCGCGCTCTCCACTGACCCAATTGCCGCCGTAAAAGAAGACGATGACCGGCGCCTTGCTCGCGCCCGATGCCGGCCGGTAGATGGACAGCACGTGGCGCGGGTCGGGGCCGAAGGCGGCCGTCGCGACCGAACGCGCCGTTCCGCCCGGCGACACCACGTTGACCAGGGTGAGCGGCGAGCAGCCGCTCAGGGCGCCGGCCATGACCAGGCCGGCCAGCGCCGCCACGGCGACGGCCAGCGCCTTCGTCGACCGCTTACGCCAGCTACGCACCGCCATCTTAGCGGCGCACGTCGTCCGGCTCGTCGTCGAGCGGGATGATGCTGACCGGCTTGCCCTTGGCTTTTTGCCAGACGTACACGACATAGCCCGACAAGCCATAGACCACGAAGATCGGCCACAGTACCTTGGGCGGGTCGATCGCCAGCAACGCCAGCACCAGTGCGATCAAGAAGACCGCAATGAAGGGCACCGACTTCTTGAAGTTGATGTCCTTAAAACTGTAGAACGGCACGTTCGACACCATGGTCAGGCCGGCGAACACGGTGATACACCACGACACCCAATCGACCTTGCGCGCGCTGACGCTGATGTCGGGGTCGGTCATCATCATGATGAAGCCGATCACCAATGCCGCGGCGGCCGGACTCGGCAAGCCCTGGAAGAAGCGCTTGTCGACCACCTGGATATTGGTGTTGAAGCGCGCCAGGCGGAGCGCGGCGCAGGCGCAATAGATGAAGGCCGCGATCCAGCCCAGCTTGCCCAGGCCGCGCAGCGACCATTCATAGATCACCAGCGCCGGCGCGGCGCCGAACGAGACCATGTCGGCCAGGCTGTCGAACTGCGCGCCGAATTCGGACTGGGTATTGGTCAGGCGCGCAATGCGCCCGTCCAGGCCATCGAGGATCATGGCGATGAACACGGCCCAGCAGGCATGCTCGAAACGCTGGTTCATCGCCATCACGATGGCGTAGAAACCGCAGAACAGCGCTGCGGTGGTGAAGGCGTTCGGCAGCAGGTAGATGCCACGGCCGCGCTCTCCGACCTGGCGGTCTTCGGCGCGGCGTCCGAAACGCTTCTTCAGCCGGGAGAATCGTGGACCCTTTGGCGTTGTCCCTGGTGTTCTTCTTCGTGGAAAGGTTGGCATAAGGAATCGTATTCAAGTAAGTCGCCGAGCGCGACAGTTCCCCCACATTATAGAGGCGGGGACACGTGTTAGCGAAACACTACGCTAACCCGACTGGCGATCGCATGGCGCTTACTTGAACAATGCCGCCGATTACTTGAACTTGACCTTGCCCACCACGCGCATTTGCAGGGTGGTTTCGCCCGGTTCGAAGCTCGGTTCCGACATCTCGTCGGCCATCTCGCGCTTGGCGCTGCGCATCATCATGGCTTGCGGAGCAGCAGCGTCGCCGGCGTAGTTGCCCGAGCCTTCGAAGTCGACCGTATCGAGCACGGCGTCGGTCGGCTGGCGGCCCATGGCCTTGGCGATCGAGACGATGCGCTCGTTCAGATTCTGGTAAGTGGCGGCGATGCGCTGGTCGTCCAGGCGCTTCAGGAGTTCAGGGCTGAGGCCAAAGTTGACGCCGTTGATCTGCAATACCTTCTGGCCAGCGGCAGCGGTCTTCGGCAACGCGGCCAGGTTGGTGGTCTTGACTTCCAGGTACTGGCCGACGCGCCAGGCAATCGGCACTGGCTTGACCGGATGCTGGACCGTGCGGCCGACCGGCTGCGGCGGCACTTCCGGGTAGACCGGGTAGGTGTAATAGCCTTGCGTCTTGAGTTCGGCCTTCGGATCGGCGCGGCGCACGATCTCGGTGCCCTCTTTCATCTTGCGGTTGACGCGGTCGGCGGCAGCATTCTTGTCCTTGTCGTGCTCTTCGACGGCGAAGGTGATGATTGCCTGGTCGTTGGCATGTTTCACTTCGCCGAAGGCCGGGACCACGACCATGGTGCCGCTGGTGGCGGGCGACGGCAGGCTTTGCGCATGGGCGGCGCTGAACGCCAGGACCAGGGCGGCGGCGACGAGGGATTTCGAAATGGCCATTTATTGTTCTCCTATAAGTTGCGACAGATGTCTGACAGCACTTATACGATACCAATCGCAAGGATTCCATCGTGATTTTGTAATGGACAGTTGCAATTGAGTAGCTTTGGAAGCGAATTTGTAACAGCCGGCCCAAATAACAGCGGGGTCAGGTCTGACATTCAGACACGACCCCAGCCATAACAACGCTTACAGTCGAGGTCGTGTCCAAATGTCAGACCTGAGGTGGTCCGGATTTCTCGGACATCTATTTGAGCACACGGAATGCTGCATCGACGGCGGCTGGCGTTTGGTAGCCCAGGGTTTGATGCAGCCTCTGCTGATTGTA
>NZ_STGG01000022.1 GCF_005222695.1 Massilia sp. HP4 | reverse complement strand
ACCATATTCCGCAACGCGCCATCGGCAGCAAAACGCCCGTCCTCGCGCTCAAGGAATGGCAACAGAAGCGACCTGAGTTATTCGTTAAACGCGTTTATGATCAAACGGGACTCGACAGTTAATCGCGTCACTGATCCTTGGCGTAACGACAGGCGCGCCGCCGGTAATGGACGATAGCTTGGGGACTGTACAGGCAATGGGTCAGATACATCTGCCCCCGATCAGCACGATCACGATCAGGCACAGTGACACAGGATCCCCGGCTTCAGACGAAGCGGCGCACCAGTGCACCGCTTTCAAGCTCAGCCATCAGGAAATCCGTGCCTACATCGGCAAAGCCTCCCAAGTCACCGAACATGATTACCTGCACATGCTCGACTGGTCGCCCTGCCATGCGAGCGGCGAGATAATATTCAGTGACGGCGTCACGGGAACCTGGGCGATCCACCAGTATCGCGCCGGTTCGCTCAAGCTGAGCGACGGCCGAACCCTCTACCTGTATTGTCCTCGATGCCAGGCGAGAGCCTTCCCGATGACGGACGAATGAGCGGGCCACTGCGTGCCGGTGCAAGGGGCAAAAAAAAAGCAGACCGAAGCCCCGCTTTCCCAGTGACAGCGCGTTCAGTCAACGCTTGGCGATATCCTGCACGTCACGCGACGGCGAACCGACGAACAGCTGGCGTGGACGGCTAATCATCCGCTCCGGATCAGCGATCATTTCGTTCCACTGGGCGATCCAGCCGATGGTGCGGGCAATGGCGAAGATAGCCGCTAATCTGGACCAGATCCAATATTTGGACACGGGCTGGAGCTTTTCAAGAAGGAACCAACGTAGAGGCCATGTCCGAATGTTAGACCTGACCCGCTTACTTGTGTTTAAAAAAGTGAGCCCGCAGCTCGCCTTCTCAAGTAAAAGCGAAATATTTTATGCACATCAATAATTCAATTTTTCAACTTGTGATTTCAGATAGTACACTCGAAATTATCGCGTAATCGGCTTTCTTTTCTACTCTAATTTTCTCATCATAAGCACACGCGGCATTAGCGACAAGAATAAACCTATTTTTGTCGAAATTCGGACTTTTATTCTTGAAGGCATTTGCTAGTAGAACCGCATAACCAATCAATGCATTTCGGTTATTTTTTGCAACTTCGGATAATTGCTCGTCAGTCAATGAATTGAACGCCTTAAGTGCACGCTCCGTCTCTCCAAGCCCCCTAAGCACAACTCCCAAATTACTTTTATACGTAGAAACATCGGGGGACATTGCTACTGCAGCCTCGTATTGCTCAGCTGCCATTTTTTTGTTTCCAGCTCCACTATATATCAATCCGCCAAGATTTAGTAATGGAGCCTTTACAACAGCCAAGCGTAATAATCGTTCGAAATCTGCCTGACCGGACGTGTAAGCGCGAGTGTCAAGCTGAGTTCTAAGCAATCGCTGGGCCACTTTATAACCGAAATGAGTTATGCCTAGCTCACTTTCCCGACCAAATTGAGATGCAGCCAATTGAGCAAACTCTACAGAGTTTTCTGGATCAATCGCCAAGTCCATTTTTTTCAAGCGCTCCAGATCGCTATTATCAAAAACTCCAACAACCAATCCTAACTCAGGGAAATCAGAATGGAACTCATCGACAAGACGGACAATAACATCTTCATCATAAGCTTGCTGCAAACCAACAACACCCACGCTGTTGGCGTCTAGAGGCGCAATTTTTCCTACTGGACGCACACGAGCCAGGATATCTCTGTAAATCTGAGTCAAAGCGACATTTAAGGCAGCAGTTCCATATTTTCTTAAATATTCCTGATCATTTACAAACTTGAACACTGCCGAAAAAACTTTCTTTTGTACCACCTTCTGTTCTTGCAAGTAGGATTTAAGGGTTGCAGCGTCATCTTTAGACCCAGTCTCCACGCTGGAAGTGAAGTATCTAGATCGATGCGCTGTGACATATCCAATACTGCCGACGGGAATCGCTTCCAAATGAGAACCAACCTCAATATGAGTATTCTTGTCGTGTTCCTCGGAAATGAAAGCAAACGAAATCTCCGCTTGGACATTAAATGTGGTGATACGTGTCAATTCGACCCGTGGATAGATTCCGAGAGTTCGTGTTGTGCGCCCATCCTTTAAATAAAACTTCGTTGCACCATTGAATGTAGGCGAATAGACCTTGAATTCCTGTCCAACAGCTACACCAATCTTCGCACCGATATCAATCACAACTACTTGATTACTAGAATCATGCTCGAGTACTCTTCCACACGACTCAAGAATTCCATCAAAAACAATTACCTGATTTCGTCCGCCTGCCTTAGCTCGATATAACGCAATATCGGCGCGATCAAGAAGAAATTTTGCTTCGTCTGTATTAGGATCGGACGATGACGCTACAGATTGGAACGCGACGCCTATACTTGCCTTGACTGCGCGTTCTTGCTGAGGAGGGAGTTGCAAAACTGCGAGATTTTCTCTTAGAGAAAGAGCAGCCCACTCTTTAGCATTAGGCAGAATCTCATCTGCAATTCTGGACCGGAATTCTTCAGCCCACATCAGAACGTCCTCTCGACTACAGTTACCTGAGATGTATGCTAAGAATTCTTCTCCTGAGGGGTGACCCAGTACGACTTTGACTTTATTTAAAGCTCTACTTTCGATCTCAGTTGCAGCTGACTCAAGGCGCGTTGCAAACGTCTTTAGAACTTGATCACCGTATAAGTGACCATACGTGTCATTCACCTGCTTAAAATGGTCAATATCAAAAGCTAAAACTGCTAACAATTGCAAATTTGAGCTTTCATGCGCATCAGCATCTAATGCTTCCAGCGCATTAGGCGTCTTGAGAGCCATCGACAAACTTGAATGAAATGCATCTTTTGCGAGCAAAAGTGTTAACGGGTTGTGAGCGACTCTGAAGGAGTTCCGAGCTCGCTCCAACACCATCTGAAGACGGTCGCGGTAAATTTTTCTCTTAGCCAACTGCGGAGAAGTCGCAAACTTTAACGCAACAACGACCTCCAACTCCGAAAGACTAAACCACGCGAATCGCGAACTCGTTCCATGATAGGCAATCTGCTCGTCCTTTGCGCGATCGAGTGCGGTTACCTCATTTGCTGTGGGGATTCGTAATGAATCAACCGAGTTCCATTTGTCAGCGTAAAAATAGAACACTTCAAACGAAACGTCCCGCTCCAGATCTTTACCTATCTCGACCTGCAGAAACCTTAACTGCTCGAGCTTCATATGCATACACCTTCAGAAAAATATTACCAGATATTGCAATAGAAATGCTCTTTGAGCAAGTTAAAATTCGCTTATGTAACAACAACAATGGAAAGTCATCCCTACTATTTCATAATAGAGCGCTTAGTAGCAAAGCATGATGCCGGATGCGTCTAAGGCATACCTAAAGGTGCTATTTTTGATTTATGTTTATAGCATAACCGATGTGAAGTTTATTCTATACATACTAAGACCAATATCTAGCCTAACCAAACTGCGCTGCTTTGTAATTCTTTGATTTTTTATCCCTCCTCGTAGGCCAAAATTTTGCAAAATTAATCACTGCGCAACAAAAAAGCGGGCCTCGGCCCGCTTTTTTGATGATGCAGCGTCAAGAATTAACGCTTGGCGATATCCTGCACATCACGCGACGGCGAACCGACGAACAGCTGGCGTGGACGGCCGATCTTCTGCTCTGGATCGGCGATCATTTCGTTCCACTGGGCGATCCAGCCGATGGTGCGGGCCATGGCGAAGATGCCGGTGAACAGCGAGACCGGGATGCCCAGTGCCGATTGCACGATGCCCGAGTAGAAGTCGACGTTCGGGTACAGCTTGCGCGACACGAAGTATTCGTCGTTCAGGGCGATCTTTTCCAGTTCCATCGCGAGCTTGAACAGCGGGTCGTCTTGCAGGCCCAGTTCGTTCAGCACTTCGTGGCAGGTTTCGCGCATCAGGGTGGCGCGCGGGTCGAAGTTCTTGTACACGCGGTGACCGAAGCCCATCAGCTTCACGCCCGAGTTCTTGTCCTTGACCTTCTCGATGAAGGCAGGGATGTTCTCGACCGAGCCGATTTCCTTCAGCATGGTCAGGGCGGCTTCGTTCGCGCCGCCGTGGGCAGGGCCCCACAGGCAGGCGATGCCGGCTGCGATACAGGCGAACGGGTTGGCGCCCGACGAACCGGCCAGGCGGACGGTCGAGGTCGATGCGTTCTGCTCGTGGTCCGCGTGCAGGATCAGGATGCGGTCCAGGGCGCGCACCAGCACGTCGTTGACCTTGTACTCTTCGCACGGGTTACCGAACATCATGTACATGAAGTTGGCGCTGTACGACAGGTCGTTGCGCGGGTACATGAACGGCTGGCCGACGTTGTACTTGTAGGCCATCGCGACCAGGGTCGGCAGCTTGGCGATCAGGCGGATCGCCGAGATTTCGCGCTGCTTGGCATCGTTGATGTCCAGCGAGTCGTGGTAGAACGACGCCAGCGCGCCGACGGTGCCGACCAGCACCGACATCGGGTGCGCGTCGCGACGGAAGCCACGGAAGAAGAATTGCATCTGCTCGTGGATCATCGTGTGCTTGGTCACGGTGTCGCTGAACTTCTCTTTATCCACTGCGTTCGGCAGTTCGCCATTCAGCAGCAGGTAGCAGGTCTCCAGGAAGTCGCAGTTGACGGCCAGTTGCTCGATCGGGTAACCGCGGTACAGCAGCTCGCCCTTGTCACCGTCGATGTAGGTGATGCTCGAGTTGCAAGCGGCGGTCGACATGAAGCCAGGGTCGTAGGTGAACTTGCCGGTCTGGCCGTACAGCTTGCGGATGTCGATGACGTCCGGGCCGATGGTGCCCTTGTAGATTGGCATGTCGACCGACGGGCTGCCGTCCGAGAACGACAGGGTGGCTTTGGTATCAGAGATGTTCATGGCACTTCCTTCTTGTGGGAGTGGGTCTACAAAATAAAACGAAACCAGGGGGCGCCGCGACCCGCCCGCGAGACGGATCGGATGCCCAATTTCGCTTACGCTTGCCGCAGGCGCGCCAGCAAGGCGCGCACGTGCGGCAGGTCGACTTCGCCTTCGGGCTCGGAACGGCCCAGCAGCAGGTCCATCAACGGGTTGTCGGCCAGGTCCAGGAGACGCGTCAGCGCGTCGACCTCTTCGTCGGACATGTCCTGCTCGTGCGCATCGAGGAAGCGCGTGAGGATCAGGTCGTTCTCGAGGAGGCCCCGGCGTGCGCGCCAACGCAGGCGGGCACGGTTGGCAGGATCGGCTTGATGTGCGTTTAAACTGGATATCACACTAGAGTCCGTTGTGGGGTGGTCAACACTATACTCCGGCTGCCGCGATTCGGCAGTACGGTACTTTTACTGTATTGCTTCGGCATATTTAGCGCCGAAACGGGGTATGCACACGTTCGTTGAACGCGTCGGCGGGGAACCGCGGGGCCGCCGAGGCCAACCCTACGTAGGGTTGGCGGCTATGCCGCCGACGCGTTCAACCGACGCTGGAAGAACCGCGTCGCCAAACGCACGTCTGCACACCGCATGCGGCGCCCTACCGGCCGCCGCATGCAGGCGCCAATCAAATGGCGCGACGAACCAGCAGTTCCTTGATCTTGCCAATCGCCTTGTTCGGATTCAGGCCTTTCGGGCACACGTCCGTGCAGTTCATGATCGAGTGGCAGCGGAACAGGCGGTACGGATCTTCCAGGTTGTCCAGGCGATCGTTGGTCGCTTCGTCGCGGGAGTCGGCAATGAAGCGGTACGCTTGCAGCAGGCCGGCCGGGCCGACGAATTTATCCGGATTCCACCAGAACGACGGGCACGAGGTCGAGCAGCAGGCGCACAGGATGCACTCGTACAGGCCATCGAGCTCTTCGCGCTCTTCGGGCGACTGCAGGCGCTCTTTCTCGGGCTTGATCGACTCATTGATCAGGTACGGCTTGACCGAGTGGTACTGCTTGAAGAAGTTGGTCATGTCGACGATCAGGTCGCGCACCACCGGCAGGCCCGGCAGAGGACGCAGCACGATCGGCTGGGTCAGCTCGTTCAGGTTGGTGGTGCAGGCCAGGCCGTTCTTGCCGTTGATGTTCATCGCGTCCGAACCGCACACGCCTTCACGGCACGAGCGGCGCAGCGCCAGCGAGTCGTCGACGTCCGACTTGATGCGCTGCAAAACGTCCAGCAGCATCTTGTCAGTGTCTTGCAGCTCGACGGTCACGTCTTGCATGTATGGCTTCGTATCCTTGTCCGGATCGTAGCGGTAAATTTTCAGTTGGACGGTGCGTGCCATTTGATTACCTGTTCTAGGCCGGGGCCGAGCCCCGGCGCTTCACAATATTAGAAAGTACGGGCCTTCGGCTTGAAGGTGTCGACGGTCAGCGGTTTTTGCACGACAGGCTTGTAGTCGAGACGATTGCCTTCCGAGAAGAACAGCGTGTGCTTCATCCAGTTCTCATCGTCGCGGTTCGGGAAGTCGCTGTGCGCGTGGGCGCCGCGCGATTCCGGACGCGCCGCTGCCGACACGATGGTTGCCTTGGCGGTCTCGATCAGGTTGTCGAGTTCCAGCGCTTCCACGCGGGCGGTGTTGAACACCTTCGACTTGTCCTGGAACGACACGTGCTTGCGACGCTCGTCGAGCTTCATGATCTCGCGCACGCCCGTCTCCAGCAGTTCCTGGGTACGGAACACGCCGCAGTATTTCTGCATGGTGGCGCGGATGTCGTTGGCGACGTGCTGCACTTTTTCGCCGCCGACCGAGGTCTCGAGCTTGTTCAGGCGCGCCAGCGCGAAGTCTGCTGCGTCTGCAGGCATCGGCTTGTTCGACTTTTGCTTGAGGTTCGAGGCCACCACGTGGTTGCCGGCTGCGCGGCCGAACACCACCAGGTCGAGCAGCGAGTTGGTGCCAAGGCGGTTCGCGCCGTGGACCGAGACGCAGGCGCATTCGCCGATTGCGTACAGGCCGTTGACGATCTTCTGTCCGCCAGTGCCGTCAGGAGCGACGACTTGACCGTGGATATTGGTCGGGATGCCGCCCATCTGGTAGTGGATGGTCGGCACGACAGGAATCGGTTCCTTGGTCGCGTCGACGTTGGCGAACTTGTGGCCGATTTCCAGGATCGACGGCAGGCGCTTCTCGATGGTGTCCTTGCCGATGTGGCGCAGGTCCAGCAGCACGTGGTCTTTATTCGGACCGCAACCGCGGCCTTCCTTGATCTCCTGGTCCATCGAACGCGACACGAAGTCGCGCGGCGCCAGGTCCTTCAGGGTCGGCGCATAGCGCTCCATGAAGCGCTCGCCGTTCGAGTTGATCAGGATACCGCCCTCGCCGCGCACACCTTCGGTGATCAGGACGCCCGCGCCCGAGACACCGGTTGGGTGGAACTGCCAGAACTCCATGTCTTGCAGCGGCAGGCCGGCGCGCGCCGCCATGCCCATGCCGTCGCCGGTGTTGATGAAGGCGTTGGTCGATGCGGCGAAGATGCGGCCTGCGCCGCCGGTGGCGAAGATGGTGGTCTTCGCTTCCAGGATCATCACGTCGCCGGTTTCCATTTCCAGGGCCATCACGCCGACCACGTCGCCATCGGCGTCACGGATCAGGTCCAGCGCCATCCACTCGACGAAGAAGTGGGTGCGGGCGCGGACATTACGCTGGTACAGCGTGTGCAGCAGTGCGTGGCCGGTACGGTCGGCCGCCGCGCAGGCGCGCTGGACCGGCTTTTCGCCGAAGTTCGCGGTATGGCCGCCGAACGGACGCTGGTAGATGGTGCCGTCGGGGTTGCGGTCGAACGGCATGCCGAAGTGTTCGAGCTCGTACACGACTTTCGGTGCTTCGCGGCACATGAATTCGATCGCATCCTGGTCGCCCAGGTAGTCGCCACCCTTGACGGTGTCGAACATATGCCAGTACCAGTCATCCTCGCTCATATTGCCCAGCGAAGCGCCGATGCCGCCCTGCGCCGCCACGGTGTGCGAGCGGGTCGGGAAGACTTTCGACAGGACTGCGACGTTCAGGCCGGCTTCGGCCAGTTGCAGCGAGGCGCGCATGCCGGAACCGCCGGCGCCAACGATGACCGCGTCAAAACGACGGGTAGGGATTGCGGTTTTGATTGCTGCCACGATTACACACTCCACAGAATTTGCACGGTCCAGGCGGCGCAGGCGATCAGCCAGAAGATCGTTGCGAGCTGGAGCAGCAGGCGCACGCCTGCGTTCTTGACGTAGTCCATCCAGATGTCACGAAGGCCAACCCAGGCGTGGTAGTACAGGCCGAGGAAGGTGACCAGCGAGAACAGCTTGAACCACTGGCGGGCGAACAGGCCGGCCCAGCCTTCATAGGTGAAGTTCTGGCCGGTCAGGAACATGACCAGCAGGACGATGGTGTAGACGGCCATGACGATGGCGGTGACGCGCTGCGCCAGCCAGTCCTTGACGCCATAGTGCGCGCCGACGACGAGGCGGCGTGGACCGATATTATTCTTGCTTGCCATGATTAGAACACTCCGAACAGTTTCAGGCCGACCAGTGCGGTCAGCAGCAGGCTGATGACCAGGACCCAGCGTGCGGTCTTCTGGGCTGCATCCTTGTCCAGGGCGAAGTGGTTATCCATGAACAGGTGGCGAATGCCGGCGGTGAAGTGGTGCAGGTAAGCCCACGACAGGCCCAGCAGGATGATCTTGACCAGCGGGTGCGAAACGATGCCGGCGAAATAGCCGAACGACGATTCGGACAGCAGGCTTTGCTGGAACAGGTAGAGCAGGAAAGGCAGCATCAGGAACAGTCCGGCGCCGCTGACACGGTGCAGGATCGACACGATGGCCGATGGGGGCATGCGATATTTGCCAGTGATATCGCCGATGCCAATATTGCGGAACTCCGGCCGCCCTTTCTGCTTTGCTTCTCTCACGGCTTCGGACATGATGGTACACCTCCCTTATGACAACAGTTTTTATGTGAACCCTTTGGATTGTCGCCGATTTCCCGACCGGCCCGCCGAAAGTGGGGCCAGTGGGCGGGACAGCGAGCGGCGAACCGGGTCATGTCCGTCGCGTACCCAAAACCAATATATTCTAATCGCATTCGTGCGATTGCCGCAGGGAGTGGAATTATCCCATTCGGCTATTTTCCGAATTATTTGAAAGGACAGAAATCAGTGAATATTTACCTTGCCGATTCCTGCCTTGTTTCTCCTTACGACAGCTCGTTCAAATAATGGTGCTTGGCGGTCGAATACATCTCGCGGCGCAGCTCGACGGCCTTGTCGCCATAGGTGAACGACACGCGCTCGCCGCACAGCAGCGGCGTGCCGGGCGCCACCTTCAGGTGCTCGGCCGTGACGGCATCGGCCGACACCGCGCGGATCTTCTCGGTCGCGCGGATCATGCGGGTGCCAAATTCCGTCTCGAACAGGCCATACATCGGCCCCTTGTACTCCACCAGCCGCTCCGCGCTCAGGCCCTTGAACAACTGCCCCGGCAGCCACAGCTCTTCCAGGATGGTCGGCTGGCCGTCGAACGACTGCACACGCTTGATGTAGACGACGGCGTCGCCCGATTTGAGCTCGAGCAGGCGCGCGACCTCGGCCGGCGCACGGATGCGCTTGACTTCGAGGAAGCGGTTCTCTGGATGATGGGGGAGGCCTTCGTCGGGCATCAGGCGCAGGAAGCGGAAATGGGCGCGCTCTTCGGCGTGGCTGGCCACGAAGGTGCCCTTGCCCTGGCGCCGCAGCACGAGATTTTCCGCGGCCAGCTCGTCGATCGCCTTGCGCACCGTGCCCTGGCTGACCTTGAAACGGGCCGCCAGCTCGACTTCGCTCGGCATGAGTTCGCCAGGTTTCCACTCACCGGCCTGCAGGCTCTGGGTGATCAGCGCCTTGATCTGCTGGTACAGGGGCCGGAACGAGGGCGAACCACTGGCGACAGGATCAACGGCCGGATTGGACGGGGTGGAATTCATAGACCGCGATTTCACCACAAAAGTGCATGACCGTCCAGTATTAGAGGTCTTTAGATATGTGTCTTATATAAGACATATGATATTGAATTGACAGATCAAACGGCAGAGGAATACACTCATGGCCGACCGGGAGTCGGCGCCACTCTTCCACCATTGTACGCGCGCGACACCCGTCTTCCGACGCTGGAGGCAATCAGTGCGCTCCTGGTATCAATGTGTGCGCTTTTGGTATCATTGCAGCTTCATCAAACGCTGTGAAAGCAAACCGTAACCAGACAGGCGTATGCTCGGCGTCGACCTCGGCGCAAACCGTTTTCATTCCCACTTTGGAGATTCATCATGGCTAAAACCCCAATGCGCGTCGCCGTTACCGGCGCGGCCGGCCAGATCGGCTATTCCCTGCTGTTCCGCATCGCCAATGGCGACATGCTGGGCAAGGACCAGCCGGTCATCCTTCAGCTGCTCGAAATCGACAACGAGAAGGCACAGAAGGCGCTCAAGGGCGTCATGATGGAAATCGACGACTGCGCATTCCCCCTGCTCGAAGGCATGACCGCCCACTCCGACCCGATGACCGCCTTCAAGGACGCCGATGTCGCCCTGCTGGTCGGCGCCCGTCCACGCGGCCCGGGCATGGAACGCAAGGACCTGCTGGAAGCCAACGCCCAGATCTTCACCGTGCAAGGCAAGGCCCTGGACGCCGTCGCTTCGCGCAACGTCAAGGTGCTGGTGGTCGGCAACCCGGCCAACACCAACGCCTACATCGCGATGAAATCGGCCCCGAGCCTGCCGGCCAGGAACTTCACCGCCATGCTGCGCCTGGACCACAACCGCGCCCTGTCGCAAGTGGCCGCCAAGACCGGCAAGGCCGTCAAGGACATCGAAAAAATGGTCGTCTGGGGCAACCACTCGCCAACCATGTACGCCGACTACCGCTTCGCGACCGCCGGCGGCGATGCAGTCAAGGACCTGATCAACGATCAGGAATGGAACGCCAACACCTTCCTGCCGACCGTCGGCAAGCGCGGCGCCGCCATCATCGAAGCGCGCGGCCTGTCGTCGGCAGCGTCGGCAGCCAACGCCGCCATCGACCACGTGCGCGACTGGGTGCTGGGCACCAATGGCAAGTGGACCACCATGGGTATCCCTTCAGATGGTTCCTACGGTATCCCTGAAGGCACCATGTTCGGTTTCCCTGTCACCACCGAGAATGGCGAGTACACCATCGTCCAGGGCCTGGACATCGATTCGTTCTCGCAAGAACGCATCAACCTGACCCTGAAAGAGCTGGAAGAAGAGAAAGCCGGCGTCGCTCACCTGCTGGGTTGATCCTGATCATGGCGCGCGGCGATTGCCGTGCGCCAACAACGCCGTGCCCTTCAACCGGCACGGCGGTTTTACGTGGTAACCAAGCGTTGTACATAGAGAGATATGCATCCATCCGAGGTTTTATTCCAGGGCAAACGCCAGCCGCTCCTTCTGCCAGCCTGCGATCACTACGCCGGTTCCGAGAAGCTGATGCGCAAATCGATGGCCCTGCAACAAGAGCTTGGCCCCCTGTTCGACATCACTTTCGACTGTGAGGACGGCGCCACCGCCGGCAGCGAACTGGAACACGCCATCCTGGTCGCGCAGCTCGTCAATAGCGACGACAATCGCTTCGGCCGCATCGGCGCCCGCCTGCACGAGCCGGCCAGCCCACATTTTGCGAAAGACGTCGAATTCATCGTCGGCGGCGCCGCCAACCGCCTGGCCTATGTGGTGTTGCCGAAGGTGGAAAGCGCGATGGAAGTCACCCGCGCGATCGACCTGATCAACCAGCACGCCCAGGCCGCCGGCCGCCCGGACTTGCCGGTGCACGTGCTGGTCGAAACCCACGGCGCGCTGCGCGAAGCCCATGACATCGCCGCCCTGCCCCAGGTCGAGTGCCTGTCGTTCGGCATCATGGATTTCGTCTCGAGCCACTACGGCGCGATTCCGGCCAGTGCGATGCGCACCCCGGGCCAGTTCACCCACCCGCTGGTGGTGCGCGCCAAGCTCGAGATGGTCGCGGCCTGCCATGCCCACGGCAAGGTGGCGTCGCACAATGTCACGACCGATATCAAGGACAGCCCGACGGTGGCCAACGACGCCCAGCGCGCCGGCGCCGAGTTCGGTTTTACGCGCATGTGGAGCATCCATCCGGACCAGATCAAGCCGATCCTGAAAGCATTCACGCCGCGCCTGTCCGAGGTCAATGAAGCGACGAATATCCTGCTTGAGGCCATGGCTGCGGAATGGGGACCGATCGCACAACATGGCCGCTTGCACGACCGTGCAAGCTACCGATATTATTGGTCGGTGTTGCAGCGTGCCAAGCTGGCCGGCCTCGCGCTGCCGGAAGCCGCTGCCGCTATCGTCAACCTTCCCGACAGCGAGTAATCCTCCGACCATGGCCATCCTCCTCCCAAAAATGATCGCCGCCTGCGCCGTCGCGCTCGCGGCTGCCGTCGTGTGCGCACCGGCAAGCGCCGCAGTTGCTAAGGAAAAACATCCGAAAGCGGAAGCGGTGCTGAAGGCGCAAGCGAAGAAGAAACCGACCAAGAAGGCGCAAGCGGCAGCCGCTGCTGCCGCGGCCGCCGCTGCGGCTGCCGCCGTGGCTGCGAACCCGCTCGAAGTGAACGAGCCGGACATCGCCGACACCAAGGTGACCGAGTACGCTTGCGAACTCGGCAACAAGATCACGATCTATACCAACGAGACCGATGACAGCCATATCGCGCTGCGCTGGAAACAGCGCCTGCACCGGCTGTCGCGCATCGGCACCACCACCGGCGCGCTGCGCTTCGAGAATCCGCACTATGGCCTGATCTGGATCGGTATTCCAGCCAAGGGCATCCTGCTCGACTCGAAGCTCAACCGCCAGTTGGCCAACGAATGCAAGAACGCCGAACAGTCCGCGATCGTGGCGACCGCGGCACCGGAGGCCAGCACCACTTGAAGAATGTGGCCGGATTCCCGGATCCGGCCGTCCTGTCGCCCGATGCTATTTCTATCCGTTATTTCGGTCGATTTGCCGCTGTTGAAATAACAATATCCCCACTGAAGGAGAGATTATGTCTCGCAACACTCTGAACACACTGAAGGAATTCCCGATCGGCGCAGGCCAGAGCGGCCAGTTCCATTCGCTGCCGGCGCTGGCGGAAAACCTCGGTGTGAACCTGTCGCGCCTGCCGGTGTCGATCCGTATCGTCCTCGAGTCCGTGCTGCGTAACTGCGACGGCAAGAAGGTCACCGAAGAACACGTCAAGCAAGTTGCCACCTGGGGCGCGACCGCAGAGCGTACCGACGAGATCCCGTTCGTCGTGGCCCGCGTCGTGCTGCAAGACTTCACCGGCGTGCCGCTGCTGGCCGACCTGGCCGCGATGCGCAACGTCGCCGCCAAGATGGGCCTTGACGCGAAGAAGATCGAGCCGCTGGTGCCGGTCGACCTGGTGGTCGACCACTCGGTCACGATCGACCACTTCCGCGAGCCGAATGCACTCGACCTGAACATGAAACTGGAATTCTCGCGCAACAACGAGCGCTACCAGTTCATGAAGTGGGGCATGCAAGCCTTCGACACCTTCGGCGTCGTGCCACCGGGCTTCGGCATCGTCCACCAGGTCAACCTGGAATACCTGGCGCGCGGCGTCATGAAGCAAGGCGACGTGTACTACCCTGACACCCTGGTCGGCACCGACTCGCACACCACCATGATCAACGGCGTCGGCGTCGTCGGCTGGGGCGTGGGCGGCATCGAAGCCGAAGCCGGCATGCTGGGCCAGCCGGTCTACTTCCTGACCCCGGACGTCATCGGCGTCAACCTCAAGGGCAAGCTGCGCGAAGGCTGCACCGCGACCGACCTGGTGCTGACCATCACCGAACTGCTGCGCAAAGAGAAAGTCGTCGGCAAGTTCGTCGAGTTCTTCGGTGCGGGCACCCGTTCGCTGTCGACCACCGACCGCGCGACCATCGGCAATATGGCGCCTGAATACGGCGCGACCATGGGCTTCTTCCCGGTCGACGAAGCGACCGTCGACTACTTCCGCGGCACCGGCCGTACCGAAGAAGAACTGGCTGCCTTCGAAGGCTACTACAAGGCCCAGGGCATGTTCGGCATCCCGCAAGAAGGCGAGATTGACTACACCCGCGTGGTGGAACTCGACCTGTCGACCGTGACCCCATCGCTGGCAGGTCCAAAGCGTCCGCAAGACCGTATCGAACTGGGCAACGTCAAGAACAACTTCACCGAGCTGTTCAGCAAACCTACCACCCAGAACGGCTTCAACAAGAACCCGGACGACCTGCACAAGGTCTACGAGACCACCAACGGCGTGCGCGTGAAGAACGGCGACATCCTGATCGCCGCCATCACTTCGTGCACCAACACCTCGAACCCGAGCGTGCTGCTGGCCGCAGGCCTGTTGGCCAAGAAAGCCGTCGAGCGCGGCCTGACCGTGGCGCCGCACATCAAGTCGTCGCTGGCCCCTGGATCGCGCGTGGTCACCGAGTACCTGACCGCCGCCGGCCTCTTGCCTTACCTGGACAAGCTGGGCTTCGGCGTGACCGCCTACGGCTGCACCACCTGCATCGGCAATGCCGGCGACCTGACCCCGGAACTGAACGCCGCGATCACCCAGAACGACATCGTCGCGTCGGCCGTGCTGTCCGGTAACCGCAACTTCGAAGCACGTATCCACCCGAACATCCGCTCGAACTTCCTGGCTTCGCCACCGCTGGTCGTCGCCTACGCGATCGCCGGCAACATGACGAAAGACCTGATGACCGAGCCAGTCGGCAAGGACAGCAACGGCGTCGACGTCTACCTGGGCGACATCTGGCCGACCTCGCAAGAAATCGGCGAGCTGATGCGCTTCGCGATGAATTCGGAGGTGTTCAAGAAGAACTACGCCGACGTCAAGGGCAACCCGGGCGAGCTGTGGGAACGCGTGTCTTCGACCGAAGGCCAGGTGTACAACTGGCCTGAGTCGACCTATATCGCCGAACCACCGTTCTTTGCCGATTTCGAGATGACCCCGAAAGCGGCCGCCACCGGCATCACCGCGGCCCGCGCCCTGGGCGTGTTCGGCGACTCGATCACCACCGACCACATCTCCCCGGCCGGTTCGATCAAGGAAGACGGCCCAGCAGGCAAGTGGCTCAAGGAACATGACGTCTTGAAAGCGGACTTCAACTCCTACGGTTCGCGCCGCGGCAACCACGAAATCATGATGCGTGGCACCTTCGCCAACGTGCGTATCAAGAACCGCATGATCCCGGCCAAGGCCGACGGTTCGGCGGTCGAAGGCGGCATCACCCTGCACCAGCCGAGCGGCGAACAGATGTCGATCTATGACGCTGCCATGAAGTATGTGGAAGCAGGCACCCCGACCATGATCTTCGGCGGCGAAGAATACGGCACCGGCTCGTCGCGCGACTGGGCGGCCAAGGGCACCCAGCTGCTGGGCGTGAAGGCGGTGATCGTGCGTTCGTTCGAGCGTATCCACCGTTCGAACCTGGTCGGCATGGGCGTGCTGCCGCTGCAATTCATCGGCAACGACAGCGTCGACACCCTGGGCATTACCGGCAAGGAAACCTACGACCTGAAGGGCCTGGAAGGCGAGATCAAGCCGCAACAACTGGCGACCCTGGTGATCCACCGCGAAAACGGCGAATCGCAAGAAGTCAAAGTGCTGCTGCGTATCGACACCCCGATCGAAGTCGACTACTACAAGCATGGCGGCATCCTGCCGTTCGTGCTGCGTCAGCTGCTGGCTGCGTAAATTCGGAAAGCCCGCTTCGGCGGGCTGGCTGACAAGCAAAAGGGCTGGAATCCTCGCGGGTTCCAGCCCTTTTTACGTCGGCGTCAGCGCCGCCTCACACCTCGGCCCACATCCTCAGCAGGTTGTGATAATGCGCCGTCAACCCCACCGTGATCTCCGATTCCCCATGCTGGGCGCGCAGCTTCTGGATCTGCGTATCGAGATCGAACAGCATGCCGCGCTTGCCGTCGTCGCGCACCATGCTCTGGGTCCAGAGGAAGGATGCGACCCGCTCGCCGCGCGTGACGGGCCGCACCTGGTGCACGCTGCCCGACGAATACACGATCGCATCGCCCGCCGCCAGCTTGACCTCGTGGGTGCCGTACAAATCGACGACTTCCAGCTCGCCGCCTTCGTAATCATCGGGCTCGCTCAGGAACACGGTAGTCGAGACGTCGGCCCGCACCGGGGCCCCGCCGCCGCGCTGGGCGCGGATCGCGCCGTCCACGTGCAGGCCGTAATGCTCGCCACCGCCATAGGCATTGAAGTAAGGGGCCAGCACCCGCAGCGGCAGGACGCTGGAAAAGAATACCGGATTGGCCATCAGCGCCGCGCTCACGACCTGGCCCAGCTCCACGGCCAGCGGCGAACCCTCGCCCAGTTGCCGGTTGCGCTTGACCTGCGCGCCCTGCGCGCCCACGCTTTCGCGGCCGTCGATCCATTCGGGCGCGCCGGCCATGCGGGCGCGGATGTGGGCTACCTGGCCAGGCGTCAGCACGCCGGGGATATGCAGCATCATGTCGTTGTTCTTTTTGTCGAGCCAACAAAAAAAATCCCTCCTGACATTGCCAGGAGGGCAGAATCCGGTTGCCCGGCGGGGGTGGTACTCCGTGAGAAACATCCGTCAGCGCTTTCCCGGTCGCCAACGGCTACTGCTTGCAACACAAGTTGGAAACACAACTTGAACACTCCAATCAACTCCCAAACATTTTTGAATGAGAATTATTCTCATTATGTACCCTGTTCGCGCTTTGTGCAAGCATTCGCTTGCAAGAATTTGCCGGCATGGCCGCCCTCCCCCATTGTTCATGACCTGTGGCCGAATCAACTACAATACGGGGGATATGGGTTTAAGATGACCCTTCGGGCTATTGAACCGAACTTCAGAACCCGAACTTCAGAACTATTAACTGACAAGAGACCCACCAGCGCCATGCGTCGTCCTTCCAAAGATTCAACTCCAAAACTTTCCGCAGAAAGCCAGCGCCTCGTCAGCCTCTCGCAAGCCCTCATGCAGGCCGCCAGCCGTGCCGAGGAAAGGGCGTGGGAACGCCAGCTGGATACCTGTCTGCAAAAGCTGCTCAAGACGAACCACCAGGACAGCATCGACAGCGCCCTGAACGCCCTGTTCAAGGATGACCTCGCCTCTTACGACGTGCTGATGGACACCGTCGAAGCCGTGAGCGAATCGGCCACCATGGTCGAGCAGACCGCCAATGGCGACGTCAGCTGGCAGGCCCTGCTGGTCGCCGCGCCGATCCTCGCCTGGACCCGCTTCTCGATCGCCACCGGCACCATCCCGAACGACCTGCTGTCGACCCTGGGCGCGCATTTTTCGGCCCATCTGCTGGCCGAAGGCACCAAGATGGCGGTCGCGCCCACCTTGTATTCGCTCGACCAGCTGCCGCGCACCCATGCCGAAACCGCCGCGCTGACGCAAAAGCTGGCGGCCGCGGCCCACAAGGGCGGCACCATCAAGCCGGCGCCGCACCTCGACGAGACCGCGCCGTTCCTGGCCGACACGCGCTACCTGTTGATCGCGATCGTCGCCCCGGCCGGCGAGCCACTGTTCCGCTGGCAAGAGCCGCAGCATCAACTGCGGTTCGCCGAAGAGCGCAACCGCAGCCTAGAGCAATGGCGCGCGCAAGCCACCGCCAATGTGGCGCGCCTGCTGCCGGGCTGCGGCATCGAGCTGCTGCTGCCCGAGGCGTATTACGTCGCCTGCCGCGAAGCCGATAAATTGATCCGCCCGATCTCGATCCGCGCCGCGGTGCACTACCTGACCAATACGCTGGACGTCGAAGCGTCCGACCTGCGCGCCGTGATCGCCGGCTTCGGCGAAGAAGCACCAGACATCCAGATCGACGAATACCGCGTCTCGTTCACCATGCGCCAGAGCGCGGACGTGGTGTACGGCATCGTCTGGCCGCTGTACGGGCAAGAAGACGAAGAAGGCACGCCGATGGAAGGCCCGCTGGCGGTCCAGGCTACGCCGCTGTCGCCGATCAACGAGATCGCGGCCCATCTGAACGACGCCGGCATCGCCCACATCAAGCGCATCAACGAGCGCTATGTGGCCGAGTACTGCGACGACTGCGGCGCGCCGCTGTTTGCCGATCCGACCGGCGAACTGGTGCATGCCGAGATGCCAGAGGATGCGCCGGCCGGCACCGAGCATTTCCACTGATTCCACGCTGGATGAACGCGTCGGCAACGGAGTTGCCAACCCTAGGGTCTCGCTGCCCGCTCACCCTGTAGGGTTGGCAGCTCTGCTGTCGACGCGTCCAAATCACTTGAAAACCGCGGCGAACCTACTTCCCCGCCGGACCGTCCGGCCGCATGAACTGCCGTCCCAACCCCTGCTCCTCGAAGCGCTCGACCACGAAGTCGATGAACACCCGCGTCTTGGCCGGCAACAGCCTGCGGCTTGCGTAATACAGGCATAGCGGCCGCCCCTGCACGAACCACCCCGGCAAGACATCGACCAGCGCCCCGCTGCGCAGGAACGGTTGCGCGTGCGGCAGCGGCAGCACCGCCATGCCGATGCCCGCCAGCGCCGCCTGTGCCATCGCCTCGGGATCGTCGCACACCACCACCGTGCGCAGGTCGACCGGCGCCTGCCGGCCATCGTCGCGGCGCAGGGTCCAGCTCAGCAGGCGGCCGCTGCCTACGGCGCGGCGGGCGATGCCGTCGTGCCGCGCCAGGTCATCAGGGTCGAGCGGCCGGCCGCGCCGCGCCAGGTAGGCCGGGCTGGCCAGCACGACGCTGCGCACCATGGTCAGTTCGCGCGCCACCATACCCTCGTTCAGGTCGACGCCACCGCCGATCGCCACGTCGAAACCGTCCTTGACCAGGTCGACCTGGCGGTTTTCGAGATGCAGGTCGGGGACGATGGCCGGATAGCGCTGCAGGAAGGCTTCCAGCATCGGCACGAAATACGTTCGTCCGACCAGCGGCGCCATGGCGATCTTGAGCGTGCCGCCCGGCTGGCCGGCGCCCTGGCGCGTGGCCAGGGTCGCCTCTTCGATGCGCTTCCAGGGCTCGGCCACTTCATGGAAGTAGCGTTCCCCCTCGCTCGTCAGGCGCAGCTGGCGCGTGGTGCGCTGGAACAGGCGCACGCCCAGGTGCTGCTCGAGGCGGGCGACGTTCTTGCTGACCGCGGCCGGACTCAGGCCGAGCCGGCGCGCGGCCGGCGAGAACCCGCGCTCCTCGGCGCTGTAGATGAAGGAGACGAGATGGCTGATCGATTCCGGCATGGCGTGGTCAAGGACGATGGCATTGCCGGGATTTTATACCGGCGGTTGAAAGTCATACGACTTCAGGCCCGCTAGTTTCAACTCCTGGTCCGCAGCATACTAAGATCCTGTCCAATCACTTACAGGGAGTCCATCATGAACAAGACATTCGAAGGCAAGGTTGCCGTGGTTACCGGCGGTTCGCGCGGCATCGGCGCCGCCATTGCGCGCCGCCTGGCGAGCCAGGGCGCGCACGTGGCGCTGACTTACCAGCAATCGTCGAGCGCCGCCGAGTCGCTGGTGGCCGAGATCAAGGCCAGTGGCGGCAGCGCCGAAGCGATCCGCAGCGATGCGGCCGATCCGGCGGCAATCGAAGCCGCCGTCGCCCAGGTCGCGCAGCAGCACGGCCATATCGATATCCTGGTGAACAATGCCGGCATCGCCGTATTCGGCCCGGTCGATGAGTTCACGCTGGAAGACTTCGACAAGACGGTGGCGGTCAATGTGCGCGCGGTCTTTGCCGGCGTGAAGGCGGTATTGCCGCATATGGGACAGGGCGGACGCATCGTCAACATCAGCAGCACCAATGCGCTGCGCATGCCGATGGTCGGCGGTTCGGTGTATGCGATGAGCAAGTCGGCCCTGAGCGGCCTGGCCCAGGGACTGGCGCGCGAGCTGGGGCCACGCGGGATCACGATCAATAATGTGCTGCCCGGCCCGGTCGACACCGATATGAACCCGGAGAAAACCGAGTTCGGCGCGGGCCTGCACGACTATATGGCGATCAAGCGCCATGGCCGCCCCGAAGAGATCGCGGCCATGGTTGCCTACCTGGCCGGGCCGGAAGCGGCCTACGTCACCGGCGGCGACCTGTTGATCGACGGCGGTTTCGCGGCCTGATTGCGGCGGCCTTACGCCATCGGATCGATGGTGAAGGCCGGCATGCGCTCGCCGTTCTTCGCGCTCTCGAGGAATTTATCCGACGTGAGCAGCGCCTCATGGATGGTGACGTCCATGTCCAGGTAGCGATAGGTGCCCAGGCGGCCGACGAAGGTGACGTTTTCTTCGTTCTTCGCCTTGTTCACGTACAGCTCCAGCTGCGCCTTTTCGCGCGTCTGGCGGATCGGGTAGTACGGGACATCTTTTTCTTCGCACTGGCGGCTGTACTCGGCGTAGCAGATGGTCTTCTCGTGCTGTTCCCACGGCGAGAAATGCTTGTGCTCGGTGATGCGGGTGTATTTCTTGTCGTCGTCGCAGTAGTTGATGACGGCATTGCCCTGGTAGTCGCCGTCGGCGCGGAAGGTCTCGAAGTCCAGCGTGCGGTAAGGCAGGCGGCCGTCTTCGTGCTTGAACCAGGCGTCGATCGGGCCGCTGTAGAACACGTGGGCGTAATTGCCTTTGTCGGCCGGGTCGAAGGCCGTGCTCAGGTGGACGGTCACGCCCGGCACGTCGATGATGTTCTGGACCAGCTCGGTATAGCCGTTGGCCGGCATGCCCTGGTATTTGTGGTTGAAGTAATTGTCGTCGTAGTTGAAGCGCACCGGCAGGCGCTTGAGGATGCTGGCCGGCAGCTCGCTCGGGTGCAGGCCCCACTGCTTGATCGTATAGGTCTTGAAGAAAGCCTCGTACAGCTCGCGGCCCACGAAGCGCAGCGCCTGTTCTTCGAAGGTGGTCGGGTTCTCGATCGACTTGTCGCCCAGGTTCTGCAAGAACTCTTGCGCCTCGGCCGGGCCCATGGTCTTGTTGAAGAACTGGTTGATGGTCAACAGGTTGATCGGCAGGGTGAACACCTTGCCGCCGGTAATAGCCTTGACGCGATTGACGTAGGGCTTGAACTCGGCATAGCGGTTCACGAATTCCCAGGCACGCTCGTTATCGGTGTGGAAGATGTGCGGGCCGTAGACGTGGACCATGACGCCGGTCTCGGCATCGCGTTCCGAGTAGCAGTTGCCGGCGATATGGGGACGCGATTCGAACACGTCGACGGTGTAGCCGGCCTGCGCCAGCTGGTTTGCGATCACGGCCCCGGAGAATCCCGCGCCGACGATGGCGATATTCTTGTTCATGCTTGTGTGTCCTGGTGGTGTTGGCAATGCCGGAGCGTATGCCTTGACCTCGACCCAACCCGGGATTACTTCAAGAACAAATTGTCGGGTCAATCTTGGACACACTACGCCGCATCGCGGGTGGAATTAATGATAAAAATATATCACCCAAATCCCGTTTTGCCCCGCACAATTGGCGGGGCAAAGTTAGACCTTGCGTTGCGGATATTGAACGTCTTTATTTACGGATTGCCGAGATCACGCGCGTCGCGAATTCGGCAGCATTGCCGGCATGCCAGCGCCACACGATCACCAGGTCGTGCTCGGGGGAGACGACGATGTCATTGCTGCCCGCCCCCAGCGCCGCGAAGGCGGTGGCTGGCATTCCTGGCAGGTTCTTGCCCTTGGTATTGAGCCACCACAGATAGCCATAATCCGGACCGTGCGTGCTCGGGGTGAGCGCTTCTTTCACATACGCGGCAGGCAGGATCTGCTTGCCGGCCCAGTTACCCTCGTGCAGCCACAGGTAGCCGAAGCGGGCCATGTCCCAGCTGTCGATCCACATGCCGCCGCCCCAGCGCGTGCCGCCACTGACCGATGGCATCTGCTTGCCGTTCACTTCCACATAGCTGTTATGGTAAGGAACCCACTTCCAGGTCTGCGAGGCGCCGATCGGGTCCATGACCTGCTGCTGGAAGACGTCCGGCACCGCCTGGCCGAACACGCGCAGCAGCGACAGCGCGAAGCGATTGACGCGGGTGTCGTTGTACTCGTAGAAGCTGCCCGGCGCCTTGATCGCGCGTGGCTTCTTCTCGCCCTTGCCGAAGGCTTGCTTGCCGATGAAATTGCTGTGCTTGCCCCACAGCTCGCCTTCCCACTCGGATTCCTGCTGCAAGTGCTGCTTCCAGGTCACATGGGCGTTGTGCGGCGCGGCATAGCCGCCATCGTCGACCGTCTTCGCGACCGGGTCCCCGACCTTGATGCGGCCATCGCGCACGGCCACCCCGGCCACGGTCGCCAACATGCTCTTGGCCACCGAATACGTCGGATCGACGAAGCGCGTGTCGCCGAACTCGGCCACCACATACCCCTTGTAGATCACCACGCCATTGGTATGGGCGCGCCGGGTCGGCATCGAGCCCAGCCGGGTGCCGAACACGGCTTCCTGGTCGGACAGGTCGAGCGGGCGCTCGGTCTCGCGCGACTGCGCGAACTGGACGGCCGCGGCCAGGGCCGCCGGGTCCATGCCCAGCTGGGCCGGGTCCTTGCGCGCCCACTCGCCTGCCGGCGGGAAATAAGCAGGATGCGAAGCCGTGGCATCGGCGGCAAAGGCGCCCGCTGCCGGGAGCGCCAGGCCCAGTGCGGTGGCGAGGGACAGTGCGATAAGGCTGCGGCGCGAAATGAGGGGCAAGGCGGTCTTCATGGATGGGTGTCGGTCCAGGTGGAATACGGCGAACGGATCAGGTTGGAGTTGTAATAGCGCTTGTCGGCGGTAACTTCCTGGCCGATCCAGTCCGGCTTGTCGAACACCGTGTCTTCGGCCGGCAGCTCGATCTCGGCCACCACCAGGCCCGCGTTCTCGCCCAGGAATTCGTCGACTTCCCAGGTGAAGCCCGCGTGCTCGATGCGGCGCCGGTATTTCTCGACCAGCGGCCGCTCGCACAGGCGGTCGAGCAGTTCGGCGGCATCGCCCAGGGGAATCGGATACTCCCACTCCCCGCGCGCCGCGCCTTCGCTCTTGCTCTTGATGGTGAGAAAACCCTGGTCGCCATAGATGCGCGCCCGCACGGTGCGCAGCGGATCCGACGTCAGGTAACCCTGGCGCACCAGGACCGGCGTGCCCAGCTGGCGCCAGGCATCGTTCGCCAGCAGGAACTTGCGTTCGATTTCAACGCCCATGCGATCAGCCCAGCGCCTGCAGGATCGGCTGCAGCATCGCCGCACCCAGGCCGGCGCTGCGCGCGCCGTTCCAACCGACATGCGGATCGGGCAGGTTGGCATTGTCCTTGAACGGCATCTCGAGCGTCAGCGACAGGCATTTGTAATGGTGGCCCACGTACTTGGAGGCCAGGGTCAGGAGCTCGTCGTTGTACTTGCTGGCGGCGTAGCCGTATTCCTTCTGGAAATCCGGGCTGCACGAGATATAGCGGTCGATGAAGGTGCTCTGCTCCAGCGCGCGTTCGGCCGTGAAGTCTTCGAGCATTTCACAGCCGGCCACGAAGTTGTAGGGCAGCGCTTCGTCGCCATGGATGTCGAAGAACATGTCGATGCCGACTTCCTCGATCTTTTTCTTGACGCAGTACACTTCGGGGCTGCGCTCGAGCGAGGGCGTCATCCACTCGCGGTTCAGGTTGGCGCCGGCGGCATTGGTGCGCAGGTTGCCGCGCACCGAACCGTCCGGGTTCATGTTCGGCACGATGTAGAACACGGCGCGCTGCAAGAGCTTGCGCGCGACCGGATTGGCGTTGTCGAGCAGCGCATCCATCATGCCTTCGACAAACCATTCGGCCATCGATTCGCCCGGGTGCTGGCGCGCGATGACCCAGATTTTTTTCTCGGCCTGCGGGTTGCCGATCACTACCAGGTTCATGTCGCGGCCGTCGACCGTGCTGCCGATGTCGTGCACGCGCGCAATCGGATTCTCGGCCACTTCGCCCAGCAGGCGCAGATGGCGTTCCCAGGTGTAGGGTTCGAAATAGGCGTAGTAGACGCTGTCCAGTTCCGGGGTGTGCTCGACCGTCATCACCTGGCCATCGAAGCTGGTGGGAACCCGGAACCAGTTCTCGGTATCGTAGCTCGCTACCGCCTGGTAGCCTTCGAAGCCCTTTGGATAGGTGGCCTGGCCGGCGTTCAGGAAGCGCATCGTGACGGCCTGCCCACGCGCGCCCTGCAGGCGGAAGTGGAACCACTGGTGGATGTCGGCGTGCGAATCCTTGCGCAGGTTCAGGTCGATCTGTTTCGGGTTGTCGGCGCGGACGACGTCGATCGAGCCGGAGTCGAACATCGTGCTGATCTTGATGGGCATCGTAGGAATCCTTTCATGGCCCGTCGCTGGGGACGGTAAGGGGGTCGAACGGGCGCCGGGCGCAGCCCGACGCCGGCTTCTGCCAGCCCGGCCATGATACCGGATCGGCCACGCCGACCGGTCGGGCCACGCCGGGGCGCTGGCGCGTGTTTACTGTGCGTCGAGGTCGATCAGGTCCTTGGTGTACATGGCCATGATCTGGCGCATCAATTCGACGTTGCCGCGATCGAGCACGACGGTCAGGTCGGACTTGCTGTCGAGCACGAAGTGCATGCGGATTGCGTTTGGCAATTCCTTGCAGTTCACGTATTGCGCGCGCGGCGTGGGGCTGTCCCAGTCGGCCTGGCCGATGATCGGGCCGGCTGGCGGCGGTTTCAGCCTGGTATCGCGGTTGACCGGCAAGTGCTTGAGCAGCCAGAACACCATCGTGGCCGGGATGTGGATGGCCAGGTCGCTCGCACCCTGGGTGGAGAACTTGGTGAGCAACAGGTTGCCGACCCGGTCGCAGGACATGGACAGGCTCTTGACTTGACGAATGACCGCTGGTTTCACGACGTTGTTCCTTGGGGAAGGTTGAAAAAGGCGCAGCGATTCTACCAAATCCCTTCCTCGTTATGTGTGTATTAAAAGCAAAACGGGAAGCGCATGGCTTCCCGTGTGGTCTGGCGCCGGCACGCACGCCGGCTGGCTGCTTATTCTTTCGAGCCGCCGCTGCGGTTGCCGCCCTGTGCGCTCTGGCGGTTGCCGCTCTTGCTCGAGGTGCGCGCCGCGCCGCCGGCACTGGCGTTGGCCGACTGGCGATTACCGTGGCTCAAGCTGCCGGCGCGACGGGCTTCTTCGGACGTGAATTCGTGGGCGGTACCCTTGGCGTGGGCGGCCTTGCCACCCTGGCTGGCGATTTCGCGCTGGCGCGCCGGATCCATCGAGGCGAATCCGCGGTTACGGGTGCCGCTGGCAGTGCTCTGGCTATTGCCTTGGTTGCCCGATTGCTTGTTACCTTGGTTGCTTGAGGCCATGATGACGTTCTCCCTTATACACTTGTGGAAACCGCCGCGTCCTGCGGCAGGCTTGAAGACCCGATCGCCGCCGGCGTCTGACCGGCGAACGATGAGTCGAAGCCCATCTTAGGCAGGCATCTCCGATGCGGCTATAGGAGCATTTCAGATGACTTTGTAGGACTTCGCGCGACAAATAATGCATCTGCGAAAAAGAACTTCCAGTCGTCAACAAACTCGACAGGATCAGTCCTACATCCCTCCCCTACCTCTTCCTATTCTGTGCCCGCCGGGAGGCGAGCATGATGATGCTATCCGGCAGGACTTAAACCTGCCCGCCTCGCAATGCAAAGGAGACCGACATGGACGCGAATCAACGCAGCGAAATGAACAACCAAACCAATAATGGCGCCAACGAAAAATGGACGCCAGGCGCCAAAGGGAATACCACGAGCGGTCCGATGGACCACACCCATCCGCATGGCGCCAGTGAACAGCGCGGCGAAGGCGCGGTGGATGGCGCGGGCACCGGCACCGGCATGGCGCATCCGGGTTCGATGCAGGGCCAGCAGACCGGCGGCTCGGGTGCGACCCAGGGCGTGAGCGATAGCCATCAGCGCCAGATGGAAATGCATTCCGACGCCTGGGGCAAGCTGGAGCAGCCGCTCGGCAACCGCCAGCGCGATACCGGCGTCTCGGTGAGCCAAGACGTGGCCAATCGCCAGGGCAAGACCCAGACTGGCGACACGCTCAATCCGCAGGATCCGGCGCATCCGCAACTGCATGCCGGCGAGCCGGGCCGCGACGGCCGCGTGCCGGGCACCGTGCCGCCTGAACCGGTCGGCACCGAGGCCGGCGTGCCGGGCGTTCAACATGGCGACATTTATGGCAACCGCCAGGGGGCCGACGACAACCGCGCCGATACCCAGGACGCCAGCGCCAGCCAGGTGCAGCGCAGCACCGATCGCCAGGGTTCGCAGTCCGGCGCCGGCGCGCGCGATACCGGCACCGAAGACGTTCATCAATCGAACAACGTCTCTGGCGGCCTGCCGCGCAGTCCGGGCAACTCGGGACCGCGCACCGAGGGCGAGGGCTACCAGGTCGGCGGCAGCATGCATGCCGAACCGAATCCGGTGCACCAGTCGAACGATGCCGCCGGCGGCTACCCGCGCAGCCCGGGCGGCGCCAACAAGCTGGCGGGCGACCGCAAGATGGACGACGATACCGGCTTCTCGCGCGGCTGACCCCGCCATTTTTGCATGACAAGCGGCCCCATCCAGGGGCCGTTTGCTTTTCCGGCGTAGAGCTTGATCCAGCTCCAAGCCGTACCGGACCGGAGGAACCGGGCCGGGTGCAAGGCAATCGAACCGCTCGACATCGCCACGATCACGCCGTGGCCAGACCAGCGGAGACCCCTATGCCTGCAACGGAAGATGCCCCCAATATCGCCACGCCCACGGTATCCGTGGTGCTGCCGGCCTGTGGCCGCATGGACCTGCTCGACCGCAGCCTCGACGCCCTGATGCGCCAGAGCGTCGACCCGCGCAGCATCGAAGTCATCGTTGTCGACGACGAACCCAACCACAACACGCTGCACCTGGTGGCCGGCTGGCGCACCCGCACGCTCGAGCGCG
Organism: Massilia sp. HP4; assembly: GCF_005222695.1. Classification (GTDB taxonomy): domain Bacteria; phylum Pseudomonadota; class Gammaproteobacteria; order Burkholderiales; family Burkholderiaceae_D; genus Telluria. The sequence continues at coordinate 20,255 of NZ_STGG01000022.1, read as the reverse complement.
GGCCGCGCCTGGCCTATGTCGCCAACACCGGGCCGCGCGGTCCCGGCGCCTCGCGCAACCGCGGCTGGCGGGCGGCGCGCGCCAGCATCGTTGCGTTCACCAGCGACGATGCCGTGCCCAGTCCCGACTGGCTGGCCCAGGGGCTGGCCGCCTTCGACGGCGGCGCCGAGGTGGTATGCGGGCGCATCGAAACGCCCGTGCCGGCCCGCCCCACCGACCGCCAGCTTAGCGCGCATGCGCACGAGCGCGCCGATTTCACCAGCGCCAACTGCTTCATGCACAAGCCGGTGCTCGAAAAGCTCGACGGCTTCGACGAGCGTTTCAGTGTCCAGCGCGGCAGCGACGCCGACCTGCATTTCCGCCTGCTCGAACAAGGCATCCGCATCGTGCGCGCGCCGCAGGCGCTGGCCGTGCATCCGGTGCGTCCGGCGCCATGGGGCGCGAGCCTGCTGCAGATCCGCCACGCCGTATTCGACGCGCTGCTGTACAAGAAGCATCCGGCGCTGTACCGCGAGCGCATCGAACCGCGCCCCTGCTGGGACCACTACGCCATCGTCGCCGCCCTGCTGCTGGCCCTGCCCTGCTGGGCGCTGGGCGTGCGCTGGCTGGCGCTGGCCGCCACGCTGGCCTGGCTGACGCTCACGCTACGCCTGTGCATGCGCCGCCTGAAAGGCACGGCCCACAGCGCCTCGCACGTGGCCGAGATGGCGATCACCTCGTTCCTGCTGCCGCCCCTGTCCGTGTTCTGGCGCCTGGCCGGTGCGGTGCGCTACCGCGTGCGCTTCGCCTGAGCGCCATGCGCCTGCCCTCCGCGCGCGTGGCGCGCCTGCGCCTGGACCTCGCGCCATCGCGCTTCGTGGTCTTGTGCGCCGGCCCAGCCGTGGGCCCGATCGCGCCGCGCGACGGCATCGACACCGTCATCCTGGCGTGCGCGATGCTACAGCAGCGTCATGGGGTCGATACGATGCTGATCGTGATCGGCGGTGAGCGAAGTGGCAGGCGAGACGATAAGGGAGATGATAAGCGAGACGATGAGGGAGACGATGAGCGAGGCGATAAGGGGGACGATGAGCGAGGGGGCGACAGCGGAAACGACACCGAACTCACACGCCTGCGCCAGCTTGCGCGCGAACTCGGCGTGGGGCGAGCCATCCGCTTCGCCGCGTGCCAGCCGCATACGTTTCTCGACCACTGCCATGCAGCCGCCGACGTGTTCGCGAGCACGCCCTGGCATCCATCGCCCGCGGCGGCGAGCGCAGTGGCCAGGGCGATGTCCTGCGCCCTGCCTGTCGTCGGCACTGCGGGAGGTACTGCGGTCGACGCGACGGTCAGCACCGCGATCGGCACCGCGGCCTGCGCCATCACGGCCACCGTGCGCGATGGCGTCACCGGCTACCTGGTTCCCCCACGCGATCCCGAAAACCTGTGCCAATGCCTGGCCCGCCTGCAGCGCCAGCCATTGCTGGCGCGTGCCATGGGCATGGCCGGCCAGGCGCACGTATCCGCCACCTCGCACTGAAAGACAAGCGCATGAAAGCCATCTTCCTCGACCAGGACGGTACGCTGGTCGACGATATTCCCTTCAATGCCGAGCCGCGCCGCATCCGCCTGGTGAGCGGCGCCGGTCCGGCGCTGCGCCTGCTGGCCGGCCTCGATTACCGCCTGTTCGTGGTGTCGAATCAGTCCGGCATCGCGCACGGCTGTTTCGGCGAAGACGCGATGGGACCGGTCTCCGACCGCCTGAACGACCTGCTGTTTCGCGAACAGCTCGCATTGGAGGGGTTCTATTATTGCCCGCACCATCCGCTGGGCACCGTCAGCGACTACGCCTTCACCTGCGCCTGCCGCAAGCCCTCGCCCGGCATGCTGCTGCGCGCGGCGCACGAGCACGCCATCGACCTGCGCGCTTCCTGGATGATCGGCGACATCCTGCACGACGTCGAAGCCGGCAACCGGGCCGGCTGCCGCACCTTGCTCATCGACAACGGCAGCGAGACCGAATGGCGACTCGGCCCGCGCCGCCTGCCCACGCGCATGGCGCCCGACCTGTACAGCGCGGCCATGCTGATCGCCCAGCACGGCGAGCTGCGATGAATGCTTTAGCGCTGACGGATCTCGATGATATGCACCGGCGCCGGCAGTGGCACGGGCAAGTCGGTCGACGGCGCCTGCACGCCAGGCGACGAGGCCTGCACGCCTGCCGTTGCCGCCTGCGCACGCAACTCGGCGCGCGCCTGGCGCATGACCTCGCGCGCGGCCCACAGGCCGAGGCAGGCCATGATGCTCGCCACCACGATGTCCGGCCATCCGGCGCGGGTGCCGAACACGCCGAGGGCGGCCAGCATGACGGCCAGGTTGCCGATCATGTCGTTGCGGGTGCACAGCCACACCGAGCGCATATTGGCGTCGCCATGCCGAAACGCATACAGCATGGCCGCCACCGCGCCATTGGCTGCCAGCGCCGCGAAGCCGATAACGCCCATGGTCCCGGCATGCGGCACATGCCCGTCAAGCCCGAACCACAGCGCGCGCGCCAGCACCAGCAAGCCAAAGGCGCCCATCACGACGCCCTTGGCATACGCCGCGCGCGAACGCCAGGCCATGGCCATCCCGAGCACGAACAGCGACACCGCGTAATTGGCGGCGTCTCCCAAAAAATCGACCGAATCGGCCAGCAGCGACACCGAACCGGCCGCCATGCTGCTGGCCAGCTCGACGCCGAACATAAGAAAATTGATGAACAGCGCCGCCCACAGCACCTTGCGGTAACGCCCGTCGGGCGGCGGCGTGGAAGAACTGCAGGGTCCTGAACAACAGGCAGACATGACGAGCACCTCGAATGACGATATCTGCATTAGAATCCCTGTAGTTACTACAAGGTCAAGCGAGGAAATCCATGCTGATGCGTATTGGAGAATTGGCGAAACTGACGGGCTGCCAGTCCGAGACGGTGCGCTTCTATGAGCAAAAAGGGTTGTTGCCGCCACCGGTCAGGTCGCAGGCAAATTACCGGATGTACAATGCCAGCCACGCCGAGCGGCTGCATTTCATCCGCCGCTGCCGGTCGCTGGGCATGTCCCTGAATGAGGTCGAGACCCTGCTCGGCTACCAGGACCAGCCCGAGCGTTCCTGCAGCGGGGTCAATGCGCTGGTCGACCATCAGCTATCCGAGATCGACCGCCAGATCCTCGAACTGAGCAAGCTGCGCACCGAGCTGTCGAACCTGCGCGGACGCTGCGATTCGGCGCGCCCGGCCGGCCAGTGCGCCATCCTGCGCGAGCTGACCGAGCACGCATAACCAGGGCCCGCCTACCCGCATGGGGTACGGGCGGGCCGGCAATCACATCCTGGGATCGTCGATCGCCACGTCATCGTCGCGCAGCGCCACCGCGTCGAGCGCGGACTGGTCGGCGTCGCGTACGTTCTCTCCCATCAGCACGCGGTGGATCACGGCGCCATGCACGCCGTGCTGCTTCAGGAATTCGACGGCGCTACGGGTGCCCAAGCTGGCCTGGATGACCATGCCCTGGCGCACGACATGGGTCGCGCCCGCATACGGATTGGCAAGGGAATTGTCAGCCATGTCGGTCGGCGCCGCGCCGCGGCGGTCGAGCTCTGAGACTTGCATCTGTTTCCTTTCATCGAGCCATCGAGGACGGCCCATCGTGCAGATAAAAAAATCCGTCGACCGTGAAGCCGACGGAAAACGCAGTATCCGGTTGAGGGATCACGCGGAGAGACACAGGAGCAATCTTAACGACAGTTGGTTTCAACTTGATGACATTGCAAGGTCGCTCGGAGGTGTCGCCCGAACCCAACATCGCCCGCCCGGAACGCTCTACAATTACCTATCGCTTATTCAGGCAGGAAGGTCGATGACGCAGATGGCGGCTCCCGGTTTCAGTTACGGCTCCGACGATTCGGGCCTGGTGTGGGGATTCCTGTTCAAGCACGATGCCACCGCGGCGCCGATCGGCGCCCACGAGGCCCTGGCCTGGATGCGCGATCCGCAACCGGAACAGTTCATCTGGCTGCACTTCAACCTGTCGAACACCGCCAGCGAGCGCTGGCTACGCACCCACGCCGCGCTGGCCGACGAATTCTATGAAACCCTGCACCAGGGTTCGCGCTCGACCCGCATCGAGCTGGCCGACAATGCCCTGATCGCGGTCGTCAACGACGTGCTGCACGGCTTTTCGCTCGACAGCGCCGAGATCTCGACCCTGTGGGTCCACGTCACCCCGCACGTCGCGATCAGCGCGCGCAGGAAGCCCCTGGCCTCGATCGAGCGCCTGCGCCAGGACGTGCGCCAGGGCGCCCCGCTGCGCTCGTCGAGCGAACTCCTGATCCACCTGCTGCGCGACCAGGCCGACGTGCTGGTAAATATCGTGCGCGAGGCGGTGGCGCGGGTCGACACCATCGAAGACCGGCTGCTGGCCGGCCGCCTGACCCGCCAGCGCGAAGACCTGGGCTCGCTGCGCCGCGTGCTGGTGCGCCTGCAGCGCCTGCTGGCGCCGGAACCGGCCGCCCTGTTCCGCCTGCTGCAACGCCCGCCGACCTGGGTCGACGGCGAAGACCGCCAGGATCTGCGCCAGGCGACCGAGGAATTCACGGTGGTGCTGAGCGACCTGGCCGCGCTGCAGGAGCGCATCAAGTTGCTGCAGGAAGAAATCGCCGCCCGCGTCAACGAAGACAATGCCCGCAGCCTCTACCTGTTGACGATCGTGACGGTGATGGCGCTGCCGATCAACCTGATCGCCGGCCTCTTGGGCATGAACGTGGGCGGCATCCCGCTGGCCGACGAGGGCCACGGCTTCTGGATCGCGCTGGGCCTGGTCGTGGCCTTCACCACGGTGGCCGGCTGGCTGCTGCTGCGCCTGCAGCGCCAGCGCTGAATAGAAAGGGAATTACCCGCATTGTGAACCCATCCTAGGGTATAGCTTACAAAGCGGTGCGCCTGCATTACCATGCACTCGCCAGCGTACCATCCAGGCGCACCGAGCCAACGTACCGAGACAACGTCGCAAAACCCGCCGAGAGCCGCCATGAACGACAGCACGCCAGAACCCGTATCGGAACCATCCGTCATCGATCCGCGCTACCTGATCGACCTCAAGACGCGCGGCCACCAGGTCTATCCCGTCCTCGGCGACGACGACATCAAGCGCATCCGCCGCTTCGCCACCGAACGCAGCTGGCACGACGGCGACTTCGTGTTCCGGGCCCTGGTCGATTCGCCCGGCATGGTCGTGGTGCTGTCCGGCCAGCTGCGCTGCAGCCGCAGCAATGCCCTCGGTCATCGGGTCGAGGTGCACCTGTTCGATCCCGGCCAGTTCACGGGCGAGGTGTCCCAGCTGTCGGGCCGTCCGCCGCTGGTCGACGGCGTCGCGGTCGGCCGCCTGGAAGCGCTGGTGCTCGCCCCCGATGCGCTGCGCGCGCTCCTGATGGCCGAGGCGGTGCTGGGCGAGCGCGTGATGCGCGCCTTCATGCTGCGCCGCGCGCGCCTGATCGGCGAGCAGCCGACCGGACCGATCCTGATCGGGCCGCCGGGCCACGCGCGCCTGTTCGAACTCGAGAGCTTTTTGTCGCGCAACGCGCAGCCCTATACCCGGCGCGACCCGACATCGGACCAGGACGCCGCCCAGCTGGTGCGCGAACACTGGCGCCAGGAGCACGACTGGCCGCTGGTCGCGATGCCGGACGGCTTCGTGGTCAAGAACCCGAGCCTGCTCGAGATGGGCCGCTTCCTGGGCACCATGCCGCGCATCACGCGCGACATGGTCTATGACGTGCTGGTGGTCGGCGCCGGCCCGGCCGGCCTGGCGACGGCCGTGTATGCCGCCTCCGAGGGATTGTCGGTGATGGTGCTCGAACAGCGCGCCTACGGCGGCCAGGCCGGCGCCAGCGCGCGCATCGAGAATTTCTTCGGCTTCCCGACCGGCATCTCGGGCCACGCCCTGGTCAGCCGCGCTTTCGTCCAGGCCAGCAAGTTCGGGGCCGAGATCGCGATCCCCGCGCCGGCCATGCGCCTCCTGTGCCACGAGCGGCCATTACGCATCGAACTGGACGACGGCACCTGCGCGCGGGCACGCAGCGTGGTGCTGGCGGCCGGCGCGCGCTACCGCAAGCCCGACCTGGACGACCTGGCCCGCTTCGAGGGCCGCGGCGTGTATTACTGGGCGTCGCCGGTCGAAGCCAGGGTGTGCCGCCAGCAGACCGTGGTGCTGGTCGGCGGCGGCAATTCGGCCGGCCAGGCCGCCGTCTACCTGGCGGCGCACGCGAAGACCGTGCACCTGATGGTGCGCGGCAGCGGGCTGGAAGCGAGCATGTCGAGCTACCTGATCGAGCGCATCGCCGCCACCGCCAACATCGTGCTGCATACCCGGCTCGAACTGGCCGCGCTCGAGGGAGATGCAAGCGGCCTGGAGCGGGTGCACTGCCGCAGCCGCAGCGGCGGCGCCCCCACGGTATTCGACACCCACCACCTGTTCCTGTTCATCGGCGCCGACCCGAACAGCGACTGGCTGCTCGAATGCGGCGTGGCACTCGACCGCAAGGGCTTCGTACTGACCGGCTTCGATGCCAACCGGCAGCATGGCGGACGCGATCTCGAGACCAGCGTGCCCGGCGTGTTCGCCGTGGGCGACCTGCGCGCCGGCTCGACCAAGCGCGTCGCCGCGGCAGCGGGAGAAGGCGCGGCGGTCGTGGCCCAGGTCCACCGCTTCCTGGCCGAGCAACAGCAGTTGGAGGACAACGCGTCGGCCTGAGCCAGGTATTGCCACGCACCATTACAGTTGCCAAGCGATCAAGCAAGCCGTATCGTGTACGGCTACCCACCTTCTATCCCGATCACTTTGAATTCCAGTTTCAGCTTCATGGCCGGCGGCGGCGAGATGGGCGCCCTCATGCGCGCCTACGATTGGCATGACAGCCCCCTCGGCCCGCCCGGCGGCTGGCCCTCGACCCTCAAGACCGTGCTGCGGGTGCTGCTGTCGAGCAATCACCCGATGTTCATCTGGTGGGGCGATGATCTGATCCAGTTCTACAACGACGGCTACCGCCAGACCATGGGACCGGAACGCCATCCGGCCGCGCTGGGCCAGCCCGGCCGGCCGTGCTGGGAAGAAGCCTGGGACCTGATCGGGCCGGATATCGAGCGAGTGATGCGCGAAGGCGCCAGCGCCTGGCATGAGGACCGGCTGGTGCCATTGACCCGCAACGGCCGGCGCGAAGACGTCTGGTGGACCTATGGCTACAGCCCGATCGAGGACGAAACCGGCATCCACGGCGTGCTGGTGATCTGCAACGACGTCACCGAAGATCACGTGTTGCGCGAACGCCTGCGGCAAACCAATCACGCATTGATCGAAACCATGGACGACGGCTTCGGCCTGATCGAGATGGTCGACGATGCCGACGGCCGCGCGATCGACTACCGGTTCATCGAGGCGAACCACGCCTTTGCCCGCCACACCGGCCTGGTCGACAGCGTCGGCAAGACCGCACGCGATCTGGTGCCGGGCCTGGAACAGGGCTGGGTCGACACCTACGACGCGATCGCGCGCAGCGGCGTGGCGCGCCGCTTCGAGGAAGGCTCGGAAGCGATGGGCCGCTGGTTCACCGTCTACGCCAGCCCGATCGACCACCCTGGCAAACGCCGGGTGGCCCTGCTGTTTACCGACATTACCGAAAAGAAGAACGCCGAGCGGATCCTGCAGGCCAGCGAGGCCGCAGCGCGCGCCGCGGCAAGCCAGGCCGAAGCCGACCGCCGCCGCCTCGACGCCCTGCTCAGCTCTGCGCCGGTCGGCATCGTCTATGTCGACGAGCATGGCGCGCTGTCGGCCGTCAACCGCATGAACCGCCAGCTGTGGGGCGAACACCCGATGTCCACCAGCCAGGACCAGTATGCCGAGTGGCGCGGCTGGTGGGCCGACGGTTCGGAACGCCATGGCAGGCGCATCGCACCGGCCGAGTGGGCGCTGGCGCGCGCGCTGCGCGGCGAGGAGGTCGACGCCGACATCGTCGAGATCGAGCCCTTCGGGCGGCCGCAGGAACGGCGCATCCTGCTCACCCGCGCCACGCCGATCCGCGCCGAGGATGGCGCTGTCAGCGGCGCGGTGGCGGCCTCGATGGATCTCACGGACCAGGTCGACACCCAGCGCGCCTTGCGCGAGAGCGAGGAAAAGTTCCGCACCATCACCGACGCCATGCCGCAGATGGTGTGGTCGAGCCGGGCCGACGGCCAGAACGACTACTCCAACCGGCGCTGGAGCGATTTCACCGGCCTGTCCAATGCCGAGCTGCTGGGCACCAGCTGGGTGACGATCATCCATCCCGACGACCTCGCACGGCTGCAGGCGCTATGGGCCGACAGCCTGGCGACGGGCGCGCTGTTCGAGATCGAGCACCGGCTGCGCCATCACAGCGGCGAGTACCGCTGGGTGCTGAACCGCGCGCTGCCGGTGCGCGACGAGGCCGGCCGCGTCATCCGCTGGATGGGCACGGTCACCGACATGCACGACCAGAAGCTGGCGGCCGAGGAACTGAAGGCGGCCAATGCGCGCAAGGACGAGTTCCTGGCGATGCTGGCCCACGAACTGCGCAACCCGCTGGCGCCGATCAGCACCGCCGCCCAGATGCTCAAGCTGTCCGGCGCCGATCCGAAGCGCATCGCCCATGCGAGCGACGTCATCGGGCGCCAGGTTCGCCACATGGTCGAACTGGTGGACGACCTGCTCGACGTCTCGCGCGTCACGCGCGGCCTGGTCGAGCTCGAGCGCGAGCCGGTCGACCTCAAGTCGGTGATCCAGAACGCCATCGAGCAGGCCCGCCCGCTGATCGAAAAGAAGGGCCATACCCTGTCGACCAGGCTCGGCGCCGCCAATGTCAGCGTCACCGGCGACCGCAAGCGCCTGGTGCAGGTGATGGCCAACCTGATCAACAATGCGGCCAAGTACACGCCGGATGGCGGCGAAATCACGGTCTGCGCCGACCCGGTGCCGGATGCGGGCCAGGTCAAGCTGAGCGTCAAGGACAATGGCATCGGCATCGAGGCCGCGCTGCTGCCCAATATCTTTGAACTGTTCACGCAGGCCAAGCGTACGCCGGACCGCGCCCAGGGCGGCCTCGGGCTCGGGTTGGCGCTGGTGCGCAGCATGGTCAACCTGCATGGCGGGCAGGTGGAGGCGCACAGCGCTGGGCCGGGGCGCGGCAGCTGCTTCAGCGTCGTGCTGCCGCTTGGCGCCGACGGCGCTGCCCATGAAGGGCATGGCGAGCTGGACGCCACGCTGGCCGCGGGCCCCGCGCTGCGCATCCTGATCGTTGACGACAACCGCGACGCGGCCGAATCGCTGGGCATAGTGCTGTCGGCGGTAGGACACGCCGTGCGGGTGGAAGATTCGTCGATGGCGGCGCTGCGCCGGGCGCAGACAGACGGCTTCGACGTGTGCCTGCTCGATATCGGCTTGCCGGACCTGGATGGCTATCAACTGGTGGGACGGCTGCGCGCGGCGCCGCTGTTGGCCGTTGCGGTGATGATCGCCCTGAGCGGTTACGGCCAGCCCCAGGACATGGCGGCGTCGAAACAGGCCGGGTTTGCCAGGCACCTGGTCAAGCCGGTGGACGTCGGCCAGTTGCTGGCCGTGCTGGGCGAAGTGGCGCCGCGCGTCTCCTGAGGGACGCGGTACCGGGGTGGAACCCGGCGATCAATTCAGACTGTCAGGCGCAAGACGAGTCAGTGCCATGCGCAAGCTGCCATGGCACCATCCTTGCGTGACCGACAGGCGGCGGCGTCGCCCGGTCACAGTCTTTCGCAACGGCGCACGAACGCCACATCCACCAAGGAGTGTTACATGTCCAAGACCGGACTTCCCGCCCTGCTTCGCCCCGAAGACAGCATCCTCGTGCTCATCGACCACCAGCCCTACCAGTTCGCCAACCTGCACAGCCACGAACCGACGATGATCGTCAATAACGTGGTCGGCCTGGCCAAGGCCGCAAAGGTGTTCGACGTCCCGACCATCCTCACGACGGTGATCGAGGAGCGCGGCGGCAACCTGATCAAGGGACTGCAAGACGTGTTCCCCGACCAGAAGCCGATCAACCGCACCTTCATCAATACCTGGCAAGACCCGAACGTCACCGACATCGTGAAACAGAGCGGCCGCAAGCAGCTCATCCTGGCGGCGCTGTGGACCGAGATCTGCCTGGCCATGCCGGCGATCCAGGCCCTGGGCGAAGGCTATGACGTGTTCATCGTGACCGACGCCTCGGGCGGCGTGTCGGCCGAGGCGCACGATATGGCGGTGCGCAGGCTGGTGCAGGCCGGCGCCGTGCCGATCACCTGGATGGCGGTGATCTCGGAGTGGCAGCGCGACTGGGCGCGCGTGGAATCGGCCACCGCGCTCTCGAGCGTGGTGCTGGAACACGGCGGCGCGAGCGGCGTCGCGCTGGCCTGGGAACTGCAACTGCTGCAAACGACCCCACCGGCCTGAACCGAGTACCGGGCGCGCAGGCCGCTCGCCTAGCTCAAGCGGTCCCTGCGCCAGGCTGACGGGGTGGCGCCCGTCAGCTTGCGGAAGGTCCGGCCGAAATGCACGGCATCCGCGAAGCCGGTCGCTGCGGCCACATCGTCGAGCGAAGCGAGGGTGTCGAGCAGCAGCGCCTTGGCGCGCTCGATGCGCGCCAGCAACTGCCACTGGTAGGGCGCGAGGCCAGTGGAGGCCTTGAAGGCCCGGTGGTAGTGGGACTGGGATAATCCCGCAAGGCCCGCCAGCGTGGCCAGGTCGACCCTGGCGGGCAGGCTCGCTTCCAGGAAACCCAGCGCATCTTTCAGCTGCGAGGCAGACAGCCTGGCCGCCCCCTTGGCGTCGGATCGATTGCTGCGCAACAGCCGGATCGCGATCGCGGACACAAGCGCGTCGCCATACAACTGCGCGGACGGATCCGGATCGCTCACCGCGTCCGCCAGCAGGCCGACGAGCGCATGGATGCCATCGTCGATGAAGCGCATCCGCGGCGTGCCGGCGAGGTCGTGCGGCACCTCGATCTCGCAGCGCTCGCCGAGCGCGCCGATATCGAAGCACAGGTTGATGTCACGGGCGTAGCGAACGTCGTCGCTGTATCCCCACAATGGCATCCCTGCGGGCGTGAAGTGCATCTGGCGCGGCTTGTAGTCGATCGGACAGGGCACGTTGCCGCGCAGCCGCGGCTCGGCGCGGCCTTCGCCGACTTCGTCGAGGATCATGCCCAGTCGCGACTGGTCGTCGTGCGCCAGCTGGAGCAGCACGCGGCCGGTGGCTGAAAACTCGGTGAGCACGACGTCGACGCCATTCCAGCTGCGCACGACGCTCGATAGATCGACCAGGTTTTCCGGAAGCGCAATCTGGTTTGCCATGTGCAGGACTGGAAGGTGGGCGGATTGTCGATTGTAGACGTGTTGTCGCCCAGACTGCAATATGCGGCCAGGATATGCACTTCCAGTAAGAAACGAAAAAGGCCAACTCTGCAGTTGGCCTTTTTCGCTGATTCTATTGGTCGGGGCGAGAGGATTCGAACCTCCGACCCCGTGCACCCCATGCACGTACGCTACCAGGCTGCGCTACGCCCCGACTAGCCAACAATTATATCAGAGCCAGCGAAAAAATCTTGCGTTTTTGCCATACGGCGCACGATCTTCGCTGGGCCATGAACAACAGCCACTCACTTCCAGTCCCCGCGCAGCGCCATCACCTGCTGCTGCAGGTATTCCGGCGTCGCCAGCTCCGGCGCCACCGGCTGGCCGACCGCCAGCGACAGCTGCGAACGCATGCCGCGCGCGACGCGGCGGCCGAACAGATTGCTCTTGTCGCGCGTAAACCAGCTGCCCCACAGGCCGCGCAGCGCCATCGGGATCACCGGCACCTTGCTGCGCTCCACGACCTTGGCGATGCCGTTGCGGAATTCGTTGATCTCGCCGGTCGAGGTCAGTCGCCCTTCCGGGAAGATGCACACCAGCTCGCCGTTGTGCAGTGCCTGCGCGATGTCCACGAACGCCTTTTCCATCGTCCACGGATCTTCCTTGGCCGGCGCGATCGGAATCGCGTTCACCGCGCGGAATATCCAGCGCAGGAATGGCGTTTTAAAGATGCGATGGTCCATCACGAAGCGGATCGGCCGCGGGCTGGCCGCATTGATCACGATCGCGTCCACATAGCTGACGTGATTGCACACCAGCACCGCCGGGCCTTCGGCCGGGATGCGCGCCGTGTCCAGCGTGCGCACCCGGTACACGGTATGGATCAGCAGCCAGGCCAGGAAGCGCATCAAAAATTCGGGTACCAGCGAGAAGATGTACACCGCCACCAGCGCATTGAGCAGGGCCGTGGTCAGGAACAGTTCGGGAATGCTGAAGCCCTGCCCCAACAGCAGGATGGCGACGCCGGCCGACGCCACCATGAAGATCGCGTTCAGGATATTCATGCCGGCAATCGTGCGCGAGACGTGCTTCTGGTCGCAGCGTGTCTGGATCAGGGCGAACAGCGGCACGATGTAGAAACCGCCGAACACGCCGATCATCACCAGGTCGCCCAGGATGCGCAGCGCGCCCGGTTGGCCGAGCAAGGTCATCCAGTCCACCATGGCGCCGCCGGCCGTGAACGCTTCGCTGGCGAAATACAGGTCGATGCCGAACACCGACAGGCCGATCGAGCCGAATGGCACCAGGCCGATCTCGACCTTGTGGCCCGACAACCGTTCGCACAGCAGCGAACCGATGCCGATGCCGAGCGAGAACACGGTCAGCAACAGCACGAACACGCTGTGGTCGCCCATCAGGTAGTCTTTCGAGAACACCGGGAACTGGGCCAGCAGCAGGGCGCCATAGAACCAGAACCAGGAATTGCCAAGCATCGACAGGAATACCGTGCGGTTCTGGCGCGAGAACGACAGGTTGCGCCACGATTCGGCGATGAAATTACGGCTGATGCGCAGCTCGGGCGCCGGCGCCGGCGATGGCGGGATGCGCCAGGCGGTGGCCAGGCCCAGCACGGCAAACAGCAGGGTGGCGCCGGCCACCAGCATGATGCCGTGCGGCTTGTAGCCGACCAGCACCGCGCCGGCCACCTCGCCCAAGAGGATGCCGACGAAGGTGCCCATCTCCACCACCCCATTGCCGCCGACCAGCTCGTCGGGCTTGAGGTTTTGCGGCAGGTAGGCGTACTTGACCGGCCCGAACAGGGTCGAATGCATGCCCATGCCAATCACCGCCGCGATCAGCAGCCACAGGGTATGCGTGTACCAGCCGATGCCGGCCACCAGCATGATTGCGATCTCGGCGACCTTGACGATGCGCGCCAGCCTGGCCTTGTCGAATTTATCGGCGATCTGGCCCGAGGTGGCCGAGAACACGACATAGGGCAGGATGAACAGGCCCGGGATCAGGTTGTTCAGCAGGGACGGGTCGAGCGTGGTCCAGTTGATCGCGTCATAGGTCATGACGACCAGCAGCGCGGTCTTGAACAGGTTATCGTTGAAGGCGCCCAGGAACTGGGTCCAGAAGAACGGGCCGAAACGGCGTTGGGTCAGCAGGGAAAACTGGCTCGGTTGGCTCATCTGGGAAGCTCGGGTATTGTGGAGTGCGTAATGTACAACGGCAAGCACAGCGGAACAAACGCTGTTTCTCAGATTCACGCTTGCGTATTCTCAATTGATACTGCAAGTCTTGTCCGATAGTACGAGACAGACGATTGAAGCCGGTCAAATCCAGCTTGATCTGGCACATTGGTGCAATGCAGCGCGCGTAGAATCCGCGGATGACTTCCGCCAACTTCCAGATGAGCTACGCCAGCGTCGCCAATGCGCTGTTCGAACATATCGAGCAAGATTTGATCGCCCTGACTACCGCCCTCCTGGACGATGACGAGGAATTGCCAACCTTGCACCGCCAGCGTAAAAACGCCGATCCCGCGCAGCGAGATCGGCGTGCATACGATAGTGGCGTCGACGGAGCCTAGCTCAGCCCAGTGCTTCCAGGCGAATCCGCGTCACCTTGCCGATCACCGCCGGCAAGCCTTCGATCTTGGCGATCGCCGCGTCGATATTCTTTTCGCGCGTCTGGTGCGTCAGCATGATGATGTCGATATCGACCTGGTCGCCCGGCTCCTTCTGCAGCACGGCATCGATCGAGATGCCGGCGTCGGCCAGAATGCGGGTCAGGTCGGCCATCACGCCCAGCTTGTCCTGCACGTGCACGCGCAGGTAGTAGCTGCTGGTGATCTCCGACATCGGCATGATCGCGACGTCGGTCATCTGGTTCGGCTGGAAGGCCAGGTGCGGCACGCGGCTGTACGGATCGACCGTCGCCAGGCGGGTCACGTCGACCAGGTCGGCAATCACGGCCGAGGCGGTCGGTTCCGAACCGGCGCCCTTGCCGTAGTACAGGGTAGCGCCAACGGCGTCGGCCTGCACCAGCACCGCGTTCATCGCGCCTTCGACATTCGCGATCAGGCGCGAGGACGGGATCAGGGTCGGGTGCACGCGCAGCTCGACGCCTTCGCCCGCCTCGGTGTGGGTGCGGCGCGTAATGCCCAGGAGCTTGATGCGGTAGCCCAGTTGCTCGGCGTAGCGGATGTCGGCCGCCTGCAGTTGGCTGATGCCTTCGATATACGCCTTGTCGAACTGCACCGGGATGCCGAAGGCGATCGCCGACATGATGGTCAGTTTATGGGCCGCATCGACGCCCTCGATGTCGAAGGTCGGGTCGGCCTCGGCATAGCCGAGCTCTTGCGCCTGCTTGAGCACAGTGGCAAAGTCCAGGCCTTTCTCGCGCATCTCGGTCAGGATGAAGTTGGTGGTGCCGTTGATGATGCCGGCCACCGATTCGATGCGGTTGGCGGTCAGGCCTTCGCGCAGTGCCTTGATGATCGGCACGCCGCCGGCCACGGCCGCCTCGAAGGCCACCATCACGCCCTTTTCCTGGGCCGCCGCGAAGATCTCGTTGCCGTGCAGCGCCAGCAATGCCTTGTTGGCGGTGACCACATGCTTGCCGTTGGCAATCGCTTGCAGCACCAGCTCGCGTGGCAGCTCGTAGCCGCCGATCAGCTCGACGACGATGTCGATATCCGGATTGTTGACCACCGCAAACGGGTCGGCCACGATCTCGACCGCGCCGCCGGTGACTTCGCGTGCGCGCTCAATATTGCGCGCCGCAATCATCGCAATCTCGATGCCGCGGCCGGCGCGGCGGCGGATGTCTTCCTGGTTGCGTCGAAGGACGTTGAAGGTGCCGGCACCGACGGTGCCGATACCCAGGAGGCCAACTTGAATCGGTTTCATAAAATCTGTTTCTCTTGATGGTCTGGACACCAGCCCGGTTCAGGCATGGCGTCGTCGGTAACCGTCGAGGAAGCGCGCGATGCGTCCGCAAGCGTCGGTCAGGTCGTCGGAATTGGGCAGGAACACCAGCCGGAAATGGTCTGGGGCGATCCAGTTGAAGCCGGTGCCTTGCACCAGCAGCACTTTTTCCTCGGACAGCAGTTCGCAAATGAACTGCTGGTCGTCCGTGATCGGATACATCTTCGGATCGAGGCGCGGGAACATGTAGAGCGCGGCTTTTGGCTTGACGCAGGACACGCCCGGTATTTCGGTAAGCAGTTTGTGCGCGAGATCGCGCTGTTTCAGCAGACGCCCGCCCGGCCCCACCAGCTCCTTGATGCTCTGGTGGCCGCCAAGCGCCGTCTGGATCGCGAACTGGCCCGGCGCATTGGCGCACAGGCGCATCGAGGCCAGGATGTTCAGGCCGTCGATATAGCCTTTCGCGTGGCGCTTCTCGCCCGAGACCACCATCCAGCCGGCTCGGTAGCCGCAGGAACGGTAGTTCTTCGACAGGCCGTTCAGGGTTACGAACAGCACGTCATCGGCCAGCGATGCGATCGAGACGTGCTCCGCGCCGTCGTACAGGGTCTTGTCGTAGATTTCGTCGGCGTAGACGATCAGCTGGTGCTGGCGCGCCAGCTCGATGATGTCGAGCAGCACTTCGCGCGGATACAGGGCGCCGGTCGGGTTGTTCGGGTTGATGACCACGATCGCGCGCGTATTCGGCGTGATCTTGCGGCGCATGTCCTCGATGTCGGGCATCCAGCCCGAGCCCTCGTCGCATACATAGTGGACGGGCGCGCCGCCGGCCAGGCTCACCGCCGCGGTCCACAGCGGGTAATCGGGCGCCGGCACCAGCACCTCGTCGCCATTGTTCAGCAGGCCCTGCATCGCCATCACGATCAGTTCTGAGGCGCCATTGCCGAGGTAGATATCATCCATGCCCACGCCGGCGATATTCTTCTCTTGCGTGTAGTGCATGACGGCCTTGCGCGGCGCAAACATGCCCTTCGAATCGGTATAACCGGCCGCCCCGTGCATATTGCGGATCATGTCGCTCACGATCTCGTCCGGCGCGTCGAAGCCGAACACGGCGAGATTGCCGATATTGAGCTTGATGATCTTCTGGCCGTCTTCTTCCATCTGGCGCGCCTGGTCCAGGGCCGGTCCGCGGATTTCGTAGCAGACGTCGTCGAGCTTGTTGGATTTGGCGATCGGTCTCAAGATGTCCCCTGGTGTGAGCGTGCTCTGTTGCAGTGCGAAAAATACCATTCTGCCGAAACCGCCCCAATTAGGCAACCTTGCCGATCCGGTTACAATGGGCCTTCACCCAGCACACCACATTCAAGCACCGCCATGAAGCTTCATTCCGACAACACCCAACAATACCAGACCGTCACCGGCTACGACGCCTCGGGCGTCGAAATCAATGCCGAACGCTTTAATTACAGCCTGACGGTGTTGCCCGAGATCCCTCCACGCCCCTGGAGCGTGACGCACTTCGACGATCTCACCGCTGCCCATTTCGAGGAAATCGCCAGGGATGCACCAGACGTCGTCATCCTCGGCACCGGCGAGCGCCAGCGTTTCGTGCATCCGCGCCTGGTGGCCAGCCTGTCGGCCATGCACATCGGCGTCGAGAGCATGGACAACCAGGCTGCCTGCCGCACCTATAACGTGTTGATGGGCGAAGGCCGCAAGGTCACGCTGGCCCTGATCATCGGGGCCTGAGCGGATTAGCCAGGTCTTAAATTGGCAGAAACATTTCCAAATCCGGGTAAATATCGTGTTTCTGCCCGGGCGGGCACTAGCGGCAGGAGGTATGGACGGATTATCATGCCAGTGCCGCTCCCCGCCATCACGCGCCGGGAGGTTATTACGGCAGCGCGTCGCGCTGTCACTGCCAGGAGAAGCCCGTGGCCGAGAGCCAAGCAACCATCGCCCCATTTTCCGCCCCGATGACCGGTGGCCAGACCTTCGAGCTGCTTGGCCGTCCCGCCAGGTACACCGTGTTGTACTTCTACCCGAAAGACAATACCCCGGGCTGCACCACCGAGAGCATCGCGTTTCGCGAAGCCTGGCCCGAATTCCAGGCCCTGGGCGCCGACATCGTCGGCCTGAGCCGCGATTCGCTGCGCTCGCACGAGAACTTCAAAGGCAAGCTTGGCCTGCCCTTCGAGCTGATCTCCGACGCTGACGAAGCCGTGTGCACGCAATTCAATGTCATGAAGATGAAAAATATGTATGGCAAACAGGTGCGTGGGGTCGAGCGCAGTACGTTTGTCATTGACGCTCAAGGCCGATTGGTGAAAGAATGGCGTGGCGTGAAAGTCAACGATCACGTCGCCGAAGTGCTGGAATTTTTGAAGAGCCAGCCCTGAATTCATGGATGGCTCCAGTTGTTCAACCTGCTGGATCGCTATCCTTATTTTGAGTCAACCCGCAACACATCCGCATCAATCCAATCTGGTTTCCCGCCGGGCCAGGGCATTTCCAGGCTCGGCCAACCTGCAAACATTTGTTCTCGCAGTTCCCTTGCGCGGTCCTTCCGCGACCCACCTTAGTAGCATCGAATCCGTGCGGCAGCGCGCCACGTGGCCCGCGCGCGCACGTCCATCCAGACTTTTTTAGATTGAGAACCTGATGCCACTGCCAAAGATGCCTACCCAGCCAGCGACCATGCTGCTGGCAAAAGATTACCCCAAGGCCGAACCCGGCAAATCGCCGGTACGTCCCGTCTCGGCCCAGGCCAACGACGACGTCGAGGACCTGATCAGCGGCCAGGCCGTGCCGACGCCGAAATCGCGCGCACGCCGCAAGGCGCAAGACACCCTCGCCGCGGCGCAAACGCCCGCGGTCGTCAAACCTGTCGCAGCATCGCCAGCCGTCGCCGAACAGGCTGTCCAGCCAGAGCGCAAGACTGCCAAACAAGGCAAGCAGAACTGGCCGGAAGCCGCGCCGGCGCAAGCCAGGCTGCGCGAAACCGATGCCGACCAGCCGCATCCGGCCAAGCACAAGCCGGTCGAAGTCACCATCAAGTCGTCCGCCAGCCGCAAGGCCGACCGTTCCGGCACCACCAAGGTGTTCGTGCTCGACACCAATGTGCTGATGCACGATCCGACTTCGCTGTTCCGCTTCGAAGAGCACGACGTCTACCTGCCGATGATGACGCTCGAAGAGCTGGACAACCACAAGAAGGGCATGTCCGAAGTGGCGCGCAATGCACGCCAGGTGTCGCGCACGCTCGACGCCCTGATCGCCAACGTCGACGACGACGCGATCGAGTCCGGCATTCCGCTGTCCAAGCTGGGCAACAAGGATGCCAAGGGGCGCTTGCTGTTCCAGACCCGCCTGCACAGCGCCGCCCTGCCCGAAGGCCTGCCGTCCGGCAAGGCCGACAACCAGATCCTGGGTGTCGTGCGCGCGCTGGAACAACAAATGGCGGGCCGCGCCATCGTGCTGGTGTCGAAAGACATCAATATGCGCATCAAGGCGCGCGCCATCGGCCTGCCGGCCGAGGATTATTTCAACGACCACGTGCTCGAAGACACCGACCTGCTGTACTCGGGCATCGTCCAGCTGCCGGACGACTTCTGGGACAAGCACGGCAAGGACGTCGAATCCTGGCAAGAGAACAAGAACGGCAGCTCGGCGACCTATTATCGCGTTACCGGCCCCGTCATCCCGACCCTGCTGGCAAACCAGTTCGTGTTCCTCGAGCCGAAGGACGGCCAGTCGCCGCTGTACGCCCAGGTCAAGCAGATCAACGGCAAGACCGCCGTGCTGCAGACCCTGCGCGACTATAGCCACAACAAGAACAACGTCTGGGGCATCACGGCGCGCAACCGCGAGCAGAATTTCGCCCTCAACCTGCTCATGAACCCCGAGGTCGACTTCGTCACCCTGCTGGGCCAGGCCGGTACTGGTAAAACCCTGCTGGCGCTGGCGGCCGGCCTGGCGCAGGTGCTGGAGACCAAGCTCTACAACGAGATCATCGTCACCCGCGTGACGGTGCCGGTGGGCGAGGACATCGGCTTCCTGCCGGGCACCGAAGAAGAGAAAATGTCGCCATGGATGGGCGCCTTCGACGACAACCTCGAGGTGCTCATGAAGTCGGACGGCGATGCCGGCGACTGGGGCCGCGCCGCCACGCAAGACCTGATCCGCTCGCGCATCAAGATCAAGTCGCTCAACTTCATGCGTGGCCGCACCTTCGTGAACAAGTTCCTCATCATCGACGAGGCGCAGAACCTGACGCCGAAGCAGATGAAGACCCTGGTCACGCGCGCCGGCCCCGGCACCAAGATCCTGTGCCTGGGTAATATCGCGCAGATCGACACGCCTTACCTCACCGAGGGTTCGAGCGGCCTGACCTATGTGGTCGACCGCTTCAAGGGCTGGAGCCACGGCGGCCACGTGACCCTGGCGCGCGGCGAACGCTCGCGCCTGGCCGACCACGCCAGCGACGTGCTGTGAGCTTGACGGTTGCGCCGGCAACGGCGTAGTCTCGACCGACGCCCGCCCTCACCGGCGGGCGTTTTTCATTGGGGCGCCAGCGCCCGCACCATCACAAGCCCAACCATGCCTTTCGTCCTGAAACTGCTGCTCGTTCCGTCCCTGATCGCCCTCGTCACCCTTGCCGGCCGCCGCTGGGGCCCCGGCGTGGCCGGCTGGCTGTCGGCCTTCCCCATCGTCTCGGGCCCGATCCTGCTGGCGATCGCGCTCGAGCAGGGGAGCGACTTCGCCGCCATCGCCGCCGCCAATACCCTGCTGGCGGTGCTGGCCATCGTCGTCTTCAGCATCGTCTATGCCCGCATCGCGGCGCGGCCCGGCGCCGGGGTAATCCTGTGCCTCGTGGCCGCCCTGCTGGCCTGATGCCTGGCGGTGGCCGCGCTGCAAGGCCT